>NZ_JBBOCT010000001.1:1373288-2746577 GCF_038002605.1 Bacillus sp. FSL K6-3431
AACATGACTAATTTTTTCGCTTAAATTTGAGAGTCGTTTTGCCAATAGCCATGATACACCTGAAATTAATAAAAATGCCATGAATACAGCAATAGCCGTAATTGTTACTCCAAGTAGGCTTAAACGGTTGGCATCCTTCACAATATGCTCTGTTGAAACAACGGAAATAACTTTTAATTGATTACCACTCGCTTCTGTTAATAAATAGTCGACAATAATTTGAGAAGGCTCACCATTTACTTTACCTTCAATCGTAATTGGCAATTGATCTGTAGTAAATGTGGAATCAATTAATCCTGCAATCTCCATTCCTATCAAATCTTGATTATTAGTCGCTACAACGTGATTGTTTTCATCAGTAATCACAGTTATGGAGGATTCTTGGTCTAGAATCAAATTTAATTGCGCTTGATCAATTGTAATAACAAGTATCCCGGAAGTTTTATAATCCCAGAAATTCATTTTCCTTACGAGGCTTAATTGCTTCTCACTTCCTTGCGTTGGATTAGTCATATAATTCCACTTAACCAAACCATTCGCCTTATCTGCGTCTTGATACCAATTTTCATTTTTAACTTTATCGTCTAAAGGTAAAAAGGACCAATTATTTAGCATAGAGGGGTTATCCATGTAAAAATAAATATGATCGACTATAGGATAAAGTTCCTCGTAGTATTGGAAGTCTTTATAATTATTATATGCATTTACTACATCATATATTGAATCGTATTCCTCATTAGCTAAGCTCTTTAACCTAGCGTCGAATTGCAAGTTATTGGAAATGTAAATTGGTATTTTTAGCAACTCATCTGTTCGCTTCTTTACTCGTTCAACATTCATTTGCGTTACTTCCAATGCATCATTTAACGCCATTTTTCTCAACTCTTGCGTTAAAAAAATACCGACAATTAATATTGGAAGAAAAATCACTCCGACAAATGAAAACATTAATTTATTCTTTAATTTAAGATCATTAAATTTACGGATGACATATGCCTTCATAAAATACTCCCATTTTGTAATAAAAAACATATAGAAAACGAACCTTCACATTTTCGAAAGGTTCGTTTATTCTTTTCAATTGAGTGAATATTCACTAACTTTAAAGGGAACTTTCAACACTAAGGGTGAAAAAATTTCAAATTTAATAGCTTTAGTGCCTTCATTATTGTCCACACCTGATTTTCATCTTAATATACAGCGATGGCTGATTCCGACAATGAATGATCATGATATATAAAATTCGAATACGAAATCCATGACCGAATGGATAAAGAACATCTCCATCAAAATGTTGATACATCCCCGTTTACCTATAACAATATAACAATTCGCACAATTCAGTAAATAAATGTAGACTTCTACCAAACTTCTGATTTGAAAAAGTTTTTAATGTTCCATTGCTAAATCCCCAATCTGAACGGATAATTGTTTATGCTTGCACCCGAATGTCTAGTTTCGGTATTTCCTCTTGGTATTGATACATTAAAGGCATCTTTTCCTCTAAAATTAGAAGTGTAACAACAAGGCTCACTACTTGATGTTTCTAGCAAATATTAATTTGTTAATACAATTACATCCCTAGCTTCAATAATTAATTGCTGACTCACATGCTCTTTCGTTAATAAATTTGTATATGCACCTTTCAATGATAAAGTTTCTTGATGCTCATTGTGATTCAAGATAAAAATGATCGATTGTTGATCTTTTTCTCTTACTGTCACTTCAACACCGACTGGTGCTTTTTGTCCGAGAATTGATTTAATGTTATTTTCTTTACTGAGTTGTTCAACAAAATCATTCATAAATGCATCATCCATGCTAGTGGCAACATACCATGCTGTCCCATTACCATACTTGTTTTTAGTTATCACAGGTGTTCCTTGATAGAAGTCTTGGCCATACGTAGCAATCGCATCCGCACCTTCCAAATGAAGAATATCACAAAGCAATGAACAAGTATAAGTCTTCTTAAAACCATTTACATTTGAATCCATAATAATTTCATTTGTTTTCCCTGGTGGTAATGCGTCAATTTCTTCCACCCATATTCCGAGTAGTTTTCTTAATTCACCTGGATAGCCGCCAGTAATTACTAGATCATGCTCATTTACAATCCCACTGAAAAATGTTGTTACAAATGTTCCTCCGCCTTCAACAAATTCTTCGATTCTCTTTGCATGTCCGGTTTTCGTCATGTATAAAACCGGTGCAACCACAACCGAATAGCCATCTATGGGATCTTCAACACTGATGATATCTACAGAAATATTTTGTTCATAAAATGCCTGATAATATTTCCATACTTCATCATAATATTTTAAGTCCCGACTCGGTCCACTTGAAAGTTCAACAGCCCACCAATTATCCCAATCAAATATAATCGCAACTTTAGCATTTGTTCGGGCATCAACAACTTTATCTTTTAGTAGTGTCAGTTCTTTGCCAAGTGTAGCGACTTCACGAAATACGCGAGTATGCTCATGTCCAACATGATCAATTACAGCACCATGATATTTTTCACAGGCACCAATAGAACGACGTATTTGGAAAAACATCACCGCATCGGCTCCATGAGCAATTGATTGATAACTCCAAAGACGCATTACTCCTGGTCTTTTTAATGAGTTATATGGCAGCCAGTTCGTCACACTTGGCGTTTGTTCCATCAACATAAACGGCTCACCTTGTTTCAAGCCACGCATAAGATCATGATTCATTGCTACCTTGCTCATTGGCGCACCAAGGTCAGGATAGTTATCCCAAGAGACAATATCCATATACTTTGCCCATTTTTGATAATCTAGTGGCTTATATGGTCCCATTAAATTCGTTGTAATTTTCACATCCGGTGTATACTTTTTAATAATGTCATATTCCAACTTAAAACAATCTAGCATACTATCGGAATTAAAGCGGCGATAATCGAGCGAAATTCCTTGAAAAGCCGTAAATGTATCTGTGCCAAGATGTTCACTCAAATTATTCGGTAGTACAATCTCATCCCAATCATAAAAGAGGTGACCCCAAAACCTTGTATTCCAGGCCTTGTTCAAAACATCAAGTGTCTTATATTTTGCTTTCAACCAAACTCTGAATGCTCTTTCACAGTTGTCACAATAGCAATCGCCCCCATACTCGTTTGATACATGCCAAACAGCTAGTGCTGGATGATGCTCATATCTTTGGGCGATTTTTTCCACAAGCATTGCTGCATATTTACGATATGTTGGACTGTTTGGACAGGAATTATGGCGCAAACCAAACTTCCTTTTCCTTCCATCAAAGTCAACACGTAAAATATCAGGATATCTTTTAGCCATCCAAGCTGGATGTGCAGCTGTACTTGTGGCTAATGACGCATATATATTATTTTCATAAAGCAGATCCATTACTTGATCAAGTTGCGTGAAATCATATGTATTTTCATCCGGTTGAACCATCGCCCATGCAAAAATATTTACCGACATAATATCAATATCAGCAAGCTTTACAATCCTCATATCCTCATGCCAAATTTCCTCAGGCCATTGCTCCGGATTGTAATCGCCTCCATAAACAATTTTCTTCATATCTTCATGAATCATTTGTTTTCCTCCTTCATTTTAATAGATGCATTGCCTAATATAGGAATATACTGATATTTATAAAGAAAAGCAACACATTTCGAAAAAAAGAAAGCAAGTATAGAATCTGCTATACCTGCTTTCTTTTAATATATTTTTTTTAGTTTCCAATTATTTATACAGTATCAGTCATATTTTGCTCATTTTCTTTAAGTATTCTTTGTTCTTCTTTTAGTTCGATTTTAGTAAATGTAATTTTTGCGCCCCATGATAATGCAAATGCAATAATACTAAAACCAAAGATTGGGATCAACCCAGGAACCTTCAGCATAATAAAATAAATGAGGTAACTGATAATTGCCATCATAATAGTATTAATAGGAAACATAATCATTAGGAGAAATGAATTTTTTATAACTTGCCATAGCTTTACATCGTAATGAACAAATACTGGAAATATATATAATAAAACTAACCCAAATATAAATAATACGGCTATTAAAGGAATATGAAGTAAACTAACAAAATTACTTGTACTTGCTTGAATGAATTTCAGATCGATAATTAGAATATATCCCACTATGGCCATAACAAGCCCAAGTAGATTACTTTTTATGAATTCGGCTTTATATGATGCCCAAAATGTCTTAAATACCGGAATATCAGTTTCTCCCTGCACCCACTTACGTATAACTGCAAACATTGCAGCAGTTGACGGAAAAAAGCCAAAAATGAACAATCCCGGAATTAAAAAGGCGATCCATAAAATATTAATATAAAAAAATCTCCATATCCATTCGGATATTTTATAAAATCCTCCCATGAGGCCACCCATTTGCATCGTAATTCCCCCCAGTTTTAAATACTTTACCTCTATGACATTTCCCTTTTTTCCTTCTAAAGTAAGGTTTGATCGTATTATTTTAAACTATATTGCAAGTATCTAGTAATAAACTTCATGTTTTTTGTATTAGCCGGTATACACATTACAATATTTTCATCCAAAATGACATCTTTTAATTGCTTTATTGCAGCAACATTTATACCAGTGGCCATATTATCTTTATCTTGCGCAAAATGTACATCATCTTCCGCGACTGGCAATGGCTTACCATATAATTGTTGAATATCTAACAATTGATCATCTTTATTCATCTCATCAAAAAAACTTTTCTCCACAAGTAGAATATCAACATATCCCGCGGAAAGTTCTGCAGCCATCTTCTGTAAACCTGCCTGCATTTGTGGATTCATATCGTTTACAGAATACATAACTTCTTGCACACTAATTTCAGCCGATTCTTGCTCTTTTGGATTTAATAGGTCTTCATTAAGCGCTTTCCTTAACTCACTAATTTCTTCCGTGTTTATTAATTCTCCTACGACCATTAAATTCATCATCGTATCCTTTTTATTTCTAATACTGTTGATGCTAAAAACTACGACAAGTATTAGTAGTATTGTAACTATTATATGTATTCTATAATAATGCCAAATGTACTTGATCTTTTCTGAATTGCTCATAGGTGCTAATATTGCTTTTAAACTTTTTTTCACTCATGCCCACTTCTTTCTAAAACTATTTACTAGTATTATTTAGTCTTGGAAAATAAAAAGTCGCCTATTTATATAATATCCCAATATAGCAGGAACTGACAGAATTTATTATCATTCCACAAAAAAAGTTTTGTAATTAGTCTAAATTTGACACTTTAGAATAGCCTTAGTGCCAAATAAATAACAATTGTTAACGTAATAGAGCTGAAAAATGTTGATGTAACTACTGTTTGTGCTGCAAACTCAGGTTCATTATTATACTCCTGTGCGATAATTGAACTATTTACAGAAGTTGGCATTGCTGTTGAGATGAAAAGTGCTTGCGCTACCATTCCTTCAATCCCGAATAGCTTGATAAGTAAGAATGCAATAAAAGGTCCAATCAATAAACGAGAAACAATACTTACATAGAGTGGAGCATATGTAAATTTCAATTTTAAATTAGCAATTTGTGCCCCTAATGTTAATAATGCAATCGCTATCAAAGAATTCGATACATATTGTATCGGAGTGATGATCGAAATAGGGAGATTTACATCAAATAAATTAAAACATATTCCTAGGAGCATCGCATAAAACAAGGGCATTTTAAAATAGGCTAGCAATGCTTTTATTTTCCCAGTATTTATAGAGTTTAATGCAAATACTCCATAAGAGAATAATAAAGTATTTTGAAAAGCCATCACAGCAATTTGAATGGACATGGCAAGTGGATCTTGCTTAAATACAAGATCATTCACAGGAATACCATAATTTCCCGAGTTGTAGAACATGATGCTATGTGAGAACGTCATATTTTGATTTTTTCCTAGTTTCATTACTTTTCCTAATATTGAACTTAAAAAATATAAAATAAGCACAAATATAGATGTAAAAGCAATAACACCGAAGAATATCTTTAATGAAAAAGAACTTTCATATAGCTTGCTAAAAATTAAAGCTGGACTTAAATAATAAATATTAATTTTTGCCAACGTATATAAATCAAGCTTGAATTTTATTTGCAATAGCACACCTATTGCAATCAAAATAAAAACTGGGAGAATAATCTCCAAAAATATAAAAGCCAAATTTGTCATTTTATCGCTTCCTTATTAACAACGTTGTTCAACCTTAGCATGACATGAAACGAGGCAATTTTCAAATTATTCCACTTAAAAGAAGCGTCTTAATAGACGCCAAAATAACATGTATCAGTATTTCAAATCTATTTTTATAAAGAAATTTTTATTTTTAACCCCTATTCAATCTTAAACCATCATAATGCTGTACGTTCCGCCTGCGCTAGAGGATGTCTGTATACGATGAACGATGTCACATCACATACGAGTGAGTATTCCACAATAATTTACACTAGTTCCTTAGCAAATGCCCAACTCAATAGCACATCGATGAATAAGGACATCACTTTTATAAAATTTTACTTAAAAATGCTTGTGTCCGTTCGTGCTGAGGATTGGAGAAAAGTTTTACTGGTTCATTTTCTTCTACAATATAACCGTTATCCATAAATATAACACGATCGCCAACTTCTCGGGCAAAGCCCATTTCATGTGTAACGACAATCATTGTCATTCCTTCTCTCGCAAGCTGCTTAATCACTTCAAGCACTTCACCAACCATTTCAGGATCTAACGCTGAAGTTGGCTCATCGAAAAGCAAAACCTTTGGTTCCATTGCAAGAGCACGAGCAATTGCTACACGTTGCTTTTGCCCACCGGAAAGTGAATTCGGATATTCGTATGCTTTATCCGAGAGTCCTACTTTTGCTAGCAGTTCTAATGCTTTTTCCTCGGCCTCTGGCTTTTTCAATCCCCTTACATTAATCGGTGCAAGCGTAATATTTTCGAGTATTGTTTTATGCGGAAATAAATTAAAATGCTGAAATACCATGCCTACATTTTTTCGTATATCATTAATGTCTGTTTTTTTATCTGTTAAATCTTTTCCAGTTACTATTACATTACCACCTGTGACAGATTCAAGTAAATTTAAACAACGAATAAATGTTGATTTTCCTGATCCTGATGGTCCAATAACGACGACTACTTCCTGCGGTTTTACTTCAACTGAAATATCCTTTAATACTTCGTTCGTACCGAAGGATTTTTTTAGATTTTTAACGGAGATCATACTGTTTTCATTCTCCTTTCAATATAATCCATCAAGTATGTTAACGATAATGTTAATACAAGATAAATCAATGCAACTGTAATGTATGGTTCCCAAACGCGTAGATATTGTCCACCTGCAGCACGTCCCCAATACATTAGCTCGGGTGCTGCGATAATTGCAGCAAGCGACGTTTCTTTTAATAATACTATAAACTCATTACCAAGTGGCGGTATCATTCGTTTTACGGCTTGGGGTAAAATGACTAATTTCATTGCCTGCATTTGACTCATACCTAAAGATCGAGCTGCCTCCGTTTGTCCTTTATCGATGGATTGAATACCGGCGCGAAAAATTTCCGCAATATACGCAGCTGAATTTAGAGACAACGCAATAATTGCTGATACGATTGGATTCGCTGGCGACATAAATAATGGAACGATACCAAAATGAATGAGTAAAATTTGGACAAGAAATGGTGTGCCCCGAAAAATGTTTACGTACCAGACAAATGGAAAGCGAACCCAAGCATTGGTTGACATCTTTCCGAGACCGATCACCAAACCAAAAGCTAGACCGATCAACACCCCCGCTAACGCCAACCCAAGAGTCAATAATGTTCCTTTTAAAAATAATGGCAAATAATCAACAATAATATCAAATCTAATGTTCATAGCATTTCCACCCCTCTCCTCAATAAAAACGGCCACCCATAGGTTTTATCCTAAAATGGACAGCCGCTTATGTTATTCATTTCCCATATTAATTGGAAAGTAAAACTAAATAAGTCATTTTCCAATAATTATTTTGCTGCGTTTTGTAATGCCTCAATATTTGGTTCTTCATTATTAAACCACTTTTTATAAATTTCTACGTATTTCCCATTTTCAAGCAGTGTGTTTAACGCTTTGTTAAAATCATCTTTAATTTCGCTGCCTTTAGGAAAAGCAATACCATAATACTCCGCTTCAAACTGCTCTTTGTCTACAACTGTATGGACACCACTGTCAGGATTATTTTTCTCGTATTCTAAAGCAACTGCAATATCTGTTACTACTGCTTCCACATTTCCACTTTGTAAGGCTTGAAACATGAGGGCTGCTGTTTCATACTTGGAAATATCAGAAGAATTTTCTCCAACAATTGCTTCTGCTGAAAATTGTCCTGTTGTTCCGTTTTGAACACCGATTTTCTTACCTTTTAAATCTTCTGCATTCTGTATTTCTATACCATCTTTAAATGCGATCATACTAATTGATTCAAAATAAGGTACTGAAAAGTCATAGGTCTTTTTTCTTTCTTTGTCAATAGTAATACCTGCAATACCAATGTCCAATTGCTTGCTTTGTAAACCTGCAAACATTGCATCCCAACCGGTGTTTTCCATTTTCACTTCGTAGCCAGCCTCTTCCGCTAAGGCATTAAGTAAGTCCACATCAAAGCCAGTCATCTTACCTTTATCCATAAATTCAAATGGTGCAAATGTTGCTTCCGTACCGACATTTAACACTTTCTTTTCATTTGATCCTGATTCATTATCCGATGTACCGTTATTTGTTCCGCAAGCTGACAAAAGTAAAGCTAAAGCACTGACAGCAATAAATGAAAACAGTGATTTTTTTAATGTAAGTTTCATTAATAATATCTCCTCTTAGATGTATTCATTATAAATATATTAGCTTATTTTCATATGAAATACAACTATTTCAGGATTATTTTATTAATAAAAAGAAGTATTTATGTATAATTATTCAGATCAAACTTTTCTGAATAGATTCTATTTATTTACAAACTCCATTCAAACTATACTAAATATGTTACCCACTGAACTTTTCAAAAAAAGGGTATCCCCTATAGGTAAAGATTACTCCTTTTGAGCGGCCTTTACCTTTAAGGAATCCCTTTTCAACTAAAAATGGTTTTTTCTCTCTGTTTTTTGGTTTCACGGTTTTTCATATGTAACATAGGTCCCTGCAATCAGGTCATGAATTGCTCTTTTATCTTTACGGAGTCCAATCATAAAGGCTGTGATAATTCCTGCAATACCAAATGTAATCCCATAAATAATTCCTGCAACAAATGTCCGCAGTAACATAGCACCAACACCAAGTTTTTCGCCATTTACCTTGACGATTCGAATGCCACAAATCTTCTTACCAATTGTATAACCAAACCAAACAATTGGTAATATCAGTGTATATGCATAACCTAAAGAACTAGTAATTGAATTATTTTCCACCCCTCCAGTAACGAGAAATCCTAAAATTGCCAAAGGTATTCCAATAATTAGTCCATCAAGAATAAAAGCACCTAATCTAACCCAAAAGCCTGCTGGATTTGTAACCATTCTCCCACTCCTCAAGTATTTATTTATTTTGTCTTTTCAATATATCCGATATATCATGCATGCCATATTGGATAGCATACATTAACGGTGTCATATCGTCAGTGTCAGTAACCTGCGGATTTGCTCCTGTTTGTAGTAACAATTGCACTACTTCTACACTTCCACCTTGCACCCCATAATATAAGGATGTCCACCCATCAGTATCAGCCACATTCGGATCCCCATCTGCATTTAATAAGATAGTTAACATCTCCGTGTTTGCACGCTCTGCGGCAGTCATAACTGGGGTAGTACCATAATATAATTCCTGATTTGGGTCTGCTCCAGCTTTTAATAAATAGTAGGCAATAGTACCATTTCCGTCTAATACTGCCCAATTTAATGCAGTATTTCCGTTAGCATCTTGCGCTTCTATGTCCCGTCCTTCTTCTACTAACTTTATTATTTCATCCATATCATTATTTGCGACCGCATTGATTATATCAGGCGTTTTCACTTCTTCACCTTCGTCGTAAACAATATCATCTTCTAATAAATCACTTGTTTCCATCGTCTCAACAAAAGAAACCAGTTTTCCTATGCCATAAATGCCACCAGCAGAAAGGAGTACAAATGAAATCAACCCAGCGGTTACCCATAGCCAGACCTTGTTTGATGATTTATTGATATATGAAATAAATTCTTCATCTTGAAAGTATATACCGATTTCACGGATTCTTTTGGGTAATGGTGGATGAGTAGATAATATTTCACTTAACCAAACAAAAAAGCCTCGTTCCGCTTCAAGTTGATCCACATACGCTAAGCGATTTACATCTCGGTATAGTTCTTTTCCTACCGCTAAAATCATTAAGCCATTCTTTGCGGCTTCCGTGTTTCCAACATAATGAGCAGCATACCTATCACAAGTATATTCACATGCACGTAAGTATAGCTCCCCTACAACAGGCAGCCACATTGCAGGTAAGATAAACATCATTTTCGATAGATGCCTTCGCTTAATATGTGCTAATTCATGAGCTATAACAAAAGTAAGTTCCTCTTCTCCTCCCTTTTTATGTAGCTCGAATATTTCTGAATACAATATAACCATATTCCTTCCAAAAAAACGTGTAGCAAACGCGTTAAGTGTTCCACCTGATTCAGCTACATAAATGTCTGGAGTGTACGGAAGTTCCATCTTAGCAGATAATCCCCTTGTTTTTTGGTAAATTTCTGGAAACTGCTGCTCACTTAATTTAACTGCATTTGATCTAATATGGCCCATCATAATTGCATGAAAAAACATCGATATTAAAAACAAGCCGACAATAATAAAAATGCCAATGATACTTATAAGTAAAGCTAAATAAGCTATTATGCTGATTGTTAAAACAAGGGCAAAATATTTTTTCTCATTTTTATGTATTAAATTCTCAGTATATATTTCTTGTTGCATAATTCTACCCCCTTCCCAGTCCTGCACGAATAGTGCACAGCCATTAACTAGGATAGATGAAACATGAATATTTTACCATAGGAAAAAAGTTATATTAAATTTATATATACTTCAATATTATCAATAGTTTTCAGTTTACTTATTTTTTCTACACTTTCTGGGAATCTTAAAAATAGATTTGAAAAGGAGGAACTAAATCATGAATAAAAAAGATCAAACAGAAGCTAATAATTCCGTTGAACAAGACATGAAGGAAGAAATGGGCATGGATATCGAGCCACAAAGAGCAACAAATGAAAAAGACCCCAAAAAAAATAAAAGAAGAAGTGATCGTTAAGTGCCATATGGACTTCATCTAAAAGATATCGACCCGTCGAAATTTCCACAGTTTGGGTCAATCCGACGTGTTCTCTCCTACACGAGAACACCAAGAGAATAAGTGATTATATAAAAAAGTTCACTTCTTGCTGGTTAATAGAACTAAACACAGTAAGTAAATCAAGTAAACATTATATTCAGCCAAAAAATGTCCTATAAGCTAATTACTTATAGGACATCATTTTATCGACTTAAAAAATGTCGGGTATAAACTGGTGGTTACTCTCAAAACCAAGATGCCTTTCACCCACTACTTACTACCTATCTTGTTCCATTTATAAACTTTCCAGACGACGATAAAGAATAAAAAATAACCAAAGAAAGAATAGATATGTTTCCAACTGTCGCTATGTTGAAAGAAACCCAGACGTTCCGAGTTCCCCTCAATCGTTGGAACAGCAAAACTAAACAAAAAAATATATATAAATCGATTCAATCTGCTCAGTTTGTTCATTATTATTAGAAATAACAATGTTAAAATAGGAAGTCCTAATAAAGTGAAGACAATATTAATAGTAAATATATCTGAAAAAGGTCGAATTGGAAATTCATAAATACCTTTTCCTACAAAATAAAGATCTAAATATGTTCCTAATAAGGTTGCGAATAAAATGGTGTGAATAAGATTAAGTGGAAATTGCTTTTTTAGCCATTGCCACAAGTTCAAGATTTTCAAGTGTTTCACAATACTCCTCCATAATATCACCTTTTAGGGCGACTGTTTCTTCTTCTAAATATATGACAATTCCCGAGTCATTAAACCAATCTCCAGGTTCTGCAATTGCTTGATCTATATTTTTCCATGCATGTTCTAGCCTTGGACTGTATAACTTATTTGCGCCCTTTTGTAGCTGACATCCTATTAGCCGACGATTCAAACCCTTCCCTGGTACCCCTTCGTTTACATTATTAAAAATGGCAGGCCAATAGTCTTTCCTTGAGCCTGTATGTGGATGAGTAATTGCCCAATGCAATACCTTTTCGTATCGTTCACTCGAATGAAAAAGTAAATGATATAGTTTTTTTCCAAGTGAAATCCGTTCGTGAACGGAACCGAATTGATGAAGCGTTAAACCAATAAGGGGCGATCTCCCACTAGCTTCATATGGAAACAAAATATGATTGAAAGATAGTATATCTTGCAATATAAACTCGAGTGTTTGAAATACCTCCTTCTTATAAAGAGGATTTTGTACGATTCTTTTCTCCAAGTAACTTTGTTCATTAATAACAAGTGCGATAGCAAGATAATAACAGTTTTGCTTTTTCCAAAATT
This sequence comes from Bacillus sp. FSL K6-3431, assembly GCF_038002605.1. Classification (NCBI taxonomy): domain Bacteria; kingdom Bacillati; phylum Bacillota; class Bacilli; order Caryophanales; family Bacillaceae; genus Bacillus; species Bacillus sp. FSL K6-3431. The sequence continues at coordinate 1,385,963 of NZ_JBBOCT010000001.1, forward strand.
GATTCCAAATCACTTCCATAAATACGGAAACATTTAGAAATGGTAACAAATAGAATAAATTCCGTCTTTTCTTCTTACATTCTGAGTACAATAAAAATTGGGGATATACATCTTGAAAAATAAGCCAGTTCCCCCTTTCCAAAAAGGAAAAAAAAGCTACTCTTGTTTTATTGGTCATTAATCTAGAAAGATGTTCTCCTTTTAAATCTGTCATATTCCAGCCACCGTTTCTCGATACCATATGGCCTAGAAAAGCCCAATGTATTTCGGGATACTGAAGATAAAAGTATAAGTATGCTTCCGTTCTTGTCACATTATTGGTATTTGACTGTATTGTTGTTTTCTTAATTTGTTGAAGAAGTTCTTTATCTTCTTTGGATAATACTACTTGCTCATGACTAGATATATGTTGCTTTTTCTTTAACTCGGATTTAATAGCTTGTAAATCCGCTGGAAGCCGCAAATTCTTGCACAACTTTTTTAATAAAAAGATTTCCAATCACCTCCACCAAGAATTATTTATTCATGCAGGAATATGAATATGTAGGAAAGTAATTTTAGAGGGGATGGTGTAGCAATGATACATCGAACTAAGCATGCAACTGAGCATTTGATTCAAAAGCTCAAAGAAGCACAAACACTTGATGGTTCATGGGACTACCCTTTTGAAACAGGAATTGCCACAGATGCCTATATGATTATTTTATTAAGGACACTCGAAATAAATGATGAAGAGTTGATATTAAAACTAACCGAGAGGATATTAAGCAAGCAGGACAAAAATGGAACGTGGAAACTATTTCGTGATGAAGAAGGCGGGAATGTTTCCGCTACAATTGAGGCCTATTATGCCATTCTTTATTCTGGACATTTAACAAATGATGATAAGCGATTACGGGCAGCAAAAAAATTTATTCTTGCAAGTGGTGGGCTTGAAAAGTCACATCTGTTCACAAAAATAATGCTTGCAATCACAGGGCAAATTCCTTGGCCTTCCCATTTGCCCAGCCTAGCTGAGTTGATCCTGTTACCACTTACTTTCCCTGTAAACTTTTATGATATTTCTGTATTTGGAAGAGCTAATCTCGCTCCGATTATGATTATAGCTGATAAAAAATTTAGTAAAAAAACGAAAAAGAGCCCTACTCTCACTGATATATTTATTTCTAGAGAAAAAGACTTTTTCATTTGGAAAGAAACCCGTGAATCAAAACAATTATTTTCACTCATAAGTGATGGGATAAAAAGTCTGTTTAGTTTACCTCAACACATTCATTCTTTAGCAATCGATCGTACAAAACAATATATGTATAATCATATTGAAGTAGACGGAACACTTTATAGCTATTTTAGTTCTACCTTTTTAATGATCTTTGCCCTCCTTTCTCTTGGGCATTCTAAAAATGACCCAGTGATTTTACATGCAATTGATGGTTTAAAGGCAATGAAATGTGAAATTAATGGCAACACACACATGCAATATACAACAGCATCAGTCTGGAATACGTCTCTTATTAGCTATGCGCTTATAAATGCAGGGGTACCAACTTTTGATCCAGTAATCGCAAAAGCAAATCGGTATTTATTAAAGCACCAACACTATAAATATGGGGATTGGGCACTTCATAATCCTGGCGTTCTACCTGGGGGCTGGGGATTTTCACATATTAATATGATCAATCCCGACGTAGATGATACAACCGCATCACTTAGGACTATATCGCATCTAGTCCAGACTGATCCCCAATTTCATCAAGCTTGGGATAGAGGGATTCAATGGATTTTCTCTATGCAAAATGATGATGGTGGATGGGCTGCCTTTGAAAAGAATGTCGATAAAAAATGGGTGAATTTATTACCAATGGAGGGTGGTAGATTTCTACTTACTGATTCAAGCAGTGCTGATTTGACTGGAAGAACACTAGAGTTCCTAGGCAGCTACACGAATTTCCCAAAAAATCATGAGGTAATAAAACGCGGAGTAAATTGGCTATTTAATAATCAAGAAAAAGATGGATCATGGTATGGGCGCTGGGGTATTTGTTACATTTATGGAACTTGGGCGGCCGTCACCGGCCTGAGCGCTTCTGGGATAAACCCGCAGACAAAGGCGATCAAAAAAGCGGTTCATTGGCTTCAAAAAATACAAAATAAAGACGGTGGTTGGGGTGAATCTAGCAAAAGTGATCTTCATAAACATTACATCCCTCTTGGTTCTAGCAATATAACTCAAACAGCATGGGCATTAGACGCGCTCATATCAGTGGCTGACAAACCAACACCAGAAATTAACGCCGGCATTTCCTACATTCTAGAGTCATATAATAAAAATGATTGGACTAAAAGTTACCCTGTTGGACAAGGGATGGGTGGAGCTTTCTACATCCACTATCATAGTTACCAATACATCTTTCCTTTATTAACATTAACACATTATAATAGAAAATTTAAAACTAAATGAGGAAAGGGTGTATCCAACATTTGATTTGGATCCACCCTATATATATGTGTCATGGTCTTCCAATCTTTAGTTAAGAAACGATCTCTTTTCACCTTTTAATGTCCTACCCCACACCATACTAAAAGTTCCGCAAATCAACGATTGCATCTAGGTCATTGAATGTTTCACTTTCGATCATTTGTACAAGCTTGCTGGCCGTTTCCTCTGGTGAACTAAGATGACCATTCTTCTTATAACCGATAAATTGTTCAACCAATTCAAAATCCTTTTCGTTTGTCTCACGAATTTTTTCTTGCATTCCAGTATCAATTATTCCTGGTGCAATTGAAATGATTTTCACCCCAAAAGGATTTGTCTTCTGCTCCTCCGAAACAACTCTTGTATAATGATCAAGTCCCGACTTACTAGCACAATAACTGCTCCAACTAGTGTACGTTTTACGTCCTGCACCAGATGAAATATTAATGATTTTTTTGGTAATAGGGTGATTATGTAACTTTTTTATAAATACAGAACTTAAGATCATTGGCGCCGTCAAATTGATTGCGATATTTTCCATGATCACGAGCGGGTCATTATCTTCTGTCCGTCCAATTGGATCCACTACTCCAGCATTATTAATAAGCGTGGCCGAATTAATGTGCTCTGGCAGATGATCAATCATTGTCTCCATTAAATTCTTGATACCCTTTGAATCAGCTAAATTATTTTCGTAAAAGATGACGTGGCATTTTTTCTCTTTCGCAAGTTGAAGAAGTTCTTCATTTTTCGTACGTGCAACACAAATCAGTATATTGTCTTCATCCATTAAAACCTTACACAGTGCTAAACCAATACCCTTAGATGCCCCAGTTATAATAAATACTTGCATACTCACTCAACTCCTATTTTTATAAAAAACTAGTTTACAAATATAACTGCTACCTATTACAATCTAATACGATTATATAAATAAATGGTTCCCTTTGACAAAAAAAGAAACACTATCTTTCTAGGATTTCAGATATATTCATACTACACTTTCTATAAAAAGAACTAGATATCCCATTTCTCCGCATTAAAGGAAACACTACCTCCTTTAGAATAAAAGCGAATGTAATTAGCGCTTTGATTCGGAAAAATACGAGCTGTAAAAACTGCCTCTCCATCATTAATAAAAATTTCTACTGAAGATTTGTCTACAAATAAATGAAATTTGATTTTTTTAGAATCCAGCTCACATTTTCTCATTGTTCCATAGGTTGAGCCAAAAATCTCTCCAGACAACGTACGGTCTAAAACAATTTTTTTCGATCTTGCGTCATATTTAACGACTGTTTTATCTTGTTCATTTGCACGAAACTCTATTCCAAACTCTAAAGCATCTTCCATGTCAACTTCACAAATTAATTCATATGTTCTGCCCTTCATGTCATTGTACATTTTTTTTTCATTTACAAGTGAATCTTCCACACTGAATTTCTGTTTACGAAGCGTTTGAAGTTCCTTTATTGGCTGTTGAATTAGTTTGCCATTTTGAATAGTAAGTTCCCTTGGTAGTGTTAAGCAATGGGCCCAGCCATTTTGATCAGTCGGATAATTAATTTCTGGCAATCCCATCCACCCTACTAAAATACGACGACCTTCTGGATCTTCCATTGTTTGCGGAGCATAAAAATCAAAGCCCCTATCTAATTCATAAAATTCACCGTGTGAAAAGCTTTTTTCTTTCAGATCTAGTAAATCTCCAATTACATAACCTGACTGAAATATATTTTGATACTTATCCCCGTAAGGCTCTATGCCCTGTGGAGAAAAAATAAGCACCCCTTGATTATCCTTTTCAAAGTAATTTGGACATTCCCACATATAACCAAAGTCATTTAATCCTGTCTTTACTTCACCCTCAAAATACCAATCTATGATATTGAACGAACGATACAATAAAACGCAACCTGTTTCATTTTGCCGTTGTGCACCTATCAAAGCATAATATATTCCTTCATCTTCCCAAATACTTGGATCCCTAAAATGGTCGGTATACCCTTTTGGAACATCCGCGATGACCGGTTTATCGATTTTTAATATCCCTCCATTTTGATCCATTACAGCCATACATTGATAAGGATGCCTTTGCCAATCATCAAGACGAGTATTGCCGGTATACATAAGATAAAGCTTTTCCTCATGTTCTATCGCACTCCCCGAATAGGCACCATGGCTATCAAATTTATTATCAGGCTTAATTGCGATGCCGACATTTTCCCAATGAACCAGATCTTTAGATTTAGTATGATACCAATACTTTAATCCATGAACCGGTCCAAGTGGAAACCATTGATAAAATAAATGGTACTCCCCATTATAAAAGGAAAATCCATTTGGATCATTTAGTAATCCCGTTTCAGGCTGAACATGAAACTCCTGCCTCCATGGACAATTTTCCACCTTGATCGTTAGTTCATGAAGTTCTTTTTCAGTGACTTCTTCTATTTTTGTATATCTTTGTTTTCGAGTCCATTCCATTGTAAAACAAACCTCCATAATCGAAACATAGTAGAACCATTTGGCGATTCCCCTATTATATTTAGATACTTATAGTGAATGTTCCAAATAGATCTAAAAAGACGCAACAAGATCCTATTCTTACGCAAGGACTATAAGCGAGCTGACAACAACAATGACATGTAAGAGCCGTTTTTACAGGGGTATTTGACCATTCCCTTATATTGCTTTTTTAGCTTCACGTTTTGCTAAAATAATCGTCATCGTAAATGCGACTGCAAAAGCGATAGCCATGCCGATAATATATGGAATAAACGATAGCGGATTAATGGAAATAATACCAGGTAGTCCGGCTGCTCCCATCGCAACTGCCTTTACCTTGAATAAGGTAACAAATCCGGATCCAATGGCCGATCCAATAATAGCTCCAATAAATGGATATCTTAACCTTAGGTTTATACCAAACATTGCCGGTTCGGTAATACCAAGTAGTGCTGAAATACCTGCAGCAGAAGCGGTACCTTTCAATTTTTTATCTTTGGTTATCTTTAGAACAGCAAGTGTAGACGCACCTTGTGCTATGTTTGACATCGCCGCTATAGCAAAGAGGAACGATCCCCCCGTTTTAGCAATGTCCGCCAATAACTGTGTTTCAACTGCGATAAAGCTATGATGCATACCAGTAATAACGATAGGAGCATACACTAATCCAAAAATTGTACCACCGATAACCCCAGTTGTGTCATATGCCCAAACAATTCCGTCTGTTAATAAATTTCCCGCAGTACGAGTAATCGGACCAACTAAAGTAAATGTTAAAATACCAGTGACAAAAATACTTAATAACGGTGTTAATAGATTATCAAGCGCAGATGGAACAATCTTTCTCAAAGAAGTTTCTATTTTAGCTAAAATATAGGATGCAGCAAGAACAGGAAGTACAGTACCTTGGTAGCCAATCTTTTCTATTTCAAATCCAAATATCTTCCATACCGGAATTTCCCCGCTAACTAAAGCGCCACCATATCCCCAACCATTCAATAAATCAGGGTGAACCATCAACATACCTAATGCTGCTCCCAGATATGCATTACCTCCAAACCGTTGTGTTGCAGAAAAACCTATTAAAATTGGCAGAAAAACAAAAGCTGCATTCGCAAATGTATTAATTAATGCTGCTAAATCCGCCATTTGGGGATATGCATCTATTAAAGATTTCCCTTTAATAAATAAATCTGAGGCCGTTAGTATATTATTGATCCCCATTAACAATCCTCCAGCAACAATAGCTGGAATGATTGGAACGAAAATATCTGAGAGCATTTTAACGAACTGTTGCATTGGATTCAATTTCTTTGAACCAGCATCCTTAATATCCTTAGTAGACATTTCAGATAAACCTGCAAGAATAGCAAATTCCTTAAAAACTTCATTTACTGTTCCAGATCCAATGATGATTTGAAATTGTCCTCCAGTGGAAAATGTTCCTTTGACAACATCCATATTTTCTAACTTAGCTTGATCGATCTTTTCCTCATCATTCAAAACAAGGCGTAAACGAGTAGCACAGTGAGCGCCAGCCGAAACATTTTCTTTACCGCCTAATGCATCGAGAATCTTTTGAGCAATAGCTTGATAATTCATACATATCACCTTTCATTTCTTCAATATTTTTCGGAACCGGTTCCAATAAGGTATAAAAAAATATATTGTTAGAACCGGTTCCATTTTTTAGCAAAAAAATAAGATGAATCCGGTTATATTTAACTACTTGAAACGGTTACAGTAGAATTATAAACCGGACATTATAAACTGTCAACGCTTTCTCGTTCAATAATTTTAAATTTTGATATTGATAACTTTGGAACTTCTTTATCTTGTAGTAACTCAATTATCATTTTAGCAGCCTTTTCTCCAGCTTCTTTATAATAAAATTGTACTGTTGTTAAACTTGGATGAATCACCTCCGTTATTTCATAACCACCAAAACCTGTAACAGAAATGTCCGCAGGTATTTTATATCCTTTTTGGTAAACTACTTTACATACACCTAAAGCAATATTATCCGTCGCACATACAAAGATGGTTGGATCATATTCATCTAAAATAGAAGTAGCTTCCATGATAGCGGAATGAATGCTAAAACCTGTCTCGAAGTATTTTACTTCGCAGTGTTGTCGACTCTTCATTGCATTGAAGAAACCTTGTTTTCGTTTTACACCAACCGCAATATCATTTTCAGTAACTCCTAGATATGCAATTTTTCTATGACCTTTTGCAAGCAAATAATTACCTATTTCAAACCCAGCCCCATAATCATCATGGATTACACAGTGAAACTTTTCATGCTCTTGACCAATCATTATTACAGGAGTTCGAGCAACTTCAAATGCCTTTATATGGGCTTCTGTAATCACCGTTGCTAATAAAATAATAGCATCGACTTTTTGATTAGCAAAATGATAAATGCTTTCGATTTCACGTTCTATACTTTGACTTGTATTGGCGATGATCATTTGATAATTTTGTGCTTTTAGCTGCTCATCTATACCAATTAGGGTATGAGAAGTAGCGTATGAATCCAAACGCGGCACAATCGTACCAATCATATTTGTTTTTTTGGCTTTCAAACTTTGTGCAAATGGATTCGGAATATATCCTGTCTCGTTAATAACCTTTTCAAGCTTTTTTTTTGTTGCACCACTTACAGATCCTCCGTTCAAATAACGGGAAACAGTGCTTTTGGCTACTCCAGCGATTTTAGCAATATCAGATATAGTTTTAATATTTATTCAACTCCATATTTATTACTAGATAGGATAATTATACACTAATTTTACGAACATTATATGATCTGTATGCCCTACAACATTCTAGTTGAGAGGAAAAAATAACAGAGCATCTTTCATTCATTGGTGATTACTATAAAGGTTGAATATTATACATACCAAAGTTTTGATCGAACACAAAAAAGAGCCATTAAGTTCGGCACTTTTTATTTGTAATATATCATCCTGTGCTGGATTTTGAGTGAGGATAAAAATCTCGTGGGTAATTGGGGGTAATTGGGGGTAATTGGGGGTAATTATGACACTTAGGCGGTGGTTATCATAATCCCATCGTTTTTTTGATACGATTAATCTCCTTTTCATTGCCCCATTGACGCATCGCTAATAAATCACCGTCAAATCGCTTATACGCTTCATCTCTAAAACTATACATTTCTGATTTAAATAAATACATTTCATCTTTAAACTCATAGAATTCTTTTTTAAAATCACTAAATTCCTTTTTAAATTCAATCATCACTTCAAATAGTCTATCTAATTTTTCATCCGTCACTGATATCACCTCCATTATTTGCTCTATTATAGCATAAATTATTATTTCTTATCTCGTCAATATAAGAGGATGTTCAACACCAAATGATAAACGGCAAATTTCTTCCTAAAGAAAAGGCCTCTGTTTAGAAAGAGGAACCTCTGTTAAGATCGCTCACGTCGTGTGCAAGTCACGACCGAACTACTTGTTTATAATTTGGCACCTTTTTGAACACACATTATAATAATCAAATTTCATTTATCTTTTCTTGTTCAGTACCCTTTTTTCGTTTCCTCAATTGCTTCTACAATGATCTTAACTGCCTCGCTAGCTATAGAATCTCTCATTACGTCCACCATCTGCTCGCTTTGTTTTTGAAGAGCGATTAATTGTTGAAAGAGTACATCACTCGTTAACATCTCTTCTTCAAGCATTAATGCATAACCCTTTTCACGAAAAGAAATGGCGTTTAAAATCTGGTCGCCTCTGCTCTGTGATTTCGGTAAAGGAATAATCAGCATCGGGATTCGAAGCGATAAAAACTCAAAGATCGCGTTTGATCCCCCTCTTGTCAGCACCATATCAGTAGTGGATAAAATATCGGCTAATTCTCCTGATATATATTCAAATTGTTGATACCCTGCAAGTCTGGCATATTTACTGTCCGTCTGATTTTTTCCACAAATATGCACAATTTGAAAATACTTTGTTAGATCAGGAAGTAAACTACGCACTGCCTCATTAACTTTTTTAGCACCAAGGCTACCACCCATAATAGTTAATATAGGTAAATATTTATTAAAATGAAGATATGCCTTTCCTTTCGAAGGATTACCTTGAAATAGCGCTTTTCGAATTGGCGAACCTACTACCATTGTTTTCTTTTTGGGAAAATGATCGGCCGCTTCTTCAAAAGAGGTAAATATTTTATCAGAAAACCTCATTGCAATTCGATTAGCTAGTCCAGGCGTCATATCACTTTCATGTAGAAAAACCGGAATACAAAGCGACTTTGCGGCCAGAACGACTGGAACCGTTACAAAGCCGCCCTTGGAAAATACTAACTTCGGTTTTAATTGTTTAAGCAGGCTCCTTGCTTGCCAAATTCCTTTTACGACCCTTGCTACATCCAACATATTTTCTTTACTCAAGTAGCGACGTAGCTTACCACTTGAGATCCCATAATAAGGAATTTGACTATTCTCAATAATTTCTTTTTCAATACCAGACAATGAGCCAATATAATGTAAGTCCCAATCAACGCTTAACGCTTCCATAATAGCCAGATTTGGAGTTACATGGCCCGCTGATCCCCCACCGGTAAATACTATTTTTTGATTTTTCATTTATGCAATCCCCGCTTCTTTTTATTATCTTTTAATATATTCTATTAAGTGTTGTCCAGTATTTCCACGCTTCCAAATAAACTGGTAAATCTTGTGGATGATGATAAATACATCTGAGCATTCGTATATACAGCCCAATAATTACTTCCTCTACTAATTGATCTTTATCATTTTTGAAATTAGGAAGCTCTTTGGCCGCTTCGTAGATAACATCCATTGTAAGCTGCTCAGGAGAAGAACAAAAGGCAAAAACAAGTTCATAAATCAAGGGACCTGCAAGCGGCATCGGATCAATAACAGCTACTAGCCTATTATCCACTTGTAAAAAATTATGGACCCCACAATCTCCATGCAGTAGATAAGAACCTTCATTAGGATTAATTCTAGTTTCTTTTTGAATAAGATTTTTGACAAGTTTAAAATCATCTTCTGTTAGTGCCGTACCAATAATTTCTTTTGCTGATTCAATCTCTCCCAAAAGATAGTAATGCCAATCTTTGCTTAAGCTTTGTGTCCATCCCCAATTATGTTTGGCGGTTGGCTTATATTGGGTAATTAGTTTATTTACCAGTCTCTTTAATAATACTTTTTTGTTGCTCATTACTGACCTTACATTCCCAGAGATGTATGTGTAAATAAAATATTCATGATCATTGTCCACATATAAAACTTTTGGTAAAATCCCAACATTTTGGTATGTTAATAAAAAATCCGATTCTGCTTTTATCATCTCGTACTCATTGCTTTTTAAAACATAATGATGACTATCATCACCTAATAACTTCCATACACTGCTGGAAGTTCCACCATTTAATTCTTTCCATTCCACTATTCTAAAGGGAAGGAGATTCGAATGATTAATATTCCAAATGCATCTATCTATATTCCACATAATGTATTCCTTTCCTCCTTTCCTTTTCCTTTTCTTTGTTCATTACCATGTAAAATATATTATATTCAAAGATTACCAAAGAAAGTAGTAGACTGCTATAATGAATATAATAAGAAGGTTCAATATCTTCTAAAAATGCAAAAAGGAGTGTTATATATGTCATATCTTTCTATAAGTACTTGGAGCTTACACCGAAACCTTGGACCTCTTCGTTGGACAGTTTGGGATGATGCAGAAAAGAAACAAGTTGTCGAAATTAAAGCCCAGCCTGAAACGATAAAGCTTAAAGACCTACCCGAAACATTGGCTTCCAAAGGATTCAATGCGTTGGAAATTTGTCACTTCCATTTTCAGCGCACTGACTCAGACTATTTAAATGAAATAAGCCAAGCCTGTAAACATGCAAATATTACTTTACATACGCTTTTATTGGATTATGGAGATATTTCAAATGATGACGAAGTTCGTCGTAATAAGGATTTGGAATTCATCAAAGAGTGGATTTTTATTGCTGCTGAAGTTGGTGCACAACGGATTAGAGTAATTGCTGGAGATTCTGATCCTGAAGATCAGCAAGCACTAGAGCGATCAGCACAACATTTACAAGAGCTCGCAATATATGCTGAGAAACAAGGGGTCCGTATTGTGATGGAAAACTTCCGTTCCCTGACATCAAATTCGAACAACTGTATCCATTTATTACACAATAGTCATGAGTCCATTCGAATGATTACAGACTTCGGAAATTTTAATGGAAAAAATAAATACGAGGAATTGGCAGCGATCCTACCATATAGTGAATCTGTTCACGCCAAGGCAAACTTCGACTCAAATGGTTTGCCAGATGCAGTAGAATTTCAAAAATGCTTGGATCTATTGGCCAACTTTAACTATGAAGGTTCCATAACATTAATTTATGATGGGCCTGGTGACATGTGGGAAGGTATCGATCGTGTAAAGAAGATTGTAGAGCCATATCTTTAATAAGTCCCTCAAAAAAGAGCTGTTGAGCGTTTCTGCTCAACAGCCTTTTTTCTATTTTGTCTTATTTTGTTTGTTTAAACTTTATCTTCATTGCCTTAGCCATCAAATCCGGCAAGTCTGTGTTTTCATGCAACCCTGCAAATAATTCTGAACTCGGTCCAAATGCATATAACGGGATATCAACTCCTGTATGCTGAGTGCTAGTCCAGCCTACAAGTGCACGTTCAGAAACAATTTCATTAATCGCTATACTCGGTTTGTCTGCTGTTTTCACTTTATCTACTTCCTCATCTGTTACATCCAATGCTGTGTACTTCTTAACTATTTCTTTTACATTGCTTTTATCAGGGTTTATTTGGCTAGCCATAAAATCGCCAGTTGCGGTGACATCACGTAAAACCTCTATTTTTGCATCGTATTCACCGTAACCTCCTACAGACATTCCACCTGTATCATGATCACCTGCAATAACAATAAGCGTATTTTTATCTTTTTTTGCAAAATCTAGTGCTTTCTCAACTGCTGCTTCAAATGCCTGTGCATCATTCATTGCCCATGCAGCATCATGAGCGTGGCCAGCCCAATCTATTTGACTGCCTTCAACCATTAGAAAAAAACCATCTTTATCTTTATTAAGTATGTTCAAAGCCGTATCTGTCATTTCCGCTAAACTTGGCTGCTTCGTTTCCTCCCTATCTAATTCAGGAGCCATGCCTTCTTCAGCGAAGAGTCCGATAAGTTTCTTGGTTTTATTAGCTTTTTTTAAATCTGTTCCTTCTGAAACAATATCATATCCGTCTTTTTTTGCCTTTTTTAGCAAGTTATCCGGAAAGTACTTTTTACCCCCACCAAGAATAACATCCACATCATTTTCTAAAAGCTGTGGTGCGATATTTGCTTCGTCTGCACGGGATGCAACATTTGACGCAAATACAGCTGGAGTGGCATGGGTAATAGTCGATGTAGCTACAAGACCTGATGATTTACCATCATCTTCAGCAGCTTGTAAAATTGTTTTTAACTTTTTTCCTTCCGGAGAAGTACTGATCATTCCGTTATTTGTTTTTACACCGGTAGCCATGGCTGTTCCCGCAGCTGCCGAATCCGTAACTTCCGTATTTGCAGAATACGTACGATGCATGCCTACTAGCATGGAATCCATTGTAGATTCTTTTCCTTTATACCAACGATAATTTGTTGCATAGGAAGCGGAGTAACCATCAGGAACCATAAATATCACATTTTTCACTTTTCCATTATTCTGCTGAGATTTTGCCTCTGCCATCGATGTGGACCAGTTAACACCTACCAATGTACCAATAGCTAGAGTTGATACAGCAGCAACAGCCATTACTTTCTTTTTAATTGAAGTTTTCATTTTTCCCCTCCTCGTCATATGTACACTGTCATCATATAATCGGGATATTGAATTTTCATAAAAGTCATGTAAATGATGTGTAAATATTTAAAATCGAGAACAAATTACTACTCTTAGCCATTTGTTCAGGACCTTTATGCTATAGAATTTACTTATTCCATACAAATATGTATTTTAAATCTGTTTTCCCTTAGAATGGAATGTATTCAGAAGTACTTTAGACATATAGGGCAATCAAAAATACTTTACATTAACTTAATATATGTTTTTTCATTTTTAAATTTTTTTCAGTCTAGAGACCTGGAAAATCGAAATTACTACTGATTAACGGAACCTTACTACCGATTATGTCGAGTTTACTATCGATTGAAAAAAATGTATCATAATAGAGGAGGCATTTAGTCAACCTAATCAAATACAAAAAAATCGCAAATCTATAATACGACTGCGACTTTTTATATTTCTATTTTTAGCATCATAGAATGAATCTACCTTCACTGTTTAGTTCATCCTGTTCCTTATTATATAAATCCTATTTCGGTCTGTTTGAAGAAATGTGATGTGAGGTATTTCAAACATGCTTTTTAATCGACCTACACTTGTCATTGCTTTTATTTAATCTGCAATTATGATTACAAGGCCTTTTTCTTCTAGTAATTGCTTAGATTGCAAATCAACTTTTTTATCTGTAATCAGTTTATCCACCTTTTCTAGCGGTACAATTTGTGAGAATGCACGTTTACCAAACTTGCTTGAATCTACCATAAGAATGACTTTATCAGATCGTTCGATCATTTTTTTCTTAAGCAATGCTTGTCCTTCATTTGAATCACTTAGTCCATCTTCAGTGTGAATTCCTTTGCAAGATAGAAATGTTTTATTCACGTGATACATATTAATCGAGCTTTCTGCCAGTGGGCCAATGTATGATAGTGATTTCGATAAAAGCCGACCGCCTGTCGATATGACATCGATTTTTTCTTTTTTACTTAATTCTATAATAACTTTAGTTGAATTCGTAATAACAGTAAGTGGCATGTTCGGCAATACTTTCGCCATATACCAGGCTGTTGTACTTGCATCAAGTATAATACGGTCACCTTCTACCACTTTTTTCATTGCTTCATATGCAATTGCTTTTTTTTCTTCTACATTTGTAATAACTCGTTCCGAAAAGTGCAATTCCGATTGATCATCTTGTACACTTACCGCTCCACCATGACTACGTTGAAGCTTATTCTCTTTTTCCAGTTTTTCAAGATCACGGCGAATTGTTTCCTCCGTAACTGAAAAGACTTTGCTTAATTCTGTCACGCGTATGCTTGATCGCTCGATGACGAGTTCCACAATTTTTTGATGCCTTTCTGCTGCAAGCATGCAACTTCCTTCCTTCCTAAAACCTTTGTTTATGTTTGATTATGTTTGTATTGTAACATAGATATAGACTATTCTCCTACATCAAGCATCTACATTCCATTTAGTTAACATGGCGATTTATTTCATTCTTTCGCGTTAAGAGAGGAAGTAAACTTATTGCATCTGTAGCAAAAACTTATAAAAAGTTAAGCAGAGAAGCAAGATTTTAACTAAAGAATTAATTATATGTAAGAAGCTCCTCGCTTTGCTTAATTAGCCAAATAGTACTCTAGTATAAAACTGACAACTATTATTAATTTTATAGCCTTTCATTATTGATTCCTTTTCAGTAAAAAAATTATACCCTTTTAATTGTGATACCTTATTTCACAAATGTAAAAGTTTGATTTTCAAAACGGCATGAAAAGCGACTGATTTTCTCAGCCGCTTTTTCCGTACACCAATATTAAAAAGTTTTTATACGCCTTGCTATAGCCGCCTTATGCTTTTTACCTATCTCTTTGATTGTATTTCTTTTTCATAGCTATTAACTTCTTCTAACCAGCTTTCTTTCACCGGCACATTCATTTGCTCACAGTAATAATCCCATACAGCACCAAACGGATATGTTTTAAATTCTTCAATTAGTGCCAGTCTTTCAGTAAAATTACCTTCTTCCTGCAATTGCTTAAGATAATCATTTGGAGTTAGTAAAGCGTAAAGAAGTGCTTTAATCATATTACGTGTGCCTATCGTCCAAGCTGCAACGCGGTTGATGCTTGCATCAAAGAAATCAAGGCCGATCATCACTTTATCAAGTGCCCCATTGCGAATAATCTCCAAGGCAATTTCACGAAGCTCATCATCAAGCGTAACCACATGATCGCTGTCCCAACGCACAGGTCGAGATACGTGCAGCGCTAGTTTATCACTGAATAAAAGCATCGCGGAAATTTTATTGGATACTGTTTCTGTCGGATGGAAATGGCCAGTATCGAGCAAACAAAGTTTATTATTTTTCAGCGCATATCCATAATAAAATTCATGTGAACCAACAACGAAAGCTTCTGAACCAATTCCGAATAATTTACTTTCAATGGCATCAATATTTTGATGCTCATTTACTTCTGCTGCAAAAATCTGATCAAGTGATTCCTTCAATCGTTTTCTTGGTGTGAGACGATCACTCGGTACATCTTTATAGCCGTCAGGGATCCAGATATTTGTCAAGCATGCTGTGCCAAGTTCGCGTCCGAAATATTCACCAATTTTGCGGCTTTTTATGCAATGGTTAATCCAAAATTCTCTGATCTTCGGATCAGGATGCGACAAAGTCAATCCATCTTCTGATTTTTCATGTGAAAACAAAGTTGGATTAAAATCAAGTCCAAGTCCATTTTCTTTTGCCCAATTCACCCAATTTTCAAAGTGTTTCGGTTCAATCTCGTCACGGTCCACCACTGCACCATTCGTTTCCGCGTAAATTGCATGTAGATTAACACGGTGCCGTCCCGGAATCAATGATAATGCTTTTTCAAGATCCATTCGAAGCTCCTCGGCTGTCGTTGCTTTTCCTGGATAATTTCCAGTAACATCAATGCCACCCGATAGCTCTCCGCGATTCACTTCAAAGCCACCAATATCATCACCTTGCCAGCAATGGATTGAAATTGGTACACCTTTCAATGTTTCAAGTACCGCATCTACGTCAATACCCCACTTATCATATGCTTGTTTCGCAGCTTCATATTGTTTTTTTACAGTCATAAATATCGCTCCTTTGATTTATTAGTTTAGATAAAATACTTCTTCTAACTCTATTGAGACTGGACTGTTATCTGAATTTGTCTCCATGAGCGGTTCCATATAAGCCCACCATTTTTGGCAAATTACTGTTTCAGACATTTGTTTCCACTTTTCTTCGTTTTGTATTTCAAGATAAGCGAATAGTTTTCCACTTTCCCTCTCTAAAAAAATCGAATAATTATGGGCACCATGCGCTTTTAGTTCTTGCTCCATTTCCGGCCATAACTCATCATGACGGCGTTTATATTCAGCGTATTGATCCTTATAAACAAACATGATACTTGCTTTTCTAATCAATACTATCGCATCCTTTCACAGACTAAATTGTTTCCCAATCATTTCTCTGAATCTACTAATCAGTTGATTTCTGTCAATAAATTCAGGCATATATTGCTTAATATCAAATGATTTGTGTACTAACTGCCTTCCTTCATCCAAGTTAGCAACCTCATTTGCAGCGATCATTTGCAAGAGCAAATTACCGATTGCTGTTGCTTCTGTAGGTCCGGCATACGCGGTTTTCCCACTAATATTAGCCGTTAACTGATTCAATAACTCATTGTGTGCACCACCACCTACAATATGTAGACAGTCGATCTTTTTCCCAGTAATTTCTTCAAGGTCACTTAGTGCAATTGCATAAATTATCGCCATATTGTCATATATACAAGCAGCAAACTCACCGGCTGTTTCTGGGATCGGTTGGCTTGTTTCTTTACAGTACGCTTGAATTTCCGTGACCATATTAGGCGGATTTAAAAACCGATCATCATTAAAATTAATAAACTGCTGGAAATGTTCCACCTTTTTTGCTTCTTCCACAAACTTCGGATAATTATAATCTTCCGGCAAATTCCTACGAACTTCTTGGATAATCCACATTCCCATAATATTTTTCAAAAAGCGATATGTCTGAAACACTCCCCATTCATTTGTATAATTATCTTTAAGGGATAATTGAGTAATAACTGGTTTGTCTAGTTCAACCCCAAGCAACGACCAAGTTCCGCTACTTAAATATGCCCAATCTTCTCCAATTCCAGGTGTTCCTGCAACAGCTGAAGCTGTATCGTGCGAAGCGACTGTAATTAGCTTGCAATCAGGTAAATCATATGATGGAAACCATTCTTTCTTTAAGGAACCAAGCTCCTGTCCCGGTTCAGCAAAATCGGCAAATTGTTCTTTTTTTACCGAAATAATATCAAGTAAGTCATCATCAAAATGGCGTTTGTCTACATTTAGAAGTTGCATCGTAGAAGCATTAGTTACTTCCGTGACCGCTATTCCTGTCAGCCGATAACCTAAATAATCCGGAACCATCATAATTTTATCCGTCTTCTTAATCAATTCTGAATCTTCTTCAAATAACTGATAAATCGTATTAAAAGGCAAAAACTGAATACCTGTTTTTTCATAAATCAGCTTTTTCGATATGGTCGGTGTAACTTTTTCAATCGTTTTATCAGTTCTCTTATCACGATAGGAAACTACTTCTTGTAAACGGTTACCCTTTTTGTCAATGAACACATAATCAACAGCCCACGTATCAATCCCAACTGTACACGTCTCATATCCAAGTAACTTTGCCGTTGCTAGACCTTTGACAATCTCCGTTAATAAGTGTTCAATATCCCAATATAATATTCCTTCCGTTTCTGTAAAGCCATTCGCAAACCTATGAATCTCTTCAATTTTCATTTTACCATCTTTTATTTCTCCTACTACCAATCTACCGCTCGATGCGCCAATATCAACAGCGATATGTACCATTCGCTCCACTCCTTTATTGCTACAGCAAAGGTTTAGCAATGGCCGAACCTTTGCCGAAAGTCAGTAACAATTATCTTGTAAATGCTGCCGGGACACCACCATCTACAGTGATCATGCAGCCTGTCGTTTTATCCGCTTTCGATGAAGCAAAAAAGGCAATTGAGTCTGCAATATCTTTTGGATAGATATTGACAAGCAATGTCGTCCGTTTTTTATAATGATCTTCCAGCTGATCTGGCTCAATACCGTACGCTGCAGCTCGTTCTTCGCGCCAGCTCGAACCCCAAATAGCTGAGCCTTGAAGCACCGCATCTGGAAGCACTGAATTAACGCGAATACCAAACGCTCCACCTTCTGCCGCGATACAACGTGCAAGATGCGTTTCTAACGCCTTAACAGAACTGTATGCCGCCGCATTTTTACCCGCATACACTGAATTTTTCGAGCCGACAAACACCATATTTCCACCTGTTCCCTGCTCTTTCATTTGCTTGAATGCTTCACGGGCAACAAGAAAATAGCCAGTACCTAATACGTTTATATTTAAATTCCATTCTTTTAAAGATGTTTCGTCAAATGGGCTAGAAGTAGCAAGACCAGCATTATTTACGATAATATCAACGCCGCCAAATGTAAAAGCTGCTTTTGCGAAAGCTGCTTGAACCTGATCTTCACTTGTAACGTCCATTTGCACCGCTACTGCGCGACCTTCTCCATGTTTTTCATTTATTTCTGAAGCCACTTTTTTCGCGCCTTCAATATTTAAATCAGCAAGCACGACATGTGCACCTTCTGAAACGAATCTACGTGCAGTTTCACTTCCGATTCCGCCGGCTCCCCCAGTAATAAATGCTACTTTTCTAGAAAACTCCACTTCTGCTGGGGCCAATGATAATTTATACAATTCAAGCGGCCAGTATTCCACATTATAAGACTCATTTTCACTAAGCGATACAAATTTGCCAAGTGCGGAAGATCCTTTCATTACAGCAATTGCGCGATGGTATAAGCCACCACTTACATTCGCCATTACTGTGTTTTTTCCGGAATTCACCATTCCTATTCCCGGAATTAAGATCACTCGAGGCGCAGCTTCAAACATCTTATCGCCATCATGTTTATTTCTTTCAAAATATGCTTTATATTCTTCTTTATACTGCTTTACTCCTGCTTTTACTTTTTCAATTAAGCTTTCAAGGTCTTTTGCCTGCGGTTCCCAGTCAATGTACAGCGGCGTACGTTTCGTATGGACTAAATGATCTGGACACGCTGCACCAATTTGTGATATCGATGGTGCATCATAACTATTAACGAATTGAAGTACGTCTTTTGAATCATCAAATGTTAGAATCATCTTTTTCTCATCGCTTACAGCACCGCGGATTATCGGCATAATAGCAGCAAGAACCGTGTGGCGTTCTTCTTCCGAAAGTGTCGAGTATTTTGCGCCGCCAAAGACTCTATCTTCCTGAATACGTTCATTAATATAGTTTTCTGCTTCGGAAATAATTTCAATTGTTTTATTATACGTTTCTTCAGACGTTTCTCCCCATGTAACAAGGCCATGTTTTTCCATTAAAACAAGCTCAGCGTCAGGGTTATTTTTCACGCCTTCTGCAATCATTTTAGAAAGTGTAAAGCCAGGACGAATATATGGTACCCAAACGAAGCGATCACCATAAATTTCTTTAGCAATTTCCTGACCATTATCTGCGCAACAAAGACCAATAATCGCATCTGGATGTGTATGGTCCACATGTTTGAATGGCAGAAAAGCATGCAATAACGTCTCAATTGAAGCACGCGGATGTTTACTATCAATCATACAATGTGACAAATACTCAACCATATCTGCATCTTCCATACCTTCAAGCTCGATTAAAGGGCGAATATCTTCCATGCTTAAACCGGTAAAATTCGCAGCCTTCATCGTTGCGAGATCTGAACCGCTACCCTTCACCCACATAACCTCCATATCGCGGCCACGAAAGTCTTTCTCGATCGTTTTCATTGATGTGTTCCCGCCACCCCAGTTACATACAGCACGGTCAGAACCAATTAAGTTAGAACGGTAGACAAGCTCATCTACTCCCTTAATCACTGTAGATGCTTCATTAGAATCCCATAAGTTTTTAACCATTTAGCTACCTCCGGTTTTCTTTATTTATATTTGTTTATCATTATACTATATTTGTTTATGTTTGAATATGTATTTTTAGTTTTACTTTAAAAATAATATATAAAGAGACAGACTGTATTTTCGTTTACTAATAGTATATTAGTAGAAATAGAGGACATCCTACCGTTGAAAGATAGAAATTACTCTATTTTCCAATAAGGATGTCCTCGTCTGTTTATTGTTTTTTTCAATCCAATCAAGGAATAGAAGTTTTTACCGCAAGTCACTTAATGGAAGCTCAGGAAGACAGATCTTCTTCGTGACACCCAGATATTGCCTGGGAAAAGATTCACTGATTAAAACCTTTTCTAATAAATAGTACAGATTTACTTTTTTCTTTGTGCGCACTAATAAAAGAGCCAGAAACCCTTGATAAGGTTCCTGGCTCTTTATTTTGATAATCTTTATTTCATAAAAAGCAGCAATTCTGGTAAAAATCATGTTTCCACCAAAAATACTCTACTTTACTTCGATACGTTTCTTTTCTATCGCTGCTGTTTGTTGGTTGATTTCTCGAATCAATTGCGGATCAAATTTCGGCTTTCTATCATACGTATATAACCCATTCACTTCTTGCTCAACATCATACAATTGCGTGTAGCAGAAAGCACAGATGAATTCATTGTGAAGCAAACTTTCCGTCAAGCCTCTGTATCTTTCTAAGAAAGCTATTTCTGATTCTGGCTTATCTCCATAACCCCAACCACTTTCATCCTCAGGATTCCACCATATTCCACCGTATTCACTTACGAAGTATGGCTGGCCTTCATAATGTTGTCGATCTGGAAAAGTGACGTAAGCATCCCCTCCAGCAGCCATCTCTTTGAATTTCGCTGCAAACTTTGACACGTCTTGTTCGTAATCATGAATATCAAAAATATCTGTCACAACATGGAAATTACCACTCGTATCAATAACCGGTCTAGTAGGATCGAGTTTTTTCGTAACCTCATACGTAATCCGCAGCACTTCATCATTTTGTCGTGTTCCGTTTTGATCCCAGGTTTCGTTAAACGGACACCAACCAATGAGGGCTGGACTATTAAAATCCCTTTCGATTGCTTCCATCCATTCCGGTAAAAAACGTTCGAGTCCTTCTGACTCTGTAATATCTAATCCCCAATTTGCATGTTCCCCCCAGACAAGATATCCCAACATATCCGCCCAGTAAAGATATCGTGGGTCAAAAATCTTTTCATGCAATCTAGCACCATTAAATCCAAGCTCCATCGATATTTCAATATCTCTTTTTAAATCTTCATCACTCGGAGCTGTATAAATACCTTTTGGATAAAATCCTTGATCTAGCACAAGCCTTTGAAAAACAGGTTTATCATTAATCAATATCGCCTTTTCCTCAATAGAAACTGATCTCATGCCAAAATAACTATCCACCTTATCTATCACTTTTCCAGCTTTTTTTAGCGTAATGGTTAAGTCATAGATTTCTGCACACCCCGGTTCCCATAGATGGACCTCAGATAGTTGAAGAAATGCTTGTGCAGATGTGTTTGCAACTTGGATCGTTTGGCTTGCCATTAATCTCCCTTTATATATTGCATTTAAATCAATTTCTAAATCTTTGCTGTAATTATCGATTTCAAGATCAACACAAACTATGCCCTCTTTAGGATTAGTAAGATATTTAGCATTTTTTAAATATTGCTGTGGAACAACTTCCATCCAAACTGTCTGCCAAATGCCCGTTGTTCTTGTATAGTCACAGCCTGCAGAATAATATCCACCGCTTTGCTTCCCTCTAGGTTGCAAGCCTGAACGATTGTCATCCTCAGCGCACACAACAATAGTTGTTTCCTTTCCAGATAAGAATGGCGTAATGTCAAAATTAAAAGGGGTATAACCGCCCTTATGTTCCCCAACCTTTTCTCCATTCACCCATACATATGCATGGTAATCAACAGCACCAAAATGTAAAAGAACACGTTGGTCTAACCACTCATCTGGTAGATTAATTTGCTTTTTATACCAAACCGCAGACATAAAGTCTGTGTAACCAAGTCCAGAAAGCTCACTTTCTGGACAGAATGGAACTTGAATAATTTCTGAAAATGTATCATTTTGAAAGAATTTTCTTTCTATTCCACTCCTGCCATGGTCATATTCAAATTGCCATACACCATTCAAATTTAACCACTTTTCGCGATAAAACTGTGGTCTAGGATATTCGCTCCTATTCATAATAACCTCCTACGATTTTAAATTGGATTTGCAGCTAGAGAAATGACCGAAACAATAAAATAGGCTTAAGTATATAAAACGAAATTATTGATCATCCATTCAACCAGCCCGATTTTTACGTGTAAAGCTAGGAAATGTATAAATTTACTAGACTAAGCCAATGAATACTCCTCTCTTTTGATGTATTTAAAAGTCAACTAAACTAAAAAATAAATCAATGTTCTTACGAGGAAGTTTACTATTTTTTTTATCCCTTGTGAATACAACGCTTTCATTTGTAATGAAAATGTATTAACATGTACTTTAAAGTACATAAACAGGAGATTTATATTCTTACTGTAAGAGGTGATCTATTGCAAATTAATATTTCTCAAGAAAATCTAAACATATTTGAAGCACTTGCAAGTAGAACCCGAATAAAAATTATTGAACTTATTTCGGAAAAAGATATGAATATAAAAGAACTGAGTCAGGCGCTTGGAATTACTAGTTCGATCGTTACTAGGCATATACTTAAGTTGGAAGAAGCCGAAATTATTAAAACAAAATATGTTCCAGGAAATTCATCAGGGTTACAAAAAATTTCTTTATTAGCAATTGAGAGCTTAAATATTCTCTTTCCAAGAAAGTTATTTCCTGATTATCATGTGAAAGAACTTTCACTACCTGTTGGTTTGTATACAAATTTCAATGCATATCCTACTTGCGGCCTTGCCACAGTAAATGAATTAATTGGATTAGATGAGTCGAAAGTATTTCTTGATTCTAGAAGAGTTGATGCTAGCTTGGTTTGGATCTCAAAAGGATTTCTAGAATACAAGATTCCTAATCCCATTACTAAAGATCAACAAATAAAATACTTAGAAGTTTCATTGGAATTATCTTCAGAATTTCCCAACTCAAATAACAATTGGCCTTCCGACATCTCCTTCTCCATCAATGGTCGAAATATTGGAACGTGGACATGTCCGGGCAATTTTTCAGACGTACGAGGTAAGCATACACCGAAATGGTGGGGTGATAAATCAAGTCAATATGGTCTCTTAAAACATATTCGGATTTCACCCTATAATGTTTCCATAGATGGGGAGCATATGTCAGACGAATCCATTCAATCATTAAATTTAGATCTGGATGTTTTAACAATCACCTGTAGCGTCAATGAAAATTCTAAAAATGTCGGTGGACTAACCCTCTTCGGCAAAGGTTTTGGCAATTGGGATAAGAATATTGAATGGAAATTTTACTATATAGATAAAATAGATTCTTGATGCTTTAATTAAAAATTAGGTATGTGCTAAACATAATATAAACAACTGCTTTTCATGAATAACATGCATAAAATAAAATATAAAAATCCTGAAGGGAAAATGGTTTCCTTCAGGGTTTTCTACTCTTTATCTCTTTCTTGGCTTTCTGACTGAGCTATTTATTTGATAAATTTTTGTCATATCCACTTTAGGCTTTCATCCTCAGTCCATAACCCATTTACCTCCTGTTGGACATCAGTGATTTGAGTATAGCAAAAACCACTTATAATCAGTTTCCATAATTGCTGTTGTAATAGATTGATAACGTTCCAAGGAATCTTCCTCTGATGTCATGATCACCATATCCCCAACCTAACTTTGATTGAAATGCGATTCCCCCATATTCACTTATGATAATTGGTTGTCCATTATATTCATACCCGCGCCATTGCATGTTTGAAATTATTATGAGCAATTTCACTATTTACAATATTCCCCTTATCTGCATAACGACTTATAAATTCTTCACCATATGAAACATAATCATGTAAGGTAATGATATCTGATATTGTGTGCTCCCAACCATCATTCATAACCTCTGGTCTCATATTATCTATCGACTTAGTTAAATAATAGATGGACTCTGTAAATTTTATTGTTTTTGATCTGTGAATATATTTTTTACTCCCCATGATTCATTGAATGGTACCCATGTATAATAATACTTGGATGATTATAATTTTGTTTTACAATTTGCATCCATTCTTTATAAAATTCTCAACTGCTTCATCAGAGTATTCATAGCTTGCCGCGGCTTCTGTATCACACCAGTATAAGAATCTTTGATCTTCTATTTTCTGATGTTTTCTTACACCATTAAAACCCATTTCTAAAATCCTGTCTATATCTTCCAATATAGCTTCCTCAGAAGGTGGAGTTAACATTGTATCTGGCCAATATCCCTGATCTAATATTAGCTTTTGATAAATAGGTACATCATTTAACAAGACATTCCCTTTATTAATTGACACCTTTCACATCCCGAAATAAGACTGTACCATATCTATTAACACTTCATCTTCGTACAATTTAAAAGTAACATCATAAAGATTTGGATTACCGGGTCCCCAGTACATCACTTTCCATTCATTTATCTCACTTTTTAAGTCAATCATTACAGTATTACTTTTACGGTCAGGTAGGATGGTAAATTCCTTCACTTGCTTTCAAAACAAATAGTTGTAAGCAAGTTATAATCTTTTTGTTCCAAATTAGCATCCAATAGAAATTCAAATTCAATAGAATTTATATCAACATGTGGAATCATTTTTACCGAATCAATGGATGCTTCATTTAAAAACTCTAACCATACAGACTGCCATATGCCTGTCGTTTATACATACCAGCATCCAAAGTTTTCTTTTGTCCACCTTTGTTTACCTCTTGGTTGATGGCAACTATTACTATCTTCAATCTTCACAACGATATGATTTTCTTTTTTGTAATCGATAAAATTCGTAACATCAAGGGAAAAGGTGATGTAACCTCCTTTATTTGTGCCTGATAATTCTCTATTGATCCAGACCTTTGTTACATAATCGGATGCTTGAAAATTCAAGATTACTTTTTTATTGTCATATTCGTCTGGAATACGAACGTTTTTTTGATACCAAACAAAAGGACGAAAAGATGGATCCTCTATCCCACTTGCTTTTGTTTCATAAGTAAAAGGAACGATAATTTCTTGATTGAATGTTCCGGTTTGATTCCACTTTTCTTTTTCTCCTATATTTGCATCGTCAAATGCGAAATTCCATTTCCCATTTAATGTTAGCCAGTCCTCTCTTTCAAACTGCGGTCTTGGATATTCTCCACGAATACTTGTTGAGTCCTTTTATTATTACCCCAATTCTACTTATTATTTGATTCCAGTAAAACTTATACCTTTTACAATTTGTTTCTCAAAAATTAAAAATGCAATAATAACTGGTAGTGACGCAACAGCATTGACAGTCATCGGTAATACATAATCAATAGAATAGATGGAATTAAATGTCGGAATACCTACGGGAAGGGTAAACAGGTCTTCAGACATGATTGCCAAGAATGGCCATAAAAAGTTATTCCATGATCCAATAAATGTAAATATACCAATAGCCGCTAAAGCTGGTTTAGCCAATGGTAAAACAATATTAAAATAAATCCTTATTTGTGAACAACCATCGATTTTAGCACTTTCTATTAATTCCTTTGGAACACCATCAAAAAAACTTTTTAAAATAATTACACCTAAAGGAGAAGCGATACCTGGAATTATTAAACCGGTATACGTATCTAATAGACCCATATCCTTTATAATTTGATAGAGTGGTATAATTGTTGCCTCACCAGGGACCATTAATCCTGCTAGAAAAAAAACATAGATAAAAGTTTTATAACGGAAATTCATCTTCGAGATTGCAAAAGCAGCTAAAGAAGTCACCAAAAGTGTTAATGCCGTTGAAATAACAGCAATAATAAAGCTATTCCATAACCAACGTAATACGGGAGTATCGAAAATGATATTCATATAATTCTCCATTGTATATGGGGGTGTAAACCAATGGATTACAATTTCTACTCCTATTCCTTCAGGCTTTATTGATACGAAAAACATCCAAATGATCGGTATAATAAAGAGAAGAGCTGCTATTATTGAAAATGCAGAAAGTAAATAATCGGCATTCTTTTTATCCTTTTTCTTTGATTTTGTTGGTGGAATAAATACTTTTTCTGTATTAAGCTTCATTTTGGATCCCCCTCTTGCACAATGTTGCCTTTCAACTGAACAATAGAGAGTAATAACAGTATGACAAATAAAGCATAGGATAATGATGCAGCATATCCCAAATTATTTTGCTTAAATCCTATCTCGTAAATATATTGTATTAAAGGCCTCGTAGCAGCACCTGGTCCCCCACCTGTTATCAGCATAATTTGAGCAAAAACTTTATATGAAGCAAGTATTTGCAGTAATAATATTACCCTCGCAATTGGAATAAGCAGGGGAAAAGTAATCTTCCAAAATAGTTGCCATTTGGTTGCACCATCTATTCTTGCAGCTTCATACAATTCTTCTGGAATATCTTGTAAAGCCGCAAGAAATAAAACCATGTTAAATCCTACTGTCCACCATAAGGTAACGGTAACAATTGAAAACCAGGCTAATTGTGGATCTTTTAGCCAAAATGGCTCACTATCAATACCGATTAAGTGTAAACTTGTATTGATAAAACCTTGATAAGGTTGCAACATAAATATCGCAATATAAGAGATTACTGAAACGGATAAAATGGAAGGTAAGAAGAAAGAACTTCTATAAAAAGTCTGCAATCTAGAATTCCTATTTGCCATTAATGATAGTATTAATGCTAAAATAACCATTGTTGGTGTTGATAAAATGACAAATAAGGTTGTATTCCATAAGGATTTCCAAAAATCAGGATCGCTTATTAGTTCCCTATAATTGCTAAGTCCAATAAAATCCAACTTACTAATTAAAGTCCAATCGAAAAAACTCATTTGTAGACCTTTCAAAATTGGATAAATGGTAAATACAACATATACAAGAAAAAAAGGAAGTAAAAAGGGAACTGCTTTTAACTCATTGATTAGTTTATTCCTCATTTGCATCCACCCTTATTCACCAATAAACTTGAAGACATGCTTCAAGTTTATTGATTAAATTCTTACTTCTTCAGTATTTTATTAATTTCATCTTCCGCCTTCTTTAACGCATCTTCAGGTGTTACTTTATTGGCCCAAATGGTATCCAAGTTTCGAATCAGTATATCTTTAATTGGCCAAATTTTTGTTGATTGTTTAGGATAAGCTACTACCTCAGCCGCTTTTACATAATCATTTCGGTATGGTAAATTTTTGAATTCTTCGGATTCCACAACAGTCGTTTTGCTTGGAATATGTCCGGCTTTCGTCCAAGTCTGACCATTATCCGCAATAAAGTTCGCAAATTTTAATGCCGCTTCTGCTTTTTCCGGATTTTCTTTCTTTTGAATTGGAAGGAATATAGAATGAGAATCTCCCCATGTAGCTGCTTTTTCATACAATGTTGGTAAAGGTGTGACGCCGAAGTCTAAATTTTCCGTCTCCTCAAACGTTCCAGTTGCCCAGACTCCAGTAATAATTGTTGCAGCCTTTCCTGTTTGGAATGGTTGATAAAAGTCTTCTAGGTTTAGAGGAATAACTTTATTCTTATAATAAAGGTCCTTTAGCATATTTGCTGCAGTAATTGCCTTATCCATATCAATTGCTGCAGAAGAAAGGTCATCTGATACAACATCATTTCCACCTAACTGATAATACAGCGACCACCAAAGCCTATATGGATCATCTCCAGCCGTAGGAAATGCAAATGTTGTAATATTAGGTAGCTTTTGCTGTAATGTATTCATGAAATCAACGAATCCTAGAGCACTTGCCTCCATTTTTGGTAATCCTTGATCATCAAGGAGTTTGGCACTCTCTAAGTGTTTCTTATTGTAATAGAACACAATTGGATGTGTGTCAATTGGTATAGAGTAATGCTTCCCATCAAAAATAGTCGAATTTAAAATATTTTCATTAAATGATGACCAATCTAG
Organism: Bacillus sp. FSL K6-3431; assembly: GCF_038002605.1. NCBI lineage: Bacteria > Bacillati > Bacillota > Bacilli > Caryophanales > Bacillaceae > Bacillus > Bacillus sp. FSL K6-3431. The sequence continues at coordinate 1,414,029 of NZ_JBBOCT010000001.1, forward strand.
GCCTATGTGATCAGCAATTGTATTTAACTCCATTGCTAATCCTTGTTCTACAATTTCCGGTAGCTTCGAAGTATGAGAGATTCCAATATCTGGACCTTTTCCAGCAGAAACTGCAGTAATTACTTTAGTGTAATATTCCGCCCATTCTAATGTAACATTCTCAACCACTATCTCAGATTGAGACTTATTAAAATCATCAATCATTTGTTTCATAAAGTCTCCATCCCCACCTGAAAATAAATCCCACATAACTAATTTTATCTTGCCATCTGTTTCATTAGATGATGATTTACTATTACAGCCTGAAATTAAAGCTATCATCATTACAACGCTCAGAAATAATGACCAAAACTTCTTATTCATGAACAACACCCCTTTTTTAGAATAAACGAAGAAGAATATTGAGTTAAAGCGGTATTACACCTCCTTAAATATCTCTTGCTTATATTCCTAACAAATAGAGGATTAATGTAAGATAAATACCTACATGCATGCTATTACTTAGCTGAATTTATGTTGATCCTGCTTTTGAATTCGAGGGACAAATTAGAAACACATTGATATTTTTTACATTTATTTATCCAAGTGCTTTTACACATAATATTATGAAACCTTTTCATAGATTATTATACTAAGGCTAGTATAAATTATCCTTTACGTTAACTACCAATAATCCATTTACTTATGTGGCACTTAATGCATTTTTAGCAGTAATTTGACTGATATTAAATTGTTTCATTAATTCCTCTTCAGATAGTACACGATCACCAAGAAGTAATTCTCCACTTTGTATTTCCCTTTTTATCTTATTTTTGATTTGTTGATATAACGCTCGCTAAAAATATCATTTAATATTTTTCTACTAATTGCACCGACTTATTGACTTGACTTTTTTCCTATACTTTTAATTCTATTTCGATACTACTATCTGTATTACTCATTTAATAAATATCACCACGGAACTGACGTATTCATAATAACATCGAAGAATTTGTTAAGTTCAGAAAGCTTATGACTCAGTTTTTCTTGATCAACCCAAAAAAAGACAATCCCAATGCTGCACTAGGATTGTCTTTCGAAAATCTATAACTCTATTTAAACTGTTCCCATGACACATTCCTTGTTACCTTTCACCCGATCTATGACCTTTTGATTTAATTAAGGTTTATCATATACTTTAAGAAGTCTCGAATATATTCATCATTTTTCGAATTGGCGGGAAGACATAGCACTATATTTTCATCAAAAGTAACTCCTTCAAACAATGGAAGTGCGGACAAATCTATTCCAGTTACCTTATCCTCTTCTGAAACATACATTTGATCATTATCGTAGGGAAGATTTTCTATACTACTTATTTCCTTTATGTCTAATAATTGACCATCGACATTCATCTCGTCATAATACGCTTTGTCAACAATCAAAATATCAACAGCTCCTGCTGCAAGTTCGGCTGCCAGTTTCTGTAATCCCACTTGCATTTGTGGATCCATTTCCGTTGTTGAATAAGTAACAGCCTGCATGCCAATTTCGGCAGAATTCCTGTCCTCCTCCATGAGCAGATCTTTATTAAACTGCTCCACTAATTCTTCCACTTTTGTATTATCAATCTTTTCCCCTACAATCATCAAATTCAATACCGAATCTTTTTTATTCACAATACCATTTATTGTGAAAGTAGCAAAAATAATCACAGCAATCAAACCGAGAATATGAAATCGATAATAATGCCAAATATACTTTATTTTTTCTGCTTTGGTCATAGGTGCTAGAACTTCTTTTAAGCTTTTTTTCATTCATACCACTACTTTCTTAAGCCTTTACAAGACTATCATCCCTCTATATTAGCTTATGATATGATATAGTAACAGCCTTTTTAGAGTTTTCCTCAGTATACGTTATGCCTCCAACAATACATACCATTTTTTATGCAGATTTAACAATTCACTAAATATCTCAGGTAATAAATAACGGATTTTTCTGCAAGGAAAAAATCCCCTTATATAATGCAATAAGCGAATTTTTTTAAGCATTTTCATATTTTTCACGTAGAAAGGCGATGCTATCGTCAATATATGGCTCGGTTGTGCTTTCCATTAAGAAATTAATATGTGGTTTTTTCGGTTTAATCAACTTCATCACTGCATCATAATCTAACAGCCCTTTTCCGACTGCTGTAAATGCTAGCTTGCCATTTTCAATGACAAAGTCCTTAGCATGAACTATGACGATCCGATCGCCGAAAAGGTCCATCGCTTCGTGGAAAATTTCTTCCTGTTTTTTGTATGTTTCAGCAGTCAGTAGATTGACAGGATCGAATATGACTTGCAAATTGTTTGAATCAACGAGATCCAATAGTCTCTTCATTAGCTTCGGTGTATAGACAGGATGATTCACACCTGCTTCAACTCCGACAATCACACCAAACTTTTCAGCTTCCTCTACAAGCTCTTTTACACTCTCCACCACATCAAGAAACGGCTTCTCTTGGAAATTATCTACTGTATAGCCCATTTTTGCGTTGATATTGCCTGTTTCCGTTCCGACAATACTACATCCAAAGTCTCTTGCATATCGAATATGTTCTTTAAATCTTTCTAACAGTTTCAGACGTTCATCAAGATCTGGATGGATCATATTAATATAACAGCCGAGGACAGCAATTTGGACATCACTTTTTTGAAATGCTCTGCCAAAATGATGAGCAAGGCCGGGAGACAAGCTTCCAAGCTTTGTATTTACTTCTGGAAATGACTTCCCTAATGCTAGTTGAACAGAAGTTAATCCTTTTCCGGCAATTTCCAGTACAAGTTCCTCTAATGGACGGTTTTCGATATCATGTGCTCTAATGCCAATATTCAATTCATATCACCTTTCCTTATTTCTAAAAAACGGGATAACTCTGGAATATATTCTTTCACAGCCGTTACAATTATATCCGCGAGCAGTATAGCCCCTTCTTCACAAAAATGTGTATCATCTCTGATTCCCTCTGGATAATTAGATTGCTCATCTGGCTCAAACCAAATGAATAATTTTTTACATGCCTTAGGCCCGAGCGACTCGTAAAGCAACTTCGATTTCCCCCATAAATCTATTATCAATACATTGGTTTCTTTTGCCAAGTCAATCATTGCTTTCGGATAGTCTCCTAAACTATTAACAATCTTACCCTTATCATCAAAGGTGCGACGGTGCATCGGTGTAATTAGGATTGGAGTTGCGCCTTTTTCACGTGCACCATCAATATATTGAGCCAAATATGACTGATACGTACTATAAGGCTCGGTTCCAAACGATTTTTGGTCATTATGGCCAAATTGAATAAACAAATAATCTCCAGTTTTTAAGCACTTTACTATCTGTTCCAATCGACCTTCCTTAATAAAACTGTTAGAACTTCTTCCTCCAACAGCATGATTGTTCACTTTCACATCGTCTGAGAAATAGGATCCGATTACTTGTCCCCATCCAGCTCTTGGTTCCTCATTAGGTGGACAGTCGGACACTGTTGAATCTCCCGCAATAAATAGTTGAATTTGATTGTTATTCTCCAACTCTACTTTTCCCCTTTTTGTTACTCGCTTACTTTATCCTAGATAGAAAATGGTCCTTATTCATTAATATATCTGTGCGATATTATTACTTTTATTAAATACTGGCGCATCTAATGTTTTAAGATGGACAGTATCCATATATCTACACCTCTTCTTTAATAACTTCTAATTTCTGTTGCTTTTCTGTTATATTGTTCTCAACTCTTTTAAAGACTTGAAGCGCAATCCACATAATCATATATGCAAGCAAACATATACTAAAGAACGGAATGATACCTGGAACAAAATTCAGACCTGTATATAAAAGCATGGCTCCGATAATCATCATGAACGTAAAATGCGGATACGATAGCCCGTATACTAATGCGAACTTAAAATAATTTTTCAAGTTCCCATTAAAATGAACATAAACGGGGAAAATATATAGCAAAACAATTAAGTAAACAAAACTAACAGCAATAATTGCATATCGAATGATGGTATATACAAATCCTTCTGTTGGTAGATAGGCTAAATCTACGTATAAAATGAAGCCTGCTATGATTAATGCTAAGCCAAGGAGATTCGATTTTAAAAATTCTTTTCGGTATACTTTCCAATAGGTGTTGAATATTGGTACATCTGTTTCTCCCATCATCCATTTTCTATTAATGGTGAAAAGAGCAACCGTTGCAGGCGCAATCCCAAACACACCGAGTCCTATTACAGTAAATAAAAACCAAAGGGCATTAACATAGGCAAGTCTCGAGATAACTTCACAACTTCGAAAGAACAATCCATCAAATCCACCTAATTTCATCACACCGAACCTCCTTGGCAAAACTTATTGCCGTATTATATCTTTTGCTTTATTTTTAATAACTCTTTTATGGAAACAGGATGATTCTCTTTTGCTGATTTCCATACAGCTTCACCAACAGCAATGGAGTAAGCTCCAGCTTCAGCACCGGCCAAGATTTCATAATCTCTGCGCGGATCTACACCTAAGAAAATATCATTAAGTAAAATTGGATCTCCCCCACCGTGACCACCAGGTGTTTGTACTACATGAATCACTTCTTTTGAACCAAACAGCGGATAATAATCAATGGTCTGTTCAGGTACTTCAAATGGAACCCGACTTGGCGCATGCCATTCCTGTGTTTCAATTCTTCCCTTCGTTCCATTGATTGCTAATCTATAACCTTCAAATGGTAATGAAAAATTAATAGAATAGCTTAATAGGGCACCTTTATTATATTTTACTGTAGCCGTATATGTATCCTCGATTTCAATCTCAGAGTCAAAAATACATGCATCTGGACGATATCCAGTATACTGCTTATCATTGTCCTCACCCATTTTCAGATGGTCATCTTTCACGGATGACTGTAATGTACGTGGATTCCATCTCATATAATAATCGCAATCGTTCTGAACATGGCATGTTCCGCAATATCGATTATCAGTAGTAGGATCTGGATTTAACTCACTATTCGGCCCATAATAATTCAATGCTCCATAGGCAAATACTTCCTCAGGATATTGATCGATCCACCAATTGACGAGATCAAAATGATGTGTAGATTTATGGATAGATAATCCTCCCGAAAAGTCGCGATTACGGTTCCAACGTTTAAAATAACTAGCACCGTGATATGTATCTATATACCAGTTCAAGTCAACTGAAGTCACACGTCCAATCTTTCCTTCTAAAACCATTTCTTTGATTTTTCGATGAAAAGGACTGTATCGGTAATTAAATGCAACAGTTACTTTACCTTTACTCTTTTTTTCCGCTTCAAGAACTTTGACAGCATCTTCTGATGTAGTAACCATCGGCTTCTCCGTAATGACATCAATATCGTTAGCTAGAGCTTTTAAAATATAATCAATATGTGTATCATCCCTACTCACAACAATAATCACATCTGGCTTTGTTTCATTGATCATTTGATCAAATTGATCATCTTTATAGCTTTGAACATCTACCAATTCTGGAAATTTTTCTAAGCATATATCCACTCTATGCAAGTCACTATCCAATAAACCTACTACTTGATTTGTTGCTGCAAAGTCAGATAAAAGTGGTTGAATAAACATGCTCATTGCCCGGTTACTTACACCACATACTGCAAATCTTCTTTTCATTATTGATTCACTCCTACACAGACTGATGTTAATTTTTCCACTTCCATACAAGCCATAATGAAAGCACCTGCACCATGCAGGTCATTTTCACTACGTTCACGTGTAATATAATAATCATACACACCAATCGAAGTACCAATCACAATATCCTTAATAGTCACTTCACCAGTAGCAGATTCCACTATCTTATATTCAATCAAGCCATCAAAGCCTCGTTTTGCATTTTCCCCGTATTCCACTCCAACATATTTTTTGGAAACAGCTTTTGCAATGACATATACAAATAAACTTGTCGCAGAAGTTTCCAGCCAATTATTTTCTCGATCCCCTTTATCAATAATTTGATACCAGAGACCCGTTTTTTCATCCTGAAATTTAACAAGATTTCCAACGTACTCTTGAATAAATATGATCCAGTCAGCTTTTTGCGGATGATCTTCTGGTAATAGATCGATCATATCAATCACTGCGAGACCGTACCATCCAAGTGCTCTTCCCCAAATTTCTGGCGCTTTTCCATCTGGCAGAGCCCATGGCTGCTGAGCTTTTTCATCCCATCCGTGATGGTATAAACCATTTTCTTCATTTTTTGTATGACTACGCATTAATCTTTCCTGATGAATAACCATGCTAATCAACTCAGGATCTTCAAAGTTTTTTGCATATTGTAATGCAAATGGACCACCCATATATAAACCATCTAGCCACATTTGGTAAGAATATTTATCTTTATGCCAAAATCCGCCTTCACTCGTCAGATTTAACGTATTGAATAAATTTCGAAGTCTTTTAGCTGCTAGTTTGTATCTTTTATCACCTGTCGCTTCATATAATGGAAATAGTAATAATCCTGCTTGAATAGAATCAAGCTCATCTCTTGCAAACAATAGATTGCCGTCTTCGTCGATAAGTTGATCCACGTAAGCTTTGTAGTATTCGAAATACTTTTTATCGCCTGTTTTATCGTATACCAAATTCATACCGCATAAAAAGACACCTTGGTGATAATGCCATCGGCGCGCTGGTGGTAATTCTGTTGGAGTAAATCTTGCCATTACCGTATCAGATGTTTTTTGTGCCCAATACAAAGGTGACTTTTTATTAGTTATTGTAGTCAAATGATGTAACATCCTCTCGAAAATAATGAAATATTTTAGTTGAAAACGCTCACAACTTATACTTTATTAATGTAATCTATTTATTCCATTAAATCTATAATCATCTTCATCTAACATTGTTTTATTTAGAAAAGCTTATAAAATAAGCTTTTAAGCTAATGAATTGAACATGATATCATGTAATGATTATGATGATTACATTGTTATTGATCATAATCAAAGCTATAATTAACATCATATTGTCCTATATTAGAGTCTATTATTCTCGTTAAAAAGATCTGTGGAGGTAAAAATGAAAACGCATAAATCTACAAATTTTTTTTATAAAATGATTACTTTTATAAGTATTTTAAGTATTGTGCCCGTCATTATTGTCGGCATTTTTTCTTTCATAAGGTCCTCAGATCTAATTGAAGAACATGTAGCCAACGAAAAACAGCAAAGCGTTTATCAAATACAAACAAATATAGAGCAAATTTTAAAAACAGTCGACCATTCTTTGACTCATTTCGCCACCTCTTCCCATATAAAACAAGCTCTCAGAGAACCATTAATAACAGAACAATTCCAGTTATATAATCAACTGCGGGAAGAATTGAGTCATCAACAAACGTTTGATACACGAGTCTCTGATGTCGTTTTAATCAGCTATCCACATAGGTGGCTCATTAACAATTATGGATTGCAACGGTTATCTGAAAAGCAAGCTGCAGGAATTCAAAGTACATATGCATCAATAGCTATAGAGTCTACATGGATGTTTGAAGAGAGCAAACAACCTTTGTATAAAAAACTAGCGGGCGCCTCTTGCCAGTATCATGTTAGCCTTGTTAAAAATATACCTTTAACGAGTGCAAACAAAACAGGTATCGCATTTGCTAATATTCCAACATGTTCATTTCAAAATATATTAAGTCAGATTAGCGAGTCAGAAAGAATTATTATATTGGACAGTAACTCAACTGTTATTGGTCACACTGATAAAAAGGAAATAGGTAAAAGATATAATGATACTAATATTTTGCAGTTATTGGAAAAATCTACTTCTGATACAGATACAGGGCAGTTTAACTCAAAATTAAATGACACCGATTACAAAATAACTTACCGAAAATCTATTTATAATAATTGGACTTATTTATCCCTCGTGAAACTAAGTGATTTAAGCAAACAGTCCAGTTCAATTGGCTGGTTTACGTTTTTCACTTGCTTTATTTTAGCTAGTTTATCGTTAATCGTCGCTCTCGTTGGATCCAATAGAATATATCGTCCAATCAAACGTCTTCAAGATGTGGTTCTTCCTTCATTCACTATAAAAGATGATAAGAAACCGCGTAATGAGTTTGATATTATAGAAAGCCAAGTGCAATATATGCTTAAACATAATGATCATCTAGAGGAAACGCTTCAAAGCCAAGTGAGTCAATTAAAGCAATTTTTCATACTTAGATTGCTAGATGGAAAGGTAAATATAGAGGAACTTCCAGGAAAACTAAAGTCATTTGGTTACGATCAAGATTTCAAACAATTTAGTGTATTCGCTCTCCAAATCGACACACTTGAAAACACAGGATTTGCTAATAAGGAGGAAGATGTTTTATTATTTGTCATAAATACGATGATAGAGGAACTTATTCCAAGCACACATCGCATGACCCCTATCGTTAAAAATAATGCTCAAATTACCATACTTTTGAGCAGGCATGATACAAAAGAACAGCATATTTACTATTTAAATAATATCGCCGAAACCATTAAGAAAAAAGTGAAAGAGGATTTGAATATCCCTATCAGTATTGGAATAAGTGAACCTTTTAATGATATAGCTATGTGTAAACACGCATATAAAGAAAGTCTTGAAGCATTAAAGTATACTTTGAAATTCGGAACTGACTCGGTGATCTTTTTCGAGAGTTTAGAAAGAGGACAAACATTCCATACGTATTTTCCAAAACAAATTGAAAATGAACTATTTGATGCGATTAAAATTAGTGACAAAGAAAAGGTCGATGAATTGCTCGATCAACTACTTACAGCTATTTTTGAAAAAGATTTAAATCACTTACAATATCAAATTGCAATTGTCCGTTTTTTAAATAATTTGATTGAATTAATGCAAACATTAGGAATCGATGTATTAGAATTAGAAGATAATAGATCGATGTTCGAAAAAATCCATGAACTCAAATCATTTGCTGAGGTACGAAGTTGGTTTGTAGAGATGATTATTAGCCCGCTAATGAATAAAATTGAGCAACGTTCCGAATCGCAATATAAAAATATCTCTGACAACATTATTCATATCATCCAAGAAGAATTTGATACAGATATTACACTCGATATCATTGCAGCAAGACTTCATTACAACCCGAATTATTTAAGCAGTGTTTTCCGTAAAGAAATGAATATATCTTTCAGCGAATATTTGTCCATGTATCGATTAAATAGCGCAAAAAAGTGGTTATTAGAAACGGATATGTCTGTGAAAGAGATCTCCGAAAGGCTCAATTATAATAACCCACAGAACTTCATCCGTTCTTTCCGAAAAAGCGAGGGAACAACACCTGGTAAATACCGGGAAACTAAAAAAGCATTTTAACAGAAGAATATGATCGAGAGTTTGCAAAAAATTACTTTAAAATTAAATTTTGGAGGAAAATATGACTATTTTATTATGGGAAAAAGAAGCTCCATATGCTGATGGTAAAACAACTGAAGACCGACCCCACCTCGTTCCGTACATCGTGAACGATAACGAAAATCACGCTGCTGTCGTTATTTGTCCAGGGGGTGGATATCTTCGACGTGCTGATCATGAAGGTGAACCTATTGCCAAATGGTTAAATAGTTTAGGTATTTCAGCTTTTGTCCTTCATTATCGTGTAGCACCATATACGCATCCTGCACCACTACTAGATGCACAGCGAGCGATTAGCCTAGTACGCCATCGCGCTGATGAATGGAATATTGACAAAGATAGAATTGGTATCCTCGGATTTTCAGCAGGGGGGCACTTAGCTTCAACTGCTGCTACTCTTTATGATTTTCAAGATGGAGCATCTGAGGATGAAATTGACAAAGAAAGCAGTCGCCCAAATATAGCTATTTTATGCTACCCAGTTATATCTTTTAATAGATATATTCATGAAGGATCAATGAACAATCTCCTCGGAGATCAAGCTGATCAAAAGTTAAAAAAATACTTATCTAGTGAAAATAACGTATCTGAAAGTACACCCCCTGTTTTTCTTTGGCATACCGCCGATGACGCGTCTGTTCCAGTTGGGAATGCCTTGGTTTTTGCAGACGCATTAAGTGAGAAAAATATTCCGTTTGAATTGCATATCTATCAAAGCGGACGCCATGGACTTGGATTAGCCGAGGATGAACCAGATGTTTCCACTTGGACTAATACATGTGAAGTTTGGCTTAATAAACAAGGGTTTTAGTTAAGAAAAGGGACGATCTCTCAATGAGAACGCCCCTTTTTTTATGTAAGCCCGATATATTCAAAATAATCAATATCAACGTAATTCGTGCTTTCGAACCCGTTACTACTTGCAAACATCCCAATATATGTACCAACAAAGCCGCCGGCGACATCTGTGCTTAAAATTCGGCCATCTGCGTTCCCATATAGTATTTTCCATTGCTCAGCATTTTCCGCGAAATAAAATTGATAGTTTTGCCCATATGCCTCTACTTTTAAAAAGACTTCAGATTTATTAAAATCATGCGCCGCAAGAATTTGTTCTTTTCCCGATTCTCTTTTAATCAATTTAATTTCCGACTTTGCAATTTCAAGCCTGTATTGAAAATCTTGATTTTGTAATAAAACGAGACCTGCTACCTCTTGCTCATTATTTGGCTGAAATTCCATTTTTGTTCTCACTGCAAAATTAATATGCTGCTGTCTTCTGCCTATAAAACTTGGATTCACTTCTTCAGTCATTGTTTCAGGCTTTGCATATAAACGAAGATGTCCCAGTCGTTTTCCCAATGACCAAAAATCCTCACGTGGCGTTCGAATAAAGTTCCACTGCATCCCAAGAGTATCGGAATCAAAATGGTCACAGGCAGCTTCAGCTTGCCATCTTTTTTCCTCTAGATGAGGACGAACTCCTTCCATTTCTACAATCCCTTTTCCCGGATTGACAACTGGCCAGCTGTTTTCCCAAATAAAAGGAACTAAAAATGACTCTCTTCCCAAATTACGATATTTGCCACCGTATGGCCGGGAACCTAGACATACCATCCACCATTCACCATTTTGCGTTTCAACAATATCAGCGTGGCCAATATTGGCAATAGGATAATCTCTACCTAAATGTCGATGTGTTAAAATCGGATTTGTTTTTGAACCTTCATACGGACCTGTGATTGATTCACTTCGAGCAATTGTCACAGAATGCGTAAACCCTGTTCCGCCTTCAGCAATTATTAAATAATACATCCCTTCCACCTTGTAAATATGTGGCGCTTCCTGAGCATGTATTTGTTTTAATGCACCGTCCCAGAGACTATACTTTTCACCAACAAGTTGTTTTGTCTCCAAATCTAGCTCTTGCATCCAAATTTCCATATGTTTCGGATAATCCTGCCCACTTGGAGGTCTTCGGTTCGCCGTTATATAAGCCTTACCATCATCATCAAAAAATAATGAAGAGTCAATTCCTGGACAGTCTTCTAGCCAATACGGATCAGACCATGGACCTTCTGGATTTTCAGCTGTGACAAAAAAATTTCTTCTTTCTCCTGTTGCACTCTCAACAAATGTCGTAATCATATAGAAGATACCTTTATGGTAGCGAATGGTTGCAGCATAGATTCCTTTTGAGTTTGGTGTTCCATCAAGATTCAACTGGCTAGGACGATCTAGCACATGGCCAATTTGTCGCCAATTAACGAGATCTTTACTATTAAAGATAGGAACGCCAGGGAAATATTCAAACGTCGAAGCAATTAAATAGTAATCATCACCCACCCTGCAAATAGAAGGATCTGCATAACATCCTGGTATAATCGGGTTTTTAAAAGTTGTCATATCTTTAGCTCCTTTTATCATAAAGCAATTTCAATGCACCCACATAGGTCGGTGCAGTTAGTACATTGCTTTTCTTATAAATGAACGTCAAATGAAGTGAATTCTGCATAGCCAGAGCTTACTGTATTTCCATTATTTAAGCAGAAAATTCCTATTTGTGCCCCAATCCACCTGCCTACAGTTGCAGTAAATGAATAGTCGATGCTATGAAACTTTTCCCCGTCTACACTATAACTAAATATACATCTCGCATTCTCCTTTACTTCCAGTCGGAAATATAGGTGATTATCTGTAACATGTGTAACTGTTACTTCTGTTTCCTCTTTATCAAGTCCTCCTGAAATATAAACAACTTCAAGTCCAGGGCCTACTTTCTTTATCGAAATACCTGCGTAATCATGTCCAAGCACTACAAGTCCACAGCGATCATCATTTGAATCGAGTTGTAGAGTCACTTCTGTTGTGACAGAAAATACTTCTGCAGGAAATTTCTGTGTCAAGACATGTGGTGTATCATAAATCTTTTCCACAGTTTTGGGTTGATTAATCGCAAATAATCTCAGGGCTTGTCCTTCAAGTGAATACCAATGTTGTTTCACATTCGCTCGCCATTGCCATTGTAAACCAAGAGTCTGTTTCGAAAAGTCATCACTTGTAGACGGAACCATCACATCAGAAGCTGCTAGAACATTTGGTTTCCTCCATGAAATGACAGGCTCACCAATCCCATCTTCATTTTGATTATGCCCCATCAAAGGCCAATCATTTTTCCAACTCATCGGCTGCAAGTGAACAATTCGACCATATGCTCCTTTGTCTTGGAAATGAAGAAACCAAGATTCACCTGATTCTGTTTCAATCCAGCCACCTTGATGTGGACCGTTAATATTTGTTTCACCTTGATGAAGGACAATTTTATCTTCGTATGGCCCATAAATATTTTTAGAGCGAAGAATTGTTTGCCAGCCTGTAGCTACTCCTCCAGCCGGTGCAAAAATATAATAATAACCGTTTCTTTTATACATTTTTGGTCCTTCGATTGTTTCGTGATGAAGATTACCATCAAAAATATGAACGCCTTCATCTAATAGTTTTGTTCCATCAGGTTTCATTTTACTTAAATGTAAAATACTTTTAAAACCAACTCTACTTTTTGCAAAAGCGCTAACTAAATACGCCTGCCCATCATCGTCCCAAAATGGACACGTATCAATCCATCCCTTTGCCTTTTTCACTAGTTGTAAAGGGCTCCATTCTTTCGCTGGATCTTCAGCAGTACTCATGAAAATACCCTCATCAGGCGTCGCAAAAAACACCCAAAGCTTCCCAGCATGATACTTAAGACTAGGTGCCCACACCCCTTCTCCATGTCTCGGGAGATCATAATGTCGATATGGCAGTTCATTAGCTACATGGTTGATAATCTTCCAATTCACTAAATCTTTTGAATGTAATACAGGCAGGCATGGTGACATATTAAAACTAGATGCAACCATATAAAAGTCTTCTCCTACCTGGACTACATCAGGATCTGAATAATCTGCATGCAATATTGGATTTTGGTATAAACCATTCCTAAGATCTGCTACCCAAACATTGGATTCCTTTAATTTCATATCCATAGTTATTTCCTCACAATTCCTGATTATTGTGATATCTGATCTCGCAACCAGTCATACGATTTCTCTCCATTTATTTCATGACCGCCTTCGAAAAAATGAGTGGTTACTAATTTTCCCGCTCCAAATCCTTTATATATATCTATAATTATCTCTGAAGCAATCTTTACATGCTTTTTAGGAAAAAGTGGATCTGCATTTCCCGCTTCAATAAACAATGGTCTTGGAACGAGCAAACCAATTAATTCTGGCATTTCCGCATATTGTAAAATTCCAGGTATGTAATTATCTAGACAGTGCCTTCTTGCCATGATGCTACCTTGAAATATATTCGTGTATCCGGAAACAACAGTTGCCGAAATACGGTTGTCGAGTACTGAAGTAAAAGCAGCGACTAGACCACCACCAGATATGCCCATACAGCCGATTTTCCCACTATCCACTATTTCGCGCGTTTCCAAATAATCTAGCACTCTTCTACATTCAAAAATTCTTAGGCCAGCAATTGTTTTTCCAAATAACAGGAGCTGACTTGCAATGGAATAGCACGAGTTATCCTCCATTTTTTCCGGCGTATAACCCGGGGTATAGCGTCTCTCACCAAAGCCAATCAATTCGGGAACAGCAACGACCATGCCTCTTTTAACGAGTTCAACAGCAAAATCCTGATGATAACCTGGGTCTCCATCCCGCTCTGTTCCATCTACATTGATTCCAACAATATCTTTATTGCCATAACCATGTCCATGTAAAGCTAGAACAGCTGGATATCGCTGACCTATTTTATCATTTGGAATTAATACATACATTTGCATTCTTAAACTAGGCAAAGTAGTTATTTCGATACTATATCTCGTATAACCATCTTTTTTTGTTTCTTCAAGTATCTCTGCCTGTAAAGGTTCCATACTTGAAAATTGTCCAAGAGACCCTTGAAATTGTGATATCAATCTTTGTTTCCAATCAGCATCATATGTTCTAGCATGTGTTTTCATTGCTTCTTCATATAAATCATCTAAAAAAGGATGTTTTGCCCACATTGTGATTCCTCCGATTTTCAGTTGACTTTCTTACACGCTTTACATCTCTTACTATAGCTACCGATCCAGATTAAACGGTAATATCTTTATCCTGTTGAATATATTCCAGCAAGAACGAACATAGTACCTCCACCAAGATCTAAGCTATTTTTTATTGCTATCACAAAAACTTCTATAGTACTAGCCACAGAGAATCTTATTCTTTAAGTGAGCCTAAAAGAGCTCCTTTTGTAAAGTGCTTCTGTAAGAATGGATATACCATCAGCACTGGGACCGTTGCGACAACGATAACTGCCATTTTCACTGTAATCTCCGGTGGGAGAATATCCGTAAATTCAGCACTGTCATAACTCAACCCGCTCGCAAGAACAACGATTTGCCGAAGTAACACTTGGATTGGCCATTTGGCCGCATCATTTATATATAAAATTGCATGCATATAGGTGTTCCAATACGTTACAGCATAAAACAGAGATATCGTCGCAATCGCCGGCATCGAACAAGGTATGACAATTCGGAATAAGACACCAAAGTCATTACACCCATCAATTTTCGCTGACTCTACCAAGCCTTCTGGTAGACCCTGGAAAAAGCTACGCAAAATAATCATATTAAAAACGTTGATTGACACAGGAATGACCAAAGCTGCGAGAGAATCTAGTAAACCTGTATTTTTTACTATTAGGAACGTCGGAATCATCCCTCCATTAAATAACATCGTAAAGATGACGAAAAACATGATTTGTTTTCTACCAACTAAATCCCTTCGGGACAAGCCGTACGCTGTCAAGATAGACAGGAACATACTCCACATCGTTCCAAAAAGCGTCACTCCTATCGATACGAGCAGTGCCTTGAAAATAGTATCTGTTGAGAAAATATATTTATAGGCCGCCAAGCTGAACTCCGTAGGAAATAAGACAAAGCGTTTTTGCGCTAGCTCAGCACTTGTTGTAAAAGAACTTGCAACAACATGTATGAATGGGAGCACGGTAACGAGTGCGATAATGACAAGCAGAATCGTATTTGTCCAATTAAATATTCGGCTACCGAGTGTTTTATCTTCAACCATAGCTTTTTAACCTCCTAAAAAAGATATAAGCGCATTCTATTAATAACTCTCCTATTATGGACAGGATTTGCTACAACATGTGGGTCTAGGGCGGTTTCTGCCCTCAAAAGTCATTTGACATATAACCATCAAAAGCGAATTATCAAAACTAGACATTAATAAATTCCTTCTTCACCAATTTTCTTCGCGAATTTGTTCGCGCCTATTACAAGCACTAAACCGATCAATCCTTTAAAGAGACCTATCGCAGTACTATAACTATACTGTCCTTGCTTCAACCCAGTCGTATACACATAGGTATCAAAGATTTCTCCAACTTCACGGTTTGATGCGTTTAATAGTAAGTACACATGTTCAAATCCAAGTTCTAATACATCCCCAATTTTCAAGATTAAGAGAACGACAATAACACTTTTAATGGCTGGAATGGTAATATGCCAAATTTGTTGAATTCGATTGGCTCCGTCCATACGAGCTGCTTCATACATGGAAGGATCCACAGCTGCAATCGCTGCCAAATATATGATCGTCCCCCAACCAGCTTCACGCCAGATAACTTGAATAATGTACATCGGTCTAAACCAGCCTTCATTCAATAAGAAATTGACTTTTTGAAAGCCGAATGTTTCCAATACTCCATTGACAAGCCCACCATCCATCGTCAGTAAAACATAACTAATCGAAACAATGATAACCCAGCTCATAAAGTGAGGAATATAAATGAGTGTTTGTACTGTACGTTGAAATGCACGAAGCCTTACCTCATTTAACATTAAAGCTAAAATGATCGGAATGGGAAAGAATATTAAGATGTTCAACCCAAACAATATGATGGTGTTTTTAAAGATCATCCAAAAAGCAGGTTCTGTAAATAAGCGATGAAAATGTTCGAATCCTACCCATTCACTCCCGAGAATTCCTTTGTATGGTTTATAGTCTTGGAACGATATAACAAGACCGTACATCGGAATATACTTGTAAATGAAAAAGTATAGTAGTCCTGGTAAAATCATCATATACAGTAATTTGTTTTTTTTCACACGCCTCATGAGCTCAGAACGCACAGCGGACTTATCCACTATTTCTTCTACTGGCTCCATTACTGTCTCCGTTTTCATAGCTGACTTCCTTTCTATAAGAAATATTATGTAAAATTTGATTGTGTAGTAAGGATGTTATCTAATTTAACATCCTTACTTCATTTTTATTATCCGTTTTGATTTGTATAATCTTCTGTAAATTCCTTGATAATGTCATCCCCACCGGATTTTTTCCAGTCCTCGATTATTTTCTCGAATCCTTTTTCGTCTATTTGGCCAAGAATGAATTTATATGTCGCATCTGTAATTGTTTGATTCAATCTCTCTCCAATTTCAATATAAGTAGGTGATTCAAGTGGGATGCTTATATCCTGAACAAGATAATTATCATTATCCCGAATTAGTTCATCTGCTTTTACTCTTACGTCATAAGTTGCTACACCTTCGTATCTTCCAGTCGTCGCTGGCTCTCCTATTTCCATCGATTGATAAGGTTTTACTTCACGGTCGATTAGTTTTGCGTCTGTATCTTGTAAAGCAGCTCCATCCTGCACAGTGAAATGTTCACCTTCAATTCCCCAGAAGAGTAAATTTGCTACTTCCTTGGATGCTAACTGATCAAAGAAACTCAAAATATGCTTTAATTCTTCTTCTGTTTTAACTGCAGATTTAGAGAATAGTAGAACAGATCCGTAACCAGGCAGTGACCATATTCGATACTTTCCATCCTTACCTTTAATTTGGTTTTGCACATCAAACTCTACATCAGGATTTAAAGTTACTGCATCATTATTCATGGCGAATACGTCTCCCATTGAGCCAACATACATTCCAGCATCGCCACTTTTGAAAAATGATTGTTGATCATCCTTACTCGTCACTGGGAAGTCCTGATTGATATAACCCTTATCACGTAATTCTTTAAAGAATTTCATCGTATCAATATACTCAGGGAACATAAATTCAGGTAGCACTTTCCCGTCCTTTGCCCCCCAATTGTTTGGAGTACCATGCCAAGAAGATACCGTTTTAAATGCACCATAAATCAGATCATTTCTGTCAGTTATTCCAAACGTATCTTTCTTTCCGTTTCCATCAGGGTCATCTTCTGAAAAGGCCCTTGCCATTTCATAGAATTCATCAATATTTGTTGGTGCAGACAATCCCAATTTATCGGCCCAGTCTTTACGATAAATTAAACCCGAGCGTGCAGCTGGTCTACCTTGATAAAGAGCATAGATTTTGCCGTCAACAGAAGTATTTTTATATGATTGTTCATTTAAATTTTTCAAGTTTGGAAATTCATCAAGTAATGGGCCAATTTCCCAAAACTGATCATCCCGAATTGCTTCTTTAAACTGAAGAAAAGTTGTCGTGTTTCCTAAAAACGTTGCTTCAGGCAATGTACCAGTAGCGAATGCTGAGTTAAGTTTTTCAATATAGTTACCATCTGGTACCCATTGAATATTAATATCCGTTCCTGTTTTTTCTTCAATGAGTTTTTCAATTTTATCGGATGGAACTTCGGGCGTATGTAGCGTTGTCATAATTGTAAATTCTATTGGACTACTTTCTTTTCCCGAACTACTATCACCCGAGGAACAAGCTGCTAGGAAACTCATTCCCAGTAAAACTGCTAAACTAGTACCGAGTATCCTCTTTTTTGTTTTAAACAATGCTGTCATCTCCTATATCTTATTTAACCTTATTGCTGACTCCAACATATCCTATATTTGGCTATATCGTAAATAATCACTTTGTCATATTCGCCCGAAATATAGCGTTTGGAAGGGTTTACAATTAACCATCTAAGAAAATGATTACATTATTTCAATAAAAAAAGCAAACCCAATTTATAAGAGTTCGCTTCTGTTATCCTTTTTACCACTTGTATTTGGACCACTGCCCACGAGGTAGCCAAGCATAAACAGCCTTTACTTACTATTTTTTCATATCTAGTTTAACACTATAAGTAACAAATAAATTCAATTGCTTTTGTTTACATATATGCATTAGATAACTTTTGGTAGTTCTTAACCTCTACGCTTTTCATTGTAAAACATCTTTCTAATTGTTAGAGATGAGTCGTTTTTGATCACTCTTTCAATGATCCAAGTAGAGCACCTTTTGTAAAGTGCTTCTGTAAGAATGGATATACCATCAGCACTGGGACTGTTGCGACAACGATAACCGCCATTTTCACTGTAATTTCCGGTGGTAGAATATCCGTAAATTCGGCACTGTCATAACTCAATCCGCTCGCAAGTACAACGATTTGCCGAAGTAATACTTGAATTGGCCATTTGGCCGCATCGTTAATATATAGAATTGCGTGCATATAGGTGTTCCAATACGTTACAGCATAAAACAGAGATATCGTCGCAATCGCCGGCATCGAACAAGGTATGACAATTCGAAATAAGACTCCAAAGTCATTACACCCATCAATTTTCGCTGACTCTACCAAGCCTTCTGGTAGACCCTGGAAAAAGCTACGCAAAATAATCATATTAAAAACGTTTATTGACACAGGAATGACCAAAGCTGCGAGAGAATCTAGTAAACCTGTATTTTTTACTATTAGGAACGTCGGAATCATCCCGCCATTAAATAACATCGTAAAGATGACGAAAAACATGATTTGTTTTCTACCAACTAAATCCTTTCGGGACAAGCCGTACGCTGTCAAGATAGACAGGAACATACTCCACATCGTTCCAAAAAGCGTCACTCCTATCGATACGAGCAGTGCCTTGAAAATAGTATCTGTTGAAAAAATATATTTATAGGCCGCTAAACTGAACTCTGTCGGAAATAAGACAAAGCGTTTTTGCGCTAGCTCTGCACTTGTTGTAAAGGAACTTGCAACAACATGTATGAATGGGAGCACGGTAACGAGTGCGATAATGACAAGCAGAATCGTATTTGTCCAATTAAAAATCCGGCTACCGAGTGTTTTATCTTCAACCATAGTTTATTTCACCCTCCTGTAAAAAAGTATCAGCACTAAAACTAGACATTAATAGATTCCTTCTTCGCCGATTTTTTTCGCGAATTTGTTCGCGCCCATCACGAGTATTAAACCGATCAGTCCTTTAAAAAGACCTATCGCAGTACTATAACTATACTGTCCTTGCTTCAACCCAGTCGTATACACATAGGTATCAAAGATTTCTCCAACTTCACGGTTTGATGCATTTAATAATAAATATACATGTTCAAATCCAAGTTCTAATACATCCCCAATCTTCAAGATTAAGAGAACGACAATGACACTTTTAATGGCTGGAATGGTAATATGCCAAATTTGTTGAATTCGATTGGCTCCGTCCATACGAGCTGCTTCATACATGGAAGGATCCACAGCTGCAATCGCTGCCAAATATATGATCGTCCCCCAACCAGCTTCACGCCAGATAACTTGAATAATGTACATCGGTCTAAACCAGCCTTCATTCAATAAGAAATTGACTTTTTGAAAGCCGAATGTTTCCAATACTCCATTGACAAGCCCACCATCCATCGTCAGTAAAACATAACTAATCGAAACAATGATAACCCAGCTCATAAAGTGAGGAATATAAATGAGTGTTTGTACTGTACGTTGAAATGCACGAAGCCTTACCTCATTTAACATTAAAGCTAGAATGATCGGAATGGGAAAGAATATTAAGATGTTTAACCCAAACAATATGATGGTGTTTTTAAAGATCATCCAAAAAGCAGGTTCTGTAAATAAGCGATGAAAATGTTCAAATCCTACCCATTCACTCCCAAGAATTCCTTTGTATGGTTTATAGTCTTGGAACGATATAACAAGACCGTACATCGGAATATACTTGTAAATGAAAAAGTATAGAAGTCCCGGTAAAATCATAATGTACAGTAATTTATTTTTCTTCACACGTCTCATGAGCTCAGAACGCACAGCGGACTTATCTACTATTTCCTCTACTGGCTTCATTACTGTCTCCATTTTCATGATTATCTTCCTTTCTCTTTTAATATTTCTAACGCAACTTTGCCAGTTTTAAATAGATACCTTTGTGATTGCGAATTTAAAAGGATTACGTATAATACGCTTTCATTTTTAATTCACTACCACTTAAAATGATTTAGTTCTGTTACATGACATTACTTTAATCGACAATCGCTGATTCATATATAATCACCTATACATATATGTCATCTAAAAACACGACAACGACACCGTTTATGCTACTAATCTAATAAAATGATTATCATAATTTTATTAGATTAGTAAATATGCTACACTCCAGCAAATACAAATCTTTGCCCTAAATAAATTAGCTGATTGATCTCTATTGACTAGTTTCGAAGATAACCCTCTAACGATAAAAAAGGCTGCAACACAGCCTCTTTTATCGTTAGATATAGTACTAACAGATTACTTCGCTTCACTATAAGATTTGTTAAACTCTTTAATGATGTCATCCCCACCGGATTTTTTCCATTCGTCAACAACTTTTTCAAAACCAGATTTATCAATTTGGCCAAGGATATATTGATATGTAGCATCCGTAATAGATTGGTTAAGTCTTTCTCCTCTTTCGATGTTGGTAGGTGAATCAAGAGGAACTGTTGGATCATGAATTAGATAGTTTTCATTGTCCAGTATCAGTTCTTCCGCCTTTTCTTTCACATCATATGAAGACAATCCTTCATATCTACCATTAGTTGCTGGTTCACCAATCTCTATTGATTGATATGGCTTTACTTCGCGGTCCGTTAATTCCGCGTTTTCACTTGCTAGAGCCTTGTCTTTTTCGACAGTGTAGTGTTCCCCTTCAATACCCCAAAAAGCTAAGTTCGATATTTCTGCTGACATCATTTGATCGAAGAATCCAAGGATTCCTTTTAATTGTTCTTCATCTTTTACTGCAGATTTTGGGAACATGACAACTGTTCCATATCCGGGCAATGACCAAATACCATATTCACCATCTGGACCTTTAATTTGATTTTGGACATCATAAACAACATCTGGATTAATTTTTTCAGCATCTCGATGAATACTAAGCACATCTGGCATGGATCCGACATACATTCCAGCCTTACCATTTTTAAAGAAGGATTGTTGGTCTTCCTTGCTCGTAACAGGGAAATCCTGGTTAATATATCCCTTATCACGTAAATCTTTAAAGAAGTCCATTGTATCCATATACTCTTCAAACATAAACTCTGGCAGCAATTTACCATCCTTTTCTCCCCAGCCATTAGGTGTCCCATGCCATGAGGAAACTGTTTTAAATGCACCATAAATTAAATCGCTACGGTCTGTAATCCCAAAGGTATCTTTTTTACCATTTCCGTCTGGATCATCTTCCGTGAATGCTCTAGCCATTTCATAAAATTCCTCTATATTCGTAGGTTCTGAGATTTCGAGCTTGTCTGCCCAGTCCTTACGGTAAATTAAACCCTGACGAGATAATGGTCTCCCCTGATAAAGTGTATAAAGTTTGCCGTCAACAGCTGTATTCTTTAATACTGTTTCATTTAAATTCTTCAAATTTGGAAATTCATCTAAGAAAGGCCCAACTTCCCAGAATTGTCCATCACGGATCGCTTCTTTAAATTGAAGAAATGTTGTGGTGTTTTTCATAAATACTGCTTCTGGAAAGGTACTTGTAGCAAAAGCTGTGCTTAGCTTCTCCTCATAATTTCCATCTGGAGTCCATTGAATTGTAATATCGGTGTCTGTCTTTTCTTCAAGAAGCTTTTCAATTTTATCCGATGGGACTTCCGGCGTATGCAAGTTAGCCATAATAGTAAACTTTACCGGTTCAGCAGATTTCTGCTCCTCTTTTTTCTTTCCACCAGCCGACTCGTTTGAAGCGCTTTCATTAGAGCATGCAGCCAAACCTCCAATTCCCAGCATTAGAGCAAGCCCTATGCCAAGCACTTTCTTCTTTGATTTACGCAATTTCTCGACCCCCTATTTTTTTGGTATTGCCACTTAAAAGTAGTCTATTGGAACAATTCTGTAAATAATCATTTCATTAGCTTTGAGTGTAAAAAGCACTATAAAGGCACTTTAATTATTTTCATCTAATCAAATGATTATCAATTATACTGACTTTTCCAAATACTAAATGGTCATTTTCTTCGAATATTATCTTACACCTTTAGAGAAAAGCTACCGCGAGCATGGCTTTTCCCATTTCTTAACATCATTTGGGAATCGATAAATGATATAAGGTTATTTATCTTTATCCTACTTATTTTCTAGAAAAATATTTGAAAATACATTTGTATTATATGACTTGTATTTTTTGCTGCATCTACTGCAAATCATTTACGTCAGATTTCCCTACAGAAGATTGTTGATCTTCTGCAAATGAATATAATGATCAATAGAGTAAAAACAGCATTATTATAGCTAATAATGCGACAACTATTTTCTTTAACAGATCGTTATCCCCTTAAAATTGATTTCTATTTGCCGCTAAAAAATTATCTTTAGTAATTATTTATTTGGATTCCAACCATCAAGTACATGAACAATTGTTGCCTGTGCTGCATCTGACTCGGTTAGTTGTCGTCTTGAATCATTGAGTACTACACCAGGTCCCGTATTCTTGTATTCAAAAAATCTAGCATCATTTGCACTAAATCCTGACATATCTGTCCAGCCGGTTTCCTGGATATGCTCCCCGAGTTCACTGTTCATAATAATGACACTACCGATAGCGCTTGCGTCTCCCCCTGGGTGCCATGGTCTTCCCAACCAGACTGTTCCAGCTTTCGCATTACTTGTAAACTTGCTATTAATGAACAAAAACCCATAATCCTGTTCAATATTTGTACTTGCGGCTGTAATATAGCCGTTATTTAAAGATGAACCACGATCTAAAGAAACGATTTCACAATGATCAAATACTGCTCTTGCTCCTCCGAAAATGAAATCAACATCACCTTCTATATAACTGTCATGATAATATTGAGTACCTGAATGCGCTAGTAGGGTATCTTGGTTTCCAAGGAAACGCACATTGTCGAATGCCATCCGTTCACCACGAATATATGCCGCAAGGGCCTGTGATCCCCCTTCTACTGTCGACTCATCAAAAGAATTTTCCAGTGTCAAATTCTTAACAGAGATATCATTTGCATATAAAAATACACTTGCACTTCCACTTGTTCCATATGTGCCTCCGGAAGGCCTTTCTTTTTTAGCATAATTATCATAGGTTAATACTGTTCCCTCCTTACTTTCCCCAGTCAAATGAATAAATGGTTTGTCTGCAGGTATCGTTATTACTTCCTTATATATTCCATCGTTTATGAATATTTCAGCATGTTCTTTATTATTTACTGGTATAGCTTCTACTGCTGCTTGAATCGTTTTATAATCACCATTACCGTTTTGATTAACAACTAGTTTAGTAGGTATTTTTTCCAATGCTTTTGTACTATCTTCCACTCTTTTTGACTCTCCCTTTACTAGTGACCTACCATATTTGTCATTAACTTCATTATGAACTACTTCAGCGAAAACATGATTCTCATAAAATCCTGTCTCTTTTGCCACTATAAGCAGCTGGGTTGCATAGCTCCCACCCCACTGATATCCATCACGACGTTCTTGCTCAATTTCATGAATGGTTCTTTTGATAATGCCATCCCTACTTGAAAAGATGGGTAAATTTGTCCCTATTTCATAAAATCTGTACCATGTGTCTGAATCCGGATCTTCAACAAAATAAACACCATTCTTATCTCCACTAACATAACGAATTCCTTCCAATTTCACCTTATCAAACCACTCTAAAGCACCTAAAACAGCCTTTTTGATTTCTGGTGTTTGATTTGGACGCGACATTAGAAATTTGATAATGCCGATTGATTCACTCCCTGAATTGGACGCATGCTCATATGAACGACCTTCTCTTGCTTCATATGTAACTGGATCATGCTGAGCACTCCATACTTGAAGGCTATCGTCCACTTTATTTTGTGACTTTAAAATATAATCAAGGCCTTTTTTCTGAGATGTTATCAGATCCGTCCGTTCCTTTTTATTAAGGAATTCTTGATCAAATGGATAATGTTCATTCAAAATATCATCAAAAAATTCGAGCACCCTAACCATTGCGTTATCATTAAAAGTTACATAGTTTGTATAATATATAGAGCTTTCAGTCGATGTTGTTCGTGCTGGATATACTTGCGGCCAGCCTCCTGCTTGATATTGCATCGTTAATAAAAAGTCAATCCCCCGCTGAATACTTTCTTTATATTTTGCCTCTCCAGTTTCACGGTACGCCTGAGCGACGATACGAATTTCTTTGATTGTGGCATTATTATCAATCGTGCCTGTTTCCTCCCCTTTTTCTCCAAGCTGTTTAGAGCGAGCTTCTTTTCCATCCCATGGACGTTTATATTCTTCATCCATACTTTTCGTCCATCCGCCATGTTCCATTTGCCATGTTAACAAAATATCAGCTTGCTTCACTAAATCATCGATATTGCCTGAGAAATGTTGTTCATCCTTTGCACTTACCTTTCCTTCCACTAATGCTTCTCGAACCTCATAAAAAATAACAGTCTGGTCAAATCTATTTTCTCCAATGGCAGCTCTAACTGGATACATATCTGTCAGCTTATTATTTAATGAAGAAAACTTTTCTTGCGCTTTCTTTAATGTAATTGCATGTATGTCAAATTGATCAAAAGAGCCATTTAAAATGACTGCTACGATATGATCCGAAACTGCTTCAGTAGCAGCAATATGCACATGATTGTTTTGATCTTTCATTTTTTTAGCTATTTTTTCAGCAATTTGGTTAGCCTCCTTTGCAGTCAAAGATTCTTTCTTCCCAAATTTCCCTTTATTCATGTAACCGGCTTTCTGCACATGACCAATTTTCCCTTCACTTTGTTTAGGTAAATTCGGGGCAAGATTTAATACATTGGCAATAATAAATGCGGCTTCACGGCGAGTAATAATGCTATCTGGATAAATATTTCCTTGCTTATCTGCATCGATATAACCTTCTTTTAATGCCGTTTCGAGAACATAACTAAACCATTCTTCTTTTGACACTTCCCAGACCTGAGAATTTGGATCTAGGTTTTTATACTTTTCTTCGTGGTGAAATCCCATTGCATCATTTATTTTGGCAAAAAATTCAATACGGGTCATGTTTCGATTTTCATCTAAATTCGTATGATCAGCTAATAGTCCTGTTGTTTTCAATCTTTTTAATAAAACCCCGTCTGTTAGATCTTCAATGTCGACTTCAGTAATTTCTACTGGCTCAGGTTCACCAGGCTCTATATCATCGTCGTTATTATGAATACGGAGATGATCAATATTAGCCCCACCACTTGAACCAACACCAGTTGCAATAATATTATTTTTTCCTTTTTGGAGCTGCGCTTTTATGGAAACAGTTTGCCAATTATTCCATTCAATCGTTGTATTAAAATCTAATTGTGGATTAATGGTTTCCCCATTAACATTAATAGCAGCTGGTCGATTCTCAGCACCGCCATTCGCATATCTAAAAACGAGTGAATATTCACCTTTGGCAAGAACATCATCAATGATCCATGTAATTGTTCCTCCTGGTGCATTTGGTACATAGTCAACGAAGCCAGTACCTGTAAATCCTAAATGTTTGTTATCAATAATGGCACCTTGAATTTCTGTATCTTCCGCTTCAAATATAGAATCATAAGCATCAATTGCGTTAGTCTCAGCATTCACCACGGCATCATTGAAAGCACTTACATAAATAGACTTGCTGAATCCAAGTGAAAAAGCTAGTAAAAACACAAGTATAAACAATAAACCATCTATCGATCTTATTTTCGAATAGATCAAATCAATCTCCTCCTAAAGTTTCGATCATACCGATCTTATCAACCGCAAAATATTTAACAATAATCATTTTTTTATATTAGGGTCAAAAGCCTTACTCAAAAGAACCTCCTACCCTTTGATGATTACAATCTTGTAAAAGATTATGTCCTTTGGGTCATGTCTTTATATATAATTAAACCAAAAAACCTCCCCATAATAGAGAGGTCCTTGATATGAGCCTTACATATACATTGAATGATTTATAGATTCAAATACTAATTCTTTTTTTCATTTTCTGTTAATTGGGACGGCAATCATATTAAAAGAGTTCCCTCCGATAAGTTACTATCTTTATGAGGATTTTTTTACTCTAATTAGAGCTTACTACCTTGCCAATTCAATATTTCCACCTTCAGAAGCAATGTCGCTTAATGAAACTTCATCCTAATTACATAGGCGATTTAGTTTTAATTTTGCGCAATTTACTCATTACTATTTTGCCGAAAGTCGTTACAATCAGATAAGCGGAGAGTCCAATTCCGCCCACCGCAGTAATCAAAGACACCCATTCTAGGAATGTATATGTAAAAATTTTATTCCAAGTAAAAGGGGATTCCCAGTCTTCAACGACAAGGTTCATACCATAAATTCCAGATACCACTGTGAAAACAGTTAGAAAGAAGAGGAGCATGTTCATTCTATCTGATGCGTCATTTTCCTGACTTTTATATAGTTCGTGCAGTGTATTGTTCACATCTTTGAATAGGTTGTCGATATTGAATGACTCCCTGAACATCTTCGTTAGTTCTTTACCTTCAGACCGAGTACTCACTTCCTGGAAAAAATACCAAGATGAAAAAAGAGTAATGAACTTGATAAGTGATTTTACATATTCATCATCTTTTTCCCAATCGATTTCACTATATTCATAAGCAAATCGCAATAACATCATTTTGTAAAAATAGTGAAGAAGAAAGTTATAATAATGAGTCCCCATGAATTGGCTAAGTTCCCTTGACATATCTCCTTGGGAGCCATTTGTAGCCGTTATAAAGGCATGTTCTGTTACTACGGTATAGGTATTGGGTGCCCAACGATCATGTAAAGTCCTATGCAAGTAACGCCGAATATAATCAGGATTGTTCGTTGAAATAAATTTTTCTCCATCTGGTGAAATCCCATCTAGAGTCCCCATACGATACAATTGATCCTCAGTGAATTGTGACCCTTCCCTGCTAAAAAGAAATGCAGATGCATACATCCTCTCGTCTTCAAAGTAAGGAAGTGAGCCAAAATATCCATTCAATTTATCGTCATGCAATATAAACCTTTTTAGAAATGGGCATAGATGTTCAAATAAAAGATCATTAACAGTTAAGTGACTTTCACTTTCAGGGCAGACGATAATCGCTCCTTGTTCCTCCTTTAATTTCGATTCGACCACTCTGAAATGATGCATGAAATCTATAACATTTGATAGTTCATTTTCCTGACCTTCCAATTGAACCCTAATGGTCATAAAGGCAATACCGAATGGGCCTAAAATAATATCCACGCTTTGGATTTGGAAGAACATGCTCTTATCTCTAAGTTTTAAATTAAAGTGCTTCATGATAGGCTTTGTAAATCTGTGGAATCCATTTTCTTTTAATGAGGCTGGAAATAGTTTATTTTCAACATACGGAAGAAAGTATTGTTCTAGTTCTTTTCCATCGACAGCAATTTCTTCACCGTAAATATCCATTTCCCGTGAAGTGCCATCAATTTGAAAAAAACTATAACCATTTTTCTTTAGCATTTCTACCAGTTCAATCTTTTTTCTATTGTCATACCCTAACGGTAGAATGAAGGACATATGCGATCGATAGATATCTAGATTATTAATCAAAATAGGTTTTCGCATTAGTATCCACCCTTGAAAATCACGTATTAGTTGAACTTTATGGGCGACGAATTTCCGACCATCCCGAAAAATTATTCCTTGATACAATTAACATTTTATTTCCCCCAAACAGGTAAAATTAAACATAATG
Source organism: Bacillus sp. FSL K6-3431 (assembly GCF_038002605.1). NCBI lineage: Bacteria > Bacillati > Bacillota > Bacilli > Caryophanales > Bacillaceae > Bacillus > Bacillus sp. FSL K6-3431. Next base: position 1,442,511 of record NZ_JBBOCT010000001.1, read on the forward strand.
ATTAAACTCGATACAAAACTTATATATGTAGAAGGGATTTTCAAAACAAACTTATGCTAGATAAACAGTCTTCGGATTTTGCAATGGCGTGATAATCATTATGATGTTCTTATAATAAAAGACCCAATGATATAGCGTATATAAGAGGCGTTCCTGCCAACTGGCTTCTCATTTCATGCTCTCCATAAGCGCTGCCGCTAACAAATCAGTCTCTAGAACTGATTGAAGCCAGTGAGAAGACATTGTTATTTGCGATTGAATTTCCTAAGTTCAAGGGCCATTTTTTCAAAACAAATAGGACTTGCTGAATATTATCCATATGATTAAAGAATCAATGCGCTTTTTGCTACCTAAACTCTATGAGATAGTTGATTTTTAAATCTCTACTGGTTTACTGTAGCAATAGTTGTTCAAGAAATTCAATAGTTACAGACCAAATTGTGAAAGTTCATTTGAAGGATGTAAAAGAATTCTATTTAGAGTCAAATTGAGATGTTATACGAAGCGGATGCAGATTTTCGGAGAGAATGTTTCATTATTTTTAAACATTTACGACTATACAATCGCGAAGTTATCACGATTGGCGCAGCAATGACAGGCGACAAAAATCGCTAGAGCGAAAATGACATGTAAAGTCGGTAGTTGACAAATTTTGATTTTTATTATATATTATTAATTGTCTAGCACGAAAAAATACATAGCATGATTCCGTAGCTCAGCTGGGAGAGCGCCACCTTGACAGGGTGGAGGTCATGGGTTCGAGCCCCTTCGGAATCATACCGGGTGTCAAAACGTTGTTACTAAGCGTTTTGGCACCTTTTTTATTTCCGTTGACATAGGCGGAGACTTAGCGCAGGGTGGCGGTTCTATTACGTACAAGGTGGCGGTCGTTGTCGTTGACATATTCGAAGGGATGATAATGTTGACGGACAAACGTAAGGGTAAACGAGTTAAGACAGCGCGGGTAAATGTGCGGAAAACCTCCGTGAAGCTGGACGAACTATACGAACGGTTCATCGAAATAAAGAAGGCGGAGGGTCGTGCGCAAAGTACGTTAGGACAGTACGAAGAAAACTACGGTTATTTTATCGAGTATCTACGTAAATACGATATACCCAAGGAAATTAACGCAATAACGAAAGATACTATTCGAGAGTATATCGTCTATATGCGCGACACACTTGTTAAATTCGAGGAACATCGCTTTAAGAATGACGACGCAAAGACTACGGGGCTTGCGCCAAGTACGATAAATACTCGGTTAAAAACGCTGAGGGTCATATTTAAGTGTTTGGAGGAAGAAGAACACATTAAGTTAAATCCGATGCACGGAGTAAAGAATGTTACGGAGTTAGAAGAAGATATATGCGTACTAGATTCGGAGGAATTGAAGAATCTTTTAGCCGTTCCCAATAAACGCAGCTATGCGGATTTTAGGGATTTCGTCTTAATGAACTTTCTGTTAGACTGTATGACGAGAATTAGCGAGGCTATAAATCTAAAAATAAGCGATTTCGATTTGTCTTCGCAGTTAGTAACGATACCGGCGTCAATCGCTAAAAATCGTAAATTTAGAATCCTTCCGTTAACTCGATCTACTGCGAGGTTAATCGGGGATTTAATTCGAGATAACGAAGCCGATTTCGATAGTGAGTACGTATTTTTAACGAATTACGGAGAAAGAATCTCTCGTGACCACTTTCGTAAACGTCTGAATACTTTTGCGGAACAAGCGAAAATAACTAAAAACGTACATCCGCATTTATTCCGTCACACATCAGCGACAATGTTTTTAGAAAACGGAGGAGATATCCGTCATTTGCAGAAGCTGTTAGGGCACGCTGACTTACGTATGGTAGTTCGTTACACACACCTTTCCGGCACAGCCCTAGCAAAACAACATGCGCAATATTCCGGTATGAATCAAGTTTTAGGTAATTTAAACAAGAAACGTAAAATTAAACGCTAATAAACGTAAAAGCCCCGCGCGGATAAATGCGTAGGGCTTTTTGTTTAAAGAGACTTCGCAATATCCACGAGTAAATCCATTAATATAGGAAGCATCTGTATTAACACGTAGCCAAGTCCCGCTTTTTGAATCATCGCAAATCCACGGTCAGCATTCCCTACCATTACGAATAATCCGCCGCCTAGCATCATTACGAGTCCAATCGGATAAGATAGCGCCTTTACTAAGTCGACCAACGGATTAAACGCGTTAACCACCTTCGACGCCACCGCGCCATCTATCGCATTAGCAAACGCAAAAGATACGTCGCCAAACGTTAAGCAAAGGACCGTTGCGCCTACGGTAACGCCCGCTCTCAGCAACGGTTTATAATCTTTACGCTCACGGTGTTTGCCCGCCATGAACTCGCTAATTGTGCCGACTGTTTTAACTTTGTTCCGCATGAACATTTCGATAACCTCCCGTTATTTAAAGTCGCTAACCGTATAGATACGCGCCGTCAAACCTTCGCATAACAACGTCAATTCTTTCCGTCTATATTCCGTCGTAGTAAGCCACGTAAATTGCGGCTGCTTTTTAAATACGCCTAGCTCGCATAGCCGTTTATACTTCGTTATCTTCTCGCGATTCACCGCCATCTTCTGCGTATGATCTATTTCAATAATATTGTAGCGTCCTCCCACCGTAAATAATGCGTCGGCGACAATCGATAGCTCGCCTTTTACCGTTAGTTTTACTTCACTTCGCCAACTAGCCGGACAATCCGCCGCTAAATAAAGCTCGTTACGCATAAGATGATGCTCGACTTGATACGTCTTTTTTAACGCCTTGACTGCGCCAACTCTTCGCCTGCCTTCCGCGTTGAGGTAATAGACGTGCTCCTGCGTCCTTAGCACGTGCATATACGGCTTTAAATCGTTTAGTATACGGTTAGTATTCCGAACGCCTCCGAGCCTGTGTAGGCGCTGTATTTGCGTCCTGCTAAGAAATCCCAACTTCTTCAACGATAAGAGTATTTCTTCGTGGCGCTGCTGTTTCTCTACGGTCGCTAAACGCATTATTACCGTCCCCTTTTCCGCGTATATTTACTTTCAAATTAAGCGTTTCTTCTATAAACTTATTTTCGATCATTGGCGTCTGTACCGTTGTCTTACGGTCGGTAACGTAGATCGCGCGTCCTTTGATTAACGGTAAGTCCTCCGCTCCCTTTTCGTCAATGACCGCCATGCTTGCGGCAACCGTATTCAGTCGAAAGGTTAATCGCGCACTACAATTCTGACGGACTTGCGGACTTAGCGTTTCATTCGTTGGGTATTGCGTTGCGTAAACCAGTCGGAAGCCTGCGCCCCTGCCACGTCTTGCAATATCGCGTATGACCGCCTGACACGCTTTGTCGCCGCTTATGTCCGCAGCTTCGTCAATAATAACGAAATGACGCTCTTTAAAGCCGGCTTCCTTTACGTCTTCAAAGCCGTTTTGCAATAGATATTCGATAGTTGCGTTCATCTTCGTCTGAGCTTCCGTTAGTATTTCGAGTGCCTCTTCGGGATTCTTCGCCAATCCGTCGACCTGTTCCAGACCGCGAAAACGATTGAACGCAAGGCCGCCTTTTAAGTCGACGAGATAAAGCCGCGTATGCTTCGTTTTGCGAGCGACTAGCGTAGTTATAATGTTTTTGAGAAACACGGACTTGCCGTAATCCGTCATGCCTGCGACGATCAAATGGCAGTGCTTATCGAAATCATGCCGTATTAACTTAGTGCGCGTAGTACCGACGGGAATTTCCCAACCGTTTAACTTATCGAAGAGAGCCGCCGTGTAATCGTATCGTGCCGTCATTTGCTCGGCGTAAACTTTGACGCATAATACACCGTCATAGGACAGTTCGACTTCCTTCCGTGCGCCTTTCTTACGTTTAAGCAGGCGTTTTATATCGTTGATTAACGTCGGACCAAAGCGTAATTCCCGCAAGATACCGAAGTCGATCGCTTGCTTGGCGTTTAAACCGTCCTGTATAGCGTCCTTAGCTCGCTCGAAGTCCTTAAACGATAAGCCTAACGGAATGCGATAAGCGTACTCGACGCCCCACGTGCGCTTGCTACGTCGTAATAACTGCATTGAATCGTCTTTAACGGATAGTCCGCTGTTGGCGCATATACGAGCGATCTTTTTACCGTCGTCCGTCAGACCGTTTTGAGCGAAGTAAGTGTATCCGATAAAGCTACCGACGAGTGCAGACGAAACTACTTCGAACAACATGGCGCCACCTCCTTATACATAGTATAGTCCCGCGCAACTGGAATACTGCCGACTGCTTGTAAACGTTGCTACGTAGCGATTCCGACTATTCCAGCCGCAATTCCAGCGTGGTATTTTAATTGGCATAGTTAATGGTATGTAACGCTGCTTGTCCAGTATGTTACTTTTTTGCACGTATAAAAAACTTGGCGCGTGTCGATACTTGTACTAAAAACGCAGGAGTTGACCGCTATGTTTTCGTTTTTTGGGTTAGGTAAGGACCGTACGAAGTTTGGGCGATGGATGGATCGGAAGGATTTAACGCAGATAGAGCTAGAAGAATTATCGGGGTTGAGTCGCAGGACTATATCACGTTTATGTAATGACGCTGACTATTCGCCGAAGTATTCGACTGTCTCACGTATAAAGAAGGCGTTAACGAAGATCGGCGAGAGTGTGCCGGATGATTATTTCGGCATGTAAACGCAAAAAATCCCCGACAGCTACGTGAGCCATCGGGGTTAATTCGTACATTATTTAATAATAGCGCCGGTACCTTTGCCAACGTAAATGTTCCGCTTGCCTCGCGAAGTATTAATCGTAACCACATCCGCGTAAGGCTTGCCGATTATTTCGTAAGTTAAGCCGCCGAATGCGCTAGGCGTCAGCGACCAGTCGGAGTTCTTCGTGACTGGCTGAACGGACAACTTGTACGTACGCCACGTCTTTGCAGATGCCGGTAAATGAACCATTCCTTTAGGTTGTACGGACGTTGCGCCGCCTTTTACCTTCGCCAATAACGTGATATTCTGCGATGCCGTTCCGCTGTAGTTTTTAATGCCGTGCTGTGCTGCTAGTTTAGCGCGATTAGTGAACGTTGAGGAAATACCCTTTGCGTTAAGATAATCGACAATGCTTCCTCCGCCAGTTACCGGCTTGCTCACTGATGGCGGACTGTACGCCTTTAAATACACAGTCGGGTCGAGACAGTTACCCGCGCGATTGGCTTCCCATCCGTAGCTCGGCGCACATGTCTTACGTACTTCGAAGTGTAAATGCGAGCCAGTCGATTGTCCCGTCGTACCTTGGTAACCTACGACTTGCCCTTTCGAAATACGCGCTCCTGACTTAACGGCAACACTGTCGAGGTGAGCGTATACTTGCGCCCGCCCGTTTTTGTCTTTGACGACGACTACGTTACCATAACCGCCTAATCCCGTGCCTGCATTGCCGAAGCCTGCGTAAAGTACAGAACCTTCGGTAAATGCATTGATTGGCGCCTTGTGCGTCTTTACTACGTCAATTCCCGTGTGAAACTCTTGCGCGCCTCCGAACGGGCTTTTGCGCCAACCAAACGGCGATGTAACTCGATATCCTGTAAACGGCAAATTATTCGTCTCCCTTCGTTTTCAAATCGCGTAAATATTCGTCAGCTTTCTGCGCTTCTTTCGTTACGCTGTTATTCTTCCACCACGTCCATAATGCCGCTCCAAACGTAAACACTCCGGTCATAACCGACTCAACTTCCGCGTCACCCCAAGGTAATGGCGAATATCCTGCGAGTACAAGCGTTTGATTAAGGAGTGCGACTGCTAGTACGATTGTTCGAATTAATACTGCTGTGTTCATCCGTAAATCCCCCTTAGTAGAATATTTTCGTAATTACAAACGCAATGATGCCGCCGACTACCGCTGTGATGCCTGCGGTAATGATAGCTCCGGTAATCTTGCGTCGAATCCAGTTGGTATCGTCCTTAATTTCGGTTAGCGACTCTTTTAACGTCTTAATCTCCTGATCCTGCATTTTGTCGCTGAATTGTAGATCGCGTATTGCGTCACGTTGCGTTAGTTGTTCGCTTCTTATCTGCGTCTGGTTGTTCTTTAATTCGCTGATGTCCTGTTGAATACGGTTTTGCCAAACGTCCATGTCCGCAAATTCCTCCTTTGGTCCCATAGTTACCTCCTCGTATTATTGCTAGAATTGAAATAACCGCCGGCGCTCCTCGCGCTGACGGCTAGGGACTGTTCGCGCAGTCCCGTTTTTTATTTAGTTCATTAGACTAAATTCAGCAAGAAGTTTTCTATCTCTCGCGCTCGTATTACATGCCCCGCTCCGTTCGGATGCAACCCGTCACCTTGATAAAAGTAATTTGTATTAATAAAGTTAATATCTGGTTGTAAATCACAAGTCGAGAAACTATCTAGCACAGGGATAGCATACTTAATGGCTACCTCTTTTATAGCACTGACATAAGGTTTTAGTCCTTCGTTGTTTGCGCGATACTTGATGGGGGTAATGATTACTTTTGGCTTATTTGGAAATTTAGTTATCATGTTTTTACAAAGTATGTCTAACGCCCCATAAAAAGTAGTATTATCTGTGCTGTCCATTGTGCCTAAAGGTAGCCCGTTTCTTAAATCGTTAACACCTCCAGCAACAATTACAACATCACAATCATCATCTAATTTTAAAATCCTCTCGCACATGTGATCCGACGTATGCCCTGATACGGTGGATTTTGTTATCATCGATCCTGATACTGCAAGATTGTTAAGTGACATATTATTTCGATCTGCAATCTGTTTCGGATACTCCATTCCATTACCTTTATATCCAACAACTGAAATACTATCGCCAATAATACCTAGTTTCAAACCATACAATTTATTTAATTCTAAAAGTTTCGTTTCAAGTGTTTTGGTTTCATCTACATATACCGCTTTAGAAACTGTTACAGGAAAAATGTAATTCCCTAAGCTATCTTTTATTTTTTTTAAATTGCCTAACATTTACCGCACCCCCAAACCGTCATAAATTTGTGTAACTTGTTGTTGACGCATGGCTGTTTTATACATTTTTAAAAGTTTTAACTCTGTTGGAGCAGTGCGTTGAATATAACTAAACAACTTTACTGATGGCGCTATTGGTGTCCAACTCTTAAAATCAGATGTAGCGTTAACCGTGGATACTAATACGCCATTTACATAGACTTTTATACATGATCTGGCGTTTATAACTTCGGAAGTCATAACGACATGAGTTAATTCTCCCAATGCAAAAGGAATGTTATCCGCTCTTACGTATGTTGCAAAATCTGCAGTATTAATATATCCGAAATTTAATTGCATTTTATTACCTGGAAGTGTCGTTACCCTAGTAGTAGAAGACGCGCTTCCCGCATCGAGAAGTATAATATTCCCTGTACCGGTTTCACTTTTCGCCCTAAATAAAAGTTCTATGGTTGCTCCTTGGTTAAATACGGTCAAGTCTGAGGTTGCCGGAATTGAGACAGTGTCATTGATTGAGTCAAATAATAAATATCCGTTATTCCACCCACTATTTATATCATGGCTAAAGTTTATGAGTGATGCTTTATAACCACCTACACTTGAATTCCATGCACTAGAGCCTAATGTTCCATCAATAGCATCAAATGCCATAAAGGGATCTAACGATGTAATAGCTTGCTTGGTATAAGTTACCGTCTGAACAACACTCGCGTTCCCCGCGATATCTACTGCGTATACTTTTATAGTAGTTGTTTCAGTTAATGTAATAGCAAATGTGTATTTAGCCCTTGTTGCCGATGTTTTAGGATCAGTGCTGTCTTTTGTATACCATATATCAGCAGTTTCATCCGTCGTCATTGTAACGATTTGTGTATCCGTAAATGTCCTTGCTGACGTAATCTCTATCATCGGAGGAGTCGTATCCGCCGGAGGTGTATCCTCATTATCAATATTAACCGACTCACCACCCACCCAATCTTCGAAAAGAATCACATTAGATGGAGCACCTCCACCTTCCGTTACCATGTCATTCAACTTATCTATAAGCGTCGGAAACGCGCCTTTTGCATTGTCTATTTCGGACTTACTTTCGTCTAACTGCGCCTGTAATCCCGTCTGCTCGTCCGTAAGTTTATCGATTAACGGTTTCTTTTCCTCAATATAAGTGGAAGCTTCCTGTGCCTGTTTTATCACCAAGGGTCCGCTACCAAGCACGACTTCGATTATCGACTGCTCCCGATCGGAAGGAACGAAACCATCTCCGGAAGGGTCTTTAATGACGATGAACGCAAATTTAATCGTTGAAACGCGCTCGTCCGCCGTATATAACTGAATTACCGCGTCTACTTTGCCGAGAACCGCGATCTCCGAAGTACCAAGATCGAATGTAATTTCGTTTAAACCCGTCTGCGTCCCCGCCGTGACTATCGTTTCTTTATCGGTACGCGTGCATACAAGAGTGTTCGTCGATACTTCGTCTAATTTAAAAGGTATGCCTTCGTCAAGGACCGAGACAATTAAACGGACCGAATCGTTTTGTGTTACGGTATAGACCGGCACGCGTCTAAGTCCTTTTAAATCCACCTCAACCGCTAATATATTCCGCATTTTTCACCTCATAAAAATATTCAATGGACGCAAAAAAGACGCCGTAATTAATAGGCGTCAAGTATATGCATCGCTTGTATTTGATATTTCGTAGCTTCTCCGGTAGTTAATCCGTTGTACATTCCGCTTAAAACTTCGTAAAGTTCGTCGTCTGAAAAGCTGCCGTAAGTCTCCGTGTAATCCTCGTACATTTCGTTAACCTTCGTCGTTTGGTCGCCGTCTTTAAACATCTGTACGTATAAAGCTTGCGATTCCTTTACGAAATCCTCTTCTTTATTTACGCCACAACCACCGATTAATACCGCTAACAACGCTAATATTACGAATATTCTTCTCATTGACGACGCCTCCCGATTGTTTTGTTATCTCTATAATACACAATCGTTATTGTTTCGTCAAGCTTTCGTTACAATTCGTTTAATATCGAAACGTCCGAATATGAAATCGCCTATAACTACGGTGTTTACTTCGCTGTCATTTAGCTTTTCGTTAACTTCCATTGCGTCATACTCCGCCACCTCTACGTTAAATAATTCGCCATCGTGCGTTAATACTTCGAGATTTATCAAGCGTCTACACCTCCCCGTGATTGCATAAAGAATTGCGTCATAACTTCGGCATTAATACGTCCGAGATCGTTGGGCGTAATTTCCACCGTGTGCCAGCCGCGCGTTACGCGATTTTCTGAATCTAACGGCAAGTACGGTATCAAATCGATTGAATCGCCGTAAGTAGCCGTGATAGGCACGGTAACGCCGTCTACTTTAATCGTTACGCGCGATGGTGTGCGATTTAACTTAAATATTCCGTGCTCGATTTCGTGCGTATGATTCGGCAGTGTAATTTCGTGCTGATGCGCCGGTATATCTATATCGTGTTGGTGAGACGGAATATCGATACTGTGTGTATGCGCCGGTATCACGACATTGTGTGTATGGTTTGGGATAGATACGTTGTGAGAATGACTAGGCACGTCGAAATCGTGAGTATGCGAAGGCACTGTCACACTGTGCGAATGATTTCCGCTCGAACCGTGAGTACTAAAACTCGTCATAGTCGGTGTATTTCCGTCCAATGCAAAAAATACCGCACCCGCCGTATTCGCGAGAACGGGTTCTCCGCCCGAAGAAGGAACGGTGCCCGTCGTTTGGAACATTACATGCCTGTGGTCTCCGCCTGCTGCGGATGATTGCGTTGTTGCCCCGCCACTCGCCGTCGATTTCGCCACGCCGCCCCCGTTTGTACTCGTCGCCGTCGTACCGCCACCGCTACTTGACGTAGCCGTTGAACCTCCGCCACTTGACGTTGACTTAACGACCGCACCGCCGGCTGACGTACTTTTAACGACCGCACCGCCCGCCGACGTAGAACTTACGATAGCGCCTCCGCCTCCAATAGCCCGCGAATACGTTCGGAACTCCGCAGTCTCATACGTTAGTTCTAGCTTATTGATGCGGACCATTTCGTCGGGTAATTTAAAACGTATGATAGCCGCGTTTTGTGCATCGGCGTTGTCCTCGTAAGAGTAAATCAACATATTCGTAGCGCCCTGCGCGTATACTTCGTTGATTTCCTGTCGCCTCTCAACGTCTGCGAGCGATGTACCGATGTTAGCCTTCGTATTCGCTATTTCGAGGTCAATGTCGCCCGGCGCTCCGTATATGTCCGCTTTCGCTTCGTTAACAATGCGCGCTGTAAACGTGCCGATTTCCGGGTCTACAATACGCACGACTTTGCCGACCGTAAACTTGTCGATAGATAAGCCGGTCAGCGACGAAAGGTCTACGGCTTTGACGCTATAACTTACGCGAGGCACCGACCATTCTTCGAGAAACGCTTTAGCAGACGCAAGTAAAGTCGGGGCATCTTCGAAACGCCTATCGACCCATACGTATTGACCAAGTCCGTATTCCGCTATCGACGCAGTGTTTTCGATATATGCGCGCCCACCGTTTACTTTTTCGATAGTTAACTGATTGACGCCCTCGCCGTAACCTAACGCATACAGCCGATTAACGATATTTGACGGATCGACTTCGCGCTCGATTTCCGCGAGGTTCTTGCCGAATCGTATTTCCGCTGATGGCGTGGTACTCGGTGTTGTGAGATTAATCGTCCAAGGATACGACTGCGTATCGAAAGTCCATACGTAAGGAACATCGAAAGGCTGTGCGATAGAAAACAACGGACCGAGCAAGCCGTTTTCGTTTTCCCACTTGTAGTGAAAATAACGCGTAATGTCGCAAGAGCCTAATCGCCAATGCTTCGTCGTTTGTCGCGCAAGAACGTATTCGATATTCTCCCGCGTGGTTAAGTTCGAGCGTTGATGATACCGGAATAATACGTCGTTAAGCAACGTCGCTAATACGTGTTCTAATTCGTAGTTAACTTCGTTTAACGTTGTGAGCTTCCGCGTCTTTGTTGGAATAATCCGGAATAAGCCGATATACTCGCCCGTGTTGTCGTCCGTGATTTCAACGTAGTTTAACGGCTTGCAGTGCGCGTTCTTGGTATCGTCGAGTGGCAGCGAAAAGCTCGCCGTCCAAAGTTCGTTGAGTTTGCGCGAATAGCCGATGCCGAACGCGTTTTCGAGGATTGCGACCGGTTGGCGCGATTGATTTAATATGCGGATGATATGCGATTACCTCCTTCTTTTAGAAATGTCGAAAAGACGTCCGGATAGGGACGCCTTTTCACGTTATATACGATATTAGTTACGACGCAGTTTGTTCCAAAGCCGCTACTGTCTAAACCTACCACAAACTATACACTTATTTGTATAATAATCATATCTGTGTTTTTTAAATAGCCTGCAATCAACCCAGTGTTTTATCTTCCTCATATAAACCCTCCGAATTACTTTAAATTATATTCGATTACTTCTATTAATTAATGTACTATAATAGTAACACTACGAAAGGGTGAATGAGCAAGTGAACAAAAAAATAATTAATGAAGTTATCTGGTTAAGGGTCGTGGCTTGCATTTCAGTAGTTTTAGGTCATTCTTTAATTACTACTAATACCATATTATACGAAGATGTAGATAGTTTTGGTAAAAAAATAGTGTACCTAATCCTAATGGCGACATATTTCGCTACACCAGTTTTTATTTTTATATCTGAATTTTTATTAGCTAAGAAATATTCTAATGGTCTACCGCCTAATTTCATAAAGAAGAGGGCAAAATACCTCCTTGTTCCTTATCTTTTTATGAGCGTTGTGTATGGGTTTGTTAATGCTGATTCTCTTAACCCACAATCGATTATGATGACAATAATTAGGAATATTCTCTTAGCTGAATCAACGGTTTATTTCATATTAATTATTTTTCAGTTTTATTTTCTACATATAGTTTTCTATAAAAAGCTAAATAAATGGAAACCTTTAACGGTGATCAGTTCAACTCTTTTATTAAATATTCTTTACTTGTCTTTTTTTCACTTTGTAAATGCTCCTGAAAATGAAATAGCCTCTTATATTTGGAGAAGAGGCCATTGGCTATTATTTGTCGCTTGGATTTTTTATTTTGTAATGGGTTTCTATATTGGTAAATATTTTAATAAGGTAAAGAAGAAATTACATTCGAAAAAAGTTGCGATATCCCTTGCATTTTCGACAACGTGCTTACTAATACTAGTGATAACAAATAAGTATTTTGATTTAATTCACACCGTTTCATCAAAAAGAATAGATATTTTGATATATACTGCAAGTGTTATCTTGTTAGTATTTTCATTGTCAACATTTATAAAGCGTACTCCTAATTTCATAATTACGATTAGTAATTATTCATTTAGTATTTACTTACTTCATAAAGTTTTTTTGGCTGTTTTTGAGGCATTTAATCTTAATTATTTTAACCCCATTCTTCACGTGGTGTTGGCTTTTCTGTTTAGTTTTTTTTCCTCTATATTGATATCTTATTTACTTAATTTAGGGAGTTTCGGAAAGTACCTTGTTGGTCAGAATCAACAATTGAAAAAAGATTTTAAGAATGAGAGAAAATTAGCTGGATAGAATTATATTTACCAGCTAATTTATTATCGACTGTACAATTCTTGTTTCGATAACACACTTCTCAGCTATTGGAGTAGAGCCGACAATTTCAAAGGACCTTAAATTCGACCAGTTTCTAAAAGTGATAGATAAATTAGTCTTATTGCCGATAATTTTAACGTCTTCTGAGCCTGTAGTGCCATCCAGCAATCTCGTAATAGATGTATTGTCGCTTTTGGTGAAAGTCACTGAATTAACTCCCCCGCCCCCATTAAAATGGAAGAAATCAAAATAGAAATTTTCTTCACCCGCTGAATGGAAGCATTTAATATAAACACGACTTCTAATTTTTTTTGTTAGTAGTTCTGTAGGGTAGTCCGGGTCAGATAAAACGAAAGTCCGTTCAGACCCCATGAGCCTTGAATTGATTTCCATTTTAATATTAACCACCTGAAACCCTCCCCTCGGTGAAAGTGCGATAGAGTTCTGTGGTATTTCTGCTATATCTATGTTAGATTTCAAAATTAAATTTCTGATATTGAGTCCATAAGCGATATTAAATGTGCCGGTAATTCTTTGCAATACAATCTCATTATTACTTAATTCAACTTTGTTTAATATTGTATTACTACTTGCTAATGTTGAGTTAATCAATGTTGTTATGCGGGGCAGTGCAATGTAGTTTCCGTTCATAATTATATCTGACAATATTTTATTATTTTCTTTTGTACTTCTTATTTGAACTAGTGTTATTCTAGTTAATGTGTTTTGTTCTTTTTCCACAATAATTGTATTATTATTAAATAAAAATTTCTCTTTATCTGTTAAATCTTCCCCGCTCCCAAAACCTTCCGGATAAACAGAAAGTAGCGTAAATACACTTCCGTAAAATGTCTCTGCGCGAATTGAGTTGTTTGAAAAGTTTATACTTCTATTTCTTTGATACTCTTTCATTCCTATCGCATAAATATTCACGGTATTATTATCTACGATTACATTTTCAATTTCCATCTGAAAATCGTACAAGTCAGCACCTAATTCACTATAAGGACGACCAAAAAAATCGGCGAAAGATTTCTCGATCTCATAGATATTACCTTTGTAAATTCGAGAGGTTCCCTTATATGTTTTTAAATTATGCATTTTCGACTTCATTAAGACGGCATTGCTTTTGTTTTCATAAAAGCACACATTATTCTTCCATCGATTATTTAGGTAATTTAATTCTTTACATGATAGATAGGCATCATATACCGCTATGTCTTTCCCTACCGTGTGCAGTCCCTCGACTGTATTGTTCTCGTAATCACACTTAGCCCCTTCAAAAAGCACAAACGCATGGTATCCTTCGTCGATATCAAAGTGCCAATCTCGGTCGTTTATTACTGTATTTCGGTCAACTTTTAAATATTCCATGCGAGTCGATATTTCACTCAAATAGGGATTGTCATTAAACAAAGATTGATAATAAAATACATTAGAAAAATTATTGATATCATTATCTAAGACACACCCATACTTTAACGGTACATTACTTAACAAAATGAAGTGTTTAGGCGATGTGTTCTTGATATTAGAACACTTATTTTTTGAAAAAGAAAAAAAAGAGATGCCATAATCATTGGAGTTTGGGTTAATATAAACCCCATCAGTAAAACTCCAAGCAACAAGGCTAATATTTCCTTCATACCCACAATCTTCAGCAATAAACCTATTAATTTTAGTATCATTTTTAATGACTATTAAATGCGTCTGCCCAAACCCGATGTGCATAAAATCTAAGTTTGCAAATTTGAGGTTGCTTCCTTTAAATTCAAACAATGTCGATGTGTTTAGAAACATAAATCCGGCATTGCCGCTAATACCCTCTATGAATAGGTCTTCATGTATAATTTCGGGTAAAGCATTTCCTGTGATGTGATATTTATCATCAACCAATATTTTATAACCTGCGTTTATAGCTCCGCATAATTTGGCGAAATTACTAACAGCTTCGATATCTGTGTTTGCAATAAGTCCTAATTGTTGACACGTTTTTTGATTGTGCGTTATATCCGCCAACTGCGTCGTAACTTTCGTAAACCCATCGTCCACACGCGCCTTCAAAGTCGGATGCGCCGCGCCTATTTCGTCCACTCTTGCCGCCGCTGCCTCAACGCTCGAATCTCCTTCGATGATTACTTGGTCAAATTGCGTTTGAACACTATCGGCTTTATTCTCGGCAGTCTGCGCAATCTGTTTCGCCTGCCCTGCCGTACTAACCGCATTCCCCGCAGTTACCTTCGCCGTATCTGCGTCTTGTATCGCCTCGTTAAGTTTCACCCGCCCATCGTTCAACGAGTCCGTTTTCTGTATTAAATCCGCCATATGTTGACACCCGCCTTAAATGTATTTGTCGCGGTATTTCACCGTTAGATCGAAGTTTAACCCGCCACCACCAACTACTACGTTGTTATCTCCGTTAATTAGCTCGATAAAGTCGCCCGTCATTGCCGCTAAGTCGAGCGTTCCATTCCGCTTAACCGTAAAATCAGCACCGTCGATTTCCCACCGTGTATTTGTAAACGCCGGCAAACTAAACGACTTTCCATTCGCGCTAATCGTTAACGCCTTCGCACTTCCGTCGATTACGAAAATCGGACGTAAAGCATCGCCGTGTAAATTAACGTTAAGCGCTCGTGGCGCTGTAACTTTAATACCACCGAAAGCTTCCGTTCCTAGTAGATAATTAAACTCAAACGTAATAACCTCGCTGCCCCACAATATTTCGTCTGCCGTTACCGTTGAATAAGCGTAAGGATCAAACGCCGTAAGCCCTAACGTAAAAAAGCCACGCTCGGCAACGCGGTCAATCGAGATTCCTTCCGTTATGCGTGCGTTATAATACTTATCTACCTCGTCGCCGAAACGTAATTGCACCGTCTTAGGGCGTCCATATTGGTCGACAAAAAGACGATTAAGGGCGCGTATCTGTCGTTTTAGGTCGTCGTAAGGCTGCCGTTTGAATACGCAGTTAAGCGCAAATTCCCTCGGCTCAAAGTAAGCCCCGAAGTCATAAGCGCCGTGTCTGCCGGGCACCGTTACGCCCATGTTCCGCATAGAGGGCAACGCCGGTTCCTCCGAATTAAGAAGTACCGCGACGTTAAAGTCCTTCTGCAATAGCGTGTCGTCGATCCATACGCGCGATTCGACTGCGCCTTCCGTAAAAATAGTCATCGTATTCTCCGTTGCCCCCTTCCCCGTGTTGCCTGCGTTGACTGACCGTTTATAGCTTCGCTAACCGTTGGCGCTACGATATGACCGACTTCTCTGCCGTCCATTTCGACGCGTAAGTCCGTTAGCTTGCGTTCTAGGCTTGCGATTGCGCCCGCGAGCATATCGTTACTTGCGTTTACGTCGACCGATCCGTTTAGTGCGCCGGAAAGTGAATCGTAAGAACCGCTAGGCGTGTCGTATGCCATCGATACTTGCGGAACGTCCGGAGTCATTGCGTCAGCTAATCGTTGCGATGCCGCCTCAACTTTGTAACGCATTGAGTCCATGCCTTTAATTGCGCCGCCCGGTACGTGTTTAGCGAGTTCGACCATGACGCGTGAAGGCGATTTAATCTTCAACGTTTTCTTAGTCGTAGCCGTAATCGTGGACGCAAGTTGCTTCGCTGCGTTGCTAAGTGCGCCTTTCATGCTTTTCATACCTTCGATGATGCCGGCGACCGTATTTTTACCGAGCGCCTTACCGCTATTTCTAAGCGAGCCTAATTTCGCAACGTCCGCACTAAGCGTCTGCAATTTACGAATGTATTCGTTACGTAACAACGAAAGTTCGTTAGTCGCCGCTTGTCGAAGTTCCGCCATCTTCTTCGCTGTGGAATCTCGAAGACCGCTAAGTTGTGTTTCCGCTTCGGTTTTCGCGAGCTTATGTTTTTCTTTCCACAGCTTGATATACTGGTCGAGTTCCGGTTTTGCCATCGAAGATATTGCGCCAATTTCCGCCGATGCACCAACACCCATTTCGCGTAATTCGTCGACAAAGGCTTTCGGTGCAACTCCGCTTAGTTTCGCGATTGAACCGTTAAATTGACGTACAGCCGTTATTTGCGACTTCAAGTTGCTGATTAGATCGTTTTTGCTAACCGCCTTCGATTCGACTTTTTCGAACAAGCCGATTTGAGCGTATATTTGCTTTTGACGATCTGCGAGGGCCTTCGTATATTCGCCGTTCGTTTTCTTTAAATCGGACGTAAGCTTTTTATTTATCGCGCTAAACTTCGACGCATACGTTTTGCTTGCAGAAAGTACCGTATTGTTTACCTTAGTGACCGCGCTTTGTTGCGACTTAACCGTTGCCGCCGCCTGTGCTGTCGATACTTTCGATGCTGCGTCCTGTATACGTTTGATTTCGAGGTTAACCTTCTGGAACTGCGCAGGCGTTTTCGCATAGGCAGCGCGTACCTTTTCGAGCGATTTAATGTGCCCCGACGTGCTGATTTCGCCCATCTTAAAGCGATAGTTTGCGCTGTTGAACGAGTCCTTAAATTGCTTCTCCGTTTTCTGCGCGAGTGCTTTCGTTGCGGCCGTCACTGACTTCGCATTTTTCGTGATACCCTTCGCGACACCTCCGGAAATATGGACGCCGACTTGATCGCGCATGACCCGGGATGGTGACTTAATACCGAGAAAGGACGTTATCGAATCTTTTATATTAGACGCAATGTTTACTGCCGCCGTTTTTACTGCCGACCCCATTGAGCCGATACCTTTAATTAGACCGTTAATAATATCCTTACCGATCTGTACGAGGTCGACACTTTCGAAAAAACCTTCGATGTTAGCCCATATTTTTTCCGCTGTTTCTTTAATAGCAGACCATGCGCCTTCCCAATCTCCGCTCAACAGCGCCATGACCGTGCGGATTATACCGAGTACCAAATTGATGCCGGTAGATACCGCGAGTTTAATAAGATTCCACGCTACCTTCGTTATACTAGAAATAATCGGCCATACGACTTGGAATACGCCCTTAATAACGCCCATGACCGCCTGTATGACAGCTTGTATATTTTTCATAATCGTTTTAACTATCGTCATAATTTGCTCGCCGTTCTCCGCCCAAAACGCCTTTATTTTCGCGAGTTGTCCGCCGAAAAACGAGGTAACTTCTTTCATTACTTTTTTCACGATGCCGCTAATGAACGCAAGCGCTACGTTAAACGCTTCTTTAATCTGCGCCCACACCGCCTGCACGCCGTCACGAAACCATTCGACGTTGTTATACGCCCATATGAAGGCAGCTACGAGTAAACCGATTCCTGCGATAATTAAGCCGATGGGACCGGTCAAAGCCGCGAAGACTATTTTGACGGCGCCAAAACCCGCGATAATTTGCGGTATAAATCCGATAAGTAAAAGAATAGGACCGGCGATAAGCATAAGTCCCGATACTATTGCAGCGCTTATTGCTATAAATCGCTTAGTTCCTTCGCTTAATCCGTTAAATTGTTCGATTAAACCCTTTAGAATCTCAGTGACAGATCGTACCGCAGGCAATAGCGCCTGCCCTAATGACATTGCCGCATCGATTACCGTGTTTTTAAGCATCCCGAATTGAGAGGCTGTCGTTTTGTAACGTTCTTCCGCTTCATTTGTAAGTGCTATGTTTTCGTCCCATGCTTTGTTACCTAATTTAAGAGAATCTCGGAACAGATCGCCTGCTCCGCTTGCCCTCAATAACGCATCCCTAACACGTATTTCAGAAAGACCTAACTTGTCTAACATTCCGAAAGTACTCTCGCCTTGTCCGTCTAATTTATTTAAACCCTCGATGAATGTTACGAGCGCATCCGCAGCATCGTCTTTAAACGCTTTTTGGAAATCTTTCGAAGACATTCCGGCTACTTTCGCGAAATTCTTTAAGTCATCTCCGCCCATTTCAACCGATTGAGCCATGTTAATCATGACGCGGGATATGGCTGAACCCACACTGTTATCGTAAAGGCTTTTTAACCTCTACTTCTTATAGTTTCCTATAAGGTCGGCATACATTTTTACCCTCAACTTTACTTGCTAGGGTAACGGATACTCGTGGGGGAATTATAGTCTGCATTGCAGGATCATCCCCTATGCTCTACGGTGCCAAAGACTTTTTAATTCCTTTGGTTACCTCGGTATTGGCATTTGACAGCTTTCACCGATTTTACCCGTTATTTTAAGCTGCTTGTTTCCAAACAACTGGGCAGTTATGTTTACCCGCTTCAGCTTCTATCCCAACGGAAGACAAAGACCCTGCGATCGCCATTATTTGCGCTTCCGTTAAGCCGATTTGATGTCCAGCTCCGGCAATACGCAGTCCCATAGCCACGATTTCACCCTCCGTTGTCGCCAAGTTATTACCTAAGTCAACGACTGTCGAGCCTAGTCGGTCTATTTGGTCCATTGGCATCTGCGTAATATTAGCGAGCCGCGCTAAACTCATAGCCGCCTCTTCTGCGTTCATATTCGTAGATTCTCCAAGGTCAACCATGACCCTTGAAAACTTTAGAATGTCCTCGCGTTTGATGCCTAATTGACCGGCAGCCTCTGCGACTCCCGCGATTTCTGCGGCACTTGCCGGAAGTTCTTTAGCCATTGCGCGAATACCCTGCTCTAACTCCGCAAATTCGGCTGGCGAAGCATCTACAGTTTTACGTACACCCGCGAAAGCTGATTCGAAGTCGACTGCGGTTTTAACCGCTGCACCAAGACCTACCGCAATCGCAGCTCCACCCGCAGTTACCGCAGCGCCTACGCCTTTGAACGCATCAAACGTTTCTTTGTTCGCCTTGCCGAAATTCGTTAGACTTTTATTTGCGTCCGCCATATTTTTTGAGAAATTCGTTATATCTGCGCCAACTTTAACGAGTATGTCGTTAGTCATTTAGTTCCTCCTTTCCGCTAAAGTTCGCAAATTGCGCCAACCATTCCGTAGCGTTCTCTGCCTTTTCCTGTAAATCAACCGACTTAGATTTCGCAACGCCTTCGTCAATTGGTCGCTTAAACAAGTCGCTCGGCTTTAATCGTTTAGCGTGATAAGCCTGACGCATCATAAATGCTTCGTGAGTCATGCGTTCATATTCGTCATGTTTGCGTTCTGTTTGGGCGCGCATCATTATCGTAAACTCGCGCGGGGTTAACGATAATACCTTTTCTGCACTAAGTCCTAAATAACGCCAACCGTCGAAAATAGCTTGTTCTACTTCGCATAAACCTTCGATTATTTCAATAAGTTGTCCAGCGCCGCCTTCGCTTCCGGAGTGTCCGCCATCATCTTCGTTACCGCGGCTTTGTAGAAAAAATTATCCGTCACCACTTCGTTTGATAGACGTAAAAGCCCTAATAGGTCAAGTCGTTCTTCTTCGACCGCTTGTTCGATCGCCGATTCTATGTCTTTAAGTTTGTATTCTTCGCCTGTGTGGCGGAGTGCTGCGGAAATGATATGTGGAATTAAATCCTCATCGCCCTGCATCGCCTGTCCTACGACTGCCAAAGCACCACCGTCTACTTTTTTATTTAAGTATTTAATGCCCGCATAATTAAGTTTAAGTTCGTGTTCTTTTCCTTTAATTTCAAAAGTCGCCATTTATTATTACGCCCCTTCGCGTTAATTTTCGATAGTAAAAAGACGAGCCGAAGCCCGTCGTGTTTTAAGGTATTTCTGGTTCTGATTGCGACCCTTCTAACGGAGCGCCATCTGGTACTACTGTTAGAATTTCTTCCGTTATACCGCCATTTAGAGTTCCATCAAGCGTGTACGTAGCAAAGTCTCCGTTGCTGTACTCGCGATCAAACGTTGATATCATGTAAAAACCGGATTCTGCTGCTTTGGTACGCGTGTTAATTTCGTAAATCTTGACGAATTGCTTTCCGCGAATTGCCGCTTTAATATGATCGATAAATTCGTCGCCTTCCGTAATAATGCCCTCTAAGGATACCGATTGAGTAATTTTTCCGTAATCACTGCCCGTTTTATCTTTCGTATCAAGTTCGATTTCGTCCGCACTTAAAGACGTACTTCCGCCTGTTTGGTTAAATGGACGGATTAGTTTTTCTCCTACTTCATCCGTAATTTCCACCGCAAAAAGTATCTCTTCCCCGCGATATTCAATAGCCATTTATTTTTCCCCCTGTATTTTCGTATTTATCTTTTAGCACGCATCACCGTGTCGATTTCCACGTCGAAGTAAACGCGATGATATTGCGATATGTCCTCGATACCTTCCGCGTTAAAAGGTTCCTCCGCTGTTAATTCACATCGAAAAAAGCCGTCAGCTTGTGCCGGCGACCTATCCGTATCTAGGTATTCGATTGTGTCGAAGATCAGTGATCGTTTAATTACGTCTTGCCTGCGCGCACGATCGTTTGCACTCGATGCAAAATAGCCGATTTGAAACCGGTAAATTGACTGAACGGCTTCACGTTGTTTCGTGAGGATTGCGTTGTTATTCTGCATTTGCTCGACCGTGATAAACGGCGTGCTTGCCGGTAACTTAACGCCTCCGTATTGCCAGATGACTGTTAAGCCGGTCAATGCCCGTAAGTGCGTAATAATCGAATGCTGTAAGCCGTGTTGGTGCACGTTCATAACCCGCTCACCACCTCGTAAATTCCTTTTTCAACGCTTCTCGATAAGGCGTGCGGTTATTCCATACGGATTTCCGTATGAACCCTTTATGCGACGCATTTTCGTATTCTTGACGCCGAGCATATTCGAGCGTTGATCCGTATTGCCAGACGCCTTTTCCGAGTGGTTCCGGTGACGCTGCGATGCTTGGCGCAAGTATGTTATCGAGTACAGGCGCCATTGCCGCGGACTCATTCGCCATCTTACGCGTGTAAGTTTCCGTAATTTTATCCGCGTTATTTAAAGCCGCCTGCCCTGCAATTCCGCTAATCTTTTTCGTCAACTTTTCGATACCTGTTACGTTTACGTTTATATTCACGAAGCAACACGTCCTAAGATTTCGTATCGATTCCGGATGCCGAGTCCCTTTTTGTCTATCGCGAGAATAACGTGTGTCTTGCCGTCATGTTCTACGCGCTCTATTTTGTCGGCAATGTCCTCGATTAAATCTATAGCGACCGAGAGCCAGATATCGCCTTTTTCGTATTTGATGCCGTTCGCCATGTAACGTTCGGCACCCGCGCCTGTTGCCGAGGATAGTTCGGTCACAACCGCCATTACTTCTCGTTCGATCCTCGTTTCCCCGATTAGCTCGCCCGTATATTCGTCGTACTCGCCATCGAGGTAAACAACGGTAACAGGGCGTTGTCTAAGCGCTGTAATTTCGCCTCTAGTTTCGTAAATCAACTGTAAATCCGCGTCTGTTAGCACGTTATAACCACCTTTCGTCGAGTACGTACGTGATAAACGATGTGCAGTTCGGATGTGGTGCGTATATTTCCGAGTCTGTTGGCTTGTAAATGCCTGCGCCTTGACCGTATGGGTCTGCGTGCGCTAATTCATAACAACGATGCACCGCGTGATTTCGGTGACCATCGGGGCGATCGTTTATCTGCACCCATTCGACCACTTTCGATCTTTCCGCGTTATAAGCCGTTGCTGTCCGATAAGCTGTAGATCCCTCCGTCTGAGCTAAACGACGAATTTTCCATGTTTCGTTTTCGTGTACCTTGCGTATTTGCGGTATCATTGCGCTAACGCCTTCGCCGCGTATAATGGACGACCGCAATACCGTCGCTATTTCTTCGCGTATTCCGCCAGCCAAGTCCCAAACGCGATCGGAAAGCACTAAATCATCGTCGCCAAACCGCTTGGTCACGTAGCGAAATACATCACGGTTCACACGGTCAAAAGATGACGCAGCGATAGCAGGCGAGCCGATTACTGTCGTCATTGCTCCGTTTATCTTGCGCGTTGTCCAGTCCGCTGATTCCGTAATGATTTCGTCTAATGCGACCGTGCCGTTACGTCTTATTTGCGCCTCTATGGCGTCTAGGTCACGTAAGAGTCGGTTGATTCGCGTACGCTTGATTGTGCCGTCGGTAGCCGCATAGTCCGCAAGCAAGTCGGATAGCTCGCCGCGTACACGACCGATTTCACGAATAGCGAAGTCCTGCTGGCGTTTGTTAAGGCGTCCGTATTCGGTTGCGAGCTTGGCGAAAATGGCGTCAAGTTCCGATTGCTTGCTCATAAATAACGCCTTCTGCGTGGTGGAGTCGTCAGTGGGCGGTCAACCCGCGCCATAAGACTAAATCCCGAACCGCTTTCGCTTACCTTTTCGGCGTCATAGTCGTCTTTGAGTTCGCGCGCTAATTTACGATAGTTTTCCGCGATCATCGACTTATCGACTGATTCTTCGCCGTCGGTATATTTAAAGTAATGCGCAACGGAAAAGGCGATTTGAAACGCGCTTTCCGACTGTGCGTATAGTAAGACCAAACGTTGTTTATCCGCAGGGACGTCCGCCGTTAGCGCAAAACCGTGAACTTGCATCGCGTCGCCAACGGAATCCATTGCGTCTGTTAACTCGTAGTTTGGAACGCCTTTGAACCGTTTAAGTAAACGCTCGGCAAGTTCCACTTGTGTCGCCATACGGCGTTCCCTCCTATTCGTTTTTCTTCGTTTTCGTAACCTTCGCCTTTGCAGTCGGCTTTTTCGGCGCTGACTCCTTTTTCACCGGTGCAGGCTTCGGCTTTTCTTTCAATATGCGCACGTAGCCGTTAGCTTCGAGAGCCTTCGCGCTACTTGCGTCAATTTCGATAGTCGAGCCGGGCGCGTTACCGTCGACAACTGCGCCTGTGACTTCGACTTTTACTTTCGCCATTATACAGTGAATACGTCAGCGTGCAATAATAGGCTAGGCGCTTCAACAATCGGGAATCCTGCCGCAGCTACACGTAGAATCGATTGAATCGGCTCTTTCTTGTCGTAAGCGTCAAGTACGATACCCGGTGCGAAGTTGTTTTCGACTGTCGGACCATATACGAAATTACCTAGTCCTTCCGAAACGAATACAACACGATTTACCGGGAAGAATTCGATTACTTCGTCTTCGCCCGTATAGTTATTTTTTGCCGTGATCTTACGATTAGTAATGATTTGTACAGGCGGTAATCCGTATCCTCCAAGCACCGAATTAAGCTCGTCGACAGATACGCGTCCCGTTCCGCTTTGCGATCCGCGCGCTTCGTTAACAATCGTCGTGTTTTTAAGTAACAACGCTTGTGCTTCGCGTGTGATTAAAATAACGTCGGCTTGTTTTCCGTTAGCATCAACGTATTTATCGTTCCAGTTAAGCAAGTCTCCGATAACGTCACGATTTACGTCAGCCCAATCGTTGCCAGCCGTAAGTGCGATCTTTTGGTCGGAAGGGATTCCGTAATCAACAACGATTTTTACGCCGTTCTTGTTATACGTAAAGTTACCTTTCGCGATTGCTTCGACTTTAGCTACGTCTACACGGCGTTGTGTAGCTTTTACCAAGTCCGCGCCTTTAACGAGTAACTTTTCAACCATCGCTGACTTCTCGCCTGCTGAACGTGCTTGATGTAAGGAAAGAAGTTCTTCTTCTGTAGCGATATATTTAAGTCCCATTTTCGCAAGTTCGCCAGCTTTGCTTGCTACTGCGTCACGGTCGATTACTGGTGGCTCTGCGCCGTATCCGATCATTGCCGCGATGTGGTTAGATTTCTTGATGATGTCATATGCGAAAGTAGTCGAATAAATCGAATCGTTCGGCATAAAACGGTCACCGAAAGAAGGTGCGTCCAGTTGCTCTTTTTCCAATGCGTCTACCAATCCGCGAAGTGCGGGCTTAGAAAATTCAGTAAGGTACGTAATTCCACTCATATTAAAATTCCTCCTATAGTTTCCCTTGTTTTTTAGTTTTCAGTTCGTCAGTCAAAGCAGTTATAAACGTGAGCCTCATACTCTTCGGGGCTAAGTCCATTTAACTCCGCTAAATAAAAAACGACGGATTCAAACCTCTTGAGGTCGATGTCCCCGCGTTCTTTAACCCATTCAAATGGATTTTTAGCACCTTTAGACAAATTCAGTGTTTTATCTAGTGGGATTAAATTACTAACTATGGTATCTCCATAACCAGTTTTAACAGGTATGAAATGATCCATATGAATGTTAAGTGAGTCTGTGATAGGACATCTGTACTTAAATCTCTCTAAAATCTGTGCGCGTTGTTCATTAGTTAATTCGATAATACTTCCTCGTTCGCGTGATTTTCTTTGAAATCTATGGAACTTAAAAATATCTTTATTAGCTAAATAGTATTCGCGAGATTTTATTGATATTTTTTCAGCGTTATTATGATGATATTTTCGCCCGTATAACTTCTTTTTCTCACGGTTATTAAAGTAGTTTTCCTGCATTTGTTTTAATATCTTATCTCTATTATTCCGGTAGTAAGTCTTACCTATATTCTTATAGTACTCTGGCTTTTTAGCTTCGGACGCTCTCTTACTAGCAGCGACTTTAACTGGATTTTTAGTGCGGTAATCCTTCGCCTGTGATCTAGTGCAGTCTTTACATTTGGATCCATAATAAACAGACCCTTTGTAACTTCCCGCTTTATAGAACTCACTTACTTCTTTTTCGTTACCACATTCCTTACATACCTTCAAAAAGACACGTCCTCTCATTCGGTATTAAGAAAAAGACACTGACGTTTTCTCGTCAATGCCTCAAATATGACTCACATACCTAATAAGTGGATTCGCTGCTCTAAACTCATCGGATACTGCGTCAGCTAATTTAGCCTCATAAACCGACCCGCGAACGATTACCTCGCCTGCAATCAAGTCGTTAGTACCGTCGTTTTCGAAATCGACGTTAAGGATGCCGAAGTTATCGAAGCCAGCTAAGTCAACTGCAGCTACTACTGGTTCGAATTTACCTGACGTTGTGTTTCTTGCGATTAGTTTACCGACGTCGTTAAATCCTACGTCGAATTTAGTAGCGTCTAAAGTTGCGCCCGCTTCGATGAACTGTAGGTGCTCTGATGCGAGAATGTTTTTACCCCCGCGAAAGTCTGTGTTTGTAAATTTCGGTGTGTATAAAGGCATTAAAATTCCTCCGTTTTATCGTATTTTGTTTTTGATTCGTGCGAATAGTTCGTGTCCATATTCCGTTGCGTCTTTCGTCTCTGGCGTATCTTTTGTTCCGTTGCCAGCGCTAGGATCAACGTAAGTAGGCGTTGGTGGCGCTAGTTTAATAAACCGTTCAACTGACGTTTTCATAGACTCTTCGTCCTCACCCGTAATAAATTCGAGCGCGTCCGTAAGCTTTTCCGCTGTGTAACCGGCTTCGATAAGTAGCGCCTGTTTCTTCGCCTTCAATGCATCAGCTTGCGCCTGCGTTTCTATTTCTGCGATCTTTTGCTGCGCTTGCTCGTATAACGTTTTGTACTCCGATTCATCCTCTAATCGTTTACGTTCCGCTTCGTCTTCGCGTTTCTTTCGGTCGCGCGCCAACCTGTCTTGCACTAACGCGTCAAGCTCTGCTTGCGTAAATTCGATCTTAGGCTCCGTTGGCGTTTCGTCCTTTACCGGTTCGTCAGTCGTTGGATTATCGTCTCCACCATCCGCAAAATGCTGTAAGTTCAGACGAAGCCATTTCGGTTTGTTCGTTTCCATAGTATTACCTCCCGTTTAAAGTCCGTTTGACTATAATTCCGTTCAGTTTACCGACATGACGTACGGTCGTGTTAATGCGTCTATGCTCCTCCGCCTTCTAAGGCGTCAAGTCTTGCGATAGTTGCGTCGTACTGTGCTTTCGTTCCGAATCCCGCTGCGCCGGTGTCGCCTTTCAAACCCTGCGATCCTTGTGCGCCAGTATCACCTTTTTCGCCTTTCGGACCGACTGGTCCCTTCGCACCTTTATTGCTATACATCGGAGTTGCCATCGTCTAACACCTCCCCGTAAGGATCGCCTTCGCTACGTCGTTTTGCGCGCTCGCTTTCGATTTCTTGACGTTTCGATTGCACGTTTTCAACGCCTAGACGTTCCATTGCGCCACGAACCGACTCAAAGCCTGCGCCAGTTTCAAACGTTAATAACTCAACGAGTTCTTTGCGATTGTCCGGTAATGGCAATATAAAGCGCATTTCATTTTCGTAATTATCCCCAATTTTATCGACCACTGAACGGTCATACGCGAAGTTAGGCGCTTTTGTTCTCGCCTGCATGTATCGGATAGTCTTTTCGTGTAATTCCGCTAAGTTATAGCCCCATGAAAGCCAATGTTCCTCAGTGTCCGTGATAATATCGTGATAAAGCACTTGTAACGCCTCGCCGTTGAGTCCGCCGAAATTAAGCTCTTGCGGAACTACTTGCGGTAACCCGGAAATCTCGTGCATAGCCGCCTTAACGCGCATGTACTGATCTTGGAACGCGTCTTTCCAACGGAATCCACCTTCGACTTTCTTAATGTCCGGTGATAATCCGTCCGAATGTCCGCGAGCCTCTACGACTGCACCCGGCGCGACAACCATCTTAGCTGCCGTTCCCTCCGGCGCATTTAATACGGCCGTCATCGAGAACATTTCGAATTTAAGCGAGTCGATTGCGTCCTCGTTCATCTGATTAAGTACGTCGTTTTGTTCGCGTAAGTCGCTAATCTCGGATTCTCCGATTGATTCCGCCAAAAGCTCATTGACTGGAAATACTACGATTGGTATAAAGTCGAGTCCCATCGGCGCTTTCTCCGTAATTGTCGCGAGTAACTTTAAGTCGGATTCGCGGTATACCGCTTCTTCAAACGTACATACGCCGTCTTCAAGTCGATATGTTTGCTTACGTATCGCATCTACTTCCGCGCCTTTTACAACCCACTTGCGCTTATTTACGAAATGTGCTCCGATTAAGTCTTCGAAATCATCGTCGGAATAAATCGGGATAAATTCGCTGTCAGGTCGCCAAATCCATCGCATCTTGCCCGTCCGCTGATTAAATACGATCTTACATACGACTCTATCGGCTATCAAACGATCCCTTGCCGCCTGTATTAAGCGAGCGCGCATTTTGTTTTCGTCCCATAAACGGTAAAGCAAGCGTTCGTAATCTTCGGCGCGCTTGTTTTCAGCTTCCTGCGCTGCACTAGGTGTATATGCGTCAGACTGCGCCGCCTTAACGTCATCAATCTGCTTACGTGGTACGCTGATGCCGTGCGTGCCGCCCATTTGCCATCGTGCTTTTCGGTCGACGATTGCTTTAAAGTAATTCGTAGCATAACGTGTTGGGTCGTAATCTAAGCCGTCCGGCCGAGGTAAATCCGCTGCTTTGACGAGTGCGCCCGTTTCAGGGTCTTCGTGCTGCTTGCCTTCGTAATAATCGTAGTTTTCGAGTTGTCGCTGTATGCGTGCGTACGTTTCTGCTCCGAGTGCTTGTCGGAAGGGAGCGAATAAAAGATCGTTCATTTCCTGCGGCGCTAGTAAATTATAGTCCGCCATGTTGCGTGTGAATTTCGTTAATATCGACAATGTTTCACCTCCTTCGTAATTACCATCGGTTCATGCGTCTGACCGTCTGTACGACCGCCGTGTTATCTGCAACAGCGCTAACCGCCATTTCGAGTGCATCAGGCAAATCGTCATGCGAACCTCCCGATCCGTACTGTTCGAATTGCTCGTTTAGTAACGTGTGTATGCGATTGAATTGAATCGTTTTGTTTTCAATCGAGGGTAATAACGCCTCTATACGCAACTCTTTACGTGAGCGCTGATATATCTTTTTAACGCGCGTGCCTGCCGGATAGCCTACCTTTTCTAGCGCCTTTTTAAGCTCGTCAACGAAAAACTCCTGCGCCGCCTGTGATTCCACTGCAATAACTGTCGGCTGATATTCGAGTACTTTTTTGACGACTACTTTAAGAAATGCGTCGGGTTTTATCCGGTCGCCATAAGCTTCGAGTACATAAATAGCGCCAGTCATACGCTCTTTCGCCACAACAACAATTGCTGAAAAGTCACCGCGCTGCTTACCCATTGCAAAATCTACGCCCATAGCTACCTCATAATTACCATTTAGAAAGTCTATTTCACCGTCGTAATACTTGAAGTTTTCAGGATTAAATAACATATTTTCTTCGTCGATGGGATTATTCATATACTCCGTATTAAATGCGAGACTTCCGTTATCCCATTTCCACGTCATCAGCTTCCATATAGGCTGCACTTCCGGCCATAGGACTTTTACGCCTTCGAGCATTTCTGATCTATTATTCTCGTAGAAGGTTCGAGCATCTTCCGCCCTCGATGGGTTATCTCGGTCGATATAAATAAGCCGACAAGCTTCCCATATATCGAGGTGCTTCGGCTGCCCTATAATTGCACGATATATTTTAGACTGAAAGTCTGATCGTTTATGCAGCAAATTCATTAAAAGCGATTCGCGATGAACTGTAGTTCCAACGACCACAAACGCTGTACGTTCGCCCTTCGGGTCGCCGAGAGGCATTACTGTCTGCGCGAACCACGATAGTAGCTTTGTCCGCTGTTCCGGCGTACTTGCGTTTCCTCCCGATCTAGCATCTTCGAGATCATCGCATATAATTAAATCAGGTCGAGATCCATTCCAGTTTCGCCCACGTAGCGCTTGCCCCGTTGATACTGCTTGAACCAATGTTAACTGCCTTTTACCGCTGTCAACGTCCGCGTGCCACGCTATGAACGCGACGCTGTTGTCGGTTATATTCGACTGATCTTTCGGCGAGAGTAAAGGTCCGAAATCCTCTCGTAATTTATGATTGAATTTTAACTGATTTCGTATCCACTCCATATTGGCTGTAGCGACGTCTGGCGTTTCGGATATAATAATTATATACTTACGCAATCTGTATACGACTTGATGAATCGGAAAGTCCTTAGTGAACCATGTCGACTTTGCGTGCGAACGTGGCGCGGCTACCGCTATCTTGGCGTTAGTATTAACCGCAGAAACATCATCGATAATATCCGTCATTTCTATATGAAAGTCCGGCGCGCTCCTTTTGTCGATTACGTCGAATCCTTCCCAATTTCCACCATTTCCGGGGTTTCTTGCTTCCGTAAAGTATTCGAGGGCGAACTCGTAAGCGTCATTTTCGCAACGGTCAATTCGCTCTAAACGCTGTAATTCCGTTGCCTTTTCGAAATAGTCGGTCAAAATATCCGCCGGCATATCGTCAGTTGACGGGTATTGGGCGTCTAGCATGTCGATGTACTGGCGATACGTTGCGATGATTTCCTTGCGTTCCTTACCGGCGACCCATGCTCCGTTTAACCACGCGATAGTAACGACCTCCTTTCCTTGCGTTTTAAGCCGTCATAGCTCCGTTTGATACTTACGTATAGGATTGCGCTTAGGACATCTGTAGTGACGTTGCAGGTGCGTGTGTGATACGTTAGGCGACGTTAGCAAAGCGTTTTAAAAATATCGCGGAATTTTCGGGAGGCAAAACGTTATTTTGTGATGCGCGAATTAAGTTAGCCAGAAATTGTCCGACAATTCCGACATACCCCCGCCCCTACCTCGATATTCGCCCGTACATCTAACGTATTCATAACAATACACTCCGTTGTATATTCGCTTGCATATCGTCTAATACGTTATACAAATCTAGTTAACATAATACTAATTTCAGGAAGCTGGCGTATATTCCAACGTTGTAACGACGCGCTTTATCGACTGTCCGTTTTTATGCGTTATGCAACGTTTTATACATCGTTGGTATGTCGCTGTTTGTGCCGTCTTACATTACGATATTTCCCGTCGATAATGTATATTCGTTAACTTGCGGAGTGTATACGGTAGTGCATAACGTGTAGCCTGCGTGTTGTATACAATTCCGTCTACATTACGTTAGCCAAAGCGTTTGAGGTACCCTCGCGGAATTGGACTTTTCCTGAGTAAATCGCCATCCCTCGTAAGCTATCGAAAGCTCCTCCGTCATGTTCCTTCATATATAGGCGTTAATTACCGCGGTTTCTAAAAGCCTCGATTTCCGCCTTCATCGAATTAAGGTCGGTGTCACCATTACCTTTCGTTTCTACTTCGAGCTTATCCGTCAATAAGGAATGCGCCTGTAGCAGCGTTCTTAGCATCGCAGCATTACCGTCATTTATGATATGATCCGGCACTGACGCCATTACTTCCGGCAATCTGTCGATAGTATTCCGGACTATCTGACGTTTTAACTCGTCATTGAATACGTCTTCCTTACGCCATGCGCGTAATGTTACCGAGCTTACTCCGACTTTCTCTGCGACTTCCTCATACGTTAAACCTCCGCGCTTAGGTAGCGCTAAGTATTCGATAGCTGCGACTTGTAATTCGCTTAATCTGCGTTTTGACATTCGTTTCACCTCCGTTTACATTCTCCTTCTATCCACGTACAACTTCGCGGTTTCCTCTATCTTCGTTATATAAACAAATATACATGCGTTCGTCTTCTCGATTTCTCTAGCGTATAATATCGCAGAATCTTCGTCAGGGAACGTTTTGAATCGTCCTCCGTCGAACATCACGTCAACAATTACGGCCCAACTTCCGCTAAGTAGGTCGTTATCTTCGTTCAAACTTCCGATACTCATGCGCAACACCTCCGTTAATTATTACGCTCTAGTTCACGCTGAACCAGACGTCATATTATCTCGAATAAACTATCCGCAAAGTCTCGACTACTTCGTTTCCATAATCGCTACATTTCGAACATGTTGCGGCGACTGTCGAGTTGTCTATCGCTTCTATAACAACGCTACTGTCTTCGCTCAACTGAACGTATCTTTCGCCTATAGTCCGTAGTTGTCTACGTAACTCTGTTTCGGATTTCATCGTTTCGCCTCCGTTATATAAAGATCAAAACCTACCAAGCCGAGGAAGACCGCCTCGTTTGGGACATCATTACCTTTATCGATAATCTTTTAAGTAATACATTTCCCGCCGAAAGAACCCGGTCTTGGTTGTTGAGGCGGTATCTCTTAATCCCTTTAAGTATTTAGCGATGGTTTCGTTATTAGCGTTAGCTCTAAGAAGAAGACGACACTTCCACGCTAAAACGCCTCAACGCCTACTCTCCGTAGGTCTCAACGCCATTTTCACGTGTTCTGTTTTCGTCACACTGAAACCCCGTTTTGTTCTGTTTTCGTCACACTGGGATTTATCGACGTGCCTTTTTCGCATGATCCTCGAACATTTTCCGCACTGCCCACGTCCATTTCGTCTCTGTTCCTTCGGCTTGACGGAACATTAAATCCGGATGCACTAAGTAACGCGCTTCATTTCGTGTGCCTGTCGTTAGTATTGCGCCAGCATTCTGTAGCTTGCCGATTAAACGCGACACAGTTTCCGGGGCATGTCCGACCTCTTGCGCCAGTCCTTCGCGTCCCATATACTCGATGTTACTAACGTCAGCATTCGCGTTTGCACAAAGGTAGTATTCCGCGTAATGAAAGAACGGTATGATTTTGTACAGTAATCCGATTTCGTTTAACTTTAACCCTGCGACTATCTCGCGTGCTCTCACCGTATACATCTTCGTAAACACTGCGTTTGCAGCCGTAGTGCCCATTACGTGATACTTAGCGTTAATCCGGAAGCACTTAGCGACAGGGTCATACAGTAGGACGTCAATCGCCATTAGCCGGTCTATGATGCCGTTCGTGTTCGATTTACTGCGCCCAAATAGGCGTGCTATGTCCGCCTTGTTAAGCGCCTTGTCGCCGTAAGTTATTCGCCCGTTATCGTTCACCTTTAACGTCAGCAACAACTTAATTAGCGCGCCTGCTTCCGTTAGCGAAAGATCGCGTATAATCTCCGCCACTTTATCGTTATAGCTGACGAAGTAATTGCGCCCATGGTGGAATCGTTTGCGAGCCGGGAGTGTAGCGAACATCTTAGCGCGTTCTATTTCTTCCGGCGTTCGTATGACCGCATTAGCAGCGTCTGGCACGAATACGCCGACTTCGCCATCTTCGGAAATTACTCTATCGTAGTTGTTCATCGTTTTCCCTCCGTATAAATTAATACGAAAGGGTGGGCGGAGCTTATGCCGCCTCATTCGTTACCCTTCGCCAAACAAAAAGAACGCCCGCAAGGACGTCCTAGTTCGTTACTTTATCGAGGTGTAAGCGCGCTAAGTCCCCGTGTGGCCCGATTCGATGTTCCGTTACGCCTTCCCTCGACGCTAACTCACGTCTAAGCTCCGAAGTAGAAATGCCTGTTAAATCGCTTTTACCGTGCTTAGCGAACCATTCCGCACGGCATTTCCTCGAGCAGAAATCGTAGACACGCATATCATCACTACGGTATTGTTTGAAATCTTCCGGAATATCTATCGACATAGTGTGGCCGATGAAATTCGGATCAATTTGCGGATTCACGTTATTGCGGCAGATATCGCATAAGGATACTCTCACTCGCAATCACCACCCAATCCGTAACTCCGCGTGATGTCATCCGTAATGGATTTCGTAGCAACCTTGTCGCCTAACGAAATCATCGCGTTTGCTGCGTCAGTTATAGTAGGCTTCGGTATTACGTTGACCTTCTTACCGTCCATTTCTACGTCAACCGGAAATGATTTCGCATGTATTGCGTCACGTAAGCGCAGTAACGTCGCATCAGACAGCGTAATCTCTCCGTCACCTTGCGTCTCGCTTTGCGCTGCCTCTAACTCCCGCAGTACCTTCGTAGCCTCACGCGCTTCACGCTGCAAGGACTTTAGTCCGACTAGTGCTTCCGATACGTCTACGTTGACCTTTACCGTTAATTCTCCGGACGAGTTACCGTCCCTTATCCGAACTTCGTTTCCGCCTACTCCCGTATACGCATCGAGTAACTTTTTCGCATCTCTTTGCACCGTCCAATGAAACGGGGAATCAGTGTCGATTTCGGGTTTATTATCGAATTCAACTACGATCTCTTCGTCAAGTCCTTCCGTTACATATACCGTCTTTCCTTCGCGCGACTGTTTGTCCGCCATGATATCGTCTCCATTTCGTTTATAATATCCGCCGTCCTCGTGAGTCAGCGGAGTTATTGCGATAATGGCTTTCGCCAATCTTACGTATCTGGCGGATTTCTCCGCTAATTAAGGTAATTCCGCAGGCGTGTCGGCACTCACGCATCTCCAACTAGGGTGACGGCTGCCTGTTCCGTCCTCTGCGGCTGAATTCCGTTTAGGACTTTCTACTGTTCCTGATACAATTTCTGCGACTCTATCGGAAGATCACGCACATTATACGTAATTACCGGTTGAATCTTCGTAAATTCGTTATATTTGCGACGCCTTTCTTTATTTCTACTCCGCGTATTTTCATCAATCGTTAGATTATCGGTCAATGTGCGCATTTTACGTAATGGTACGCGATGATCCTTGCCGTCAATGCCGACGAAATCCGCCGTAGTAAAGTTGAGTTCACCGCTGCCGCCTTCGTTCTTACGCTGATGTACGCCGTCTCTCCGACGCGCTAACTGTAAGTCGCTAAGAAACGGATATTCCGATTGACGCGATTTCCATGCGGTCGTGTCCGTTAAGTCTTCGTGTAGTACTAAATTCGCTAATTGTTCGAGTAAGTTTGCGTCGGGCGGATTAAACGGTAGCTCACGCGGCTGACGGTTCTTTTCTTCCGCGACCAAACGTTCCTTTTCGCGTGCAAGAACGTTAAGTCTGGCGTGTTCCACCGCATAACGTGACGATGCTTTTTCGACTTCAATAATGCGCTGTTCCAACGGTAATTCGCCTGCTTTCGTGCGTGTGCGTATGTCTTTTATCGCTGCTTTTAGTTCTTCGATGTACGTCATTAATACGTTCCCCCTTCGTCTGTTAGCGCCCATTTATCGTAAACCCGCTGTATCTTCGCAATTCCTAACGCCAATAACTCGCTCACCGTATTCTGTCCGACGCCTAATCGTTCCCCTGCGTCAGCCTGCGTTAAGTCATCACCGTACACCAACGCTATCGCTTGCGCCTGCCTGTCCGTTAAGCCTGCGCGTGTAATCGCCTCCGCGAGGTCTACTAGCGTCACAACCGCGTCGTAATCGCCTTTAAACTGGCGCTCGTGTATGGCGTGGTATTGCGCTAATAGGCTGCGGACATTTGGCGCTTTGTTTACGTTTTTATGCGTCAATTAATCGCCCACTTTCGTTTGTTTGTATATTTCGCTTGTCTTACGTCAATACTTCGGATATAATCGTTGTATATAATGAAATACGGAGGTTTTCGCATGATTAACGCCCAATTCGAATGGATTTCTAACGTTGACGCTAACGCACCGTTCCTCACCGTCGACAGTCAACGTAGGATTTACTTTAATTCCGGCACACGTGCGCTACTCGGCGTCGAAGCACACCAACGTTGGCTAATCGGCTTTGATCCGGCTAACAAACGCCTAATACTCGCCAAGCCTGACATCGTAAAAGCCGTCAATGTTGCGCCGTTTAGCGTGGACAAGCGTTTTTATATGTCGGCGCGGAAGTTCGTTGACAAACTCGGCTTGGAATCGTCGGACTTACCCATGAATTTCCGCTTTGTCGAGCATGTGACGGTAGCTAACGGCGCCTATCCGAGTGGATCGTATGTGTTTCAAGCGGATGGCGGCGGTTCGGACGGTTAGTCGATTAATTTCGCTACAATAGCGTCGATTTGCGCATGTAAGTCGTCCAGCGTGCCGTCATTCACTACACCGTAATCAACGACAAACGAGTCGACATAGCTTTCCGTCTTATGCGCCAAGTCCGCCATCTCGAAGGCATCGCCGGCTCTTTCGGCGCGCTTCACGCGGTCGGCTAACGGCGCTGACACGCGGATTAACGTAAAGCCATTCGCCTTACACCACGCATAGTCGTCCGGATGCCGGACGTCGGAAATAACGATGCCACGCGTACTTTTACTGTCGAGCGCTACTTCGACTTGGCTTGCGATGTGCCTCGACCATACGTCCGGGTCAAACTCGCGCATAACGTCCATGAATTGGTACAACGCGCGTGGCTTCGGCTCTTTCGGTATGTGCGGAAATATATCGTGTGCGCATCGTTTGAGCGCTGATCCGAAAGCTAACGGAAATTCGAAGCCGTGTGCGAAGTAGAGGTGTTCGCTAATAACGTCTTTACCCGCCCTAATTTGACCGCACAATGCGACTTTAATTACGTCAGTCATTCGCAACACCGCCTAGCAAGCGCGCTAATTCTTCGACATTTATTAGGACTTTCTTCGGCTTAGTCGCGTGCTTTAATTCCTCGACTTCCTGCGCCCAAGTTTCGATGTCGCGTTTGATTCCGGAAATGCTTTCGTCCAACTCCCCGTATTTCCGCCAGACATCCGACATTTCAACGTCTAAACTTTCGATGAATTCGCGATGCTCCACGTCCTTACGTTCTAACTCCGCCATACGACGTACTAGATTGGTGATAATGTCGTCGTTGGATTGCGGTGAGGCTTCGGTGGCGATCGGTTCGAGAACGTGGTAATATTCGTTTTCTATACGCTTCATCCTCGAAGGGCCATTCGAAGGGTGCGCAAAGTTTACTTGATTAGATTCGTTAGGTGCGTCAACAAGTCCAGAGATGACTTCGAGAACACTTCCCGGCATAAACGAGTACCATTTCGAGGTTACGATAATACGCTCGCCTACGTTTGCCTTCCGGTTGGTCATGCGATACCGATCGCCTTTTACGTGGATATAGGGGGTCATAATACGCCAGCCGTCGTTGTAGATTTCGTATTCCCGTAATACTCCTCCGAGCAAATCATCCGCAATTAATTCAATCTTATAACCCGCCATATTAACGCTCCCCTTCGTTTATAATTTCGACCGTCGCCGCCTGCCTTCCGAGCCTATTCGCTTCGTCCCGCGTCGCTACTAATACGTCAATCCTTGCGCCTTTAATGTCGCCACCTGTGTCGCTCGCCACCGCCTTAAACGTAGAACCGTCCGCCAACGTAACCCGCACTAACGAGCCTAACGAGATTTGCGAAGGGTCCACGGCAATAACTCGGTAACCTTCCGGTGTGTATATCGTGTTACTTACGTCTAAGCCTGTCGCGGTTATTCCGATGCATCCAGTCGGGCAAAATGCGGTGTAAAACGTGGCTTCTACGTTAATAGTTTCGCTACTCCGAGAATTGCTACGAACGTCACTATGAACGCTTTGATTACTTCGATCATCTCGATTACGATAACGTTCGACCTCCTTCTTTAAGCGAGCAACCTCCGCCTTTGCCCCGCGTAACTCCGTCTTGACTTCGCCTAAATGTGCGTCAGGTTCGGTCAAAACGGGATCATCTGCGCCTGCTATTATTTGTGCGATTAATGCCGTTGATGTGATAAATCCGATGTTAGATCGCCACCTTTCCGGCAATGTGCGGATGTGGGTCGTAGCCATTAATGCCGATGTTATCGAAGGTAAAGTCGTCAATATTATCGATAAGCGGACTCAGTCCCAACGTCGGTAGTTTGCGAGGTTCGCGCGTCAGTTGCAGCCGGACTTGTTCCGTGTGATTCGTGTATATATGGGCGTCTCCGATTGTATGGACG
Organism: Bacillus sp. FSL K6-3431; assembly: GCF_038002605.1. NCBI lineage: Bacteria > Bacillati > Bacillota > Bacilli > Caryophanales > Bacillaceae > Bacillus > Bacillus sp. FSL K6-3431. The sequence continues at coordinate 1,479,635 of NZ_JBBOCT010000001.1, forward strand.
AACTCGCCGACTTCTAAGCCGGTAACATGTGCGATCATGTGCGTTAGAAACGAGTAGCTTGCGATATTAAATGGTAAGCCGAGAAATACGTCAGCCGAACGTTGGTATAACTGACACGATAGCTTGCCGTTAGCTACGTAGAATTGAAAAGCGAAGTGACACGGTGGCAGCGCCATTTGGTCGAGTTCTCCGACGTTCCATGCGTTAACGATAAGGCGTCGGCTGTCGGGATTCGTGCGGATTTGTTCGATTACATACCGAATCTGATCGTGTTCTATATACCCGTCACCACTCGCCCAATTGTAATCGCGCCAACTACGCCAATTGTGACCGTAGACAGGACCTAAGTCGCCGTTTTCGTCCGCCCATTCATCCCATATTCGGACGCCATTATCGCGGAGGTATTTAACGTTTGTATCTCCGGATAGAAACCACAGTAACTCATGCGCAATCGACGGCCAGTGTAGTTTTTTCGTCGTCAATAACGGAAAGCCTTCCGCCAAGTTGAATCGCAATTGCCAACCGAAGGTGCTTAGCGTGCCCGTTCCGGTGCGATCCGTTTTAACTGCGCCATTTCCGAGTATGTGTCGGCATAATTCGAAATACTGCTTATCTGCGTTGTTCATTCGCCTACCTCCTCAAATTTAACGTGAATTGCGTGATTCATATTAATCGTAAACTGAGGAGTTCCGACCCAACCGATTGTCGGCGCTGCGTGCGGGCCTCTATTCCCCGTAAAGTAACCGTGAATATCAGCAACTATAGCGCCAGTTATCGTAAATACTTCACCATTTGTCAACGTAATGATCGCCTTCATTCGCCCACCTCCGTATTTACCCCTGTTGAACCGAAGCCCCGCGTCCCTCTTTCCGAAACACCTAACGTGTCAACCTCGTAAGCTACTACGTCGGGTAGACGCTGTATCACCAACTGCGCGATGCGGCCGCCTTTACGGATGGTGTAAGTTCCGTAAGGGATTCGTCCGCCTACATAGGTCAAGTCGCCCGCGAGCGTTAGTACCTCCGGGTAAAAGTCGTGACGATCTTCTTCGTCAACCGGAAATATATTATCGACAATCACGCCAATCTCGCCGGCATATCCGTTGTCAATCGTCCCTAACTGAACGCGCAGCTTCGTTTTCGATGTAACGCCCGACCTCGGTCTTACTGTAGCCTCATAGCCAACCGGAAGCTGAACGGCAATGCCCGTCGGCACTACGACGGTAGCGCCTGGCTCGATAATTACGTCCTCTGACGCGACAAGATCAAAGCCGCTGTCGCTTGCGTGTGCTTTCGTCGGTATTACTGCGTCGGGTGATAGTCGTTTAAATCCGATTTTAATTGCGCTCATTCTTCCGCCTCCAATGCGATTCCACGTAGTTTTTGTAATACGTAACTGTGTTTTTCCGCTTCCTGCGCATCGCGTAATCTTAACGCCGCGAGGAATAACGCTTCTTCCCGCCTTATCTCACGAAGGAGAATCGATTTCATCCGCGCACCTCCTTTACGTTACCTTCGTCATCGAATACGAAGCCATTCCGTTTGGCGAGCGCCTGTACTTCGCTAAAATCCGGTTCCCTTGCGTCAACGATGATTTCGAGTAAACGGGCGAATTCCTTCTTAATTCGACTATTTCGTATGATTTGCGGTTTTTGTTGATTCGGCATATTATCGTCCTCCTATTTATACAATCGATTGATAACGGAAAGTGGATAGTTTTTACCACGTTAATTTATCGGCATGCTGCGATATAACTCCGCGGAAATTCGTATGAAGCTCGCAAACCTTCGCGTATGGTTCATTGCGGAAATGTTCGAGATAAGGCACGAAGCCACTTTTCGTTGGGTCGGCTAAATCGTTCTGTCCGTCGTGTCCGATCATAATAACGGTAACGTCCGAATGTACGCGCGTTAAAACTTTCTTTAATTCCCCGCGTGTCATATTCTGCGCTTCATCGATAATCAACGTAGCGTCCTTAATATTCGTGCCGCGCATAAATACGTGTGATTTCGCCGTTACCCACGCAGCCGCGTTCATAAAGTCGGGGTTACTGTCGCGGTAAATGGCAAGGCGAGGGTCTTCGCGTATTACCGTCAGCGCATCGATCAGTGGCGTAATGTACTTCGATTCCTTGTCCTCTACGTCGCCGGGCGTGAAGCCGAGCGCATCTTCTTCGACGGTTGCGAACGTATAATATAACGGCTTTCCGATTAACTTAGCGCAGGCGACGGCAAGGGTCGTTTTGCCCGTGCCAGCCTTCGCGTTGACGATCGTTACTTTATTATCGAAAATGGAATCGACGTAAATGCGCTGTTCCTCGGTAAGCTTCGATGCGAATCCGAATAATAAATTATCCTTCGGTAGTCCCATATAACCGCCCCTTTTCCGTTTTATTTACGCCTCACACATAACGCAAATCTTATCCTTACTAAACTGTTGCGCAGCGTTAGTGCTGTGTTGGTAGTACAACGTTTTAACTCCGTTCCTCCATGCGAATAAATATAAGTCGTTAATCTCTTTCGCGGAAACTTTCGGATTAATCATGATGTTAAGCGACTGGCTTTGGTCTATAAATTGCTGACGAATAGCTGCCTGATCTAAGACAACGTATTGGTCGATTTCGCTAAACGTCTTAAATACGTCCTTCTCATGTTCCGTTAAGAAGTCGAGGTGTTGCACTGAACCGTCATAATCGCGAATACTGTTCCAAACATCGCGTGTATCATTACCGTATTTAGCGAGGACTTCTTTAAGATATGGATTTCGGATTGTTACCTTCGCTTTAGCCACGTCTTTAACGTAGTTGTTCGACCAAATCGGCTCTATCGACTGACTGACTTGTCCTAGAATGAACGCGGAAGAAGTAGTTGGCGCCACGGCCGTCAAAGTCGTGTTCCTTCGCCCGTACCCTTTTAATACGGAGGGCTCGCCATATAATTCCGCTAGTTCCTTCGATGCCTTGAGCGCCTTCTCCTGTATGAATCGGAAAATCCACGCGTTTAGCTTCGATGCGTCCAAGCTCTCAAACGGAATCATTTTCGACTGTAAGTACGAGTGCCATCCGAGCGCTCCGAGTCCTAAAGCACGGTTAGCCTTTGCGAAGTTATACGCACGCTCCATAAAGCCGAACGCTAGTCTGTCCTCTTTGGCGACTGAATCGCGTAACGCCTCTAATTTGTCGAGGAACTCCGTCATAACGGCGTCAAGGAAATAAACCATCGTTTCAACTGCGTCCGTTTCCTTCCATTCATCGTAATGCAGTAAGTTCATGGACGATAGGTTACAGACGAACGACCATTCGGAGTTATTCGGTAAGGCTATTTCGCTGCATAAATTACTATGATTTATCCGCAATCCTTTATCCTTATATACGTCGACTGTATTGTCGTTCACTGTGTCGGTAAAGAATATATACGGATATCCGATTTCCACTCGTCGCTGAATAACTTTCGCCCATAACGCACGTTTGTCCGCATCGCCCGCGACCATTTCCTCCATCCACTTGTTAGTTACCGTTACGCCGTGCGTTAATTCTTGTATCGGATTGCCTTCCGTGCCGATGCCGAGAAATTCCTCGATGTCCGGATGATCGATAGGTAGGTAAGGAGAGAAGCGTCCACGGCGCGTTGATCCTTGTGATACTACGTCGATGATAGTTTCGAATAACTTCATAAAGTGAACGGCTCCGGACGACTCTCCGTTGTTTTTTATAGCAGCGCCACGGTGTCGTAAGTCTCCGAAGTAGCCGGAGGTGCCTCCACCGAACTTACTCATCATCCCGACCTCGGCCTGCGTGTGTAGGATATCACCCATATTATCGCCTACGTACGAACCGAAACAACTAATCGGAAGTCCTTTGTCGTTTCCAAAATTCGACCATACTGGCGACGATAGCGAGAAGTAACCCTTTTCCATGTAACCGTAAAACTTGTCGGCAAATCCTTCGATTCCTAAGATGCTCTCCGCTGTGTCTGAGATAGTTCGTACACGTTGTTCAGGCGTCACACCTTCCGTTAAATATCCGCCTTTTAAGAAATTCCTACTATTTTCGTTTAACCATTTCATTCAATCGTCTCCTTTTATTTCGTATAATAATCGAACTGCGTACTACTTACGCTGTTCTTTTACTAATTCCCAAATGTTGTGTCTTAACCAACCACTCGTTGTGTAACCTTGTTCTTTTGCTAATTCCTCAACTTCTTTAAACATATTTTCATCAATAATATTTTTAATTACATCTGCTAATTCCTGATTCATAACTTCCCCCCTTAGTTCATAGTTTTGGTCTTATACGAAATAACTTATCCTTTAAAATAAATCATCACCCGTAATGCTGCGCGCTCTTTTACTGTAATTAATCGAACGCTTTACGAAGAAATCGACGTGCTTTGTCGCTACGATTTCGTCATCAAACCAATCCGTCTGCCCTACGACGTCCTCATTAACGTTGAATAACGGTTTATATCCGGTACTTACGAGCGAGTTATTTAGGCGATTCTTCACGAACTCTTTAACGGTTGCTTTCGGCAAGAAATCTAAGTCGCCTTTCTCATAAATCCAATCGATAACGATTTCTTCCGAACGGTACGCCTCTTTGCACGCCTCTACAACAGCGCTCTCTAACTTGTCGTCGAACCATTCCGGATGCTCTTCGCGAATAATATTGATAAGCTCGATCCCGAATAAGCCGTGAATTTGCTCCTCTTTCGACGTCGCTTCGATTACGTTCGATACGCCTTTGAAGATGTTCTTATGCTTATTAAACGACATGATGATAAGGAACTGCGAGAACAGCGATACGTGTTCGATGAATAACGAGAATAGGAGGATGGATAGTGCGTAGTCCTTATCACTGCCTGTTCGTGATAACGCCGCACCTTTCGTTAGATAATCGACGCGTTGGAATAGTTCCGGTATACTTTCGATTTTCTCAAACTCGCTATTGAGTCCGAGGATTTCGAGCAGATGCGAATATGCGTCATGATGGCGTACTTCACTTTCAGCAAACGTATACCCTACCGAACCAACTTCCGGCTTAGGCATGCGGTGGTATAAATCGCCCCAAAACGTCTTAACGGCGACCTCGACCTGCGCAATGGCGAGCATGGCGTTCTTAATTGCATTACGTTCGGCTTCCGTCACATTGACTTTAAAATCCTGAATGTCGGACGTATAGTTAAACTCGGTATGCAGCCAGTACGAGTGCTGTATCGCTTCTTTATATTCGATAAGTTGCGGATATTCGTAAGGCTTTAGGTTTAATCGTGGTCGGAATATATCAGGCTTTCTCGCTTGTGTGCGCTGTTCCCTATATACGATATAAGCCTTTGCGGTGTTCTTATACTCCGAATTTAGCAAAGCGCGCTCTACTAAATCCTGTACTTTCTCAACCGATAATTCTTCGACAACGTTTATCGACTCTACGACGTCCTTTGCGAGCGCCTCCGATTCCTTAGTACCGAATTCGCCTGTTTGCGTACCCGCCTTATTAATAGCTCGCTTAATCTTATCTACGTTAAATTCCACTACTTCCCCGTCACGTTTTTTAATCTTTAGTGGCGCCGTCATCTAAACGCTCCCCTTCTATTTTCGATAATTCCTCCATAATCCCCTCGATACCTTTCCGCAACTTATCGCGCTCGACCGCAAGCTCCGTCAGCCGCGAGCCATAACGTTTTACATCCGCCTCATTTTCGGCAAGGCGAACGTAAAGACCCTCGCGTAGCTTGCGTAATTCAGTCGGGATATTCATCGCGATGCCAAGCCCGCAATTAGCGCAATTATCGAAATTGCTAACGCGACGATCGCTATTATGTTCGCTTGTTTCGGAGTCATTCTGCGTCCTCCCTCATTTTTACGAAATCTACGCTTTCCGAATAATAACCATTACTTTCACCAAGCCATCGAAGTACTACCGTGCCTTTAATAGTTGCGACTTTATAAAACGTCCATGTCTGCGTTCCCCATTCGGACTCACCATCTTGCGAAACTTCTTCCGCCATTAGAATCGGTTCGCCTAATAAATCCGCGATGTCTCCGTTTATATCTTCGATTTCTACCGACTCACAGCAGTCTTGTTCGTGGTACATTACGTAATGCTCGTTATTTGTCGTGTGAAAATGGATTTCGAACTCTCTTTTATCTACTTCTACGTTCTTCAACGTCTTTCCGACGAGTTCCCCGATTTCTACCCCGTCACTATTTCTCCAGTAACTCATTCCGCAATCACTCCAATTCGCCTATCGGCTTATTTTTTCTTCGTATATTAATTTCGCCAGTCCTACAGCGCAGGCGTCCGATTCGTCGTCACACGCAAACTCGCCAGTGTAGCCGGTCCATCGCCGCACTGCTTCGGCAACTTCGTCCTTTTCCGCCTTACCTTTTCCGACGACTATCCGTTTGATCTCCGACTGCGACATGCCTTGCTTCGTTTTCTTGCGTCCAGTTTTCGTTTCCGTGACGTGCTTATCGAATGTTAATCCGAATTTATGCGCAGCTAACTCCGTCCCTGTCCACGCTGCGAATACCGGATAATTCTGCGCCGATGACATGCCGTGAAAGTCCTCGCGAACTACGTAGTCGAATCCGCCTTTAGCTTGGTCGGCGATGAATAACGTCGCCCACGATTCAACGATGTCGGCGCGTAACGCATAAGGTGATTTAGCGTCAGGCTTTACGTGAGACATTGCGGTGATGACCGGCTTGCCGCGTTTATCTACGGTGATGATCGCAACGCCCGGTGATGTGAGCGAAGTGTCGAACGCTAGGATTCTCAATCGACTACCACCGCCGCGAAAATCCCGACAGCTACTCCGAGTAGTATCGTCTCGTAAATTCCAGGAACGTACCCAACCGCTGGATATATAACGAGATTAATTAACAACGCAATCGCAATCCCTATTACGTAACTCATCCTCTCGCCTCCCTCGTCGTTTTAATAAACTCGAAAGCTTCGTGATATTCGCGTTTCTTCTTATCCGGCAATGATGACCGCAAGTAGCGTTGTACCTTCGTCTTTATTTCGTCAAACTCCTCGTCGGATAAGTCGAGTGCGCACGCTGTTTTGAAGTTGTTAAACGTGAATTTATCGAGGTCCATCGGTGGTTTATCGCCCACACGTTGCGTCTTCGTTTGTTCCGCTAATTTATCGAATAGTTCATTGCGTTCAGCGTCGGTAATCTTACGGCAGAACGCCCGGATGTCCGGCGTCTTAGCGTATTGCTCGGCGCTCATATTCCACGCCTGCTTCGCCGCATTTACGTACAAAATGACGTAATAATCGCAATTATACATGGCGCTATAAGCTACGACTTGCGCTGCGTGCGAGCTATCCGGTTCTTTCATCGAATACAATGACGTGCGAGCTGGCGTCCCTTGCTTCGACTTGATTTCGAGTCCGACGCGAATCTTTTCGCCATCGTCCGTTGTATACTCCATAATTCCGTCCGGTGCTCCGTAAAGGTAAAACGTCTCGCCGTTATACGTAATTTTCCGATTAGCCTTCGCGAAATCTTCAAACGCAGGCTGACCGTCCTTTGTACGCAGAAACTTAAAGCGCGGCTGATTGCCGGTTTGCTTGGCGAAATGCTTTTCGATGAACAGAAACTCGCGTTGTATTAGGTCGCCGATGCTGGTTCCGATTTTTTTCCAACGGTTTTGATGCGGCTGCTGCGGAAATTGATCGCGCTTGGCACCCTTTGATTTTACGTAAAGCTCACGCGGACAACTACTGACACTCGATGGGCTGAAATACGGCTTTTGCGGCCATACTTTCGGCGGATTTACGTACCATGCGTGTATTTGCGAATCAAGTGCGTCGTCCCAAACTTCGCTTGCCGTGCCCCATTCGTCGAGCATTGCGATCAAGTCGCCTTCTATTTGAGTTGAAATATCCTCGTAGAATTCCGTCAAGTTATCGACTCCCCTTCGTCATTTTGTCCGCAATCAAATACAGCACACACACGAATATAAATCGCATGTATAATTCGTCTGACGGAACGCCTAGCACTTTAGATACTACGCTTATAACTATCGTAAATACGACTACCATTATAATGAATATTACGTTACTCATTCGCTGTCCTCCTTCGTTTTACTTTCCGCCACTACCGTCAATTCCACGGCTTTGTCGTTTGCCATTAGGATTCCGACCGTCTGTACTATCATCGCAGCCAAAAGCGCTTGTATCAGCGTTATGGTAACGCCTAAGTACGGCATGGCGAAGTAAAAGACGGCGGCTGCGAGAGCCAGTTTAATTACGAACATTTGGCGTCCTCCTTGATTACTTAACATTTTTATATGTGTTGAAAGACACTACTCTTTTCACTTGATCATAACTGTGTCCTAACTTATCCGCTAAGCCTTTTAGCCCGTACTCCCCGCCATCATAAAGCATTCTGATGTTACGTACTTCGTCATTAGTTAAGAACCTTCGGGCATCTTCTTCATATTCTTTGCCGCCTACTTTATACATCATTGTGTCTATTCTGTGTTTGACAATATATACCTTGACGTCCGGCCTGAATTTTCGTACTAATTCGCGTGGAAAGTACAGGTAGTAAAATTGCCTTCCGTCTTGTTTGCGGTCTATACGTAACCGAGGTTTAGTTCCATATAATTCACTGACTTTTTCTATTAATAATTTTGACTGGCTTTCGTCTAATTCGTTAGAATAAAGATGCATTGTACTTCGATGGATGTGCCAAGAGCCATCATCCAAATACCACAAGAATAAATCCTCTTTTGTAATATCTTTAATAAGCTCTTCGATCCCCGCGTCTGAGGCTTGTTTAACCTCTTCGCTGGCGGTTGTGGCATATACGTGTATTACCTTTGTCCCACCGTACCCCGACTCTTGTGTCTTCTTTACTGTTACTTCCAACCCTTCCTCGTTGAGTAACTTCTCTTTATGCTCTAGTAGTTTTCTGTCGGTAGAAATGAAGGTTATTGCCGCTGTCGTTTTATTTAATCGAACCATACCGTCTCCAAGAATTGCGTTCTTCGCTACTCGGCTATATTTAGACAAAGAATTCCTCCTTGCTTATTTCTCCGCCCATCTGCGCGGATTAATTTCGATGTCACAACGGACAGGAACCATTAATTTAACCGCCTGCTCCATCGTTTTCTGTATTTCCGCAAGTTCGTCATCGGCTATAGATGCTGGACAGTCGTAAACCAGTTCGTCATGCACCTGTAGAAGAATGTACGAATCTAAACGTTCGAGCACCGTTTGCAAGTCGACAATCGCCTTTTTTAAGATCGTGCCCGCGCTCTCCTGTATCGGAAAGTTACCGGCTTGCCTTTGCGCGCTGAACTGTTTCCAACGATCTTTCGCCTTAACGTCAGCATGTAAACGGCGCTTTCGACCATATAGCCCCGTAACGAAACCTTGCTTCATTACCGTTTTCTGCTGCACGTCCATATAACGCTTGATTCCGGGATACCCTTCGAAATAATCGTCAATTATCGTCTGCGCTTCGTTACGTGATATTTCGAGAGTGTCCGCAAGTTTGCCGGCTCCCATTCCATATACGATCCCGAAGTTAACCGTCTTAGCCTGACCGCGAAACCTCTTACAGTCATGTCCGTTGGTTTCTTTGTCCGTTTCGATTTCCTCGTAGGTATAACGCCCCTTACTTATCATCGCTGCTGTGACTGAATGAATGTCGCGGCCTTGTTCGAATGCCTCGATTAATACCGTTTCATTCGCCATGTGCGCAAGTACACGCAATTCAATCTGCGAATAGTCCATCGAAACTAAGATACGGTCTTTTCCTGTCGCCATAAACAAGTGGCGTATTTCCGGTCGTTTCGCCGGTATTTGTTGCGTATTAGGGTTCGAGCATGTAAAGCGTCCAGTCGCGGCTCCCCACGTATTATGCCAAGGATGTATTCGACCATCGCTTTTAACGTCTCGCGGTAACTTCTGCGTAAAGGAAGAACGTAGCTTTCCGATTTCTTTATATTCGAGTATTAAGCCAACGACTTCGTGCTCGTTTTTAATCCGCTTCATAAAACGGCTATTCGTCGAACCTTTGCCGAGGTCCGTTAGCTTCAAATCGTCGTATAGCTTCTTACTTAATTGCGCCGGCGAGTTGAGATTTATTTCTCCGCCAAGTATCGTAAATATGCGCGCCTGTAATTCCGCCTCTTCTTTCGCAAGTTGTTCATCTAAATTATGCGCTCGATCAACGTCGAAACGTATTCCGCGTATGTCTGAACGTATAAACTGGCGAGCTACCGGCATTTCTATCTCGTAAAATAAACGCTTAATGTCTCGTAAATCTTCGCGCTTGTCGTACCAATTCGAAATCCAGTCGTATAGCCGCAACGTCTTTTCCGTATCGCCTGCCGCATAAGCTAATGAAACGTCGAGAGGTACTTCGTTAAACGGTGTATTCGGAAAGAGTTCGTCGAAATTATCGCTCGGCTCCTTTAACCAATCCGTCAGCAAGTCTTTTAGCCGATGCGACCTGTTTTCGTCTAATGACATCGCCATAATCCGTGTGTCAGCGTGCAAGTTCGTTATTAAATCGATGTCTAACTTTACCGCGAACCATTTACAGTCGAAAGGAGCGTTGTGCATAACGGTCTTAACGCCTTCAAGTGCCGGCTTTATCTTGCGAATTACTTCCGCACTATCTAACGGAGTTTTCTCGACGTGATTCAACGGTACATAGTAATTCATTGTCCTCGTTGATACGGAAAAGCCAGCGACTTCACCGCGCCAAGGATCGAGTGCCCCGCCTTCTTTACCGAATGTTTCGCAGTCAAACGCTATAATGTCGGCTCTCTTTATCTCGTCGATCATTGTGTTTAACTTTTCGTAGCTATCGACTAGAATGTAATTATCCGGCGTACTCGCTACAAGTTCGGCAAGCTTACCTTCTCGTTGCATGTCGGAAACTGTTCTCCAAAGCCTTAACGCCTCCGCCTTACTAAAACGCTTGCCGGCGACTGAGGGATCTCTGCCTATAAGACCCTCCGCCATTGCCGCCTTTACTTCGATTAAACGCCGTTGCTCCGGTACTGAATTACTCTTCATCGAAAGTATACGCGCCCAAGCTTCGTCCATTGTTTCCGTTGCCGCCTGCTTACGTTTAGCTGCGTCCTTGACTGCGTTGCTTTCGCCTGTAGGACTACGTAGATTTAACGTTAGTTTCGGTTTATTTACCAAACGCATCCCCTCCGTTTAATTGACGTTCATTTCCGCGTAAAACAATACGACTTCTTCGTGGTTATCGTCCGCCCAATCTTCGTAGCAAGCCGTGTCGCAAAAGTAGTGACCACGCCTGTCATCGTATAAGCCGTCGTTGCATTGTCGTTTACATTGGACGCAGGTGATTGGCGTAGTCATACGTTATCAACGCGGCTTTCGACTGGCGCGATTAACGTTAGTCGGTCGCTGTTATTATTTACGCTATCCTCACCGAAATTTGGCGAGTAGTAATATGCACGGTTTCCGTCTACTTTTGTTACGGCGCGCATTACTACCCGTCTGTATTTAATGCTATCGTATCCAATAATATCGCCTATCTTATACTCATTAGGCTTACGTCCAATCGCCGCCCATTTCGTGATTTCCGCTACCTCTTCCGCGCTTACTTTTTCGAGGTTGCTTGCGTCTGTGTAGCCGAAGACTCTGCCGTTATTTTTGCTTACCTCGAAATCGCTGCCTCCGTTATATTCCGTATTTACCTTGACGATATCGCCTACCTCAAATCCGCTGAGTGAGCCTCTAGCTGTCTTCAATCGCGCATAGTCGCCGTTCTTAAACTCCGCTTTCGCTACCGCATTCTCATAAACCTTAATTTCCGCAGGCGTTGCGAGGCGCATTTCGGAATAAAGCGTATAAATTGCGTCAGTATCCCGTCCGCCGGGAACTCGTACAGCTACGTCCTTATCACCATTAAACGGAGCTTCCTCGACTTTACCGATATCACCGACCTTATTTGCGCTGTGATTCGTATTCGCCGTAATGACTACGATGTCGCCCGTATTAGGCTTCGGTGCTTCCGCCTTTACCGGCGCATATACTTTTACGTTGGCTTCCGTGCGGTTAAGGTGCTCTCGATAAACACGTGAGGAACGGTTAGTTCCTGTAACTTCTCCGTTTTCTCCCACCAAATATGGCTTTCCGTTTTCAAACCACATTCCAGTCGTCTCCGTAAACACAACGACATCGCCCGGCTGTGCTTTGCGGTCAACTAGCGTGTAGTTGGCGCCTTTGTAGCTGATTGTTTCCGGCGTATTGGCGCTAACCTTTTCGTAGACTTCGAAATCGTCGGAGCCATATACCGCGACATTATCTACGTCCGCGTCGTCAGTGAACTCCAAGTCGCCTTCTTCGTCAACCGCTGTGACCTCGTAGTACTTACCGGCGGTTTGGTTGTAGTCTGCGTCATCCTCGTCAAACTTTACGTAATCGCCAGCGCGTGGCTTGCGTCCTTCCACTTTGCGGTAAGTTGGCGTGGGTTCCATTGTTTCCGCTGCCGCTGCCTCCGCCGGTTCAAACGTGCGAACAATCTCCCGTAATTCTTCCGGTGTTCCTTCATAAGTTACGCCATTAATCGTCATTTTCGCCATATTATACCGCCTCCGATTGTAATAGTATCCACCGTTTCTTTGCCGTTTGTTCCGTCGACCAGTATTCCGTTAAGCCCTCGCAATCGAACATAAAAGCACGATCGCCGTCAACTCCGACTATATAATCGACCTCGTCGGGCGTATAAGGCTGTCCGTTACCTTTCCGCGCATAAACGACGAGCGCATTGTCGCGATCAGTCCGTATGCGCAGCGTCTTTACTTGGATGCGGTAAGTTTCGCTATTTAACGGGTCGCGCGCCAGATAATCGTATACTTCGGCGACTATCGGTTTTGCGACCTCGTAACCCAGCGACGACATTAAGAGTTTCGCCGCTGTTAATTCGGATATTGCTCCAGTAATTTGCGTTTCATGTGCGATAATTAACGCCTCCTTTTCGTAGTTTAGTTGCGTAAGCCTTGCGTCGGTCAGAAAGGCAAGTCATCGTCCGAGATGTCCGCAATTGCTCCGTCTTCGCCGCCTTCGTTATTTGTCGGCTGTGCTTCCGTTGGCTTTTCGAGTCCGATTAACGAAATATCGAAGCCTGCTTTAACGAGGTTTTCGATTTGCTCCGCTTCGTCAATTTCGTATATAAATTGAGAGAATACGGTGGGATCGAAATCTACGTCGTTAAACTTATCGAAGTTAGCCTGTTGCTTATCGGTAAGGGGTTCGAGCTGCGTCATGATCGGCATGAATGATACCACCGCTTGCTTGCCGGAACCTGTTTTCGAAATTTCGAATGGTATTGAACCGAGATTAGCCGCATATTTTGTGAGTGCCGCTCTGATTACCGCCCACTGGTTCGGAGATATATCGAAATGTACCGGTAAGCCCGTATCAAGATCGACGAAAGCTACTGCATAACGTTCTTTCTCGCGATACTTTCCGGCTTCCGCTTTATACTTCTTCTCATTCTCCGCGTTCTTTTCGTCCATCGCTTTAAACATTAATTCCGTATAGTATTTTGACGCCTTATCCCACGGAGTTAAATTCTCCGAAGCAAATCCGCGTGAGTCTTTAGTCGATGGATTTTTCGCTGAAAACGAGTTAATAACTTTATAAATGCCGTAGTTTCGGAACTTCATAACGGCATTTGTGTAGTTGCGGAATACGCGTACTTTATACGACATGCCCACGTTTAACTTCGTCCAGTCTAAGCTTTCGCCTCCGCCGCCATTATCCGTTGGCATGTTGAACGCATCTTCTCCGATTACGTAGTTACTCATTTAACCGCTCCCTTTACGTTATATTATTCGGACGGGCTTGCGGCAAAAGGTGCGCTCGACAAACTTCGTCGCCTTTCGCCTTGGATACGTAGCTGTGCGAGGTCACTTTCGGCAATTGGCCGCCATCGCCGTACCCTATTCCCGCGCCCGTTCGTGCGTCCGACTCTCACCGCCTTCATTTCACGGATTTTGAGTCGCTAACCGTTCGCGATGCCCTCGCCACCTTGAAGGTGCAGTCGATCGACGACCGTATTAAGCGATTTGGACACGGTTAACGCACGAACCGGCGTAGGAAATCCGGTTAATAGCTTACTCGTCAGCGCATAGAATCCTTAGCACTTTTACTAGCTCCGTCTTTTTAATCTCGGAGCACGATCCGTTATCATGCATAATTTCAACGGTATCTCCGTGATCCTCAAATGAAACTATATCGAATGTCCATTCGGTGTGTGCTTGCGTTTTAATTTCGATTTTCATATTAACTACCTCCGTTAATTTTCGTAGCTTCCGCCCGTGGTCACTCCGGAAAACGCGATAGTCTTGGACCCGTCAGCCGACCGTATTATTTACAGTCAACGTAAGTCAGCGTTATCTTTCCGAAGCATTCACGGACGGGCGAAGTTTATTCGACGCCCATCATAAATCCGACACCAAACGTTATAAATGCGATGATTATCATATCGACTACGCTAATCATGCGTACACACTCACAGCTTTCGCGAATTGGTCAAGTCGATCGAACTCCCGCGTCATTTCCGCTTCCAGTACGTCGATTGACGTTAACAATGCGTTAATTTCGCGCTGTATCAAATCACGCGTTTTCGGATTCTTTGCCTTTGCTTTCGCCAACATACGCTCTCCCTTTTCGACTGCCAGCTCGGCAATCCGAAGCTCAATGGCGCGTGTTTTGCGTGTAACTTCGCGCTTGATGCGTCTGCCTTCGCGTTCAAATACCGGTTTCAAGAAAGTCGTATCAAGTAACGGATATATTGTGACGATTGTGTGGCTCGTAGTGTCGACTATTAATCGCACCTCTTCCGTTTCGTAAACTGCCTGCGTCTTGCCGGCACTCTTTTGCGTAAATAAGTACGCTGCCTTGCGCATGATTTCGTTGAACCATCGTTGCGAATCGACTGGCGTAATGCCTAGCCGGTGCTTGGCGCGTTCAATTGCGTGTAATGTCGGTGTATATTTCATAGTTGCGTTCATGCTACGCGAACCCCCTTTAATGGCGTTTGGAAGTCGGCCGGGTCATCGTCTTGATCGGGTTCACCATTATATAGAAGAAACGTGCTAAAATAATTTGCTGAATCGTGAAACTTTTCCTCGTCTAGCTGCGTATATATAGTTAACATAGTAATTACCTCCGATTTAGTGTGGTAATGCGTTGATTTAATTACTACGCGGTGGTATAATTATTAATGGAAATACGTATAATACTAACATCACGAAATTCCACCGCGCTTTTGCGATATGCCTAGTCGTAAAATCCGTGGTATAATATTAGTAGGCGGTTTTAATAGCCGCCCAAAATTAAATAGTCACTTCGTCCGCTAGGCGTTGTTGACACTCGGTTCTGAATCTTTGGATGAAACGGCAGTGCGATCGTGCATTACCACCTATCGTGAGCGCCAACTCACGTGACAATTTGGTATCGTCGTAACAACCTTCCGTCCAAGCTTTTAGAATCGCCAATCTACGTGAGTCGCCCTTCGCCAAAAGGGCGACTTTTTCATTTACTACCGAACTTACTTCGACTATCTCTTCGACGTTCGCCAAAACGTCTGGTACTTCTAATCTCACTTCGTTTCCTTCTCCATCAGTATATAAAGGCTCGTCCAAAGAAGTTGCATCTTTAAAGCGACTACCCCGTCTTGATAAAAAATCTCTACGCTCTTCCATGATTGCGGATATTACGTGTTGACGTAATGAGCCTTTTTCTGGATTAAAGTTTTTTATTGCTCGTTTAACTTTTATTAGGCATCTACACTCGAACTTCGTTTGACTTTCCACACTGTGCCATATACTCTCGGACTGCCTGTTGATAATAGGAAGAAACATTCCTGCAAGTTCTTCTAGTGCTCGATTATCCCCTTCTTTAAATGAAACTACTAATCTATTTAGTTTTTTAGTTACCATTTTCTTCTCTCCTTTTTTGCTCTATATTATACTACCCAAAATACTCACGTGATTTGCGACACGTTTTTAAATCTTTTTGATTTTTATTTACAATTCATTTTAGTTATGCTTTAATAATATATGAGATGTTCCTAAAAGGCAACATATTTCTGGCGAAACTTGGAGGTTTTGGATATGATTAATTTTGATCCTTTGTTTAAAACTTTAGAATCTCGTAATTTAAATCCTAATTACTTACGTAAGAATGGTTTAGTAGACGGAAAGACTTTAGCTAAGATGGCTAAAGGAGGAAGTATTCGATTAGAAACAGTTGCACGTATTTGTACTTTCCTCGACGTTCCTATCGAACAAGTCGTAAGAATCACGAAATAATAACTAGGCGCCCTCACCGGCGTCTTTTTTAATACGGAAAAACATGGTAAACTTAAACGCGGAGGTGTGCGGCTATTAACGTTCAGTTGCGTTGTTTACTACGCGACCGTCGCCTCTCGCAAGGGCTTTCGCAATATGATCTGGAAGTTTTGTCCGGCGTTTCCAAGCATTCGATTTCGGCATACGAAAACGGTAGAACCGAAATGAACGTGCGAACCGCCGCCAAATTTGCGATAATTCTGAAATGCTCCATCGACGATTTATTCGTGTACAAACGGGATTAGTCGGTCGCGGGCGGTCTATACACGGCCGTCTGCGAAAGTGTTAGCGATTATCTTAACCGAACAAACGTTTTCTTATACGTAGTATATTACCGTATTTTTCCTCGAATGGCAAGAGTTAACGCGCTATTTCGACATGGAAAAACCAACCAATTCGCGTAATCCATTCGCACCACTCGCTTTGAGCACTTCGTTGGCGTCTTTGTAAGCGTTATAGTCCACGTCCTTAAAACGAACATGCCCCCGTAAAAGTCGCTTGACCTCGCGATTAAACTTCGCGCCCGCCTTATCGTTATCCCCCGCCAAAAGTAACGTTTCAATAGGCGACCTTTTTACTATGTCCGCCTGCGCTTCGGTAAATGTGACGCCGCCTGCCGCAATGCCGTAAACTTCGCTTGTTACCGCGTAAGACATGGCGTCGATCTCCGCCTCGCATATCGCTGCTGTTCGTATGCCTAACTGATGTATGACATCAATTCCGTAAACTAACTGACGGATCGGATGCGCCCCTTTTTCGTAGAAGAATAACTTACCGCGTGTTGCGCGATATTTAACGTTTGCAAGGTCGCCGTTAGGCTTGCGCCAAGGAATCGCCGTGAAGCCGTGCTGCTTGCCGTAGCCTGTTCCGTAAATTGCTTGGACTTCTTCCGTGATTCCCCTGCGCAATAAGTATTGACTCGTTGCGGGTGTGACGGTTGATTCCGGTAATGCTTCGAATTTACGCGGCAACGTTAGCTTGATCGGCGGCATTTTCAGCGTTGCGCCCGGTTCGATGCGCCCGTATTCCGTGAGTAAGTAGGATTCCGTTTCTTCATACGTTTCTTGGCGTAAGAATGCGAGTAGCTTAACGAATCCGCCTGACGCATAATCTTCGTTATACGCTCCGGAATCCCCCCATACTCCGGCATACTTTCCTTCGAGATTAACGTAAAAGGATGGCGTATTGTCATATCGGAAGGGACTGGCTGCGATTAATTTATCAGAATTCCAACGCGGGCGAGTCCAGTCGTAATTGCGTAGTTCTCCTTCTACGTCGATGTCGACCGTGTGGCTGCGTATTTTAACGTTTGGCATATTGGCTCCTCCTTCGGTTTATTATCGTAGTGCGAAATAAAAATTTATAGGCTCGGCCTAGCGACAATGCCTGCTAGTGCCTCGAGCGTTTCCCTTTCGGCTCGATGCCGTTCCTCATTCGCCAGGTGCTCGAAGTTCGGATGATAATAAACTTCGGGCTTACGACCGTCTTTTTTCTTCCTACAAAGGTATCCACTTTTTACTGCTTCGTTAAGTGATTTGCGAATCTGCGCTGGAATCGAGTTTATTATCATCCTTACCCTCTCCATCCTCACCAATTCAACGTTGGCTTCTTCTGCGGTCATTTTCCCAAGATCCATTTGATCTTTGAGCCATTCGATACTGTTTTGGTTTCTCAATTTCTCACTCTCCTTATGTCGTTTGCTCATTAAAAATCGGTGAACTGTCCCGCAACCGCCTCGCCTGTCGCCATTTCTTCGACGATCCCGTAATTCGGCAAGTACAACACGTTAATCTGCGTTCCTTCTCCGCCATTTCTTCCTTTGCCTATTTCGATAATCCCTTCGCCGTCCAACGAATCTATTCCGAAAGTGTTCGCGGCATCTTCAAGTACCGCCTTCGTTTTCTTTATTTCCGCACGTTTCGGCGGTCTTAATTCGCGATTACCTTCGTCGTCGATGTCGTCCTTTACCTCCTCGGCTTGTGTTACGACGTGGATTACCGGCTTTTCCGTTCCCGCCAATCGACGTATACGCTTCGAAGTGTTCGCAACATCGCCGCCCGCCGTCCGTGACGTATTCTGCTCGTAGTCCATAAGGTAAATCGGATCGATAAGCACGACGTCGGCTTTAGTCGTAATAATGTCCGATTCCAACTGGCGTATATCTCGGCTTATAAAGTCGGAATCATCTGCCGCCCTCAACGTAATATTTCCGTCGAGTATTTCGCCGTTAGCTAACTTTTCGATAAATACGCGCAAGCCTGCTTCGTAGTCAGCGTCTAGCTTTCCGGTTAGTAACGACCTATTTTCGAAACCAACCTCGTAATCTACTCCGTCAACCTTTTCGATAGTTTCGCTTATTCTTGCGCTGATAGTCGAGTAGGCGCGCGCCATCCATTCGAATCTACTCATTTCCATTGCCCACACGAGTACATTAGCGCCTTGAAACGCAGCTTCGATTATTTCCTCCATTGTGAAAACGGACTTACCGCGTCCTGATCGCCCGTACCACGTGTACATATTTCCGCTGAAATAACCGCCGATTTGCTCGTTGATTGTCGTAAACTTACTGCGCCAAAGCTTAAACGACTTGCCTTCCTTACGGTCGAGATACTCGTCGAGAAACGCTTTTCCGTCCGCCTTAATGTCGGTACCAACTTTATCGCGCGTTGACGTCTTAGCTTCGATACTTTCGAGATTCTTGCGTAAATCATCGAGTAACGCCTTACCGTCCGCACCTGCGTTAAACTTTTCGTTAAGTTTCGGCACGTAGTCTATTAACGCAAGCTTTATCGCGTGGTCCTTTATTTTACCGACTAGATGCGAATATGCGTCGCTGACCTCCGGCACGTAGTAAAAGTCGGGGATTTCCGTTACAACTGTCGCATAGCTTGGCGCGCTGTTCCGATTCCTTTCGGCATAGTCCGTGATAAACTTGTATGCGTCCTTTTCCGCCTTTGTCGGGAAATCCGATTCGGTGACGCCGAGCCGTGCGAATGCTGACGGGTCGTTGCTATCGAGTATTTTCGAGATTAGTAATGTACCGTATTCCAAGCGCGATCACCTCCGTTTTTAATATATTATTATCGGATTGCGTCACAGCAATTTATTCGCTTGTCTGAATGTCTATATCAGGAATAATGGATTCAGGTCGAAATATCACACGATAATGGAATGGGTCCGCATAAACTGCATCTGTTTGTTCAATAAAAAAGCTAACATTATCACTCAAACCTAAATAATGCCGTTTATATTGGTCTTCACCTACTTTGCAAGTGACACGCAGTCGATTGTCGCTGTCGTTGTTGCCTAATGCACATAACCCTTCGACTGTAAGTAGGTATTTGTCAGTTATACCGTTAAAGAATATAATACGTCTGTTTATTTCGAATGAATCTGCTGATTTATCTATGTTCTGATTTACGGTATCTGCTTCCGTACACGCCGTCAAAATAATCGCCATGATACTTACAAGAATTACTACGAGTTTCTTTTTCATTTTCATCAACCTTTCGATTTTTATTTGTTATGAACTTTGTGCCTACTCCGCCGTAACTTCCGCCAGCTTCACCGTCAAATATTCGACCTTCGCGCGATATTCCTCGTCACCAAACATTTCGACCATCGCTTTCGCATCGTTGTAATCGTCCAGCAATGCGTCAATTTTTACCGCCCTTTCTTTCCTCGCCTGTTTACGTTTCTCCGCTTCAATTCCGGATATCTCCTTTGCCGTGGGTTTACGTGGTTCCTTCGCTTTCATTTTCGGCACCTCCCCGAATATTTGGTCGAACATGTTCAGTCTTTCCGTAACTGGCGGAGGACCCGCGTTGTACATCAGATAATCGTCTGCCTGCGCCGCGTTGCAAATCCGCGTTATGTCCTCTTTTTCCGCCATCATGTATTCACCCGTATGCGAATCGGTTAGATCAAACCATACTTCCGTAAATTGTTCGCCCGGCTGGTAGTGGTGCTCGACGACAAATGATTCGACGAAGTACAAGTGTCCGTCGTAAGTGTCTATGCTCACCAAGTCGCCATACGTAATATGCTGAGGTGGTTTCTTCGACATTAGTCCGTTACCTCCGTTTCGTCTGCTACGTCGCTCCATTCCTCGATCTTTTCCGCTAGGCGCCCGTATTTATCCTCGTTGATTTTACCGCTGTGAAATTTGCGTGTTATTAGTTCGAAGTATTCCGTAAGCTTATCGTCGTAAGTCATTCGCTCGCCTCCATTTCGATTACTATATGAGCGATATTGGCGAGTACGAATACGTTTCCTCTCGTAGGTATCGTCCAATGTGCTCCGCGTGCCCCTGCGTCATCTATTGCATAATATACCTCGGCAGCTTCCTCACCGTTAAATTCAACGATATTTCCGCCAGACAACGTAATTACTAATCTTCGCATCATCGTCGCCCCCTTTTCGATTGTCCTGCGAAATGTAAAACCGCCGTTTGATCGCGCATACGGTCATGCAGCCTTGCGTCAAATACTCGCGCCATTTCTTCTAACGGTAAGTTTGACGTATAAATAGTAGGAATGGCGTTAGTCGTCCTCGCGTTAATAATTCCGTGTACAATCGATTTAAAGCTTTCTGTCGCCGACCTAATTCCCACGTCATCCATTACGAGAAATGGCACGCTCATGCAACGGCGCATCGTCCGCTTAACTTCGTCTAGTTCCGCCTCGTCATTCGTCATTGCTGCGAGGTTATATTTCGTTTGATACTCGTTAACATCGAGAAAATATGCCGGCTGCTGTAACGGTTGCCTATTCCGTTTCAACGATCCGACGTAATGTGCGACAAGCCAAGCGTTAAGCAAGGCGGAAGCCGACGTACTTTTCCCAGTTCCGGGCGATTCCGACCAAAGATACAGCGATTTTACACGTTCGCCATCTTCGTCAAACTGCCGGTCGAAAGTTTCGATGTACTGATCGAGCATTGCGTATATCTTCGGCTGTGTTTCTCGTACTGGCGTATCAGCAAGCGTTACATTCCGATAGTCGTCCGGTAAGCCTGCCGCGCCAATTCGTCCGCCTTTTCCGGATAAGCCTTCGAGCATAATTCTATGTGCGCATATACTATCGCAACTTCCGCATCCCCCTTGTTTGTAGTCATTTAAAATACAGTTTTTATGTTTCATCGGCTTCACCAACACTTTCGTCTATTGGATGTATTTTCGTATACGCTTCATCCCCCAATACTTCCACTGCCAGAATGTTATACGCCTTGATTGCGGATTTTACATCTTTAAAATATCCTGTATAATGACTTTTCCCGTTATAGGTAATCCTTCCGGTGAATCTTTGGTCTTTTTTACTCCATCGGATACCTCTATACTTAGTCGTGTATTCTCTTAACGCCGGTTTATTCGGTTCTTCTTCGTAGTTCAATAGCGCATACTCACCGAAATATTTATTAGCATAATAATCATATGCCTTAGCTGCTTCCTCTTTAGTGAGGAAATATCCTATATGTTTTCGAACATTATCTATAGTAATGTAAGCGACCCACTTTCGATGAAATTTCGAATAGCTCGCCCCCTTAAGCCCACTACTGGAATTTGTGGCAATATTACGATTTTGGCTATTTTCCTTTTGTGTACATATCCTCAAATTCTCTCGTCGATTATCCAAGCTATTCCCGTTGATATGGTCGACGACTTGCTCTGGGTTAGGATTCATTATCATGCGGTGCATAGAGTACTTTTCGAAACCTAAATCAGTACCTACGTTTGTCCTAACGTATCTACCGCTATAAAACCACTTATATTTAGATAATACGGGGTAATCCTCCTTATCTACTTTCGCTATTTTCCCTAATCCGTGCTTTCCTGTAAGTTGTATCTCTCTGTGTTTTTCTCCCATTTAACCACCACTCTCCTTCCCGTTCCCTTTTCGCCATGCCTACGTCATCAAAGACCGCCGCATGTTTGCCGAGCATCTTTCCATTAAGTTGCGCAGCCGTATAGCGTTTGCCTATTACGCTTACGACTGTTTTACCTTGCGTTGTTGCTTCGATTGCTTTCGTTAAGCCGAGTTTCATTGGCATTCTCCGTAGCAAACGAAATCGCCGGTTAATTCGTTTAAATCGTTTCTAACATAGCGTAATTCGCGTTTCTGTTCGTCATTAAGACCGTAGCTTCCGAGGTATATTTCGTCTGCCATTTCGGTAATATTTTCGATAGTTTCGTTAGCTTCGCCCTCGCGTTCCGCCGCCTTTGCAATCGCAGTAAATTCCGGCGTGCCCCACGTCATACCTTTTACGGATTTCATTCGCTCGCCTCCCGTGAATCGTCGATTATCCGTACTTGTCCTCTGCTTACTAAGAAATCCGCAGTTTTTATTCGGATGGTACTTATAGAAACGAAACCATTAGGTTTAACCGATTTGGAAGTCGTCCATCCTTCGTGTTTTACAACGTCTCCCACACGCACTTCCGTCGGACTTGGCGCGTTCATATATTCCGTCGGCACTTCGAGTCCTAACGCTCGGCGTAAACTGATAGCCTTGCCGATGTGTACGTTAAAGCAGTCGTCCGGCGCGCATATTGCGAAGCCTTTTTCGATTACATTTCCGAACGCGTGATTTCGTATTACCGCAGTTACTAGCCGTTCTTCTCTATTGATTTCGAACCCAACTTCGGATAATACGCCACCTAATTTCTGTTCGTCTCCGTACTTAAACGTAAGATTAAACGTCCCGTCCTCGGTTATCTTTTCGACGTCCGCCTTCGCCCGCTCAATCGTATTATCGCGTATTTGCTGTGGCGTTTCTTTCGGGCTTGCTTCGTCGAGTTTCCGCATTAACTCCGCGTGCGTACTTTCCGCTTTCTCGCGCCACTGCTCACGCTGAAACGCCCGCCCTGCGTCAAATCCTTCGCCATATGCTTTGCGTCGTAGCTCGTCGATTGCGTCATGGGCTGCCGTGAGTGCTGCGGATACTTGCGATGGTGTTTCGGCATTTTCGATAATGACTTCGTATTCATGTGGATAAATAGGTACGTCATGTTTGTATGCCTTTACGAAATAATCGTCTTCGATCTCTCTCACCGTGAAAATATCACCGTTGTAAAACGAAAGCGCACTAGAGTTAGTAATCAAAATACGCTCGCCTACGTTTGCTTTTCGTTTAACCGTCGTTGATTTCGTCAATATAACCGCCCCTTTTCCGTTTTATTTACTTACCGCAAGTTGGATAATATCGAGTATCCGTTCGAAATTCCATAGTACGCCCATCGCAACTATTATCGCTGCTATTCCGATTCCTTCTTTCATTCCGTCACACCTTTCCGTTTTATTTACACGAAACTCCGCAAAACTCTTCTGTTATCTTCCGTCTAACATCCGCCATCGAAAAGTCCGGCGTATCGAATGTCACTGTCATCGTAGAAGTTACTCCACTTCGTTTACTACGAAACTTAACAGTATAAGTCGCCGGAGTGCTTTCGTGTCTAACCTCTCCGAAGAAAGAATGTTCAATTGTATATTCCGGCTCGCTTTTTAAAGTAATGCTTTCGATAATCACAGGCGCTTCGTTGAATTTTCGTAAAGTTTCCTGCGCTCGTTCTCTCTCCATCCGCAACCTAACTTTACGCTCTGCTTCGGCATAACCGATCTTCTCTCCTTGCGAAAATCCTTCCGCTCTAATTTCGCCTATCTTAGCTTTGGTTAGTATTTTCATTCCGCGATACCTCCGTTAATTTATTTACGCCTACAGCCAATCTGCGAGGTCTTCCCAGTCCGTCGTTTCCTCCGCCTTGCTTGCCGCTTGCTTGCGTTGTTCCTCGATTTGCAGTCGCTGCCAAACGTTTTTCCGATACGCCCAAGAGAAACCGAAGCTTGTGCCGGGATATTCCGCTGTTGGCGTATAGCTTGCGAAACACTCGTCGATAAACTCCTTTACCATTTCGTTTGACGCCGTCCGAGGCTTCGCATTCTTTCCGCTTGTTCCGATTAATCTGCCGAGCAGTCCTTTCTCCGTTATCCAGTTTTTCATCGGTACGTAGTCACATCCGAATAGCTCCGCGTGCTTATCGACCATGTAAGCGTGAAAAGTGGTCGTATTCCAGTCGTTGATATTACGCGCTTGCCAATCTTTTGCGAGTGGTAATCGTTTAGTCATTCGCTACCACCTCCGTTAAAATACGTCATAATATTCTCCCCAATCCCTCTCGTTTCTTACCGACACACTTACTTTCTGCGGGCTTTTAATTAACTTTTCTAACGTTTCATTCTCCGTTTTTAATCGAATAAGCTCGTCCAGCACTGCTTCAATATCCTCGACATATACCGGATGGATTTCGCCGTTAGCCCGTCTTATTCCGTTTCTTAACCTCTCTACGACGACTCTCAATCGCTATCGCCTCCTTTGGCATCATACGTCCCTACCTTTTTCCGAATTTCCGTGACTAATACTTCTGCGGATTTCCGCATAGCATCTCCGAATAATGCCTCAATCAGTTCCTCGTTTAACAGGCGCAACCGCTCAACCTCCGCCAATAAAGCCGGTACATCTTTGCGTGCTGCAGATATAAAATTCATATCGCTATTCCGATTATTGGCGATTGTGACTCGAGCAACGCTTTCACCTGTACTCACTCGCTCAATAGTATCGCAATAGTCGTCATATACCCGCCAAGGACCTTCCGTAACAAGTGACGCACGCTTACGGATTGCTTCGAGCTGTTCCGCTGTTAATTTCGCCATATTATCGACCTCCTTCTTCGTACTGCTTGCGTATCTTCTGTCGATTAAGTATTGCCACTGCTTTGTCTCTCACTATGTCTTTCTCCGCATCACATACCGGACAATATAGACGCTCCCTATCGGTGCTATTAGAAAACATGCTCGTCGTATAATAACGTCCTATCGAGTGCCATTCGTGCGGGCAATGCGCTTGTATCCGCTTAGTCTCGCGCTTTCGTAGCCACTTCGCTATCACTACACAACACCTCGCTAATCTCGATCAACCCGTCAAGCATTTCGTCAGCATCAATCCGCCTGTCCATGACTTGTCCGACAAACGCCGCCGTGATTAACGGTTGTACGTACCGGTGCGCCTTATTTAGCGTGCTGCGTAACTTTGCGTTTTCTTCCGCGAGTGCTACGTTTTTTGATTCCGCTATGAATTGTTGCCGCATGCTACCACCTACCCTCCGCTTAGTTTACGCTTGATTACAGCGTCTTTGACTACGTCCTATACGTAAGTATTAGTCGCCTATTAGAACGTCTGTAACACGCTTAAATTGACGTATACGGGCGAGTGTTAATCCTTTGAGAATACTGCAAATACGACAGCCATCAACACTAATATCACAAGACCAAAAACGTCCATAGTGATTCCTCCTTTGATATACGGCGTTTACAGCCGTTTGCATTACGTTAAGATATAAAGACATTCGGCGAGTGTTAAGGCGCGTTTACTCCGGTGATTTTTACGCCTAGTAGATCTAGTGTTTCTACGATCCCCTTCATCTCCGCCTCTATCTCATAAAGATACGGACTCGAGTCCTCATTTGACGCCAAGACATATAAGCCTCTGTAATAATCGCGTAACTTTTCCTTTTGCTCCGCTTCGAGTTCCTCCGGCGTCTTTTCGACTGTGTAGCCGTTGACTAGGGCGGACATCAGTGTATCGATAAAACCATCGTCGCGGCGGATACATTTCACTAACGTCATCATTCTCGTACCGTATGCCGATCTCCCATCATCAGTTACGACAGTGGCGATAATCTCCGAGTCTCTATAAAACTTGCGTACATCTTCGATTGCTTCCGCGACTTCGCGAGGTAGCTGCACCTTTTGCGTTATATTTTCGTCTGGCATTCGTGAAAACCTCCTAGTGTTTATTTTTAGCCGAGCATTGGTCCGCGTGCTTTTATAAAGTCGGTCGCTTGTGCTTCCGTAAAGCCAGCCGTTTGAAGTCCATCGAATGCGATACGAGTTAATGCCGCGTTAAGTTCGACTTGCTTTCGCAGTAAATCCATGTTAGCGAGCATAAATTCGATTGACTGCCGAATATCCGTGTTTTCAGACATTTGCGCCGCCCCACCTTTTCTTTTTATTTAATTTTTCTTTTGGTAAGTTCTTTTCGATTCTATACCTATGTGTTATTATCGATAATCTTTTAACGTAAGTTTTTCGGTATATAATACATCTTCCGAAACAAGCGCTCTTTGCTTGGGTCGGTATGTTTAGTTTAGATAACTTAAGTCTAGATAACCTAAGTATAGTTAGTCTATCCTTTTAGACACCCCGGGCCTGTCAAAAACGACACCCCCTGCCTGCCATTTTAGACGGTCAGGACTCGTTATCTACGTCAAGTAGGAAATACTGATTCGACGTTTGGTATCCGCGTTTGTCCCTCCTTTCCTCTATATCGATGTAGCCCGCTTCCTTCAACGTTAGTAAAGAACGTCTTGCAACTCGCTCGCTACACCGTGACTTCTTCGCTATTGTTTCGACGTTAGGATACGAGTCTTTCGAATTGTTGTCCGCGTACATACATAGAACGGCGTAAACCGCGATGTCTACCGGCTTTGTGAGGAGCGTATCATTGTCGACTATATCGCGAGTCATCATGAAAAACTTACGCTTGCGAAAGTCGATTACTGTTCGATTGTTTTCATCCGCCAAATTACCGCCTCCCTTTCCGCCCTCTTACTACCTCTATCGAATAGGAATCCAAAGTGGATAGTTATTTCGCAAATTCTTTTATTTCGTCCTTACTCTATATGCCCAGACGAATTTAAAAAGTGGGACATTTATTTCGTAAATTCTTTTTCGCCTTATACTTAACTACCCAAAACGAAAACGTAATCTGCGACATTTTCCCAAAATTAATTTAAAAACTTTCATAATCCACTGAAATATATACGGAAATACGGTAATATGGACCTATATAGGAAGAAGGAGGTTTTTCTGTTGTTATACGGATTGTTTGTTGTGGGATTAATCGTAATGATTGCCGGCATTGTGCTCACCGTTAAGAAGTTCGATAAGAAGATCGCTTTACCTGTATTACTAGGCGGATTATTACTGATGTTCAGCACGGCACCTTTTATCGATGTAGAGGACGAAGTCAAAGAAGCCGGTACGGAAGTTACGATCAAGCCGGACGCCCCCGCTGAAGAAAAGTCGAAGGAATTAACGCTGGACGAAAAGGTTTCCGAAATTATCCACGCTGAGCTAGGTGAAAAGGCGAACACGAAAAAGCCGCGTATTGAGAAGGTGGACGTTTATGCAGACGTAGTAAACATATGGCTTAATGCCGATGAGAACTTGTCCGTCAATATGACGAGGAAAAATATGTGGCGCGATACTTTCGATTTACTCGAAGAATTGGCGGCTATTAACGATGTCGAACTATACTCGTTCATATGGAAGTTTCCGTTAGTTGATACGAAAGGAAATAAAACGGACGCTAAAGTAATGTCGCTCGATTTTCCGAGGGAAACTTTCGAAGACATCGACTTTGAAAACGTAGATTATAATAATGCTCCGGATATTGCCGATAATTACTTCGTACATAAAGCGTTAGAATAGACGAAAAGCCCGGCGCTTAATTGCGCAGGGTGGCGTAATGCTTTCTTGCAAGGTGACGGTGCTATGCGCTATAATCGAAATAACGACAATGACATATCGCAAGACTTAACGTAATAAGACAACGTTTGACATAGCGTAGACTTTCCGATTACCTACCGTACACCTTGACAGGGTGGAGGTCATGGGTTCGAGCCCCTTCGGAATCATACCGTAAAACATAGAGCCACAACAGTTCTAGGGTTTTTTTTTCCGTCAACAACTGCATTTTTTGCTGTTGTTGACGAACTGTTGACGATTTACTATTTCCGTACTTAAAACAGAATTTACGTTCGCATAATTACATAAACAATAAACTAGTCCCCGCTCTCACGAACGGGGATTTTTCTTATTGCACAAACAATAATATTAACACTTATTTTAATATGATCAATCTCTCCTGTATCAAGATCGATCATTTTGGTTCCTGCGTTCATTCCTGTAATTATACCTGTGAATTTTTCATGTTTCCTATTTCGAAATGTAGTTATAGTGATTGTTGATTCAAATTCATATGCTTCTGAAATCCTCTCTCCAATTTCAATATAATCTTCTTCTGTAAGTTTCGGAGTCGCTTTTGATTCTTTCCTCGCTTTCTTCGGCTTTGGTACAGCTAACATTATTATCATCCTCCTAAAACATTTGTTCTCATTGTATTACGAACGTTCGTTCTTGTCAAAAATATGTTTTTTGGTTAAGATAAGAGAAATATTAAATCAGGAGGATGAATGATGATACCTGATCATGATAGGGAGATACTGAGTAAAGCAGTTTGTTTACCCTTTCTAATAAAAGTATTACAACGGGATTTGAAAGTGGTCGAGGTTAATCCTTTTAAATTTAAAGGCCCTTATATGGTTGTAATAGAGGAATTAATGAAGGTAATAAAAAAGGATCTAGCTGAGGTAAAGAGATATTTGTACAAAAATAATATAAAGATTGTTTATGTCGGCAAAGACGAAACGTCTACAAATTATTTATTTTTATACAATGGCTTTGAGGAAAAGACAAATTATTTTAATCCTCATTTAGGGAATAAGGTTGAGGAGATGTTGAGGGAATATATGAATGGTGGACAAAGCAAAAATAGCGACCCGTCCATATAAATGGATAGGTCGATTTAGCTTTTAATTTAAGCCCGGTCAACGCCGGCCTATTTTTAATTACCATTTAATATCTTCGTGTCTATGTCTACGCTCTCTGCACTTACAGTCAAAATCTCGGTCTCGATCACGATCACGGTCACAACAATGCTTGCGCTCGCGCCTTTCTTCACGACACTCACATATCAATCTACGCCGACTTCTTTCATTTTCAAAGCACATACTCTACACCTCCTTTATAACTATTAAGGTCGACCTTAATAATAATATATTGGAAAATGTCGAATTTGATTGTACAAACTGTCTGAGAAAAGCGAGGATTTTTTATTTTATGCAATAAAAAAAGCCCCCTCAGTTATGAGGAGGCTATAGGGAAAGTGGAAACCAAGGATACATATATTATTACTTATACTATGTTTCTTATACCTGTCCAGGCTATTTTTAAGAGACAATAATGTGTAAAAATATCTTTGTTCAACTAACGTTTGTTTAATAAGAAAGATACTGTACAATGTCTATTAAATTCATATATAATTTTCAGTATATTTCAAATGGAAAGGGGAATATTTATGAAAACTATTGGCCTTATTGGTGGAATGAGTTGGGAGTCCTCGTTAGAATATTATCGTATTATTAACGAAGAAGTGAAAACCAAATTGGGAGGATTGCATTCAGCCAAGTGCATTTTATATAGCGTGGATTTTGAAGAAATCGAACGCTATCAAGCTGAAGGTGATTGGGAAAGTTCTGGTAAATTATTAGGCGATGTTGCTCAGTCTTTGGAAAAGGCAGGTGCAGAAATTATTGTAATTTGTACAAATACGATGCATAAGGTGATTAGATATATTGAAGAAAAAGTTAGCTTACCAATTTTACACATTGCTGATTCAACAGCAAATCAAATTCAAAAGTCCGAAATAAGTACGGTTGGTTTACTTGGTACTCAATATACGATGGAGCAAGACTTTTATAAAACACGAATTGAATTTAATGGTATTAAGGTTTTGATACCAAATGATGAGGATAGAAAAGTTATAAATAAAGTAATTTATGAAGAGTTATGTTTAGGGGAAATTCAACAATCATCAAGGGATTATTACAAAAAGGTTATCAAGAGGTTAATTGATGATGGAGCTGAAGGAATAATATTAGGTTGCACAGAAATTGGATTATTAGTAAAACCAGAGGATTCAGAAGTGCCATTATTTGATACAACAGTAATACATGCCATTGAATCTGTTAATATGGCATTAGAAAAATAATTTGATTAGACACTGTACTTCGATCCGAGGTACATTACTTTTTTCTTCATCAACGGGTGCTTTAGTTCAATAAGAAGAGACCGCCAATTACAAGCAAAAAAAGCGACCCATCCACATAATGGATAGGCCGCTTCGTCTTATCTTCTTAGTATATTTAACAAAGTTGCGTTCTGCTTTGCTGTACCTGTGTAGTTTTTAATACCAAGCTTAGCAGCTAGCTTAGCTCGATTATTAAAGCCTGAATCCTGCCCGATTGAATTTAGGTAATCGACCACACTTGTAGTCTTCTGATTACCTTTCGGCTTATTGACAACCACCCCGCCTTTTAGTTTATTCAAGAGAAAAGTATTTTGAACAGTAGTACCTTTATAGTTTTTTAATGCCATTTTTGGCAGTAACTCTTTGCGGTTAGCTATACTTGAATCTACACCGATTGATTTTAAATAATCGACAATACTGTTTGTTTTCATGTCACCTTTTTGGGCTACGAATTTGTGTCTTATTTATATCTTACAAAACTGAAAGGAAATTGTAAGGAAAACCAATTTTCCACTTCAAATTTAACAAATATACTTTTCTCAGAACACCTAAGGAGGAAAGTGTTATGAGTATACCTGACATTAATGTCGATTTGTTTAGAATGATAAATAATTTAGGTAAGGAAATTACGTATCTCAATTCGACTATGGTATTCATAGCTGAGTATTTGGTATTTTTCCTAGCTCTAGCTGTGTTAATTTTTTGGTTTACAAGGCGTCATGAAAATCGGATAATGATAATTTGCGCTTCAATTACTTTTTTTTCAGCTGTAATAGTTGGAAAACTTGCTGGAAAAATTCATTCCAATAACCAACCCTTCGCTGAATTATCTAATGTTAATCAGTTAATTGGACATGCCGTAGATAATTCTTTTCCAAGTGATCATACTATTTTATTTTTTTCTTTCTGTATGACTATTTTTCTTTTCAAGAGAAAAGCAGGTCTATTATGGATAGGTTTAGCAATATTAGTAGGTTTTTCACGTATATGGGTAGGTGTCCATTATCCAGGGGATGTTATTGTTGGAGCTTTGATTAGTATTATGTTCGCAGTAATTATTTACTTCACAATGAAAGAATCAACTCCTATCAAAAAAATATTAGCTTTATACGAAAAAGGAGAACAATTAATTTTACCTAAACATTATAAAAATAAATCCAGAAGTCGTTAATTTTATACTAAAAACTTACATCCCTATTTGATTTCAGCAATAAGGCGATTTTATTATATAAGGATTAATAGAATCCAATGTATAATATCCAAAACAGTTTTCACAAAGAAACATAAAATGTTCATCAAGAACTATTTCGCCCCACCGAAATAGTTGGGCATTTTTTATTGAACGTCTGACTTTTTGACCCACGAATAAATCTCTTTGAGTAATACCCTATCCGATTTAACTTGCTGAATCGTATATATTTTTTTAAATAAAAAAGACCTCCCCAATTAAGAGGAGGTTATCGCAATGTTAAAAAAAGGAGGATTGATAACAGTATTACTCTTGACGTTTTTCT
The DNA here is from genome assembly GCF_038002605.1 of Bacillus sp. FSL K6-3431. Taxonomy (NCBI): domain Bacteria; kingdom Bacillati; phylum Bacillota; class Bacilli; order Caryophanales; family Bacillaceae; genus Bacillus; species Bacillus sp. FSL K6-3431. Next base: position 1,511,492 of record NZ_JBBOCT010000001.1, read on the forward strand.
TAAACCTATCTGGCTATTTTTATGAGATAATATAGTATAAAAACATCTTTTTTCAACTAACGGGGCAGTTTAATTTAAGTAGATAAAAAGGATAAAGGGGATAACATAATGCTAACAGAAAAAGTCCATATTGCCGTGCCGACAGCTTTTTTTGAAGATGAATCTTTAAATACTCAAGGGACAATAAGCCATATAAGAGACCTGTATAAACAAGGAGTAAAATCTGTTCTTGTCTCTGGATCTACTGGAGAACAGCATAGTTTAAACCTTCAAGAAAAAATTGAAATAATACACGGTTTAGAACTGGAAGAAGAGCTCATTAGTAATATGGAAATTATATTTGGTGTGGCTTCAATTAGACAGAAAGAGGCAGAGGAATTAGCTGAAAAGATTCGACACACAAAAATATCCGGTATCATGCTTGGGTATCCACCGTATGTTATACCGACACAAGAAGAAGCATTCGTTTATACAAAGAGGATTATGCACCTTAGTAATAAACCTACAATTTTATATAACAATCCAAAAAGAACTGGATTTGATTTATCAGAGAAGAGTATTATTCAATTAAGTAAGATAGACTTAGTGGTTGGAATAAAAGATGCTGGCAATAAAGAAAAAGTTGAACGAATAAAAAATGGTATGCATAAAAATAATTTATATTTTTATGCTGGTGGAGAAGAGGATTTAGAAGAAAAAGTATTACATGGATATGATCGCCTTTCTTCCATTGCTGGGAATGTTTCCCCGACAGAAATTAGTCAATGGTTTCAAAAAATGCTTAGAAAGCAAAAAGTAAGTAAACAAGAAAGTGATAAAATAGAAAATATTATGGAACAAGTTTATCAAGGAAATGCTATTGTGAATCTGAAAAAAACCATTAATCGTAAAGGTGTTCCAATGGGGATCTGCAGGAGTCCAATAGGATGTAATATGTAGGTTGCGATTTCCGAACACTTTTAATTTTCCTCACTCAATGTTTTTCAACTAACTGGTCCTACTGTGGAATAAGATAAGACCGCCAATTACAAGCAAAAAAAGCGACCCATCCACATAACGGATAGGCCACTTATATAATTATAAGCCCGGCCAACGCCTGGCTATTTTTTATGCGATAATAAAGTGTGAAAATATCTTTGTTCAACTGAGGGGGCAGGTTAGTTGAAGAGTGTTGTTTAACTTGTGTTCAACAATTGGGCCAGATTGTGGAGTAACTCTTATATTGTGTAGTAGACACATACTGCGCAGCAATGGACTTAATTATCAGCTGACTTTGTGAAGATATATATTAATACGGACTCACCTATTGGTGGGTCCGTTAGCTTAGTCAGTTTAAAATTAAAGGTTAATCCGATATATTCAGAAAATCACCGATATCCACCACAAGCAAGTACAACACTCGATGAAAAAAGAATAAAATCAAACTAAATACCGGACATACCAAGTTCACTAGTCGGGTTTTTGTGAAAAAACTTAATGATTTTGATTCACCTCTGATCCAAGAGGTACTTCTTCCGGAAGCTTATACGAAGCGCTAGGAATTTCTCGTGGCTCATTATTAATGGCATCTGACGAATACACCAAAATTCTAACGGTTCCACCGTAAACAATTGATCGAATCAATATAGGCTGGTTGTATTTGTTCGTAAAGCGGAAATCGGGTCCATACCAGCTAACAGTAGCGTCTCTTTCTGAAGGTACATAGCCAACCCGTTTGCTATGGGAGTATCGTTCTGTAATAGTTAACCCCGCTTTATCTACTGCATTATACAACGTTGAAGAAATTTGGCATATTCCACCACCAATATCCTCCGACAATTCACCCTTTACGATAACCGGTGCCCGCTTATAGCCCTTTTCCCTCGTTCGTTTTCCGACCACTTTATTAAAGGAAAAAGTCTCACCAGGAAAAACAACGTGGTTATTGATTGCTTCACTTGCAAGTAAAATATTATGAGAACGCTCTCTGTTATTTGAATTAAAATAGGTAGCATAATGTCCAATTCGATTTACTCTTATATGTGAGAGCAGTTCGCTATCCACGTTTGGAAATATTGTATGCATGGGAGCTTCTACGAAATAGGAGCCTTTATTGAAAAAATATGTATAAAACAAACGTGTGAACGCCTCGTGGTCCAGTTTATACCCTACTTTTTCAACAACAATATTCCCATTGTTATCCAGAGAAGCGTTTGTTGGCGGTTTATAGATGGTCTTATCTAGTTTTTGAATAAATTCATTGTAGTTTTTTTGATCAATAAGCGGAATATCTATTAATGGGTTTGAAAAATAAACGCGATTAACATTTGCAATTGTTTTTCCTTCATGACTAACGACTAAATTGTCAGGAAGATTGTTTTGACTTCCTATCAATAATAATACTGACAACCAGATGAATTTCATAAGTTATCCTACCTCCCAAAGTTAGTATGGGTATGGGGATACCTTTTCATGTGTATATTTACACTTAAACTCCCTAAGCTCAATAAGGAGGGAGAGGTTTTAGTCCTTCAAATTCAAAAAGGTTTAAGTATATGATGCAGTAGAAAAATTTATCAAAGTATTAGACCTCTCTTTGCATTTACACGAGTAAAATACCAATTATTAAATTCTTCAACTAATTGGTGCTTTACTTCAATAAGGAGTAAAGCGTTTTTCTTATTCAAGTAACGGGGCAGTTTATTTTAAGAAGGAGCTGACTGGTTTAATTTATTTAATCCTATATTTGTGCAGACCTATATAGCTGTAACCATCGTAATAAAGAAGGAAATGTACAGTGATAACATAGCAGCTAAACTTGCTGAAGAAACCGATGTTAGTGAAATCACAGTCTTTTGGGAAGTGCCAGATCACTTGGAAGGTAATAACGTAGCAAAGTATATGTATGAAAGATCCGGTGACGGAATGGCGAAAGTAGATAATTGGCTTGCGCCCAAAATTCGAGATTGATAGTTTGATAACACAAAAAAAGCGACCCGTCCACATGGATAGGTCGTTTTTAGTTATTAATCCAGGTCAGCACTGGGCTTTTTCTTATTCAAATTCCTTAGTATCGATCGTCTCTACGTTCTCTGCATCGGCATTCGAAATCACGATCACGTCTGCGGTCGCGGTCGCGATCTCGATCTCGATCTCTATCACGATCATGGTCACAATGATGTTCACGTTCTCCTCTTACTTCTCTACATTCACAAATTAACCTTTCCCGTCGTCTCCGTCGGTCTTCTCTTTCTCCGCCAACAAAATCATGTTCAAAACTCATACACTCATCGCCCCTTAATATTATTAAAGTCGGCCGACCTTAATAAATAATATATTGTTAAATGGTATGTGATGATTGGACAATCCGGCTGGTAAAAACGAACATTTTTTATTTTCTGCAATAAAAAAAGACCCCCTCAGTTATGAGGAGGTTATGCAATGTGAGAAAAAAGGAGGGTTGATAAAGGTATTGCTCATAACGTTTTTCTTAAACCTGTCCTGGCTATTCCTATGAGATAATAAAGTAGAAAATATCTTTTTTTCACTAATGGGCAGGATAGTTCCATAACACAAATTGGAAATATATGTGGTAATATAGGAAGAAATATATTAAAGTATGTAATTTGTTTTGGAACTCTTAATATAAAAATTAATTTTTATATCACTATTTATATTTATTATCCATTCTATCGAAAGATGTTCAATAGGGTATGGTATCTATGATGAGGAAGTTGTACATAAACCACAAGGGTATATATATATATAAAACTGTTTTTATGATGAAGAGACTCAATTAGGGTAAGCATCACGAAAAATTGATTGAGGAGTGGAGCTAGTGCATCTAGTATGTGAAACTGAAAGATTAGAAGATTATTTGCTTGAATTAAACGAAATTAATTATTCTAACCCTTTGATAAAGTCGAAAGTAGATGAACTTTTTAATACATCTCAAACTGAAATTGAAAAGGTAAAAGTTGCTTTTGAATTTGTTCGTGATGAAATATCTCATTCTTTGGATATCCGAGGGAAACGAGTTACATGTAATGCATCAGATGTATTAGCCTATAAAGAAGGAATATGTTACGCGAAATCCCATTTACTAGCATCTTTATTACGTTCGCAAGGAATACCAACAGGTTTCTGTTATCAACGTTTGATGTTGTTTGATACACCAGAAAAAAGGTATTGTATTCATGCTTTGAACGCTGTCTTTTTAAGATCACTTAATAAATGGCAAAGACTTGATGCTCGTGGAAATAAAAAGGGAATTGATGCCCAATTTTCCATTAAAGAAGAAAAGCTAGCTTATACAACTCAAGAGAAATATGACGAAAAGGATTATCCTATTATTTATAGAAAGCCACATCCAAAAACAATAGCTGTGTTAGAAGAACATTCAGATGCATTAGAAATGTGTAAATATCATTTACCAGAGAGCTTATAGTTATTCCATTAAAGAGTAGCGATTGTTCAACAGGAACATTCGCTTCTTATGCTAACGGGCAGGTTAGCTTTCCTGTAGATCGTTAAATATCAGGTTTGAAAAAAAATAGAGCCCCTCAGTAAGATTAGAGTATAGACACCACTCTAACTCAGACCCTTAAGGAGGAAGCCCTAAATGAATTTTAAAATGCAAGACAAACAGAATCAACTCATAGAAAGAATTTCCGATACACATCTTATTGTTGGTGTGGGTATCGCTCAACAACTACACGTTGCAAGAGCAGTTAATTTCCGTGGAATTGTAATTGGAGATCCTCTTACCTTTGAAAATAATGAAGAAGGGTTTATAAATCTATTAAACTGGATTCAAGAGTTAAAAAGACTAAAGAACTTAGATGCAGCAATAGTAGGTATGGAGCCTACTGGCCATTACTGGATTAACCTATCAAAATGGTTATATAACCAAAACATGGAGGTAGTAACAGTCAATCCCCACTTAGTAAAAAGGAATAAAGAGAATCGTGATAATACCCAATCTAAGAGTGATAAATAAGATGCGCTCGTTATCGCGGATATGGTCACAAATCACAAATGGCTACTATCGCCCATCATCAGAATCATTTGAAAAACTTAGAGTCTAGTGTCTAATCGTGATGTGATTGTAAAACGTCTCGTAATGTCTATTAATCAAATAAATCGATGGGTAGATGTTGTTTTTCCAGAGCTACGACAAGTGTTTAAAGATGTTTCGTGCAAAGGGGCTATCGCAACCCTCCGTTTGTTTCCGGCTCCAGATGAAATATCTTCAATGGAGTCACTAGATGTCATGACGGGGTGGAAGACATTAATGAAAAGACAACCGGGACCTAAAAAAGCTCAATTACTGATCAATTTAGCAAAATCTTCTATTGGAACTGAACAAGCACTTGATGCTTATAAACTCCATCTAGAACAATTATTAGAAGAATATGACCTCGCTGTAAAACAACTCGAAAGAGTTGAACAACGAGTAAAAGAAGTTCTTAATCAAATACCATTCGCAAAGTTTTGATGTAAGATACTTCACTGCACTTAAAAATATAACAATAAAGTCGTTTAAATCTATATGTTACTCCACAATAGCGCCCGATTCTTGAATAACTCAAGATTAGCTATAAATTCATTCATTTAAAAATCTATAGGACTTTGATATTTAATAATCTCGTTTTAGAGACCATATCAGCACTTTCTAACGTTTGTTTCGAGGGAGTGTTATAATACCAACAACCACAAATCGGATTTAGATTATTGTCATAACACCATTCCTTTAAATGATGAATTATCGTTCTGCCTATTCCTTTTTTTCTGTATTGTTCATTTGTAAACATGCCGATATTTCCATATCTATCAAGTATCTTACTTGTTTCTATAATCCCTATTCCAAGCAGAATACTTCCTTTGGTGTAGGTGAATATTTCCCTATTTTCAATACGTTCCTCCACTTTATCAATGAAGTCCTGACATACCTCAGTTATTTTTGTAGCATCGCTAGGCACCGCAGCTCTGAATTCCCCATCTTTAAATAATTTCCCCTTTGGAATTTCCACTTTGTTATCTTGGAAAAAGTAAGCTTGTTTTTCGATCTTATAATCATGATCTAATACCAAACTTAAAAAAAGTTCGTCGCATGTTGGAACCAGTATTGACCGAATTGAATAATCCTTAAGGACATTGTCAAAAATCTCTTGAGATTTTTTGTAGTATGATAAATCTAAATAAAATTGAGTTAGGTACTGGTTACTATGTATGGCATAATAACCTGCAACTTCAGAGTTGTAACTGATTGTATAAAATACGGAATTGAGAATGTGCTCCTCTAAAAAGGAATCAATAGGAGAACTTAATGTACTAACATATCTTTGGATTAAATCCCCAATATCACTTTGTTTACATTCTTTAAAATAAAAACCCATGTTTGGACACCTCGTATTTTTGTTGATCTCATTAGTGCTCATGCAATATATCTTATTACTCATAAAATAAAGAGAATCTATCCAATAAATCATCTAAAAGTATTAGTGTGTTATTCTATTTTAGTTTCGTGAAATGCTCTAACCTCCAAGTTAGTTGTACAATCTTACTTTACAATCTGGCCCGATTGTTGAATAGCACGACTGGCGTTTTTTAACAACTTTATTATTTGTTAAACGACTTTATTGTAAATTAAACACCTTTATTGTTACTTAACAATAGGATCATTACAAGTCCTTTTTTACGAGCTGTGCAAACAATACAGCCTTTTGCAAAGAAGGAAATTTGAAAGTAGAGATTGATAACCGATTATCAGAGCGCGTGCTTAGTTCAAAGTCCTTTCCAGATTGGTTGAACAAATTTTATGCGACAATCAATGATATGGAGTTAAAGCATGTGGGTGGAGAATCGAGTAAAGAAGCGATGAATCGGATCGTAAAAGTTGTAGAAAATATAGTAGCAAGCAATGCCAACAATACAATTATTGTTACACATGGAAATATTATGTCCTTATTATTGAATTACTATGATAAGAACTTTGGCCTTGAAAAATGGAAATGTTTAAGTAATCCTGATGTGTTTCTTTTGCGTATTTTACGAAATGATTTCCATATCCAGCGTCTATGGAAGGATAATCATTAATTAGTTACAAAAAGACCTTCAATCTTTTATTTGAAGGTCTTCTTTACAATCATTTAATATATTGGTAAATTCCAAAACTTTATTTAATAAAAACTGAATAATTCAGAAACTGAACTAATCAGTTCCTTTGTGCTTTAAGCATAAATGTCAACGTTCGAGCCCCTTCCGAATCATCCTCCCCTTAAAAATCAACTCCTAAACGACTGTTATATCTACTTGGTATGTTTCAATCAGCCCAGTGTTTTCTAAAATCCAATTACCTAAAATATTCTCTTTCTATTTAGGCTTACATTTCATAAACAGGCGGATCATTTCATTGTGACATAAGGCAAATTATGCGCTTTTGCGATGCCCTCGAACATAATTTCCCCGTTCATGATATTAAGGCCTTTGTGCAACGCTTGATTTTCATTAATAGCATTTTTATAACCTTTATTAGCGATTTGCAAAACATATGGCATCGTTGCATTTGTTAGGGCCATAGTGGATGTTCTAGGTACAGCGCCGGGCATATTGCCAACTGCATAGTGAACGACACCATGTTTCACATATGTTGGATTTTCATGTGTTGTTACATGTGTAGCTGTTTCAAAGATTCCTCCTTGGTCGATTGCCACATCGACTATGACTGAACCGTTCTCCATTAATTGGATCATCTCTTCCGTTACCAATTTTGGAGCCTTAGCACCAGGAATAAGTACAGCACCAATAACAAGATCTGATTCCTTAATCTCTTGACTAATCATGTACGGATTAGACATTAAAGTAGAAATCGCATTTCCATATATATCTTCTAATTCCCGTAATCTTGTTGGACTGACGTCTAATATAGATACTTGTGCTCCTAGCCCGATGGCTATTTTGGCTGCATTTGTGCCGACAACTCCGCCGCCGATAATCGTCACTTTCCCTCTTTTTACTCCTGGCACACCACCTAGTAGTACCCCCTTCCCTCCTTTTGTTTTTTCTAGAAATGAAGCACCTATTTGGGTAGCCATTCTTCCTGCTACCTCACTCATCGGGGTAAGTAACGGTAATGAATTGTCTGCTAACTGTACCGTTTCATATGCGATTGCTATCACATTTTTATCCATTAAAGCCTTTGTTAGTGGTTGATCTGCAGCAAGATGTAAATATGCGAATAAGATTAGGCCTTCGTAAAAGTATTGATATTCATCTGGAATTGGCTCTTTTACTTTTATCACCATGTCACATGCCCAAACATCTGCAGCTGCTTCGGCTATCGTTGCACCTGCTTGCACATATTGCTCATCAGGAAAACCTGAATTCATACCTGCACCTTTTTCTATAAATACCTGGTGGTTATGTTGGGATAGCTCCATCACACCTGAAGGAGTGATCGCGATACGGTTCTCATTATTTTTCAGTTCTTTCGGCACACCAATTCTCATGAAACACCAACTCCCTAGATTTATTAAGTATTACTCGTTTGTTTACTATACCCCTTAGGTAAAAAAACACTCATAATCTAATTAGTTTGTATAGATTACAAGTGTAAGCAATATTTTATATGGCATTTATCTCAACTGTTAACGTTTGAATAATAAATTCTAGATCGGCTTCCTCAATATTTAAAGGTGGAGCGAGTGTTAAGACATTATTAAAACCCGCTACAGTTGCGCCGTTTTTCCCGACAATCAACCCGTTTTGTTTACACCCTGATATAACTTTATTTACTAAGTTTGTTTCTAACGGTTCTTTCGTAGCCTTATCTTGCACAAGTTCTATTCCTATCAACAAGCCTTTTCCTCTTACATCTCCAACGCAAGGATGGTTCTCAAGGGCTGTGGTTAAACTGTGTTTCAGATACGCTCCCAATTCTTTTGATCTGTCATATAAATTTTCCCGCTCCATAATCTCAATATTTTTCAGTGCAAGTGCGCATGCAGCCGGATTTCCACCAAATGTATTCACATGCCGGAAATAATCATATTCCTCCGATCCTTTAAAAGCTTCATATATTTCTTTTTTTACTGCTGTTGCTGATAAAGGTAAATAAGCACTTGTAATTCCTTTAGCCATCGTAATAATATCTGGTTTAACACCATAATTCATGAATCCAAAAGGTTTCCCTGTCCGACCAAAGCCACATATAACTTCGTCAACAATAAGTAATGCACCATGTTTCTCACAAACCTCTTTTACACCAGCCATATATCCATCAGGTGGAACAATCACACCACCACCAGTAATGATTGGCTCCATAATCACCCCAGCAATTGTTTCACTTAGCTCCCACGTCATCACACGGTCAATCTCTTGTACTGACTGCAATTCTGAAGGCTTACAATCAGTGCGGTCCGAAGTACGATATAAGTCGGGCGGCGCCACATGTAGGAATCCTGGAGCCAATTGCTCATATTTATATTTTCGTTGTGCTTGACCTGTGGCGGCTAATGCTCCCATAGAATTACCATGATATGCACGGTATCTAGCTATAAACTTATAACGACTATGTTCACCTTTTTGTTGGTGATACTGTCTGGCAATCTTGAACGCAGCTTCATTAGCCTCAGATCCGCTATTGGAAAAGAAGATGACATACTCCTCACCTAACATTTCGTTTAATTTTTCTCCCAGTTTAATTGCAGGTTTATGACTTTGACTAAGTGGAAAATAGGCCATCTCTTTTAATTGCTCAAAAGCTGCTTCTGCGAGTTCAGTTCTACCATAACCAACGTTTACACACCATAAACCCGACATTGCGTCTAAATAACGTTTCCCAGTATGGTCTGTTACCCAAGAACCTTCAGCTTTTTCGGCAATCATAGTAGATTCAGGACTATACGGCTTCATTGAATGCCAAATATAATCTTTATCCTTTGTTAAAAGTTCTTCTCCTTGTTTCATTTTGGTCATTCTTTTCACCTCTTCACTTTTTAATAGTCAAATCTAGATGTAATCATCTTCTTACGGGTAAAGAAGTTCACCCCATCTTTACCATTAACATGAAGATCTCCATAAAAAGAATCCTTCCATCCTGAAAATGGGAAGAAAGCCATTGTTGCCGGAACACCTATATTAATTCCTAACATGCCTGCATCTGCTTCTTCTCTAAATTGTCTTACTGCCCTAGCATCTTTAGTATAAATAGTTGCTCCATTTCCGTACCGCGACTTCCGAATATATTCGAGTCCTTCATCTAAATCATTTGCACGTAACAAACTTAAAACCGGAGCGAAAATTTCATCTTTTGCAATTGTCATATCAGGTGTCACATGATCAAATATCGTTGGACCTAAGAAAGTTCCTTCCTTTATTTCATCCATTTCCCTTCGGCCATCTCGGACTAATGATGCTCCTTCTTCCAGTCCCGTTTTTATATAATCCAATACTTTTGTACGGTGCGTCTCTCTTATAATAGGCGTTAATAAAACCTCTTCATCCAGCCCATTTCCAATAATTAGCTCATCTGCTTTCCGCTTCAGCTCATTAACAAATGCATCATTATTACCCACAACAACGACTGAACTACATGCCATACAACGTTGTCCTGCACTTCCGTAAGCTGAGCTGATTACATGTGTAACAGCCTTTTTCATATCAGCGTCCGGCATGACAATATGATGATTTTTCGCCCCAGATAGTGCTTGAACACGTTTCCCTTGAGCAGCGGCACGTTCATAAACATACTTAGCAACTGGCTGGGAGCCGACAAATGAAATAGCTTTTACATCTTGATGATCAAGTAGACCATTTACAACGTCATGTGCACCATGAACAATATTTAAGACTCCTTTTGGAGCGCCAGCTTGCGAGAATAACTCGACAAGTTCACTTGCAAGGATTGGAGTACGCTCAGAAGGTTTAAGAATAAATGTATTTCCACATGCAATCGCCAAAGGGAACATCCACAAAGGAACCATCATCGGAAAGTTAAAGGGAGTAATTCCTCCAACAACACCTAATGGATAACGAAACATCTCTGAGTCAATATCTTCTGCTATATTTGATAAAGTCTCGCCCATCATTAGCGTAGGGGCACCTGCAGCGAATTCAACACATTCAATCCCTCTTTGTACTTCCCCATACGCTTCTTTATATGCTTTTCCATTTTCTTGGACTACTAGTCGAGCTAGTTTATCATGATTTTCCGTTAATAGATAATGATATTTATATAATATTCTCGCTCTTTTTGGAACAGGCGTATTTTTCCAAGTCTTAAATGCTTCATTTGCAGCTCTTACTGCTTGATCGACATCTTCTTTTGAGGAGATTGGTACGCTTGCCAACATTTCTCCAGTTGCTGGATTAGGGACCTCTAGTGTATCTGCGCTTATTGCACAAACCCATTCACCATTAATATAGTTTTTTAAAACTGCTATTTCTTGATTGATCACTGTCATATAAATGCAGCCTCCTCTTTCCTTATATCAAATGCTTCTATATAAATTATCGCTTAAAAGGAAAGTGCTTTCATTAGACAGATTGTAAAATAACTCATTGCATTTTCTCCACATATTGCAAGAAATACAGAAGGAGCTGAAACAAAGGATTGTCTATGCTAGAAAGAAGAAAGCTAATAAGTTAACGAGTTCCGTTATCTATCGCAATAACCTAATTTACAGGTTAAAATTAATGAAAGTGTTTATCTACTCTCCGCATTTGCGGTGCTTTTTGTTACCTAATATACAATAGCCTAGCTCGTAATGAACTAGGCTATTTTCTTCTTTACTAAACTGCGCCCTTTAGTTGAAGATTATAACTTATAAATATATTAAGTAAATATTGGTTTTATATTCAATAACCCAACATCAACTGATGTCTCTATATAGCCAAGTATCTGATTAAACGTAAAAACATTAAGATTTTCATTTATAACTTCCTTATCGTATTCCATATCCCCTAATACATAAGAAATGAATTTTTCAACATCTTTGGACTTAACCTCATCCAAATCTAAGATTGTAGGAAAATGGCTAATCGTTTTTCTCAATTCATCTGTGGTATCATAATATTCTAATAATTTTCCATTCAGTAATCGGAAATCATTATGGTATAACTTATATAATCCTTCATCAGCATCCATTCTGTTCCTTAACCAAGAAAGATTAAAACCTCTTAGCCATATATTATCTGCAATTAAATGTGCACAGTACCCTAATATATAATGATTTTTATTTTCTACTAGCAAACTATATTTATGTAAAAATCCTTTATAATCAATACTTCTTGAATAATCTTGTACCTCACCTATAAAGAAATGTGATACATTTTTTTCTTCATGTAAAAAAACAGCATCTGGTGCAATGCTTCCAAGCAAAAATGATGTTTTATCTTCTATCGATAAAGACTCTGCAATTTTATTACCAATAATCAAGTGCATTATTCTTGAACCCAAAATTCCCAACACCTTTCAATAAATTTTACTATTCTGCTCTTTAGCTTTAAGTTCATAATTTTACAATGTTCTCTTATTTCTTTAATATGCAATTCAAATTTTTCTATCTTTTATAAATAACTATCTGCCATTACAATTCTTTGTGCTGGAGTTTGTCTACCCCGTCTGATTTAAAAGGCTGACAAAAATCGTAATAGGTTCTTAATATTGTGATTCCATTTGTACATATTTAGGATTGAAATTGCTGTATATATAATTTTTCATCTCCTCTGTAAGTAACAGTCTTTCTAATAAAAAAAAGTTTTGTCTTATTTCCTAAAAAAAAGAGTTTACGGGCATTATCGTTAGCTCTTATAATCATTGATCTTATTGCCTATAAGGAATCATCGACTAAGAACTGACATACATACGTCAGTTCCTGTTTCACCCCTGTATTTTATCGAGTATCCTCTAATAAACTTCACTATCCACCTCGTTCATTTGTTTAGGAGTTTTTAAAAATTCATATGAAAATATCATCATTTCAATTACTAATCTTTTCTCCGGTTGCATAAAATCCCCACCCAATAACTTTTCTAATTTTTGAATACGATGGTATAGTGTCTGCCTAACAATGAATAATCTCTTAGCAGTTTCTTGTTTTGAACCATTACAAGACAAATATGTTTTCAATGTCTCCATCAACTTCCCGTTGTATCTTTTGTCATAAAGAATAACTGCGTCTAGATATTCATATACAGTTTCATCTAAATCTATATGACGATTTAATATTGAAATGAAACGAAAAATATGAAGATCATCATAAAAATGAGTATCAGATCGATTCTCTAGTCTCTCTTGGATGCGAATGGTTTCCAATGCAGTTTGATAGCTTTTATGAAGATTCGTTAACTCTTTCTCATATTTTCCAATTCCTATTAATTGTTTACTCATATGATTTTGCATTGGTGATTCGGAACTTTTCAATCTTTGAATACCTTCTTCCATTCTATTTTTCCATGGAGAAGTAGTTCTTTCATCAATAATGATAAAGATGAGTGTATTCCTTTTTTCTAAGGCAAAAAGTGCAAATCCTTGCTGTTCAAATATTGCTTTAAAATACAATTTAAAATAGGTTAAATCCACATTTGAATATTCTTCAAAAGAATCAAGCTTACATATGCAAACTAATGCTCCTTTAGGCTTTAAGTAAGGAGTATGGTAAGCTAGATACTCATCTATTGATTCTTCACTTTTTTTACCTTCTAACCATTCAGAAAGCCACTCCGTCTCTTCTACCCTACGCTTTTCTTCCACATAAAGATTACGTAAAAGTAACTGCGCTAGGGCAGTTGCTGTTCTATCTAAAATGAGTTGATCATATTCTGTTAACGTTCTTTCGCTGGATGTGATGGTAAGCTCTGCATAGTTATCACCTAATAAATGAATCGGTATTCTAGCTATGGAGTAGGGTGTTTGTATCATGGAGGTAGACGCTTTATCCTTGTTTTCTATTACCTTTAGAAGGGTCTCTCGCTTCCGCTCGAAAACTTCTGGAATAAACTGTGTTTCATCATTGTTAAAAACAATAATAACTTGAACTTGTAAATATTGTTGGATAAACTTGAGGATTTCATTATGATGTTCAATTGTTAATAGCTTTTTGTTTAGTGCTTGGGAATACTTTTCTAAGTCTGATATTATTTGATATTGGTGATTGATCAAGAGCGTATGAATGTCTTGGGTTATTTCTACAAATGGAACTTCCTTGTGGAATAGAATGATAGGAAACCGAGCCTTATTTGCTATATCGATCATTTCCTGTGGAATCAAAGAGGTATATGTACCAATTTCAATGCATAGTCCAGCAGCATTGGAGTCAATTAATTGCTCCAAAAGAGAAACAAAATGTTCTTCTTTTTCTTTCCATGCGATACATGTAGATAAAATTAATTCATCCCCATTCAAAAGATCACGAATATTTGTTACTTCTACTACATGGACCCATTTTACTGAACGGTTTAGTCCTTCATTACCTGCAATTACTTCTACCGTTTCAAAATGCTTTCTTTCTAGAATGTCTTTTACAGTAATATAAGATTTCATTTTTAATAACCCCCTCTTATATTGAATTTTGTACCATCTCTTATATTATAAGCTAAAACCAAGTGGTTATGAGGTAGCTTCTCTATTTTATTACAATTTTCACAAAAATAAGAAACTGGTAAACCTTTTTTTGGCTTACCAGTTCCGCAACATATATTTCAAGCATTTTCTGTCTGTTGTTTAATTAAATAGACAGCAAAGTATTTTCGACCTTCAGCGGTAGATATGTGTAGTATCTCATTTTTATGTTTATTGTTTGGATTTATACTTTTTTCAAATTCTACAAAAGCCCCACTTAAATTCTCAATTATGTTTTTAATAACATATCCCTCTTGTAATAAGAAGTCTATGCGGTCACGTTCTTGTAAAAATTCCTGATACTCAGACATCTCTCTAACACGTCCCTTCTTTTATATTTGTGTGTTTATAGGCTCTGGGACGACTAATGGATCTTGACCAGTATCAATATCCCAGTCCCTTCCAACCGTAATCCCTAAATATTTATCATCATTTGGGTCTTCAATTTCGGCTTGTTTATATTTAATAAACCACCAATATTTAGCCAAGAAATAGTAAATAACAGCTCCTACTACAAAGCCTATGATAAAGGAATATGTTTGCAGAAAATAGGAAGCGAGCCCGCCAATAACCCAAGCAATCATTCCGGCCATATTAAACCCATTCA
The DNA here is from genome assembly GCF_038002605.1 of Bacillus sp. FSL K6-3431. Lineage (NCBI taxonomy): Bacteria > Bacillati > Bacillota > Bacilli > Caryophanales > Bacillaceae > Bacillus > Bacillus sp. FSL K6-3431. Next base: position 1,526,701 of record NZ_JBBOCT010000001.1, read on the forward strand.
TAAATTTAAATTGACCATTCACTTCATACAGATCATGGACATTCACCCGCCTTTTGCGAAGCACATAGTAGTCAGTGAATAAAATACCAACAATCGCGGAGAGAATTCCTCCAATAATGAGTAATGCCGGGATAATGATATCAAACAAACTCCATGGCTGGACAACGATACCAATAATACCAGCAATTATTACCGCTAACCAAAAAGGCACCTTTGGACCACCAACGTTTGAAAAAATTGTAGCTGCTGGAATAACATTGGCAGATGTATTTGTCGACCATTGCGCAAACACAATCATTAATAATAATATCCCTAGAATAAATCCGCTTGCGGCTTCCTGAAGTGCAACAACAGGGTCAAAATTGGATACAGCAATATAGGAAACAGCACCAATAATGATCATAAATGTATTTACGATCGGCATGACGATGATACTCCCTACTATTTGTGATTTATTTCGTTTAAACCAGTTTCGTTCATTTTTTGGCGCTTTGAAAAATCTAGACAATGACGGCATATCGGCTGCTAATGTAGCCCAAAATCCCATATTACTCATGATGACAACCATAAATGCTGTTATCGCAGCACCGCCTGTAACGGGACTTTCCACCCACCCCCAAACTTCCCTTCCTTGCGACATTGCTTGATCCGAGAGAGATGTATACATCCATGCAGAAATAAGAATAATCGTTGGCGCTGCCAAATCCGCAAACCGTTCAATTGCTTTTATTCCTAATGCTGTATTTACTAATTGAACTACTGCAAATAGTAAGAAGCATACAAACCAGTTATCAAATCCCCAGAGTATATTTAAAATTCCATTCATCGCTGTTGCTCCGAAATACGTATTGAGCCCAAACCAACAAGATGCTGTTATACCACGTACTAAGGATGGAATATGTGTACCAATCGTTCCAAATGGTGCCCTCATATAGACTGGAAAGGAAAGACCATGTTCGATACCTATATCGCCAATGATGGTCATAAAGATTCCTATCGCGACAGATCCAATAATCGTTGCAAAAACAACCCATCCTAATGATAAACTTTGAACTCCTGAGCCACCAATGGCAAATGCCGCTAAAACAACTGCCATCCCTACCCAAATAACTGCAAAACCTTTCGATCCTATTTTTCTATCACCGTGAGATATAGGTAGTAAATCATCAGACTTCAAATAACTCCCATTCTGCTTCATGAAACCCCCCCTATTTTCTGGTGTGGAACTTTCTAAACACGGGCGCTAGAAATCATTAAAAGGGAATATATGATTTACTCCCCACCAACGTATCTTTAGTCTTCTTTGGATTTTCCTCTGTATCCAATCTATTGATTCGGCTACCATTAATGTTACATTCCAATTCCCCCTTTCGTTATTTATTTTAAAGATTCTGAATATTTACATATGAATCGAGTGGAGGATTCTAGTATGAATAATCCTCCACCTAGTTCCAAATTATTTAATTTATGATTAACTGTACAATTTTAATGGGTTAATTTCTTTTTTTCTTTTACTTTTTCGTTTTCGTTTGCCCCATACTTAGCACGCTTCAAATATTGCCCAGAACCTAACTCACCAACAAATTGTTTATCGCGAATGACAAATTCTCCTCTGGATAATACAGAAACAGGTTCTCCTGTAATCTTCATTCCTTCAAAGGCATTATAATCTACTGCCATATGGTGTGTTTTAGCTGAAATTGTTCTTTCTACTTTAGGATCAAAGATCACTATATCAGCATCTACTCCAACAGCAATTGTTCCTTTTTTAGGATATAATCCAAATAATTTAGCAACTTTTGTTGATGTAATATCCACGAACTGATTTAATGTAATCCGTCCTTTCTTTACACCTTCGGAAAAGAATACACTTAATCGATCCTCGATAAATGGCCCACCATTTGGAATTTTTGTAAAGTCTCCTTTTCCAAGATCCTTTTGTCCATTAAAATCAAACGAACATTGATCAGAGCCTAATGTTTGAAGTTGCCCCGTTTTAAGCGCATTCCATAAAACATCTTGGTTCCACTTTTCCCGAAGGGGTGGTGACCACACATATTTTGCTCCTTCAAAATTCGCTCTTTCTAAATAGGATTGATCTAATAATAAATATTGCGGGCATGTTTCTCCCCATATCTCTATCCCGTTATTTCTTGCTTCTGCAATTTTCTTAGCAGCATCAGCGCACGAAACGTGAACAACATATAACTGAGAGTTTGCTAGTCCTGCAAATGTTGCTGCTCTTCCCGTAGCCTCTCCTTCAATTTCTGGTGGTCTAGTTAATGCGTGGTAAATTGGATCAGTATTCCCCTGCTCCAATGCTTTTTTTGTTAAATAATCAATTACATCTCCATTTTCAGCATGAACCATAACAAGTGCCCCAAGTTCTTCAGCCGCAACCAAGATCTGGAAAAGTGTTTCATCATCTGCTTGAAGTACGTTTTTATAAGCCATAAATACTTTAAAAGAAGTAATTCCTTCATTGTCAATTACGGATGGAAGTTCTTCTAATACAGCTTCATTCACCTCTCCAATCATGAGGTGAAATCCGTAATCAATCACCGCTTTATTATTTGCTTTTGCGTGCCACGTTTCAATGGCGTCTTTTAATGGCTCACCTTTATTTGTTAAACAAAAGTCAATAACTGTTGTCGTACCGCCAAAAGCTGCAGCTATTGTACCCGTTTCGAAATCATCTTTTGTTACCGTACCACCAAACGGCATTTCTAGATGTGTATGCGGATCGATTCCACCTGGAAATAGGTAACAGCCCTTCGCATCAATAACCTCGGCACCCTCTGTAGAAAGATTTTCACCAATTTTACTAATAACGCCATTTTCTATGAATACGTCCGCATTGTATGTATCTGCTGCGGTTACAATTATTCCATTCTTGATAACTTTTCCCATGCTTATCCTCCTTCTATTTTTTGGAGACGGTTTATTTACTTAGCATATCAACGCTGCAACCAACAGTCCCAAGGGCATTTTGACGTTCATTCCATGTCATTGGTGGAAGTCCACTTGGTATTTCCATCATATCAATGGCTCCATCAACAGGACATACAATTGCACATAAATTACAGCCAACGCATTCCTCTTCTCTTACTTTTAAAATGTCATTTCCATTTTCATCTTTCAACATATCAATACATTGATGTGCCGTATCTTCACAAGCAATATGGCATTTATTACAATTAATACATATATCATTGTTAATATTAGCAACAATTTTGTAGTTGAGATCAAGATCTCCCCAGTCAGAATATTTCTGAACTGCTTTTCCTACCAAATCCTGCGCCGTGGCAATCCCTTTTTCATCTAAATAATTATTTAACCCATCTATCATATCTTCAACGATCCGAAAACCATGATGCATTGCTGCTGTACAAACTTGGACACCAGTTGCACCCATTAACATGAATTCAATAGCATTTTCCCAATTAGATATTCCACCAATTCCTGAAATCGGGATATTTATTCGAGGGTTTCTGGCACATTCTCCAACCATATGAAGTGCAATTGGTTTTACAGCAGGTCCACAATACCCACCGTGCGCACCCTTTCCGCCAACATGTGGTATTGTATTCCATGAATCAATATCAACGGCTGCCAGGCTGTTGATCGTATTAATCATACTAATCGCATCTGCGCCACCATTTACAGCGGCTTCAGCAGTCATCGTTATGTCGGTAATATTTGGAGTGAGCTTGACTATTACAGGGGTCTTAGCAGCTTCCTTTGCCCAGTATGTTTGTTTTTCAACCAATTCTGGCACTTGACCAGAAGCTGATCCCATCCCTCTTTCAGCCATTCCATGTGGACATCCAAAGTTAAGCTCTAGACCATCCACACCCACATCTTCCACTCTTTTAACTATTTCATGCCATTTATCTTGTTTTGGCTCAACCATTAATGATGCGATAATTGCATGATTCGGAAAACGCTTTTTCGTCTCATAAATTTCCTTTAAATTCACTTCCAACGGTCTGTCTGTGATTAATTCAATATTATTAAAACCAGCTACTTTTTGACCATTAAAGCTAACCGCAGCAAATCGTGATGAAACATTTAATATCGGATCACCTAAGGTTTTCCAAACAGCCCCACCCCATCCCGCTTCAAATGCCCGTTGCACTTGGTATCCAGAGTTTGTTGGAGGTGCTGAGGCTAACCAAAATGGATTAGGTGATTTAATTCCAGCTAAATTAATACGTAAATCTGCCATTCTTTTACCCCCTTAATCTTTTTCTTTACCATTTATCTTGTTTTTTATTTAGGGTTTTAGACCCCTCTTCTAAGCAAAGCATAGCTGGGAGTTACCAATCAGGTGGGGGAAAATTTTCACCCGATTCCTCGATTATCTGAAACGAATACACACGATTAGGCGGTTTCAGAGACAGATTGAAATAGCAATCTATGGATTGCATAAGCTGTCTCCTTTCCTTGTTGTGCAGCCGATACAACCATTGCTTCGCCTTGACCTTTACCAAAAATCACGTCTCCACATGCAAATATCTTTTCATTTGAAGTTTGAAATGTATTTGCGTCAATTTTTACGACCCCGCCATTATGTTCTAGTCCAAATTCTTCAATAAGCTCTATATACCTTGACTGCCCTATCGCCTTTATGACAGCATCAACTGCTAGTATAAATTCTGATCCTTCAATTGGAACTGGGCGACGCCGTCCATCCTCACCAGGTGCTCCTAACTCCATTTTGATACATTCCAATTCTTTTACATGATCATTTTCATCACCAATAATTCTTACCGGAGAGGCAAGCCATCTAAATTCAATACCATCTTGCTTTGCAAATTCATATTCAAACTCATATGCGGTCATTTCTTCAAGCGTTCTTCTATAAAGAATTTTTACGTTTTCCGCACCTAATCGCACAGAGCAAGTCGCACCATCAATCGCTGTATTTCCTGCACCGATCACAACTGCTTTCTTGCCTAGAAAATGATCGGTTATCGGCTTTGTTTTCGTATCTTTAATAAATTCAATCGCATCATATACTCCATACAAATCTTCCCCACTAATACCAATATCCGGTACTTTAGACATCCCTATTGCAAGTATAATAATGTCATAATCCCTCTGTATTTCTTCTACAGATATATCTTTTCCGACCCGTGTATTCGTTCTAATTTCCACATCCAAACTTTCTACCTGCTTCACTTCCCAATAAGAGATTGCTTGCGGAAGTCTGAATGATACAATTCCGTATGTGTTTAGACCGCCTGCCTTTTCTTCTGCCTCAAAAATAGTAACATCATAGCCCAAGAGCCCGAGTTCTCTTGCAGCGGACAAACCAGCTGGACCTCCGCCAATAATCGCGACCTTTTTTCCATTATTCTTTCCTGGTTTAAATAAGACCTGCTCATTTTTTATTGCCCAATCTGTTGCATATCGCTGCAGATTCCCAATCATAATTGGCTTTGTTGAGTGGTTAAGGACACAAGCACCCTCACATAATTCTTCCGTAGGACAAACGCGGGAACAACTAGCACCAACAGGATTTTCCGTCATAATGGTCTTTGCTGATCCTCTTATATTACCTGAAGCAATTTTTTTAATAAAAGAAGGGATATCAATTCCAGTTGGACAAGCAGTAATACACGGAGCATCATAACAATAAAGACATCGATTCGATTCATCCATAGCCTCATGATTTGTTAAACCTGGATCAACTTCTTTAAAGTTTTCATTTAAATCATCAAACAAAATCCTCGATCGCGTTGCGTTACTCACAGTAGACAACCTCCTTTAGAAAAGATATTAAAAACCTTGCATTAAAATGACAGAGAAAGGACTTTTATTAATGGAGTATTATTAGTGTTCGCAATCAAAGTAGCTTCCCTAACAATAGTAAGCGCTTTCTATTATCAGTAATTTATAAATCTATTATTCAATAATCCTCCTATTTTTGATTTTTATACGTTTGAGTTTATGTTCATTCTACGTTTTTGCAACCCTGTTTACACTATACATTTTGTTAAATGATGTACAACGTTTATCTTTCATTATGTAACATCTCACCCTAATCAAAATACGCTATATTTTTCAACAGTAGCATATTTGGTTTGAAAACTTTGTAGAATTACCTGAGTATTCCAAGTTCACCCATCAATTAAAAAATGCCTATAGGACATAATATCCTAAAGGCATTTACGATTAACTTTCAGCCAATTTAAATCTTCCTTTATTTTTTGTGAAAATTTGGATAGCCAACAATGCAGCGAATAAGATGATGCCGATGGTGTCTGACATTCCTTCTGGATACATGAGCAGCAATCCTGCGCAACCAGCAAGGATCCGCTCAAACCAATACAGTTTCCGATACCAGAAGCCAATAATTCCTGCTCCGATGCCGATCATTCCGGTAAATGCGGTGAATACGACCCAAATGAGATATGGTATCGTCGTATCGATCATTAGAAGCTCAGGGGACAACACAAACATATATGGGATGACGAATGCGGCGACGGCTAACTTCGACGCATTCATACCGGTTCGAATCGGTTCCCCCCCTGAAACTCCAGCAGCTGCAAATGCAGCTAACGCAACTGGCGGCGTTATGTCAGCAACAATTCCGAAGTAAAATACGAAAAGATGTGCAGGCAATGCCGGTACGCCTAGCAGGATAATCGCAGGCGCTGCAATAGTCGATGTAATGACGTAATTTGCGGTTGTTGGTGAACCCATCCCTAAAACAATCGATGTGATCATTGTAAAAAACAATGTTAATAACAGCTGTTCATTTGCTAGCCCTACAAGTCCGTTAGCTAGCTTTAAGCCCAACCCTGTTTTTGTTACTACACCGACAATGATACCAGCAGCGGCTGTTGCAGCTGCAACAGATAAAGCAGTACGCGCACCATCAACAAGTGCTTCGACCATTTGCTTAAAACCGATACGGGTATCTCTACGTATAGCGCTGACCACGATTGTACCAACGATCGACCAGAGAGCTGCACGCATCACACTTACACCACTCATAAGTAAAACCATAACCAATATAATTGGAATCAATAAATATACTTTTGATAATACATCTCTGCGATTCGGAAGCTGCTCTTTCGGCAACCCCTCTAAACCGACCCTTTTAGCTTCAAAGTGGGTCATAATCCAAATGCCGGAGAAATATAGAATAGCAGGAATAGCCGCTGCTTTCGCAATCTCCCAATAACTAATTCCACCAATAAATTCAACCATCAAGAACGCTGCCGCGCCCATGACAGGTGGCATAATTTGCCCACCAGTAGATGCTGCCGCCTCTACAGCACCGGCAAATTCTTTTCTATATCCAAGCTTTTTCATCATTGGTATTGTGAATGAACCAGATGTTACAACATTCGCAACGGAACTTCCACTAATTGTTCCTTGCAATGCACTTGAGAAGATTGCTACTTTAGCCGGTCCTCCAACCCTACGTCCCGCAAAGGATAGAGCTAAATCATTAAAATATTGACCAACACCAGTTTTCACTAAAAAAGCACCAAATAATAAGAATAAGAAAATAAATGTTGCTGATACATACAACGGGGTTCCCAAAATTCCCTGAGAGGTAAAGAACATCGTATTTACTAGAGATTCAAAATTCAATCCACGATGTCCCAGAAATCCCGGCATCGATTGCCCGAAATAAGCGTAAGCCATAAACAACGTCGCAATAATCGTGATTGGCATCCCTACAGCACGCCTTGTTGCTTCAAGAGTTAGTAAAATAGCAATCGTTCCTACCGTTAAATCAAGAGTAGTCAATATCCCTACTCTGTTTACAATCGTATCTATCATTAATGGCCAGTAAGCTCCCACTCCAACTGATAATAACGCAAATATATAATCATACCACGCTACTGTATTTTTCTTCTTAGATTTCCTGTTCGCTGGGAACAAGATGAAGATAAGGGATAAAGCAAATCCAAGATGAATAGATAATAGGATTTGACGCGGAATTGCCTGAGAGATTGATGCATATAATTGAAAAACAGAAAAAGCCAATAAGCCGAAAAATACAACAACGCTAAGCTTCCCTCTCAGTTTTCGTGTAGCTGATTCAGGATCATATTTTTCTAACAGCTTTTGCTGCTCTTCAATAGATAATGATTCGTGTTCATACTTGTCTGCCAATAATATTCACTCCTTTCCACGTCTGCCACAACGCCAATCGTCTCACGCGAATGATAACAAGCGATCCAGGCTCTACGACCCGGGAAAACGAAAAGCTTGTTTGATCCACTTCCAATATGTGCTCTCCTACCACTTGTGCTGTCCGCATATGTATAGACGGAAATGTACGTTTCATATTTCTAATATAATACCTTCCATCCATCACTTCGAATGTTTCGCCATCTTCGGCATTTGAAGGCATACCAATGGATGTGTCTTCATACATTAATTCAATTTGTTGGATTTCTCCGTTTTTCAACACTTCATATGTTTCTTTCACATTCGATAGATGAATAGAATGCGTATATTCAATATGAAAGACTCTGTCTGTTTTTTGTAATGGAAAATAGGCAAGGACCTTTCCCGTTTTTCCTGCTTCAATGACAAAGCATTGTTGAAAAGGTATACATATTAATAATATAACTAAGATTGAAAAAAGTAATAGGTATTTATATTTCATCATGATATCTCCAACTCTTCCCAATTCATATTGAAAGAGAATAGACCGACTCAAAAGCTTTAACAATCGGGGTTTTCGTACTGACAGATGACCTTACGACCATGAATGCATGTTTGTATTGTGTTTGCCTATATGATCTGCATCGTACAGCGTAATGAATTAACATTTCCTAATAAATATCCCCCACCTTTTCTGCTTTGCTGCGCCCAGCTTTTGGTGGGGGATTACTGCCGTTATGTGTAGAATTGGCTGTCTAATGAAGTAAGAATATCCTATTTTGCAGATATACCTTTTTCATCAAAATATCTTTTTGCACCTGGATGTAACTCAATTGCCATCCCATCTAGTGCTTTTTCGGCTTTAATCAGTTTACCTTTTGCATGACCAATTTTATCCGTATTTTCAAATATCGCTTTCGTCGCCTCGTAGACAAAATCATCAGTTAAGTCAGCGCTAACAACTAACATCGCTTGTACTGCAACTGTTTCAAGATCTTTATCAGATCCATAGGTACCAGACGGAATTGTTTCTTTCGCATAGTAAGGGTACTTTTCGATCAAAGCATCTATTTTATCGGTTTCAAGAGGAATAATGATAACATCCTCTGTTGCTGCCAGGCCTTCCACCGCCCCAGTCGGTGTTCCAGCCGTTATGAAGGCTGCATGAATCGTACCGTCTTGGATACCTGTAGTAGAATCATCAAATGATAAGTTACGCGCTTTCAAATCATCTACTGTCAAACCATACATTTCAAGAATTTGTTCCGCATTTGCAAGTGTACCAGAACCAGCTTCACCAACAGAAACGGTTTTTCCTTTCAAGTCTGCAACTGATTTAACACCTGATTTTGCAGTTGTTACAATTTGAATTGTCTCAGGATAAAGTGTGCCAAGCCCTCTAATATTGTCAACCTTTTTACCATTAAACATCATTGTTCCTTCATTTGCATATGTCGCAATATCCGTCTGTGTAAAAGCGACTTCTGCTTCACCTTTTTGAATGAGCGTCATATTTTCAGCTGAGGCACCAGAGGTAGTTGCATTTGCCTCTACACCTGTTGCATCTTTAATCATATTTGCAAAATTGCCACCAAGTGGATAATAAGTTCCACCCGTACCACCGGTTGCTAGACTAAGGTATTTAATTCCGTAATCGCTTCCTTTTTTACCCTCTTTATCGCCACCATCGCCGTTTTTCTTATCCCCGGCACCACATGCTACTAATACAATAGAAAGTACTAGCAAGAGTACTAAATTTAGTAGTAACCTACTATTTTTCATCGGCTCTCCCCCTCATGATTAACTTTTTAATTTTTAGAAATTCATTCACAAGTTTAACACAATTGAATTTCAATGCAAAGATTAGTTTGTCTTAGTCAGATAGGTGTGCACCCTATAATTCTTATAGGTCTTTTATACTGGATTTTCATTTTGTGCAATTGGTGTGGACAGTTTCCCTTGGGAAGTTCTCCGGTTTGGTGCAAGCAGTCTTTCTAACCATCCCATTACGAAATCTGCTACAACAGCCATCACGGCGGTAGGTATCGCACCAGCCAAAATGATCGCAGCGCCATCTGTTACATTCGTCCCCCTAATAATAATAGACCCTAAACCTCCTCCTCCAATGAAGGCACCGATCGTAGCAACGCCGATCGAAATAACAAGGGCAGTCCTCAATCCTGCTAAAATAACGGACATTGCTAGCGGTAACTCGACCATCCATAATAATTGGAATTTAGTCATTCCCATCGCAAAACCCGATTCAAGCACTGGTCGGTCAATACCCCTAATGCCTGTATACGTATTTTTGATGATTGGTAAGAGAGAGTATAAAAATAAACTCATTACAACCGTATTTGCTCCAAGCCCCATCACAAGCATCAAAATAGCAAGCATTGCCAAAGCTGGAATCGTTTGAATAATATTTGTAATCGATAAAACCCAACTGCTAAGACGATGATAGCGAGCAATTAATATTCCCACAGGGATTCCGACGATCGCTGCAAAAATAACCCCGTAGGCTGACATCAAAAAGTGCCGAATAAACTGTTCCCACACATATCCAGTGTTTTGTATATAATACTGTGATAATTCTTGAATAATACCCATGGGATCACCCCTTTTCCATATTCATTCAAAATAATTATTTTTCTCCAAATATTCTTTTGCTACTGTTGCCGGTTCCTTTTTTTTCACATCTGCTTCATAATTCAAATCCGTCATTAGGTCAGTCGATATTTTACCAGCTAATTTCATTAATATCTCTCTTACATCTGGATGCTTTTCCAGAAAATCATTCCGCGCAACAGGAGAACCTTCATATGGCGGAAAAAAGTTCTTGTCATCCTCAAGTGCAATTAAATCAAATGCTTTTAATCGACCATCGGTACTATAGGCTAGCACGACATCCATTTTACCGCTGTTTACTGCTTGATAAACAAGGCCCGTTTGCATCGGAAAAGCTTCACCGAATTCATATCCATATGTTTCAATAAAGCCTTGATAGCCATCTCCTTTTCGTTTAAGCCATGAATTATCAACACCTAAACTAATTTCATCCGCTATGCTTTTTACATCGGAAACAGTCTTTAAATGGGCCTCATTAGCCAACTTTTTCGTAACTGTAAATGCGTACGTATTGGAAAACCCATAAGAATCAAACCAAGTTTGATCAAATCTCTTTTTGAATTCACTTTGGACAATCTCCATTGCTTTGTCCGGGTTGTTCACGGGCTCCATGCCAAGCACTCCTGATAAATCCGTGCCTGTGTATCTTACTGCAGTAATATCTACTTGATTATCTGTTAAAGCCTTATGTTGAACAATGGAAGAACCTAGGTTCTCAATCATTTCTACTTTTAAATCTGTTTCATGCTCAATCATTAACCGAATTATATGACCGAGAACATGCGATTCTGAAATTGTCAGTGTACCAATTCTTACAGTATTGTTAGCATTCCCATTTAATCCAGGTAAGGAGCAACCAAGTAAAAGGAAGGCAGATAATAATAGCTGTAAACTATATTTAATTGTTTTTCTCATCCTTGTATCTCCTTCCTTCATGCCATTTCATTTTGCTTTCTAACCCCTTTTGGAGTGGATCTATACTCCAATCTTCCAAGCAAAAAATCTGTGAAAAGGGCAAGTAAAGTCACCGGAACCGCTCCGGCAATAACCAGATCTGTTTGAAATAGATTTAGCCCATCAAAAATAAAATCACCTAATCCCCCACCTCCAATAAAAGAAGCGAGCGTGGCCCAGCCAATTAAATATACGGAGGACATTCTTACACCAGCCATAATAACTGGTATGGCTAAAGGAACCTCCACATTAAAAATTCTTTCAAATGAGGTCATACCCATTCCTCGCCCTGCTTCTAATAAGTTAGGGTCCACACCTTTAATGCCTATATAAGTGTTACGTAAAATCGGCAATACAGAATAAAGAAATAAAGCGACAATTGCGGGGATTTTTCCTATTCCTAAAAGCGGTATGAAGAAGGCTAAGATAGCCAGACTTGGAAATGTTTGAATAACACCTGCGATTCCCATTACTAATCCTGCAATTTTAGGTATGCGAGTTAATAAAATGCCTAATGGGATCGCGACGACCACACCAAGGATTAATGCTGCAATTGAAATATACAAATGCTCCCATGTTTTTAATAGGAGCTCATTACCATTGGCGTTAAAAAAATTCATTATTGCTTCCATGAACGCACCTCCTATTGGTTTTCAGTAACGTGTTGGTCCTCATTGCCCCAAATAGAGTCATACACAACGTCTACAATACTTGTTCTAGTAATTAGACCAATTAGTTTTTGTTCTTCATCCACTACAGGAATATATTTTAATCCCCTTATTAAAATTTTCCGTATTGTATCACGTAATAAAGCGTCTTCCTGCACGACAAATAAATCTTTTTCCATCACTTCAACCACAACTTTGCTCATGTCACGGATACGGTCTATCATTTCTACCGTTATAAATCCTTTTAATATCCCGCGCTCATTCACAACTAACAATGAATCTACCCTCCGTTTTTTCATCCATTGCAGTGCCTCAGACAATGTTGCATTAATTGCAATCGTAACAGGATCGGGATTCATTATTTGTCCTACTGTTTGCATATTTTGTCTTGCTTGGATCAATCTTTCTTTGCCAATAAAATCTTCGACAAACTCATTAGCAGGATTATGTAAAATTTCATCTGGAGTCCCAGCTTGTACAATTTTCCCTGCTTGCATAATAACAATTTTATCTGCTAATTTAATCGCTTCATCCATATCGTGAGTTACAAATACGATTGTTTTTCCTAATGCTTTCTGTAAGTGTTTGAATTCAGCTTGCAATGAATCCCTTGTAATTGGATCCAGTGCACCAAATGGCTCATCCATCAAGATCAACGGAGGATCTGCGGCAAGTGCTCGAAGTACACCAATCCGCTGTTGCTGCCCGCCACTTAATTCATGTGGATACCGATCTAAATACTCTGGATCCATGTTCACTAGCTCTAATAGCTCTTCTGCCCGTGCTGTTCTCTTCGTACCAGGCCATTTCAATAGCCGAGGCACCAACGCTATATTTTCCCTTATCGTCATATGAGGAAACAAGCCAATTTGCTGAATTACATAACCGATCGATCGACGGAGCTGTACTGTATTTTTTTCCATAATATTTTCTCCATTTAAATAAATAGCACCCTTGCTCGGCTTCACAAGTCTATTGATCATTTTCATTGTCGTCGTTTTCCCACAGCCACTGGGCCCAATGAAAACAACAAATTCACCTTGATTAATTTCAAGATTAATTCCATCGACAGCCTTTTTTCCACCTTGATACACTTTTGAAACATGATCAAAAGTAAGCATATTGACCCCTCCTATATTTTATTAGTATATGTCGTAATTTGAATTTAAATATATTACTAAAATGAACCAATCTTAGGCTTAAAATTTTTTATATTTAAATAGACGTGTTAGTTATAGTACCCTTAAAGAAGATGTTAATAACTTTATTCTTGCACCTTTGCTATTTTGTTGTAATAATATGTCGTATTGTATATGTTTCGTACAATGAATGAAGGAGGAAATCCAATGCCTATTCCACAAGGAACGATCAATGAAATAGAATTTCAAAGCTCTGAGTTAAACGAAACCTTAACATTATTACTATATTTACCTGTGTCATTTTCACATCTTTATAACTATTCAGTTGTTATTGTTCAAGATGGGAAAGATTATTTTCAAATGGGAAGACTTGCAAGATATGCCGATGAGTTAATTAATGATGGTGAGATTGAAAACATCATAATGGTGGGTGTTCATTATAAGAGCATTCAAGACAGAAGAAATAAGTATCATCCGCAAGGAGATGAACATCAAGCATACATTCGCTTTCTTGCCCACGAGCTTGTACCATGGCTTGATCGGAATTATCCTACATACGAGGTAGGTAAAAGCCGTGCGCTTATGGGTGATAGTCTAGCTGCTACGGTTTCACTCATGGCCGCATTAAAGTATCCAAATACATTTGGTAAAGTTATTTTACATTCTCCCTATGTGAATAAAACAGTCCTCGATGCAGTTACCATGCATCAAAGCCCCCATTTATTAGATGTATATCATGTAATCGGAGATCAAGAATCAAATGTGGAAATTTCGGATATAAAAGACTTTTTAACGCCTAATCGGGAGTTACATAAAATATTTGAAGGTAAAGGATTCAACCATTTTTATGATGAGTTTTCTGGAGGACACTCATGGAAATATTGGCAACCTGATGTTAAAAGAGCACTGCAAAAGATGTTCCCTTAAGATAGATTCCTTCAGTATCAAGTTTTTCAAATATTTGTTATAGTGGAAGTACGTGTTATAATATGCAAAAGATTAGAAACAAAATAAGGAGGTAAATAATGTGAAATGTGGCATTGCTATATTCCCATCAAAAAAATTGCAAGATTTAGCTAATTCTTATCGAAAGCGGTATGACCCACACTATGCCCTAATTCCTCCACATCTAACTTTAAAAGCTGCTTTTGATACAGACGGAGACTTAAAGCAATATACGAAGAAACTAAAAGAAATTGCAGAAAGATATGAGCCTTTCAACTTAAAGCTTCGTAAAGTCAGTTCATTTGAGCCGATCAGTCGTACTATACATTTTAAAGCGGAAAAAAATGCAGAACTTGAAGGTTTATATTCAGACTTTTCCCAATATCTTCCGGGAGGGGAGCCTGTCCATCCTTTTGTCCCGCATATTACAATTGCACAAAGATTATCGAACGATGAACATTCCGATGTATTTGGTTCATTAAAAATGCTTGGTGTCGAACACGAGGAATTGGTTGATCGCTTCCATCTTGTATACCAACTTGAAAATGGATCTTGGACAGTGTATGAAACATTTCAGCTAGGAAAGGAACATTCGTAAATGCAAAAAGTAGTAAAAGTAACAACAGAACAGCAATTGCAAGATGCGTTTAAAGTCAGAATGAAGGTCTTTGTGGAGGAACAAAACGTACCTTCAGAATTAGAAATTGATGATCTAGAAGCGGAAGCCACTCACTTTGTTTTGTATAATGATGATCGTCCCGGAGGTGCGGGTAGATTCCGTGTTGTAGAGAATATTGGAAAAGTAGAGCGTATTTGTGTACTTAAAGATGATAGAAAAGCCGGCGCAGGTGCGCGAATAATGAATGCAATTGAAGAATATGCATCAAGCCTACAATTACAATCACTAAAGTTGAATGCGCAAACTTCTGCCATTGCCTTCTATGAAAGACTCGGATATAAAGTAATTTCTGAAGAGTTTATGGACGCAGGTATTCCTCATAAAACGATGATAAAACCATTGATTATAAACAAAAAAAATAACCATCAGTCCCAAGTCTAATAAATGACCTGGGGTTGATGGTTATTTCTTTTAATTTTTATTTAGCTCTTACTATCCCACTGAAAAAAAGGATATTTGAATTAATACTTTATTCACAAAGCTAAATATTCCGTTAATAACGAACAGGAAATATCATACTTATATTTCGGTTTATACATATTCATTAAACTTTCTGCCTTTTCCTGTTAGTTTCGCCATCATATATGGGTGTCCAGCAACATTTTGATTGTCTTCTTTTTTCTTTTTCTCACTATATTGCTTCACTCTATATTCTTCATGAATTCTTTCTTCAAGAGTTTTGTGAAATTTAGACCTAATATCTGCTTTTTGTACCTGCTCTACACCCGAGATTGGGTACTGAGTTTTTTCTGCCAATTCAATACGATCATTATACTGTTGGTATTGATAAATTGGTACCATTGAGATATATCCCATACCCTCACCTCCAATTATTATCCTTTACCCTAATTTCTCCTCTGCAATCTATTCATTACTTACTTTAATATTACGAAATATACAATAACCTTATGTGGGTCTACCATACATTCACTTCTTTATACCTAATATATATATATATATATATCCTGCGCTTGTACATCGTTTTGACCTTAGTAGAACAAAGAAAAAAGCTTGCAATAATAAGTGCAAGCGTTCAATCATTTATTTTTATTGATCATTTTCGTTATGGCGTTCATATCTAATTGGTTGCCGTCTTGAATAATCGATTTTACCATTTTATCTTCCATTTGCTTCGAGACTGGTTTATTAGCGATCTGTGCAACTTTCTTGATGATTCCCCTTACCGTTTTTTCATCTTTGAAATTTGCATTTTGTAATGAATTTGCCAGTGCAAAAACATCGTTCATATTCACACCTGACTTTTTCTCAATGTTTTTAAAAAAATGGTTATCCATTCTTCGCCGTCCCTCCTTTTAATCTTTATATATTATGAAGGAAAGGATGAATGGTGAATAAGAAAGTCCAACGGATATGATAATTCCTTTTGAATAGTCAAAAGAAGCATAACTAACCTGCTTTTATAAAAAAACGTACATTCCCCTTATTTTCGCAGTAGTATACAAAAATCAAAGTAAACTCGTTTCAGCAAGCTGAAACATCGGGGAATCAGGTGGGAATTCTAACCACCTGATTGGTAAATCCCACCAGCTCGGAGTTTCCCACCAAGCCAATTTTCCTTTTGACTTTTGTATTTTCATTAATGCCCTCTTCCGTATTATATGGTCAGCCAGAAAATATTTCTGGTTGACCATTTTTTATATATCGATATATGATAACCGTAGCCGGGGTAGTACCTAAGCACCCGTGGGACGTGATCCCGTCAACTAAACAGTTCAACCCCCTACTTGTAGAAACATGATTGAGGATGGTTGAGACCATGATCTCGTATAATAAGCGAAGCTATGAAACTACATGGAGGAATAGGGGTTATCGATTAATAGACTTTAAGGAGGAGATAAATGATGAATCCAGTCATAGGTCTGGATGTGGCAAAAGGAGAAAGTCAGGTTCAGCATTCTTGGATAAAAAGCAGCCATACAAAAAAAGTTTTAAAGTAGCACATACTCTTGAAGGATTAAATAGTCTTCTAGATTTTATTAGAGAAGTAGAAGTTCTATCAGGGGGACGACCACCCATTGTATTAGAGTCCACTGGACATTATCACACACCAATTGTCCAGTATTTTGAGGGAAGAGGGTAATTATCGTGAATCCTCTCATATCGTATCGAGCTAAGAGACTAGTTTACGAAAGCTAAAGACACATATCATTGAATCTTATCACCTCTGGGAACTGTATTATAAAGAGGACCTAGAGCCTTATAAACAAAGAGAAATTCAGCATTTAAACCTGCGTAATTTCACAAGACAACATGAAAATATTACACAGGAATGTTTGTACGAACTAAACTACAATTTCAGGCAGTTCTAGATCAAGTGTTTCCTGAATACTATGGAGTTTTTGGGGCCTTATATTCGGATGTTTCATTACTGACTTTACAAGCGTTTCCTACTTCAGAAGAAATCTTATAAGTTGGAGAAGAAACAATCGCTAACAAATATATCATAGCCTTATTCTAAGCCTAAATGTGTATATCAAAATGCTTCTTGAATACAAGAAACATCTATCTAAGTTTGAAGATGAGATAGATGCTTTAGTGGGAAGTATTGAAGCATATAAAATTATCCAATCCATCCCCGGTATCGGTGAAAAAATCGCGGCAACGATTATTTCTGAAATTTGGGATCCTAGTGTCTTCAAATCTGGTACATTCAAAGGTACTCTAAATCGAATTACCAAAAGAGGCTCTAGTAGACTACGGCACACCTTGTATATGGCCGTTAAATGTGCAATTCGTGATTGTCGCAAGAAGAAAACGACAGATGAAATCATTCCTCGTAACAAGCGATTACGAGGAATGATAAGAAACGTGATGAAGGAAAACCCTTTACTGTGATAGCATGTGCCAACAAACTCTTACATTGGATTTATGCACTTTAAAAGCAAATCAGCTTTCCAAGATCTAGCCTAGTTTTATAAATATAACTAGCCAGAAAATTACCGAATACAGAACATTGGAAGGTTATTTGGCATGTAAATTTAGTGTAGCATGAGATATTATAAATTTTCATTGAAAAATATTGACAAACTGTTAGTTGGTTCGTATTATACATTTGCGCTAACCTCCTCTTAAATGAAGGGGCTTTTTTATTGGGAAAAAAATCATCGTTTTCACCAGATTGTATGTCCAATCATCGCATACCACTTAACAATATATTATTTATTAGGGTCAGCCGACTTTAAAAATAATAAGGAGCGATGAGTATATGTGTTTTGAAGATGATTTTGTAGGCGGAGAAAGAGAAGATCGTAGACGGAGACGACGGGAAAGGTTAATTTGTGAATGTAGAGAAGTAAGAGGAGAGCGTGAACATCATTGTGACCATGATCGTGATAGAGATCGTGACCGCAGACGTGAGCGTAAGTTCGAGTGCAGATGCAGAGAACGTAGAGACGATCGCTATTAAGGAATTTGAGTAAGAAAAGGCTGCTCAGAACATTACACTGTTGACTAAAGGTTAAATGAAATAAGGCCGCCAAAATTGGCGGTCTCTTATTATTAAAGATTCGTGCCCTTTAAGTGAAAAAAGGTTTTATTAACTTATGCATTGGAATAGCGTTCTGATAGTTTCTTTTTATGAGCATTAAACACTTCTTCTAAAGGGATATTGTACTTGTTTGCAATGACAATTAAGTTACCTAACACATCCCCTAATTCTTCGGTTAACTCCTTTTTGTTCCCTTCAAACGAACCACATACTTCATCTGGTCTATCCCTGCCAATCTCAAGGGAGC
The DNA here is from genome assembly GCF_038002605.1 of Bacillus sp. FSL K6-3431. Lineage (NCBI taxonomy): Bacteria > Bacillati > Bacillota > Bacilli > Caryophanales > Bacillaceae > Bacillus > Bacillus sp. FSL K6-3431. The sequence goes on from NZ_JBBOCT010000001.1 coordinate 1,545,605, forward strand.
GAATAGCCCGTGCCACTTCACCAGTTTCTTCTGCTAAAAAGCCAATACGAATAAAAATGTCTAATTCAGACCAGCCTCGTGCTTCATAATAATCTCTCACCCATTGTTGAAAATCAGTTACATTCATGTTAATCCACCTTCCGTTTAATAGTTTAATATTAACAAATTACCGAAAGTTTTGTATGCTATTAAGAAAGAATACTTAATTAGGATGTGAATATATTGAAAAAACTAGCTGTATTTTGTGGATCAAGTAATGGAGCATCTAATGTCTATGTCGAAGTTGCAAGAAAACTGGGTAAAGAACTGGCTAAACGTAATATTACACTTGTATATGGGGGGGCAAGTGTAGGGATTATGGGGGCAGTTGCAGAGTCCGTTTTAGAAGCGGGTGGAAAAGTAATTGGAGTAATGCCTAGTTTTCTAGAAAAAAGAGAAATATCCCATAACAACCTAACCGAACTAATTGTAGTAGGCTCCATGCATGAAAGAAAAGCAAAAATGGCAGAGCTGGCCGATGGTTTTATAGCTTTGCCAGGTGGGCCAGGAACATTAGAAGAGTTCTTTGAGATTTTTACTTGGGCTCAGTTAGGACTTCATCATAAACCTTGTGGACTCTTAAATATTAATCATTATTATGATCCTCTTGTTGCCTTATTTAATCATATGTCTGATGAACAGTTCCTGCATGAAAAATACCGTTCTATGGCACTAGTAGATGTAGAACCAAATGGACTACTTGATCAATTTAATAAATATGAACCACCAACCGTAAAATCCTATATTACTGAAAAACAGACCTAATTGTTCAAAAACAACAGACCAAGTTAATACGGAACTTGGTCTGTTGTTTAAACTAACCAATTGTCGAACAAATATAAAGCAGCACTATTCTACTCCCTCAGTTTGATACGTTTATCTCTTAAATGCTCGCATATTCGCAGTATTTCATAACTCTTTAATTAGATTAGTTGATAAATGAAATGAGTTTAGATCATTTTTGGCTTTGTGAAGGCATAGTTAAATAAAGGAGTTAGCTACTACTCCATATTTTACCATATAATACGCATCTCCACGAGGTCCCTGGGGGCTTTCCCTCCCATGTCTCAACGGGTCATTCGCCCTCTCATTCCTACGTCGTGCCTATCCAAGGGGTGGAGGCCAGTTATGCTAAACTGATGGGTCCCATTGCCTTTTTGTTGAATAAACCTGGTACTCCTTACATATTTGAAATTTTACGAATAAGACAACATTCAAAATTTATGTTAACTATTTTAAAGTAGAGGAAGCCTCGAAGTCTTGACCTGCCTCGTTTAGAAATGACTATTTGCCCTTTCCATTTACCTGAGCTTGCTGCTAGATGTAATCCTGCAAGACATAATAGAGAATTCCCATGAGAAAATCCACTTAGATCTCCTGCTTCACCTAGTATACCTGCTAATGAGATTTCACTTATTCCCTTTATCATAAGCAGATTCTTTGCAATTTTACCACCGATTGCCAAACTGTTTACCAGTTAAAACCTCTTACATAATTAGAGGGCATACCTACGGTGGTGTGAAACTTTTATATAGGAGGTTTTTTGTTTGATTCATTATCGAAAGATTTTGGAATTACATCATGACAAGTGTTGCTTTGAGAGACGTTAAACGATATCTTGATATTTGTCCCTTTTCCAACTTGGCCCGCAAGCTCAACTTCCCCTCCATGAGCTACTATAATATCCCGAGCAATTGCCATTCCAAGGCCGGTTCCTCGTATATGTCCAGTATTTGTACCACGATAATAGCGGTCAAAAACTTGATCTTGGTCTTCAGGGGAAATACCTTTTCCATTGTCGTGTATGGTAATAGCGTTTTCTGCAACATTTACAAAAACCTCTACATTTTCATCATTATGAATTAATGCATTATACATAAAGTTGAGCAAAGCGCGTTTCATTAAATGTTGGTCTATTTTCCAGCTTAGTTCGCTATTTTCACTATAGAAATGAATTTGTGACGAGCCAAATTGAGGATCATTTAGTAAATCAATGACCATTTCTCGAACAAAGCCTTCCATATTTGTGTCCTGTCGTTGAAGCGGCATTTCATGGTTTCGAAGTCGCATTGTAAGATTGAAGTCATCTAGTAACTCCTTCATATAAAGAGACTGTCGCTCGATTACCTCTGCATACTTTAGGCGTTCGTGTGATGAAACATTGTCGTTACCTAAGAGTTCTGCATAACCACGAATGGAAGAGAGTGGAGTTTTGATGTCATGCGAGACATTACTAATCCAATCGTTTCGCATTTTTTCTAATTTAATACGTTCCCTTTCGTGTTCTTGCAATGTCGTCGAAACATTATTTAGATTTGCAAATACACGATTGTATATGCCTGGGCGTTTTGGTTTATCTATGTGGAATTGTCGTTCCTTTAGTTCATTGATTCGTTCAATAATGCGATTCACGGGTTTTGTTAAAATAATACTGAACAAGAAGCCAATGACTGCCGCAATAATTAAATCTACGATGATAATGACTCCTAAAAACCGAGAAGCATACGTTATGATTGTGGTTGGATTCAGCATAAATACTTGACGTTGTTCATCGGAATTTGGCACACCAATTAAGTAACTATACCCTTCATACTCGCCTATAAAGTACGTATTCAATTCATCATCCATATACTTATATTTGTGTATAAGATCAATGGGGGTGTAATTTGTCGAAACATGATCTGGAGTTTGATAGGACGAAATTACATTTCCATTGTCATCTAAGATTTGCAGCCAGGCACCAAATTCTTCTAAGGCAGTCTCTCCTTGTTCTGTAACATAGGGCTGATTATCCTCTAATGTTAGATATTGGCTGAATGTGCGAGTGAAATTTTCACCAGAGCTACTTTCTGATTCCTCTGTATTCTGGTAACCCTGATAAATAAGCAGTCCAAATAAGATTATAGTGTTTACAATTGTTACAATATATACGATGCTTAAAATGGATATTAAATAACGAGCGGTTAGTTTCCATTTCATTTTCTATCACCTATTCTAAAAAAGGAAAGTCTATATATTATGCAAAATAACTACTACAAATCCATAACTCAATTCTCATTATTTGGCACGAATCGATAACCTAGTCCCTTCACCGTTAAAATATAGGAAGGATCAGACGGATTGTCTTCAATTTTTTCCCGAAGCCTGCGAATGTGCACCATTAATGTATTATCAGCACCATAAAAATCTTCTCCCCATACATTTAGAAATAAGGTTCTTTTGCTGAGGATGTGGTTCGGATTCCGCATAAATGATGCCAATAATCCTACTTCTTTAGCGGTTAACTCAAGTAAATGACCGTCCTTTTTTACTTCCGTTTCATCTGAATTGATTTCAAAAGGTCCGACGCTGGACGCCTTAGCTGTTGCCTCCATCGTATATACACCAGCGCGCCTAAGTTGTGCCTTCACGCGATAGGCCATCTCTTTTGGACTAAAAGGCTTCGTAATATAATCGTCTCCACCGATTGCCAGTCCTAATATTTTATCCACTTCATCGGATTTAGCAGACAAGAAAAGAATTGGGATACGTGAAACTTCTCTTATTCTTTTACACAAATCATAACCTTCTCCATCAGGAAGCATAACATCTAATATTACTAGGTTTGGTTCGAAAGCTTTAAATCTTTTCCATCCTTCTTCTATGGTGCCTGCCATTTCGATTTCAGAAAACCCTTCCTTTGTTAAGCTTGTTTTCATTAATTGGCATAAGTCTTGTTCATCGTCAACAATGAGAATAAGTGGTCTTTCCATGTTTATCACCTTTTCATACTTGTTATTATCATCTAATTTATTCTATCTTAACAGGAATTTGCAAGAAAAAACGTATTTAAGGATTTTGTAAGGTAAATGTGATTGTAGTTTAAGGATGGAGGGATATAGTAAAGACAACATACGAAAGAGGTGAAGGAATAATGGAGTTTTTATTACAGGTGAAAAATGTTGAGAAAGTCTTTGGAAAAGGAGCGAATACGTTTAAAGCGCTGGAGAACATTTCCTTTACGATAGATCATGGTGAATTTGTAGGAATCATGGGACCATCCGGTGCTGGAAAGTCAACATTACTTCATGTATTAGCGACAATTGATACCCCTTCTAAAGGTGATATTTATATAGAAAATGATAATATTGCAAAAATGAAAGGGGATCAGCTTGCTGACTTTCGCAGGGACCATCTCGGATTTATATTTCAAGATTACAACTTACTCGATTCTTTAACGGTACGTGAGAATATAGTATTACCACTTGCAGTTGCAAAGCTTCCTGTAAAAGAAATTGATGTAAAAGTAGATGCAATGGCAAAAGCATTCGGGATTGAAGCAATACTCGATAAATATCCCTATCAAATTTCTGGTGGCCAGAAACAACGCACTGCATCTTGTCGCGCTCTCGTTTCTAATCCCAAATTGATTTTTGCAGATGAGCCTACTGGGGCACTTGATTCCAAGTCAGCAACGGATTTATTAAAAGCCTTGAGCTCATTAAATGAAGATCAGGAAGCGACCATAATGATGGTGACGCATGATGCATTTGCAGCAAGCTTTTGTAGAAGAATACTATTTATCAGTGATGGGTGTTTATCTAAGGAAATGATTCGTGGTACACACTCACGAAAAGAGTTTTACCAAATGATTTTAGATGAACTGGCACAACTAGGTGGTGACGGGCACATTGTTTAATTTAGCACTGAAGAATATCCGTCGAAATATGAAAAGTTATGGACTGTATATTGGCTCAACTATTTTTTCCATCATTATATTTTTTACGTTTGCAACTTTAAAACATAGTGGTGATATTAGTGGATTGGCAGAAAAATCAAAAGAAATCAGCGGTATAATGAGTGCTTCAGCATTAGTGCTTATCATTTTTGTTGCTATCTTTATTCTGTACTCAAATTCCTTTTTCATGAGGAAAAGAAAGAAGGAAGTAGCATTATACTCTTTAATGGGTGTACGAAAACAAAAAATTGGTTTTCTATTGTTCTTTGAAAATATGGTAATAGGGATCGTTTCATTAATCGTTGGAGTAGTGTTAGGTTTCTTCCTATCTCAATTACTACTATCTCTTCTTTTGAAGTTAATGGGACTTAATATCGAGGTTGGTCTAGCATTCTCACCAAATGCTATTGTCGAAACAATTATCGTATTCTTGATTATATTCCTCTTTACATCGTTGCAAGGTTATAGAGTCATTTATCGATTTAAACTGATTGATTTATTTCATGCATCGAAAAAAGGAGAAGAATTGCCAAAAGCTAGGATTATTTCAGTAATTCTTGGACTAGCTACATTGGTTGTGGCTTATTGGTTAGCATTACAAGATTTAACTTCAGAGGTATGGCGTTATTTAGGCCTATCAATGCCAATTGTAATCATTTCCTTAACCGTGATAGGTACGTATCTACTATTTAACAGCGTGCTGGTTTACGTACTTCATATGTTGAAAAAAAGGAAGTTTTGGGCATGGAAAGGGCTCAATTTAATGTCAGCTTCTCAACTATTATATCGAATTCGTGGAAATGCAAAGACATTAACAATTATCGCTACGTTAAGTGCAACAACAATTACAGCAGGCGGTACAGTGTTTGGATTGTATTATGACACGGAGAAAAACGTAGTAGAAGCTACACCATTCTCATTTATGTGGGAAGGGCAAGAAGAAGATATCGATGATGCTATTGTAAAAGAATTGATTCGTGTAGATACGAAGAATATTCGTATAAACAGTGAACAAATGGAGAAAGAGTATACAGTTATTGACCATTCTGCATTTGAGAAGTTGGCGGAAGCGCTTGAATGGGATATTGATTCCTTAAACCTAACCAAGGACGAAGTTGCCATGATAGAACCATTTTATGATGAACAATGGTCGAAAGATGTAAAGGAAGTTTCTTTTAATAATGTAGATCATGAAGTTGTGCAAATTTATGGAGAATCTATCTTCAATATTTTTACAGTGCCTGGTACGGTAATTGTTGCTCATGATGAAGCTTACAATGATTTGAGTGCAGAAGAATCGACTTATCAAGCCGTACAAATAGAAAATTATAAAGAACACTTAGACTTGTCCCAGGAGTTAGAAGCGAAGTCATCAACAGTAGACTTTTCCAGTGCCGTACAAGATTATCAAGATTCCTTAGAGGGAACAGGGGTCACGTTATTTGTTGGTAGTTTCTTAGGTCTCGTCTTTCTTGTTGCCACTGGCAGTATTATTTTCTTTAAAACGATGACAGAGGCTGAAGATGATAAGGATAAGTATTCCATACTATATAAGATTGGTGTGCCTGAAAAAGAGATGAAGCGTACCATTCGTTACCAAGTAGGATTAATATTTATAGCACCGCTCATACTTGGATTACTGCATGGTACAGTTGCTTTGATTGCATTTTCTAACTTATTACAAATGAGACTATGGGTACCAATCACAATTTGGATGTCAGCGTATGTGTTCATTTATATTATTTATTATTTTATCACCATACGAGGGTTTCATAAGACAATTTTTAATACGATTCAGGAGGGAAGTTAAATGAAAAAAATCATTGGTATAACTTTTGGTGTAATTTCTATTCTATTGGTGGCCTGTGTAGTAATACTGGCCACGGTTGATTTTAATCGCTTGGGAAAAGAGAATGTTTATGTGCAGGTTGGAGATCCTTCTTATACTGATGAGAATAAGATTGACTCGGGACAAATTATGACAACCTATTGGTATGAACTTCCGGCATATTATGATAATGGTAGCATGATGGAAGTAGAGTTTTCCGCACAAAAAGAATTAAAACAAGATGCGTACTTGAAGTTGTATATAAAAAAAGAGAATGAAGTCACATCCTATGATGAAGTTTCTTGGGAGGAGATTCCAAAAGCCACCCAAGAAGAACTGGAGCAATAAATACCCGCCGGTAGAATAAGGATTTATATAAGCCTGCTCCACTTCTGGACAATGTCACCTTGTAAGCTTTGCACTAAGATGCAATGACCGAAGAAGAGGATTTAAATCATGATGAACTCATTCGTTGGGCCATTGAGATTATTAATAAGCAATTAGAAGATAAGAGTTTTAAATGATTACTGAACAGCCGTTGGGACAGTGATATTCCAATGGCCGTTTCTCTATAGTGTATTAAAAATTACACCCCTGTAACGACTTTGGTAAACACACTGGAAATCAATGGTAAATTTCATGACACTTGATGGTAAATAACATGGCAAGGGTGGTAAATTCTTATGGCAGTATTCAGGTTTGGGAATATTATTTATATTGAAAAATTTAAGTTCCTTGGATTCAGATTCTTCGATTATAATTTCTCCTGATATGTCCTCTGTCATATATAAGGCAGAAATAAAATATGATTCATCGCCATTGGAAAGTTTTTGAAAATAATCAGGCCCGGAAAAAACATTAACTAATTCTAATGTACCTATTTTTAACCCCGTTTCTTCAAAAACTTCTCTTCTAGCTGCATCTTCCAAAGATTCTTCTATTTCCATAAGTCCACCAGGCAAACCCCATGTACCATCAGTTCTGTTCTGTAAAAGTAACTGTCTCTTTTCATTCAATACAATAACTAATGACCCTGGCAGTATAAGTGGACTGTGTCCAACAAATGAACGTAATTGTTTAAAGTATTCCATTCTTACCTCCTGCTAAAAAATCGTTCAATTATTAACCAATAATTGGTAGTGTTTTTTTCGATAATAAGTCATCAACCATCATTTTATGTTCGGTAAAAATATTTTCTGGGAGTTCTTCTAGTGGAAAGAAGTTATTCTGTATCGACTCCTCGTTACTTTCTACTAATTCCCCACTATACCGTTTACAAATAAATGAAATCCGGTTATCAAAGCATAAATTACAGGAAATTGTACAAACAGCAGTGAAAGAAGCCATTGAGGAAGAACGAGAAGCTATGTTCGAAACTTTTGAGCATAAAATGATGTAGTGAAAAAAAGAGATCGTTTGTTCATTTCGTTCAAATGAATATCCTGCTTATTCTAACTCAATCGACCATCTTCTTAGTGTGGACGTGGTGACTTCTAATTCAGATTCTACATCTTTTGCAAAGTATAGATCATATTTGAAACTTTGGAATCTTGTGACACAAACTGTGTAGTAGATGAAAACATTTTTAAAAGGTGTAGCAGCGTCAGGAATATGCGCTTAACAACGGTAAGGATAAGAACCTACCCAAAGAATAATTTGTATGCTAAAAAAGGGGGGAATTGTTCGATTGAAATCAATCTTTATTTATAAAGTTGATAATCCTATTCTATTAGACATATCTCTCTAATGGACAATTATCACAACGAGCCAAACATACATTGTAAGAGTTTTAGGTTAATATCCAATCCCTTCTTAATAGAGTTGAATATAATTATAGGGAATAGGACATGCAAGGACAGATGTCTTATTACATTTATTAAGAAAGGAGAGTAGAAATGACTTTTGACATCGGAATAACAATTTTTGTTTTCGTTATGACCATGATTGTCATTTTTTGGAGACCGGGTGGTATAAATGAAGCATGGCCAGCATCAATCGGTGCAGGGATAATACTCCTGACAGGAATGGTATCACGAGGAGACGTTGCGGATATTATTAGTAAAATTGGTGGTGCATCTGTTACCATAATGGCAACTATTGTTATGGCTATAATATTAGAAAGCTTCGGTTTTTTTCACTGGGCAGCTGCACGACTAGCAACTTTATCTAAAGGCTCAGGCTATCGACTATACTGGTACATCCAGTTGTTGTGTTTTTTAATGACCCTTTTATTTAATAACGATGGAAGCATCTTGATTACGACACCAATCTTAATTTTACTCCTGAAAAATCTTCGCCTAAAACCACATCAAATGATTCCCTATCTGTTAAGTGGAGCACTTATTGCAACAGCTTCTAGTGCACCTATTGGGGTAAGTAATATTGTCAATTTAATCGCCTTAGAAATTGTTAACATGACGCTTTATATGCATACTGCGATGATGTTTGTACCAGCAACGTTAGGATTGTTGTTTATGTCATGGTTAATGTTCGTAGTAGTAAAGAGGAAATTACCAAGACGATTGCCAAGTATCTCCTATGACATAGAGGAGATTTTTTTCACCAAACGTTTCCATCCATTAAAAGGAAAAATGTCTGCTGAAACAAAAAGTAAACACACTAAATTTATGTTGAAAGTACTGCTGTTTGTATTTATAATGCGTTGTCTCCTCTTTGTAGCATCTTACTTTGCTATTCCAATTGAATTGGTTGCCGTATTTGGGTCAGTAGTCTTGCTAATATGGAGATGGTATCATTTGGGCACAAATCCAGTAGATCTATTAAAGAAGACACCTTGGCACATTCTTATTTTTGCCTTCTCTATGTATGTCATTATTTACGGGCTCCATAATGCAGGACTCACAGCAATGCTTGTAGAAATGTTTGAGCCTATCGTAAACCAAGGGTTGTTACAAGCCAGCCTCACCATGGGGGGATTAGTTTCCATACTATCTAACATCTTTAATAATCATCCTGCTTTAATGATCGGCACCATTAGCTTAACTGAAATGGGATTAGATCCAATTACATTAAAGACCATTTATCTTGCCAATATAATTGGTAGCGACATGGGATCATTGTTATTACCGATTGGAACATTAGCTTCACTTATTTGGATGCATATCTTGAAACAAAACAAAATTAAAGTGAAATGGATGGAGTATTTGAGCGTATCGATGATTGTTATACCATTAACAACGGTTGTAACGTTGTTTTTATTATTCTATTGGGTACAAATCGTCTTTACGTAATAAATAACATCCTAATCTAACTATGGGAGGAGATTTATTTGAGTAGTATCTTAACGAAATTATTGGGAAAACAAGTTTATGTAAAAATGTCCGGGGAAAGTTACTTTCAAGGAGTGTTAACTGATTTTGGCCAAGACGTTCTTGTGTTGTTTAACGGCCAACAATATATATATATTCCATTGTTGCATGTTCATAGAATCAACCTTAATACTGACATGAAAAACTATGTTGATAATCCTAGTGAATATTCTTTAGCTGAAGAGACAGAATCACTTTCATATCGTAAAATTTTAACAAATGCTAAGGGGATTTTTACTGAAATATATGTAACAAGGAACCTCACTTTTCATGGATATGTTACAAATGTCTTAAGTAATTATCTCGCTTTTTATTCACCAGTGTATAAGTTGATATTTATTCCTTTAGAACATCTAAAATGGCTAACTCCGTACAATCAAAGCACCACTCCTTATACCCTTAGTAACGAGAAATTACCTGTAAATTCGTCGAACGTACCTTTACTACGTTCCTTTGAAGAGCAACTAAAAAAAGCAGAGGGAAAACTTGTCGTATTCGATGCGGGATTAGATCCATCAAAAATTGGATTGTTAAAAATGGTGGAAAATAACTTTGCAGAATTAGCAAATGCAAGTGGGGAAACTGTATATTTAAAACTTAATCACATCAAATCAGTACAATTACCATAATGAGGAGCCTTTCGTTTTGGGCCGAAAGACTCCTAGGCGTAAGTAATTACTATATATAAGATGATACAATTACAGTTTATGTCCATATCATATTGAACCAAACAAGATATGGTGAATTCTAAGTTAATATAAATAGGTTGTTATTTGTAATATTGCCACACTTTGTAGCTAGTTTTTATTCATCTTAAGTGTGCGTTCAATAAGCAGTATAAAAGGATCTTCTAAGTGGAGATCCTTTTTTATTTGCCGAATTTTTTTCCACCAAGACTTTTCTTTATCATCTTGCTCTACAGCAATTTCTAAGCGCCTTTCTTCCAGTAATTGTTGCAGCTGCTGCGGATCAATCGATCTCAACATCATTCATTTTATGTTCAAAAGCTTCGAACATAGCTTCCCGTCCTTTCTCTATGGTTTCTTTCACTGCTGCTTGACAATTTCCTGTAATTCTCGCTTTGATAAACGAATTTTATTGGTATAAACGCTAGGTGTTTTTACTGCGTTTATATTCTCTATATCCGCTGCTATTACTGCTTTTATAGCGTCTACAAAAGATACGGAATGAGCAAGTTACTTTTTTAATTCTCTAAACACCTTAAAATCGCGTTCATAATAAATACGTTGTTCCTATTCATTCCGTTCAAATGATTATCCTGCTGCTTTTGCTAACTCAATCGACCATCTTCTTAGCGTGAACGTGGTGACTTCCAATTCAGAAGCTACATCCATCGCAAAATAACCAAAGTGGTTCGTGTTTTCCATCGCGTTCATCACATCTCTATTTTCATTCAAGGACAATTAAATATATCCTGCTTTACAACCTACGCTTCGCTTAGAGGTGGGGGTCTTAATCCCGAAAGAAAGATAAGTATAAAACAACCTCAGTTCAGTGGAATTCAGAACTAAGGCAGCATAAATATGTTTTATTCCTTTACTTCTATAATTACAATCCTAAAAGCTCTACGTGTTTTCCGATATGTTTCACAAGCGCTGCTCGGTACTCTTCTTCTTGCTCATCGAGTGTACGGAAGAACTCATCCTTAAACAAAGCATTTCCATTTTCGTCTATGGCTGTTAATATAAGACCGTATGTAACATGAAATAGCTGACGCGCTGCATCGTTGTTCATATAGCTTTCTAGTTCACTATCTGGAACACTTTCAAGTGAAGCAATACCAGCTAAATCCGGTGTAACATGATAGTATGCTAGTGCCTCTTCAAAATGCTCTAAAGCAAAAACATGCATGCGTCTGTATAGATTTGGATTGGTTTGAGCGATTACCCGTATTGCTTCAAGCCAGTTTGTACCAGCAGTTTTTACATGTAAAACGCCTTTTGTATACTTTGCAATGATCGGGAAAACTTTAAATTTATCACTTCCCGAATGGATACTTAATTTATATCCAAAATGCTCGGCAATTAATGCATGTTCACTTAGTTCATGTTCAAATTGTTCAATATCACCAATATAGTCAATACCCTTTTGGAACTCCCCACAGAATCTAGGAGCAAGACTCGTTACTTCCACATCTTTCAATGTTAATTCATTTGCAACAAAGAAATGTGCGGTTGGAGACGTGATTGTTTCCGTTTCATCTATGGAAATTTCAAAATCGATTTCTCGTTTTCCCGTACTAATATATTCATTATATACATGGACCATATAATTTAGTGCTTCATTATATTGGAGCACGTTTTCCATTAATAATTTTTCATCAAATGAAAGTGACAGACCATTCACATCAAATGTTTTGTTTAAATATTGTTCATTGTAACGATCTTTTATTGCTTGTGGCAACTTCTCATACTCTACACTTAATTCTTCTGCTGATTTTCTTTCAATTCCCTTTGGTATCTGATCGGAACAGTCCAATGTTAACATGGAAATACCTAATGACAGCGCATGTTGAATGTCTTTTTCTTCTTTTATATGATCACCGTCTGCGCCAAATCCGTCCTTATATCCTTCTTGGAAGACGGCAAAACAAGCAGCGTCTAGCATATCATCCATCGTTCTATTTGTAAGTGTTAATTCACGGATGCTTTGTTGAGCTAGAATGGGTTTTACACTTTTTCCTTTTATCGTCTCTATATGTCCAGGTGAAGCTAAACCTAAGCGATCCCCTAGGCCCATTGTAGCTATTTTAGTACCGAAAGCTCGAGGTACAGTGTAATCGAAGTAACGATTCAATACTAGACGGTTGGCATGTGTTAATGGACAAAGCTTCCCTTTCCCTTCAATATCTGTTCCTTCCAAATCATCAAAAAGTGGACCATTTCCAACAGCCAGTATCCCTTTAGTTGCTTTATCTTTTATCATCATTAAATGTACATTATCATGATATGTATAAGATTTTTTATATACTTTGACATTAGTAATATCAAAATCTATCTTATTTTGTTCAAGTAACTCAATAGCCGCTAGTAAATGTTTCATTATTGCATTCCACCTCAACTTTTTATTTTTCAACTAAGTGAATCCGTCAATTCGTTCTAAATAATAACCCAATAATATTAGGCTTTTTAATTTACAGATTAGAAATATCTAGCGCCATTACTTTGTTTCCCATACAAAATAATTGAATAAAACCTAGTATAATTGTAAGCGCTATATAAATCAAGTGGTTTGTTACCGAATTCGGAATTTTCAAATCGATCTATTATTATTAAAATAAATATCTTCCTGGCATATGCTTTCAAATATAACATTCATGATAAAGACCTTCTCTTCATTTTATACAAGAAAATAAGCAATAATCGATCCAATGCCCCCAAAAATGAGAGAGAAAAGCAAATTATCTAATGTGATTCGATACGGGTTTTGCCCAGTATTTACTGCTGTCAACGTAACAACCAATCCATACGTACCCACCGTTAATGTAGCCACAGAACTGGTTATTAACACAATTGCAAGACTTAGCGGGTTAAGCACATCTAATAACGTTGTAATTAAACCTCCTAATATACCGATTGTTGCAATTGGATGAATACCAAACATACTCATAAAAATGAAGATGATTTGTATCACGAAAAAAATAATTAACGGATATTCGGAAACATATAAAATTGGTTTCTGAATAAATTCTAAAAACGTTGCATTACTTAAGCTATTGGAAAAAAACGACAGCGATATAAATAATACAATAAAATTCTGCATAGTGTTTGTTTTCAATTTCCATGTATTCCAGCCGATAGTCAAAAAACTACGCAATCTCTTCATTATTAGTGACCAAACGAAGGTAAATGGAAAAATAAGTAGTGTAACAGTTAATATGAAATCGATCGCAAACAAATTACCACATAAAATAACCAACGTAAGAAATAACACCAGTGCGATGGATAATTGAGTAATTTTACTCGCCAATCCTTTAATATTTACATGCTCCGAGCTATGTACATCAGGATTATTATATGCATATTTCTTAAAGTGGAAATGGCCCCACAATGTATCAAGTATAAAAGTTATAGCCGCTACCAACAGTAACCAAGGTAAAATTGCCACATAGGTAACTCCAGTTGCAAAAATGGATACTGCTAACAATATTTCTAATGGACTCCATAATAAGGCTAAAGAAAAGCCTCTAAGTGTTGATATACTAATAAATGAATCCCTTAGTTTTTTATTAACATGTGACAGATTTTCTTTTAATACTTCCTGGGAAATAGATGCAGCTGATAAATTTAAAAAAGTCGCCAATGTAAGGGTTGTTACCGAGCTCCGTGTATATAGCTTACCAAGATCGGATACATTCACCTTCATTAAAACATTCAGACTACGATCGAACCGTCCACTTCTAACGACACTACTCATCCAAGGGAGCATCGCTAATAGAGTAAGTAATGACATATTGGATGTTAATAAACTAGGTAGGTATATAATAGATCGTCCACTTATGAAGAATAGGTAGCTTCCTATCAAAATAAATGCACTGCCTAGTATTGTAAATAGCCTTGATGCCTGAATAAAAGATACGGCCAACATCAAAATTGCTAGTAGTCCCAATAGATAATTTAAACGCGCGCTGCCTATAAAGACATTAACAATATGGAGCATAAAAACAAAGGTATAAAAGATATATAAAAAGCGAAACACTGGATGGTGTTTCATTCATTCCTCCCTCTAATTTATTTTCCTCATAAAGAATTATTTTATTTTGTACAGTAGTTACCGTATCCAAACATTCCAGCTGCTGCAGGTTTGCGATGATTTCAATAAGATTTATTTTTGAGCTTCAACTGGGATATGTTCGTAAATTCAGAAACGAGCCATACCATATCACTTATTATTATGATATGGCTTATCCATGATGTTAGACTTTTATCTTGCTAGCCATCCGCCATCAATTGCAAGAACATGACCATTCATATAATCAGATGCCTTACTGGATAGAAAGACGATAGCTCCCATTAAATCCGCAGGAGTAGCCCAATGGCCCGCTGGAATGCGTGATAGAATGTCTGCATTCCGCTTTTCATCCGCGCGGATTGGTGCTGTATTCTTAGTCTCCACATAACCGGGGGCGATCGCATTAATTTGAATTCCGTATTCCGCTAATTCATTCGCAAAAGCTTTTGTAAGTCCTGCTACTGCATGTTTACTTGCTGTGTATGGAGGAATGAATTTACCTCCTTGGAATGAAAGCATAGAAGCAATATTAATAATTTTCCCACTTTTTTGTTCTGCCATCACCTTTGCAACTTCTTGGCTTAGAAAATAAACAGCATTTAGATTGATATCCATGACTGCATCCCAGTCCTCTTCTTGGTATTCAAGCAACGGAGCCCGTCGAATCGTACCAGCATTATTAACTAAAATATCTATTTTCCCATATTTCTTTCGACAACTTGAAACGATTTCCTTAATCGTTTCTCTGTTTTCTAAGTCTGCCTGAAAGAATTCTACTTGACGGCCTTCTTTTTCAATTAATTCTTTTGTTTCACCCCAATTATCACCATGTGTAACAACAAATAGATCCGCACCAGCTTTTGCAAGTGCGACGGAATAGGCTTGACCTAATCCCGTGTTACCACCTGTAACAATAGCAACCTTTCCATCTAATGAGAAATAATCTAGTGAAAAATCATTTAATTCTGATGTCATATATACCTCCTATAATTCTAAACATTTTTTAAAACTACTATCTTAATTCTTCCATTTTCACATGATCCATATCATCATAAGTGATGTTTTCTCCACACATTCCCCAAATAAATGTGTAGTTACTTGTAGCTGTACCGGTATGAATAGACCAGCTTGGCGAAATAACCGCTTGCTCGTTTTTAAGCACTAGATGTCTTGTTTCATCTGGCTCCCCCATAAAGTGGAATGCACGTGTGTCTTCCTCCATATCAAAGTATAAATATACTTCACTACGGCGCTCATGCGTATGGGCGGGCATTGTATTCCAAACGCTTCCAGGGTTCAATATAGTTAATCCCATTTGAAGTTGACAACTCTCACAAACATTTGGATGAATATATTGATGGATCTTTCTTTCATTTAGCGTCCCTTGCTCTCCCATTTCAAGTGGCTTAATTTCCTTAATATCAATTTTAACCGTTGGATATGTGTGATGTGCTGGAGATGAATTAATATAAAATTTAGCTGGATTATTTGGATCTTTTGAACGGAATAACACTTCCTTCGTCCCTCTTCCAACATATAGTCCATCGTGACGCTGCATATCATACTCTTGTCCATCAAGTATGACAGATCCCGTTTCACCTATATTAATAACACCTAATTCACGCCGTTCAAGGAAATATGTAACACCTAATTCTTTATCCAACTTAATTGTTAACTCTTTATCTGATGGAGTCACACCACCAAAAATCAATCTGTCTACATGTGTATATGTTAAATGAACTTCCCCTGCTTCAAAAAGCTTTTCAACAAGAAAATGTTGTCTTAATTCATCCGTATTATACCTTTTGATTTCTTCTGGGTGATTTGCATAACGTGTTTCCATAATTCATCCTCCTCTTTACATTTTAGGTTTTTTTAATCTTATCGAATTATTTTGCCAGATTCATTTTGTACAAATGCCATAACTTCATCCTTTGTAAAAACATTGCAATCGCCATGTACTGTATGTTTCAAGGCGGAACCAGCTGTTGCAAAAGAAACGGTCTGCTGAGAATCCATTTCTTCGATTATTCCGTATAGAATACCTGCTGCAAAAGCATCTCCAGCTCCAACACGATCAACTATTTGATCGATATGATGGACTTTTGACTGGTATAGTACTCCTTCAGTAAAATAATTACCTTGCAGTGTATTGTTGGAAGCCGATATCACATCGCGGAAAGTTGAACTTATATGCTTAATATTTGGATACATCTCTTGGATTTTTTTATAATAATATGTTAATTTCTGTTCTTTATCCAATACATCATCGGCTTTTTCAATATCAAATAAATAAACGGCATCTAATTCTCCACATGAGCAAATATCTACATACGGAAGAAATAGCTTAATTGCTTCGGCTGCCTCTTGTAGACTCCATAGTTTAGAACGATAATTGAAGTCAAAACTTGTGATAACTCCCTTTTCCTTCGCTTTTTTCAATGATACTAATGTAAGCTCATTTAAATTTGGAGATAATGCGGGAGTAATTCCGGTTATATGAAAGAGTGTTGCGTGGTGAAAAATCTCATCGAAATCTATTTCTTCCCATGTAAGTTTTGAAAAACTCGAATATTTCCGGTCATATAAAACTTGGGCACTTCGTTCACCTACACCCGCTTCCAAATAATATGTACCTAATCTTTCACCACCTTTAAACAAATAATCAGTGTGAACACCATTTGATTTTAAGTGTTTTTCCGCTCCCTTCCCCAAAGGATTATCAGGTACTTTACTTACAAAATAGACATCGCAACCAAAACTCGCTAATGAAGCGCTAACATTTGCTTCCGCACCACCATAATGCATGGTAAGCTGATTTGTTTGAAAGAGTCTTTCACCAACATTAGTAGAGAGACGAAGTGGAATTTCTCCAAGGGTGACAATCTTTTTCATCATCATGCCTCTCTCGCTTCTTTCACTTTTTCTATATATCTAGTTGCATATTCTGTTATTGATTTAAAATCACCTGTTTTTGCCGGGGCGATTAAATTGCCACCGACACCCACTGCAACACAGCCATTTTTAATCCATTTATCTACATTATCCAGGCTCACTCCACCCGTAGGCATGATATTGACATGCGGAAGTGGCGCTTTAATCGCTTTCACAAAATCTGTGCCATATGCATTTCCAGGGAAAAGCTTGATAATATCAACCCCCATTTCCATTGCCTGTTTCATTTCAGTTATAGTCATACACCCTGGCATATAAGGAACTTGGTACAAATTGCATAGCTTTGCTGTTGGTGCATCAAAATATGGACTTACAACAAATTCAGCCCCTGCCAAAATAGCCAATCTTGCTGTAATTGCATCAAGGACGGTTCCAGCGCCAATCACGACCTCGCTATCATTGCGATAAATAGATACTAACTCCTTTAATACCTCTTCAGCGTCTTTCACCGTAAATGTTACCTCGATCCCAGCTATACCGCCTTTTACACATGCCTCTGAAATATTTAATGCTTCATCTTTTGAATCTGCCCTAACAACGGCAACTACACCGCAATTTGTAATTTTAGACAATACCTTTAACCTTTTCATGTTACCCCCTTATTAAATAATTTCCTATTTGGAAATCAACTTTATTAATTGGAAACTTATAACGTTATTATATATAATAGTGTAAGAGATTACAATAGTATTCGCTTTTATTCTGTACAGTGCTTTTAATTATTGCAGTTTTAGTTATAATATAAAGAATTGAGGAGAGGTATAATGGAAAATAAAAAACCACTATATGGAGCTGTTCTTTTAAAAGCAGACCAGATTTTAGAATACTTGTCATCTAGTGAAACATCGAAAAAATTAAATGAAATAGCAAAGGGAGCTGATCTGACGAATTCCACAGCATTAAAAATTTTGGACACATTGGTTGTAATCGGTTATGTTCAAAAAGATGCAGAAACAAAAAGGTTTAGTTTAGGTCCTTCTATTATTAAATACGCAAATAAAAGTATCAATCAACTTGATATTAAACAGATTGCTAAACCTTATTTACAGAAACTGCAAAGAATCACAACAGAAACGGTTCACCTTGGAATTCTTGATCATGTAAATATCGTTTATATTACAAAGATGGAAAGTAGTAATCCTGTGTCTTTATACTCCAAGGTTGGAAAAAGTATTCCTTTATACTGTTCCGCAATGGGGAAGTCCATTTTAGCTGATCAATCTGACGAAGAAGTCCAAATGTATTTGGCCAATAATTCATTAATAAAAAAAACGGCTAATACAATTACTACAAAAGAAACATTCATTCAAGAAATCGCTCAAATACGAGAACTTGGATATGCGCTCGATAATAGTGAGCACGAAGATGAGGTATTTTGCGTGGGGGCAAGTATTACATTGCATGGAGAAAACTTTGGAGCTTTCAGTGTGAGTGTTCCGAAATATAGAATTACCGATGTTTTCCGTAATGAAATTATTCAGTTGGTACAACAATGCAAAGCTGATATAATATCTGATCTTTAATAATATCCACTATTCATAAATCGGAAAATCCCCTGAAAATAATCAGAGGATTTTTCCTTATAATAATTTATAGGTCTTATTCGCATTACTAAACCGACATTAGAAATATCTATTAAAGTGCAAAATAACGCTTAGCATTTTCATAACAAATGCCTTTAACATACTTCTCAAGCAATGCCATATCCTTTGGTACTTTTCCTTCTTCTACCCAAGTTCCTAACACATTACATAAAATCCTTCTGAAGTACTCATGTCTTGAAAAAGAGAGGAAGCTTCTTGAATCAGTTAACATCCCAATAAAATTACTAATTAATCCAATATTAGCCAAAATTTTCATTTGGTCTTCCATACCATCAATTGTATCATTATACCACCAAGCCGTTCCAAACTGCACTTTTCCAGGAATTTCAGAGCTTTGATAATTCCCAGCCATTGATGCTAGTACATGATAATCTTTAGAGTTCAGACTATACAAAACAGTTTTAGGTAATTTATCTTTATCAGCTAATGTATTTAGGAATCCCGAAATTTTATTAGCAATGAGTAAATCTCCAATTGAATCAAACCCAGTGTCAGGACCAAGCTGATTAAACATGCGCGTATTATTATTTCGTAATGCACCTAGATGTAGCTGCATTACCCAACCTTTTTCAGCATACCATTCACCTAATGCAACTAAAGTGTATGTTTTAAATTGTTCTATTTCTTTTTTTGATAATTCTTCCCCATTCATACGTTTCTGAAAAGAAATTGCGACTTCTTCCTTTGTTGCTTCTTCATAAAACATAACATCTATGCCATGATCAGAACTTTTACAACCATGCGCCGTAAAAAAATCAACCCTACTAGCTAAGGCATCTAAGAAATCATTATAATTATTAATTGCTGAGTTTGTTGCTTGTCCCAACTTCTCAACCCAAGATAAAAACTCGTCCCTGTCAATATTTAATCCTTTATCTGGGCGGAATGATGGAGATACAGTAGTCGTAAAGCCTTCTTTCGCTAATTCAATATGACTAACTAAATCATCTGTCGGATCATCTGTTGTTCCCAAAAATTTAACTTTTTCTTTTTCCAGTATAGATCTTATAGAGAGCCCTGGTGTATTCAATTTTTGATTCGCTTCTTCCCATATTGCAGAAGCAGATTTTTCATCTAAAAGCTCATCAATATCGAAATATCTTAATAGTTCCAAATGTGTCCAATGATATAATGGATTTCCAAATGTATTTGGCACTGTATTCGCCCATGCGAAGAACTTTTCCTTATCCTTTTTATCCCCTGTAATATAATCTTCACTAATGCCATTTGCCCGCATTGCTCTCCATTTATAATGGTCACCAGCTAACCAAATTTCCGTTAAGTTTGTATAGTTTTTATCCTGTAAAATTTCTTTCTGATTTAAATGATTATGATAATCTATAATTGGTAAATGTTTGGCTGTATGATGATACAGTTCTTTCGCTGTTTCATTAAAGAGTAAAAAGTCCTCCGTAATAAAAGTTTTCATATTATATCAACCTTCCCTGTTTTATTGTATTTATCGTGATATATTATTCATTAATTCCTAAAGAGAACAAGCAAACCTCCTAAATAATTATTTTGTTTACCAAACAAACTACTTAATCTTCATAGATTTAGAATATATGTAAACGCTTATTTTTTCAAGCAATTTAGTAATTTAGAAGATTTATTTTGAAATGAGAGAACTTTTATACTTTTTATAGGTTGTTCATAAAATAGGAACTGTGAATAGAAACCCAAACAAAAAAAATAGAAAGAGCAAAAAATCACTCTTTCCATTATTTGTGCATTTCATTAACAAAAACTAGTACCAACAATAATTAATAGTATAAATAAAACGACTATTAATACAAAGGTACTTCCGCCGCCATATCCTGCATCGCCTCCATAGCCACAACCGCCACAACCGCCATAACCACCGCCATATCCAAACATTTATCCTCACCTCACTTGTATCATGATATTCATAAATTATGTAAAGTGAAGTGAATCTGTCTGGGCGCATGACTTCTTTATGAAATAAAACTTATCCTTTTGGCTTAAATAATAAAGCCCCGATAAAACCAAAGACAATGGCTGAGGAAATTCCTGAAGAAGTAATTTCAAACATTCCTGTCATTACTCCAACTAATCCGTGTTTATCCGCTTCATTCATGGCTCCTTCTACCAATGAATTACCAAAGCTTATTATCGGAATTGTAGCACCAGCTCCTGCAAAATCAATTAATGGATCATATAAACCAAATCCTGCTAAAATCGCTCCTGCTGTTACTAATATACATAACGTATGTGCAGGTGTTAATTTTGCTACATCAAACATTAACTGTCCAATTACACAAATAAATCCGCCAATTATAAACGCCCAAAAAAACATAGCTAGCATCGCCTTCACTCCTATTCCTTATACTCAATGGCAACTGCATGTGCAATACATGGGATCGTTTCTTTTTGTTGAAAAGATAATGGAGATAATAAAGCGCCAGTTGCCACTATTAAGATTCGCTTATACACCCCTGCTTTCATTTGATTAAGCAAATGGCCGTACAAAACGGTAGCTGAACATCCTGGGCCACTGGCCCCTGCGAAGACTTCCTGCTCTGGCTTATAAATAAGTAGACCACAGTCTTGAAATTTATTTTCATCTACAAGCAATCCTTTTTGTTGAAATAATTCTAATGCTGTATTCCGACCAATTTCAGCAAGATCACCGGTGATAATTAAATCGTAATAATCCGGATCTAATTTTAAGTCCATAAAATGTCTTTGGATTGTATCCACTGCAGCTGGAGCCATTGCCCCTCCCATATTAAAAGGATCACTTAATCCCATATCTACTACCTTTCCAATGGTTGCAGAAATTATTTTTGGCTGTGGTCCACTTAAATCATGTCCATTACCAATTAACCCCACGCCAGCGCCAGTTAATGTCCACTGTGCAGTTGGTGGCTTCTGTCCTCCATACTCTGTAGGATACCGAAATTGTTTTTCTGCTGAAGCATTGTGGCTGGCAGCCCCTGTCAAAATATGGTTTGCTCCCCCTTGATTAATGATCAAAGCAGAAAGCGCAAGACCTTGGGTAGATGTGGCACAGGCACTAAATAAACCGATATAGGGAATTTGATTTGTTCTGGCAGCAAATGTCGTCGGTGTAATTTGATTAATCAAATCTCCTGCTAAAAAAAATTGGATTGCATCTTCCGTTAAGGCCTTTTTCCTTAAAGCAATCTGTACAGCGTCTTCTAGTAAAACCCTCTGTGCTTTCTCATATGAATCTTGACCCATCCACAAATCATCGTGAAATTTATCAAAGTCCGTTTCAAGACGACAATCTTTTTCAAATGGACCACCTACAACTCCGCTAGATAAAATAACTGGTTCATTTTGAAAAGACCAGGTTTGACATCCCTGCAACATTAGAATCCCCCCCATTGAAGGATAATAGTTTTTATTAACGCTACAACAAAAGCGGAGAATACACCGAATAAAATCACAGACCCTGCCAGCTTAAACATATTACCACCTACACCGATTACAAATCCTTCTGTTCGATGTTCAATAGCGGCAGAAATGACTGAATTACCAAATCCTGTAATAGGCACAGCGCTTCCGGCACCAGCATATTGACCCAATCTGTCATACATACCAAATCCAGTTAAAAGCATCGCAATAAATACCATCGTAGCAACTGTTGGATTTCCTGCAGTCCGTTCTGTAAAATCAAAATAATAGATGTAAAAATAACTAATTGCCTGACCAATAAGGCAAATTGTACCGCCTACAAAAAACGCTCGAATACAGTTTTTTAATACTGGCCTTTTTAGTTCATGTTTTTTTTGTGTATCATCATACTGAATTTGCTCCGGTGTTTTTTCTTTATTTTTCTTGGGCATGTTAACTCATTTCCTTTTTTAATTTTATTATTTTTTTAAAGCGTTTCTCCGCCTCTTTATTGGATAAATTGTTATGATCTAAATCATCTTTTAATTTAATTGCTTCCAGAAAAATTTTGTAATCACTTGATACAATAAAGTGTTCCTTAGGATATTCCTCTTTCAATTTCTTCGATATTGCTTTCTCAATTTTTCTCATCCTAAAACGTTGCAGATGTTTTACTTTATAAGCAACAATCACTTCTTTCTTTCCTTCAATCACAGCTGTATCATAAATATCTGGAATTTTATTCACATCTTTTCTGACTTGATAGCCAATTGATTTATGTCCAGGTCTGCTACTTAATTCAATTGGTGCTGGATTTGTTGCCTTTAAAAGTGATAGCCTACTTTGTTCTTTATTATTATCCTGATGATTACACCCCGTGGTAAGGACTAGTAACATTATTGTTATCGTTGCCATGACTATTTTATTATTCATAACTACCTCCTCAAACATACTAACCTAATACTTACTTTTTACTAATACGGGGAAATTATGAATAAAAATTAAAAACACTCTTACCTAAAAGGCAAAAGTGTCCTTACTGCTCCTTATTATTTTCCTTTTTCGATATTATGCCAGTTCATTCAGTTTTCCTAATAGAGAAAGGACTAACCCCTAGGGGTTAGCCCTGCACATTTATTTACCTTTCTTTAATCGTTTTCCACATCCACATCCTTTTTTCTTTCTTTTAGGTTTTCCTGGTGAGTTTGTATTTAGTGGAGGTCGATTCATTATTTTCACTTCCTATTTTTGATTATTACGTTCCTGTATTAGTTTATGTTATTTATCCAAATAATGTCTTTCTCTCTTGTAACGTTAGTTAATATTTTTAGGTTGTATCATCGTCTCAATCAGTGCAGCTAGACCTGCAATTGCCATGATAATTAACACTGGTTCACCAACAACGGGCAGTTGGAGATAAAGGAACCACATTCCAATTGCAACCCACACCCCTGTGCACCAATAACAGCTAAGAAGCTCTCCGATATACCCGCGTATTCCATGTTCTCTAGGAACAATATATAATTCCTTTTCCCCCTGCTCATTTATTTCTTCATGATCTTTCATAAATGGTGCTCGAATAAAAGACGTGATCCTATCAAAAACAATAAGCCTTGTTAGACGAAACACTGCCAAACCAAATAAAATAAATTCGAACCATTCTATTTTCATTATTTCTCACCCCCAACTCGCCTATTTTCCCAAAATCAGGCATCTGTCCGTAACTCATTTGCCCTCCCATTAATATGTTAATAGTGTAAATGTATGATAAAAAGATAAGGAGGAGTAATTTATGGGTTATGAAGATATAGAAGTACTCGAGCACCACAAAGAATCCAGTAGCAGCAGTAGCAGCAGTAGCAATAATAATAGTTGCGGTTGTCATCTAAGCTGCGTTTGTAATGTAGTCCGTGCTATTAAAGATATCCAAGATGAAGCTGTCGAAGAAGAATGCCTAACATGCACATCAAACTGTTTCACTGAACCACTTGGTGAACTTGCCAGTCCTTCTCGTGAACGCGCAGATACACGAGTATTCACTCTTACTAATAAAGATGGGGAACTGTTTAAAGCATTATTCAAAGGTCACCACGGAAAATGTGTATCAGTATATTTCCGAGTTGAAGATGTCTTTGATACTTGCTGTGCAACCTTACGCGTGCTTATTCCATTAAACAAGGATAAAGAAGTTGTCAAATTATATGAACATGGCAAACTTGACTATGACGCACTTTGTTCCGTTAAACGTTGGGCAGCAAGCAACAGCTGTATCACAGTAGATTTACATTGCTTCTGTGCCATCCAATGTATCGCTGATATTGATTTAGAAATTTGCGAGTAATCTGACACGACTTACCATTAGGGAAATAGGGTTACCTATTTCCCAGTTTTTGAAACTATCCTGCATATGAATCATCTAATAATTCGAATGGCTTTTACATTATGGACTTTTAAATCGATAACATTTTCTGAAAAAGTTTTAATACTCGCTTGTTCACCGTTATACTTGGTAACAATGCCTTGATAACTTTGGTCCGTGGTAATAAATTCGCAAGGATAAGGTGGTTGTTTTTCCGGAAAACTAGATAGATACTGAAATTTCTCTTCAATGGTCATTTCCCTAAAGGATTTTACCTTTCTTAATCCACCAACACTTTTTTGTTGTACTGGGGAATTCTTCATAAAAGTAGGAATATCCGCTATTGGGATATCTTTAGCTTTTTTTAGTTGTTCCTCACGATCAGAATGATGTTCGTCATCTTTTTCTTTTTCTAATGGTTGATTGTAATCATGTTCTTGATGCGTCTTTTTTACATGCACATGTTTTGCCATTTTATCCTCTTTTTTTCTTACTGCTTTTTCTTCGATATTTTGTTCAACGGTATGATAACTATCCTGCATTTTCAAGTCTGGTTTTACAAAATTTGGTTGGTCGATATATAATAAAGGTTCCCCTTTTTTATTTTCCTTATTACCCTCCATGAAGGTACACCTCCGTCAATTTGACTTCCTTATTATACATATGCATCATCTCATCTCACATTGACAGAAAATAAAAAAACAGCCGTCATTTAAAAATGACGGCTGTTTTCTTATTTCAAGATTAATTTCCGATAATATGGTAACCAGAATCAACATGAATGTTTTCTCCTGTTATTCCTCGAGCTAAATCACTGAAAAGAAATAGTGCTGTATCTCCAACTTCTTCAGGTGTTGTCGTTCTGCGCAATGGTGATTTTTCTTCAATTTCTTTCAATACACTGTTGAAATCACTAATCCCTTTAGCAGATAAAGTTCTGATTGGTCCAGCTGAAATGGAATTTACACGTATACCTTCTTTACCAAGATCACTAGCCAAATACATAACACTTGCATCTAATGATGCCTTTGCTACACCCATTACATTGTAATTTGTAATAACGCGCTCTCCACCAAGGTATGTCAATGTAACAATACTACCACCTTCAGGCATACTGTCTAATTTTTGAACAGTTTTAGCTACCGCTGTTAAAGAATATGCACTAATATTATGAGCTAATAAAAAGCCTTCACGTGTAACATTTAAATAATCACCATCAAGTTCTTCTTTATTAGCAAATGCAATACAATGTGCAATCCCATGAACAGGTCCCGCTTGCTCTTTAATCGATGTAAAGCACTTTTCGATATCTTCATCAACAGTCACATCACATGGCAGCACAAGTGATGTGTCTCCTTCGAGACTATCAGCGAGGTCACGTACGTTCTTTTCCAGACGTTCTCCAGCGTATGTAAAGACTAACTTGGCTCCAGCACTATGCAAAGATCGTGCAATTCCCCAGGCAATGCTTCGTTTATTCGCGACACCCATTACGACAAATGTCTTTCCTTCTAATGAAAGATTCATGGTTTATCCCCCTAATTAATAACTGTTATTAGTACCTAGTCTTAATCATACACGAAATCTTTCTTTTTTGTAAAGTATTAATGAAAAGTCGAAGCGCCTGCTTAGCGACGTACAAACTGCGCTACAGAATAAGGGTCCGTCGACGTTGCCACTGAACCATGCGAGGTTCGAGGAACCTTATTCATACGATATAAAGGAAACACGGTAAACCAAGAAATGCGAAAGGCGCTCGTTCAGTTGGTCCTTAACTTCTTGACGTCTTGGCTTATTACCTTGAGCCTCTAAAGCCTGTTGCTAGACATGTAAGGAGAACCGATGTTAACCTTCGGTAGAATCCTAAAGTTTTTGACAGTCGATGGGCGCAAGAACTAGACAGATTATATATGAAATTGCATTTCCCTCATTAGCTCATCCACATACTCTTTCGTTCCGGTTACAATTAGATGATCATCCAATTGCAGCTCTGTATCTCCATGCGGGACGATAGAATCACTTCCCCTAAAAATACGTACAAAGATCACATCGCCCGTAAATGGGAATTCCCTTAAGGTCATATGATTATATACTGGGTTTAACATTTCTATTTCATACAAAGCTGTTTCCTGATTCGTCATAATATCAGCAATACTCGGAGATTCAATTAAAGCAGTCATCAATGCCGTAGTCGATAAGATTGTTGAAAAGACTTCGATTCCCTGTTCCTTTAACGCTTCTCCAAGATCAAGGCTTTCTGTTCTTGCAATAACCCTATCCACACCTCGTTCTTTTCCAGCAATCGCAAGCATTGTATTTAGCTCCTCATCGCCCGTAGATAGGAAAAGAATATCTGAATCAAATACTCCTGCTTTTTCCAATTCACTTTCTTGATAGTCCGCGAGTTCGACAATATCAAATGCTGAATCAACAATTTGGGAGTCCGCCTTTTCTAACTTTTTATGAAATACAATTGGATTAAATAAAACTGGATTTAACTCTTTATATACCAGCAATGTCATTTGATTTGCTCCAATAAAAGCAACGTCTTGTTTTCGTTCCTGTACATGCTCTTGCGGAAACCACTTTTTAAATAAAATCGGTGTGACGATGCACGAGATAACCGCTACGAGAATAAAGGTACCACTCATTTCTGGCGTAATAACCTCAATACGCTCGGCAATTTTAGCTGCAGCGATAACTAGTGATAATGTCGATGTAAGCAAAAATGCTGACGCCATCACTGTTTTCATATCATACCAACGCTTTAAAAGCAGAATTGGAAAAACCTTAGATATTAACAACGCAATCAATAATAAGGGGATTAATAAGAGCATTTTTTTATCACTTAAAAGCGACCATAAATCCAGATCGACACCAACCATGACAAAGAAAATTGGAATTAAAAACCCATATCCAAATGAATCAAGCTGTTGAATCATTTCCTGTTTTGGCTTTAATAATGACACGAGTGTTCCCGCCAAAAACGCCCCTAGAATATTTTCAGCTCCAACTGATTCTGATAAAACGACTAAGACGATAATCAAAGTAAAAATTGCCCTTGTACCAATTTGCACAGTTCCCGCCGATAATATTTCGAAGAAAGTGCCACCTTTAAATCTTCGCGCCATAAAGTATAATACGATACCCGATCCGAATAATATTAGGAGCAACCATATATTCCCCTCACCATCTCCGGAAACAGATACGAAGACTGCAAGCAATATCATTGTTACTAAATCAGCTATAACAGCGATCAGTAAAATAATTTGGCCAATCCCAGTTTTCATTAGATTCGCCTCTTTTAGTGTAGGTACGACAACACCAAGAGAGATTGTGGAAATGATTAATGTCATAAGAAAGACATTATCAATTAGCCCTATCTTTACAAATCCAAATGAAAGGATGAGAGATAAAACAAAAATACCGGCAAATATTACTGTCGATACTAATAATCGATGGGGTTCATTTTTCCCATTCGCCATCACCAGTTTTTTCTTATTTCCTTTGAACGCGGAAAAATCAATTTCTAATCCGCTTAGAAACATAAGGAAAATAAAACCAAGTGTCGACAGTGTGTTAAGCCACATGCCATCTTCAATAATATTTAAGCCACTTTTCCCAATAATTAACCCCATAATAATTTCAGCGATTACAACCGGCATAAACGCGAGTCTCAAGCGATGTAGCAAAAGTGGAGTGATAAATGCGATGATTAAAACAATAACTAGGGAGACTAATGATGTATCGTATTCCATGGAGGACTCCACCTCTCTTCCTTCAATGTACTAAATAACTCATAAACATTGTTGCTAAACCAAAATAAATTAAAATAGATGTAATATCATTCATCGTTGTGATAAATGGACCTGATGCAACAGCTGGGTCAATTTTTAATTTTTCCATTAACAACGGAACGAGAGAACCTGCCAATGTTGCTACAAATAATGATGCTAATATGGAAATTCCTACGAGGAAACCAAGAAATAACTCCCCTTTCCACACGTAAACCACCACGGATACAAGTACACCGCAAATAGATCCTGTAATTAAACCAGTGCCTGCTTCTCTCATAATTAACTTCGTCTTACTCATTTCTTGCAATTCGCCTGTTGCTAGACCACGAACTGCAACAGCAAGTGACTGTGTTCCAGAATTACCAGCCATCCCCGCAATCAGAGGAATAAACACAGCTAATATCGAAACCTTACTTAGCGTATCTTCAAATCGACCGATGAGACTAGCCGTAAACATTCCTAAAAAGAGTAGGATAATTAACCACGGAAGACGCTTTTTTGCGGCGGTAAAAGGACTTTTGTCCATTGTATCCATATCAGATACACCAGCAAGCTTCGAGTAGTCATCTGAAGCCTCTTCATCGATAACATCGATAATATCATCGAATGTGATAATACCTAGTAAATGATTTTGAAAATCTACAACGGGGAGCGCCAAGAGGTCATAATCTCGCATTTGCCTTGCTGCATCTTCCTGGTCTGCGCCAACTGATATAGAAATAATTCTATTATACATAATTTCGGAAATCATCGTATCATCACTGTTAATAATCAAGTCTCGCAAGGATAGAACACCTACAAGGCGACTTTCATCATCGACCACATATACATAATAAATAGTCTCCGCTTTTTGCGCCTCATATTTCAAAATATACATGGCAGATCGAACCGTTTGATTTTGTGAAATCGAAACAAAATCAGTAGTCATAATACTTCCAGCTGTAGATTCTTCGTAATGCAGTAATCCCTTAATTTCATGAGCTGCGTCTTTTTCCATTATCGTCAAGTAACTAGCAGCTTGGTCTTTTCCCAAAGTATTTAGAACATCAACTGCGTTATCTGTATACATATTTGCTAATGTATCAGCCGCATACTTCGGCTCCATTGTGGCCAAAATATCCTCATAGTCAGCATCATCTATTTCCAGTACTTCAAAGAAGATGGCCAGTTCAGTCGGAGATAAATAATGATATATCTTCATTTGATCTTCAACTTCTAACTTAGAGAAGAATTGCGCTTGATCATATGGATGTAGCTTTAAAAATTCTTTTCGAAAAGCTTGTAATTTATTTTCAGCCATAAATTCTAGCAGCATTTCATCATTTAGTTTTTCTTTTTCACTGAGGTTGTTATCCATCACTATCCCTCCTTACCTTTCGTATTTATTCATCCTATCAAAACTTTATTCATTTGTCGCATAATTGAGGAAATAATTAAAAAGTGCCATTTCTTGCAACTTTTTAGTACGAAACATCCATAATAATACATAACAGATGATGTTCAAATGGTAAACAAATGATAAACGGCGAATTTCTTCGTTGCGATTAGTCGGCTTCTGACCTTTTTGAGACATATATATAATAAAACAGGTGGGTAATAAATGAAATTAGATATTATCGGCGACGTACACGGTTGCTTTGATGAGTTTAAACTACTTACACAAAAACTCGGCTATACGTGGGAAAGTGGAATCCCTCTTGCTCAAAGAAAAATTTGTTTTGTAGGTGATATCACTGATCGCGGACCAAATTCGCTCGATATGATCGAGGTTGTTTGGAAGCTTTGGAAAAAAAGTCATGGGTATTATGTTCCCGGAAATCATTGCAATAAACTTTATCGATATCTTATCGGAAGAAAAGTCCAAATTACTCATGGCCTAGAAACAACGGTTGCAGAGTTTGAATCTTTAACTTTAATCAAACAAAATTATTTCAAAAAAATTTTTATAGAATTATATGAGGGCACACCATTATACCAAATCCTTGATGATGGGAAGCTGGTTGTCGCACACGCCGGCATTCGTGCCGATTATATTGGAAAATATCATAAAGGCGTTAAAACCTTTGTCCTATATGGAGATATTTCAGGTGAGTTTTTACCTAATGGGATGCCAGTTCGCAAAGATTGGGCAGCAAGCTACAAGGGTAAACCTCTTATTGTCTATGGGCATACACCCGTTCTGGAACCACGAAATGTTGGCAATACAATTAATATTGATACTGGGGCCGTATTTGGAGGCAAGCTGTCAGCTCTTAAATATCCAGAAATGGAGACCATTTCGGTCCCCTCAAATATGCCCTATGTCCCAGAAAAATTCAAAGCCTTTGATTAGTTAACGAGCTCAAAACTAAAACATTAGGAAATCAGGTGAGTCTTAAACCCTAAGGAATAATAGCCAGCCCTAATAGCCGCAAATTATTTAACAATTAGTTTTTGCATATCTAATGGTAGATCTGCGGTAAGAATCATTTCTTTCTTTGTCAATGGATGAATAAATTGTAACTTACTACAATGAAGCGCTTGTCTGGAGATTATTTCACTATCTCCACCATATAGGTTATCTCCAAGCATTGGATATCCAATATAATTCATATGTACCCTAATTTGATGTGTGCGTCCAGTTTCCAACTGTAATTTGAGATGTGCAAAGTCATTGTATTGATGGACAAGTCGATAGGAAGTAACTGCCCTCTTCCCATCGGCCCTTACTTCACGTTCAATAATGCTATCTAGCTTCCTACCAATCGGAGCATCGATTATCCCAGATTTCTTTTTCAGCTGCCCTGTAACAAATGATTCATATGTTCTGATAATGGCATGCTCTCGTTGCATTAGACTAAATAAATGATGTGCATGGCGATGTTTGGCTATTAACACTAATCCTGATGTGTTGCGATCCAGTCTAGTAACTATATGAACAGCAGCTGCAATATCCTTTTGTTGATAATAATAAATGATTGCATTAGCCAAGCTTCCCATCGGATGTTGTTGCGATGGAATAGAGTTCATAGCAGCTTGCTTATTGACTATCATGATATCGCGGTCTTCATAAATAATAGACAGATCGATCCGTTCCCCCTGAAGATGAACACTTGGTTCTTCTGGGGGGAAAACTACTTCCAGCTTGTCCAGCATCTGAAGCTTATAACGAACATTTTTCTCCAGCCCGTTCACTTTGATTGTTCCTCCAGCAAATTTAATATCAGTTAACGCTCTTCGGGAAATGCCCGCTTCGGCCAAATATGATTTAATATCCTTTGTCATACTACGATCATCTATCGTCCATGTAAGTGAATATTTCCCCATTTATTTGCCATCAGAGATGAACGAGTCACTTACCCGTTTCCAAAATGGAAAAGGTCTAAATCTCGCAAATCTTACTTTCTCTTTCGCCACTCGAAATTGGATCGATTTCACATCAGAATGCATGACTGTTAAATGATCGATTGTTACATGAAAATCGTACGTTTTTACTGGTTTTAATACTAAAGTGTGATGATCAGGTAATATTAATGGTGAACCTACTGTTCTAAACACTCGATTATTAATAGATGCCATTTCAGCAAGCTGTATAGCGTGGAGAGCTGGATGAATAATTGCACCGCCTAAAGCTTTATTATAAGCAGTACTCCCTGAAGGTGTCGAAACACATAAGCCGTCACCTCGAAATCGTTCAAAATGTTCGTCGCGAATTTCCACATCCATAACGAGTGTACCGACTAGACTCTTCACCGTCGACTCATTTAAACCAAGATATCTTGTTTCTTTACCACCATGTCGATAACGAATAACAACATCCAAGAGCGGATATTCGATGACTTGATATGGTGTTTTCGCTATGGCAATAATTAGTTTTTCAATTTCATTTGGTAGCCAATCTGCATAAAATCCGAGATGACCTGTATGTACGCCAACGAAAGCAGTTTTATCCAATCTTGAGCTATATCGATGAAAAGCATATAACAATGTCCCATCCCCACCAACTGAAATCACAATATCGGGTTGCTCTTCATCATATTCTAGTTCAAAGTCTTGCAAATATGTTCTCATCTTTTGCTTGAGAGCATTGGAAGTTGAATCACCTTTTGATGTAATTGCAAATTTCAACTTTCTCATCCTTTCCGACCATTGATATGGTTGAACTTAATCTTGATTATCTTTTCTATCTCTTTTATTATCTGATTTCTTATTTTTAGAAAAATATGCTTGAGCTTCCTGGATTTCTTCTCTAATCTGTGACATTTCCTCATCTAGTTGAAATGCGGCTTCAGCTGCCCCAAGTAGTCTTGCCTTAATTTCTTCCGGAAATTGACCTTGATATTTATAATTGAGAGAATGCTCTACCGTTGCCCAAAAGTTCATCGCCAATGTGCGTATTTGTATTTCCGCTAGAACTTTTTTCTCGCCATGTATTGTTTGCACCGGATATTCAATGACGACATGGTATGAGCGATAGCCACTCGGCTTTCTGTGAAATATATAATTTCTTTCTTCAACAATTCGAAAGTCATTTCTTTTACGAAGCAATTGAACGACTGCATCAATATCATCGACAAACTGACACATCATCCTTAAACCTGCGATATCCTGGATCTCTGCTGCAATATTTTCTAATGGAATTTTTTTCACGTGTGCTTTCTCCAATATGCTTGCTATTGGTTTTACACGACCTGTAACAAACTCAATCGGTGAATGGATATGTTCTTTTTCAAATTGGCCTCTCATGCCTTTTAACTTAATTTTCAGTTCTTCAATTGCTTGTTTATATGGAGATAAAAATTGGTCCCAGTTATTCATCATGTAGTCACCTCTTATTTATTTATGGAAGGTGTATTTCTTAATCCTCCTTATTTTAGCATAAAGCAACAGTACATACAGTTTAGTAACCCAAACAAGAGAAAATACTATTGAACTTTTGATTGATAAAGGTAATACTAAAAGAGTACTTAATAGGAGTTAGGATGGTTTGAATGACAAAACATATAGAAATCGAGTTTAAAAATATTGTTTCACAAACAAACTTTTACAAAATAATGGAAACCTTTCAAATAAAAAAAGAGCATTTTTTCACACAAACGAATCATTATTTCGATACGTTTGATTTTTCAATACAAAATGCTTCTGCAGCGCTGCGTGTAAGGGAGCTTCCCGTCGGATTTGAGTTCACTTTAAAAAAGCCAGCAAATATCGGTCTTTTAGAGGTCAATCAGAACATATCGAAAGAGGATGTCCTTTTATTAAAAACGAATGCGCAAATACCTGATGGGGAAGTAAAAGATGAATTAATTAGGATGAATATAACAATGGACAATATCCATTATTTTGGTTCACTTACAACTAATCGTGCTGAAATAAATTATAAAGACGGATTATTGGTTTTTGACCATAGTTTCTATCTAAATAAAGAAGACTTTGAATTGGAGTACGAAGTCACTGATTGGGCAAAAGGAAAAGTAACTTTCGAACAATTGATGAGAGAATTAAACATTCCTTTTAGATCTGCCGATAATAAAATTGCAAGGTTTTATTCCGCAAAAAAACAGGAAGGTGATGAGAAGCTTTAATCGGTTATCATTATCTTTTATTAAAGGATGATCCAGATGAATACATTAGGACAGATAAAAACATTGTTTGAAATACAAGCCCTAAAAGGTTTTTCCACTCAATCTGTAAACCATAACCAAAATAATAACACTTCTTTTTTCGAAGAATTGCTTCAAAAGACTTTGATTGATACGGATGCAACCGAATTGGCACCCTCCTTCAATGCCAATTCATTAGGGGCCATTTTCAGTATGTCCAACTTACCAACAGCCCAATTCTCTCGACATTTAGATTCGGGGTCATTAGCCGTTCATTCGAAAGTCCCGATGAACCAAGAGATTAGTAGTCCAATTAAAACCTCAGAATCTAGTATAGAGAATATCATTAATAAAGCAGCTGATAAATACAATCTTCCTGCCAAGTTAATTAAATCAATCATTAAGCATGAATCCAATTTCAACCCATCTGTTGTAAGCCATGCCGGTGCATCAGGGTTAATGCAGCTAATGCCTGGAACGGCGAGAGGCCTAGGTGTGATAGATATATTTGACCCCGAGCAAAATGTAATGGGAGGAAGTAAATACATCCGTAACATGTTGGACAAGTATAACGGTAATATAGAACTGGCTTTAGCCGCATACAACGCTGGGCCTGGGAATGTAAGCAAATACGATGGCATTCCTCCGTTTAAAGAAACACAAGCATATGTAAAAAAAGTTACCAACAGTTTTTATAGTTAAAATACTCTGTAAAAAAAACAGAGTATTTTTTATTTAATACATAAAGTGAAACTTCAATCAGTGGGGGGGTTCTATCATCCCCCACTGATTGTTAGTTGAACCAATCGGGCTTTTACGGGCAGTTTATCCCCCACTTACTCTTCATTTCTTAAACTTGAATCCTTAAAGTGGGGGTTTACTGCTCGTTAATCTGCGATAAACTGGTTAAGAAATGCGAATTATTTGAGTTATATCGAATGGCTTGCTACAATGAGGTTACTATTTCATGATAAAGGAGCGATTCATATGGTAGAGAAACGTGCGACGCCGTATGACGCAATTGGGGCAGAAAAACTTTCCGCTCTCGTGGAAGCATTTTATTCCAGAGTTGGAAAACATCCTGACTTAAGACCTATTTTCCCTGATGATTTATCAGATGTTGCTAGAAAGCAAAAGCAATTTTTAACACAGTATTTAGGTGGCCCCCAACTTTATACGGAGGAACACGGTCATCCGATGATGCGTGCACGTCATTTGCCGCACGAAGTTACACCACATCGTGCCAAAGCATGGCTTATATGTATGAGTCAAGCGATGGATGAAGTTGGTCTGGACGGCATGCTTAGAGAACAGTTCTTTACGAAACTTACATTAACCGCTAAGCATATGGTGAATACACCTAACGAAACACAGGGTGATGCGACGTGATGGAACAATATAATTGTAATTTGCAGAATCAGCTTCAAGTAAATAACCGACCGTTAGAAATTTATCTATTCTTTGATCCTTTTTGTACAGAATGCTGGTCACTTACACCATTAATTAAAAAGTTACAGCTTGAATATGGGGATTATTTTACACTTAAATATGTATTATGTGGCCAGCTCGCTGCATTAAATAATAAAAGGCGTTTTGATTTCGCAAATTATCCGCGATTGAAAAAAACGTCAGAAAAAAGTACAATTCCACTCCAAGTCTCATCTGGGTTCGATCAAGATACGTTAACGCCTCATTTAGCAGCAATTAGTATCAAAGCAGCAGAACTACAGGGAAAACGAGCAGGAACGAGATTTATAACCAGACTGCAAGAACTTTTTTTCGTAGAAAATGCTGATATTACTGATATTAACATCATCCTACAATGTGCTCAATATGTGGAACTTGATATGGATGAGTTTATAAGTGATATATATTCAGCTAGTGCGGCGAAAGCTTTTCAATGTGATTTAAAGATTTCCTCTGAAATGGAAATAACCGAAATGCCTTCCTTAGTGTTTTTTAATGAAAATATCGAGGATGAAGGTTTAAAAGTTACTGGTCTATATTCATACAGAATATATGTGCAAATTTTATCAGAATTGCTAGAAGGTTATCCAAGTCCATCAGAAATTCCTTCTTTAGAGATATTTTTAACAAAAAATCCAATTATTGCTGTTAATGATCTTGCACTTATATACGATAAGCCTGTAAAGCAGATGGAGCAACAAATGAAAAAACTACAGCTACAACAAAAGGTTAAGAAAATCCGCGCCAAAAACGGTATATTTTGGAAATACATTGCACATTCAATATAGCTTTATCAACAACGTATGTCTATAAGCACATACGTTGTTTTATTTTTTATTACAGACTTTCATATATCCACTTTTTTATACATAATGATTAGAAAAGCGTAAGCAACCATGCCCTCGCTTATGTACAAAAGCAAAGGAACGAGTCTAGGTTTGCCATGTCCCAGCTAATCAACTATGAGTTCTGATTTTATAGATAAGCTCCTAGATCGCACAGATGATTCAAAGATCATGATAAACTAGACAAATAAAATAAGCGAATGGAGCGATATATGTGAGGAAGTTGATTATGATATTCTTCCCTATTGC
The DNA here is from genome assembly GCF_038002605.1 of Bacillus sp. FSL K6-3431. Classification (NCBI taxonomy): domain Bacteria; kingdom Bacillati; phylum Bacillota; class Bacilli; order Caryophanales; family Bacillaceae; genus Bacillus; species Bacillus sp. FSL K6-3431. The sequence continues at coordinate 1,582,509 of NZ_JBBOCT010000001.1, forward strand.
CATTTTTTTAGGCTTTTACTTAAATCTATTAGGTTTAATGAATCTATTCCCTATCTACCTCTCCTCGCCTATTCTTTTTTTTATTTTCCTTGGACTTTTAACATTTATTAACAGAAGAAATAAATTCAAAGGTTTTCGGTAAAGGTGCAAAAACTGCAAATTACCAATGTTTAACTTTTCTCGTAAAAAAATGCACTCTCCTGTTAAAGGAGATTGCATTTTTTGAAAATCTACTCGGATAGCAAGCTTTCCATTTCATTTAATTTTTCTTCAAACACTTTACAAGCTGCTTCTATCGGTTCCGCAGTTGTCATATCTACACCTGCTTTTTTCAATACTTCAATAGGATAATCAGAACTTCCGGCTTTAAGGAACTCCAAATAACGTTCCACTGCCGGTTCACCCTCTTCAAGTATTTGTTTAGAAAGTGCTGCAGCTGCACTGAAGCCAGTAGCATATTGATATACATAATAATTATAGTAAAAATGAGGGATTCTCGACCACTCTCGACCAATTTCTTCATCGATCTGAATATCTTCCTCACCAAAGTATTTCTTATTCAATGCATAATATTCTTTCGTCAGCATATCTGCTGTCAGTGCCTCACCATTCTGTGCTTTTTGATGTATTAAATGTTCAAACTCAGCAAACATTGTTTGTCTAAATACGGTACCTCTAAAGCCTTCTAAATAATTATTAATTAAATATAATCGCTTTTGTTTATCCTCTGTTTCTTTCAATAGATAATCACTCAAAAGCGCTTCATTACATGTTGAAGCTACTTCTGCTACGAAAATAGAATAGTTCCCATATGGATATGGTTGGGCCTTCCTAGTGTAATAACTATGAACACTATGGCCAAATTCATGTGCCAGCGTAAAAAGATTATTCACGTTATCCTGCCAGTTCATTAAAATATACGGATTTGTTCCGTACGTTCCTGAAGAATACGCACCGCTCCGCTTTCCTTTGTTTTCTACAACATCCACCCAACGATTATCGAAGCCTTCTTTAATTGTCTGGATATATTCTTCTCCTAACGGTGCCAAACCTTTGACCATTATTTCTTTTGCTTCATCGTAAGAAATTTCCATTTTTACATCTGGAACTAACGGTGTAAACAAATCATACATGTGAAGCTGATCCAGTTGTAATACTTCTTTACGTAATTTTATATAACGTTGCAATAAATGCAAGTTTTTATTAACCGTTTCTACAAGCGTATCATAAACTGTTTCGGGAATATTATTCGATGCCAAAGCAGCTTCTCTTGCAGACGAGTAGTTTCTAGTTTTTGCATAAAAGTTATCTTTTTTTACAGCTCCACTAAGTGTACTGGAAAGCGTGTTGCTAAATTTCCCATATGTTTCATATACCTTTTTAAAAGCTTCTTCACGCACACCGCGATCAGTACTTTCTAAAAAACGAATATAATTCCCATGTGAAATCTGAACTTCTTCACCATTCTCATCTTTAATTATAGGAAATTCCATGTCTGCGTTGTTCAACATACCAAAGGTTGTACTAGAAGCACTTAAAACCTCTGATGCTTCAGCAAGCATCGCTTCTTGTTCCGCTGAAAGAACATGGCCACGCTGAAGATTAATCTCCTCTAATGCTTGACGATAAAGCTGTAATTCTTTATTTTCAGCTAAAAATATAGCTATTTCACTTTCCTCCATAGCTAATATTTCAGGAACTACATAAGAAAATGCACTCGCAACTTGCGTATATAAACTTTCAGCTCGCGCATTTAGCCCTTGGTAATGAGCATTCCCAGTATCTTGATCATAGCGCATATGTGCATATGTATAAAGCTTACCCATTCGTTCCGATACCTTCGATTGATATTCCAATACGTCCAGTAATGCTTTAGCGCTTTCGTGTATTTTCCCTCTAAATTTAGCTGCTTCTGTTAAACTTGCTTTTAGCCCTTCATATTCTTTTTCCCATAATTCATCTGTAGGAAAAATATCTTCCAGCTTCCATGTTAAATCTTCGGATATCGTTGATCGTGCCGGAAGTGTTTTTACAGTAGTTTCATTTGTCATACTCATCCTCCACTCATTTTTTCATTTAATTCTTTGGTTCATGAAATTTTATTCGTATATATAACTTATTCTCCTCTTCTTTTACAAATCCTGCTTTTCGAAATAAGAAAAGTAAAAGGGCTAGGTCGATAAACACTACATGTTCTGTATCAAAGTCATCATAGACTATTTTGTATCAGGAGACCATCGAAAGACCTTGGAAACTCCAATAAATTATCTTCACACTAAACCAATCATTAAATTTTGATATTCTGTATTTTCATGCCGTAATCCTCATCCATATTTATTATCTTTAAAGCTATGTTTTACTACTAGCCAGTCTGCGATACATTTCTTTTTCTAATTCAACTGCTTCCTCATTTGTTTTTGGTCTATACAATTGTTTTCGCAGTTTGAATATGTCTTCTCCAATTTGATAAAAGTATTCTAATTCCGTTAAATACAGAAAAAATTGAGCAATAGCAGCTTCCCAATTACAATTATTAGTTATATCTAGAGGAAACTTTCTAATTAACACATCTCCTCGATTGATTCTATTACGCATCTTTTGATAAACGTATTTCAATGAAATAATCTGTCCAGCTTTTAATTTCTTTATACAATCTTGATAGATGAAAAATTGCCATTCGCATGGGTGTGAAAGAAAATGCTCCATAAATTCAATTGGAATCCCACAAATAGCAGGTAGTAGAAAAGGATTCTCTTGCGCTGTGTATACTTCTTTTAAAAAAGGATCACTTATTAGACTACCAAATCTAACCTTATTTGCGATCCATTGATTTTTTTCTTTTAACCAATGTAAGTGACTTAACGGTTTAGGTTTGAGTTTTATCGGGAAAGGCAATGTGAGTTTATTTAATGGGAGGGAGTATAATGTTGCAAATACTTTTCTTGTTGTAAGAGGAATGATGCCAACGAGCATGTACACCATTTTTTTTTGTGGGTTATAGCTAAATAACGAAAGACCTATACCTTTTCTGGTAGATGCCAAAGTAAAGTGAAAGTCTGATAATTCATATACTGATCCATTTTTTTTATGATATGGCAGCCCCCCTAAAATCCAGACCGGTGTGATGCCTTTCGATATATATCCGTTTGTACGAGAACTCAATACTTTTCGAGAAATCGTTGAACATTGAAATTCAATCGCATATCTTTGTGTATTATACTTTACAAGTATGTCTGGTCGTTGTTGGAGTTCCTTTAGATAATATTCGAGATGTGTTTCTAATCCTTTAAGTAAAAAAAAGTGATGGAGCTGTTTTTTTCCTTTTAAGTGTTGATCACTTTCAGGCTCTGAGAAGGATGAAATGCACTTGGAGTTTTTTTTGTGGGAAAAATGAATCATACGAATCTCACCAGCTTTAATAATTAGCTGTTCCTTACATTGGGGGCAATAGAAGGTTTTATTTTGACACTGTGAAATCATCTGTTTTTCTTCTGGATTGTCAGAAAGAGAAATTAGATCACCATTTTCATTTAAAGCAGTCAACAAAATGTCATCTCCATTTCATATTAATTCAGTAGAGGATGTTCAAGAAGTCACCAAATAAAAAAAACCGATTCAAATAAAAAATCGGTTTTAAATTAAAAGTATTTTTCGATCTCAGCGAAAATATCTTCACCTATTATCTCTTTTCCGTATTCCTCCAACCGATGAACGGTGTAGTTGCTTTCAAATCCGTACTCCATTAGGAGGCTCAAAGCATCTTCCATTTTATCCTCATCATATAAATCTTCGGAAAATTTAACATAAATATAGTAATTATTTTCGTAAGAATACAATTTCGTTTCAACATTTTTAATATCTTGCATTTTTGCAAGCTCTAAAATGTCCTCAAAGTCATTAAAGGATAGAACGAATTCAAATTGAGTAACTGTTGTATCATAATGATTCTTGATTTGGAAATTTTGATCAAGAAATTCTTCCATTTTTTCATCCATTGGTAAATCCTTTAATTTCTCATCAGAAATGGGAAGCTCTAATTTACTTCCATCTTTAGATACTTGAGCTTTTGTCACAAGGATTTCTAACCCTTTATCTAATGCTTGAATTTGGATCCATAAAGGTCCTTCAGTAACAAAATCATCTTCTTGATGTACTTCATCTATCATTTCCCAAAATAACTCTTCGCCGCGCTCCCGATTGTACCAAATCTCTTCACGGTCGAAACCTCTTTCTTCAATATCTATATAGGAAATATAAAATTTTACTGTATTTTCATTTATTCTTTCAATTTCCATAAAGCAACTCTCCCTTCTATATTAGGGTGGTGAAGGGATCATCATCCCATACAAGGCAAGGCCAGATATGATGCGAATATTTCCTTGTACTATTATATTATGATAAGCTTCGGTAAAATGGAAACAAAACATGCTACCATTTTAAAAATCCTTTATCGCCTACCATTTTTCGAAGATGTTCAAAAGGTCACCAAATGATAAACGACGAATTTCTTCGTTGGCATAGGTACTTCTCCTAAAGTAAGGAACCTTTGTTATGGATCCTCTGTTAAGATCGCTCACGTCCTGTGAGCAACACAGAGGTCAGCACATCCTGTTCAAGTTCGTCCTGTGAGCAACGCAGAGGTCAGCACATCCTGTGCAAGTTCGTCCTGTTGCAACATAGAGGTTAGCACGTCCTGTTCAAGTTCGTCCTGTTAGCAACGTAGACGTCAGTACATCCTGTGGAAGTACGTTTCTCACGTATTAAAAAGCATACGCTTTGATCCTCAAATCCTTCTCGACTCGAACTTATAGTTGCTAATTTGGCTCCTTTTTTGAACATGCAATTTTACGATGTTTCGATCATTTTATCCAATTTTAGTACAAAAATCAAGGTAGTATTCTTATTATTAATTATTTACATAAAATGCCTCCATACATTTAACGAAAGTATGAAGGCATTTTTATTTAATTCACCATTTTTTGAGCTTCACGCAGTTGATACGTTCTTACTTTTCTTGGTAAGAATCGTCTAATTTCATCTTCATTATAACCTACCTGCAGTCGCTTTTCGTCCATAATAATCGGTCTTCGAAGCAATCCAGGATTTTTTTGAATAAGATCAAACAATTGTTGAAGCGGTAATGATTCTAAATCAATATTTAGTTTTTGAAAAATTTTCGAACGAGTAGAGATAATTTCATCCGTACCATCCTCTGTCATTCGTAAAATTTCTTTTATTTCTTCTAAACTCAATGGTTCCGAGAAAATATTTCTTTCTTTGTATGGAATATTTTGTTCCTCAAGCCAAGTTCTAGCTTTCCGGCATGATGTGCAACTAGGTGAAGTGTACAATGTTACCATAATGCTATTCACACTCCTTATATTTAATTTAATTTTTATTTGAATAATGCATAAGAAAGTTCATATTAAAAGCAAGTCTCTTGGGTTAAAAAGTCTAAGAAGTAAGTTTAAAGTTACTTTAATGAAACAATCTATAATATGTATTATACACTAAATACTGCGTAATGAATAGGCTTTTTTGAGATTTTCAATAACTGTTACTATCTAATTGATGGCTACTGTTACAGTTAGGCTACTCTTTTATTTACCACTTTCTAGCATATATAAACCTCCATTTTAATTTTTTTTCCTTTTCTATTTTATCCTTTATTATTTTTTTCATTCAAATTAAAAAATAAAACTGATTTTGACGTACAATAACAAACTGATATATATAAACTCATGACCGTCGGAGCTGATAGGAAATTTTAAAAAGGGAAAACTTCCTATCAGAAGTTTTCCCTTTAATGTTTGGTTAATTTTTGCCGGTTTTATAGTTTACATTTGGTGAATATTTATTAGCTGCATTCCAAAGTAGATATTCTGTGATCCCTTCCTCATTCAAAGCGCGGATCTGCGCTTCCACTTCTGTTGTTCCGTAAACTAAATAATTTCCACTTCCCAAATAAGAAGCTGTAAAATCTTGTAGCCATGGCCGCGAAAGTGGTTTATTTTCTAGTTTATCAAGTAATTTATTTTCCACTTTGGCATATTCTTTAACAAGTTTATAAGGCTCTAAATCTGGTTTTGCTATTCCAAAATAGGATGTCCAATGGCTAGGATAAATCATAGATGAAATAACATCCACATTTTCAGATATTTTAGAGAAGTTTTGTCCAATTCCAGGTGCCTCAGGTATTGTTGCAGCATATCCAAATATGTCAACAGAAACTTTTACACCATATGGTTTTAGTTTTTCACGTGCATACGCAACAAAATCGGTTACAGCATGTACCCGCTTCTGCACATTATCTTCATCCATATCTTTATACTCGCCCATATCATAAACTAATTGATCATCACGAGTTTCGAAACCCTCAGGAAACCGAACATAGTCAAATTGTATCTCTTGAAAACCAAGCTTGGCAGCTTCGATTGCGATGCCAACATTATGATCCCATACTTCTTTTAAAAATGGGTTTACAAAGGATTCTCCTCTGCCATTCACCCACACTTTTTTGCCATCTAAAAATGATAATTCCGGTTTTTCTTTCGGCAGTTCGGAATCCTTAAACACTACTATTCTACCAATTGGATAAATTTGTTTTTCTTCCATTACCTCTAATATTGCACGAGGATCTTTTATGTAATTTTTACCGATATTTGCATAAGGGGAATCCTTTGGAAGCTCATATGTAACATTTCCCCAGTCATCTTTAATATCAATAACCATTGCATTTAAGTCTGTTTTGTCTATTAATTTAACTAAATCATTAAAACGACTTCCACCTGCGGAATGACCAGTAACATAAATACCGCGAACAGCATCAGGATAGTCAAATTTCAAACCAGAGTCATATGCAAAACGAGGTGATTGAATCGGTTTTTCATTTACTTTTACTGCAATTTTCCTCATTTCGGGAAAATTCTCTTTATCTAATGCCTTTTCAGCAGATGTTCCAGACGGCAACTGCCAGATTATTGCAGCGGTAATTCCAAAAACTGCAAGTACTTTTTTCCAGTTCAAAGATCATCTCTCCTTTTTACGCTTTTTGTCTTATCTTGTCTAATGTCTTTTTCTATTCTAACAAGGAACAAGGAAGAATGAAATTATTTTATAGATATTATCAGTAACATTATATAAGACTTTTTAATAATGATGATGGCTTGCTTGTCATTATGGCAGCGGTTATAATAATTATTAAGGTTTATTCGGTTTGATGCACCATAATGAAAAATGTAAGCCGGCTTTAATAGTTCGTGTTCAAAAAGTTGACAAATTCGCCGTTTATCATTTGGGGCTATTTGAACATCCTCTAATTGGCACTTATATTGGTGATAAGAATGAACCATTCCTCCCACCACTCTGGGATGGATGGTTTTTTATATTTTAAGGGGGCTTTACTTTAATGAAAACAATTTTTTCTGGGATCCAACCCAGCGGTGTTATTACATTAGGGAATTATGTAGGAGCAATTAAACAATTTGTAGAATTACAAAATGATTATGATTGTTATTTTTGTGTTGTCGATCAACATGCTATTACAGTGCCTCAGGATCGACTTGAACTGAGGAAAAATATTCGAACTTTAGCTGCACTATATATCGCTGCAGGACTTGATCATGAAAAATCTACCTTGTTCATTCAATCAGAGGTGCCAGCACACGCACAAGCCGGTTGGATGCTACAATGCATTGCATATATTGGGGAATTAGAAAGAATGACACAATTTAAAGATAAGTCTACAGGAAAAGATGCTGTTTCCGCTGGCTTATTGACATATCCTCCATTAATGGCAGCTGATATCCTATTGTATGGCTCAGATTTGGTTCCAGTTGGCGAAGATCAGAAACAACATCTAGAGTTAACACGAGATCTAGCTGAAAGGTTCAATAATAAATATAACGATATATTCACTATCCCAGAGGTAAGAATACCCAAAATAGGCGCAAGGATCATGTCATTACAAGAACCGACAAAAAAAATGAGCAAATCGGATGCAAATCAACGTGCTTTCATTACGTTGCTTGATGAGCCGAAGCAAATTGAAAAGAAAATTAAAAGCGCTGTTACAGACTCCGAAGGTATCGTAAAATTTGATCGCGTAAATAAGCCTGGTGTTTCCAATTTACTATCTATTTATTCTATTCTAGGTAATAAAACAGTTGAGGAACTTGAAGTTTATTATGATGGTAAAGGATATGGGGATTTTAAAGCCGACTTGGCTGAAGTGGTCGTAAATGCTTTAACGCCTATCCAAGAACGCTGCAAAAACTTACTTGAATCAAAAGAACTTGATGATATTCTTGATCAAGGAGCAGAAAAGGCAGCATTTAAAGCTAATAAAATGCTTAAAAAGATGGAAAATGCAATGGGGCTTGGACGCAAAAGACGGTAATATGCAAAAATAAATAAGAGCCGAACCCCCATGGTTCGGCTTTTAAAAAGTGTATTTCTATGCCTATCACTAGTTCGCTTCCCTAGTTCGCCAAAGTTTGATCTTGCATCACGGGGGGCGCTTGCACTTTTATGTGTGGACTTAAGGCCTGTTTTTATCGAGCATTTTTGCTTTTCCTTAGTTTACTTTTGGGTCGCATTCGATATCCCATAGTTTTTCAAAGAATGGCTGTCCTTTTACAAGACGTTCGCATAATGTGTTATGTTTTTTAGTCCAGCCATTTTTCGTTTCTTCATATAGGCGATTCCACACCACTTCAAATTCCAACGTCTGTATTTCCGTATATTTATTCGGGTTCCATTCTGTATACCAATACCGAACGGCAGGAGCGTTTTTTGAAATATATAGCTGATCTAGCGCCATAAATAAAAGATTTTTTAGTTGGCGCTCTTTCCTTGTCAAGCCGTACATTAGCTCTGGCTCCGGGGAAAGGATATGGTGATCTTTTTTGGCATCGTCTTCTTTAAATTTATACACATTCGGCTTATTCTTTTCTGTCATTTCGTAAACAATTTGTTCCTGACGGGGAATTAATCTGCTTTTCCTAATTGGAATCGAATACCCAATTGTATCAACTGCCAAAATACCACTTCCATCTGTAATCACAAAACAATATTCCAACTGTACACGTTCATGATTTTTTCTTAAATACGCTTTATTGTAAATATCCGTTAGTAAATCACGTGGTATTTCAGACAAATTATTTTCGATGTAATGGAAAAGGATTGGCTCAACTAATAAAAGCGGAACTTGATCAAGAAGCTCTATTGCATCTTCGCCCCTACGCCATTCATGAAATTGACAAACATTATAACCATTTTCTTCGCCTTCAAACCAATTCACCCATACATCATGAAGATATAGCATCTCGAATCCCTCACTTCATAACTATTTGTCAATCAGTATAGGCATTGTGTAGTTAAATTATTCCTTACATTTCCAACATCTACTCTTTCATGTCCGAACAATATATAGCAACTGTCATCAAAATCACTCCGATAGGCATAAGGTAACACTCTGGTCGAAGCATAATATAGCTAAAATAATCATAAAAATCGAATCCCGTTGTTAATAAATTTAAATAAGCAATAATGCTAACTCCTCCAGAGACTGTAAGACCAAATCCAACTAAAAATACGATAGCACTAAACAGCATTGCATTGCACATCCTGTTTATTTATTTATTTATCTCGATCTTTCTTTAGACCTCACCTCTAAGCGAATCGTAGGAGAGTATCCCCACCTGATTCCACGATGTTTCAGCTTGATGAAACGAGTTCACTTTCCCTGTTTGCTTGTCCACATATAAATATATATATGATTATGCTCTCATATCATACCAAAAACACCTTCTTTTACTGAAGGTGTTTTACGATCCATCTTACTCCAAAAATCTGTTGTTATTTAGTAAATCAGTTGACGAAATGTGAAGTGATTTGGTGACCGTTAGCTTGTTATTATCAACAAATCCTTTCATTAACCTGTCACCTAATGCATACCCTAACATTTGCGGAATGCCCCTTCTTCCATAAAGAAGATCATCATGAAAGGGATCTTTTTTCTTCATTTCTAGATTTGGTCGATAATAACGTTCCCAATAATATTGCAATATTCGATCGGAATATTTTTTTTCCCAGCCCATAGTGTATTTATCACCACAATAAAGTAAAACTGTTTGTTCTGCTAACCCTTCAAATACGAGAGAGTCAAGTAGTGTATAGTCTTCATGATTTTGTTTCATACGAATCATTCTCGCTGCATGGTGATATTCATGGATAAAAAGTGACTCCCAATACTTTTCATCGTCAATTGGAGATACAAACAAAAAAATTTTTTTATCCATTGCAACACCCGCACGTCCTAATTGCTTGAAATATGAACTGTCTTCGTTTAACGGAAATATATAAATATCTACTTTGGGTCCTTTCCATTTCGTTCGATATAACTGATAATAAGAGTCCATTTTGCTCCAAACATTTTGCTCCTGTAATTTTTCATATGTTAACTGAGCTTTATCCACTGATTGGTACATACCAAAACCTTTTAAGTAATTGTAAAAGTCTTCGCTATCCTCTACAGCTGGCATAGCGCTATGACACATTTTAGAAGGATTTGCAATATCCTTCTCTAGCCATTCATTGGTAGCGATTACTGCCATTATTTCACCCCCTGCCATATATTATTATCTAGTAGGAAGAAGGTGCGGAAGTTTTTATTTTTTAAGAATCAAAAGTTATGATAAATAGGAATAGAAAAAACACGATCTAATTTTAATTAGACCGTGTTCGTTAATCTTTCTTTAGGGTTTTGATCCTCACTTGATTCCCCGATGTTTCAGCTTGCTGAAACGAGTTCACTACTCATATTTTTTGAAAGCAATAGTAGCATTATGACCACCGAAACCAAGCGAGTTACTAAGCACCGCATTGACTTCCATTTTCCTCGCTTCATTTACTACATAATCTAAATCACAATCTGGATCAGGTGTTTCATAATTCATTGTTGGTGGTATGATCCCTTCTTTAATAGATAGGACTGAAAAGATTGCTTCCACACCGCCAGCAGCTCCTAGAAGATGACCAGTCATAGATTTAGTCGAACTTACTGCAAGTTTATACGCATGACTACCGAATACTTCTTTAATTGCCATTGTTTCATATTTATCATTATAAGGTGTGCTTGTACCATGAGCATTAATATAATCGATATCTTCAGGTGTAAGTCCACCATCTTCGATCGCAATTTTCATTGCACGTGCTCCACCTTCTCCGCCTGGTGCAGGTGCAGTAATATGATGGGCATCTCCCGTTGAGCCATAGCCAACTATTTCTGCATAAATCTTCGCGCCACGCTGAACTGCATGTTCTAGCTCTTCTAATACGACAATACCAGCGCCTTCTCCGATAACGAAGCCATCACGATTTAAATCAAAAGGTCTGCTTGCCGTGTTAGGGTCAGGGTTAGTCGATAAAGCCGTATTAGCACAGAAGCCAGCTACTGCCATTTTTGTAATTGGTGCCTCAGCTCCACCAGCAATCATCGCTTCCGCATCACCACGCTGAATTACTTTGAATGCATCACCAATCGAGTTTGTACCTGTTGCACACGCTGTAACAGTACAAGAGTTAACTCCTTTGGCACCTAGATAAATTGAAACTTGGCCTGCAGCCATATCAGGTATCATCATTGGAACAAAGAATGGACTTACACGGCGATACCCACGTTTTTGAAAAGTTTCAAATTGATTTTCGAATGTCTCCATTCCACCGATTCCAGATCCAACCCAAACCCCAACTCTATTTGCATTGCTATCATCAATCTTCAGCTTTGCATCTTCTACTGCCATTAGTGCTGCCGCAATGGCATAATGCGTAAACCTATCCATTTTTCTCGCTTCTTTTTTTTCGACATATTTTTCGATATCGAAATCTTTTATCTCAGCAGCAACTTTTGCGGAATATTGATCCGGATCCAATCTCGTCATTGGACCAATACCTGATTTTCCAGCTAATACATTTTCCCATGTTGTTTCCGCGTCATTGCCAAGTGGCGACACAGCACCTATCCCTGTTACTACTACTCTTTTTTTCATCTATTATCCATCTCCTTTATTTCACTCAAGAAGATTTAGGCCCACACAACATGAATCACATTGGAATTGCTACAGGACATGGCGATCCTTACGCCCATGTTCCTTCATCTATTCTTAACCAGTGTGTCTTCACCTAAGTTTAGAGCCCTTGTTCCTTCTATTTTTTACTTTTTATCGTCCCCATTTTAGAGCTACTGCACCCCAAGTAAGGCCGCCACCGAATCCAACCATAACTATTATGTCATCATCTTTAATTTTCCCAGATTCCAATTCATCATATAAAGCCATTGGTATGGAAGCTGACGATGTATTCCCATATTTATGGATCGTTTTCGCCATTTTCTCGTCTGGTAAGTCAAGTCGCTGTCTTGATGCTTCCATTATTCTAATATTCGCTTGGTGAGGTATTAAAAAGTCCACATCATCCTTAGTAAGGCCTGCTTTTTCTAATACATTAACAGAGGATTCACCCATTTGTCTAACAGCAAACTTAAATACTTCACGACCATTCATCTTAATATAGTCATCTTGGTAAAGATGCTTACCACCGGTACCATCTGCACCAAGTTCAAAAGAAAGTATGCCGCGCCCCTCAGATACAGCTCCTAACACAGCCGCTCCAGCGCCATCCCCAAACAATACAGCTGTATTTCGATCGTTCCAATCAGTTATTGTTGATAATTTCTCAACACCAACAACTAATATATGCTTATTTGCGCCGCTTTCGATAAATTGTGATGCCGTAGCAAGTCCATACATAAACCCTGCGCATGCCGCACTAAGGTCCATAGCTGAAGCTTTTACACATCCTAATCGTTCTTGTAGCGTACAAGAAACGGTTGGAAATGACTGATCCGGAGTAACCGTTGCAACGAGAATCATATCTATATCCTCAGGAGTAATACCTGCATTGTCAATTGCAGCTTTTGCTGCCTCATATGCCATGTCTGATGTTTTCATATCATCTGCAGCAATTCTTCTCTCTTCTATACCAGTACGCGTTTTTATCCACTCATCAGAAGTATCTACCATTTTTTCTAAATCTTTATTTGTTAACACCTTTTCCGGTGCAAATTTTCCGACGCCAATTATTCCAGCTTTCATTGAGCTGAACCCCGCTTCCTTATTCGAATTACTTCTCATTATTATCATATATTAGGACTTGGTACTAATTATAACATCGAAATAATTTAATGTCACGAATATTTCTTGGTTAGATTCTAACCGTTTTTATGATCATTATCCTGAAAAATCTTCATTTGCTCAAGGTGATTCATTACAACATCTGAGAAATCAGTTAAAAGATTAAAATCTATTTTTTGCATTTCCTTTTCCTCATTTTTATGCAGAAGATATGCTGCTTGTGGGTTAGAATTGATCATGTTAGGTAAGAAGTATTCCATTAATTTTTTATTACTACTCTGTCTCATGTTATCGAGTATTGAATCCAATTTTTGATGAAATATAGACTGATCTATACCAGATGCTAAATCATGTAAAAAAAGGAATTGCGCCTGACTACTGTTATCCGCTTTGTAATATAATTCGAGCATTTGCAACATTTGTTTATGTGCCGTATCATATTGGAAATTGCTATAATCTATTACTGGAACCATGTAATATTGAATTTTTTCAAGAAAAACAGGCTGTTTATTAGATAACTTATGATTTAGAATTATCAACTCGACATGTGCATTTCTTCCTATCTGCATCCAGCGTTCTTCACATACATCAGTTTGCCAATTTTCGTGATCAATTGCATAAACATAACATCCTACATCAAGTAATTTCACACATAACTCAAATCCATACTGTTGTCTTGCTCCAAATACAACAGCCGACTTCATTGCTACATCCCACCTTTATCTTTTTTATCTATTATTATCCTATGTGTAAAATTGGTACAATGAACTCTAAGTTTCCTATGTATTTCAGAACCAAGGTTTGCAAATATCCCTTTAAAATTTCTGTGAATTGTGATATGGTTAAAAAGTGTGGTTTTAAGTTACGTTCGATATACATATATATACTTTTTTGAAGCGAGGTGTATGTTAAATGAAGTTTTTCTGGACATTTATATGGGGATTCATCCTCATCCATATGTTAGCCTATGTTGCCAATTCAATGCTTGGACTTCCTTATGAATTTAAAACAGCTAGTATATTAGCAGTAGGTGCAGTCATTTTATTTTATTGTGTAGTTGCCGCTGGTAGTATAGAACAAGCTGAAAAGCAAGCATAAACTCGCCGATATCGGCGAGTTTATTTATTTTCTAATATTTATTTTTAATTCATTATTGACGACATCGACAATAACTTTATCATATGGATGTACATTTCCCGCGATAATTTCTTTAGCCAAGGCTGTTTCAATCTTACTCTGCAAGTATCGTTTTAATGGTCTTGCACCATACACGGGATCATATGCTGCATTTGCCACAAATTTCAGCGCAGCTTCCGTCATTTCAAACTGTATATATTGAGTGCTTAGTCTCACCTGTAATTCCTCTGCCATTTTAGAAACGATTCCAGTAATATTAAATAGGCTTAATGGCTTGAATAAAATAATATCGTCCACCCTATTCAAAAACTCGGGTCGAAAAGACTCACGTAGCTGCCCCATTACAAGATCTTTGGTGTGGTCATCAATTATATCTTCCTCTTGTTCGCGCTCTAATAAATAGGAAGAGCCGATGTTAGACGTCATAATGATCACTGTATTTTTAAAATCAATCCGTCTCCCTTGGGAATCAGTAATTCTTCCATCATCAAGAACTTGTAGCAAAATATTAAAAACTTCTGGATGTGCTTTTTCGATTTCATCCAGTAAAATAACTGCATAGGGTTTACGTCTTACCGCTTCTGTTAATTGGCCGCCTTCCTCGTATCCAACATAGCCTGGAGGAGCTCCGATTAATCGAGAAACTGCGTGCTTTTCCATATACTCTGACATATCAATTCGAATCATATGTTCTTCGCTATCAAAAAGTGTATCAGCTAGCGCCTTAGCCAATTCGGTTTTACCTACACCCGTTGGACCAAGGAATATGAAAGAACCAATCGGTCGATTAGGATCTTTAATGCCCGCTCTGGCACGCAGAACTGCATTACTCACAAGCTCAACTGCTTCATCTTGTCCAATTACTCGCTTTTGTAATATGCTTTCAAGCCTTAATAGCTTTTCGCGTTCTCCTTCAACTAATTTCATAACTGGAATTCCTGTCCACCTTGATACAATGTCTGCAATCTCATCTTCCGTTACTTCTTCTTTCACCAAGCGGTTTTCATCGCTGTGTTTTGCAGCCAATTCCTCATCAAGCAATTGAAGTTCTTTTTCGACGGCTGGAATGCGTCCATGTCTTAGCTCTGCTGCTTTATTTAAATCATACTCACTTTCAGCATCTTCTAATTCTCTGCGGAGTGTATCCAAATGTTCACGTTTTTCTTGTATATGCATAATTTCATCTTTTTCTGCTTGCCATTTCGCTTTCATTTCATTCGATCTTTCTTTTATATCTGCTAAATCCTTTTGCAGTATTTCCAGCCGCTCTTTACTCGCATCATCTTCTTCTTTTTGCAATGCTGCTTCTTCTATTTCTAACTGCATAACTCGTCGTGTTACCTCATCAAGTTCACTTGGCATCGAATCTATTTCAACCCGAATATTAGCACACGCTTCATCGATTAAATCGATCGCTTTATCGGGGAGGAACCGATCAGTAATATAACGGTCGGAGAGGGTTGCAGCAGCTACAATTGCTCGATCATGAATATTGACACCATGGTGGATTTCAAATCGTTCCTTTAATCCCCGCAAAATGGAAATCGTATCTTCAACGGTAGGTTCAGGGACGAGCACCTTTTGAAAACGGCGCTCCAACGCTGGGTCTTTTTCAATATTAAGCCTATATTCGTCTAGAGTCGTCGCACCGATACAATGTAATTCACCTCTAGCAAGCATTGGTTTCAACATATTCCCCGCATCCATTGATCCTTCTGCTTTTCCAGCACCAACAATTGTGTGTATTTCATCAATAAATAACAGAATTTTTCCTTCACTGTTTTTAACTTCCTGTAAAACGGCTTTTAATCGTTCTTCAAATTCTCCACGAAATTTTGCACCTGCAATGAGTGCGCCCATATCTAAAGAATAAATGGTTTTATTCTTTAAGCCTTCAGGTACATCTTTTCTGACAATTCGCTGGGCTAACCCTTCCACAATTGCTGTTTTTCCAACGCCTGGCTCCCCTATTAGAACAGGATTATTTTTTGTTTTCCGCGATAATATTCGAACCACATTTCTAATTTCATTATCCCGGCCAATTACAGGATCAAGTTTTCCTGATTTCACTTCAGCTACTAGATCTCTACCATACTTTTTTAATGCTTCGTATGTTGCTTCTGGATTTTGTGACACGACGCGCTGCCCCCCTCTTATCTTTTCGATCTCTATCTTTAAAAGGGGTTTCGTTATCCCTTGTCGAGATAAAAATAAAGTTAACTCATTATTGCTTTGTTCCATCAAGGCTAAAGCAAAGTGCTCAACAGATAGATAGTCATCTTCAAATGATATTCTTTCTTTTTCAGCTCTATCTAATAAATGCTGTAAATCGGCATGTAAATATTGTCCGCCTTTTACACCATCTCCTGTAACTTGCGGTTTCTTATCCATAAATCGATCAAGTTCTAGTTGAAGACCACTTCTCGCGATACCTAAATGTTCGTATAAATTGGTCAATAAGCTGTCATTTTTTTCTGTTAAAGCCTTCCAGAGATGAACGATATCAATTTCAGGATGATCCATCCGATCTGCTACTTGCTGTGCTTCTGCAAAGGCTTCTTGCATGGTTGAAGTCATTTTGCTCAAATCCATGGTTTCATTCTCCTTTCATTATAAAATTAAGAAAAAGCGCAGGCAATTTACTATGTGACCTTTAATCTTTTTGGGTCTGGAATTAGATGATCACAAAGCCTCAAATTTCCAAAGAAAAAAGCGGAAGCATCCGTAAGGAGCATTCCGCTATTACTTTCCCCGTAATCATCATTGCTGAAACGGAATTTTACATATGTTCAAGTGATGCCTAAAGCAATTTTCGCATAACGAGACATGTTATTCTTAGACCACGCTGGACTCCAAACAATATCCACTTCTGTTTCCTTTACTTCTGGGATATCAGAAAGCGCCGCTGTAACTTGATCAACAATAACCCCCGCTAGTGGGCACCCCATTGAAGTCAGTGTCATCGTAACTGTTGCTATACCTTCTTCATTTAGATCGACATCATATACAAGCCCTAGATTTACTATATCAATACCAAGCTCAGGGTCAATTACTTGTTCCAGAGCACCAAGTAAGTTTTCTTTTAAAGCTTCATCCATTATTCAACACTCCTTTCTTAACTACTTCTATCATTATCATACCAAACGTACATAAATTTCACACTGAAAAGACTTCTTTTTGGCTAATTTCATTTTGGTCCTTTCATCAGATGTTGATCAAACCACGAAACTGTTTTCAAAAGGGCTTCTCTACTTACCTTATGAGCTGCGTCCTGATCAACTATAAATTTTATATTCGCTGGATTTTCTTTGTATTGATTCTTAATATTTTCATAAAATTCATATGTAGGCTGGAACGGAACAACTGGATCCTTTTTTCCATGCCAAAATAAAAGCGGTCTACCACCGACCAGATCTGGTTGTTTACTGATATCGTACGTTTGTAAAAGAGCAAACTTTTCTTCAAGTTGTTTATCTGTGAAAGGGATTTTGACTCCAGCTTCTTTAAGGTGTGTAATTTGCGATCGAGAAAATTGTTCATAATTAGGGCTTCCCATTAAGCTAACCGCTGCCTTAATCCACTTATACTGGCCTAAAGCGCCTAATGTGACAATCCCGCCCATCGAAGTTCCAACAACCCCGATCCGCTCTACATCAATAAATCCTTTTATTGCATATTCTTTTTTAATCATATCCAATTCCGCAACCATTTGAATGACAATATCCCAAAAGTGATAAGTCATTTTTTCGACAGATACAGCATTATTTCGTTCTCCATGAAAATTCGCTTCAGGTAGTATCACCCGAAAACCTTTTTCCGCAAGTAAATAGGCAAAATGTAGATTATGTTCTTTAGCGGATGTAAAACCGTGAACGAAAAAGACGAGCGGTAACATTTTATCGTAGTTTCCAGCTTTTACTACATGTAGAAGCGGAATGTCCTTAACACTGTCTTTATGTATTTCAATCATGATGCACTCCCCTTTTCAAAAATCGATAGCCATTTCTATCATAAGTTTAGCATTAGCATACAGCTTTTTCCAAAGAAAGGCATTTATAATTGATTGGCAATTCTTTCTCGTTGTATTCAATTAAAACCTGTAAACAATATATATAGAAAGCGGCAAGTGTTTTTCTAAATCCCAAAAAGGCGGTGTTTGGATTGGGTAAACGAAGCAAATCTAAACGTTTCATCCACCAAGGCAAAAACTCTGTAGAACAGCATGCAGAACGTTTCCCATACCGTTCCACTTTAGCAGATGAAGAAGATAAAAAAATTGAAATTGCTAAAGAGTCGCCGCTTGGAGGTATTGAATTATGAGGGATAGACTCTTTGCGGAAGCAAGGCATTTTGTTGAAGAAGCGCAATTAAAAGCTTCTACGAATAGTGAGCCTCATGATCAAGCTAAAGCATTGGATATAGCAAAAAATGCTGTTTCATCATCTTTTGCCAATTCAACTTTTGCACAACAACGGCAGCTCCGAGAATTTCAAGATACACTTGATCGTCTTTCTTAAGAAATGCGGAGGCACCTTGATCATCTCCACGTCCTGTTGCGCTGGTGGCACTAGTACATCGTGTACGTCGGAGCTAGCATAGAAGAAATGCGGAGGCCCGTATATGCCAATACTACTTTGGCAGCGTGCCTCCGCTTTCCTATCCTTTCCGAAAAAAACCAACGACCCCCGTTGTCTGTACAATATTTGTAAACGCATCAGGATCTACTTCCTTAATGATATGCTCTATTTCGTATAATTCATAGCGAGTGATAACAATGATCATCATCTCTTTTGGTTCATTGGAAAAAGCACCTTTTGCTGGGACAACAGTAATCCCCCGTACCATCCTTGCGTGGATTGCTTCTTTTAACTCGGAGGTTTTTTTCGTAATGATCATTACCGTTAGCTTCTGGTGGCGGGTATGAATGGCATCAATGACGCGAGTGGTAGCATAGAGGGAAACCAATGTATACAATGCTTTATCCCACCCATAAATAGCTCCTGCCATAAAAATAATGACAGCATTAATAATGAAAAAATATATTCCAACGGGTTTATCTTTCATACGTGATAAGACCATTGCAATAATATCCAATCCACCTGTCGATGCTCCCATTTTTAACGTAATCCCTATTCCTACAGCAGAAATAACTCCACCAAAAACGGCATATAACATAATATCGGCCGCTTGCGTTTGAATAGGAATTATTTCAAGAAAAAGTGTAATAAAAACAACTGAAATGAAACTATACAACGTAAATGACCTACCCACTTTTAACCAACCTAAAATAACTACAGGAACATTTAATACTAGCAGTAGGATTCCCATTGAAATACTTGCGGACGTAAAATCACTTAATACATTTGATATGAGCTGCGCTGCGCCAGTAAGCCCGCTCGCATAAACATTAGCGGGAATTAAAAAGTAATTAAGGGCAACTGCATTTAATAAAGCACCGAATATTACAGCAGTTGTGATTTTTGTATGTTCCCATACTGTGAATTGTTTGTTTGACATATTACTCCTCCATTCCGAGGTGAATTTATTTAACTTGCCAGCTGTCTTATATAAATTGGATAACTAAAATGGAAAACAATTAAACGCTCAAGATCCATTGTACTTTTCTGTTAAAGCCGTTACACTTATAGAAAGATACATTTTCTGGCTCGTTGCAGTGACCCCGAAAGAAACCTAAACTATCTTATCACGAAAGGTGACATTTATGAAAATTAAACTATTCGCTGACAGTGCCTCAGATTTACCTTTATCCTTTTTCGAAGAAAATAACGTAGGATTATTTCCTTTACAAGTACATATAGACAATAACGACTATAAGGATTTACAAACAATCAAACCGGAACAAATATATGAAAAAATTAGATCCGGCAAAATGCCTAAAACATCGCAAGTGTCACCGCAATATTTCGAAGAGCAATTTACCAATTTAGCAAAGTCTGATGAAACGGGTATATATATTGCGTTTTCTTCAGAACTTTCCGGAACTTATCAAACAGCAGTAATGATCCGTGATCAAGTAAAGGAGACATATCCAAACTTGGATTTAACGATCATTGATTCAAAAAGTGCTTCCCTAGGGCTTGGATTAGTTGTCCTAGCCGCTGCAGAGCAAATCAAAA
This sequence comes from Bacillus sp. FSL K6-3431, assembly GCF_038002605.1. Lineage (NCBI taxonomy): Bacteria > Bacillati > Bacillota > Bacilli > Caryophanales > Bacillaceae > Bacillus > Bacillus sp. FSL K6-3431. The sequence continues at coordinate 1,602,976 of NZ_JBBOCT010000001.1, forward strand.
ATGGCGCGTCGAAAGAAGAGATTATTAATGAAGCTATTTTTCGCTGTAGCCATATGGAACACTTATTCACTGTTGAAGACCTCGATTTCCTAGCAAGAGGAGGTCGCCTATCTAAAGCATCTGCATTTCTCGGTGGTTTATTAAATATTAAACCACTCTTACATGTGGAAGATGGTAAACTTGTTCCAATTGAAAAGATTCGTGGTAAGAAAAAGCTAATAAAAAGAATTCTTGATGTAATAGAAGAACGTGGAGCAGACCTTAATAATCAAATAATCGGCATTAGCCATGGTGATGATGAAGCTACAGCTCTAGAAGTAAAAAAAATGATCGAAGATCGTTTTGGCACGCAAAAGTTTTATATTAATTTAATTGGTGCTGTTATTGCATCACACGCAGGACCTGGCACCCTTGCTCTATTCTTCTTGAATGAAAAAAAATGATTTCTTCTTCATCTGGATATACTAACACTTACCCAGATTGGAAAGGAGTAATCGCATGAGATACAACACATCTGATAATGATAAAAAAGCAAAAGATAATCAAGCAAAAAGAGAAGAAAAAAATATTCTTCATGAAAAAAATCGTAAAACTGGTAAAGATCAATACGCTAAGAAAACGGATCATCTATAATGTTTTTATGAACGTGAAGGGAAATGGCCATTTCCCTTCACGTTCTTTTTCGTTTATTTTTTACCCATCATACGAATAAAAAGGGAAAAACAGGGTAAATCATATATGTACCGTTTCTGAATTTTTTGGAGGAGTGATTTAACATGAGTGGACAAGAGAAACAAACTTTGCCTAAGCAAACTCAAGATCATCAGCCTGGCGTAGAAACAAAAATGAATCCAGAACCTAAGTCAGTAGATCCATCTTATAAAGCTAGTGGAAAATTAGCTGGGAAAGTAGCTATTATAACAGGTGGTGACAGCGGAATCGGGAAATCAGTTGCTATTTATTTTGCCAAAGAAGGCGCCGATGTTGCAATCTGCTATTTAGAAGAAGATGACGATGCAGAGACAACGAAACAGCTTGTAGAACAAGAAGGAAGAAAATGTCTCTTAATCCGCGGAGATGTTGGCCAAGAAAGCCATTGTATAAATATAGTGGGACAAGTCATTGGCACGTTTAATAAAATTGACATCCTTGTCAATAATGCAGGTGAACAACATCCACAAAACAGTTTATTAGATATTACCGAAGACCAGCTTGAAAAAACTTTTCGCACAAATATTTACTCCTTCTTCTTTTTAACAAAAGCAACGCTTCCTCATTTACAACAAGGGAGCTCCATTATTAATACTGCTTCCATCACGGCATATAAAGGCAGCCAAAACTTAATTGATTATTCGTCTACAAAAGGAGCAATTGTTTCCTTTACACGGTCTTTATCCCAATCTCTCGCAAAAGATGGGATTCGCGTAAATGCTGTTGCGCCTGGACCAATCTGGACTCCGCTTATTCCTTCCACCTTTACTGCTGAGGAAGTGAGTAAGTTTGGTGCAAGTAGCCCATTGGGACGACCGGGTCAACCGGCGGAACTTGCATCAGCATATGTGTATCTAGCCAACGAAGATTCAAGCTATGTAACTGGCCAAACAATCCATGTGAATGGTGGTGAAGTAGTAAATGGATGAGAATGCCTGGACAAGGCATGGAGGCAAAAAAACTATATCTGTATAAAAAATAAGGATGAGCTCCTAATATAATGAAGGAGCCATCCTTATTTTTTATTTTATCGGGCGGTTTTTACCGCGTTTCCATACAATATACATAAATAGTACAAATAAACCGAAAACAGCTATTAACGCAAAAATAAACAAGATGTTAATACCACTTTTTTCTGTCATTTTATAAATCTCTGCGGATTCTCTTTCCACGACAATTTTGTATTTACCGTTGTCACTTCGAACCAAATCCGTACCTAGCAACCCTCTTAATTCTTTATTATCTTCCAATTGATCAGCTGAAATTAACGCGCTACTATCTTTGGTAGTATTATTGATAGCAAGCACCACTGTATCTTCCTTATATTGGCGTTTAATAATTGCCATCCCATTATTTTCATATAATAACTCCCAAGTACCTTTCGTTAATGCCGGTTGGTTCCTTCTAACTTCCCCTACGGTAGTAATATGATCAATTAACTCGGGATCGGTCCTAAAATTCATCGTTTGTCGATTTTCCGGTGCTTGTCCCCCATCTACTGCAATTTCGGAAGCATAATATACAACTGGAATTTCTGGTTGTGCAAATAAATAGGTTAAAGCAAGTTTCCAGCGTATACCTGGAAATTCATTTTCATTCACCATATCTCTTGTATAACGCTCCATATTGGCATGATCAAAAAAAGCAGTCATTAATGCTGGTTTCTCATATGTGGCTTCATTTTGCTCCCACACATCAATTACAGGTTGTAGTGAACGATCAGGTTTCGAAAAAGCTTCTCTTAGTGGTCGATTAAGTGGTACATCACCCATACTATCAATTCCCGCATTTAAATATTCACTAATCGCTGTTTGATCTTGAGAAGCATCTGAAGTTGTACCCATTAAGAAAATACTAGGATTTTCTGCTTTTACGCTTGCTGAAAACTCTTGCCAAAATTCAATAGGTCCTTCATTTACATCAGTCATCACAAACCCGTCTAAGCCAGTTTCTATCACCCACCAATTAGCAACATCTATAAAATATTGTTGCACTTCAGGCATACTAAGATCTGGTGTCGGGAATCCTTCGGTATTTGTTTGGATCCATGCTTGTTCATCTGTCACCCACGGATGACTTTTCCCAAGTTGGTTTACAGGAAACTCGACCAAGATTTTCATACCACGGTCGGATATATCTTGCACTAGTTCTTTGAATTTCTCTATCGTTCCGAAGTGTTCTTCCGGTTTAAAATAATCGATAATCCATTCGCCATGATAGCCGTTTTCCTCATTATCAAATATCGAAGATAACTGGATCGTATTGAATCCCATCTCTTGTATGTAATCGAGTTTATCGATTATTCCTTGAAAATCACCGCCATGATAGCGAAGTGGTTCCTTTAGATTAATGTCATAATCATTTTTATTGTCACCATTATTGAACCGATCTACCATTAATGAATAAACGATTGCTTCATCCCATGGCTTTGCAACTTTTTTCTCGGCGTTTACTGAAAAAGCGGAAAAAAGTAAAGTTAACATGAGGGTTAGGCTTAATATTTTCTTATACACTTACATTTACCTCCCAACTTCTTTTGCTCTCCAGTTAATACATCTATTTAAAGCTGAATTTTCACAAGAAAAACCGCACAGTGGCGGTTTCCCCTTATGAATTATCAAATTCTACTTGATCCACCACCATCCGAGCGGCAGTTTGACCCCAAGGAAGAATGTTGCTGCCAATGCCACGATGAATATCACCCAGAATACTCCAGCTCTTTTCCCTTTTACCGTTTTTACAAGAATCATTTCAATCATCGAAATAACAACAAGACCACCTAGAAATTTCATACCGTATAACATTGCATCTATACTACTATGTCTCGCAAATAATATAGCACCTGTTGCAATAATCAATAGGTAAAATAGTCTTAAAACCATATGGACTATTTTCGTTGCCTTTTTATTACCGCTCTTATGTAAAAAGAGTGCTACAACAAATAAAATTAATGCGATTGCCCAAGTAGCTATATGAGCATGTGTATTATCTAACATCTCTTCACTCCTCCAAAGTCGACATGCTTATATCGTCTTTTAGTATGAATCTATCTTACCATAATTTGTTTTTCCACAAGTACGTAATACCTTTATTTCACAATATTGTTCAATTTACCGATTCCTTCAATTGTAATTTCAATTTCGTCACCGCTTGACAAATATCGAGGTGGTTTAAAACCCTTTCCAACGCCTGCAGGTGTTCCAGTTGCAATAATATCACCGGGCTCAAGTGTCATCCCAGCAGATAAAACAGAAATAATTTCATCGATCGGAAAAATAAAATGCTTTGTATTAGAATCCTGTCTGATTTCTCCGTTAACCGAGGTCATTATTTTTATTTGATTCGGATTCGGTAGTTCGTCTTTCTGAACGATCCAAGGCCCAATGGGGCAGGATGTATCCAAACTTTTTCCAATAAAAAATTGTTTGTGGCGAGTCTGTAAATCTCTTGCAGTAATATCATTTAGTATCGTATAGCCAAAAATATAATCAAAAGCTTTAGCCCTCTCGATTTCCCTTCCTTTTTTTCCAATGATTATAGCTAATTCGCCTTCGTAATCTAGTTCAGAAGTAATTTGACCATGGGCACTAATTTGATTTTCATGTCCTGTAACAGCTGTTGGCGCCTTCGTAAATACCATAAGATGCTCAGGTATATCTGCTTCGCTTCCCATTTCAATTGCATGATCTCGATAATTTTTACCTACACACATAATATTTTTCCTTGGTGTTGGAAGCGGAGAAAGCCAACTGATTTTTTCAAAAGGTATTAAATATTTTGCAGCGTCACTCAATTTCCCCCACTCAAGTAAATCTTTCATAAGCTGGATACATTCAGAGCCACCTTCTATTATTCCTTGAATCGAAGTCGGGCAATTTATCTGTTTATCTTTAGCCATTTGTACCATATCCCACACATTTGACTCTGTTTCATCCACAATTCCATATCGTTCTTCTTGATTAAGTATAAAGCTCATCCATTTCAATATTTTTCACCCCAATTTATTTATTGACTTTTCCGTAAGTTAGGTAACGCCATACATTTTCAACTGGACCATATCGGAACTTCGATAACCACATTTCAGCAATTATTACTTGGATAATATAAATCGCCACTGCAAGCCATGTGGCAGTCGACATCGAAACTTGTCCATATAAACCAAATCCATAGCTGTAAAAAATCAGTGTTCCAATAAGTGATTGCATTAAATATACCGTAATGGACATTCTTCCTGTGGAAGCAATTGGTTTTAACAGTTTTGCTGAGATCTTATTATTCATTATTAAAATGATACACGCGATATAGGCGATTCCTAATATTGGTCCACCAATCATGTCTTGAATATATTGAATACTAATTGTTGGTGTTGTATAAAATGGTAACATTTTTATTGCTATTCCTAATGGTAAAGCGCTTAATAGAATAATCAACCATCTTAATTTTTGTTTGTTTGCATTTTGAAGCCAATGAAGCTTTGCTGCACCTGCGCCAATCATCATTAAAGGTAATATGATAAAGCTAAATAATATGATTGCGCCAATCCCTGAGTTAATCGACCAGTCTGCATAACGCTGGACAGTAATTTCCCAAAAGGTGCCTGTAGCATATGTATCTGCCGAAGTTTGCAAACTATGAATATCAGTATAATCAGCAAGTGTTCCATCATCAAATAATGATGCTACTAATAATAATGCACCCATCAATAATTGTGGTAAAAGGTATAATGTAAAACCTATTCCTAACAAAATAGGGCCGGAAAATCTAAGAAAAAGTAATAGTAATAAACCCATGATTGCATATGTAATTAAAATATCACCGTACCAGATGAGAAACGCATGAACGATCCCGAATAATAACAAAACAATTAATCTTCTAATACTTATTTTCCAAAATGATATGCCTTTTATTTTGGACCTTTCTTGCATGATAACTAGCCCATAACCAAACATCATCGCAAAGATTGGATAAAAACTTCCTTGAACGAAAATATCGATCCACGTATAAACCGTTAAATCATCGTATTTGAACCACTCATAAGGATTGTAATAACTAAATGGGGAATGAAAGCTGATCATATTGACGAGTAATATCCCTAATAATGAAAATCCCCTTAGTACATCTAGTGAATGAATTCTCTCCCTGGAACCAATTGGCTCCATTGCTGTGCGCATATTCCACTTCCTCCCTAATGCAGCTACTGATTGCCGCAACCTTTATTTCTCTTTTCTTCCATTGTAACTTCTAGGCGTTTTTATCACAAATTCTTATTCTTCTCATAAAATACGGTAGATCTATTTACAATGAAAGGATGTGAACGGCCATGCCGGGTTTCGTCGGAGCCGTTCAAATAATCAGCATCGGTTCTGCTGCTGTTTTTCATATTGGTGATGTCTTTCAAATTAATCCAATATCTAATGCAAAAACGTTTGCAGGTGCGGGTTCATTCAATACGGGCGATGAAGTAAAAATAACGAACGAATACTCATCCACAAACACGTATGATAGTGACGGCGTCGATCAAGCAACGCTTTTCAATCTTTAACATTTTGAAGATGTCACACAAGGGGGATTAAACCTTGGTCATCAATGTACAACAAACCATTCATATACAGATGATAAAAATTGGCGGGATCACCAATTCCTCTGTATTTCAAATCGGCACATCTGGAATAATTACACCTGCTTCTTATTTATATAATACTGGACAATTTACAGGTCCAGCTCCAGAGACAATGAAGGTAGGTGAAAAAGTGACAGAAGAATTAGAACAGGCAAGCTTTGTGCCACTATAAAGTGAACTCATTCAGCAAGCTGAAATTAAGTGGGTATTCCCTCCAACCTGATTGGCAACTCCCACCCCGAGCGGGAGTCTAAAACCTAAAAAAAGATCAATATAAAATAATACCTGGGGGCGGTGATGAATTGGAGCCACAATATTATTTTCAACAATTATATGATTGCATAAATAAGCAGCAAGAAGAAATAATGAGATTACAAGCAGGATTGGCCCGATTAACAAAAGATGTGAAAAAGCTTAATAAAACTCCTAGTATTACTGTTGAAAAACTTGAATATAAATTTGATCAGTTAAAAGTTGAAACACTGGAAGGAACACTTAATATCGGTCTAAACCCAGCAGATTTAAAACAAATTGAAGATTTAGCTGTTCCACCTTCGTCACCCCCTGCACCAATAAAATCCGACGCAGAGTTCAATGAATTACTTGCTAATAGACTGAACCAATATATTGAAGGTGACCTAAAACAGATTATTTATGAAGTAGAAGAACAGACAGGAGCCAAACTCAGCCCTCAACATCTTTCTATGATTCAAGAGGATTTACGTAAACAGCTTCCGGCTCGAACAGAACATTATATTCAATTTTTCACCAAACAGTCTGGTAAAAAATTGCCTGAAGAAAATTTGCTAGATAAATTATATCAAACGATGACAATGGATATGAATCAGGCTGTTCGAACATTCATATCGCAAAGTAATAGTAATAAGAAAGGAATAGATAATGATGGAACTTAATGTTGTTAATCGTGAGCTATCAGTAGATGAAATTCATATTACAGGTGTAACAACCTCCTCTTTATTTTTAATTGGGGATGCCAACTCTATTGTGCTTGCATCGACTTTTGATACCCCACCAGAATCATTAATCATCGGACCTTTTGTTCCGTTAACTAAAAGTTAAGGCGATGTGTAAACGTAATTCTTTTATAAAAAATGTTGATATCAAAAGTATTGAGCTTGGTTCAGTAATGCAAGTAGGAGATTCTGTGCAGCTATCACCTATGAGTAATGTCATTGCAGTCAATAGAGAGGTTGAAGTTTTTTATGGTAATGAGGGGAATTTTCAGTTGATTCCGCTTTTTTCTGAACCAATTCCTATCCCAGTTGCTCCTTACACGCTTCCTACCATAAACAAATACAATGAGCTTCCAGATATTAGGATTGGCACAATTGCAATTAAAGGAATATCGGCATCAGCCATCCTTCATGTTGGCAATATAGAAAACGCCGTACTGGAATCAAGAATTTGGCACCAGCGACAGCTCACAAAGTCTAATGATCAAAACATTACCCGAAAGGAATGATATGTTATGCCTGCTATTGTTGGGCCTGTTCAATTTTTTAATGTTGGGGGTGGTGTAGTCCAGTTTGGTGATACAGCCGTTATTTCCCCAAAAAGCAACTCAAAGGGCACCACTGGATCTGGCTCTAATAGCACTGGAGGTTTCGTACTAGCAATCGGTGGAATTAGTGCCAACACGACGATCGATTCAAACTTGGTCGATCAACCAACGATTGGAAATAGTTAACAAATACAATAGAAGGTTCCTTTTAAAATAGTAAAAGGAACCTTCTGTTTATTAGATTATATTTCTAAAAAATCGCCGCTGTCAAAAAAGTACAAACATTTATGAACAACAGGCTTTTTCCAAATTTCTTCAATCGCCCGCTCATAAAAATTCAGCTGAACGCGATATCGATTAGCAAGTACTTTTTTTGCTTGTGGAAAACCGTCAGGATATTTTCCATGTATCACATCAGTTTTGTAATCAAGTAAGATCATTCCGTTTTCTTCTTCCATTACACAGTCGATAATTCCTTGAACAAGTACCTTCTCATCCAAGCCATCCCAATCCGCATAGATCTCATGTGCTGGGATCCCTATTGTAAAAGGGACTTCACGCGCTACTATCTTTGCCGCTAGCATTCTTTGACCAAGCTCACTTTGGAAGAACGCCAAAATTTGTTCGCTTGATACAACCTCTGCTTGTTCCGCCGTAATAATTTCTTTCATCGTTAATTCTTCTAATAATTGTTCTATCTCTAGTATTGTTGGTTCTTCTTTAAGTGGTATATGCTGCATAACTGTGTGCATCGCAGTACCACGTTCTGCGGGTGATAATGCTCTTTTCTCACGCATAAATTTCGGTCTATCATAAAGTGGTTTTGCAGAATGGCTAATGAGTTGAACTCCACTCGTATCATCTCGCATTTCTGCCATTCTTTTTAATTCAGAAACAGATTGCTTTGACATTCTACTTGTAGCGAGCGGATGTTTATACACCCAGCTGAGCCGTGAATAAACCTCTTCTTTATAACCGGAATCAGGTGAGATAGGCTCACCTGATTTTACTGCTGCTAACCAATCATTGTCTTCATATTCCGTTTTCTCAATCTCAATCTCTAAATCAGACCGTGGAATAATCTGTATATCCCAATGCGAAGGATGTTCGACGATGTTCGATAATACTGATGTAGACATCTCCCCATCAATAAATTTCCCACTACGATGTCGCGCGAGCGCCATACCAAGCCAATCTAAATAGGAACCGGCTTTAGCTCGGTCATAATCGGTTAATAGCCAATCTGTCTGCTTAGTGGCCTTTTCCCATTTACTTTGTTCCTTTACGACGTTTTTTACACTACCTATTAAAATAAGCTTTTCTTTTGCTCTTGTCATAGCTACATATAGTACACGCATTTCTTCTGCAAGCAATTCCATTTTTTGCTTTCGCTTAAAAGCGAGCTGTGGGAGTGACGGATAAGAGATGCGTTTTTCAGCATTCACATACTTACTAGCAAATCCGTAATCTTTATCAAATAGATAGCTACTGTTTATGTCCATCATATTGAATTTCCTTGCAATTCCTGCAACGAATACAACAGGAAACTCCAATCCCTTACTAGAATGGATTGTCATAATCCTTACTACATCTTCCTGTTCTCCAAGCGCACGCGCAGAACCCAAGTCATTGCCACGTTCTCTCATCCTCTCAATAAATCTAAGAAAGCGAAACAAGCCGCGAAACGACGTTTCTTCATATTGACGGGCCCTATCATAAAGTGCCCTTAAGTTTGCCTGTCTCTGCTTCCCTCCCGGAAGTCCTCCAACAAATTCATAAAAACCAGTATTGCGGTAAAGCTGCCAAATTAGTTCCGATAATGCACCGCTACGCGCCATACTTCTCCAATCGCGTAGACTAGTGAATAAGGAACTTACCCGCTCACGTGCATGCTCGTAGTTTCTCTCTACGGACGATCCAATGAAACACTTGACCGCTTCATAAAAACCACCTTTACGGGATTGTAGGCGAATATAAGCAAGATCCTCCTCCGTTAATCCGACAATAGGTGATCTCAAAACTGCTGCAAGTGGAATATCTTGATCTGGATTATCTATCATTTTTAACAATGACATCATTATGGCAACTTCTGTTGCATCAAAATAGCCGGTTGTTAAATTGGCATAGACAGGGATGCCGGCATTCTTTAATTCTTCCATAATATCCGGCGTCCAAGTCATCGAACGAACTAAAATTACAATATCCTGATAGCGAACTGGACGTTCGGTTCCTGTTTTCATATCGAGAATTGGCTTTTGGTGATCAATCATTTCTCTGATCCTTTTTGCCAAAAAACGCGCCTCCAATTTCGATTGTTCAAGTTCCGTACGGTCAAATACACCAGCTACATCTTCTTCCATTCCTACTGGTGTATCGCTTGACTCATCGGATTGATCAATAATCGCGACTTCAACAGGAAATGTATTGGCATCAGGATATCCTGACCCTTTAACAAGTTCAGCGTCTTTGTTATACTCAATTTCTCCGACTGTTGTACCCATTATTTGTTTAAAAGTATAATTGACCGCATCTAGTACCTCGGTTCTACTACGAAAATTGCGGGATAAATCAATCTTCAAACCTGTATCTTCACCATTTGATGTAAATCGCAAATACTTACTAAGAAATAAATTCGGCTCGGCAAGGCGGAATCGATAAATAGATTGTTTAACGTCACCAACCATGAATAAATTGCCGTCATATTCTCCATCCAATGAAACAAGTCGAAGTATTGTTTCCTGCACCATATTGGTGTCCTGATATTCATCAACAAGTATTTCCTTGAATTGGTTTCGATAATTAAGTGCTATTTCCGAAGGGATAAGTTCTAATGGCTCAGCCTCTTTTGTAACAAGTACTTCAAGACAAAGATGCTCCAAATCCGAAAAATCCACCAGCCCTTTTTCTGCCTTTTTCAGGGCAAATTTATCGGTAAATACTTTTACAATTTCAGTTAAACTTAAAATAATCGGCTTCATTTCTTGCATATCCTTTAGAAAGCTTTCTGCCGATCGAGAAAATAGTTCTTTGGACAATTTTTCGAGCATGCTTTTCGCTGCTTTTCGAAAATCATCGGCCTCTTTAACAAGATTCTTATCATATTCGTCGCCTCTGCAAGCTTTCGCTCTCCCAAAACTCCAACCACCATTGATCAAGTAATATAGTTCATTCCATCCTTTTACCCCTGCCTCTTCCATTCGCTCAATCACTTGAAGGTCAGCTATATAATTTTCAGCTCGCGGCGCGGGACCACCTGGAAGTTTCGTAATAGCCAATGCTTCTTCCAATAAATCTTTAGCACCTGAAATTTGAAGATCAACATCAAACTTCAACGCCTCCATGAATGGTAAGCTTTCTATTTCCGTTGATTCTGTCACGTCATACATCGTAACCAGTTGTTCAAGCCACAAATAAGGATTAGGATGTGAACGAGAAAAATCAAATAATTTTAAAATAAGGCCCTGTAATGCATCATCATTTCGATCATTAGTAAATGTATCGACTAGCTGGAAAAAAGATTCATTATCTTCTTTTCCATACTCTTCTTCAAATAAATCATCGAGTACTTCATCACGCAGAAGATCCGCTTCCGTTTGATCAGCTATGCGAAAACCTGGATCGATATCAACCATATAATAATGCTTTTTCACAACTTCCAGGCAAAAAGAATGCAGGGTCGAAATGGATGCACTATTCAATAGGCTTAGCTGTCTGCGTAAATGGGTGGAAGTCGGTTCCACATCAATTGCTTTTTGAAGCGCCTCACCAATCCGATGGCGCATCTCTGCGGCAGAGGCATTAGTAAAAGTGACAACAAGCAACTGGTCAACATCTAGTGAATCCTGTTCAGACAAGACTTTTTGAATGATACGCTCCACAAGAACGGCTGTTTTCCCTGAGCCAGCGGCGGCTGCAACTAAAATATCTTGGTCTTTCGCTATGATCGCTTTCCACTGATCATCTGTCCAATTCACATGATCTGGTTTATTCGGAATAACTGTTTTCATCATTTTCCTCCTCTCTCATTTTTGCTAATGCTTCAGATGATTTTTGCGGATGAATGATTCGGAACTTATTATTCTCTAATGACTGGTCGAATTGACAAATAGAACGATACGAACAAAACTGACATGGTGTCCGGTCTTGTAGTTTGTATGGATCAATACCTACATCCCCTGAAACGATTCTGTTACCTGAGTCCTCATATAGTTTCCGTACATAACGCTTTATTATATTAAAATCTTCTGGACTAGCCGCCTCTTCTTTAGATCTAGAAGATAACCTGCCATCTTTGTTAATACTAGCGCTAATAATATCGGAGCTTCCCGTTTCTAAGGACGTATCCATTAGTCTCATTAAGTCGGGATCACCTACAAGTAATCCTTTCATTTTAAATTTCTTCAAAATTTCTTTTTCAATATCGTCAAGTGTTAATATTTTATTGCTATCAATGATTGGATTATGCAAATGGAAATATAGTACACCTGCTGGTGAAGCTTTTACCCCAATCAATGCTGCTGAATGTGTGATGATAATGTCTAAATATGTGAGCATTTGCAAGGCCAATCCATGGTATACTTCATTCAAATCAAGGCCTCTAGAACTAGACTTATAATCAATTACTCGCAAATATACGCCGTTTTCATCTTCTGCTTTATCTACCCTATCTATCCTGCCTTGTAGTTGCATTTTTGCACCATTTTTCAACGTAAAAGTAAATGGTGGCAATTCTTTATTTGGGCCAAAAGCAAGTTCAATTCCAACTGGTGCAAACCCACTTGATTTGGCATGGCTACTTAACACATATGAAGCTCTTCCAATAACCTGCTCTAACTTTCTTTTAATATAAAAATAACGATTAGAGCTTAATAGAATTTGATTTTGCAGTTTTGGTGCAAGATATGCGACAGCTTCCTGTGCCAACCAATCACATTGCTCCTTTGTCAAATTAGCCCATGATAAATTTCTATTATTCACTTCGTCTGCAATCCATTTCAATGCTCCATGAAATAAATCCCCAATATGTGGCGCTTCAAGCCGAAATATTTCACGTTCGCGAAGCTTTAAACCGTGAGAAATAAAATGGGAAAAAGAACACCCCTGAAATAGTTCCATCCTTGACACACTCGCCACGATCTCATTTCCATATAATTCTTCACTCGTTTGTTCAGTAAGCTCCTGCGTTTCGTTTTGAAAAAATAAACTAGAAAGAATTCGCTGTGTTTTTATTCTCCATTTAGGTGATTCCATGTAAAAATTGTACACATCCCACCAAAAATCAGCTATCGGGTAATTTCTTTTTCTCAACTGCATTTGGGTTGTTAAATAGGCAATCGCCGTGTTGGGATGTGAGATATAATCAAGTTGTTTCGCCTCGATAAGCTCTCCAGGTTCATTCTCATTTGTATTTTCCGATATTTTTGGAAACATACCTCTAATTCTCTTTAAATAAGGAGATTCAAGAAGCGCCTTACCTTCGTCATTTGCGATTGGCCAAGAAAAATACAACCTCTCAGCAGCTACCGTCATCGCTCTATAAGCAATAAATTCTTCATCAAGTAATCTCTTCTTTCCACCTGGAGCGATTTCGAGACCGCCTGTAATTAATTTGGAACGATCTTCATCAGAAAAAACTCCATCATTCCCTTGTTTCATTGGAATAACACCATCATTTAATCCAATAACAAAAGCTGCTTTAACATGAGAGAGTCGTGATAATTCCAAATCAGCAATGAATACTTGATCAATAGCAGGTGGAATCAAGGAAAACTTCATGGCTTCCAGCCCAGAATCGAGAATCGTAATAAACTTTTGCACAGTGATTTGTTCATCACCAAGAATTTCTACAAATTGATCCAATAGTTCTATCACTGCATTCCATGCTTGGTCATGTTGACGAGAAATAACTAGCTGCCCTTTCTCTTCAGCGACATTGCTCCGTTCTTCTAATTTCCGTGGAATATCAAGCTCCTCGAGCAAAAGATAGATGGCCTCGCAAAACTCCCGACCTGTTTGTGCTTTTTTCAAGCGTTTAGACAACTTTAACAATGGCGTTGCAATGATATTTCTCGCTTTATTAATATCTCCCTCTATCTCTCTTTCAACATTGGTTTGCACAGTACTAGTTAGTTCTAGCCCTTGATATCGACGATAGGTCCATGTTTGTGTGTCTGTCCATTTTTTTCCTTTTACACCATGTGCCAAAACATAGTTTTCGAGCCTGTCCATTTGTTCCCGCAAATGTTCTGGATTCGTTTCTGTAGGGAAGAGAAGATCTGTTTTCACCGCGCGAAAAACTGGTTCATACCTCCAATTACTGCTGATCGTTTCGAGAGAAGAGCGAACGAGTTCAATTAGTGGGTGATTAAGCATCGATTGTTTTTGATCGATAAAATACGGAATATCATAATCAAGAAAAACCGTTTCAAGTGTTTCCTGATAGTCCTCTCCATTTCTCATTAATACTGCTATATCTTGATATCTGTACCCATATTCCTTAACGAGCCGGCGAATTTCTCGCGCGGTACCTTCCATTTCAGCACGTCGGTTTGCTGCCTTTTGAATTGCAATCACCGGTTGATCATCAAATACTTTAAGCGGGCGCCTATCAAAGTATCCCTCAAGATGCCGTAAGCTTTTATTTTTAAACCGTGATGCGGTTGCTAAGAACCGATCATCCTCAATCGTTATACCGCTTTGCCGAGCTATTTCATATAGAGTGGAATACGTTTCTCCTGTCAGGCGAAATAAATGTAAATCATCAGGCATCGCACCATGTTTAAAAGGACGATCAAGTACGAGTGCGATCGAAACTCGTCTACACTTTTTCATCAACTGTTCAATCACCATATACTCCTGTGGCGCAAAGCTATGATATCCGTCGATATATATTTCAGCGTTTTGTAAGTAGTCGGATATCTCAATTGACTCCGCTAATAGTTTTAAATAATCATTTGAATCGATATATTTATCAAAAAGTGCCTCTTCAAATTTATGATAAATCAGCCCTAAATCATGTAATTTATCAGCAAGCGCCCGAGTTGAAACAGCAAACGTGAGCTCTTTTCGTTTAAGAATAAGATCTTCAGGTTCAATACAATAATGCTTAAATTCTGTTAGCATCGCCTCTACTTGCTGGATAAAACCTGATTTATCCGCAGCCTTTTTAAAGAGCTTGAGATCTTCTTTATTCTCTTCAATAATTTTCCTAATAAGCATACTAAGTCCTGTACTTGACACATGTGTCCGACTCATTCCGCCTGTCTCCTGCAAAATCCGCCAAGCAAGACGAGTAAAGCTATATACCTGTGTACGGATCGTCCCGTTTATCCCCGGTGTGTTGATCAACTGATATTCAGATAAAAACGTCATTTGCTCAGGTACAATATATAAAACTGGTGGACCTTGTGGCTTTTCCAGTAATCTATCTTTTATTTCATTCATTAACATTGTTGTTTTTCCAGAGCCAGATCGACCGATCACGAAGCGTAATGACATCTTTTCACTCCTTTATTTTAACGATTTAATAAGTTATTTGCTTTATAATATTATAACATAAAATAAACATGATACGAACACATATTCCTATAAAAACAAAAAAGTTGCATTGAGTAAGTAGCAACTTTTTTATATCATCCCTGCTTTTGTTTTTGCGCTTTTTCCTTCAATTTGCTTTCAATATGTTTTCCAACATACCAAAGTATCGCAATAATTCCAAGAGCAATTCCTGTCCTTATTGGTTGTTTTATTAATGAAACCACATCATATCCTATAAAACTCATAATGAAAATCATTACGGCTTTCCCTGCCAAAACAGCGAGCATATATTGATAGATGCTGATCCGCGAAATTCCGGCCACAATATTAACAATTGCTGAAGGTGTAAATGGAAAACATAGCAAAAGAAATAAAGGCCCAAATCCGTGTTTTTCCACCCATGTCATTAAACTTTGTACCTTTTCCTTCCTTTGTAAAAATCGAAAAAAGCGGGTATCACCATATCTTCGGACAAGTATAAACACAAACAAAGCACCGGTTGAAGCGCCAATCCATGAAAATAAGAACCCCCAGCCCAAACCGAATGCATTCGCACTCGCCATGACAAATAAAAACAGTGGTAAAAATGGTAGGAAGGCTTCTAACATCGGTAATAAAATGCTCGGTAGTGGGCCGAATGAACGGTATTTTTCGATCAGTTCCATTACATTTTCAATTGTAAACCATTCTCTAAGTGAATAAAAATCCATGCGCATTCCTCAATTCAGCGTAGATAAAGTCAAAATTTCTTAAATTATATCATATCTAGTTATGGATAAGCTTTATCCTAATAATACCCTTTTCCTAACAACCTCAACCCTTCAATTATAATATCTAGACGTCTTCCTTTTCTGCCTAAGTAATTCCATACAATCCCTGAAAGTTTTAGACCAGACTTCTGCAAAACACCCATCCTTGATCATTATGATAGCGTTGGGTTCTAGTTGGGTTCTATCCAAATACTTTAGCCTTACTGGACCAGGTGCGCCATTACTGGTAAACAAACCGAAAACACACTAGACATGTTTCACGGATTCAGAGCTCGAATGAGTCAAGAACAGTATTACATTGCAGTTCTTCTACAATCAATGATAACGGTATATTTTCCGTCTGTTTTTTTGCAGTACAGAAAAAATGCAACTGATATCAGCTGCATTTTTTTGTTATACATATGTCAAAAACCAATCTCTTATATAATCGAGGCGATTGATTCGTAATGTTGGTTTGCCACTTCTCGACAATTCGTGATTAGACTCTGGGAAACGAACAAATTTCGTTTCTTTTTTATGATGTTTTAATGCGATAAATAACTGTTCAGCTTGTTCGATGGGACAACGAAAGTCTTTTTCCCCGTGCAAGATTAGTAATGGTGTTTCAATATTGCCCACATATTTAAGTGGTGAGTGACTCCATAACTTCTCGATATCGCTCAAATCGGCATGTATTTGCCAGTCGGTGAAATAGTAACCAATATCACTAACTCCACGGAAACTTATCCAGTTGGAAATCGAGCGTTGAGTGACTGCCGCTTTAAAGCGTTTCGTATGACCGATTATCCAATTTGTCATAAATCCACCATAACTTCCGCCAGTCACTCCAAGTCGATCTCGGTCGATAAATACGAATTCCTCCAGTACATAATCAACAGCAGCCATCAAGTCGCGATAATCATTGCCGCCATAGTCACCACGTACCGCATCTACGAAGGTCTGACTGTAGCCGTGACTCCCTCTTGGATTGACATAAAGAACTGCGAACCCTTCCGCTGCAAGAATTTGGAACTCGTTGAAATATGTGTTAGCAAACATCGCATGCGGTCCACCGTGAATTTCTAATATGAGAGGGTACTTTTTACCTTCTTCAAATCCAATTGGCTTCATGATCCAGCCCGAAATACCCCAGCCATCCGCCCCTTCAAATTGAATTGCTTCCGGGACAGATAGCTCTTTTATTTTCAATAACTTTTCATTCACTTTGGTTAGGCGTTGCTTTTCCCCAGTCGATAAAGTTACGAAATAAAGATCACCTGGCTCAATAGGATTACTTATGCAAACAACCGCCTTATCATTTTTCGGATCAAGCGAGAAGCCATATATGTACTGATTATCATTGATCGCTGGATACAATTCACCAGATAAATTACCGAAGTAAATGGACGTATTTCCTTGGTCTGTTACCTGGAAGTAAAAACTTCGACTATCCTCCAACCATTGTACTTTCGGTGTTGTAACTCCTTGTAAAAAATCACCAACAACAAAGTCGCCAACAGGCGCATCGAAATCACTTGTCATACAAGTACGAATATCTTTCTCCAAATCATAGACAAAGAGCTTTGCATGTGTCGCGTTCTCATATTCTTTCTCGCTTCCTACAAACGCAAGATAACGACTATTTGGCGCCCAAGATGTTTGATAGAACATCCCTGTGCTATCTGTCAACTTGCAAGTTTGCTTTGTTTTCACTTCATGCAAGTAAATGTCGCTTACGAATGAAAAGTCTGTATCCTGTGATAGATCAGCAGTATATGCGATATATCTTCCATCAGGCGACCATGAATCAAGTTGGTGGTGATGTTCCCCTACAGTTATTTGCTCAAATACTTCTGTTTCTAAATTCACAATCGCAATCTGCAAAAATTTATCCATATCCACAAATCCAGCTGCATCTGATTTATGCTTCATTTTATCAATAACAATTGGTTTTAGTTCGTTAGCTTCTTTTTTAGTTTCAACATCATCAATCGTTTCACCTTTTCCAACTTCTACTGAAAAAGCAAGTTTTCTTCCGCATGGTGACCAAACTGGCATGGAGACGCCATTTTTACACTTTGTAACTTGCCTCGCTTCTCCGCCGCCTTTTTGCAAAACGTAAATTTGCGGCTTACCAACCCTAGTAGAAATAAACGCGAGCATGCTTCCGTCTGGTGACCAGACAGGTGAACTTGTTTTGTGATTACCAAATGTCCATTGCACGGGAGTCTTTTCCTGTATGTTTATGTAAAATAAATTAGAGATATAATCATTTTCCCCTTTATTAATATGGGTCTGAATATAGACTGCTTCCGTCCCGTCCGGAGACAACCGCGGATCTACGACAGACCTTAGCTCATATAAATCCTCTGGTCTAATTCCGTTTTTCACTATAACACTCACCCTTCACAGTATCATTTTCTTCATCTTCTAAAACCTATTTCGACACCCGCAGTATTTTTCCTTCTCCGTATGTGAAAATTACATTTGATTAAGGTTATCATTAACATTTTAAGTATATATTGTGTTCATTATAGCCAGTATATAAGTGTCTCGAGATCACAGTCAATCTAATACAGGTGGATGTGAACCTGGCGTGATTGCATTTATCGGGCTATTCCATGTAATTCGCTTTTTTATTGTCAATATTTACTTCTTGCTATTTTGATTTCTTCTTAGTAAAATATTTTAGAACACACGTTCCTTTTTTACGAAGGAGGACTATAAATGACGAGAATTCCTACACATGACCGTGATTTGATTGAACAAGCTATTTATTTACCGATGCTTCTTACCGTATTAAATCGGGATTTGATTGTAGTAGAGAAAAGCCCCTTTAAATTTAGAATGCCTTATGTTCAGCTAATTGAATCAACGATGAGGCTTATCCGAAAAGAACTCGCGGAAGTTAAACAATACTTATACAAAAATAATATTAAAGTCGAACGCCTGAAATCCGATGACGCCTTCACCATGTATGTATTTTTATACAAAGGCTATGAGGAACATCATAATTATTTTAATCCAAGGCTTAAAAACAGAGTGGAGGAATTGCTACCATATTATTTCCTAAAACAGTTTAAACAAGGACAGAAGGAAAAGGAAGCGTGAATTACGCTTCCTTAGACTGTCGGGAAGGTCCCTCTTTATTTTGCCACGATACTTTTACTGGATATCGACAAGCTGAAAGTGTGAAACCCACTTTCTTATTCTTCTGTGTAATCTTTCTTCTTCTTTTCAGTTGCCATGAAATATAACTTTTTCGATGCAGATTCTGCAACAATCTCCATCCTCTTAACATTATTACTGTATTGAATACGTAACCTAGCCGTTCGGCTTACCTGGTTTCCAAATGATGCCAAAGACATGGGAATTTCATGCGTTTGATTATTACGAAAAGTAACAAGGGTTGTGTATGGATCCTTTTTTTTATAAGAAATAATGTGATCAGAAGCAACCCACATGCAATGAGGCTTTAACGGCGATGATGTTGGAAATAAATAAATTGGTGTGTGGGGATCAACGATGATAGGTGCTTTTATAGTTACATTAGTTAGTTCCTTAGTACCGTCTCTTCTCCCTTCATGAGTAATGGGAGTACAAATTTAAAAAGAGGTTTAATATGAGGGGATATCACAGTATTTTCAACATGGCAAAGATAATACTACAAATAGCTATCAGGTAAAACTTATCTTTCCAAGACGTCTTTGTCTGAACTAAATAAGTGCCATAGCTTCCTTTCACTTTTACCAATCGAATCTCTCTAACTGATTCGGATCTTAATTCCTCCTCCTGGCTGAATCTCCCTAATTCGTCTCTCGTTCTCTCGTTGACGTCTAAGTTCCTCCGAACTTTCTTTTTGCTGCTCTCTCCCAAGATCTCCGTTATCATTCTTATCTTTTCTTCCTTTGACACTGACGTCACCCTCCTTCTCTTCCAATCTCGGGTTCTGGTCTCTCCACAGTTCCGCTTGATCTAAGCCCCATTTGGAGGAGGGGAGAGGGACGTCACCTCTTTTATTCTTCTCCATCAGCTTTAGAAATTCTGGTGAATGTGCTGCAGCGAAAAGAGCAGCGCGAATGATTTGATTCCGATCTAAATGTGTAGCGAAGAAAATAGCATCCACGTAATCCTTATACACGTCGTGGTACCTTACGGTTGGTCTATACATATATATAAATACCTCCATTTTTGATATGACGTCACCGTGGCGCCCTGTGGTGTCTCTCTGACGTCTTAATATATCTATATGGCATTGAGTGTAAATAATACCTGTTTAATTGTGCGCTTTATCAACTTTATATTATGAAAGGTTTTCCAAACAAGTTGTCGAATTATTAAACTAGGTGATGTAAATGGAACTGAAAAGTAATATTGGAAAATTATTAGACGAATCCCCCTTTAAACGCGAGTATATTATGAAGCGATTTGATAAGCATCGGAATACTGTTTCAAATTGGTGTACTGGTAAAAGCTACCCTTCTGTTCCCGAGATGTTCGAACTCGCGGAATTGCTAGGATGTAAAGTAGATGATTTATACACAAAAAAATAAACCCCTCTCGCATGAGGAGGGTTTTAATCCGTTACAAAGTCTACATTAGTTATGCTATCGTATTTAATCTTGTGTAAATCGTTCATCCTGTCCCTGATCCACACTGATTTATTGATTTCATCAACCCTTTCGATCCTGCCTTCTATCTCTTCGAAAAATCCATCAAACCAAAGTTTAAATGATAAAGGCATGTGAAACTCCATTGCAGTGTGAATCTTCTCGTCTATCTCCTCTAGCTGATATTCATCAAGCGAAGGCTTACCAGTTTTATAGTAGTCGTAATTCATTTCTTTTAACATGGCCACATGCTCAGGCAACATCAAACCCGCCCATTTCTTGTTTCCACGATCTCTTAACATAACGTGACCTTCCTTCAAATAAGGCTTTTGTTTATTGCAATAGACCTCGGCGAACCGGGGATATAGGAAACATATCCTTTCCTTTTTAGGTTATTTAAATGTGTAGATACTGAGGAAGTAGATTTTATTCCTGTTATTACTGATAACTCTCTGAAGGTTGGAGAGTGTCCATTATCTTCTATATAACCGATGATTGCATTAAACACATCTCTTTGTCTGTTTGTTATTTTTAGCAATTTATGCACCCCTTCTTAGTTGTTTTACAGGTCCGACAGATAAGATGTTTTCTAACTTAAACGTACGAAATTCTCTCTTGTTATGGCAATAAGCTTTGATTGTTAGATCATCGGCACTTAGTACCTTAATGATCCTTTGTGTAATAGTTCCTTTATTAGATATATAAATCATTTCAAGCATATCTTTATTAGCTGCAGCACGATTAAGTAATCCGTTCATGTCGAACCTCCCGAAACATTTGTTCTCATTATATTACGAACGTTCGTTCTTGTCAAAGGTAGATATTTCATTTAAAATAAAGGAATCATAATAATCAGGAGGAGTTTTCATGACTCGAATCCCAACAAAAGATAGGGATATCATTGAGCAAGCCATGTATTTACCTATGCTCTTAACTGTTTTGAATAGAGATTTAGAAGTCGTTGAGAAAAGCCCATTTAAAATTAAAGGTCCTTATCTCGCATTAATAGAATCTACAATGAAAGCCGTTCAAAAAGATCTTGCTTCAGTAAAGAGTTATTTGTATAAAAATAATATTAAAGTGGAACGTGTGAAATCAGATGATACGTTCACGATGTATATATTTTTATACAAGGGTTATGAAGAAGAACATAATTATTTTAATCCGAGATTGCGTAATCGAGTGGAAGAGTTGTTGAGGGAATATATGAATGGTGGACAAAACGAGAAATAAAAATGCCCCCTCAGTTATGAGGAGGTTATTGCAAATGTGGTCACGAAGGATTACATCTATTATTGCTTATACTATTTTTCTTATACCTATCTTGGCTGTTTTTATGAATAAAAAAAGCTCCTCAATTAAGAGGAGGCGTAAATGGGTACGAAGGTTATATGGTTACATTTATTAATACGCATAATATTTTTTCTTATGACTCTTTAATAGATGATTATACATCAGATGTTTTCACCCACGAATAAATCTCTTTAAGTAAAACTCTATCCGATTTAACCTGCTGGATCGTGTACGTCTTATTCTTAATAGATACAGGAATCCTTTGTCCTGTCGCATATTTTGATGCACTCGACTTTAACTTTACACGTTGGCCAACTTTAAAAGCCTTTGGCTTAGCTACTTGGCTCGTGCCACTTTGTAACTTATTTAAGAGTGTTTTATTTTGAGTAGCCGTCCCTGTATAATTTTTGATACCATATTGTGAAGCTAACTTTTTACGGTTAGCAAAACCGGAATTCATGCCTTTACTGTTCATGTAGTCAACGATACTACCTGTTTTGACAACCACAGGGTTTGTAACTGGTTTATCCACTGGCTTATTGACAACACCCCCGCCTTTCAGTATATTCAACAACTCAGTATTTTGATCCGCAGATCCACTGTAGTTCTCAATGTCGTACTTTTTAGCAAGTTTTGCACGATTAGCATAGTTTGAATCCATCTTATTATTATTCATCCAATCTACGATGCTGTGACCTTTATTTGGTGTGGACGGCTTACCTGCTGATGGTTTATTTTGCACTGGACCAGTTTCGGTCTTAGGTGGCGTAACGCCTACAGGCTTATTCTCTACCGGCTGCTTTAGTTCAATTAATTTCATAAATCCTAGCCAGTTAATCCCCTTCGATCCATTACGTAAATTTGTAGGACAATTTTTTCCGCTCCATCGATTGTGCTGAACCACATTAGTAAGTGGTATATTATGTTTTTTCATTAAGTGTTTAACTAATTCAGCTGCATTTGCAACAGCCTTTTTAAAGTCGCTATCTGGATTAACACAAATCTCAATGCCAATGGATTCCATATTACCTTTGCCGCCACCATCTCCTGCATGCCAGCACCGTACGCTATCTGGATAGGATTGTATAATTTCTTTATCATCCACTTGGTATTGCCAAGAAGCCGAATAGCCATTTGATTGTAAATTAGCGTGTGTTTGAGCACCAGCGCCCTTATCTTCGTTTCCTGTCTCATGAATCGTGATGAAATTGCAGGGGTTTCCTCCGCCTGACGTGATTGTCCGACTTGATACTAATTGCTTTTTGATTGCTACCATTATTTATCCTCCTCAAAATTTAAAATAAAAAAGAGCAAAGCTTATTTAAGCCCTGCTCGTTCCAATTGTGCTTTTTGTTTTTCACCTTTTCGGCTGATGTAGTTATTTTTCCACGCTGCGTAAATCATGATTGCTCCTGATACTACCGCCACTAAGTCATTTGTCAATTCATCTGAAATAGTTTGATAGCCCAGTAGATTTAACACTGAGTTAATCACCGCCACAATCAACACTATAAATCTTGCAATACTCATTTTATCCATTACCAATCATTCCTTTCCAGTCATAGAATCTATTCTTTTATGTGCTGATTTTGCGCTCTCATCTACACGGATAATTTGCTCCGACAATTTTTCGAAACGCTTATCGTTAACTTTCATATCGACTCTAATTGACTCGACACCAGAGCCAATGTGATCGAGTTTTGTATTAGTTATCGCGGTCGCTGCTGCATCATTTTTGACATCTTTATCCCGATTACGCATAAAGCTGATATAACTGATTAAAAAACCTACTAGCGCGCCAATAACGCCAACTTCTATCTGCATACTTGCACCTCCTATTTAGATAAAACAAAAAGCCCTCACTCAGTAGGGCTTTCTACATTGCCATCCATGATTTCATCAATGACTTTATTCTTTACTGCTGTTTCCATTTTCTCTGATTGTAAAAATGGTTTAAATTCCTCTGCTGTTAATGTGATAGGACCGTTAAAATTAATGCTGCCAATCTTACCCGTGAAATAAATCGTTAAGCCTGTCATAACTCCGTTTTCGTATTTAGGTGTCATTTGATTAGTTTGCATCATTTTTACCCTCTCCTTCGTTAGTTTCTTCTTCATTATCGATATCGAATTGATCTGCAAGATAATCGTAAATCTCACTAGATTCACCCTCGTACTCTATATCCTCGAGCTTTTTGAGCACTACCTTAATCGTACGGATCATCTCACGATTATCGCCCCCTTCAATGACTAATTTTTCTTGATTAAGCTCTTTTAGATCATTAGAAAAAGCAACCATGTCTTTGACGTCATATTGACCGTCATTTATGATTGCTTCACCGTTTCCATCTTTATGAGAATGATCTTTGAGAAGTTCTTTTCGATCTTCCTCTACTACCGTTAGTCGATCATTTAACTTTTCAATAAGATACCTTCTAAATCTTGATTGCTTCCTCACCAGTTTAACATCGTACATAAAGTTAATTGCTGCTGCTAATTTACCGTTTTCGATTTCTATTTTCATTATTAAGCCACTCCTTCTAATTGTTGTACTTTGTGTTCGAGTTCTTTTCTTTTCCCGATTTCTTGATCTAATCGTTGTTCTAAAAACTGGATTTTTAAATCATGAATGCTGACCTTTTTATCAATGTTATATACTTTTGTATCCACCTCTTGAAGCGCCCGCGTGTTAAGACTCGTCACCTTGTACAAATTAACAGACGATAGATCAGACGTAGCAATCTCTCTATTGTGCTCTGCAATAAATCCGACTTGTCGATTGTCATAAACCCCATTAGCTAAATCGTCTTTCAAATCGTACTCAACAATATGCAGACGATTTATGACTGCGAGCGCACTCTCTTTCAAATCTTCAATATTTGTTTTGTACTGGATTGAAGACGATGTTCTAAATTCAATGGCTTTAATTGGTCTGTAAATAACAGTGTTTCCATTATTGTAGCCTGCGCCATTTGTTACTCGTACTTCGTCATCGACACCCAAATAAAGCGCGCTAGATGATGATCGCACACCATCAGCAATAAATGGATTGTTACCGTAAAGTAAAGTACCACCACCAGAGCCATTGAAATAAACGTCCTGACTACCATCACGTTTAGTTATACGATTTGCCCGGACGATACCGGCATCAAGCGTTGCATTACCTCCACGAGCACCATTTCCATCTGTTACTGCAACGGTCATATTGGATTCAGCTTTACTAAATCTAAGACCTGCACCATATCCACCAACATCGGATCCGTAAAAAAGAATACCATCTGTTGCTGCTGAATTGCTTTCATCAACCACTGTCATAGCAAATGTGTTATTACCGGGTCTCAAATCTTTATAAGGCCTGAAATAAAGAGCTGCTTGTCTACTTTCGATGTTCGCGCTTGTGTAAGCATCGACAAAAACCCGATTTTTGAACGATTTAATTCCTGCAATACCGAGTTGACTGGCAAGCGTTATTCCGTGTGTAGTTGATTCGAATTCCTCTGAAAAGAATTCAAGCATTCCCGAACTTGTCCCATCCCCGTATCCATCAGCAAATGTTGATAGTCCAAAAGGTGTCATAAAGATGGAACGTGAGTCCGTCCAGTTGGCGACTCGAAAGTTACCATTAGCAAGATATAAGCTAGCATCAATCGTTTTAGATTTGTTATGCCAACGCATGTTGTACCGACCCCGTGATTCAAGGCGTGATCCATCGATTAACATATAGTCGATACTTGAGCCGCCACGTATGGTGATCTTGCTAGTATCCATTTCCCCAGCCTTTAATTTAGACACTGAGATATTAGCGATCTTGGCATCGTCTACAGCAAGGTTTCCGATCTTCCCATTCACCACGGATAAATTCTGCATTTGCGCTGTACCTACCGATAGTAAACCTAGTTTTGCATTGGTGACGGAAAGATTCGCCATGGCTGCCGTTCCAATTACCGCATCATCAATAAGAGTCTGACCTGTCAGGTGTATCTGTTTACCATCGATTCGGACACCCTCAGTGGATAGGTTTATACTAGCCAAGATTCGGTTGTTGCTTACTTGATCTTCGGGAGCAGGCGACCAATCAGTTGCTTTAGTACCCTTTTCAAGTTTGTAATTAGATAGCCTAATAGAATTGCCTGCTGTTTGACCACTTCTTCCAGCGTATACCAGTAGGTTGTAATTAGCTCTGCTATCTGTTTTAAACGTGGTCACTATTTTTCCGTTAATAATCTCTGGATGATTACTATTGGGCATGCTTGTCCCAGACACTAAATACGGGTAAACTGTTACTTCAGTCACGTTTCCTGCTAGCACCTCTACATTAGAACTAAATGTATAGGTTGCGTTTTTTTCTAACCCTCGGTAAATAATGTAATAATTGCTATTATTGACCGTGGCTGCAAGCGTATATGGTGTAGCACTTCCTGATATTAAATTCGTTCCACCGATTTCTAACGCATTAATTCCATTTGTCACCCGCAAATCTATCTCGTTCGGCAATACATTAATCCTTGATTCAGCACTATCCATCCGACCAGCAATACTATCAACACTTGTCTGTGATGCTTTTAGCTCAACTTGTCCTGCTAGAGTCGAGATGCTTCCCTCTGCTGATGTGAATCGTGCGTCTGTATCTTCGGGAGCAGGCGACCAACTAGTAACTATATTCCCTTCTTCAAGCTGTACATTGTCTATAGAACCAGTTCCATTTCTGCGGTAGTTTATTCTGAAATTTGATCTAACTGTTCCCATTGGTGTTTTAAATGTAATATGGCTTCTCCTGTAAATGTAGGGCTGTACTTTTTCTACGTTCAAATCTATATACCCTATTTGTACACCTGATGAATTAAAATGTGTTATTCTAGCAAAGAAACCAAGATCGTTAACTGAATCGCCTAGTGAGTTATACCAGAAAGAAAACGTGTAAGTTGCATTTTCCTTTATATTATCTACTGCCTGCCATAATCCAGGGAAATTATTCGTTGTACCCCCACTTTGTGATATAGAAACAGCCTTCTTACCACTATTAACTCTACTGGTAATTGTGGTTACCGTAACTACATTTGATGTATGAGTCCATCCCTCTAAATCTTCTTCAAACGAGCCGTTTCTAAGTAGGTTTGTTCCACCAATTTTCAAATTATCAAAATCAGCACGAACCTCGGACACACGTATATCGACTTGATCTGCACGAACATCTAAACTAGCAACCTGACTTAACGCTGAGCTAACATCACCAGTCAAACCATTAACGGTTGCTTCAGTGTTAGATACTCTCCCAGAGATTCCGCTAATCGACACGTCCAACTGTCCCATTTTATTGTTGTAAACAGTGGTATCAATCTTTGAGCCAAGCTTAGTGTTAACGTCAGCCCGGGTATAGACTTCGCTTTTTTCAGCCTTTGCAGAAATTAATCCTGCATGCTGTTGTAAAGTCGTTTCCTGAGCACTTACCACACCATCTAGGTTTGTTAATTGTGTTATTGTCGTTAATAACTTACCCTCTATGTCATCAACTTCTTGATTAATAGATGTGATTGTACCTTCAATTCCTTTAGTTCGATCTAGCAAGCTACTAATTGACGCATTGACATCACCAATTTCACTATTAAGTTGGGATAGCAATCTATCTTCTGTAGCTGCTATTTCCTGCTGAGTGTACACAATCTCTTGCATTGGTCCTTCGTTAATTCTATCAATCGTGTTTTGGGTGAGTTTGTCGGCAATGTCTAATCCATCTTTAAAATGATCTGCGATAAGTTCTCCGAAAAGAATATCGTCTGACATTACTCTGTAAGTACTAGCTGATACCCGTTGACTAAACGAACTTGCAGTTCCACGAGTATTTACAGCTCTAAGATAGTAGTACCATGTTTGATCTGTGCCGACTGTGTGGACAAAAGTACTTACTCGACCTCGCCATAGTAAATGTTGACTATCCGGTACAAAGTCAGCTACCTGTGATCCATAGACTTCATAATGACTGATATAGACTTCCGAATCGTATTCCCAATAAAGTTGAATCGCACCCATTGCTGCATCTGTAACAATGTTAACCGGAATGCCTGGAACAATATCTGGAAAGCTTTCATCTGTGATTGGTTTCGTTGGTCTTGGTTTAGTGACTTCATTTTTCAAATCCTCGATGTCACGATAGATATCATCATCGCCTAAATTTAAAAACTGACCCATTTCAACGACCGCTGTACCCTCGATGTCTAGTAAGTCGTACTCGATAGCAATAACCCTAGTCTGTATTTCTATTGGTCTAGCAAATTGTCGATCAATAGCTACAGCGCCATCACCAAGGCTCACATCTTTGTCTAGCAAGTCAACGGACAGTTTGTAATTAACCACAGGCTCTTTGTTATCTTGGAGATTATTCCATGTTGCCCACAGTAATTCTTCTGGATCTTCGTAATCTTGATTGCTAAATTCAGAAAATCGATGTAAGAGTTGACCATCATGTTTACGACCATATTTAAGCAAAGCATCAGGATCTCCAACCCACTTTTGACCTTTCGGCTTATCGACCGGATCACCTTTAGCTTTACTCAATACAACATCCGCAAAATCGATATATCGAGTGTGACCACCACCCTCTGTTTCTAGCGATGCGCCCCAACCATACATAGCTGTTTTCGGATAACTTAATACAGTACGTTGGATTTCTTCGATATTATGGTCAATCTCGAATCTTGCACCATTATCAGCACCAAGTCGTTGCAACAGTAAGATTTTTCGAGTAGTGATTTTATTACCGGTAAACTCTACGACATCCTTAAATTCTCCTCCCCATACGCTGATGATCTTCCAGATGCTATCAACGCTCGATAGGCGGTAAAAGTTTGTGGATGCTAGTCCAAGACTAACTTCAACTTCACCAATATAACGTGTACCGGCTAAGGCATCATTTAAAGCTAGTTGCGCTTCCTTGTCGGTATAGCGTTTATCCAAGACGTAGTTCTCACTTAACTCATCCAGCCATGCAGGGAGACAAGTTGCCATCGTTTGTGGACCCTCGTTATTGTCGATATCATCAAGCTCTTTAATGACCATCTCACGAAAAAAGCCATCTTTATCTTTAAAGACGACTCGGTTTTCTTCTTTTACGTGTTTGGCTCGTTCCACATCAGCATCAACGGTAAATACAAAGGTCTCATCGGACACACTGTTCTTTTCGTCTCGAAAAGGTGCGCTAATAAGCCCTGTTGCTTCAGTTAATATCGTTAACAGTTCGTCATCTTGACTAAAGATATAAATCTCTGACATTGGTTTCCTCCTTTCTTGCAGGATTACCCCTCATTTTCAAATCAAGAACAGGTTCGATTTTTAATTTTCCTTGTATGTGCTAATACCAAAATCGCTATTGTAAACCGACTTAGCTATTCTTTTACCATCCATTACAACAGAAACGGACAGCTCCTTCTCTTCCAATTTTTCAAGGATGCTGTCCACTTTCTTTTCTATCTCGCTAATCTTATAGTTCGAATGCATCAAATCTGCTTTTGTATCAACTTTAGCTTTTAAAATTGCTAGTTCTCCTGTTAATTGACTTACTGCCACTTCCAAACTACTAATTTTCCCTTCCATCCTTACCGCCTCCTAATAAAATCTCTCACTATATTTCATTTCAGTTGCATGACTAGCTTTCAACTGCACACTACCTACTGGCAACTCAAACCACACCGTTTCTAACTGCACCGATACCGCCAAATCCTTGCCGTTTAAAAAAACATCGCGGGTTCGATAGTCTATCTTCAAAACATCACCTGCAATAAAATCATATTTTAGGATGATCTTTCCTACATTGCTTTCAAGCGTGTAACTTGATTGTGGTACGGTAAATCTTGTGTAGCTTGTCCATGATGTGGATTCTTGGCCACCGATGATAAAGGTTTGATCGGTTGTGATTATATTTAAAGTTTTGTATGTGCCAAACCGAAAAGGATCTTGGCAAATGAAGGTAATGATACCTTTCATCACTCGATCGCTATAATCTTGCCACTCTATGCCTGATAAGCGCGCCAGATAATAATAGTCGGGGAAAAAATTAAACACTAACTTTTTATCCCCTTCTTGAAATAACCACTCATTTAGTTCGACTTTCATCACGTCTAATGTTTTTAAGCCAGGATACACATTGACCGGAACGGGGATGTAGAGTTCTTTGAATTTCGTTTTGGCTATCCTCGAACCGTATTTCTGCCTTGGCCTTACTATATGCTCGATTTCAGAACGTGCCGGTAAAGTAAAATCATTAGAAACCGACACGTTTTCTTTTTCAACACCGTTAAATATCATGTCAACACACCTCGAGGTAATCGCTCTCGTCGTTTAGCGCTTCGTTTTTGTAACTTCGTGATATCGTCAACAGACGCCCTTGCGATTTCACGACCATCCAAAATGACCGGTATTTCAGCCGGGATTGGTTGGTGAGAATCCTTATTATCGAACGATCGTACCATATCAGCTTTACGCGCATTCGCTTGCCCTGCTTCTCTTGCATATTTCATGCTCACATCATGAGGAATAACCTGTGATCCAGACGGCAACATAACCATCTCACCGCGTCCGCCCTCATTCATTCTCGCAAATCCGCCCATCCAATCATCGGTTCCACGCTGTAACTGTGGAATTCTAGAAATATTAACACCTGGTATTTTATTGATTAATCCGATTGCTGTATTAATACCGCCGATAACGCCATTAACGAATCCTTTTACCCGATTTACAAGTGTTTGCATGTTGTCACCTATTCCAGAAAAAACACTAGAAACAAACGTTTTTAAACCTGTCCACGATGTGGTGATAGCCGTAAACACTGCTTGGATTTTAGATGATACTCTGGACATAACACTTGATACCGAAGACCAGATACTATTAAAAACTCCGGAAACTGTGCCACTCAATTTAGCTATAGTGTTCGCGCTAGCTTGAATCGAACTAGCTATAAACTGCGCGATACTCCGAAAAACTCCGGAAATAATAGTGAAAACGGTAGTAAAGACTCCCGACACAAATGTAGCAATCGGTCTAATAACGTTAAAGATCGAAGCTATAATACCTGCTATGAAAGTGACGATCGGTGCAATGATAGAAATGATAGATGTTATTACTCCCGCTACAATCGCAATGATCGGCATGATTGCAGCTATGATATTTGCCATCACGTTTATGACCGTTGTTAGCACCGCCATGACTACAGGCATAATTGCTTGGAAGATCGCTATGACCGCCCCGATGATCACTATTAAAGCCGGCGCGACAGCTTGGACGATGTTTAAAATTACATCAACTAGCATCATAAGCACCGGAACAAGCGCATCAATGACAACTGATACCAAAGGTAGCAATTGCGAGACAAGTCCCATGACCGTTGATACAAGAGACATAACAACTGGAACTATCTGCATAAACAAGCTAATTAACACCGGTAACACAGCCAAGACAATTTCCATTAGCGATGTTCCTAGAGTAATAATGATCGGGATAAGTGATGCAACAACATTCATCACCATTGGGATAACAGCAGCAGCTAATTGACCCAATGTTTCACCTAACATAACTAACATCGGCATGGCCATAGAAGCAATCTCGCTGAATCCTGCCGCGATCTGTGGTCCGAATTGAGTTAAAACCAACATAGCCATTTTTAGAATTGGGTTGAATCCTAGAAATAATGTAGAAAGCGTATTAACTTGACCACCCGCACCTTGAAATCCACTTATAATACTAGATACGAATTGACCAACAACATCAACCACTGTCATGAGTACACTTTTTACTGTTTCAAAAACTCCTAGCAATTTGCCGCCGATCCCATCGGCAAAAGAGTTAACTCCTTCAATGCCGCCAGACCACATATTTTTGAGAATGGGTAGTAAGGTAGACGCTACGTCCTGCACAACGCCTTTTACCAACTCGAAGGCACTCATTACCACATTTCTAAATTCTTCACTTTTAACCATCGCAATTCCAAAGGCGACACCTAATGCAGCTATTCCAATCACAATTAAGCCGACAGGACTAATTAACAGTGACACCACACTTGCCAAAGTACCGAATCCAGTCATTAAAGATCCTATGATTTTTAACGCTGGACCAATTCCAATAGCAATAGCTGCACCGATAGCAGCAGTCTTTAAAATCACACCTTGCATCGATGGGGATAGCCCATCAAACCTTGCTTTTAATTCGGCTGCCTTATCTAAAAAGCCGTTGAAAACTTCACCGAATTTTACACCTAAAACAGCCGCCTTCTCTTCCACAACCCCTAAAGAATTATTGAAGTCAGTAAGTAAAGGTTTTACAGTAGAAAAGAATCCCCCGGCTTGACCGCCTGCATCTAGAAAATTTGCTCCTATTCTTGATACGGAAGCCCAAATATTAGATACCGCCGCAGTAAATGAAGATTCTCCCATTGTTTTAGCAGCACCGCCGATATTCTTCTCAATAGCCTTTAGGAACATTTCGGATGAAATCTTTCCATCAGAAGCCATGTCCTTGACATCGGCGGCTGCGACACCGGCTTCTTTAGCTAACCATTGATAGATTGGTATTCCTCTATCTGCTAATTGGTTTAAGTTGTCGGTGTAGGCTACTTGCGACGTTTGAACCTTATTGATGGCTGATCCCATCTCAGACATAGATACGCCTGCAATAGCTGCTGTATCTGCTGTAAGTGATAGATACCTAGTCAACTCTTTACCTGGCTTAATTCCTGCGGCTACGGCTCCTGCTGCTGTTGTTGCTGCTGCATCCATTCCGTACGATGTGCCTTTTACAGCTTCAAGCGCTGAGGTCATGATTTTCTCTACGCCTTTTGCGTCATGACCAAGACCTTTTAGCTTTGCTTTCGCATCATCAATACCAGTTAGCCGATTAAACCCTTTTACGAGTGTTAATCCAGCTAATGCGCCTGTTGCTACAAGCGCAGGCTTAGTTATGCTATTTGTTAACTTATCACCTGCACTGCTAAGCGACTTCCCAATTGATTCGAATTTTTTGCCGGCATTACTAACAGTGCGTTGGACATTCGCTAAAGATTCTTGGGCCTTGTCGAAACCTTTAATAAAACCATGTGCATCAGCCATAAGTTTGGCTGTTAACGTGTAATCTGCCATTCAGTCAGCCCCCTTTCTTGGCTGGACGTTTACGACCGATTCCGGCATATAATTTATCCACCCATGATTTTCCTTCCTTCTTCTCGACGTCGATAATTGTGGACACCGCATCTTTGTTGTATTCCACGTCAGCTTTTTTCTGTTTAGGCTTGAACATTTCGATGAATTTCTTATTCTTTTTACGATTAGCATTTATGAGCGCATTATATTGAGCATCTCGGGCATACGTCGTATCGTTTATGAGTTTTGTCTCGTAAGCCTTATAAATAAAAGCTTTTTCCAACTCAGTCAACTCGCCGTAATCTCGCTTTGAATACCCGAAATTGACAACAAAAAAAGCGAAGTCTCGCGCACTCGCGTAATCCTTCGCTTCTTCATTCAATTCTTTTTCTTTGGTTGTTAATTCTCTTTCTACACCCGGGCTTGTATCAAAATACTCGTATTCAATTAGTTCCCTCGGAACAAAAAACCCATATCATCCTGCAGCTTACTGACGATCACTGCGTTAAGTGTGGCATAACCCTGTTCTTGCATGAGGGAGTTATAAATATCTATCGCTTTTTGACCCTTAACGTTCTGTTCTTGCGTCGTATTATAAAGAGCCACTGAAAATAGCCCCTCCATCAGATGAAAGGAAAGCATCCCTCTATTGCGGCTCAGTTCAGCCATAAGTGAGATACCGTACATATTTTCAAGTGTTTTCACCTTTTGCATATTAAAACGTAATTCTAAAACATCATTTTCTACTTCAAACATTTTTCATTCCTCCTAATTGATTTGAGTATTTTAATGAATTAAGCGCCTGCCGGTGCTGGTTCTCCTGGCATCTGTCCATCTACTTGGTCTGATAAATCTACAAGCGCACCGTTACCTTCAAGACTGATAGAGTATGTCATCGCATCGTCGTAAGGCGCTTCGAGAGGGTAGTCGGACAAGATCGCCAACCCGCCAAACATACTCTTTTTAGTTTTCTGATTGATGACTTTAAGACAAATTAATTCATCATCATTGAATGCCTTAGTAAGTGCCTTGTGAGATCCGTGGTTGGCGATGTATAAACCATCGTTATCAATGGACCACTCTTTCATGCCACCAATTTTCGACTTCCAACCTCCTACCGTATCTTTTGACGTAACCTCAATCGAATCTTTCGTACGGTTGATCGTTAGACCTTGCTGTCCGGCAACCGCTAAAAGGTCAGCACCTGTTGAATCAAAAATCGCTAGAATAATATCCTTACCCGCGACAGCTTGTGCTGCACCTTGCGTAAAATCACAATATAAATTTTCTTCAAATGCCATTTTCTTCACTCCTATATTTTAATTTTAAAACCATAAGATATTTTAAAAACGAAGCCTAGCACTGCATGGCGCTCGTTTGTCTCTTTTTCAATATAATTACTAACAAGCCCTGAACTTCCTTGACCAAACAGCTCAAAGCCTTCTGGCAATGCTAGATATTCAGTTAAAGCTTCTTGAACGGCTTGTATATTTTGGTAATGCGGAATACTCGAATCAGCAGGCGCCGATAAAATATGGACATGAATGGTAAACTCGTCAACATACATTGTCTTAGTGTTTTTCTCTACCATTCCAACAATCTCCAAGAAGGTGAAAGGTGACACCTCGTTTAATTTGACATGATCCACACAACGTAAATCCGTTCCTGTTTCAATCCGATTTTTAATGGCCACATGCATATCAAGTATTGATAGTTTTTTTAGCACTCTATCACCCTCTCATCTTGTCCGTTAGATCTTGCCGGAATATTGGTTTTTGAATATTAACGTTTGACCGCAAATAATATTGACCAGGGACATAACCGCCATTTGTTGTACGATGCCCAAACTCAACGTGTGGGGCGTAATCTTTCGTATAGCCGAATGAAGATCCATCTGGACTAACGGAAGCGCCCATGCGTAATTCTGAACTGTCTACCGGGGTACCTCCACTTGAAGGACTTGAAGACCTAACAGCCCGGTTACGTAATTCGAGCACATTCTTTCTTTCCACTTTTCGAAAGTCTGTTTCACTCTTTTTTCGCAAAGCTTCAGCTAGCTGTTCAGTGCCCCAAAATTCATATCGAATCACTGGAAATAATCCTTTACCTGGCATATTCGCCATCTGATAAAATCGCTTTTAATATCAACGACAGAATAATTACGACCATCAATCTTAACAATCTCAGCTTGTCGGATTATATTTATTGGGGCATCCGTCATTAACTTACGCTGAGTACGAGTGATTTCTCGATCAAGCAGCGCTATTTCTTCTACAGTCCATTGAGTGATCTTCCCTTGATAAACGCCAATAAGGACAGGTTGAGTTATGGGATTACCCAATTCATCCTGTCCTATTTCTTGATTATTGTATAATTCAACTTTTTCAAATCTCATATGAATCGGATCTTTTCGCGAGATTCATCTTTTTCGTTTTCTAGCATCCTACGATATTCATCAAGTTCTGGATCGTATTGTTTTAATAGATCATTAACAAACTTCATCGAGAATACGTCTACGTTCTCATTCTCAACGCCTTCATGCTTCATCTGATGTTTGTTATACATTGCCGTTACAATCTCCACACAGATCGATTCTAGCTCAGCAGGAAACAATGTTTGCTTTAACCCTACTCGTAACAAGATTCGATCTTTAGCTGTCTTGATTAATTCGTTAGCAACGGCAATATCTATATCAGGTATACGAACTTTTAATCTTTCAATCATGGTATATCACCACGCTTTTTATTATTTCAAAGCTTCTTCTGCTTCATTAGCTTTTTCTTTACCCTTTACTTTTTCACCATTGGACAATTCATAATAACCGCCTCCGGTATGTTTCGGGAAAGATTTTTCTTGATCTTTAGGTTCATCCGGCTCTGGATCTTCTGGACTAAACGGTTTAGGTGCTTCTTTCACCAGAACCTCAACTATGAGCTTTTCATTTCTTGCATTATCACCAGAAGATAGAGCATCAGCCCTATCCTCATTTAACTCAGCACCCTCACGGGGATAAAATTTCCCCGCCCCGTAAATGTGCCGATTATCTTCTAAATCTGCAAATGCTTTTAAAACTACAAATTTTCTAGTCAATTAAATTCACCCTTTCTATTAAACGCCTTCCGGTGCAGGTGCCGTAATCGTTCCAACTACAACGCCATCCAAACGTTCAGCAAATAGCACGATACCGTAAGCTGTGATTGTTTCAGCTTGTAGGCGTTGCTTGTTAATGTCGTGTGTAACACCGATCAAGCCTGTTTCATCAGTAGTAAAATCGAATGCTTGACCAATCGCACCGCCACTCATTAATGCATGAGCTGCAACAAGGTTTTGGTCTGCTGTTGAATAAACTGTTCCTTTCGGGATATCGCCATGTAAAAATACTACTCGGTTATTTAAGAAATCTTCGATATACGTCATTCCAAAAGCGCTTTGCGTTGTAATGTTCGCGCTACCTAAGTAATCAGCCACATCAAACGGGTTCATGAAAGAGATGATTTGCACATCGTCTTCACCGAATTTAGTTGTAACTGCTGCCCAGTTCTGTGCCATTGTTTGTTGCAGCCCTTCACCGGTAGCTGTTCCTGTGCCCGTAGCTAATTGCGCTAAAAGTTTAGAACGAATACCTTTTTGAATTTCACCGATCAACTTGGAATCTGTCAAAGATACGGCACGATCGAATCCATATTTCTGAATATCTTCCATCGTTACGGCTTTACGTTTTTTATCCCATGTCAATTCTTGGGTCGGACCATCTTCTAATTTTACTTTTGACAAAGGAATAACATCACCAGGTGCGACTGCTGTTCCGTCCAAAGTGACACTTGAAGTGTACGTTTTAAGAACTGTACCACTAGCCATTGGAAGGACGCGCTCTACACCTAGCAACTCGTATAAAGATTTGAAGCGTTGACCAAAACGTTCGGCAAAGTCGATAGATAGAGCCGTTCCAAGCTCTGTTGTTAAATTTGCTTCTGCTGCAAAGAATTGAATATCAAGATTTAATGGAAATTGTTTTTTTACTGTCATGTTGAAATGACCTCCTGTTTTCTAAGTTTTATTTAAATAGGTGAGGATTATCTTGAATTGCTTTAATGCGTTCAGCACTATCCTTAATTGCAAGAATGGTTTGCTTGGTAGTAGATCCTGCTGCTCCTGTTTGTTTCTTGGGTGAATTACCTTTCAGCTTTTCTTTCACACCTTCATCAACCTTTGCAGCTACCAAGGCACTAAAAGCTTGTACAGCTTGTTTAGTCGTTTCAGCATTTTCACGGACCACGAATTCAAGCAGATCATCATCTGCAACAATTCCGGACCCTGCTAGCATCTTAGTGGCTTCTTTGCCAAGAGAAAATTTATTTTGTGCAGCCTTCAACTCTTCATTTTCACGTTGAAGCTTTTTAAAATCATAATCTTTCTTTTCTTCAGCGTTCATTTTCGCTAGTTTCTTAGCTTCGTCAATTGCATCCTGCTTATCCTTTTCCGCGCGAGCAACACGGTTCCTTACGATTTCATCCAGTTCTTCCTGAGTAAAGGTCTTGGTGTCTTTAGCATCCGATTTCTTATCGTCTGTCTTTTCGTCGTCTGTCTTTTTGTCGTCTAGTTTTTGGTCGTCTGTTTTCTTATCATCTGCTGTTGTATCTGCTCCACCCATACCGCCTGTATCAGCAGAAAAGAATTGCAAGTTTAACATCATTTTTAAAAAGTCCATTTGAATTTCTCCTTTTTATACTCTTGTTTGAGTTTAGTTTGAATCCTTGCAAAGTTTTTAGCGTCATTCGCATGTTCTGGACATAAAAAATAGCACTTTATCGTTAGTGCAATACGAGATATGGATCACTTCCTTTCTGCTTGTATTAAGCCAAAAGCGATACTTTCTATAGCTTGCTCTTCAAAAGTGTTATATACAGCCTTATTCTCACTAAAATGCTCACTGATTGGCGCAAGGTGCAAATGGAGTAATTCATGCACTAGATCATTTTCCATATCCCTATCACCCATGCAATCGTCTGGGTAGTCAATTGGATCAAGAATGTAAATGGTCGCCATTTTCTTACTTAAATTCCAATTCACTTGCGCTACATATTCTGCATTCATTTCTCTAGCCCTGGCTATTCTTGCTGTGAGAATCCAATCTTGCAATCTTAACTTTTCTTGCCAATAAACTAGCTTCTCTTGCAACTGCTCTTGTGTTAAAAGTATTTCAGCCATTTAATCACCTCATATCCAAATTAAAGTAATGAGAAAGCTTATTATCGATGCAATCGCTATTGATGTGAATTGTATCTTTATTCCTTTGTCTATATTAGCTGCAAATAGTGCTACTACCGTCAAAAATAAAACAAGCAACATCATTATTTGAAATGCTATAACCAAATAAATCACTCCTCCTATTCTAGTAAACCATCTAAGACACCTATAAAAGTGGATCTGCACCAGGTATGCATCGGCGGGAAATTAAGCCCGACTTCTGCTTCATCAAACCTAAAGCGTTCACCATCTAAATTCCGGCAGATCCGGCTAGTTTTGCTGTCCATAACAGCACTGAACTCGTATTCGGTAACTCCTGCTTCGGTATAGGCTTTAATGTGTGATTGATTGAATACAAAAGCCGATTCTGTAGCAACTAACCTTTTGGCTTCATGAGTACCTACGTCAAAGCGCCTTGCCATGATTCGAGCTACATTATCGTAACTGTCACCTCGAGCAATCGCATCCCTGAAATCTGTTTGCATATACCGGTACATCTTCTCTTTGTTGTTCCAGATACGATCGGAGAAGTTTTCACCGTTTACCCAATTTGTATAGATCGTGTTCATCATCATTTCATTATTGACAGCAACGAATGTCTGGCCTAAACCAAGTTCGCCCATTAAGGCGGCGTATTGATCTCCGTACGTTTTCAGCAGGTGCTTTTCTAAAGTGTCTTGTTCAAACGCTCCAAGCTCAAGCAATTTCATGTTCATTGAATAATGCAGCCCCTGCATTCTATTAAGCTTGTAGATGCTTTCTCGTACAGGCATTAAATGGGCGTATTTTGGGTACTTCCTCGCAAAATCTTCTATCGACTGAAAAAGCAACTTCCTGTCGTTATCATCAAGAGATAGCATTAAATTTCTAAACTCGATCACATTGTCCTTTCCATATCGATGGAAATAAACTGCGATATCCTTTTCTAGATCTTTAGAGAGTTGCTTATATTTCATTTCAAGCTTTCTTACTGCTTTGTCGTCAAGCTTGTCCTGGTTATCCCACCATTGCTTTTGGCGACCTTCCCAGTAGGTTTTATTCTTCTTGGCCATCAGTTACCACTTCATTTCTGAAAGGTGTATTCACATCTCGATTGAATGAATTAAGAGCCTGTTCATCTCTCTCGCGTTCTAACTCGTCCAATTCGTCCTGAACGTTATCAACGACAGAAAGCATACCCAATTGAGTTCGTTTAGGAATAACGCCCGTTAACTTAGATGCAGCATCTGCTTCTTCAAGAATGTTATTAGGAATATTACGAGTGAATATATAATCAATATCAAGATAACTTTCCTTGTCCGCACCAAAATTAGTGGGTATGGTGAACATCATTTTAAATCGCTGCATCATTCCTGCATTGAATTTACGCTCTTTCATCAGTGCCACGTTCTCCATTGGCTGCAATTTATATTTAAGTGAGATCCCGGAGGAAGCGCCGAAGTTCTCGTCTGATATATTCGCTACCATTGCAATTTGAAAGATTAAATCTTGTAATCTATTAATCAGATTTTCTTGTGTAGAATCTGCATTAGGCTTGTCCAGGAACTCGACCACAATGTTATTTGTATCACCATTTTTCATGTTCATGATGCGATTGTCTCGGACTTTTTTGATTGTGTCCTCATCAAGCTCAACACCTAATATTAATAAATAAGCATCGGCAAAATAATCAACATCATTCGCCTTTTCAGATAGCGCCTTGTTGAAGGCGTTTATCAAAGAAATGACACTCTCAAAAGCTGACTGCCTTTCCTCGTTCTCAATGTATTCAATCAACGGGACATCTCCAAAATAATGTTCTTTGGCTTTACTCTCTATAACGAGTTCGCCTTTATCATTTTCATTGAAGTTCTGTTCATATGTTTTGGAGTAGATCGTTCCTGATAGCTTACCTTCTTTGTCATAGATCAATCTGACACCGAATAAAGGTCGTTGTCCAATCGTATTATCGTAGATAACAAAAGCTTCTTGCGGTCTAATGTACGTTACTCTGGTGTCGGCTTCTTCGTCCTGATAAACAAATTCATAAGCATGGCCATATATGCTGCACATTTTGGATAGCTCGGCATTATTATCGTTTTGGCTGTTTCGCTTGGCAATCAGTTTCATTTTGTCAGCAACTGTCTTTTCTGGATGGACCGTTTTAATTGGGTTACCAACAAAATAACCGTTTAGCGTATCAACTATGTATTTTGCAAAGTTGACGACTAAACGGTTATCGGGTTTGCCCATTTCCTTTTGATCCATACCTAAGATCTCATGATTACCTCGATACATATTATCTAGCAAATCGTATCGGGGTATTCTTGTTTTATGTTCCTCGATAAATTCTTTTAGTTTCTCAGCTGTTAAATCCTCTTCCGGATCCATCGTAAAAATCGCCATCTACAACCCTCCTTTGAAAAGATTTACTTTCGTTTGATTCTGCATCGTTTCCGCGATACCTGTTAAAGCGTCTGGCGCATCATCGTGAGCGTTCTTACCTTCTTTTTGATACGTAGTTAAAGCAGTGTGAAGCTCTGGCCACTTATGCCGCCAATTAGACGGGAAATAGACATGATCCATAACCCAAGTTGCGTTTGATAGAATCCTAGCCACTTTGTTTTTTGATTGGTGGAATAGATCAAACGTTGTTTTGTTGCTACCGTATTTTTCTTTTAAGATTCGTTCAACGCTGCGCCCAAACCCTCGACCACCGTTATTAGATTCAATCCTTGCCATATTAGCTCCGTTTTCATAAAGCTTTTTAGCGAGTAAAGGCTCCGTGATCTCCATACCATCTTTCGTATAGATGATGTCAACGATATAAGCTTCTTTATCTTTCGTTTCGTCATAAATATAAGTGGACAAGTAATCCGATCCTGTATCAGCCGTATCTGTATAAGAAGATCTCCTAACAACATTCTCTGGTAAATCATCATAGGTTTTAAACTTAGAATATAAACGGCCTTTAATATCCATCGGCTCTTGCTGATAGTTTGCACTAGCAATCTCTGGACTCATAGCACTTGATTTTTGCTTATATTCCCTTGCGCTAAGAATATCGTCGCATAGCATTGACTCATTATCTTGGACGGCTTTCATGTTAATATGCCTAACTTTATAATCTAGCTCTGGAAGCTGACTCAACGCCCTACCTGCAAGATCATTAGAATGCCATCTAGTCATGATGATAATGATTTTGCCACCAGACTCTAGCCTGGAAAGCATCGTATTTACAAACCAATTCCAATGCTTTTCAAGGACAGCAGCGTTAAATGCTTCTTCAGCACTTTTGATTAAATCGTCAATCATCAGGAGACTTGCCCCGAACCCTGTAGCCGTTCCGGTCGGTGAAGTTGCTAGATAGTTATTATATTGACCTTCCAAGCTCCATAGATTCATAGCAGCATCGCCTTGCTGAATTTGCGTATTCGGAAAAATATCGCTATAAACAATCTGATCTTCTTGGGCTTTTCCTTCTTGAATAGAGTTTCGGACTTGCTTAGAGAAAACAGTGGACAAGGTTTCGTTATACGAGCCTGTCATGATCTTTTCGTTAGGGTTGATACCAAATATCCATTGCGCTAAATGACCGGCTGTAAAAGACTTCCCGTGCCTTGGAGGTACATTCAAAACAAGTACATCATCATCGCTAAAATAAAAATCCTGCAAGCCTTGGCAAAGTTCCACCAGGAACGTTCTCTCACGTTTATAGAATTTAGGTGACAAAGCATTGCAAAAATAAAAGAACTCACGTCTAGCGAGTTCAATTTTTGCGCCTTGTATTATGTTTCTATTAATTTGCACTTCATCACCCTCTTTCTTTTATGCAAGTTTCTTGGGAAATAAATTATCAATCAATTCGGCAAACCTTTGATTTATCAGCGATGTATAAAACCTTGTATATTCGTTGAAAATAAGCACTTCACAAACGTTGATATATCAAACCTTAAAAATATTGCAACTTCCTTAAATGGTAATTATGTTAACTAGATTTGTATTCATCATGCATTTTTTTGCATAATTTTATTCTTTAATTAACTTTTTCAAATCCTCTGTAGTAAGTTCCTGGAAGGGATTGTTTACGTTCATATTTCCGCTATGCTCTATATCTCGCTTGTCTCTCCACTCAGCCGGCTTCCTGTTTTTCAACCAGAATATTTGAGCCGTAGTATCTGGTGCTACTTCTTTAGTGACTTTTTTTGTTACATCAAGCACGTGAGTCACCCTATTACCTTCGCTATCCTCGAAAGGCTTAACCGCAACCGGCTCATATGTTACTTCATCAAACTTATAACCTAACGCTCTTTTAAGCAGCGCATTTTCTACTTGACGGTCAATAACTTCCTTGCCACGCTTTAAGGTGTCGGAAATCTCGGGGAATTTTTTGATCCAAGTATACAAAGTATCTGGATTTATCCCAATGTTGTGCGATATTTGCTCATTGGTCAAACCATCCCTTGCCCAGCCTTCAAGCTTGATCAAACCTTCTTTTGTTAGCCAATCATGATATTTCCCTTTTCTGCCTCCTTTTTTCTTTGCCATCACATATCACCATCCCCTTATGCTAATCGCTTAATAAATTTAAACGTGAAAAAAGCACCCATGCGGATGCTAGTTAATATCAACAGTTATTTCTTGACTATCTTCGTCAATCAATTTATTTAAAGGCTTGAATTTAATGATTAACGGGCTTTCCTTATCCGCAAGCTCGTATGTCAAGGTTACACTGATCTCACCATTTTCAGCGTTCGGAAAATATACCCTGCTGCTGCTTTTATTTTTTACATCCCACGCACCAGAAGTTTCTTCAAGTACGCTGTCCCCTTGTAAAACACTCAACAACGACATTGACATGAACATTTTCTTCCCGTCACCGGCTTGATTTAACCAATCAAAACGGATTTCTGCAAATTCTTTGTCGTTCTCTTCGTAAACTCGGATCTGTTTCATGTTGACTGTAAATTCGCCAAATGAAAGTTCATCCTCAACTTTGATGATCTCACCGTTCTTCTTTGCTTCTTGTGCAGCTTTTTCTTTTTTAACCTGTTCAGCCTCTTTTTTGGCTATTTCTTCATCAGCCTTCTTCTGTTCTTTTTCCTCTGCTTTTTGTTTTGCTTTTTCTTCCTTTTTCTCAATTCTTTGTTGTTCAGCTATTTCAGCTTTTTCTTTTTCTGCATTTTCCATTGCCGCACCTATGAAATAAAACACGGTCATTACGGCTATCAAAACGATCCACCATCTTTTCTTTTTATATAATGGCTTCTTTACCTTTTCACTCATTTTATATTCCCCCTACACACGTATAAGTAGGTTAATATTACCATAAATCATTAAAAAGCGCCCGATCTAATTTAGATAGGCGCTTTTGATATTTATATCACACTACCATTATAACCCCTTGAAAATGAAGAAACAATGAACACTTACTGCAATGGGCTGTCATTTATGGAATCTCACCCCATCAAGACCAAAAACCAATACTGACAAGTCTTTGCACGCCTTTTCTATGTCTAAAAAAATGGTTCTAACTGCGACAGACTGCAATGCACTAATTTCTTCTGCCGTCTTTTTGTCCTCTGAAATGTACATATGGTGTATTGCTGCATACCTTCTGGCATCCTCCGGCTTACCTGTCATTTCACTCATAATTTTATAGACAGCTAACATTTTGTCAATATAATTAAC
The DNA here is from genome assembly GCF_038002605.1 of Bacillus sp. FSL K6-3431. Taxonomy (NCBI): domain Bacteria; kingdom Bacillati; phylum Bacillota; class Bacilli; order Caryophanales; family Bacillaceae; genus Bacillus; species Bacillus sp. FSL K6-3431. The sequence goes on from NZ_JBBOCT010000001.1 coordinate 1,647,053, forward strand.
CATAACTAACGTTTTTTCCTTGCTTCGCTTAATGGATTCTAGTTTAAACTCTTCTGAATCTAGCAGCGTCCATTCTATTTCGTTTTCGATATCTTTCAGTTCTAGTTTAATATTCTTGCAATGTTTAACGAATGATCGGTAATTCCTAAGAAGCAATTTAACGTTTCTTAATCTGCGGTCATGTTTTCTTTTTTCTTGTTGTAATTTTTCTTTTTCTAGAAATTCTAATGCAGTCTGAACTGCTGTTTTCGTAATTGCATCTATATGTTTATCATTCAATGTTAGCATGTTATTTCCTCCATTCTTGCTTTGACAGCATCCATCAATGCATCCTGTCCTTGTTCTTTTCCCTGTAAAACTTTCAACACCTGTTCATCTACGGAATCCTCCACAAGAAGATGGTGGACGATAACACTGTTCTTTTGTCCTTGCCTGTCAAGTCTTGCATTAGCTTGCTGATACAATTCTAGACTCCATGTAAGCCCAAACCATACGATGATGTGCCCACCGTCCTGTAAATTAAGTCCGTGCCCTGCTGAAGCAGGATGTGCAATTAAAAGTGGAATTTCACCTTTATTCCATCGCTCAATAGAATCGTCTTGGTCTAATTCTTCTGCAAATTTAAACTGCTTCCGGATCCGATCTCTATCGTGCTTAAAACTGTAAAACAATAGAATCGGTTGACCTTGGCTTTCCTCGATGATCTCTTCTAGGGCATCTAACTTCCGGTCATGGATATGTACCGTGTTCCCTTCATCGTCGTAAACTTCACCGTTTGAGAGTTGAAGGAGCTTGCCCATTAATCCCGCGGCATTATTCGCTATCACGTCTTGTTCTTCAAATTCAAGCAGCTTATCTTTTTCTAGCTTTTTATAGACCTCACGTTCTTTCGCATTCAGTTGAACGCTGATAACGTTATCGACTCGTTCAGGAAGCTGTAGGTAGTCTTTCGCCTTCATGCTGATGCAGATATCGCTAATCTTGTTGTGTATTTCATTTTCGGCACCGTCTTTAGGCTCCCAAGTATAAACGATAAACTTTGACGGATCCCGACGTCCTGGATTGAAATACATATTTCTGAATCCTGTGATCGTCGTACCTAGTCGCTCGCCACGATCAAGCAAATAAAGCTGTGGCCACAAATCTATCAAGCTATTCGGTGCTGGTGTTCCAGTCAATCCGATGATCCGGTTAATCAATGGACGAACTTTCCGTAGCTGCTTAAATCGTTTGGCTGATGGAGACTTGAAACTGGAAAGCTCGTCGATCACCACCATATCGAATGGCCACTTCTTTCCGTAATGCTGCACTAACCAATCTACGTTTTCGCGATTAATGACATATAAGTCTGCTTTTGCTTCAAGGGCTGCCAATCGAGTTTTAACAGGTCCTAACACTTTCGACACTCTCAGATATTTTGTATGTTCCCATTTTTCCGTTTCTCGGGACCAAGTATCTTCTGCAACTCGTTTTGGTGCAATAACTAAAACTTTATGGACGCTGAAATAGTCATGTAGCAGATCGGTAATAGCCGTTAGTGTTGTAACAGTCTTACCAAGTCCCATGTCTAGGAAGAGTCCAACAGCCGGTTTCTCAATCACTTCGTTGATCGCATAAGCCTGATAACTGTGTGGTACGAATTCCATGACATACCTCCTCAATCCTTGGGATGGAATCTACAACTTCAACCAAGAAACCCAATGCTTCTAAATCCTTTTTACGTTTCAACTGTAAAGGCCTTAATTTCTCTCCTGGCTTTTTCAGTTCTGCAAATATAACTTTTCCTCCTGGTAACAGGACTAACCTATCTGGTACTCCTGCCATCCCCGGGCTTGTAAATTTTAATGCTTGCCCACCAATATTTTTAATAGCTTTCGCGAATTTTCTCTCGAGATAACTTTCCAACATTAAGATCACTTCTCTTCTCTGAAAATAAAGGGTGTCAACAATGTCAACGAATTTTTCCTTATATCCCTACACGTATACGGATATAAGGATATTAAGAATATATATACGTGTATATGGGTGTGTATTTTCTTATTTCTTATATTTACTACTTTAATAGAATATATTGTTGACATTGTTGACAGTAGCCCTTAACCCTTTGCCCCTATTGACTTCAAGCCGTCAACAATAGGTGTCAACAAACTATTTTAAATGGTTGACATTGTTGACGCTCACTCGTTTAGGTGTCAACAAACTTTTTAAATGGTTGACACCTAAAACAGACTTTGTTGACGCTATTAATCTAAGAAACTTAACTCTTCAACTTCCTTTTCTTCGACTCTTATATATGCTCTTTGAGTGCCTATTTCAGGACCAAAACGAAGGTGCCCTGCTTTGTTTCCGTCATGCTGTTTCCAACCAGGCATCCTTCTTAAAATCGAATTTATTTCGCGTCTATCCATCATTGGGAACTTCTCGGGACGTCCGTTTAAAAGCTCCATCCATATTTCAAGAGCACATACTCGATCCCGTTTAGCAGCTCCATCTGATCCCATGTCAAAAGCATCATCGAAAAAGCTTTTACGTTCATCTATAGGCAAATCATTAAAATTTGAAGGTACTAATCTATCAAGGTGCTCTTGAATCATCCCAGTTAGAGGGCTTTCTTCTGAGTGCCCTTTCTGAATTTCCCACATTTCCTTTTCCAGTTCATTTGATAGGTATAGCTGCTCCCCATCTTTAAAACACTGAACAGCTTCAGCCCATATCTGCCCTATCTCTTCTTTCATTAATGAGTGCCAGGGCTTTTTCACTTCCTGTTTACCTACTGGCATAACCCAAAACCTTCTATTACCTGTCTGATCCCTTAAAAACTCTACGTCATTTGTCGTTCCTATGAACACGCATTGACGGGGAAAATCAGTAACGTGGCGACCATATGCCACCCTGAAACGGTCCACTCTCTTAGTTAAAAAGTGTTTAATCGATTCTACATCAGCTTTACGGGTAGCCGACAGCTCCCCCATCTCCACGATCCAAGCGCCTTGCAACTGTTCATAAGCTTCTTTACCTGTCACACTCGTTAGCGAATCACTAAACCATTCATTGCCCATACGACCGAACAAGGAGGATTTACCAAGACCCTGTGCACCGACTAGCGTTAACATGTAGTCCATTTTGCAACCGGGATTAAAAACTCTAGCAACGGCTGCAGTAAACGTCTTTCTCGTCACAGTACGATTCAGAACATTATCTTCCGCACCCAACGTGTCAATCAATAACGAGTCCAATCGTTCCACACCATCCCAAGACAAACTGTTCAGGTAATCACGAACGGGATGGAATTTATGCGCATGGAATACTTGGGCCATTGCGTCCTGAGTTTTTAAAACAGAAGATAACTTATAAACATTTTCTAAATAATTCCGCAAACCGGCTTCATCAAAATCATTAAAGAAGTCGTTAGAACCAACGGCTTTCCTCCAAGGAAGATCATCTTTTACCAAAGCGCGCTGCGCGAACTCGTTCAAAGCAAACTTACCTTTTAAGTTCGGATCATTCTCCAAAATAAGAAGAAGGTTTGTCCTGGTATCTTCAAAACCACCATCTTTTTTTATCGTGAGTTTCTGCATCCATTTGGTATCTTTTTTCTCAGTGCCTTCTATAGAAGGAGTTTCTACCTCATCGCCAAAATCAAACTCTGCTTCTGCCAATCGATTCTCGACAAGCATCTGTTTAACAAGACCGTCATTTTGAGCCATCTTAGACATAGCTAGTGTGGAAGGCATACGAGATATAGGCGTTCCTTCTTTCGCTTCATCGTCTAAGGCATTAAATTTATGCAGCCGAACCAAGTCAAAACTATTAACCAATAATCCACTGCATGGATCCGTACCATGATGGGAGTAAGCGAACTTACCATCTTCGTATAAAACCAATCCACCGGCTGTACTTCCTTCATTAAATGAATAGCGCCCATCTGAATGAACAGAATACCGATCAGATAGAAATTCCTCAATTGCTGATTCTACGGAATATGCCCGACAGAAAGCTCCTATCATCCCAGGCTTACCATGTGGATCTCCTTGCCTGTCAGCCATACGTTTCTGCACTTGTTTCTGCCTAGATGATTCTGGCCACTCTAGAGGATCCCGCCAATCAACGTAACGAGCTAGGATATCATCGGGATTTAACCATTCCGAATCTTGCACATGAAACATATATTCAGCGTCACTTGCAGTTGATGGCCAATACATTAAACGGTGCGGCTCATAGGTTGTATCATCGAACATATCAATGCCAAGATCGGCTGCTAACCGTTTTGCGATAGCCACATATTCTTCAGCAGAAACAGATCGATTTAACGGAATAACCAGGCGAATCTTTTGTCGATCAGGTTTATGCGAATGAGTGGAATAAACAAGACAAGCATTGTCGAACATCATTTCAACGATGGGCCAGAAATCACCTTTAACGAAATCCGCATCTAACGTAACCACTTGACGCCAGCCAACGGAATCTGCTTTCCGGCGACCACCTTTTAATGATCCACCAACGAAACCACCGACATCCTTTACAGCGCCTTGTTCTTTCTTGGACATCTTTTGATAATCTGCATATGATTCCGGCGTCCGAGTTGTTTGCATCAGTTTCCGGACGAAATCGGACCATAGCACTTCCGTGTTCTTCCAAGACAAGGAAGTCCGGCTGTTCGCAACCGAGATCACGAACGAGCCGTCATGTTGAATATTTAAAGTTTGTATTTTCTCCGGTTTCACCACGTGAACCTCTCCTTCGCCGGACAATCACTCCGATCTATTGTTGCTTTCTTCCTTTTCTACCTCTACTTCAATTCTATCAACATATTTTTTTGATTTCGATAAGCCCCATCCAGTAAAATCCATACATTTCTTAACAGCTTTAAGTTTGCCCTCAGTTACTAAAACTCTTTTAACTTCTCGTTTTCTCATGATTACTTTAATTTCCACTAAACCCCAAAAATTCATCCCTCTACCTCCAATGCTTGACGTGCTATCTTAGCTTCCGCTGAGCTATAAATTTCCTTGCTAGCAATGTCTGTTCCATGTGTACCAACATGAACTATACCTTTTAAAGCTTCACGTAATTGGGCGTTTTCTTCTTGAAGTGATTCAAATTCCTTCGTTTGTTTTGCAAATAATTCGACCATAACTTTTAACGAGATTTTAAGTTCTTCTATTTCCTTCTGCTGTTGTTCAATCAGCTTTTGTGCTGATAACAATTGTTCAGATAAGCTATCAGCCAAATCTATTATTTCTCCTGCTTCTAAGTCACTGCCCATGATATCCCTTATACGGCCATCTCTATCGTAGTTATCCATCAACCTCTACCTCCAACTCAAAATCAGATTGATCAAGCACATACGCTTCTACATAACAATTGCAATTAACACATGTCCAATCTCCACCGTTTTCTAAATCCTTAATAACCGAATCTGTTACTCTATGTCCACATCTTGGACAGAAATTTATTAGCAGATCATTCATTTTGGATCACCCTCTTTCAAAAAACATCGCACTTTACAAATATCGGAATATTTTATATAATTACCCTGTAACAAAATGCGAGACTGGGTTCCCCTTAAGTCTAAATGACATAAGTGGAAATCCTACCCACTCTAAAGGGTGAACTGCCATGGAAATCCTGATAAAAATCAAGGTTTCCAGTGGATTGCTTTCCTTCTTAGGAGGGCTAGCAACTCTACTGGCAGCATTACTCAGCTCATAAGAGCTGAGTTTTTGCTTTTTCTTCTAGCACTTGTTCCGCGATCGCCACGGCTACGGCTGCCACTTGAATTAGTTCTTCATAAAGATTGTCCTGGTCTGAATCTTTACTCCACTTTTTACCTTTCTGCATAGCCTGAGCAACTTCCCCGACTTCTTCCATGAGGATCATTAACCAAACACCGTATGAATGACGCTGTAAGCCCCATTTTTTAAGCTGTAGATATCGCTCATCGTAGACAGCATCAAGGACTTCATTATTGAGTTTTAATTTTTGTATATCCATTGCTTAATCAACTCCTTATTTGTCGTAAAAACCTAAAACTTCCAACAAGCTATAAAAAGCAGGCTGCCCCATTTTTAAGGCCTTCTGTAAAACTCGCCTATTAATCTCACATTCCAGAAGAAAAGTAACTTCACTTAAAGACATATCTGGACCTTTACATAGAATGCTTTGAATCTTTACATCGTTTGGGATATCTAGCACGGCACTTAAATCGCGTAATTCTTCAAATACAGAACAGCCACTACAATTCCTCACCTGTTCAGTCAAAGATCTGCTGACTGTCTCGTATTTGGGGCACCCTTTACATTTATCTAGAAGATCACCTATCTGTATACGAGCAGCCTTTTTATCCACCATATCGATCAATCTCTGCAACGGGGATGTGCTGAAAGCCTTGAAAATGTATAGTCAGATCTTCAAACTCCAAGCACCCTCCTGTTTTGGGTCCTGTTTGATATTCAAGGCATAAAACTCCATCCCGAAAACTGACTTTCGCATCAAGTTTCCTGAGCTTCTTTACAAAAGATTGATAAGCTTTAAAGTTAATAATCACACCTTCAATCTTTACCGGTAGAACCCTCGAAACCTTAAACATTTTTTGGATATCTTCTAATCGATCAAGCATTTTGTTTACCGCAACAGGTCTGTCATGAACCCTCTTATGCGCTGCCTTAATCGTGCTAGCTTTTTTCGCATAAGATTTGCTTGCTGACTTCATTTCATCTTTTAACTTTTCAAAGTCACCTTCTATAATTTTCAACATGAGGATCACTCCTAATCTTTCATGTAATATTCTGTTTCAAATCCATCTGCATTCAAGGGCAAACCCTCTGCCCACTCAATCGGCTGAGACATGATCTCTTCCACCTCTACCAAACTACCGAAACCATAAGGTACATCAAGCACCACTTCATCATGAACGTGCATGACAGTGTTATAGCCTGCTTCGTCCAAGCGAATCATAGAAACACCTAGGCAATCACGCGCCGTTGCTTGTACGATGTTCTCCACCAATTTACCGCCATACGTCTCCACTGGACCCCATTTATTAGCAGCATTCAACCCATCAAATTCGATGGAAGGTTGTCCAAACTTACCTGTGATGATTCTAGGTTTCACGTATGCTAGTTTTCGACCACTCGGTAAAGTAATGTAAAGAATCCCTCTAAGGCATTGGAAAACAATTCCATGCGTTTTAGCCGTAGTTCTACCTTTAATCGCTTCAATGGCTGCTGTATTACAGGCATACCAGAATTGAACGATTCGGGGATTAGCTGCACGCCAAGCATCAACCAATCCCTGTAATTCACTTTTTTCTAGCCCCATATCAAGAGCACCCATAGTTTCAAGCGCATAAGGCCCACCTTGATATCCAAGAGCCAATTCAGCAACTTTTCCTTTTTGCCTTAGTGAACTTCCTTTATCAATCGTCTCGATCGGCACATTGAACATCTCGGCTGCTGAAGCTTCATAAATTTTTCCATGTGTTTGGAAAACGTTCAAACGCCATTTTTCTTGAGCAAACCAAGCAATGACTCTTGCTTCAATAGCGCTGAAATCTGACACGATAAGTCGATTACCTTCTGATGCGACAAGCGCCGTACGAACGAGCTGTGATAAGATGTCGTTTCTACTCTCGTCAAACAGAAGATCGATTGCATCAAAAGCTCCTGCTTTAACGAGCTTGCTTGCATTTTCGATATCATGAATATAGTTTTTAGTAAGGTTCTGAACCTGGACCAATCTTCCGGCCCATCTTCCGGTTCTGCCCGCCCCGTAGAATTGAAGGAGACCCTTCACCCTGCCATCGGAACAAACAGCCCGTTCCATTGCTTTATATTTAGAAACGGAAGCCCTGGACAGATCTTGACGGTTTTCAAGTACTTTGCGAACGTCTGAGTTTATATCTTCGCCAAGCATCCGTTCCACATCAGCTTTTTGAAGCGTCTCCGTTTCAACGCCTTGCCCTTTCAACCAAACGAGAAGTTGGTTCCGACTGTTCGGGTTAATAAGTCCTGTAATGAACCAAGATTCTTTTTTTAGTTTTTCGGCAAATTCCTCATTACAGGCGATTGCTTGGTTGACTAGCTGCATATCCAATTTGACTCCTCTATCATTAATCCGTTGGTCTAGCGACCAGAGATCTTGCTCAAACTGGCTTACATGCAAAGCAGGATCAATCTTTTCACGAATAGCCATTTCTACTTCAACATCACGTTTGTTATAGTCTTTGTATTGTTGCCATTTTTCGGGATCATGTTCCGGTAGATTACGAGTACGACCACCGTTAACCTTTGACGGTTTACAAGGTAAAGAGAAGTAACGAATTAAGGCTTTACCTGCCGAATCTTTTTGGATATCAAGCTTTAAAGCATCTGCAACACCTGCCAAGTAACCAGGTAAGCCTAATCTTGAAGCATCGACTGCTGTACACTTCCAATCTTCAGGAAGTAGTTTAATACCAAAATGTGCCGCGATACAGGTTCTTTCAAAGTTTGCGTTATAAGCTATCTTCGTTACGTCCGGATCCGTTAGAGCTTCTTGAATTTCAACAGGTATGCCGAAACCTAGTGTCAAGTCAACAACGACCACCGGACCACCATCAATCGAATAGGCGAAAAGTAATATTTCAAAGTCGGGAGAATCTGCATAAGCATAAACACCGGACTTTAATAGATCCACGCTACTGTAGGTTTCAATATCTATATTTAAAGTTTTCAACAAACACCCTCCTTCTTGGTATAAAAAGAGAGGGCACGAATGCCCTCTATGCAGTTTTATTAATCCAAGAAGTTGGACTCTCCATCGTCTTCGTACTCGTCAGCAAAATCATCTTCCGCAGCAGCTTTCCCTGCAAAAGCTTCCCCGTCTCTAGTTTTGAGTAGGTTATTCAGCCCTGCTGAAACGCCTTTATTTCCTTGGGCGTTATAAGCGAAAAAGTTGATAACGGCTTTACCGTAGCATCCAGAATAAAACTCAGATTCATCTTCGATCTTTTCGAACTTAACACTGCTACCCGGCGCTGCCACTTTTATTACACCAGGCTTCGTTTTAGATGAACAGTTAAGGAAATAATGACCTACATAAGCTTCATCGTCCGGCTTTTCCTCATCGCCATCACGGAAAGTCGTTTTCAACTTTGCTGGGACTTTTCCACCAAATTTGGCTTTCCCTTCTTCTGCTGCAGTAGCAATTGCCTGTTCAATAAAATCGATTGTCTCAGTGTCTGTTTTTGGGATAAGAAGCGCGATTGAATACTTTTCATCAGTTGATCCTTCCATTGCTTTTGGTTCGAAAACCTGTGCGTAAGACATGCGTACCTCGTTAGTAGTTACTTTCGTTCCGTTGATTTTAGCCATTTTAAAATTCCTCCAATAGGTTTATAGTTTTGTATTTTTGTCGAACTCTGAATTAAAGTTCATTTATTTTTACGATTAAATCCCTTGCGTTTTTATCGAAGTAATCATGTACATAAAATTCAGCGTCGTAAATCAGTCGGTCTTTTACTGCGTCGTAAACATGTAAGTTTTCATAGTCATTCCCTTTATCTTCAACCGACCATTTCTCTACATAGTTTTTTACTTCTTGAATTTTGTTTGTCTTGAGGACACAATCCTCCATTCCGCCTCCAGGATAGTAATGACTGAAGCCGAAAATTAAATATTTGAATGGCATTTTTAAACCCCTTTCGTCATAGAACATCTGCAAAATCAGCAGCAGCCGATTCCGCTGAATTTAATTCCGAGCGCTTGTCCGATTCCGGAACAAGAGCAGGTTTGCCTGGTGGTTTTACAATCAAGTCACCCAGGACTTCGACGAATACTTTTTTACCAAGGACCTTTTCAAGCGCTGTAATTGTTTTGATTTCCTTCGGTTTATAGATATCATCCGGCTTGAACTCTTTTTCCAGTAACAGATCGGCAACAGCTTCTGAATCCGAATACTTCCGATTACTGCGACCTTCAACCAATTTATAACCGGGGAACTTAACCCCGTGGCTCTCAGCTTGAACCAATGCATATTCTGATACGTCTTTCGCCCACTTTTGCAATTCATCGGCTTTTTCTAGGATGCTGGCAATCTCTTCATGTGATAGTAGAAACGGATCTGCAAAATCATATTCTGCCATTTTCAGATTTTCATCTGCACGCGCCCTACATGAAGCAGACACTTTACAGAAACGGCAATGATCTCCTGGAACAAATTCCCCTTCTCCATTCCAAGCCATATCTGCTTTTGGCTTTACTTCACTTTCAGCCCATTCAAGCAGATCATCAGCCGATAAAGTTTCACTGGAAACACTGTCAAGCCTAGGCTGTACTATCGTCATTCGAACCCGGTCAATGTCATACAACATGCTGTACCTATCAAAAGCACCAAGACCGTACAAGCGCATTTGTGGATTGTCTTCCGCACTAACCGGAACACCTTTACCGTATTTCAAATCGACCACTTCAAGCTGACCATCTGCAATGATAAGTACGTCACCAGTTCCAAACCCTTCGGGCACCCATTCGCTAAAGTCGAGCCTTTGTTCCACCATCACTAGCGCATCAGCAGTTGATGCCCTGGCTTCATTGATACGTTCCGTGACCACATCAACGTATGATTGCACGTAATCTTCCATCGATTGAGAGTAATGTTCGTTTTCCTTCTTAAACTTGTTCAGTCGTATAGTTCTAGCCCTCTTACTAATCTCACCAATTTCATGCTTTAAGAATATTTCCGATAGTTCGTGTGCTGCTGTACCTTCTTCGGCAAAGATGGAAGAAGAATCCGGTAAATCCTTTTCAAGTGCTGCGGATGGCGTGCAAGCCATCCACCTAGAAGAACCAGAAGCACTTAGCTTCGCATGTGCCCTTTCACTGTGAGGTACCGTCATACCGACAGCCCTACAAGTTCGAGAAGTTCTTTATAATCCTCCGGTTTAACATCCGTTAGCTTCTTCACACCGAAACGGCTGAGAGCTTCCATCACTTCCACTTGCTGTGCTTTACCTTGCGATGAAAAATCTGCTAGTTTACTGCGAACAATATCAAGTGAAATGGTAGTAGGCTTAGGTTCATCTTTCTCAACCGCAACCTTTTCTGCTTTCTCAGCAGCGATACGTGCCGCTTTTTCTTCTGCTTCTTTTTTCGCTTTTTCAGCAGCCGCAACTTTAACTTTCTCGGGATCAACTTCAGTTTTTGTTTCTTCTTTCTTCTTTTCAATCTTTGCAATTTTAGGCTCTTCAACTTCTGTAACAGGAACGAGTGGGATTCCTCCTGACATAGCAACTGCTAGTGCAGATATTGCATCTGCCAATTCCGGTGCATTTACATTAATTGTGATATTCATAGTTTCATTTCCTCCTAGTTTTGTTTTCAGATTTACAGTGCGCGAGCACCTAATAGATCCATGTCAGACTTTTTAGCTTTACGAGCCTTTAATACTTGTTCAGATTCTTCGTTTATATATTTTTTCAATGCTTCAGATGATGTTTTCTTTCCTTCAACTAATTCAGCTACACCGATCAGATTCAATTCACCCGATGGTACACCGGTATCATTTGCCAACTGCGATTTATCAAATCTTTTGGTATATTTATTTTTCACACTCAAGATATGAGGTACATCATTTTTATAAGCAAGCACGTTCCCTTGTTGTAAAATATGGCTGATGATGGTTTCTGTTTTCTTATCCATCTGCTCTTTCAGATTGGCACGTTGCTTTTTCAACTGTTCAATTTCGTTAAATAAGCCGTTAATTTCCGACTGTTTATAATTGACCGATACATTTACATCCATTGTTCATTGCTCCTATTCGTGTTATATTGGTTTTATAAAATGTTTTTTCTATGGGTCCTCTTCAGTTGCCGCTGTCGAGGTCTCTTTTTACTGCTAACTTCACAGACAAAGGTAAGGATTTAACAAGCCCAACAAATATTGCGATTGATCTTTCTGATTTACTCATTGCCAACCATTCACCTGGTACGATCTTCATTTGGTTTCGCCTCCTTTCAACTTCCGAACTTCAAACCGCCATTTATTCGCATCTTTTCCAATTAAAGAGCGCTTTCCATGCTTTTGTTTTCGATGGTTCACTTATTCCGAAACAAAATTTTCGGGACCAAGTGCTGTATATGCCGTACATGCTGCACCTTCCTATTCCGCCACAATCTCTTCAAACCCATACTTTTCTTTTAGATAATCGACTAGATCTTCTTTCATAATAATTTCATCCAGTCCAGGATCATGAATAACTTCATCACCTTTTAATACTTCATTTCCTTTCCAGTCCGATCCACAGTGCTTTTCATCGTCTTTCCAATATTGATCAAGCACGATCAGATTTTCTACTGGTGGCATTAATTTCACCTCCCTTCGAGATCCTCCTCGTCCCAACTAATAACGAGATCGCGGACGTTGTATTTCCCTATCCAGCCTTCACCTGTCTTGGTTTCAATTTCACAATAATATCCGGCTTCTTTCAGGGCATTCACGATTACCTCTAACTCCCTCATATCATCACTGGAACTGATTCTGTGACGATAACCGGTGTACCCTTCCAGTGCTGCTTCTTCGATGTTTAGGACAGTTTTTCTAAACAGTGGACCTTCAAGCACATCTTTCTCAAAACTTCTAACTCCTTCATTCGACATCTCAGCTAAAAACTTTGGAGATGGAATATCAATTTTCATTTCTTACTTCCTCCTTTCTCTTTTCACGTTCTTCGGCTAAACGCCTTGGTACAGATGTACGCATGAAAAACTCTAGTATTTTAATTTTTGTTTCGTCGCTAGGCTGCTTCACGAAGAGATCCCCTTTCTCTTACTGCACTTAAAGTGTAGTATATTTGTAAAAAAAATCACTTTAGGATCGGGATGCGAAGAAAGTCAGCGTCCATTTGAAAAACATAAGCCATTGCGTATATGACCATAGGTTTAATTTCAGCTTCGCCGTTTTCCCAGTTCACTAGAGCCCTTTTGGACACTCCCAATTTTTCAGCTAAAGCTTCTTGCGTAAAACCTTTCTCAACTCGGGCCGCTTTCAGGCTTATATCATGCTGTTGATACATGGTATTTATCCCCTTTCTTTTGTCGATATATAAAGGATACTACACTAAAAGTGTACTGTCAACGCATAAAGTGTAGTTTTTTTGGAAATAATGGTTGCATACACTGCACTAATTGTGTAGAATTAAGTTGAAAAGAGGGGATATATAATGAAGCAGAAAATTACAGTCGACCACCAAAGAAGAATTTTAGCTGAAAATATTAAATATTATTTGAACAATAAAAAGGTCACACAAACAGAAATGGCAAGAGATTTGAAGCTAGCTGAGACGACAGTATCTAGTTGGGTGAAAGGTGATCGTTATCCGAGAATAGACAAAATCCAACTCATGGCTGATTACTTTAACATTCGGCGCTCCGATCTAACAGAGGAACGGAAACCTACCAATCTGATAAATGTGTCACAACAAACAGTCAGAATTCCGATATTAGGACAGATTGCTTGTGGAGATCCGATTTTAGTCGAAGAAAATTATGAAGACTATCGCACTGTATTAGCAGAAGGATTACCAACAGGTAAATTAGTTTATTTGGAAGCTAAAGGTGATTCAATGCACCCTACAATCCCTAATGGTTCCATGGTCATGGTGCGTGAACAACCTGATGTTGAGACCGGAGAAATTGCGGCGGTAATGGTTAACGGGAACACAGAAGCGACACTGAAAAGAGTTAAAAAACAAGGAGATATCATAATCCTAATGCCTGATAATCCTGATCATGCACCGATTATTATTACGTCTGATACTCCAGTTAAAATTATTGGAAAAGCAGTCAGATCAGAGCAAGCACTTTAAACTGATAGTATAAGGAGGAGTAAACAATGAATAAGGATAAAGCTACAATAGAAAAAGTTGGCATCTATATAAGGGTCAGTACAGAAGAACAAGCAAAAGAAGGGTACTCCATCTCAGCCCAGAAGCACAAACTTAAATCATTCTGCATTGCTCAGGATTGGAATGTGGCCGGCATATATGCAGATGAAGGTATTTCTGCAAAAGACATGGAAAGACCCGAATTAAAGCGAATGGTGAAGGATATACAATCAGGTATTATCGATTGTGTTTTAGTATATCGACTTGACAGACTTACCCGATCCGTATTTGATCTTTATAAATTGCTTGAAGTATTCGATGCTCACGATTGCAAGTTTAAATCAGCCACTGAGGTATATGACACGACAACAGCTATGGGTAGAATGTTTATTACAATAGTTGCAGCCTTAGCTCAGTGGGAACGAGAAAATATGGGAGAGCGTCTTAGCTTCGGCTATGCAGAAAAAGTCAGGAAAGGTAAATACGCTTTAAATTTCCGTCCTTTTGGCTATAATTTGGATTTGAAAACAAGTAAACTTAATGTAAAAGAGGATGAAGCTAAAACAGTAAAAATTATGTATCAAAAATACGTCGATGGATTCAGCTCCAATAAATTGTGTAGGTATCTAAATGGCAAAGGTATCACCACACGGGACGGGAACACTTGGAACGACAAAACAGTAATGGACATATTAAAAAATCCTCTTTACATAGGGTCAATCCGTTGGCGTGATTTCGTTGTGGAAGATACACATGAAGCGATCATAACAAAAGATCAATTTAAATTAGTCCAACATACAATCGAGGAGAGAAGAGGATTAGAACCTCAGCGTGTTTCTAGTCGCTATATTTTTTCGGGGAAAATCAAATGCCCTAGCTGTGGAAGTCCTATGACGGGTTGCTATACAAACCCTAAAATGGCATCTGGAGAAAAGAAAAAATACCTATACTATAGATGCAGAAAAAAGAGTGCGGGTACTTGTGATGGTACTAGATCAATCTCCGAATTTACGTTGGAAGATGCCTTTATAAAATACATCGACAAGATAGAATTTGAAGCTTTAACTGAACGAGTGTCCGCTTCCCATGAGCTGTTACAAGAAGATGAGCCTGAAAAGATTGACAAGGAAGCACTCGAAAAGGAATTAGATAAAATAGTGAGAAGAAAAAAGAAATGGCAATACGCATGGACTGATGATGTCATGACATACGAGGATTTTAAGAAAAGAACAGATGAAGCTAACAAAGAAGAATCTCTAATTAAGGAACAACTAGAAGTATTTGAAGCAGTTGTTGAGGTTGAAATTTTTAATAAGCATGAGATAGAAGCCATGCTGAAGCAAGTAAAAGAGAATTGGTATTCGTTAGAAAGTGAAGA
The DNA here is from genome assembly GCF_038002605.1 of Bacillus sp. FSL K6-3431. NCBI lineage: Bacteria > Bacillati > Bacillota > Bacilli > Caryophanales > Bacillaceae > Bacillus > Bacillus sp. FSL K6-3431. The sequence goes on from NZ_JBBOCT010000001.1 coordinate 1,662,291, forward strand.
AAAGAAAAATCTAGTAAATACGGTTATAGATCAAATCTATGTTGCGCATGATCAAGATCGTGTATTCGTTGAGAGTATTGACTTCAAGTAAGCTTTATCCTCTTTTGTACTCCCATTACCTTCGAGCCTTTAAATGAAGAGCCAAAATAGTCGCAACCTTTTTTAACTATGTCTAATGGAGTGGCAGAGGCAATGTATTCCTCATCCAAATCATACACCATCGAGTATGATTGGCCCTTGGGCTTGATCAGTACAGTAAAAGGGCTGATTTCGTATTCCTGAATAAATTTCTTGTTTTGGATCGTTTCCATGTTCTCAATCTCCTTTTTGTATGTATATTTACCTACTCACAAAGAACTATATCATAACAATTTACTCTTGTCACCATCTTTATTCAAAATTATCCGAAACTTCCCTCTAAATAATTTCATTTGAAAATTCAAACTCTTTTGATTGATTTTTTTTTATGTTGCATGTATAATTAAAAAAAGGTATCAGGGGTGATCATCGATGGAGAAGAAGAAATCCTATCAGGAATTGCTGAAAGAGTATACGATGACCCAGATTCAAAAAGAAACATCTGAATTGGAAACACAAATTGATTTATTTTTAAAAGGGATATTGAAGAAGAGACAAGAGAAAAAACTTCGTTTAGACATTGACAGAGCACTTGACAGCAAGGACAAAGAATCCTTTTGTTCGCTTTCCAAAGAATTATCAATCTTATTAAGTGAATAACCGCAAATAAAAACATCCCCTTTATTATAAACGGGATGTCTTTTTATGGAAGTAAATATGTGGATGATTACTGTGCATATTCACTTTTCTTTTATTTGATATTCTTCGATCATTTGAATTCGCTCGAGCATAGTAGGATGGCCATAACGAAAAAGCTTTACTAAGGATGGTGGGTTTACCTGGCTAAGCCCAGCTTTTGTCAAACTTTGAAATGTCTTTACACCGGCTTCTTTGTCCTCAGTCATCTCGATAGCATATATGTCAGCTCTTGTCTCTTGGTAGCGCGACACCCAGTTCGTCAGCGGACTTGCTACAAATAGGAGAACCGATGTGACTAAAAGGAATGCAGGCAAGGAACTTATATTCATCACACTTTTAACCTTCCATGACTTTCCTCGCCGAGCAATCCACCACTCCATTATCTTAGCAGTGAGCCAGAGACCAACCAATGATAATAGCACATAGCCTGCAATACCAATATAAATATGCTTTTCTACGTAATGCCCCATTTCATGAGCCATAATGAACAAGATTTCCTCATCTGTCAGCCGTTCAAGCGTCGTATCCCAAAGTACAATTCGTGAATTCGAGCCAACACCTGTCACATAGGCGTTTAAAGAATTTGTTTTACTCGACATATCGACTTCATATACATGTTGAGCGGGAATATTCGCCTCATCTGCCATTGCTAATATTTTTGTTTCAAGTTCTTTATCCTTCAAAGGATAAAAGTCGTTATACAAAGGATCAATAAGCACGGGCTGGATAAACATCATAAAAATGGAAAATGGGATCGACAGCACCCAAGCTGCAAGCCACCAGCGCTTTTTGAACTTTCTCATCAACGCGTACAACACAGTAATGATGAGAAGCATTGTTCCGTATTCCACCCAAAATCCAATGAACTTATCCTTCATCCATGACGAAAATATTTGCGTGGAAATATTGTATGACTTTGAAATCATGAAAGAAAGATAACTCAATGGAAACATAATAATAAAAGATATAAGTGAAAGCCAAAATAAATAAATGGAAATTTTGATTACAAAAAATTTGGATGTGTTATCTGCCCAGCGTTCAAATGCGGAGGAGATGCCAAAGATCAAAAGGAAAAAATAAAAGAGCCATTCATATGGCGTCGCTAAAAAAAAGAGCAAATTACGAATTTGTGAAAATTCCTCACTCAACATTAGTTCTCGACTATTGAGAAATGTCGCTGGATCCACCTTTGTTCCTTGAAGCGCCTCAGGGATGGAAGTATCCACCATATAAAATAAATAAGCATACATTACAATACCAAATAAAACATAAGCCAAGATTGCTCTAAGCGCCCATTTTCTAATCATAATTCAAACCTCCTGTCCATCTCTTATTATATGTAGAAAAAATAACTTCAATTAGAACTAGCTATTTATTATTTTTTATCTAGTATTCGGAGATCTCGCTATGCGATTAAAGGTTATCAAATTTTAGAATATAATGCATTATGCCATATAAAGAATTAAAAAATCATATATTTAAATGCTTATCAACAGTATAATTAAGATGATTTTAACTTTAAAGTAGAAAGGTTGGTATTTTATATGACTTATCAAGCAAGTGAAAGCCGATACAATGAAATGACTTATAATCGTTGTGGAAAGAGTGGCCTTAGATTACCAGCGATCTCATTAGGTTTATGGCAAAATTTCGGAGGTAATATGCCTTTAGAAAACTCTCGTGAGATGATTTTACGTTCTTTTGATTTGGGAATCACTCATTTTGATTTAGCTAATAATTATGGCCCCCCTGCTGGCTCAGCTGAGGAAACGTTTGGACAAATTTACAAGCAGGATTTAGCAGTATATAGAGATGAGCTTCTCATATCGACAAAAGCTGGGTATCATATGTGGCCAGGCCCGTATGGCGAATGGGGTTCAAGAAAAAATCTATTATCTAGTCTTGACCGGAGCTTACAGCGTATGGGTCTTGATTATGTTGATATTTTCTATTCCCATAGACCTGATCCTGATACACCATTAGAAGAAACAATGGGGGCATTGGATCACGCTGTTCGTTCGGGAAAAGCTCTCTACGTTGGTTTATCCAATTATGGCCCAGAACAAACACAGCAAGCAATTGAAATTTTACATAAACTCGGGACACCTTGTCTTATTCATCAGCCAAATTATTCGATGCTAAACCGCTGGATTGAAGATGATTTAACTGATGTTTTAACTGAAAGCGGTGTAGGGTCCATTGCCTATTGTCCGCTAGGTCGAGGGCAGTTAACACATAAATATGTAGATAAAATAGATGCCGAATCGCGTTCTTCATCTAGCACACTGAAGCCTGAAACGTTCACTACAGAGCGCATAGAAAGCTTTCGTCAACTAGAAAAAATGGCAATAAAACGCGGGCAAACCTTGTCTCAAATGGCACTTAGTTGGGTTCTTAGAGAAGCTGGTGTAACTTCCGCATTAATTGGAGCAAGTCGCGTCAGCCAGATTGAAGAAAACGTACAAGCGTTAAATCAAGGTGATTTTTCTGAAGAAGAATTGAAGGAAATTGATCTAATCTTGGAAAACATCAAAAATGTTCCTTGGTGAGACAAATGAATGCCATCGCTTATACACGATGGCATTTTTAAGCTAAGTTATAGTATCCAAGAATAGGCACTCAAAATGGCAATAGCCCCAAGTACAACTACTATTACATTTGCACCAAGAAAAGCGATAAGGAAGCAGCTGCCATTCCTACAATTCCGAACATCATCTCGCCTTCTTGAATAAAAAAAACAGCAGGGAATATTAGCGCTCCAAGTGTTGCATACGGGACATTTTTAGTACTCCTTGTACAAAAGGAGAAAGCTCTTTGCCTCTAAACATAATAAATGGAATCATTCGCGGCAAATAGGTGACAACCGCCATGCCGATAATCGTAATGATAATAACCGAGCTACTCATGGCGCGGCTGTCTCCTTTCTTCGATCGTTTCGCATACTTCTATAAGTACCGCTGACAATATTGTTGCGGCTATAATCCCCCAGCCTTTACTCATCATTTCAGAAAAAAACAAAAATACTATTGAACGATGCCGCTAGTAATGCAAGATATGCTACTTTTGCACTCTTTCTCATAGACGGAACAAGTAAGCCAACAAACATCGCATATAAGGCGATTGCCATGCTTTCTTGCAATACCTGAGGTAAGCTCGCTCCAATAACAAATCCAATTCGAACAAACACACCAGCTTAAATAAGCAATCAAGTTGAGACCGAATAAATACCCAGTAGACACGGTTCCTGATTTTGTTGCAGCAACTGAGAAGGTCTCGTCCGTAACACCAAATGCGTATATCGCCTTTTTCCAAGGAACCTCATCTTCTACTTTTTCATTGAGAGAGGTCGACATAGATAAAGGTGGTTAAAATCATCTCTACTACACCAGTACCAAACGCAAACATATTTAGTGCAATATACTTCATTTGTCATATCCATAATCATTCTATTTTTATACTCACAAAAGGAAACACCGGAATTGGGCATTCCCCAACCGAAACGTGTATCTTTCTGGCAATAATCTAGCACATAAAAAACAGCCAGATCGGCAATTGTTGACAAATGAAGATTAGAGGATAACTCCGGAAATATATCAGCAAGAAAACGATCAGTCATGTCCCTGATTTGCTCTTTCGTCATCGTTTCCTCCAGGGGATCCTCTTCTAAATCATATTCAGCATACATTCGTAATTGCCCATCCTCAGTTAGCCCAATTTCTCTAGCAAGCTCGCCAGTAATCAGCGTCTTTTCTCCTTTTAAAATAAGGCTGTAATTTCTTGATTATCGCTTCCATTGCAATCTTCTTTTGTACTTATCTACATTTATATAGTGTCAGAAATTTGTTAGTTCTGTTTATTAGTGATTGCTTACGATACTAGGTATTTTATTATTTTCACTTTACTGCAAAAAAGCGCCCACATTCTATCGGCATTTCAAAAAAAGGATAGAACGCGTCGCCTTGACCAGCATTCTATCCTTCAGATTGATTTAATAGATCAATTCAACAATTTCATCATTAGTAACATTTCCGAAGTAATGTGGAATCTCGATATCTGCTAACGCTCTAGCAATATCAGACCGCTCATAACGAATTCCTGTCAGGCGCTTTTCAATTTCACTTACATCACCAACACCAAAAAAGTCACCAAATATTTTGCAATTCGTAATTTGACCTTTATGAATATCCAGGCGGAATTCAATATGGCCTACGGGAAAGCGATGTGAATGCTGAATATTAAAGTTTGGTGATTTTCCATAGTTCCAATCCCAGTTTTGATAACGTTTTTTTGAAATTTCATGAATTTTTTCCCAATCCTTATCTGTAAGCTTATATTCGGGGATTGGGTCAACGTTTTCAAAAATATTGTGTAGTAGTACTTCTTTAAATTGTTCAATCGTTAATTTTTCTTCCAGAAATTCAGATATATTCGCAACTCGGCTCCTGATCGATTTAATTCCTTTAGACTCTATTTTATCTTTCCGAACGTTTAAGGCAGAAACAACATTTTCAATTTCAGAATCAAACATAAGTGTACCGTGACTAAACATTCTACCTCTAGTTGAAAATTGAGCATTACCCGAAATTTTCCGCTCACCAACAAGAATGTCATTACGTCCCTTCATTTCCGCATCAACACCAAGTTTCTTCAATGCTTGAACAACTGGTTCAGTAAACTTTTTGAAGTTAAGAAAACTTTCTCCATCATCTTTTGTAATGAAACTGAAATTCAAATTGCCATGATCGTGATAGACAGCACCACCACCAGATAATCTACGAACAACATGTAACTTGTTTTTCTCTACATAATCTGTGTTGATTTCTTCAATTGTGTTTTGATTTTTCCCAATAATAATCGAAGGCTCATTAATATAAAATAATAAATAAGACTTGTTTACATCTAAGTTTTTCAAAGCATATTCCTCAATCGCCAGGTTTATTCGTGGATCAGTAATCCCTTGGTTATCAATAAATAACAACTTCATCTTCTCCTTTTTTTCAAACGGTAATTTTCAAACTTCGTGAAGCAAGGCAAACCTCGCCTGTAAAATTTTCTTTGGCTTCTATTACTAATTGCTGTAGGTCACCAAAATGCGGTAAATGTGTAAGAACAAGTTTTTTTACATTTGATTTGGAAGCGAGTAGTCCCGCTTCTTCACTAGTCATATGTCCCGCTGCCGCAGCATCCATGCCTTTATAAAAGTTCGATTCACAAAGAAGAACATCCGCCTCGCTAGCAAAATCGATTAACTCTTCAAAATAACCTGAATCCGCAGTATATACAAGAGTTTTCCCACCAGCAGAAATTCTCATCGCGAAGCATATTGCTGAATGCTTCGTCTGTAAAAATTCAACCGTATAAGGACCAATATGGAAACTTTTATCCTGCTCATAGGCTATCCCTTTTGTAATATCCTTATAGGTTAAAGTTGCAAATGCCATTTTGTCTTGCTGATGACCATATATAGGTACATTTTGATTCGTTCCACTCATATATTTATCAATTAAAAGTGCATGCTGAAGTACACCAATATCTGCAATATGATCAGCATGATAATGCGAAAGTACAACTGCATCCAGCTCTTCTGGCTTTATATACACTTGTAGCTGTGATAAAACTGCACTTCCACAATCCATTAAAAGTTTAAACCCGTCATGTTCTAACAAATATCCAGAGCTCGCTTCCCCTACTTTGGGATAACCGCCCCAATGACCGATCACTGTGATCTCCATCTTCAACACTCCTTCGAACGACATTCATTCCTCTTTTACTATACTTTATTTCATCCAATTCATCTATTTTTTCACTTTTTAATAAAAACACCAGCGAAACTAGATACAGAAATGCATTATTAAAGTGGAATCTCTGAGAAAATTATATTTTCTAATATTTAAAAAATACTGTTGACACTCACATAACTGTTATAATACAATGTGAATAACAAAGGACAGTACTACTACAAAAACAACAGGAGAGTGAAGATAATGATTCAAAATGTAGTCGACTTTTTCAAAAACTTGCCTCCAAAGATATGTACTAATTGCGGAGATCAAGTTGCAGAACAACATGAATGCTATGGTACTACTTGCGATAAATGTACAAAACTTTAATAAAAAGCAACAACCCCCAATACTAAAAAGGGGTGTTGTTTTTTCTGTTATGGAACAGTTGGAGAGTGAATTTGTTTTAACTATTATATAACACGTTTAAAAGTTAAAATTTAGATGACGATAAATTATTCACCTTTTAGATACCCCACATCATTCATTTATCATAGTATTCACAAGATCAGATAGCCATTTTGCTAATAAAAACACCATCGCATTTCTCTAACACTAGAATTATAATATTCTCATTTACAACCAACAATATTTTCTCCTCTATTGAAAACAGATTTAGATTGTACATATCACGATATAGATCTCCCTCTCCTAAACTTAACGGATATAGTATAAATACGTTAAAGACCACAAACTATCCTTCAGTACGAATGTACAAACGGTTGCTAAAGGATGACTGGAGGTACCACCGAAATTGGATGGTTGATTTCTTATCGATTCTGTCGAAAACGAGCCATCCAATTTAATGCTCCCACATAAAATCTGGAGGGGATATAAATGAAATTATTGGAGGGGTTAACATGATTATCAAGCCAAATTGACTTCAGCGGAAATCTCTAATCTATGGACAACTTATCAAGCTAGCACCATGATTATTTGTGGTGTAAAGTACTTTTTAGCAACCGTTGAAAATGAAAATATTTGTGAACTCCTAAAGTATGCGTTGGACTATTCTCAAAAACGCGTTCAAACCATCACACATATGCATGGAACAATACCCAATTCCAGTCGGCCAAACCAGGTGCTTACGGAAGCACCTCGTTTGTTTTCCGATACAATGATACTACTTTACATGTTGAATATGTGTAGCTTTGATTTAAGTGCACAAAGCGTCATGCATTCTCTTTCAACACGGGATGATACGGATGCTTTTTATTCTGAATGTATCGCACAAACAAGAGAACTGTCGGATTGATCAAGAAAACTCGCATTAAAAAATGGTCTATTTGTTCGCGCGCCTTATATTCCAACACCTGAGCAGGTCGATTTTGTTAAGAAACAACCATTTTTAAATGGATGGTTGGGTGATCGTCGTCCGCTTTTGGGGATTGAAATTGCAAATCTTGTTTATAAAGCAGAAAGAAATACACTCGGTGAAGCCTTAATAACTGGATTTAGTCAGGTTGTCAAATCAAAGGAAGTTCGACAGTTCATGCTATGAGGTAGGGATATTTCTTCGAAGCACTTTGAGGTTTCTGATTTACATGAGGAACATCTGTCATCAACTAAGATTATGACTTCAGAGGTAACAAATTCCACCGTTCCGCCATTTTCCGATAAATTAATGATGCTTCAGGGATTGGTCAATATCGATTAGCCATGATCAAGATTTAGGATTGGTGTACACCCGTTTAATGGCTAAGATTGCGAAATATGCCGAAGAGGGGGCAAACATTATGATTGACAACGGTTGGATGGAAGAACCACCCAAAGCAGCAAATCGATGAATTAGCAAAAAAAAGAAAAGAGTAATTTAATGGAGAAACTCTTTTGGAGTATTGCTTTGCCTGACCTTGGGCAATTGCTAAATGGTAAATATTTAAAGGGTGTTTTGTTCATCCTCCTTGAGTTTTCAATCAATATACAGGCAAACTTTATTGAAGCCATCTTATTGAGTTTTCATGGAATATTGAAGAAGCAATCAGTAAACAAATTATGGATGGTTGATGTTTTATCCCTGTCTATAATTCTTTGCGATGCGGGATGCCTACAAAGACGCAAGAGCTGGAAAACACCAATATTCTTTTTCTTCCCTTTGTCTTTGTAGCCTATTCAGTGACGGTCGGATTAATGTATTCTTTGATATTAGCCTTATTAGGGGTGTTATGTACCTATCCTTTTTGTGATACCGGGGACAATCTCAGGATTTTTCATTCGATTTCTTTTGTTGAAATATACATAATGAAGATAAATCATCATATTCGTTCCAATAAATATAAATATTTCCCCGTTATCGATATTTTTCGCTCCTCCATTAAAGGACGTGTTTTTGGAGTTACGAAAAAAAAAACAATTTTTCAATTTTAATGCTGTGGAATAGGGATTTTTAATATTGAATTTCCTTAACGTCCTACACTACCCATTGTTTAGGATTTTTACTTTTTGATTCGATTGATTTTCAAGGACTTTGTATATTATTAATCTTTGATAAACATTAGTCGATGACGATAAATTATATAATCTTTCGTGAAACCCCATCATACACCGTTTTTTGTATATTCCATTAACCAACAATCACGGTATTCACCTTCGTGAAGCTCGTGTTTTGGTAGGAGTTTCACTTTTTGAAAACCACATTTTTCGTAGCAATGAATCGCTCTGTCATTCCATGTTTGCGGATCCATCACAATCTTAATGGACTGTTTTTGGCCAATTAAATAATTAACCATAGAATGAATGAGTGCCTGGCCTATACCTCGATTCCAATAGTTTACTTCTCCGATAAATTGATCCATACCAAAAATAACTACTTTTTCGTCAATCGGATAATCGTACACTTCCATAGTTTTTTCATCTAGCAGATAAAATTGAATATAGCCGATTGCAACACCTTCAAATTCAATGATAGATCGATTTATATCCTCTTCGTTAAAAAAAGTTTTCATAACCTTGTAAATATCAAAAGCATTGTCTCGTCCTTCATAGTATTCCAAGATTTCAGGATCAGAAAGCCATTTTGCTAATAATACATCGTCGCTTCGTTCTAACTCCCTAACAATAATACTATCTTTTTCAAACAACAATATTTTCTCCTCCATTGTAAACTGGATTGGATTGTCTATATCACGAATGATTTATTTTTTCTGAATGTGGAATTAAAAACTCTTCTTTTAATATAGAAAATATTTTTAAGTCTTGATGTTCTCCTTTTATACATATTCCTTTTCTACTTATGCCTTCAAAAGACATTCCTACCTTTTCCATTACTCGTTGTGATCCAACATTTTCTACAAGGCATCTCGCCTGGATACGAGTTAATTCCATTTTTTCAAAACCAAATCTAATGATTTCCTTAGCTGCTTCCGTAGTTAACCCTTTTCCCCAATATGCTTGTGATAGGACATATCCAATCTCAGCACGATGATGATTTGGTTGCCACGAAACAAAGTCTATCGTCCCTAAAAGTTTTCCATTTTCCTTATATTCCATTCCCCATGGAGCTACTTTCTTATTTTCATATTGACTTAAAACAAATGCGACAAATTCTTTTGTCTCCATAATTGACCTATGCGTATCCCAAGTTACATATTTTGAAACAACTTCATTCGATCCATACTTATATATATCATCCACATCAGCCATGGTTATTTTTCTGAGAATAAGCCGTTCCGTTTCTAAAACAGGCAAATCACTATAAACCGCTTCTATCTTCACAAAGAACGCCTCCCAAATGTGTATGTACTTCAATTTTTTTAATGCGTACATCTATATCTCTTCAATTCATCATATTCAAATGAATCTGTGTTATTTCCAAATCCGTTGAATGGTAGATTGATTGTTTTTTAACCTCAATAAATATATATCGGGATTACTAAGCTTTAGCCAACAATCAAAGCCAAAATCACTACGATACTTCTTTATTAGTAAACTCATCAAATTTCCGTGAGTAACAATCAACGTGTTTTCAGCATTACCTTTCAAAATATCCTCAACTATATTTACCGCTCGCCCCATAGCCTCATTACTTGACTCTCCACCGACAAAACTAAGATCCATATCACTAAATGTTGCTTTAAGCTTTTCAAGCCAATCTGGAAGTTCAGTTTTACTTAATATCCGCTCTGATAGTCTGTCATCTGTTTCAAGTTCAATCTTCGCTTGCTTTGTTAGTGGTTCAATTGACTGAATAGCTCGTAAAAACGGACTTGCAATAATTCGATCCAATTTAATATTTGAAAAAAAGTTAGCTACATAGATGGCCTGATCAAATCCTTTTTCAGTGAGATTTGCTTCCTTAGATTGCCCTTGTGCTTCACAATGTCGAACAATATAAATCTTCTTTTCCATACTTCACCTCTCGCAAAACGATTTCAAATCAAATCTTCCAATTACAGATCCATATACAAATACTCATTTAAGAGGAACATTGTGAAAAAAGAATACCTATAAGTATAATTATCGCTATTGTAATAATCTTACTTAAGCAGCCTCCTTTCATTGAAGCACCAAAATCCCCACCCATGGAACCATTAACAGAGTCGGCGAAATTACTCATAGGATTTTTCTTTTACTCTTTATTTTGTGTTTTATCTTGATTATTGCTCAAGTTGTTTCCTCCTTAAAATACTCCATTCGTTTATTTTTTCGCTTTCCATTCAGTTATAAGCAATCATCATAATATTCTATTTCTCGTGATTCATTCTACATAAATAAAGGCACTATTAATAATTCCCTTCTTCAAAAACCCCTATAATGTTCTTCGTCAAGCACAATTAAATGTCCTTTTTATTCACAATGCTACACATATAAGAGTTCACATCCATTGCTATAAGCCCATTTACTCCCACATCTGCTAATGTTATTAAGATTTGGAAGGTTAATTGATTGAAGTACCATTTGGTAAAATACGGTAGTCGCAATCGGTTACATCAGAAATCAGGAAATTTGAACCACGGGTAATAATACCCTATTTCAAAGAAAATTATAGGTATTTAGTGTTATCTTTCCATATTCAGATGGTAAATACCGGTTTTTATTGATACACTTTTAAACATCTAAAATCATATATATTACAGAAAGGCAGGTAAAAAAAATGGAGGATCAACAAAATATTCAACCAAAAGATAATCCCACATATATAAAGTCATCGACGGGATTAGAGAATAATATCGCAGGACTTTTATGTTACTTAGGAGTATTTGTTACTGGTATTATTTTTTTCATACTAGAAAAGAAAAGCCCATTCGTTAAATTTCATGCAATGCAATCAACCGTCACATTCGTCGGCCTTCAAATTGCAGCTTACGTAGTAGGTTTCGTCCCGTTTTTTGGTGGAATACTAGGCACACTCATTCAATTATTAAACTTAATATTATGGATTGTGCTGATGGTCAAAGCTTATAACAAAGAACTGTTTAAATTACCCATCGCTAGTAGTATTGCTGAAAGTTTAGTAGTTAAATTTGAAAATAAAACAAATACGAATGCCTAAAACAACTAAAAAACTTGCGAATGAATGGTCATCAATTAAATTCATTCTCGCAAGTTTTTTTTAGATATTATCAATAATGCTTTTTATTCCGCTCCGTATTCCTTGGTATTAATTTTTCTTTATGTAATATTCCACTTATAACATCACCATCACATAATTTTCTGCAATTCCTTCATACTATTAAAATCAAGTTGGTTTCTGTCCGCTATTTCACATCTTAACCCATCAATATCCGTAAATAAAATTCTTTCCGAATTTAAAATTTTAATGTGTTCATGAAGATTGCGCATCAGCATACGTAAATTTCCCCGGTCTGTAATGAGATCGAACACCCATAGCCCCGGTTCCTGTTTTATTTTCTTGATTTTCGTCACCTTCGGAATTAAATAACGGAGATGCAACTCTGTTTCCAACTCATCTCTGCTCAGTGAATCAAGCTCAGACAAATCTTTTACAATACCTAACTCCTCCCCTTCAGCATTCCTAAACGAAATATATTGTGCTGGTTTGGTAAAAGGAAAAGCCTGATAAATAATTACTTCCTCATGCATATCTCCCTTTATTACTGCCTGCAATAATCCTCCTGTCTGTCTCTGTAATTGAATCTCACCCGGTTGTAAAAAAAGTGAATCAAATAACTCTTCCATTAGCTTACAACCCCTTTTATTTTTGAAAGTTCCTTTTGGGCTTCTACAAGTTCATGATACTTTCCACGTAGTGCTATTAATTCCTCATGTGTACCGCTTTCAATCATTTTACCTTTATCAATCACAACTAATCGATCCGCGTTTCTTAATGTGGAAAGTCTGTGAGCAATCGCAAATGTTGTTCTTCCCTTAACTAGTCGCGAAATAGCTTCTTGAATTTTTCGTTCGGTTTCAGTATCCACTGAAGCAGTCGCTTCGTCTAATATCAAGATGCGCGGATCATGAAGGATAGCTCGTGCAATAGCGATTCGTTGCTTTTGACCACCTGATAAGCGATGACCTCTTTCACCAACCATCGTATCATAACCATCTGTCATCTCTACAATAAAATCATGAGCATTTGCAATTGTTGTCGCTCGAATAATTTCTTCAGGACTAGCATCAGGTTTTGAATAAGCAATATTTTCTGCTATGGTACCATCGAAAAGAAATGTTTCTTGTAGCACGACACCAATTTGTTTATGAAGATCTTCTTGTTCGATGTTTCTTAAATCAATTCCGTCAATTGTTATACTTCCTTGGTTAGGATCATAGAATCGACATATTAAATTAATCAAGGTCGATTTCCCCGCACCGGAATGACCAACTAGTCCAATCATTTCTCCAGGCTTCACACTTAAATCTACATTTTTTAACGCGGGTTCGTGTGACTCGTATCCAAAAGTTACATGGTTCAGCCTGACATGTCCTTCTATCCTCGGTAAGGATGTAGCATTTGGTGAATTCGGTACATCATTAGGTGCATCTATTACTTCAAAAATTCGATCAGCAGCCGAAAAAGCACTATTCATCCAGTTAATTGCCTGACTAAACCATTGTAACGGGGCCATCAACATACCTAAATAGGAGATAAAAGCCATTAATGTTCCTAGCGTAATCGTTTCGTTAATGACGCCCCATCCACCAAAGTACCATATCAATAATGTACTAGAACCAGTGATAAAAGATAATAAAGGGAAGATACCTTGCCAAAGTCCCTCTGTCTTGATTGTTTCCTTTACTAACTTTGTGCTTCCATCCATGTATCTATCTGTTTCTTTTCTTTCCTGACCAAATGCCTTTACAACTCTAAAACCCTGCAATGAATCTCCTACAATTTGATTGAGTTTGTTAATCGCACGCCATTGCCGGTACCATCGAGTGCGCACATATGGTCTAATAATAAATGATGTGAGTATAATCAAAGGTGTCGGCAATAATGCCCACAATGCAAGCTGCCAATTTAAGCTAAGCAACATCGCTAGAATAGCGATAAACATAAGCACTTGACCAAAGATATACATGACACCATCTGTTAGGAACTGCCGAATGGCTTCCGCGTCACTATTCACCCTACCGATGAATTGTGATGTTTGTCGACGATCAAAATAACTTAAAGAAAGCCCAATAAGAGATTGATATGTATCTTTCCGAATATCTCCCATGATATTACTACCAATCCGAACCCCCACATATCCTCTTAATGCGGTTGTTAATGCGCTGATAAATTGTGTTGCACCAATAGCCACCACTAGTAATAATAAAATGGAACCCATATTTCTTGCTTGTAGCACATCATCAACAATAACTTTCGTAATAAATGGTGGGGCTAACCCTATTAAAGTAACGATAATCATTAATAACGCTGCTAGCACCATTTGCCCCTTATATGGTGTGGCATATTGAAGTATTCGCGTAATGACTTTCTTCTTATCTATGCACAAGGGACAAACGTTAGTTCCCTCCTGAAGTCGGCGATTACATATTGGGCAATTCCTCGGCAAATCTTTTTCCGAAATGGATGGGAGATCCTCCCCTTTACACCATTTTTCAATTACATTTGCCACAATGGAGAACTTTCCTGATAAACCAGCCGTGTATCTTAAAAAGACAATTGGACCTGTTGTGCTTTCAATAATGAGGTTGCCACAACCTATTGAGGATATAGTACGGGCTCCTTGCACCTCACTGAAAAGTAGATTCTTTATGACCTCTCCCTCTTGACCCAACACTGAAATTCCTGTTTCAGTTATAATGAGCCATTGTTCAATAAAAGTCCCCATTTCATCAACGTCTGTTTTAGCAACTAATTGTAAAGAGCCACTTATGGTATTCTTTATGTGACTTGGCAAAATATCAAGCATATACATGCTAAACCTCCATACATTCCTCTTTTTTCATTAATATAAGTAAAACGTCCTCATGGAAGTGATTTCATAAAATTATGTTTAGTAGTATAATATTTTCAGATTTTTGTTTTAGCTCCTATTTTACTTTTACATGTTAAATTTCCTACCTTTTCATCTCACTCCCTTGTCAACTTTGTATGTTGTTATTCATTTACCTTCATTAATATTTTACATTCAATTACACTTCTTTATTGAAAGCGCTGTCTATCGTTTAAATAAAAAAGTGTCTTTTTAAAATTCAAGACCGTTCAAGTCCACAACATTACCTCCACTTTTAATATAATACTCTATTTCCAGCTCTTATTTTACAATTTTGTAAATTTTTATACAAATTTGAAGATTATTCATTGGATTTACAATCCTTTTGACCTATTTCCGATGTAAATGTGCTCCTAAGGAGAGATCAATATTCTTCCAACCCACATCAATGTTCTTGGGCTGGTATAAGGAACGATAGAAATTATCTGAAGTGTATATGATCATCTACAATTGAGCCTAACCGCACATAATTTATTATTTTATTAGACTCTGCAACGACCCTCTGTCTACCATATACATTTAAAAACCAGTTTTCTTGTTTTGTATTTTGATCTTCAGCTGGACAAAGGGAATACTTTATCCAACTTGGCATATATGTTTTTAAGGTTAGATACGTTCTGCGCATATGGTAACTAGCTGTTACAATCAATAATCTTTCAATCTTATGCAGCTGAAAAAGTCGATCTAAAACGATTAATGAAGCTAGTATATTTTCCTTTGTATTAGTAGAAACAGTTTCGACTAGTATATCTTTTTCTGGTATTCCTAACTCCATGGCCTTGGCTTTTAAAAGCATTGCTTCAGGTAAAGAATTGCCGTTCCATGCTACGCCCCCAGAAAATAATATTTTATTAGCTCTCCCCTCTTTGTACAATTGAATAGCTTTTGGTAATCGGTATTGGACTGCTTTACTGCTACCAAAAACAAATATACAATCCCCTTTTTTAAAGTCATCATTTATGTCGGCATATAGTAGGTTCGTCATTAATTTATCTGTTAGTTTCTCGGGATTTAATTCAGAAATTTTCAATTATTCATCCTCCCTTTTAACTTACTTTTTTTCAATGATCGCAAACTATTTTACCTTCCAATAGCTATTCAGAAAACGGCATTTTATATTAATATGTTTTGCAAAGAAACGATATGACTAGAATGCTTTACTCTCCTTTAAAAACAACTCTTTCACAATACTAGAAGTACCCCCAAAATAGTTTTTACTGGGCCTTTTAATTTCGTATTCAGTAAGGGGCGCATCGAAGGAGATACTGAATTTAAATAACAGCAATATTTCTTTTCATTTAAATTTTTATTTGCACGCTTTTATAATTATAAAATGGGGATTTTTCATTAAATTTTCGTACTTTTCCGGCTCGAGTGCTTTAAATTTTATAGTCGGTTGAGGTTCTACAACTCTTTCAATTGTAAAATACTCCAATGTTTCCTTTAGAATCAAATGAAGTGGTCGGCGATAAAATGGAACTTCAAGCATCTTGCCTCCTCTTTTCCATTCATCAATAATAAGTTCAGTAGAAAAGTAATCTTTACTTTCGGACATTTTGATATCCATAAATGGATGATGGACTGAAAATAGCAGTTTACCTTCTGGCTTTAATATCCTTCTGAATTCACTAAATGTTTTATTCCAGTCCTTAATATAATGAAGTACCAACGAACTAACAATGAAATCAAATGATTCATCTTCGAAGGGGAGCTTATCTTCTAAATTCATGCAAAAAACATCTGATTTTTCTCCAACCCTTCTTTTAGTTGCTGCAACCATATTTGGACTAATATCCGTCGCAGTTACTTTAGCACCAAGTTTGGCTAATTGTAATGTGTACCATCCAGCCGCACAACCTGCATCAAGTATGTGTTTGTTTGCTATACTTTCTGGAAGTTGAGAAATCATTGCTGGTCTTTCATAAGCTATGTTATACAAATTTTTATAATCTACATTATGTTCATAATCATGCGCCAATTGATTATAAGTTTCCTTCACACTTTTATTCATTTTTTATCTCCTTTGTTTTATTTGATATCATCACATTATGAATTCTATATCTATTTGTTATCCCCTTCATAAGGTTTAATACTTCACACTTATTTAGGTAATGGTTAGTATACTTTTGAATATACATGAATGGATGATTCATGTAGGAAGGAGATATTCATGTTGAATTGGATTCTCATCATCACTATTCCGATTATTGCCTTTGCTCTTTTTGAGGAGTTAATCTATTTCTTTGTTAATCGAATTATCTTTAGGGTTGCAGCAGAAGAAGAAATGACGAAAAAAGTGAAATGGAGTGAGAAAATAAAGTTACTCACAAACAAATTACGATTGAAAGATAAATCTCTCTAGACTTTATTATTGACTAGAGAGTCCTTCTTTTCACTCATTTTACGTATTAAATACGCTGGATCCCTTTTCTTTCCAATCTTCAGCTAGCATTCCGTAAACGATATGGTCAACATGATGATCATATAGCCACTCTGCCTGTCTAATTCGACCTTCATTTACAAAACCTAATCTTTCTGGGATCGATCTACTTTTCTTATTTTCCACAGCAGCTCGAATATCCACCCGATTTAATTTTAATTCATTAAAAGCATAGTCAGTTAAGCCTTTTGCGACCTTCGTCATAATTCCATTTCCTTGATATTCCTGTCCAAGCCAATAACCAATATATGCGATTCTGTTTGACCAATCAATTTCATTAAAACCAGCAACACCAACGATTTCTCCATTGAATAAAATAACGGTGTTCATACTTTTATTCTTGGCATAGCTTGTTAAACATAATTCTATAAATACTTTTGTATCCTCTACCCTTTTATTTGTATCAAGCCATGGAAGCCATTTCCGCAAGTAACCTCTAGATTGATTCGTTAACGCAAAGATCCTTTCACTATCTTCTAATTGAATCAATTTCAAATATAATTCCTCATCAATTTTATGCACAAACATATTATGCCCCCCTCAACAGAAATCAAAGTTCTATATATTGAATATTAACACATTCAGATAAGCCCTGATTTTTAGTATCTTTCTTTACTGATAATGAATTCGACGAAACACAAATAGAGTTTAGTTCAATTCACTACCAGTTAAGAATCTGCAATTTTTTCCGCAAGGTAATGTGGCATAAATGTTGGAATTCGAGGAAATTCACATGAAGAGGAAAAAGAAAGTCCAGCCTGCTAGAGCAGAAAGTATTCCGATGTCATTCATATTAGTCCACTCCTTTTCTTTTCATTATGGGGATTTTTTGTTTAAGATTGATTAAGAATAACAAATGACATTCTACAGTTAAAATAAAAGGAGAATAGACTATGAACCCCTGGAATATTCGTTTTCGAGATGAGAACTATGTTTACGGTACTGAACCAAACGTATTTTTAACAGAAATACAGAAAAGACTTCAATTAACAGGTGATGCTTTGGCAATTGCGGAAGGTGAAGGCCGTAACGCAGTTTTTTTAGCTGAACAAGGAATGAATGTAACTGTTTGGGATTACGCGGAATCTGGGCTAGAAAAAACTAAAAGGCTTGCTGAAACTCGAGATGTTGTCGTTAAAACAGAACTTGCTGACTTAAATGAGGCGCTATGGAAAAAAGATCAGTGGGATGAGCTTGTTTGTATATTCGGACATTTCCCAACAGAATTACGAAAGAAAACACTTCAGGAAGTGAAAGAAGCAGTTAAGCCAGGTGGATATTTTATAACAGAAGTATATTCAATTCACCAAATTCCATATCAAAGTGGAGGCCCGAAAGATTTAGACTTTTTATATACTCCAGAAGAGTTTTTACAAATCTTTTCAAATTGGCGGATTGTTCACTTTTTTATGGGTGAGGTTGATCGTCATGAAGGAGAACTGCATAAGGGCTTGTCACATGTTATTCAGTTTGTTGGGCAAAAACACTGAACCTATTAGAACATTCGTACAACCTATTCGCAACTCGTAGAAAATTCAATCTTAAAATAAGTCCTCTTAAGCCAGTAGGTTAGTAATCATTTGTTGTTTGTCTTAGAGATTAATTGTGGCCTTCGTATTTTTTCAATTCGATGACAAACAAAACCACCAAAGGATGAGCGCAAACTCACATTTTGGTGGTTTATTTACGTTTGGCCGAATGTCTTCAGTTATGAAAAATCAAAGATTTTCACTAAGTGATTTTCAAAGCGCATTCAATCGAGTTTACAAATTTCCCCCAGATAACCTGTACCGTTCCCCGCAATTCGGAGGAAACCGTGCAAGGCTCCTTTCTTCAAGAGAACTAAAATTATGTACTTCCTCTATCTTTCAGGGTACTCCTTGCACATACTATGTAACAAAATCTTATGGACCTTGCCTTAATCGCTGCCTTTTCCACATCGTATATTCTATGAAATCCTTCATTTCTTCTAACTGCTTATCATTCATTTGCACAATACATTTCCTTAGAGAAATAAAATGTGCAATAGATTGGTTTTTCTCTTCAAAAGTAATATTTGTACCATTGAGCAAATACTCTAAACCTACATCTAATGCAGTCGCAATTTTCACAATGTATTCTTCAGTTGGATTGCTCTGTAGATTTCTTTCAATTATCCTTAAATATGTCTGAACAATGCCAGTTCTCTTTGAAAGTTCGGCTAATGTAAGTCCTTTTTCCGTTCGTATTTGTCGAATTCTACTACCAATCATCGCTTATACTCCTTTCCAATCATCCACTTATACTGCGTTTACACTAAAAAACGAGTAAATTAAGTATATATATCTACTTTAAATAACTTTATAACGAACGAATGCGCAAAAAAAAACATTGTCAGCGTAAATACTCATTAACATCTTTAATTAAGCGTTCTTTAAATAGAACGTTTCATAAAGCCAATATAACAAATAATACCCATTATGTCTACATCTTATTTTTTTCCAATATTTCGCTGATTAATGTACTACCTTTTCATATTTGGATATTTTCCGAACAATCGTTGATAAGGTCCTAAAATCCCTATACGTCGGCTATAATAGAGGCAATTGTATTTACTAGGAGGTTTGTTTTTTGAAGAAGCTTTTGTTATTAATTCTTCTGTCTATCGTACTTATCTTAAGTGCCTGTTCTTCCGAAAAAAGAGGTACTCCAATTAAGGATTTTAATTATACGGATCAAGATGGTGAACCTTTCGGGCTCAAAGATTTGGAAGGAAAGGTATGGGTAGCAGATTTTGTATTCACGAATTGTACAACTGTTTGTCCGCCAATGTCTGCTAATATGAGTATGCTTCAACAGGATGTCATTGATGCAGGTCTTGAAGATGTACATTTTGTGTCTTTTAGCATTGATCCCGAAATTGACTCTCCCGAAGTGTTAAAGAAATATGGAGAAGCATTCGAAGCTGATTTTTCCACTTGGCACTTTCTAACTGGGTATTCTCAAAAAGAAATTGAAGACTACGTGCCGAAAAATTTTAAAACAATTGTCAAGAAACCAAGAGATGATGATCAAGTCATTCATGGAGTTAGTTTTTATCTACTAAATAAAAATGGTGAAATTATTGGTGATTACCCTGGTGATACAGATGTACCATTCAAACAAATTTTGAAAGATATTAAATCAGCATTAAAATATTAAAAACATGCAGGATGGGTAAAATCCCAATCCTGCATGTTTTTTTATGCCTCTACTTGCTTATCTCCATCTCCATAAGCAAATTGTCTTTTAAATTTATAACGAAAGAATCCAAATGTTAATCCCATAAACGCAAGCGAGTATGCGCCAAGAATACCTAGGTTCTTCCACATATAACCGAAATCACCGCTTGAAATTACAGCTTTATATGCTTGAACTGAATAAGTCATAGGCAATGCAGCATTAAATGGCTGTAGTGGTCCCGGTATTAGTTCAAGCGGGAATGTTCCTGCGCTTGTTGTCAGTTGTAATATTAATACAATAATCGCAATGAAACGTCCCGGATCACCGAGTATCGTGACTAAAAATTGAATAAGCACGATAAATGTTAGGCTTGTAATGATCGTTGTAGTAATGAATAGCGGAATGCTTTGCACTTCAATCCCAAGACCGAATAGCATAATCGCAACTGCTAACAACGACTGTACAATACCGACAATGGCAATGACTCCGAATTTCCCGAAAAACCAAGTTAGACCATTTTTCGGTTTAACAGCAGGATCACGAAGCGGGAAAACTATTGAAAGTAGCAATGCCCCTACAAACAATCCCAGTGATAAGAAATATGGTGCAAAGCCTGTACCGTAGTTTGGAACATGGTTAATTCCATTATTTTTCACTTCGACAGGTTCACCCATCATATCGTACGTGCGGTCATCAGCATGAACAGAGCTTGATTTTTCCGCAGCATCACCGAGTTTTTCATTTAATTCGGTTGTTCCATCCGTTAACTTTTTCGTACCATCTGCGAGTTCACTCGATCCATCAGCAAGTTGACGGCTACCATCACTTAATTTATTTGAACCATTCGCAAGCTCATGCACTCCGCCAGTTAATAATGATGCACCACTCATAAGTTTTCCTGCACCAGCGTTAGCGTCTTGCAATTTTTGATCAAATAATACGATTCCGTCTGCTAATTTCAATTGACCTTCTTCTAGTTTTCCAACCCCGGCTAGCAGATCATTTGAACCTGTAGCAAGTTCACCAAGACCAGACTGCAATTGCTTTTGACCAGCATTGACTTCAGCTAGTTTATTTGCAATTGTACTTGCTCCTGTTTGTAACTCACCTGCAGCAGATTGAAGTTGGTCCGTTCCCGCAGCTAGATTTCCACTACCAGCCTCTAACTGTTCAATACCAGCTTCAAGTTCTGCTTTCAATTGATTGCCTAATTCTACCTTCACTTCTTCGGGAATTGGTAATGGGGCAAGTTTAGCGTCCAATCCCGCAAGCTGTGATTTCATTTGTTTGATTCCAGCATGTAATTCTGTTGCACCTTGCGCAACTTGTGTAGCACCATTTTGGAATTCTCCCAATTTATTCGCTAATTGATCAGCACCATTTTTAATTTGTTCTGTTCCAGCGTTGATTTCTCCCATCGAGCTACCTGCTTGTTTAATCCCGGCGTTCACCGCTTTCGCACCATCAGCTAGCTGAGCAGCTCCATCACTTGCTGATTTGGCTCCATCAACTAGCTGCCCATGTCCGTCAACAAGTTGATTCAATCCATTTGCAAGATCCTTTGTTCCTTTAGCAAGTTCTTCTGTACCAGATTGTAGAGTAGAGACACCTTGATTAAATTCTAGTGATTTAGCAGCTAGATTATTTAAATTTTCATGTAGCTTATTTGAACCAGAAAGTAATTCCCCAGCACCTTCATTTAATTCTTTTGTTCCATCACTCGCATGAGCAAACCCATCAGCCATTTCTTTGACTTTATCAAACATTGTCTCTGCATACGTAGCTGTTACTTCCTTCGCTACAGCAGATTTAATCTGATCAACCGCAGTCTCACCGATCTGAGCGGAGAGGAAGTTAAAGCTCTCATTTGGAATATATTTCAACTCAAGCTTCTGAGGTTCTTCATTTAGTAATGTCGTAGCGTTTTCTGAAAAATTATTTGGTATTTCGATTAGTAAATAATACTTTTGTTGTTCCAAATCCTTATAACCTTGTTTTTCACTAACCACATCAAAAGTAAATTGATCATTTTCCTTCAACTTATTGACTAAGTCATTTCCTAAATCTAATTGTTCTCCTTCAAACTCAGCACCTTTATCATTATTTATTACAGCCACTGGCATATCTGCAAGTCGATCATATGGATCCCAAAAAGCCCAAAGGAACATGCCACTATATAAAATTGGTACAAGCATCACAGCGATAAGTGGAATTAGCAACTTTTTATTTTTGAATATTTTTTTCCATTCTGCTGAAAATAACGTTTGTTTCATAATTAAAATACTTCCTCCTATGCAACGATACATTTTGACTACTTTGTTCAAACGGTCATACTAAGCGAAAAAAATAGGGATTATCTATTGTGACAATCCCTCGAATAAATAAAATTCAAATAGAGATGCAACATCTTGCCGATTTAATGGTCTATGGTTTTTTTCCCAATCAAAAATCAATGAAATATAAAGTTTAAGCATAATAAATGCAGTTATTTCTGGATTACAGTTTTTTATTTCTCCTTTTTCCATCGCCTCTATAACTTTTCCTTTAATATAATTAATAATTGCCTGCTCAACTTTTTGCATTACTTCCATGACCGCTGGTGTTCCAATTTCTTTCTCTTCTTGGAATAGTTTAATTGTTAATTGATGTTCTTTTCGAAATTCCAATAATCGATAAAGAGCACGGTTTGCATTTTCATGAAAAGAGAGATCAGGTTGAATTGTGTCTTCCGCAGCAGTTTTCATTTCTTTGATAAGCGATGTTACAATCTCATCCAATAACTCTTCTTTATTATTGAAAAAAGTATAAATCGTCCCTTTACCAACATTTGCGAGCTTAGCTACCTGATCCATCGTTGTAGCTTTATAACCGAATAAAGAAAAGGACTTTGTTGCAGCATTAATAATAAGCTGTTTACGATCAACGGACAAATTATATCACCTCACTTTTTTACCCTTTGTGACCAAAATACCAATTCAGTCATTTAGTACAATATGTAATATAGCATACATATTATTTGTAAGCAAGGATGGAATTTCAATTTCTTTTGCTGTAATCTACTGTTTTTATTAAAAATGAAAACGCACGATTATTATAACATTAGTTTTTTATTACGCCTCCTATACGGAAATAAACATTCCTTCACATATATTTAGAAGAAAATTAACCACTTTACTATACAAAAAACTAATACCGGTTTAATCAACCTTTCTTTTCTTTTAATATTTATTTAGAGCTAGATATGGATAAACCTATTTGTATAAGAAATGCACAAAGCGCCTTTCCTGTACAAAGGAACCTTAAAAACCTTATTCTCTCTTACACAGCAAAATAAAGCGACCACTATCATGGCCGCTTCTTCTAATCATTTAATTATATATAATCGAGTACGTCTTTCACAGCGGCTTTCCCCTGATCGATACAGTCTGGAATAGCTAGTCCATCAAATGAACTTCCAGCGATAAAGACCCCAGGCAAATTTGCCCGTACATTTGCTTTCACTTCTTGTAGTCTAGCTTTATGACCCACATTGTATTGTGGCATCGCATTTTTCCAACGAGAAATAATCGTAAATTCCGGTTTCGCTAATATATTCATCGTGTCTCGTAAATCATCTAACACAATTTTTTCAATTTCCTCATCTGATAAATCGACGACTGTTTCTTCTCCAGCACGACCAACATAGCATCTTAATAGGACTTTACCATCTGGTGTAGTATGTGGCCACTTTTTATGTGTCCACGTACATGCAGTAATTGTATAATCACTATTACGGGAAACAACAAAACCAGTGCCATCAAGCCGATCTTCCACTTCTTCCGCATCAAAAGCCATCGCAACAGTTGCGACAGTAGTCGATGGCATTTGTTTATAGCTACAGAAATCTTTTTGTTTAGGAAATAAATCCGCTAAAGCTAAATGCGGCAATGTAAGCACAATGCTATCTGCTTGAATGATTTCTCCATTATTTAACTTCAGATTGTAACCCGCTTCATCCGGCTTTTTTTCTACAGAAATAACCCGGGTTCCTTTCATGACTGAGCTAGGAGATATTTT
This sequence comes from Bacillus sp. FSL K6-3431, assembly GCF_038002605.1. Classification (NCBI taxonomy): domain Bacteria; kingdom Bacillati; phylum Bacillota; class Bacilli; order Caryophanales; family Bacillaceae; genus Bacillus; species Bacillus sp. FSL K6-3431. The sequence goes on from NZ_JBBOCT010000001.1 coordinate 1,686,950, forward strand.
CTCTTCTAACGCGTCAACTAAAGATTGCAGACCGCCAGTAAGGGTAAGAAACTTCCCTTGTGTTTTACTATTTAATCGATTCTTCGGCGCAACAGGTGTTGTTTTTTTCATCCCGAGAATTAAGCTGCGATGATCACGTTCCACTTGATGAAATTGGGGGAATGTAGACATCAGACTAAGTTGGTCAATGTCACCCGCATAAATTCCCGATAATAGTGGTTCAATTAAATTCTCAACTACTTCATCCCCAAGACGTCTTCGAAAAAACGTTCCAAGTGATTGATCGCCTTCCATTTTCGAGCGGGGCATAATAATATCAAAAGCAGCCCTCATTTTCCCCTGAACAGAGAACAAGTCTGTTGTGACGAATGCACCCATTTTTGTTGGAATCCCCATTACAGCACCGTCTGGCATTGGATGAAGCTTATTTTTCACCAGTACAAATGCTTTTCCAGCCGTATTATGGACAAGCGTGTCTGCTAACCCTACTTCAGTTGCCAACTCCGCCGCACTTTTCTTTCTTTCTAGAAATGAATCGGGACCTCTTTCGATCACGAAGCCATCTTTGTATACTGTTTGAATTTTCCCGCCTAATTTATGACTAGCTTCAATAAGCTGAAGCTCTATTGGTAATCCTTGTTCTGATATTGATTTCTGCAAATAATACGCTGTTGATAAACCGGTTATTCCACCACCGATCACAACAACTTTTTTCTTACTTTCCTTCAAGGTAAAATCGCCTACTTCTATTCAGTTATTTTTCCAATTGTTTTAAAACGACAGATGCCAATGCATCAATAAATAGTGGCTGTGCATCCGGCATCACGGGACGATAATACGATGCACAAACCTCATCCGTAACTACTTTACATTCAAAATCATTATCATAAAGAACCTCAAGATGGGTAGAGACGAACCCTACAGGTATATACACAAAGGCTTTATATCCTTTTTCATTATATAATTCGCGTGTTAAATCCTGTACATCTGGTCCGATCCAAGGTTCTGGTGTATTTCCTGCACTTTGCCAGCCTACTTTATACTCAGTAATACCAGCTTGTTTTGCAATCAGATCCGCCGTTTCCTTTAACTGCTGAGGGTATGGATCACCGAACTGAAGTATTTTTTCAGGAAGGCTGTGAGCTGAAACGATTAAGCATGCAGCATCACGTTCTTCATCAGGCATTTCCTTGTAAATTTCTTTCACTTTATCAACCCAAAGGTCGATAAATTTCGGTTCCTTATACCAACTTTCAATAGAAGTTATTGTTAAACCTCCAAATTTTTCAGCTGTTTCTTTTGCTCGCTCATTATAGGACTTTACGCTAAAAGTAGAAAAGTGTGGGGCAAGCACAATGGACACGGCTTCTTCAATACCATCTGCATGCATTTTTTCTACAGCATCTTCGATAAATGGCTCAATATGTTTTAAACCAATATAAGCTTTGAACTCAATGCTATTTTGTATTTCATTCAATCGATCTTGGAGACCGTACGCCTGCTGCTCCGTGATCTTAGCTAAAGGTGATATACCTCCAATTGCTTCATATCGATTTTCTAAGTCTTCGAGCGCTTCCTTTGTTGGTGGTCTGCCATGTCGAATATGTGTGTAATATCTTTCAATATCATCTTCATGGTACGGTGTACCATAGGCCATAACTAAAAGCCCGATTTTCTTTTTTGCCAAGTTACTGCACTCCTTTTAAGGTGGAATTATCGCAATTGCTTGATTTTATCAGCGCTATATTCATGTACAAATGCTGTTAATTTTTTCAGCATTTCTGGATTCACTTCTGGGAAAACACCATGCCCTAGGTTAAATATAAAACCAGGTTTTTCGATCCCTTGATCAATTATTTCTTTCGCTCGCGCTTCTACAGTTGCCCAATCCGAAATCAATACAGCTGGGTCTAAGTTACCTTGAATCGCTTTTGTAACACCTAATTTTCTCGCTTCTGCAATCGGAAGCCTCCAATCAAGACCAACAACATCAAGTGGTAAATCATTCCATTCTAGAACGAGATGGCTAGCGCCTACTCCATGCATGATAAGTGGAACTTGCTCTTCTCTCATTTCCGCAAAAATTCTAGCCATGAAAGGCTTAATGAATATTTGATAATCTGTACGGCTCAACGCGCCAACCCATGAATCAAAAAGTTGAACTGCACTAGCTCCAGCTTTAATTTGTGCTTTTAAATATGTAACAGTCATATCAGCTAACTTATCCATTAGTTTCGACCAAGCCTTAGGCTCTGAATACATAAATGCTTTCGTTTTATGATAATTTTTTGAAGGTCCGCCCTCGATCATATAACTAGCAAGTGTAAATGGTGCCCCACCAAATCCGATTAATGGCACTGTCAATTGTTCTTCAGTCAAAAGTTTTATTGTTTCAAGTACATAAGATATATCTTGCTCTGGATTAAGCTCTCCAAGTTTTTCTACATCTGCAACAGAACGGATTGGGTTATCAATTACTGGACCGATTCCACTTACAATTTCCACGTCAACGCCTAATGCCGGTAGTGGTGTCATGATATCCTTATATAATATTGCAGCGTCCACACCATACATATCGACAGGTAAACGTGTGACATATGCGCAAATATCAGGACGATGAGTTATTTCAAATAGCGAGTATTTCTCCTTTATTTTGCGATATTCCTCTTGAGAGCGTCCAGCTTGTCTCATATACCAAACAGGAACATGATCAGTTTGCTCGCCTCTAGCCGCTTTTAAAAATGTATCATTCGTTATTTTTTTCATAGTAAATAGTCTCCACCTTTCAAGATCAAAAGATTTCTATCATATAATAATATTATTAACGATGATTATCTAAAATTATATTATTTAGTCTTTATTGTCAGTTTTAACTATAGTATTTTTATTATCTATTGTATAGGTACACATATTGCTTGTCATAAATTTGTAGTTTTTTCATGGCAATTTGGTCACGGCTTATATATAATTTTACGAAAGATTGAACTAACCCGATGAAATAGGTTTGAATTTTCCTTTTCATGGGAAAATTTATTAAATGATCAAAATTAATGCTACAGTATAATGACATAAGTGATTTTTATCTGAATCAAGGGGGATATCAATGTATACATTCATTACAACTGGCACCTATGAATACTTAAAACATTTTGAAGATCGACATTCAGAGGAAAATATTACATTAATGCAAAATATAGAGACGACTTTACTTTGGCATGAAACAACTGGATCTTCTATATTTCAATCGCCAAGAAAATATGAAGTAATTAACTCTGTTGGAGATATTGCCGAGCATGGTTTTGTCACCTGTAATAATATTCCTGTTAGCGACGAAGGTCGTCCAGTTTTTGAATATGAGGTCACCGACCGACCTAGTCTTGTCGAAAAAGCTTCTGGATTTTTGGCATCGCGGGTATTACGCCCTCTTTCAAGCGATACATACATCGTGATGACAATGTGGAGGGATCATGCGGCGTTTGAGGCCTGGAAAAATACAGACGCATATAAAGTAGTAGTTAGTAAGTTAATGGGAGTAAAATCAACCGCAAGCACCAGTATATTTTCCGGCTCAGCCTATTTATCGACTTATATTGTGGATGAGGATGAACTAGAGCAGGAAGATTAATACGGAGACCCTGAAGAACTATTCTTCAGGGTCTTTTATCATTTCACAACAATTAAGATGAATTATTGTTATAATTATTTTGAATCTTATTATAATCATTAGGTGGTGTTTTTACATATGAAACAGTTATTATTCGAACTTTTGGATAAGCATTACGAAGAAATGACTGAGATCCGACGTTATTTGCATCAAAATCCAGAGCTTTCTTTCAAAGAAGAGAATACAGCGGCTTACATCGTTGACTTTTACAACCAGCTTGGCATCGACGTAAGAGGAGGAGTAGGTGGAAACGGAGTTGTTGCAAGAATCAAAGGTGTAAAGCCAGGGAAAACAGTTGCTTTACGAGCGGACTTTGATGCATTACCAATCCAAGAAGAAACAAATTTACCATTTAAATCACTCGTTTCAGGTGTAATGCACGCTTGCGGTCATGATGGGCACACTGCTACGTTATTAATATTAGGTAAGGTACTTCACAAAATGAGAGCGGATCTCGAAGGTGAATATGTGTTAATCCATCAACATGCGGAAGAACTTGCACCAGGTGGGGCTAGTTCTATGATTGAAGATGGTTGCCTTGACGGCGTTGATGTCATTTACGGAACTCATTTATGGTCAGGCCTTCCATACGGTTCGATCCATTATCGTACAGGTTCAATTATGGCAGCGGCTGACAGATTTGAAATTATCATCAAAGGGTATGGCGGACACGGTGCACAGCCACATAAAACGAAAGATGCTATTGTCATCGGCTCTCAACTAGTTATGAATATTCAACAATTAGTTAGTCGCAAGGTTGATCCACTTGAACCAGCTGTTGTGACAGTTGGAGGATTCGTTGCAGACAATGCATTTAACGTGATTGCTGATAGTGCGAGAATTTCTGGGACGGTAAGAACTTTCAGTGAAGATGTTCGCGATTTAATCGAAAAGGAAATGGAACGAATGGTGAAAGGTACTTGCATAGCTGCCGATTGTGCATTTGATTATAAATATGTTCGAGGATACCCAGCTGTCGTGAATCATGAGGCAGAAACAAATTTCCTTGCTGAATGCGCCAAAGATATACCTGAAAATATTGAAATAAAACAAAAAGTTCCTGAAATGGCTGCCGAAGATTTCGCTTATTATTTACAGCATGTAAAAGGAACCTTCTTTTTCACAGGAGCAAAACCCGATGATACAGAAAACCCATACCCACATCATCACCCAAAATTTGATATTAATGAAAAGTCAATGCTAGCCGCAGCAAAAACACTGGGATGGGCTGCAATAAAATCACAGTAACGAAAGCACAAAAACATTGCAGATCATATCTATTGCTGAGCGGACAGTAAATTCCGTGAGTGGCTCATAATTATGGCTGAGTGGACAGTAATTCCCGTGAGTGGCTCATAATCCCAGCTGAGTGGACAGTAATTCCCGTGAGTGGCTCATAATCCCAGCTGAGTGGACAGTAAACTCTGTGAGTGGCTGATAACACGTAAATTTACAAACAGAATCACTTATAAAATACATATTCCCCGCTTGGTTGGCTAATCAAGTAAATAAGGTATCTTAAATAGTCAATATTTGTGCCGAAATGAATAAAAAGGCTGACAATTGTCAGCCTTTTTATCTTTTTTCTAATTTTGTTACTCTTGTTGGTGCATAAAGCTTTGCAAATAACAGGGCAAACAAGCATGCTATCGCTCCTACAATAACCCCTTGCAGAAAATCCCCTCTAATTATTGTGCTAATGCCAAAAACAATTGCTTGCATTACCAATATTTTTAAAAGCAAGTTTAAAAAGGCTGGTTTCTTTTGATTGAAATCAATTGGATATAAGTTTGTCCAGATCTTCAAATCATGCTTGCGTAATAGCGGTAAGAGCTGAAAACCTGTTAAGTAAATAAATAACAAGGAAATACCTATTGAAAAATATAAGTTGCTATTGAATAGGATTAAAATAGCAGGAATTACTGTCAACCTCAAGATTAATCCAGAAAACTCACTTGTTCTAACTATCGTTCTAGAGTATAAAAATCGATAAGTTTGATCGCTTTTAAATGGGATCGATGAAAATAATGGATCTAACCATCTTCTTCGTTTCACTTGCCCCTTTAAATGGGGAACATCCGTAAACATATTAGCAGCTCGATAAAATGTCTGCATCCTACTCTGTTCTATTTCAATTAATAATTCCCATTTTAAAGACTTATTTTTCATTTCTTCTCTAAAATATAAAGTAACGGCTATTATAATCAGTAATATCGCGCCAATAAACCATAACGAAGCTTTTTCTATAATAAAATAAAGAAGAGAGGCACTTAATAAAAAGCGAAAGAGCCAATCAAATAGTAAGGATTGTTTATCCGTAAGTCTAAGCATTATCCAATGTAGCTTCAAATTCCAAATCTTTAGGACAAGAACTATTGCTAGTAAATAAAAGAATGATTTAAAACCATCACCTGTCACCTGTACATACATCGGCATAAATGCAGCAAGTACTAGTAACAATATATATGATTGGCTTAAAAAACTTAATCCCATTCCTTTTTTAAAATAGGCGTTCATCTTCTTTTCCAACGGAAGAAGAAAAACAATATCCGCTTCCTTTAGTAATGTATAAATGGGACTGGTTGCTAAAAGGATAGCTAGAACAATCCCCATAATTATACCAATTGGAAATCCAGAACCAAGTGTCTTCACCCATTCTGAATAATAATAAATTGCTGCTCCACCTCCAAAGATGAGGACAAACAATAAATGATCATTAAACATATATTTAAAATAACGACGTAGTTCTTTTATATAGGCTTGAAGCCGCTCTGGCCACAGTTCATTTATCTGCTTCATGAATATCTTCCTTTGTTAGCTGGATATATATATCATCTAAAGAGGCGCCCTGCATACCAAATTCTTCTTGAAGTTCTGTAAGTGTTCCCTTCGCCCTCACTTCACCATTATGTAAAATAATAAATCCGTCACAATAACGCTCAGCTGTTGCCAAGATATGCGTCGACATTAATATTCCTGCTCCATTACCCTTCATACGATTCATTAATTCTAGGAGCGATTGAATAGCAATTGGATCAAGGCCAACAAATGGTTCATCAATAATATACAATGACGGTTCAATAAGAAATGCACACATAATCATTACTTTCTGTTTCATTCCTTTTGAAAAGTGTGCAGGGAACCATTTCATTTTTTTATCGAGTCGGAATTCCTTTAAAAGTGGACCAACTCTCGATTCATACGTTTGCTCGGGAATTCCATATGCCATCGCAGTCAGTTTCAAGTGTTCTTCCAATGTTAGTTCTTCGTATAATATTGGTGACTCAGGCACAAATGTTAATTGTTTCCGATATGTTTCCGGATTTTCCTTGAGTTGATTCCCATTGATCTTAATTAACCCTGAGCGCTGTTCCATTAATCCAATGATATGTTTAATCGTTGTGCTTTTACCAGCTCCATTTAAGCCTATTAAACCAATCATTTGGCCCGATTCCATTGTAAATGATATATCTTTTAAAACAGGAGTTTTTGTATAACCTCCTGTTAAGTTTTGTACTTCAAGTAAAGACATAACTCAACGTCCCTTCTCCTTTGTTTGCTATGTTAACCATTGTACCAAAAATGGGCTCGTGTCGCATAGTTGTAGTTGGATACATTTCCCAATCATATAAATTCATTCATCGGACATCATAATCTTTGAAGGAGCGGTACTAAGCGAAACTGAGGTGGTTGTCAAAGACAGTTATCAGCAGTAGAAGCGGAAAGCTACGATGAACAATGAAACATGTACAAATATTATCAATCTTGATCAAATGAACAAGGGAGATGATTGCGTTGGGCATGCTAATGGTGAATCGACTATTTCTTCATTAACCCTTTCATTCCATTGAATTGGTTAAAAAGAAACTTTCCAAGAGTCACTGAGACTCAGCGAAACTGAGGTGGTTGTCGAAGACAGTTATCAGTAGTAGAAGCGGAAAGCCACGATGAACATTGAACATGTACATTAATTATCGATCTTGATCAAATGAACAAGGGAGATGATTGCGTTGGGCATGCTAATGAAGAATCGGATTTTTCTTTAACAAAATCAATTCCATTAAGAATTGACTGTAAAGAAACTTTCCAAGTATCCGCTACTCCCTTCAGCGAGCAGGGTTTTCTTGAAACCCTGCTCGTTTTCACTTTTACTGACATATGATAAGATTACCTTTATCATACACATGAAAGGTGGATATTTTATGACAAACTGCGTTTTTTGTAAAATTATTAATGGTGAGTTGCCATCAGCGAAGGTATTTGAGAATGATGATGTGTTAGCATTTCTAGATTTAAGCCAAATTACCAAAGGTCATACCCTTGTTATTCCCAAAATACATAATGAAAATATTTATGATTTGTCTCCGGATGTAGCCGGAAAATTATTTGCAACAATCCCTGCTATTTCCCGTGCTATTAATACAGAGTTCAAGCCCCAAGGTCTCAACCTTTTAAATAATAATGGGGAATTTGCCGGTCAAGCTGTTTTTCATTATCACTTGCATCTTATTCCGCGTTATGATGAAAATGATGGATTTGATACAAAATATATTAGCCATCAAAAAGGGTACACAAATGAGGACCTAAAAAATATTGCCCAATCCATATCTAAAAATATTCAATAACAATAGACCATACTCCTGTATTGCAGGAGTTTTTTATATAAATTATTGACTTCAAAAATTTACGGGCATATGATACAATATCTTTAATCTTTCGCTGGCGGCAACGAGTGCATGTCCAGGAAAGGCAAAAAATGAGATTAGCTGAGAAGAGGAGAGATTTAAAAATGAATACGAGAACACTTGTTGTTTTATCACTGCTGATGGGAATGGGTACAGCACTTCATTTTATCATCCCCCCCGTTATTTTAGGTATAAAACCTGATATGTTCCTTGCCATGATGTTTTTAGGGATTGTCTTATTTCCTGAAAAGAAAAATGTATTACTTTTAGGAATTGTTACGGGGCTATTAACAGCACTTACTACAGGATTTCCAATGGGGCAAATACCAAATATCATTGATAAACCAATTACTGCTTTTATATTTTTCGGATTATATATACTCATTGTGAAAAAATTACCTGGTATTGCTGGTGTTACAATCTTAACAGGAGTTTGTACAATCGTTTCAGGTGTCATTTTCCTAGGTAGTGCTTGGATCTTATTTGGATTGCCAGGGGCATTTATTGGTTTGTTTGCAGGAGCCGTTCTTCCTGCAGTACTGTTAAATGCTATTGCGTTATTCATTCTTTATCCTCTCGTCAAAACCATTTTAAAAAGAACAAATATGCTTAAACAAGCACATGTATAAACGTAAAGAAGAACCTGATTAACCGGGTTCTTCTTTATTTTATAGATAAAGCTATCAGCACTCCTATGATGATAAAAATAAAACCTGCTCCGCCTAGTGTTAATGCCCTTTGTTTTAATAACTTTTTAGGTGGATAGATACCTGGCCTACGATGGGACGCGGCAAAATACAACATCCCTGATAATAATATTGTACCGAGAAAAAACATAAAAGTCATAAAACCTCTCATCATTGCTCACCTCAGTATCACTGCTACTTTTTATTATTCTATGCGAAAATATGTGTTTCCATGATTGTTACAGGGTAAAGATTGATGCAGGAGTTTTTAAACTTTTGTAGAAAAGGTTAGAATAAGATCATAATGACAGTTGAGGTGATGAGAATGAACGCAAAAGCATTAGCGTATGGATTATTAATTGGAGGTGCAGTAGGTGCTGCAACTGCTCTACTTTCCGCACCACTATCGGGCAAAGAACTTCGCACACAAATCAAAGATTCCAAAGATAACTGGATCAGAATAGCAGCTGATTTAAAAGATGATGTTATTGACATTAAAGATTCAGTTTCGAAACTATCTAATGAAAGCAAAATCATTATTAAAGAATTAGCAAGCGATGTAAAATTGGCCGTTAATGAATGGCAAAACGATATTGAGCCAAATAAAACAGCCTTACAGCAAGAAATGCAAGAAATTCAAAAAACAATGGCACAATTAGAACAGAGGTTGCAGGAAAAGAAAGTGAATTAACAAAGGCATCCGTGCCTTTGTTTTTTTATTGTTCAACCCTTTTCAAAGATTTTGTTAATTTAGACCTTTATTATTTATTGTTTTATTGGCATAATGATATTAAAGATAAATAAGGCGGGGAATGTTATGGCAGAAAAGCAATATTCAATCATTGAATCAATGCTTTTTACGCAACGTATGGCGCAGTTGAGTAAAGCATTATGGAAATCAATTGAAAAGGATTGGCAAAATTGGATAAAACCATATGATTTAAATATTAATGAACATCATATTTTATCCATTGCCTATCATTTAAATGGTGCTTCTATTTCGGATATCGCTCAATTTGGAGTGATGCATGTATCTACAGCATTTAACTTTTCAAAAAGATTAGAAGAACGAAATCTTTTACAGTTTTCTAAGAAAGAATGCGATAAGCGTAATACATATGTTCAATTGACAGAAGATGGAGAAAATTTGTTTCTTGAATTAATGGAAGTGTATGAGCCAGAAAGTAACTCCATTTATCAAGGAGCACTTCCGCTTAGAAATTTATACGGTAAGTTTCCAGAAATGATGGAGTTAATGGCCATTGTTCGAAATATTTATGGGGATGACTTTATGGAGATTTTTGAGAAATCCTTTCATAATATCGAAAACAACTTCTCAGAAGTTGACGGTAAGATAAGTAAAATAAAAATCGAAACAGTAGGTTAATTTTTTATTTACATATTTTTTTGTAGAACTTTCATCAGATCTAAAAAGAGTTTTTGTCTTTCACAAGCATCTATCACCTCTTCAATATTCAACTTCGGATTTAATTGGGAAAGAAAATCTTTAAACAGCGGAGCATGGAAGACAAATTGTGCCGCTTTTTCTTCCTCCACCTTCATGCTCATCTCTTCACATAAAGCATAGAATGCCTTCACTTCTTTTTCATCGAGATTTTTTCTTATAATTAATTGATCAAATTCATGACCATTTTCTGGAACCATGTTTATTAATAATTGTTGATAATATTCAAGGCGCTCTAGTCTTGCTACTAAATTATCCATATAACATTCCTCATCTTTAGTTTATCAATTTATTATATACCTTATCTGCTAAAAAAGAGAAAAAACCTATTGCTTTTATTACGATTTCAGCTTAAAGTATGGTGATTAGTGTTACAAAATAAACTTCTTGGAGGCTGTTAGCCATGCATTGCTGGAAATCGTTTAACGTGGACAAAAGGTATCATTTTAATCGACGTTTTTTTATCTCCACGATGATCGCATTACTTGGTTTTATCACTTTATACGTACCTTTGCAATCCATTGCCTCCGCACCTTTGCAAGAAAAGTATTTTCTTATTTTTCTAGGCGCTTTTATTTTACTATATCCTATTCATAAATTATGTCATCTCTTGCCGATTATTAATTATTATAAATTTATGAAGTTAAAGATCGAAATATATTTTTATGTATTGCCGATTATTCATTTTAATGTAAAAAAACCAATTCAAAAAAAGCAATTTGCAGCTGCATTGCTTTTTCCGTTTATATTCATTAATATCATACTGCTAACCTTCGCTTTGCTTATGCCGCAGTATGTTCATTATGCAACTATTCTGCTCGCATATCATATTGGAATTTGTGCAACGGATTTATCCTATGCAAAAAGCTTATTTTCCAGTCCTAAAGATGCCCTAATTGAAGAAAATGAAGATGGGTATGAAATATTAGTGAGATAGAGAGTCTTTTAGTAGGCTCTCTACTTTCTTTCAATATAAATCTAAAAATTTCAGTTAGTATTTTTATTCTTTTACATTTTGAATAGTTTTTTCTATCTTTTTATCAAAAAATTTGCTATCGTTATATTAACAGGGGATAAGGGGAGGATATTGTATTGATCTCCACTTTTATTATTTTTGCGATTTTCATATTATACATATTCAATAATTTAACAAATACACTATGCATTGTTAGGGAGATTCCTGAAGAGCGGCAGCCTAAAGTGTTTCGTACAATTAATGTATTAATTACTATTTTGCTCTTTTCTTCTTATATCGAGATTCTCTATACTTAAAAATCATATTGTGAATTGTTAAAAAAGCATTAGAGCTTTTTCCATCAACATATGGTAGCACTAGTGCACTATGTACCTCAGAGACCAACTATAAAAAAGACTGGCCTAAAGGATCATATTCGATCCTTAGACCAGTCTTTTTTTCAAAAGAGGTGACTCATTGCTCCCTCTTTATCATAGATCTTTTTGAGGCTCATTTTATTATAACCATGAAGCTCCTACGATGATCAATAAAATGAACAATACAACTATTAAGGCAAAACCTCCGCCGTATCCAACGCCTCCGCTCATTTTCTACACCTCCTCCAATTCGTTCTGTTTATCTTATTCATTATTTTTTTCATGTGTTAGGTTATTTGCCTAGTTTATCCAATATTTTTTAACAAAGGTATGCAGAACCCACAATGATCAACAAAATAAATAGAACTACAATTAACGCAAATCCCGAATTATTAGAAAACCCCATATTGATGACCTCCTTTTTCTCTTTCGCTACAGCATATGCCCGGTCCTTGGAATTGGATTGAAGTAAACGCCTATCTTTTACAATAAATGTGATAAATTATTTTGTTCCTAACAAATATGTGTTATAGTATATTTTGTGGATTTAAATCACATATTCAATAAAGAAGTCGAAAAAAATGGAGGTTTTGTTTGACCTCTTCAACTACACAGAGAATATAAACGGGGAGTTGTTTTAAATGAAAAAGTGGATATTATCCCTTTCTTTAGCTGCTGGTGTAATCGGTCTAGCTGGTTGCAGTGGCGGAAATGGTGAGGCGATTGTTAAAACAGGTGCTGGAGATATCACAAAGGAAGAGTTATATGGCGCTTTAAAAGACAAATATGGCGAGCAAGTTCTCCAACAGCTCGTAATTGATAAAGTCCTTTCAAAAGAATACAAAGTGTCAGAAAAGGAATTAGACGCGAAATTGGCTGAAGTGAAAGAACAAGTTGGAGCTCAATTCGAAATGCTGCTTGCACAAAATGGCTTTACGGATGAAAAAGATTTCCGTGAATCATTAAAACTTAGCCTTCTCCAAGAAAAAGCTTCAACGAAAGATATTAAAGTAACAGATAAAGAGCTAAAAGAATATTACGACAATAAACAACCTGACATTGAAGTAAGCCATATTGTTGTAGAAGAAAAAGATGAAAAGAAAATAAAAGAAGCGAAAGCAAAGCTTGATAAAGGTGAAGATTTCGCTAAAGTAGCAAAAGAATATTCAATTGATGGTTCAGCTGAACAAGGAGGCAGTCTCGGCCTCATTTCACGAGATGCTCCTAATTTGGACGAGGACTTTAAAGCAGCTGCCTTTAAATTGAAAAAAGATGAAATTAGTGCTCCAATCAAAACACAATTTGGTTGGCATATTATTCTAGTAACAGATATAGAAGAAAAAGAACCTTTCGATAAAGTAAAAGATGAACTTGAGAATGAAATAAAGGTATCTAAACTTGATCCCGAAGCAGTTCAAGCTGCAATCCAAGCAGAACTGAAAAAAGCAAAAATAGATGTTAAAGATGAAGATCTTAAAACAACATTTGATGCCATCCTTCAAGAAGATGAACCTGCTAAGGATGATAGTGCAGATAAGAAAGACAAAGAATAACATTAGTATAAGCAAAAAAGCTGCCACTGTGCAGCTTTTTTGCGCGTTTCATGATAGTATAAACTTTCTAATGTAAGCATGTACAGGCCTAAATAGAATGCGGATACATAGGCAGGAATTGTCCCTAATAAGAGAGCTTGGCTACAGTGCCCTCCCTGCTATTCTCCTTACGATCATCATTTGATAGCTCTTTGTACAGATCTACTGGTTTGGGCTATATCAAGGTTGATTGAAGATGATCGGGATTTTATCTAGACAGGTCTAATCCAGGTTCTTACAATTTTTCATTATCCAGTCTCATCCACTTGTTTTCTTCGTTCTCGTTCCTTCTCCATTCTTTCTACGTAGACCTGACCTTCTTTCTCTATCCATTCTGTATCCAAAGCCTTTTCTTCCTTGGCAGTTTTTAAAGCCATAAATGCACTGACAAAAACGCCAGAGATCACAAGGTAAATCCATATAGGTAAAGACATAAAATCGCTCCTTTCATTCGCTTGTCCATATAATTCACTATATGTTTAAGAAACAAAAAAATGTCACCCATTTGGATGACATTTTGCTTAAGAATGAAATGTTGGTTTATAAAAGGAGCGGTTATCAAGTGGAAATATTCTCTCCGAAAATTCACCTGGTTTCACCCGTTTCATTGCCCGATCAAGCATATTCATTTTTGCATCAATATTATCAATCATATGCAAGATTTCCGCTTCTTTAATCATTGGCTGCTTTGGGCTACCCCATTCTAACTTACCATGATGACTTAATACTAGATGCTGTAAAATAACCATTTCTTCCCCTTGTATCCCTAGCTCATCGGCAGCCTTGCCCATTTCGGTGATAATAATTGTAATATGGCCAAGTAAATTTCCTTCGACAGTATATGAAGCAGCTACTGGACCGGATAATTCAATTACTTTTCCTAGATCATGTAAAATAATTCCTGCATACAGAAGATCACGGTCTAAAGTCGGATATAGCTCTGCAATCGATTTAGCCAAGTCCAGCATGCATACAACATGGTAGCCAAGTCCGGAAACGAACTCATGATGATTTTTTGTCGCAGCTGGATATTCCAAAAATCCGTCCATATGCTTCTTCAATAAATGTCTAGTTAGGCGTTGAATATTTGGATTTTTCATTTCAAAAATGTATTGTGTAACTTTGTTCGAAATCTCTTCTTTGCTTAATGGTGCAGTTTCTAATAAATCAGCAACGCTAACATTGTCTTGTTTAGAGGCGGGTCTAATTTGCTTGATTTTCAGCTGTAATCTTCCCCGATATAGATGCACCTCTCCTGCCGTACGGACGATTGTTTCAGGCTGATACATCGATACTTCATTATCGGATGTGTCCCATAACTTCGCTTCAATATCACCAGATCGATCTTGCAATATTACTGTTAAAAATGGTTTACCATTGCTAGCTATACCTTTTGTTGCACTTTTAATAAGTAGAAAAAGATCTACTTGCTCCCCAACTTCATGCTGTAAAAGTTCCTTTGCCATTAAAACGCCTCCGATTAACTTGAGTTATCTAAAAAAAGTATAACATATCCTATTGCTATCGGCTTCCAAATACTATTGTCCCCTCACTAGTCATTAGCTGAGACTTTACATTGCTAGCTAATTGGGTGACGTTTTCAGATTGAAAGTAGTCTTTAATATGCGCATGACACGTAAAAAGTAAAACCTGGGTATTCCCATGACACTCGGAAATCAACTGAATAATTTTATCTGTTCTTTGTTTATCAAAGTTAACAAATCCATCATCAATTATCATAGGAAAAGGAAAATCAAGTTTCAAAACTTCCATAAGCGCAAACCTTAAAGATATATATAGCTGTTCTCCAGTCCCTTGACTAAGTTCTGCAGGATCAAATAGGAGGTGATCTTTTCTTTCTACAACAAGGCTCCCTTCTTGCTTTATGTATATTCGTTGATACTCCCCATCCGTTAAGAATGAAAAATATTCTTGCGCTTTCAGCATAACCTTTGGGAAACGATCCTCTTTATATTTATCCATCGTTGCTGTTAACACACGCATCGCTAAAGCATACTTGGTCCATTTTCTTGCTTCTTCATTAAATAGTGACTTCAACTGATGAAATCGGTGTAGCTGTTCGGTATATGTTCCTCCCTCTTCAAGAACTTGCACTTGATGGCGATAGGATGCCAATTCATTTCTGAGCTTTTCAAGTTCTGTTGATTGCTCGTTTATTGAATCCTTTAACTCACTTTGATGATCCTTCATTTCTTGTTCGGATAGATAAAATTTCGTTGAATATTCTGCATCCTCTCCTAGCTGGGAATGTATCAATTCCAACCTATCCTTGATACTATTCATTTCGATAAATCGCTTCGCTTTACTACGAAATTCTTCTTCATTATCTGTCTGTGCCAGTGTTAGTAATTTATTAATTGATGATTTCAGAGCAATAACTTCATTTTCTAAAGGCATTATATCATTGGTTAACTCAGATATTTTCTGAACTAATTCTTTTTGGACATACCTTTTTTCCTGTTCTATTTTTATACATTCCTTTAATTTAAATAGAGCTGTATTTACATCTAGTTCATCTATTCCAGCTACTTCTGTTGTTTTTTGTAGCTGGATAAACCATCGTTCTGATTTTCCTTGTTTTACTTCTAGCTGGTTCATCACACTTTCTTTCATTTTTAATATATGGGAAAGTTGGCGCAATAACTCAAAGGCATCCTCCAGTCGATTAACAGAAAAATTACTGTCTATTCCTAATCTGGTTTTGATTTCCTCCAACTTAGTGTAAATATGGTTAATTTCGCTATTTAGTGACGATTCTTGCTTATCTAAATCTGCAAGTCTTTGTTCTAGTTGTTCTAGATAAATAATCCATTTAGACCATTCTTCCCGTATGTGAAGTTGTTTTTCGTAATTAGAATAGACTTGGTCACCGTTTTTATCTCTTTGAGCTAAGGATTCAGTAATTTTTTGTATCTGTTTCTGGATGTTTTCCATATCCCTAAAAATACTAGTTGAATCTTTTTTTCGAACGTATGGCAATCCACTCGTAATCGCGTAGATCATTACTATTACCGAAAAACCCGAAACCAGCCATTGGGATTCGCTAATACTCCATACAAATAAACCTAGACAGAGGAGTAGAAAAATACTACTACTAATAAACTTTTTCCTTACCCGTTCTTTCTCCTCCTGTTCGTATTGTGACTTTTGATTTTTTAATAACACAAGCTCATGTTCGAATTGTTGTTTATCACTGATAAGCTGATCGGTTGTTTCAGTCTTTTTTTTCTGCATTTGCAACTGCTGAAACGATTCTTCACTTAACATATCCTGTTCTAGTCGCTCACATTTAATTTCAATGCTCTGTTTCTCACTAATAGCCAAATGTAGTTGTGATCGGAGATCCTCCCTACGCAAATGTAATCGATCATAATTTTGTATGGCTTCTTTTATTTTGCCTTTCATATCGATCCCAAGATCTAATTGCTCAAGCTTGTCCCATTTTTCTCTTGGATAAAAAAGTTCTCCTCCGATTGTCTCTGCTTGCTTATCGTATTCTTGAAGCTGTCGCTCGAGTGCTTCAATTTCCTCATACAATTGCTTGTACCAAGCACCTTCACCAATTAGCTTCTCTGCTTGATGGATAGATTCTGAAAAAGCTTTATTGGGAACCTGTTTATCTAATTGCCATTTCGTTTGTTGTATTCTCTCTTGCAATGCATTAAGTCTACTAGATATAACAATCAACTTGTCTGTGTATTTTTCATATCTTGCTATTCCTTCTATAGGAAATGATAAATCACCTAATTCCTCCAATCGATTGAGAAGCTTTTCTCTTTCTTTAAAAAGGGGCCACTTTCTCCGCAAATCATCATATCTAGATAATTTAGCTTGTAATTTTTTCACTTCAGATTCGATTAAATCAATTTCCTTTTCTGCTCTTTCTTTTTTATCAATGATAGATATGTACTGAGCATTTTTCTGCTTAGCTGTTTTCAAATCACTTTCTTGGGCACGCAAATCCCTCAATTGTTCGTTTAACTTAGGCTTCCGTCCCCCTGGCTTAAATAAAAGATCTAACTCTTTTTGAAATTGTTGCTCCACATTTAATAGTACATCTGTGCCAATTGTTCCAGCTGCCACCAGATAACGGCTAATATCATCACCTTTTAATCTTTGTATTGTCTGAAGACCTTGAAGATTAAAAGAGAATATGCTTTCATACATCAATCGATCCATCCCAATGAGAAGCTTGGAGAGTAATTCCTCTCCCCCGGCAGTTCCATCCTCCAATAAAACAGATACATCTCCTGTAGCCTTTCCTTTTACACGCTCAATTTTCACTTCACCGTATTGTTCAAAATACGTAATCAGTTGTCCTCCATATGCTGCATGTGTTTTCGGTTCGTACCTTTTCTCCGCTTGCTGTCTTCCAGGAAATCCAAAAAGTATGCTATGAATGAAAGACATGATAGTCGACTTTCCAGCTTCATTTTCACCATAGAACACTTGCAAAGTAGAAATGTTCTCGATATGAAAGTCGATAAACTTACCATACCCATATATATGGAGGCTTTTTAACTTCAATCGCTACACATCCTTTACTTCTAATTCATCTATTACAAGCTGTTTGGCAGCTTCCACCAACTCTTGTTTTTCTAATCGCTCAATCTCAGTTAAATATCTACTACCATATACATGTGCAAACAGACTTGATATGGACTCTTCAAATGCTTCTGTTGCCTGTAGATTTTTCGCCGTTTCATCCAGCATTTTCATGAAACCTTCATTATGGTGCAATGATGGTTCTGTCTTTTGCTGTTCTAGTTTTAGATCATAGGGCCAAACAAAGACCTGTTCAACATCCACTACATCTTGTATCATCTCTAAAAACTCACCATTTGTAATTTTTTGCTTTACTGGCTGAGATAAAAAATGGGCGTTTTCAATTGTTATTTGCAATAATACACTTTGTCCTTCAACATCGAGCTTTGCTTCCATGACTTTTTCACATTTAGAATATAACTCGGTTAACGAAGTGTTTTTTTCAAGCGTTATTTGCACTGATTCCCAACGAATATCAGCAGAGTCTATAAATGATAATTGTGTAGAACCATCTACTGTAAGCTTGACCTCATAACAGCCTTTTTTTCCTGCCTCTTTTCGATGGCGTCCTTGGATATTACCTGGGTAGACGATATATGGATCAGTATGTAAAATTTGTGTTTGATGAATATGACCGAGCGCCCAATAATTCATTTCTTTTTGTAGTAATTCTCGAATAGAAAACGGGGCATAAGGTTGATGAAGTGTACTTGCACCATCACATTGTCCATGTAAGAGTCCGATATGTAAATCTGCTCCATCTTTTTTCTGATATGTTTTCACTTTCCTCTCAAAAACATGGCGTTCTGGATAACTAAATCCATATAGATGGACCTTTACTCCATTTTCAGCTGTAAATAAGACTGTTTCCACTTCATCATTAAATATATGTACATTATTTGGCATATCGAGTGTGAGCCAGTTGCCAGCAAGATGGTCATGATTACCATACGAAATAAAGGCGGTTATTTCCGCTTCATTAAGCCGTTCTAATTGTCTTCGAAGCCTAGCCTGCGCTTTAATACTGCGATCTTCACCATCAAATAAATCTCCAACAACAACGATAAAATCCACTGCTCTTTCTAACGCTGCATCTATTACTCTCTCAAATGCTATAAACGTACTTTCCTGTATACGTGAAAATACTTTTTTGGGTATGTGGGACAAACCTAAAAAAGGACTGTCTAAATGCAAATCAGCTGTATGAATGAAGCGAATTTCCTCCAATTATGTCACCCTTTCTGACGAATATACGTTCCTATTATTATACATAATATTACTAAGATTGTCTTGATTAATAGCAAAAAAGATCCTATGATCAATGATAAGTTCTTTAAACTTTTTAAAGAGGAGAGGTTCTATGCCAATCTATAAATTAACGGTCTTTGAACAAAACGGGGAAAAGATTCTAGAAGAGGATTTTGAAGCTAATAACGATCAGCTTGCAAAAGAAAAAGGGATGGCAATCTTAACCGATAAAAGCTTAGATAAAAAAACACATCGTTGTACATCAGCCTTAGGAAAACTAATTTTGTTTCATCGATAAAAACAGAGGAGCTTCCGATAAGTAGGAAAATCAGTAAAACGGCTTTCTACTAATTTTTCATCTTGCTCTGATTAAAAAAAATGTCAGTTGATTGGAGTGGGGTGCGTTCGATTGACTTGGGAGGCTTTTTAGCAGTGAGGGGATATCGGTAGGCATTCGATTTACCTTAGGCCTACTTTTTTCGTAGGGAGGGGCATTCGGGAGACGTTCGTTTTACCTTAGGCATGCTTTTTTTGTAGGGAGGGGCATTCGGGAGACGTTCGTTTTACCTTAGGCCTACTTTTTTCGTAGGGAGGGGCATTCGGGAGACGTTCGTTTTACCTAGGCATGCTTTTTTTGTAGGGAAGGGCATTCGAAAGGCGTCCAATGACCAGGACGTGCCTTTTTTCGCGATGAGGATAAAATGGAGAGAGGCTCTAAAAAGCCAATTATATGACTTTTTGGACACCCCCTCCCCTTGTTCCCTCTCACGATCCGTTAAATTCCGCTTTTCTTTTTTCAACAAAAGCTTGAATCCCTTCATTATGGTCTTGTGATTGCCTCATTTCCCATTGGGCTTGTTTTTCTAATGCTAGCGTTCTTTGTAGTGTATCTCGATTCAATTCAGTATATATTTTCTTTGTTCTAATCATTGCTAATAATGGTTTGCTACACCATACATCTACTTGATGGTCAATGGCCTGAGCTAAATCCTCAGCCTCCTCATCCACTATTCCGATTTGTAATGCCTGGGATGCTCCCATTACCTTCCCTTCCCATATGAGTTGTTTCGCTTTATGTGTACCGATTTTTTCTTTTAGTAAAAAATGTCCTCCACCATCTGGTACAAGCCCAATGCCAATAAAATTCATAGCAACCTTTACTTCTTGGCTACAAATAACATAATCCGCGGTAAGTGCAAGACTAAGTCCAAGTCCAGCTACAGCACCATCCATGCCTACTAATGTGATTTGTGGCATACTATAAAAGGACATAATGAACGAATGTATCCTATCCATTACAGTGTAAAACTCTTGCTCCCCACTTAATTGCAACATCTCTTTAATATCTCCACCTGCTGAAAAGTTTCCACCCTTCCCCTGAAGAATAACAACTTTTATTCGATCATTATTTTTTATATTTTTGAAGCATTGATCCAGCTCATTCATCATCAATAAATTTATTGCATTTAGTGCTTTGGGCCTATTCAATGTAACATAAGCTACTTTTTTATTTATTACAATTTCGATTGTTTGGAAATTCATTTCCAAATCATCCGCCTCCTCAGTGTTTATATTATATATCTAGATTAACTGAATGATTGGTCATTCACAATAGTAATAAACAAAATAATGAGCGAACAGGCGTATAGGTCTGTTCGCTCATTATTTATTTAAGCACGTTTATTTTTTTTAAAAATTCAAGTGTTTGTTGCTTTCGGAAATGTTCCTTCACCATATATGCTACCCCATTATCATTATTGGAACGGGTAATCCAATCCGCTGCTCCCTGTACCTTTGCGGGCGCATTCCCCATGGAAACACCAAGACCTGCCCATTCTACAAGCGGGAGATCATCGATTCCACCTCCAATTACAACTACCTCATGTCGTTTAATACCAAGACGTTCACATACATACTTCACCCCTTGAAGCTTATTTACATTAGCCCCAACTATCTCCATTTTATAATCTTCTGTAAAGATACATTCTACCTGATCATACATTTCGGCTATCGCTTTTGCCGCGTCTTCAACATCTTGTTGATTATCAAACTGGGTTTCTATTTTTGGAGGGGAAACTGGTTCATCTAATAATTGTTCACTAACGACATCAACATATTGTTCCGAGTATGAAAAGCGATTTTTCGATTGTAAAAAAACTTTTGCCACCATATTTTCAGGTAGTTTTATTTTATTACCTAGAGTAAATTGTTCATGAACCAGTTTGATTTGGCATGAAAAGGATTCCAACAAGGCAACTAGTTCACCTGCAATTTGTTCATGAATCCTGTTCACATAAATTGGTTTATTCACCTCACTAGCAATATATGCTCCTTGATGTGCAATAATATGTGAATCAATTTTTAGTGTTTTAGCAATTCTTTTTGCAGCTGGAAAATTCCTTGAAGTGGCTAAAGTAACCGTTATACCTTTACTTTGAGCATATGCAATTGCTTCCCGAGTTAATTTATGAATGCGGCCATTATCCTGTACTAATGTACCGTCAATATTTAGTACCAACATTTTATAAACCATGGTGACCCCCCTCTGCGCTCATAATCCTTTTTATATAAATATGATTATCAGCAAGTAAGTAGAACACCATTAAATCTTCTAACATTAAAAAAAAGAGACATGCCACAAAATTGGCTCATGTCTCTTTCTTTATTCCTTATTTGCCTTCCATGGAACCGTAAAGATCATCTAATGGCTTCATAATGATTTTATTCAACTCATTAATCGCCATGCTCATGCGCTGTTCCGCCTCCATCAACTGTGTAACCTCTTCGTTTTCTTGAACGCGGTTTGCGATAGCTTGTGCTTCCATTACTTCATCTTCTGTAATATCCTGACCAGCCATTTGTTTTTGCTGAAGTTGCATTTGAACATTGCGGAATTCATCGAACATTCTTTTTGCTTCCTCATTCTTTTCCACTGCTTCATACATTTCTTTTAAGTTAACATATTCTTCACTGTTACGCATAGCCTTTTCAAGTTCATACGCATAATCATATAAATTAGTCGTCATAATAATAAACCCTCCTTCCTTTGGTATTTTAACATATTACGAAGTCAAAATGACAATGATACCCTGTATTAGTCCAATTATCCCACCTAAAACCGCCCCTAAATATGTAATCATTACAAGTTCTTTTTTTGCTATTGATATAACTAATTCTTCAAGCCTTTGCAAAGAAAAAGATTCAATTTGCTCGCGAACAATTGCTTCTACTTCGAATCTTTCTAAAATTTCTCCCGATCTAATAGTAAGATATTCACCAGCAGCTGCTAATAAACGTGGTGCAATATCTTCTTGTAATTTTGTTCTGTATGGTGAAATAAGTTCTGCAATGGATTTTTCGAAAAGCGTTTCTACACGAAATATTTCTGAAGTCCATTGTTTTATATAGTTTAAAATCTTATCATCTTCTACTTTGGTCCATACGTTTTCAAGTGGTCTATTTTGTACTTTTAACCACTCTTCATGAATAACATTGACTAACATTTCCTTTGTTCTAGGGTTATTAAAGAATTTAATAAGTTCAGGTTGGAATTTATCTGCGAGTGAATCATTGCCTATAAACATTTGAACCATATTCCAAAGTTTTCCACGTTCTTTTAGAAAATCCTCAATCATCACTTTGATTTTATCTTTACCTTCTGGTGTAGCGAAATAGTCAATTGCCTTTTGAATGATTCGATCCGCAGCTTGAGGTATCTTTTCCTCTACTACACTTGACCAATCCAGAGGAATTATCTGTTGTATCGTTTTGCTTTCATATTGATTCTTAAGTTGTTTATATTTTTCGACGATTTTATCATTTATATATGCGGTTGTTTTTTCTGCTGGGTTTTCCACTTGTAGCTGTTCAAGTAGTTGTTCTAGTGTTATCCCTTTTTCAAGCCAACTATTTATTTTCTGACTAATCCAGGCCTCAGTTTCTTTCTTAAACTTTTCTTCTGATAATTTCTTTTTAATACTTTCCGGTGTAACTAAATGGCCCACAACAAGCTTGCCAATTTGGGCAGCAAGTTCGTTTTTCCTTTTAGGTATAAGACCTGGGGTAAATGGTAACTGCCATTTTCCAATATAAAGCGTCCGGTAAGGTCGAAATAACATTTTTATTGCTAAGAAATTAGTAAAACCACCAATGACAGCACCAATTATCATCATAAATATTATCATCCAGATCCAGTCCATATGATTCTTCCTCTCTATTGTAGCTAAACATACAGTATAGACTCCGTATTATTCTTTATCCTAATTATAAAGATATACACCACTCTAAAGCAAACATCATATATTTTCTTTATGCTTATCGTTATTTTTGCTACAATTAGGTTAGAGGTGAAAATAATGTTACAGCATTTTCAATTCCAATCATTATTTGCGGATAAACGCCTTCCAGGATGGACATTTTCTTTTTACCTAAAACAACAAAAATACGCTGGCGTTTATCATCCTGATGGTAATATTGAATGGTCAAATAATAAACCAGAACATGGGCATCTCGATAAATTACAAAAACAAATCCACGACTTAATGATTTATCATATTTATGATGAACAAAGATAAGAGGACTTTATTCATCCGAGTATGATTACTAATTAATCTTCTGCTACTTAAAATTTACCATTTAGCTTTTTGCATGCTATTAGCCCATCTTGGTCCAAACTATGGTTCAGGAGGCTGATGTAATGAAAAAGAAAAAGATCGACGAACTTTTTTTACCTGATGCACAAAATGAAGGTAGAGACAATTACTTTGTCGATGTTGACAGAATGGTTAACGAAGGAATGGCCGGTGGATCCGTCCATATGCGGGCCGATACGACTAATATAGAAGAAGCTATCGACTTCTTCCCAGAAGACCCACCCGAAACAACGGAATAAAACAGTGAACTCATTTCAGCAAGCTGAAACATCGGGGGAAAACCTGAATAAATGTTTAATCAAAGAGATTTGGTTAATAAAGGACTTACATTTCAAAAGAAAAGGGCGATGATCCTACTCGCCCTTTTCTAATTTATATAAAGAGGCGACCTTCATGATCAAACAATTATTATATTTATATCCAAACTCTATCTTATCCAAAGAACCAACTACAGATCCGCGCTTCTTATGGTATAAAGATGTGCAAGCGGACCAATGTATCGGTATACCTAAAACTGATTTAACTCATAAGGAAGTAAAACTCTTGGAAACATTATATCCCTTGGATAATCTTGAAAATCCAAGTTTTATATCCCATTCTGTTCAGGAATGGCGTAACTTCCTACATTTTGATGGACCCATGCCAGCATTACTAGAAGAAAACTGTCGATTTATTCACTTTTACATTTCTAATATGAAAGAAGCTTTTCAATTTGAAGAATGGGAAGAAGCATTGAAAGGTCTGTTTCCACAGGAGATTACCATCATACCTTTTAATAATAGCGAAGGAGTTATTATTGAAAAGCAAACAGAATTGCATATGGATGAAGATGAACTAATATCCGCTGTTGAAGCATTTGAAAGTGACTTTTTCTTCAAAGTTCATTTTCATATTGGTCGATTTCATTCACCTAACATTAAATTAAAACAGCAATTTAATCTTGAACAGACCTTGTTTAAGCTCTCACTCACGAAACAACCTGAAGATCGAATTTCAACTTTAGAAAAACTCATGCCACATTTTGTATACGAATCTCTTGCACAAGATACAAGACAAACGCTATTTTCAGACATTCATCATATTTTTTCTAATGACCACGACTTTTTAGAAACCATTAAACAGTATATAGAAAATCAGTCCAATGCAACGTTAACAGCAAAGCAGTTATTTATGCATCGAAACAGTCTTCAGTATCGTATTGATAAATTCATTGAAAAAACGGGAATTGATATAAAGAGTTTTCATGGCGCATTCTTAGCATATTTAGCCTGTTTACATATTGGGAACGAATAATATGCACGTTGCCGAAAAACACTCGACAATTTTTGTGCACCTTGTCCATAGCGTTATGAAAGCGCATTCTGTAAACTAGTAATCAAATACATAACCAATAGGGGGAATTACAAATGGCTGAATTACGCTTAGATAATATTTATAAAGTATATGATAATAAGGTTACTGCTGTAGAGGATTTTAATCTTCATGTTCAAGATAAAGAGTTTATTGTATTTGTTGGTCCATCCGGTTGTGGTAAATCTACAACACTTCGTATGATCGCTGGATTGGAAGAAATTACTCAAGGTGACTTCTATATTGACGATAAGCGAGTAAATGATGTAGCTCCAAAAGACCGCGATATCGCGATGGTATTCCAAAACTATGCCCTATACCCACATATGAGTGTATATGACAATATGGCATTTGGACTGAAACTACGCAAAATGCCAAAACAAGAAATTGAAAAACGTGTACAAGATGCTGCTAAAATTCTTGGTCTAGAAAATTTCTTAGATCGTAAACCGAAAGCCCTTTCTGGAGGTCAGCGTCAACGTGTTGCTTTAGGACGTGCAATCGTTCGTGACGCTAAAGTTTTCTTAATGGATGAGCCGCTTTCTAACCTTGACGCTAAACTGCGTGTACAAATGCGTGCGGAAATTGCTAAATTGCACCAAAGACTACAAACAACTACTGTTTATGTAACACATGACCAAACAGAAGCGATGACAATGGCGAGTCGCATTGTTGTAATGAAAGATGGTATTATTCAACAAGTTGGTACTCCGAAAGAAGTATATGACAACCCTGAAAATATTTTCGTTGGTGGGTTTATTGGATCTCCAGCAATGAACTTCTTCCATGGACAACTAGAAGAAGACGGTTTCCTTCTTGAAAACACATTTAAAATTGAAGTTCCTGAAGGTAAAATGAAAATGCTTCGCGAACAAGGATATGTAAATAAAGATGTCGTGCTTGGTGTACGTCCAGAAGATATTCATGACGAGCCTGCATTCATTGATGCTTCACCTGGTACTAGATTAAACGTGCTTATCGAGGTAGCGGAACTTACAGGTGCGGAAACTATGCTTTATTCTCGTGTTGGTGAACAAGATTTCGTCTCTAGAATTGATGCAAGAACAATCGTTGAGCCAGGCCAAAAAATGGATCTAGCATTTGATATGAACAAAGCCCACTTCTTTGATGCTACTAATGAACAACGGGTTCGCTAAACATTATAAAAGAAAAAAGCCTTCCAATTCTTTGGTAGGCTTTTTTCTTTTATTTTTATTAGAAAAAACTTCCTGCAAATAATACGCATATTTTGCTCAAATAAAAACATAATACAGAATACAAGCAGGAAATAAACCGATGGGTTAAAAGATAGCTGGTAACAGCGTCGGTGCAATTCCGACTAACCCAACCATTACAATACACAACAAGGAGATGACACACAATGCCAAGCAACAATTCTAACCAACTAGTAGCTCCAGGAGCTCAACAAGCAATTGATCAAATGAAAGTCGAAATCGCTTCAGAATTCGGTGTAAACCTTGGTGCGGAAACTACTTCACGCGCTAACGGATCTGTCGGTGGAGAAATCACAAAACGTCTAGTTCAAATGGCTGAACAACAACTAGGCGGAAGCTTCCAGTAATTCAACTGAATAAAATGGCTAAGCCCTCGGAATACATCCGGGGGCTTTTTAGGCCCACACGACGTGGGTCACAACGGCGTTGCCACACGACGTGGCGCTCTTAGCCGTTGTTCCTTAATGTCTATAATGCTAGCTACAGCACCCATTGTCCCTTCGTGTTTGCTTGATCTCGATTAGGAATAAAGGATCTTAGACTAAAGGCGCCACAGGAGGTGGCAACTCCGATGCACTAAGCATCATGTGGGAGCAGTTTGTACGTCGCTTAATGGGCATTGTCTAGCTACAGGCGCAAGGGCCTCGAGGTCATAAGCCAATCCGTCCTAGAAGGTAAAGACCAACCTTCCAACCGCTTTGTCTTATGGTTGTCGTGACCAGCACCTTCCGCTTTTCTTATAAATTAACCATTTTGCTTGGGTTTATCCATTCGTCATATTGTTCTTCTGTTAGGTAGCCTGTTTTAATTGCTGCTTCTTTTAATGTAGAACCATCATTAAATGCAAGCTTAGCAATCTCCGCCGCTTTTTCATAGCCAATATGCGGATTCAGTGCAGTTACGAGCATGAGTGAACGATTTACATTTTCAGCAATCACCTCTTTATTAGGTTCCAGTCCTTGTACACATTTTTCGTCGAAAGAAAGCATACTATCTGCTAATAAGTGGACAGATTGAAGGAAATTATAAATGATAACTGGCTTATATACATTTAATTCAAAATTTCCTTGACTTGCTGCAAAACCTATCGCCGCATCATTGCCGAAAACCTGTACAGCGACCATTGTAAGCGCTTCGCTCTGAGTCGGATTCACTTTACCTGGCATAATCGAGCTTCCTGGTTCATTAGCAGGAATAGAAATTTCACCGATTCCGCTTCTAGGTCCGCTCGCAAGCCAACGCACATCATTTGCAATTTTAGTTAAATCTGCTGCAAGTCCTTTAATCGCCCCATGAACATATACGATTTCATCATGACTTGTAAGCGCGTGAAATTTATTGTCTGATGAGACAAACGTATAACCAGTTTGCTTGTCAATTTGGCTTGCAACCTTGTCGCCAAATGTGGGATCGGCATTGATTCCTGTACCGACAGCAGTCCCGCCAATTGCTAGGTTTAAAAGATGTTCTGTGCTTTCTTTAATCATTTTCTCACTTTTTTCGAGCATTGCTCTCCAACCGCTAATTTCTTGACCTAGTGTAATCGGTGTAGCATCTTGCAAATGCGTACGTCCAATCTTAATGATATTCATATAAGCCTTTTCTTTTTCTAATAGCGTTTGTTTTAATTGACCCAAGGCTGGAAGTAAGCGCTTGTATATCTCCTCATACGCCGCTACATGCATGGCTGTTGGGAATGTATCATTAGAGCTTTGGGACATATTAATATCATCATTAGGATGTACTTTCTCTTCAGATCCTTGCTCTTGCAAAAGTTCATTCGCACGGTGAGCCACTACTTCGTTCACGTTCATATTTGACTGTGTACCACTTCCTGTTTGCCAAACAACGAGTGGAAAATGACCATTAAATTTGCCTTCCATAACTTCGTCACAAGCTTGAGATATTACAGATTTCTTCGCTTCAGATAGTTTTCCTAATTGATTATTCGCAAATGCAGCCGCTTTCTTTAAATGTGCAAATGCTTTAATAACCTCCATCGGCATCTTTTCATTGCCAATTTTAAAATTTTCTTTACTACGTTGCGTCTGCGCGCCCCAATATTTGTCCTGCAAAACTTTTATTTCACCGATGGTATCTTTCTCCGTACGGTATTCCATATGTAAAGACCTCCTATGTAACTTCGACTGCTATTCTATTTT
Organism: Bacillus sp. FSL K6-3431; assembly: GCF_038002605.1. Taxonomy (NCBI): domain Bacteria; kingdom Bacillati; phylum Bacillota; class Bacilli; order Caryophanales; family Bacillaceae; genus Bacillus; species Bacillus sp. FSL K6-3431. Next base: position 1,715,587 of record NZ_JBBOCT010000001.1, read on the forward strand.
CTCATATAATGCAATATATTTCATCTAATCTTTATTATAGATGCGATAAAAATAAAAGACATCTAAACATCTGTTATCAGAAAAGTCGCAACCTTAGGATATGGCAAAAAAGGAACTTGACCAACTTTTAGTCAAGTTCCATCCACATTCACTCGCCCCGAAATTTTTTATATGTTTCTTTCAGTTTTTCTTCAAATTTTTTCAAATTCCCTTTTCCTTTTTCCAGCTTCTCTTTCCACTTAGCTGTTTCATCTAACATTTTCTCATCAAATTTATTAAGTTTTTCTGAAATGGATTTTTCCTTTTTCTGCTCTTCCTCTTCCAGTCTCTTGTTTATAGATTGTGTAGCAAAATCAGCTGGCTCGACATATTTGACAGCTTGTTCCATAATCGATCGAAAAATAGGAACAACAGTGTCTCCACTTTTACCTTTCAAATAATGTTCCCTATCTGTCATGTCATATCCGATCCATACTGCCCCAACAAGATTTGGCGTGTAACCAACAAACCACTGGTCTTTTGTTCCTTCCGTTAAATCTTCATACTGTAGTTGTGTAGATCCAGTTTTCCCAGCAATTTGTTGACCGCTAATTTTTGCATTTCTCCCTGTCCCAGAGTCGACAACATTTAGAAGCATTGCTGTCATTTCCTCCGCTGTTTTCTTATCTGTAACTCGTACCTTTTTAGGAGAAGCTTCTCCGACAATATTTCCGGTTGGACCGACAATTTTAGTAATTATATGGCTTTCGACTCTTTGGCCTTTATTTGCAAATACTGCATATGCCTCTGCCATTTGTTTAGGTGAATAACCGGTATCTGTACCACCTAGCGCTAAGCTTAAATTTTTATCTTTTTCTGATACAGGAAGGCCAAATTTCTTCAATTTATTAACCGACTTTTCTAAGCCTATTTCATTTAACAGCCATACAGCGGGCACATTTAAAGAATCCTCTATCGCTTTATACATCGGAACTTCTCCTAAATATTGTCCGTTATAATTTTTAGGCGTATACCCGCTAAAGGAAAGCTCTGAATCATCTTTCAGTATAGATTGAGCATCATATCCCTCTTCAAGTGCATTTGTATAAACTGCTAATGGTTTTATCACTGAACCGGGTTGTGTAGTTAATTGTGTTGCTCTATTATAACTTCGAAAAGTATGTTCTCCCCTACCACCAATAAGCGCCCTGATTCCACCTGTCGCAGGGTCTAGTAAAATGGAACCACTCTGTACTAACGTGCCATCCCCACTATCTGGAAACAAAGTATTATTTTCATATACTTTTTGCATAGATGATTGTAGATTTTGATCCATTTGAGTATAGATTTTATACCCCCTGGTTAGTATCTCATCTTGTGTTAATCCATATAGATTGATTGCTTCGTTCATAACCGCATCCACATAGTACGGGTATTTACCTTTTAACGGATCTCCGCCACTATTTTTTAATACCGTGGTTGCTTGTATAGCTTCTTCATACTGTTGCTCCGAAATCATCTCGAACTTTTTCATTTGACCAAGTACGATATTCCGACGTTCGACAGCACCTTCAAGATTTTTATAAGGATCCAGCGCTGAAGGACGATTTATAATACCCGCCATCATAGCCGCTTCACTTAATGTAAGGTTGTCTACATCTTTTCCAAAGTACTTCCTCGAAGCATTTTGCACTCCCCAAGCACCACTACCAAAGTAAACTTGATTCAAATACATTTCCAAAATTTCATCTTTTGTAAATTTCTTTTCCATTTCGACAGCTAAGAATACTTCTTCTAACTTCCTTTTATATGTTCGCTCTGGAGATAATAGAGCTGTTTTTGTTAGTTGTTGTGTAATTGTACTTCCGCCAGCTTTAATTTTCCCAGCTTTTAGATTCAAGAAAAAAGCCCTCGATATTCCCTTAACATCAAATCCTCTATGCTTTTCGAAACGATGATCTTCTATCGCAATAACAGCGTTTTTTAAATGATCAGGCATCTTTTCAATAGCTACACCTTCCATACGATTAGCCGAAACTTTACTTGCTTCATCTCCATCTTTATCATAAATAGTCGTAGATGTTGCTAAGCCTTGCTTCAATGTTTCAACATTAGCGGAGCTTGCTAAATAAGCAAAATAAGCCAAAAAGGCTAAAAATCCGATTGCAAATGTTAAAATCAAGATTTGATTAATATGTGCTTTTTTCCAAAACTTCATTATCATTATTTTGAATTTATGGATAAACTTCATTTATTTTCCTCACTTTCATTCCCCAAATCAAATGGCTCCTTGTCCATTATCTATATCATTTACTATAATTTGCTTTAAAAATCCACTTCCTACATTATCACAAACATTTCTTTTCTATTATACTGCTAGTTCAAAAAGGCGCCAAATTAGAAACAAGAAGTTCCTGAAGACAAGTTTGCCATTTATCATATAGTGACTTTTTCAACATCTTCTTATACAAAATGCTTTTAATCCAATAATTCTCTACCATTAACATATAATACAATAAAAAAAACAGCAGTAGCAATATAGGACACTGAAAAAGTCCTTTTAATATAAGGAGTTATTACAGACTACTGTTGATTTCCGCTCCAGGTGGATGCTTTCTTACCTCTAGTCAAGCGGTTTCCTTTAATATTTTATTGAATGAATTAAAGGCAATCACCGCAACCTTATGGGGCTTACTCTGAGGTTGCTTTTTTAATTGATCATAATAATCTACAATCCGGTTTTTAGTTTTTGCCCGCCATGAGATCATTGACATCACCATGAAATATAGGATTTTCCTCAACCTCCTATTTCCTCTTTTATTGATTCGCTCCTGATACTGGAGCTTGCCGGATTGATGTCGTTGAATATAGAATATCCTGCATATGTATTGATCTGTTTATGGTTTTGAAAGCGGCGAATGTCGCTTAATTCACCAATAATTCTTACTGCCGTCGTGTAGCGTCCTAACGCCCGCATCAGTTCAAAATAGTCATCTTGTACATAATTCTCATGCCGCACAAATTTAAAATGTGATTTGGCCAATTCATGGGCATCAACGATACCCGTTTTCTGTCAACGCATTGATGCAGTCTGCTCTCTTATCATCTAACAGATTGAGACGGCTGTCGGAATATTGTTGTTCCTGCAGCAATTTCTTTAGTCCTTGTGAGTACACTCCGGTGGCTTCAAAAAAATGATATCAGGTGTTTGACCATCCTGTTCTCTTAATGAATCGATACATTCCTTTAAAGTTCGAAATCCTGATCGTGTCTGTTCCAATTCACCTTCATCAACGGAATCTGCTAAATCAACAATCAATGATATATGTTTCCCGTCAAAAAAAGAAATAAGCGAATATAAAGCCATCGCAATCATCAATGAGTATTTAGGTTCCATTTATAAAAAGCAATAATAAAAGGAATTGGACCGAGTTTGGAAGGATTTCTGCACAGGTAGAAAAGAACGAAAGGAAATCACATCGGTATAGGAAGAAAAAAAATTGGGGTGTTGTGTACGAACGAACAATGAGCAGAGCTACTTAGTAAAACGAAGGAGGGAATAATTTTTTAAACCTACTTCATAGGCTTATTTAGTATGTCTATTAAAAGTGCTGTCTAATAAGCCTCTAAAATGCTCTGTAAAAGAGCTTTACCCCATTTCGGTACTATTGCGGAAGCGCCTTGATCAGCCCCGACAAGCATAAGACAGATTGCGTAGTGGCTTGCCCTTCAGTCACGAATTAATATGACTTATGACCTCGAGGGGCTAGGGGCTATAGCTAGACAGACGATCCGCCCGCGGAAAGCGAGTACCTAGGACGGAAATCAACACTCATATTAAAGGATCGGGCATGTTTTTCGCCCATTTTTTCTTAATCCTGTTATTAATTCTTTGACAAGCCGAATGTTTTTCAGTGCCCTCTAGCAATATCAGCTGTTTTTAATCGCTTATTTGGAGCCCTCACTTATATTAAACCAGACACCTTTTTCGAATAACTTTACTAATTTATTTGATTTCGAAGACAAAGTAATATTTATATAGTAACATTAAAATTACAATACTTAGCGATAGTGGAATAGTTTGGTTTAATTAAGATGACTAGAGGTGATTTGATGGAACAATCGATTGATGATGATATTTTATCCTTTTTAACATCTCGAAAGAAGGATATTTTAACGAGGTGGAAAGAAATGATGATCCTTCCCCCAGACCATTCTTCTCCTACATCTATCGAGCAAAATGGAGAATTTATATTTACCTTTATGCTGCAGGTATATTCCCTCTCGGATCATGAGCGGAACAAGTTTATTAAAGCCTTTGCATGTACAACTGTTGAATCAAAAATCAGACAACATTTTGATATAGGATCATTTACTTATAATGTAAATTTAGCTAAATCGGAAATATTATATGAACTTTTGAAACATCCAGCTATGAAGGAGCAATTTCAATCAACTATTTACTCCTTATTTTCTAGCATTGATCTCTTTTTATTTCATGTAGTAACCTATTTTAATAGTAAAGATAATTATCTTAAAAATAAAAAACAAAATACATATAAAGAACATGAATCACGACTGAATCTGTTAGGAAAAATGACTTCCAGTTTTGTTCATGAATTTAGAAATCCTCTGACAGTTGTAAGCGGTTTCGTTCAATTACTAGCTGCCGAGAACTCACGTCTTCCTTATCTAGATATTATTTTGAATGAGCTGGAGCAGCTTAAATTTCGAATTACTCAATTTTTATTGCTCTCAAAAAATGAAATGCATGATGAAGAACATTCATTATTTACATTAAATGAGCTTCATGAGCAAATTCTATCTTTTATTTATCCACGTCTGTTGGAAGAGAATGTAGATTTAAAAACGGATCTTGAAGAAAACTTATATGTGCTTGGACAAAAAGAAGAAATTAGGCAAGTTGTTATTAATATTATTTTTAATGCGATTGAGGAAATTTCAGTTCAAACATCTGATTCTACCATTCAGGTAAAAGGCTATCGCAAATTGGATAACATTATTTTGGAAATTTCCAATACAGGCCCTCAAATTCCTGACTCTATACTTAAAAATATTTTCGAGCCATTTATGACCACGAAAAAAACGGGCACAGGACTTGGGTTGTATATATCTAAACAAATTATTGAGAAACACAATGGTCAGATTATTTGTCATTCCGAAGTTAATCAAACTACTTTCCAAATTATTCTTCATGCAGTTAAAAGTCGTAATAAATTACTTTTGTCATAAATACTAAAGTAAATATTGATATTTTATTTCAGTATTTAGTATTGTGATGCATAGTTTTCCGTAATGAGGGTATATAATGAAAGACATATTATTGGAAAGGACCTCAAAGATATGACAAACAATATAGTATATTTCCTTTCCCCTCATCATAATCGAAGTGTCATTGCTGAGGCTTGGGCTGAAAAATCAAATATATCCAATTGGATTTTCACTAGTAGTGGTTGGGACGGTGTTATGAGAGATCCATTAAGCGTAATGGCTATGCATGAAGTAAATATAGACCTTACCAATAGGCCTACTCAACTGCTTAATAATGCATTATTAGAAGAAGCGTCTTGTATCATAGCTATCTATGATTTTAATAATGACTCCGAACCCCCACTACCCAATCGTCTCAAAAATAAGTTAGTAAAATGGAATATACCCGCCCCATCCAAAACAAGTATCACCAAAATAGAACAATGGGTGCGATACCAAGAGGTATGTGACGCAATTGCTGAGAATGTGAAGAATTTAGAAGTATCTTTAAACTCAAAACGTTAGCATGGATCTCTATTTAATGTAAAAATTAGAGATTCTTTTTTTTGTTTGTTATATTATTTGATGCTGTTAATTGATTGATTTTTTTAGCTCTGGATCCATTGAAAAAAGTGAGATTATTTTTCTGAAAAATTGTTTCTTTTACTCAGGATTCTCTTTTCGATATACTTAGGATTAGATATTGTTGTTTCGAAAGGAGTTTTTATAAAATGAAATCACTTGTTCTCGCGGAAAAACCAAGTGTTGCCCGCGACCTTGCTCGTGTACTTGGTTGTACAAATAAACAAAAACATTATATTGAAGGTCCGAAATACATCGTTACATGGGCTCTAGGCCATTTAGTCGAGCTAAAAATGCCTGAAGATTACGATCCACAGTATAAAACATGGAAAATGGAAGATTTACCGATTATTCCCGAACGAATGGGGCTTAAGCTCATTAGTCAAACAACGGCACAATTTAAGGGAATTCAAGGCCTTGCAAAGCGTAAAGATATAAATGAACTTATTATTGCTACTGACGCTGGTCGTGAAGGAGAACTTGTCGCTCGTTGGATTATTGAGAAAATCCGCTGGAACAAGCCGATAAAACGACTTTGGATATCATCACAAACAGATCGTGCTATAAAGGATGGGTTTAAACAATTAAAACCGAGTAAACAATATGACTCTCTCTATGAATCTGCAGTATGTAGAGCTGAAGCTGATTGGTTAATAGGGTTAAATGTGTCTAGGGCGCTTACAACTAAATATGATGATCCATTGTCTGCTGGCCGCGTTCAAACACCCAGTTTGGCAATGATTTTGGGTAGGGAAAAAGAAATTCAAGCTTTCATTCCAAAGGACTATTGGTTAATCCAAGCGAAAATTGGCTTACTTTCAGCTTCTTGGGATAATAATGGAGAAAAAAGAATCTTTGATGAAAGAAAAGCTACAGCAATTTTGGATAAAATTAAAAACAAGCAAGCGAAAGTGAAAACCGCAACTACTAAACAAAAAAGTGAGCAACAACCTTTACCTTATGATTTAACAGAACTTCAGCGGGATGCAAATCGTCGTTTTGGCTTTTCAGCCAAAAAAACATCCAATGTACTACAAGGCCTATATGAACAACATAAAATTGTGACTTATCCACGTACTGATTCCCGATATTTGACAGCCGATATGGAAAATACAATGCTAGATAGAATTGACGCCTTACAATCCGCTTATAAAGAAGAAGTTCAGCCTGCTCTTAGGCAAAGAGGAAAAGTATTGGCGAAAAAAGTGTTCAATAATGAGAAGGTTTCAGACCATCACGCGATTATTCCTACGGATGAGCGCCCAAGATTAAGTGATCTATCTCAAGATGAACGCAAGCTGTATGATATCATCGTTCGTCGCTTTCTTGCATTGTTTTATCCGATCTATACATATGAAACAGTACAAGTAGCATTTGATGTTGGAGGCGAAAACTTTTCTTCTCAAGAATCAATTGTAATCGATTTGGGCTTCAAAGCTGTTACTGGAAAAAACGAAGGTGATGATCATCAAGTAAAACGCTTATCACATATGAAACAGGGACAAACTTTTACAGTAGGAAAGGCTAATTTAGAGAAAAAAATGACAGAAGCACCACAAAGATTTAACGAATCAGATTTATTAGCCCGTATGGAAAAGTATGGACTAGGGACTCCGGCCACAAGAGCCGATATTATCGAAAAACTACTCAGTTCGGAATCGATTGACAGAAAAAGTAATCGACTTCACCCTACTCCAAAAGGAAAGCAGTTAATCGAGCTTGTAAATGAGAAGCTAAAGTCCCCCGAATTAACAGCGCAATGGGAAGCTGAGCTAGAAAAAATTGCCCGCGGTAAAGGAAAAGCAAAAGAATTTTCACAAAGTATCCGCAAGCAAACCAAAGAACTTGTCTCTGAAATTAAAATGAGCGAAAAGGATTATAAAGCCCATAATATTACAGGTTCAAAATGTCCAGAATGTTCTTCATTGATGAAGGAAGTGAAGGGGCGGGATGGACGAATATTAGTTTGCTCAAATAGAGAATGTAATTTCCGTAGACGGAAAGATCCAAAACTATCTAATAAACGCTGTCCGCAATGTAGAAAAAAGATGGAAATACACAATGGCAAAGCAGGTACTTATTTTCAATGTCGTACATGTAATGTTGTAGAAAAGGCGGATAAACAGAAAAAAGCCGTTTCAAAAAAAGAAGAAAAGCAACTGTTAAAAAAATACTCTGGCGAAGAATCATTTGGCAATAGTCTCGCTGATGCTTTAAAAGCAGCGATGAAAGATAAAGATTAAAACAAAAACGCCTTAGTCATTAACCTATTTTATTATTCCTAAGCAATAAAAAAGTGCCAAGCTCGCTATAGAGCTTGGCACTTTTTTTATTATTAAACTTCCATTGAACGATATAGATTTGCCATTTCAATTGCACCAACTGCCGCATCCCAACCTTTATTGCCTGCTTTTGTACCTGCACGCTCAATCGCTTGTTCAATCGTATCAGTTGTCAGAACTCCGAAAATCACTGGGATTCCTGATTGTAATCCAACGTTTGCTACACCTTTTGCTGCTTCGTTGCAGACATAATCAAAATGTGGGGTTGCACCACGAATAACCGTACCTAAAGTAATCACTGCATCATATTTATTTAACTCCGTCATTTTTTTTGCCGTGAGCGGAATTTCAAATGCACCTGGCACCCAAGCTACAGAAATATCTTGTTCAAGTACACCGTGGCGTTTTAGTGCATCCAAAGCCCCTGACAGTAATTTACCTGTAATAAATTCATTAAAACGAGCAACAACAATCCCTACTTTCAAACCAGTACCTACTAGATTTCCCTCATAAATATGATTCATTTTCACGTTTTCCCCTCTCATAATGTCAACATATGTCCAAGTTTTTCGGCTTTCGCTTTTAAATACTTTTCATTCGCTTTTTGGGGCGAAAATTCAATCGGTAGCCGTTCAACAACCTCAAGACCACTCTCATCCAAACTAGCAATTTTGCGCGGATTATTCGTTAATAAGCGGATTTTCTCCACGCCAAGCTCTTTAAGCATTTCTGCACCAATCCTGAAATCTCGCAAATCCGCTGCAAAGCCAAGCTTCTCATTGGCTTGAACAGTATCATAGCCTTCCTCTTGAAGCTTGTAAGCCTTTAGCTTATTCATTAATCCGATGCCACGACCTTCCTGACGCAAATACAGTAAAACCCCCGTTCCTTCTTGCTCTATTTGCTGCAGTGCTGCTTCTAGCTGTGGACCACAATCACAGCGACACGATCCGAAAATGTCTCCTGTAAGACACTCTGAATGCATACGGACCATAACTGGAACATTGGGTGAAATCTCGCCTTTTACTAGCGCAAGATGCTCTTTATCATCCAAACTATTTGTATAAGCAACTAGCTTGAAATCACCATATTTTGTTGGAAGTGATATTTCAGTTTCGCGCTTAACAAGTACTTCTGTACTGCTTCGGTAACGTATCAAATCTTGGATTGTGATCATCGCCAAGTCAAATTTATCAGCAACTGCTCTCAAATCTGGAACCCGTGCCATCGTTCCGTCTGGTTTTAAAATTTCGCAAATAACAGCTGACGGATCAGAACCGCACATCTTAGCCAAATCAACAGCTGCTTCCGTATGGCCTGCCCTTTTTAAGACACCACCCTCTTTTGCTATCAGTGGAAAAATATGTCCAGGTCTTTTAAAATCCTCGGGTTTTGCCTCTTTTGAACTGAGCTTCATGACGGTTGCTGAGCGTTCTAAAGCACTGATGCCAGTGTGTGTTGTCACATGGTCCACACTCAAGGTAAATGCTGTACCATGAGAATCCGTATTAAGATCCGTCATCAGCGGCAAATTCAACCGAGTGGCTATCTTTTTCGTTATCGGCACACAGACTAGACCTCTTCCTTCCGTCACCATGAAATTGATTATATCTGGAGTTGCTTTGTCAGCAAGTGCGACAAAATCTCCCTCATTTTCCCGATCTTCATCATCAGTAACGATGATAACTTTTCCTGCTTTTAAATCTTCTAGTGCTTTTTCGATCGTATCGAACATATAATCACCTCCATTTTAGATAAACCCATTTTCGGTTAACAAATTCATCGTCGTACTTTTTTGTGTATTGCTTGGATGCTTTAAAATATTCTGTACATATTTCGCCAACATATCGCATTCAAGGTTTACTTGTTCTCCAATATTTTTTTGCGCTAGCACTGTTTCTTTTTGTGTATGTGGAATGAGGGAAATCGTTATGTCTACTCCCTCCGAACCAAATAGGGTGAGTGACATACCATCAATAGCTACAGAACCTTTCTCCATTAAAAAAGGGGAAAAAGATTCTGGTACACGAATAGTCATATACAAAGCGTTCTCCTTGTTCCACTTTTGCATAATTGTTCCAGTTCCATCCACATGCCCACTTACAAAATGGCCTCCAAATCTGCTATTTGCAGCCATTGCCCTTTCAAGATTCACTTTAGATCCTGACGAAAGCTTATGGAGTGCCGTAGCCATAAACGTTTCCGGCATTACATCTGTTTCAAAATATTGATTTGTAAATTCAGCTGCGGTTAAGCAAACGCCATTTACTGCGATACTATCACCCAGATGTATATCTTCGAGAACCTTTTTACAATTAATCGCAAGTTTTAGTGATGATGTTTTTCGTTCAATCCGGACAATGGTCCCAATTTCTTCAATTATTCCTGTGAACATCTGATTCACCCCCATTCTTTTCAGGGATGGCAACAACTTTAATGTCTGGCCCAATCATTTCAAGCGATTGGAATTGAAGTAAATGGCTCTCAGACATTAGTTTTTTCGCACTGCCTCCAAAAGAAGGTGAGCCGGTATTATCACCAAGTAATTTAGGTGCAATATACATGATGACTTCTTGGAAGTGTCCGCTCTCTAAAAATGAGCCGTGTACCGTGCCACCACCTTCTACGAACAATGATGTAATTTGCTCTTCTCCAAGCCAGTCAAGAAGATGCTCGATATGAATATGAGTGTACGCCATCCTTTTAACCGTTACATTTTTACTTTCAATTTGTTCTTGTTTGTTCTTGTCCGCCTCATTTCCACAAACAATGATTGTGGAAGACTTATTATCAATTAACAAATTGGACTCCATTGGAATGTCCAGATGGGTGTCCAAAACAATACGAATGGGATGTTTTCCACCTTGGGGCAATCTGGTGGTGAGATGTGGATTATCTCGAATAACCGTATTGATTCCTACTAGTATCGCGTCATTCCTATGTCGATATTGATGGACGTCTAATCGTGCTGCTTCAGATGTGATCCATTTACTGTCTCCGCTTGTAGATGCTGTTTTTCCGTCTAAAGTCACTGCTGATTTCATAGTGACATATGGTTTCTTCGTTTGTATATAATGGAAAAAGTATTTGTTCAATTGTGTAGCTTCTTCTTCACAAATCCCCGTTTCCACATGAATACCCGCTTGGCGAAGCTTTTCAACACCCTTACCTGAGACAAGTGGATTCGGGTCTAGTGAAGCAATGAAAACATTACGAAGCTTTTTGGCAATAATTAAGTCTGCGCACGGCGGTGTTTTCCCGTAATGGGAACATGGTTCAAGCGTTACATACAAATCCGCTCCATCCGTTTCATCAGTTGCCTGGTGGAGGGCATTCACTTCCGCATGTGCATCGCCTGCTTTCATGTGTACGCCAGTCCCTAAAATCCTACCATCCTTAACAATGACACATCCAACCACAGGATTTGGGCTTGTTTGTCCAATGACAGCGCCAGCCATCTGTAATGCCAGTTTCATGTAAAATTTCTTTGTAGACATTTAATATCACCTTTCTTTCTACAACAAAGGAAAACAGCAACGCAAAGCATCAAATACCAACAAAAAGCCCCGAGGACAAATGTCTCGGGGCTGAAAACGCAAACTTTAATAAGCCATCAGAGGTTGGTATTAGTTGATAAGTATTTTCACCATACTAAACAAACATGTTTTAGAACTGGCCTTTGCCAATATAAAAACACAACCAAACCACGACGCTGTTTCCTTCTCCCATCCAGACTTTCACTGTCGGCTTTGGAGTTTCACCAAATCCACCGACTCTAAAGTATCAGAGTCGGGTCACGGGCTGAGAGACATTGTCTCATCACCGCCGGTAGGGAATTACACCCTGCCCCGAAGGAAAACATATTCGATTTAAATCTTATTATTAGCTTACAACGACGGTAATGTCAAGGATTGACTTTTTCTATTAGATACATCCGAACGAAAATAACAAAAATAATTATAGAAACTAGTAGCCCAAATGGCATAAATGTTAGTACATAGGAAATAATTGCTTCTATATCCATTAATAATTGACATGATTTTAGCAGTTTAGGAAGGAATTCTGGCTTTTTTATCTCTTTTTTTACTCAAACCTATTTCATGGGCATATAATCCTGTATAATGGATAGTAATTTAGTAGGGGGTTATTTAGATGCCTGATACGGATGAAATATTAATACTTATTAGAGAGCTAGGTAGGTTATTCGACGAGTACAAACGTTCACCAGAACAATTTAAACCGGCCATAATTGAAGATATTTATTTACTTGGTATTGCTATTAGCTCCCAAGAATAAATACTTTCATTTTCAGTTATTTTCGAACGCATATGCAATCATCTTGTACTATATCTATAGGTTATATATTAGTCTTATTTTTTAAAAAAATTCGTTTGACCATCTATTACTTTAATTTAGGATTGCAAGTTTCTATCTCCTTTTGGAAATCGCTTCCACATCCATCTTCTGGAAAGGCTACGAAAAATAATCCACACAGCTTGTTTTGTAGCCTGCCATGAATACTCCCCCACCGAACGCTAGCGTTTTTCGGAAGGGGTTTCTAGCGTATCGAACGAGGTTATCGCACGTTTAACGCTAGTGGGGTTGACACATTGGTGGAGTGGTTACCGCCCAACCCCTCTAATCCGTCGGCAAAGGCGTTCGGAACTACTTTTCGGATAATATTGTATGCGCCATTGACATCTGCGTTCAGGAAAATGCCCGTGGCAGATCGATAGAGACCCCGGTTCATCCTTTTCCCGCTGAATACAAAATTCGTTCTTTCCTTTTCTTTATAGACAGGGAGAGGATCGTGATCAAGGAAACTCGCTTTTGATGTGTAAGACTCTGTTTTGGTGACCTGAATCCCAACTTTCTTTGCTTTGTAGGTGATCATAGAAATCAGATAGAAAACGGGACGGACACAAAATGCTGATTGTTCCTTTTCCCTAGATTGACCCGTTGTTTCCAATCTTGATTCGTTCCAATCACGATTGTGTCTACCTGTTCATGTCACGTCTGAATGTGAAAGAAGGAGGAAGGCAGGGATAGGGTTTTGGCTAACGCCAACCACCATTCATCTCCCACCTACTCATTGGGCTACGCCCATCACATTCCTTGAGGTGGGAGTTTTCTGGCGGGAATTTGATAAATAAAAACGAAGCAGGAAGTATCTCACCTCCTGCCTCCTGTCTTAGGAATAATCTGTTTGATGTTTTAGAATAGACAATTTCCTAGGCTAGCAGTTTAAATTTATTTACTCGTGCCTGTAGTTCCTCAGCCATATAAGACATTGATTCCATCAAGGATGTAATTTCCTCTATTGAAGCCGTTTGTTCTTCCGAATGTGTAACTATTTGGTTTGTATTTATCGTATTTTCATTAGCAGTGTGTTCAATATTGCCCATTGCAGTTGCGATCTCCTGGATACTTACATTAATCTGTATCACTTCCTTATACATACCACTAATATCCGTTGACACATTTGTAATGGAACTCTTTATCCCAATAAACGCCGCTCCCGCATTTTCAAGTAAATTCGTACCAACTTTAACAGCTTTAACACTGCCAACAGTCACTTTAGCCACATTTCTAGTATCTTCTTGAATTTCATGAATTAATATACCAATTTGTTTCGTAGATTCTGCTGACTGTTCCGCAAGTTTTCTAATTTCCGACGCCACTACAGCAAAACCCTTACCATGTTCTCCTGCCCTTGATGCTTCTATAGCTGCATTTAAAGCAAGCAAATTTGTCTGATTAGAGATCGTAGTTATCACAGCTAAGATTTGATCGATTTGTTTCGATTTTAATGTTAATGTTTCCATAGAAGCGACTAAATCCGAAGTTCTTGTATTAATTTGACCCATTTGTGCAATAGCTTTTTCAATTGTAACATCTCCATTTTCTGCTTGTTCTAGTGTTTCTTTCGCCTCTTCATTAAGTGACTGAGCTCTAGTGCTCATCTCATTCGTTTTATTGGAAATACCCGTCAGCGTTTGATTTGCATCTTGAATAATATTAAGTTGTACCTGAGAACCTTGTTGTACTTTTTGAATATCCACAGCATTTCTTTCCGCTGCAACACTAATTTCTCCCGTACCTGCTGCAAGTTGTTCCGATGACGATGCAACTTCCGCAGAACTTGCTGATACTTGTCCGAGTACTTCCCGAAGATTATTCACCATTTTATCTAAATCCTGTGACAGCTGACCAATCTCATCCTTGCTGGCAAGCTTAAGGTCACTAACCGTAAGATCCCCTTCGGCGACTTTTCTCGCATGATTAATAATTTTTCTTAATGGATCTGTTGCCCTTTTAATTAAGAAAATCGTGATTATGCCCGCAAGTAATATTGGAATAATTGAGAATAATAAGCTACCTTTTACCATTTCCCATGTTCGTTCATGTAGAATGCCCGCTTCAAAGTCGATTGCACTAATAGCTATAATTTCATTATTTGGATCATGGTCACGAAAGATCGGAGCATAACCAGTCAAGCGCTTCATCCCTCCAAATTCATATACTTCTGAATATGATGGGCCTTTCGTTTCCATTAGCTCAGAAATAGCCTTTTTATCGATTTGAAATCTATCACCTGCAGAAAACCCCTTTGTTTCCATATGTTTATCTGCAGCTAATATTGTACTGTCTACATTAATAATATAATGACCTTCGAAAATATGTTTATGTTCAAGCGTCCATGCAATTTCCTCACTCACTTTTTTAGAAAGACTTTTATCACCTGCAATTATCTTTTCAAGATCTGTCGGATCCACTAAAGCTGTTGTAATATTTGCACAACCATATAATTCGATTCCCGCGGCCTTTTTAATCTCCTGATAACTAGATCTGTACATAGACAACGAGATAACAACTAAACAAAATATTAAAATCCCCATAATTACTGCGCCAAGTTTCCATGTAAGGCGATTGCTTTGTTTCATTTTGAACTTCCTTTCAAACTCCCAGTATTAAGCAGCTTTGCTTTAGTTCTAATATCGACTAAAGTTTGCATTTATTCAGCCATTAATATGGGTGTTCGAAACTTTTTTGCTATATTGGTCTACTCTTTAAAAAGTTTCCGCTTGCAAACCCAAATACTTGGTCTTCGGAATAATACTTCAACAACTCGTTTATTAAATACTGCTGTTTTGAAGCATTTTCTAAACCAATAATATAGCTTGTGATTCCGTCAAAATCAGAACCGAAGCCAATATGGTCAACCCCTCCAAGAGAACAAAAGTGATCAATATGCATGATCAGATCGGAAATCGTTGCAGGAATTTTCCCAGAAACAAATTGTGGAAAATAAACAACATGAATCATTGCTCCTTTATCAAATAGAGCAATTGCCTGTGCATCCGATAAATTACGTCGGTGTGAACAAATTGTTTTCGCGTTTGAGTGACTTGCAATTGGATAGTGAGATAACTCCATTACGTCCCAAAATGCTCTTTCGCTTAAATGAGAAACGTCCGTAAGTATCTTATGCTCATTATTAAAGCGCACGATTTCTCTTCCAAATAAGCTTAGACCAGCCCCACGGGGTTCACCAACTCCATCTGCCGCTAAGTTAGCATTGTTCCAAGTCAAACCCACTGAGCGGACGCCTAGATGATATAAAATACTAAGTTTATGTACATCATTTCCAATACAATCCACCCCTTCTAATGTAAGCATTGCTCCTATTTCATTGTCTTTAAGGTGATCAAAATCATTCCATGACTTAATATGCTTGATATCGTCGTTATTTCCAATAACATTTGTGTAAAAATAATCTATTTGATCAAGAGCGGCTTGGAACTTTTGCTCTGCTTTTAATTCTGGAGGTATGAAAATGGCAAAGCACTGTACTTTCACCTCTCCCATTTTCAAACGTTTCAGGCTTGTATCTAGTTTGGCGGAATTTTTGAAGTTTAGGATACCTTTACTGTCCCATATTTTATATAATGCATCACAATGAAGATCAATTATTTTCATATCATTCTCCTATTTTCATCTAAATTTATTTAAACGGTTTACAACCCGTATAGAATAGGTATAAATTAAGTATATGCGATAAAAGGGGTGGATTTGCATGCATTACAGCCAATCTTTCGAGGAAATGGAAAGTTTCGCAAAAAGGGCCTATTCAAATAAAGCTATTGGTACTTTTTATGTTAGTCAAACAGAAACGGCGCCTGATAAAATGTTCTTTGGTGATGAAGATACAGGGCGGGCTAGCGTGCATCAAATACTCTCTATACTTCTCGAAACTTCAGAAGGATCTACTTTTTATGAATATAGTTTTTTTAAACCATATGAACTAGAAGACGCATTTGAAATGATCCATGAAGTTTCTAAACTATTTCCGAAAACGGTTTTAGATAAGGATGAAATGGAGAAGAAACTGAGTGAATAAAAATAGCACACACATTTGCAAACGAATAGCTCAATTTCAATTGGGCTATTCTGTGATTAATTTTTCTTTCATGTACTTTTACGAATTTGACATCATTTTTTTGAAAATTATGATATTATCTTAAGGGGTGAATAACATTTTTATTAGATTGGGGAAGAAACAATATGAAGCATTGTCATAGATGTGGAAATAATCTGGATGAAAACAAAGATTTTTGTAGTAAATGTGGAGATCAGTTCAATGATGATGGATCAACAATAAATATTGATATTAACGAGCTAGCACAAAATGATGCAACTGTTTTGCCAAAATTTGATTCCGAACTAGATTTATCTATATTTGTAGGAAAGAAATATCCTTATTACAATAGGAAATGGATAAAGAACAAAGAAAATAAACCTACATGGAATTTCGCTGCATTTTTCTTATCGCTATTTTGGTTAGGTTATCGAAAAATGTATATTCCGATAGTTATTATTATAGCTACTTTCTTTTTTATTGACTTTTTATTATACATAAGCGATTACAAATATAGTACGGTTGACAATTCCATTTCATTTGCTATTGCAATTTTGCTAGGGTTGTATGGTAATCATTTCTATTTACTAAATGCAAAAAAGAAAGTATCGGCCATTAGAGAAAAAGGGTTATCATCTGAAGATAAAAACGTTGAATTACATAAAAAAGGCGGTACAAGTTGGCTAGGTGTGTTCATTGCTTTGGTTTCCCTCCTACTTTATGCGTTTGCCTCCAGCGCACTTTTCCCTACAGCAGAAGACAAAGTTTCAGGACTAAAAGATGGTACCTTCTATGATTCTGCGGCTCAAACTGTTGGAGAAACAATGGACAATTTTTTCTTGCATCCTGAGTGGAAAGTGATCAAAAATGATGCAGGTGAAGAAATTATTCGTTTTACTGGAAAAAAAGAAAATTCAACGATTAAAATTGACTTTATTTCTGATGGTGAATTATTTGATGTCCACAATGCTGAAATCGATGGAGAACAACTTGATGAAGATGAGATGAATGAGGTATTGAATCTTATCATTACCGAAAATTGACTCTTCGTCCAATAACCAAAATAACTTCCTTCACATAAAATAGGTTAGATCCTTTTAAGGAGGTGTCCATTTTATGGGTGGAGAAGGCGGTTTCGGCTTCGGCAACAACTTTGCATTGTTAGTTGTGCTGTTTATTTTATTAATTATCATTGGCTCGGCTTACGCATATTAACTTTCTTTTTGAGGCGTCTTTTTGGCGCTTCTTTTTTTTATAATAATATTGCGTTTATTGGAGAAAATAGATACGGATAAAGAATAAATGTCAGGTGGTTAAAAAATGGAACATTTTCCGATTATACATACGAATTTCTGGGATGCCGTTATTGCCGTCCCAACTGTTTTGATATTAACACAAATAATTAAGTTGCTAACACCCATCCCGCGGGCTTTCATCCCTACAGTTGCATCCGTACTCGGCTTAATCTTCTCTATTTTCATTGCTCATAGATTTAACTTTTGGGCCGGAGTTTTCATGGGTTTTTTTTATGGAAATGCAGCTGTTGGTGCCTATGCTTCATTGAAAACAGCTATAGCCGCATATCGACAGTCCGATGAAAGATTTTCAAATAAAACATAATTTCACTTTTTACATATTTGTAATGGATTCTTCATAGTCTGTTCATAATATTGGGGTATATTTATCAATATAACGTTATCTCCCCCCTTAAGATAACATAAAAGGTCTGAATTCCATGTAAAATTGGAATCAGACCTTTCTTTATTTACATACAATTAATATCTTTTAACATCTACTTAAACTTTCGCATCCAGCTACGACGTACTAGTGTCGCGTCTCTTACGGATGAGCCAATTGATTCCTCGACTAATAACCGCCACACCATGTGTCAATGTTAAAGTCCACAACATACAGCATTATCTTCATTACAAAAATTTTCTTAGCATGTTTCTACCATCGAATGTAAAAAGTACTGGTCTATTTTCAACGCTACTTTCCATATGGACGGGGCGTCCCCATAGCTGATGGATATATGGTAACACTTTCTCCAAATATTTTAAGTCCAACTCCATTCCCTCATATGAATGCTTTAAATAAAGTTCTCCATTTTTCATATAGTCGCCATCATTGACAGTGATGTATGGAAACCCACCATTGACCCGCATATTAACGAGTTGATCACGTACATCAGTCCATTTTTTATCAACTATTTTATAATCGCGCCCTTGTTTTTGAAAAAGGTACATATCTTCACGCATGACAAGATCCTTTGTTAAATAATTACGCAAAAATGATATATCTGATTCGATTTCTCGAACTTCAAACATTTTCTCTCGACCCGAATTTTCCTCCACACCTTGTGCTTTCATTTCATCACTAGGATTATTCCAGCGTTCTTCAATATCTTCGAACATTTTCACACCGAGATAATATGGATTAATATTCGTCCTTGATGGCTGAACTACACCGGCATTCAATTTTGCAAATTCTATCGTTTCTTCGCTTGTGAGATTCATTTCTCGGAGAATCCGCTGATGCCAATATGATGCCCAGCCTTCATTCATAATTTTCGTTTCAAGTTGTGGCCAGAAATATAGCATTTCCGATCTTATCATCGTCATGATATCTCTTTGCCAGTCTGAAAGTTCCCGACTATACTGTTCGATGAATAACATAATGTCCTTTTCAGGTTGTGGTGGAAAAGATTTTTTTGACTTTCTCCGATCGATCCTCTGCTTTTTCTTACCATCTAGCGACCATAAATCATCATATTCTGTCGCTGCAGGTACATCTTCTTCTACATCATCATCTTCCGCTTTCCATTGTAAAGTTGGTCGCACGAGTGATGGGTCAATATGTTCCTCAATGGCAAGCACGGCATTAAGAAAGTCTTCTACCTCCGCTTTACCATACTCAATTTCGTACTCCCGAACCCTTTCAGCTGTCGCTGCCATACTTTCCACCATATCGCGGTTTGTATTCCGAAATCTGACATTATTTTTAAAAAAATCACAATGGGCAAGTACGTGCGCGACAATTAATTTATTTTGAATAAGTGAATTTGAATCAAGCAAAAATGCATAACATGGATTGGAATTAATGACTAATTCATATATTTTACTTAAGCCGAAATCATATTGTAACTTCATTTTGAAAAATTGCTTTCCAAAACTCCAGTGTGAAAATCGAGTAGGCATACCGTATGCACCAAACGTATAAATTATATCAGCAGGGCAAATTTCATAACGCATCGGATAAAAATCGAGCCCAAAGCTGCTCGCTATTTCAGTAATTTCACTAATAGCATATTCCAATGCATTTGCATTTGGTTTCATTAAAAATCCCCTCCCTTTTTACCTCAATGTATGTGAAAAAAGGGATTTTCATGTGGACAGATATTTTTATTTTTTACTTATTTACACTTATTTACTCATTCCAATTTTAGAATGTATTATTCTGATCACACTGTCAATTATTACACCGAAAGTATTATCGACTTGCACATATACTAAAAACAAGCTCCAAAAAGGAGGCTGCGTTAAATGGATATCGTGGATTACGATCGTGCACTTTACTATACTCATCGGTCTGAATGGGATAATTTAATTATCTTAATGGTGCGAACGAAAGATAATTTGCTATCCAAGCGAATTGAACATTTCATGCATGCTTATCAATTTTCAAAGGATTACTCATTGATTGAGCGTCGCTTATATTCTTTACTTCGGTATTTAGAACACGCGAATGAATCAGTTGGTAGTGCCCCTGCTATGATCACAGAGCCTTTCATCACAATATAAAAAATCCCGGCGGTCAAACTATTGGCCCCGGGTATTTGTATGTATCAAATATATTGCCTATTGTTTATATTTCACTTCATACACATCTCTCCGTCTATCCTGTAACTGCATGACCGTCCCATCTTGCCTCTGGCGACGAAGAATTTCTAGATCGACATCACCAATTAAGACCATTTCGATATTTGGATTTGTTTCTCCAACAATTCCATCACGTGCAAACTCAAAATCAGATGGTGCAAATATAGCTGATTGTGCATATTGAATATCCATATTATCGGTTTGTGGTAAATTTCCGACCGTACCTGAAATCACCGTATAAATCTGATTTTCAACTGCTCGTGCCTGTGAGCAATAACGGACACGTAAGTAACCATGTCTATCATCTGTACAAAAAGGAGTAAAGATAATATTAGCTCCTTTCTCAACAGCAATACGTGCAAGCTCAGGAAATTCAATATCATAGCATATCTGGATTGCTATTTTGCCACAATCTGTGTCAAATACTCGGACATGATCACCTTGACTAATCCCCCACCACAAACGCTCATTTGGTGTTACGTGGATTTTGTATTGCTTTTCAATCGTACCATCTCTTCGAAATAAAAAAGAAATATTATAAATCTCTCCGCTCTCCTCAACAAAATGGGATCCACCAATAATATTAACGTTGTATCGAATCGCTAAATTAGTAAACAATTCAATGTATTGTTCCGTGTATTCCGTTAGTTTTCTAATTGTTTGTGAAGGCGTTCTTTCATTTAAAAATGACATTAGCTGAGATGTGAAAATTTCAGGAAATACGACAAAATCAGAAGATGCATCTGATGCCACATCTGTGAAGTACTCCACTTGATTAGCGAAATCCTCAAAAGAGCTAATTGCACGCATCATATATTGCACTGCGCATATCCGAACAGGATAGCTCGTTTTATAATGGCGTTTACTAAGTGGCACATAATCAACATTATTCCATTCCATTAGCGTCGCATATTTATTAGACTGCTTATCGTCAGGTAAATAATTGGGATTGATTCTCATCAGTGTGAACCCATTTAGTAATTGAAATGATAAAACAGGATCATAAATTTGATGCAGCGTTACCGCATCAACATATTCCCGAGGCGTCATTTCCTCTTTGTATTTATAGTAATTTGGGATTCGTCCACCAATAATGATACTCTTTAAATTATTGCTTCTTGCCAATTCTTTTCTAGCTTCATACAGTCTATGCCCTACTTTCATCCGTCTGTATGCAGGATGGACCATGATTTCAATTCCATATAAGTTATAACCTTCAGGATGATGATTTGTGATATAACCATTATTTGTTACATCGTCCCAAGAATGTTTATCATCATATTCATCAAAATTAATAATTAAGCCGGAACATGAACCAATAATTTCACCGTCATATTCCGCAATTATTTGCCCTTCTGGAAATAACTTCAGATGGCTCTCAAGCTGTTCAATCGTCCAAGGCTCCATTCCTGGAAAACAGTGCGATTGTAAAGTCAAAATCGCTTTTATATCTCGATGCTCCAATGGCCTCACAATCATTTTCTTTTCAAATTGTGTTAAATCTAATTTATCTGGCATCATCAAATCTCCTTTTACATTTTACAGTTTTGTGAATAGAGCTGTCCCTATTTACATTCTTTATGACTTAATACTATAATCGAGAAGATACTGCAAGCGAACATATATAAATAATTTAAAGATATGTGAGGTATAACATGGATAAACAAAAGGACCACCGCGAGAATTTACTATTTTATGCTTGGGCTGTTTCCGTTATCGCTACACTAGGCAGTTTATACTTTTCCGAAATTAAACAATACATTCCATGCGAGTTATGCTGGTATCAAAGGATTTTAATGTACCCACTCGTAATTATACTTGGTATCGCTGCTGCAAAAAAGGATTATAAAATTGCACTGTATTCTGCCGTTTTTTCAGGAATTGGCCTACTTGTATCTACGTATCATTATTTACTTCAAAAAGTAACTGTTTTTGCTGAGCAAGCACCAGCTTGTGGCATCGTACCATGTACAGGTGCGTATATTAACTGGCTTGGATTCATTACAATCCCACTCCTTGCCTTAACTGCCTTTATATTCATTTTTACCACTAGCATCATTATTTATAAACGTTCCAAGGAGGATTAATTAATGAAAAAAATTATTATTTTCTTAGTTATCATTATCGGAGTTTTCGCAGCCATCGGGCTGATTACAAAAATGCAACAAAATGAAAAAGTGGAAGGAAATAAATATAAGAAAAATGACCTTCAAGCAGCGACAATAGATCAGCTGGATGACCCGCTTTATCAAAACCTTATCTTACCCGATGATTTGAATAAGAAGCTTAAAAATAAAGAAGATGTAACAGTATATTTCTATAGCCCTGAATGCTCTTATTGTAAACAAACTACACCAATTGTAAATCCAGTTGCGGAAGAGATGGATATCAACCTTCTACAATATAACCTGTTGGAATTCGAGCATGGATTTAATGATTATGGGATTACACACACACCTACCTTGATTCATTTTAAAGATGGTGTGGAATTGGACAGGATAGTTGGAGCTCATCCAGAAGAGGATTTCAAAGCATTCTTCAATGAAAATGTAAATTAAGAAAAAACCCTTCAAAAAGAAGGGTTTTCTCATTTTTAAATTGATAATGTATTTGTTGGATTTGCGAATTTACTTAACATCATACTTTTTTTCTTTTTTGAAGTATCGAGAAAGTATTGATAGGAAAAGGGAAAAAATAATTCGCATCTGTTTAAGTTACAAATGTTTTTCTCTAGTAACTTTTCACAATGTTCCATTTCATCGCAAGCAAGAGGCTTTTCTAATATAGTGATTACTACTTGTAAACTAGACATTGCTTGAAATGCAGTTTCTAATGTGTGCAGTCTTTCAAGCCCCTGTGCATCGATTTGCAAAACACATAAATCATAAAATTCCATGATTTGTTGATCATTGAAATAGATTGGAAAGATAGAGGTATACATATAATCGATTAATTCTACTAACGTTTTCTCTTGCTCAACCGTTGAAGCAAATACACATTTCATTTCAAATACCTGCCTTTTGTATTTCTTATAGTAAGGATAACATAGGCATATACTTCATTTGCATGGGAAAATCATGAAAAATTATTTACGTGGAGGCGGGAATATGTTGAAACAGCAACAGGAGTGCACAATCAACGTTCATGTATATGATCAATGGTCAGGAATGTCCATTCAGTCCTTATTTCGTACACAGTGGCTTGCTCCAAAAAAACTTGTTCATCAACTCAGAATGGAAAAAAGAGTTTCCGTTAATGACTCACTAGCGATTTGGACCGCGCCACTGGAAGCTGGAGATGACATCTTTATCACTTTTCCAAATGAGTTAAATAATACAATTATCCCTTTCAAAACCACAATACAAATAGTCTATGAAGATGAACATTTACTCATTGTTAATAAACCTGCCGGTATGGCAACACATGTTAATGAACAGAATGAAATGGATACACTTGCAAATGCCGTTGCTTTTTATTTACAGGGCCAAAATGATAATCGAAAAATCCGTCACATTCATCGACTGGATAAAGAAACAACAGGAGCCATCATATTTGCTAAACATGCTTTAAGCCACGCAATATTAGATCAAATGCTTGAAAACAATGAAATTGATCGTACATACTTGGCTTTGACAGATGGATTAATGAAAAAAAGTACATTCACGATTCGTGCACCAATCGGAAGAGACCGTCATCACCCAACAAGAAGACGTGTTTCCGAAACTGGCCAACAAGCAGTTACACATTGTAAAATACTTAAAACAATCCCCGAAAAACAACTATCATTCATTGAATGCAAACTAGCTACAGGAAGAACACATCAGATTCGCGTGCACATGGCCCATATTGGCTTTCCTTTAGCAGGTGATCAACTATATGGGGGGAGGCCAATTTTTCAAAGACAAGCGCTACACGCTCGTAAATTAGCTTTTGTACACCCCTTTACCTTAAAAAGAATAGATTGCACCGCGCCTTTTCTTGACAAACCGTATATATTTGAACCATTTGTGAAAAGGTAGCTACTACATACAAAAGGAGCCTGCATTGCAGGCTCCTTTTCTTAAAAATCAAAGTTATCTGGATCAGGACCAAAACGCTCATTTAAATTGAGTGTATCTATTTCTCTCATTTCATTCAACGTTAGCTCAAAATCAAACAGATTTGCATTTTCTTGAATCCGCTCTTCATGGACTGATTTTGGAATAATAATTATTCCGTTTTGTAAATGCCATCTTAAAATAATTTGCGCAGTCGTTTTATGATGCTTTTCAGCAAGATGCTTAATCGTAGGTTCTTCAAGCAAGCGCCCTTGACCAAGTGGTGCCCATGCTTCCACAGCAATCCCCTGTTCTAGACAATACTCTCGAAGTGTCTCTTGCGTTAGACGAGGATGAAGTTCAACCTGATTGACAACTGGTTTTTCGTTGCTATGCGCAGCCAAATCCTGCAAATGATGGACTTGAAAATTACTTACTCCAATTGCACGCACTAATTTTTCATCATATAATCTTTCTAACGCGCGCCAGGTATCCCGATGTTTTTCTTTTACCGGCCAATGAATTAAAAAAAGATCAACATAATCCATTTTCAACTCATTTAAGCTTGCTTCAAAGGCTTTTAAAGTTGAATCATAACCTTGATTCGAATTCCAGACCTTCGTTGTAATAAATAAATCTTTCCGATACACATCTGATTCTCTTATTGCTTGCCCGACGATATCTTCATTCTCATATAATTGGGCAGTATCAATAGACTTATAACCATGTTGAATCGCAGCTCTAATAACATTTTTCGATTCCTCATGTTCTTTCATTTTATAAACCCCTAATCCTAGATAGGGCATTTCAACACCATTATGTAGTTTAATTGTTGCCTGTAAATTTTTAACCATCCTTTCCCATCTCCTCCTTTTCTTTATTGTACTCTTTAATTTTGACTAAATGGAATAGCTTTATTAAAATAAATTTCGACAAGTTCTTTTATTATTCCACTATATAAGATAAAATAAGAACGTTTGGTATAACTATGCTTCTAAAACAGGAGGTTTTAAAGTTGGTCTTTAAGAATAACAAAAAAGATAAATTTGCTAAGTTGCTTGAGGATAATGCAGCAAACTTAAAAGAAAGTATGAATTTCTTTGTAGAGTACAAATTATCAAACAAAGAGGATACAAAGTTATTTGCGGCAAAGATGAAGGAGTATGAATCAAAAGGGGATACATATGTCCATGAAATTATCATGGAATTGAACAACTCATTCATTACACCGATCGAAAGAGAAGATATTCTAGCGCTTTCAATGATTATGGATGATGTCCTTGATGGCATGGAACAAACTGCAGCACTTTTTGAAATGTATTCTATTTTTCAGTCAGATGAATATATGCTTCGATTTGTAGATGCTATTGCTAAATGCGTAGATGAAATTGACATTTCTATCGGCTTAATTTTCAGCAAAAAACTTCCGGATATCCGCCCACATGCGATTAGAATTAAAGAGCTAGAGTCCATGTGTGATGATAATTTACGCGAGTCTATTAAAAACCTGTTTGCAACGGAGACGGATCCAATCCGACTTATTAAATACAAAGAACTTTACGAAAGTCTAGAAGAAGTAGCAGATAGCTGCCAAGGAGTGGCCAACACACTTGAGAGCATTGTAATGAAAAATGCTTAAGGGAGTAATGCAAAATGGGAATTGATACAGTTTTTATTATTACAATCTTAATCGTCATTGCCGCCTTGGCATTCGATTTTATTAATGGCTTTCACGATACAGCCAATGCTATTGCAACTTCTGTATCCACTAAAGCTTTAAGACCACGTCCTGCCATCATAATGGCAGCTGTTATGAACTTTCTTGGTGCATTGACATTTACCGGAGTGGCACAAACAATAACAAAAGATATTGTTGATCCGTTTACTTTAACAAATGGTTCGGCTGTTATTTTGGCAGCATTAATTTCAGCCATCGCATGGAATTTAATCACTTGGTATTATGGCATTCCAAGCAGTTCCTCGCATGCTCTTATTGGGTCTATTGCTGGAGCAGCGATCGCAGCAGCAGGGTTTTCCGCACTTAATTACAAAGGTTTTTTGAAAATTCTTGAAGCTTTACTCATATCACCATTAATTGCATTCACTTTTGGCTTTATCATTTACTTTATTTTTAAGATATCGTTGAAAAATTTGAATTTAGCCAAAACGAATAAACGCTTTCGATATATACAAATTGCTACAGCAGCATTACAATCTTATACACATGGAACAAATGATGCGCAAAAAGCGATGGGGATCATTACGATGGCATTGATCGCGAATAATTACCATACCACAACAGATATCCCATTTTGGGTTCAGTTTTCTTGTGCTTTGGCAATGGGATTAGGTACATCTATAGGGGGTTGGAAAATAATTAAAACGGTAGGCGGAAAAATCATGAAAATCCGTCCGGTCAATGGAGTTGCAGCTGATTTAAGCTCTGCTATCATTATTTTTGGTGCAACGCTTATTCACTTACCTGTAAGCACGACACATGTAATTTCTTCATCTATACTTGGTGTAGGGTCATCTCACCGCGTTAAAGGCGTTAAATGGGACACAGCTCAAAGAATGCTGATTACATGGGTGATTACACTCCCTATTACAGCTACCCTTGCAGCAGGTTGTTATTATATATTGAATTTAATTATGTAATGCTATAAGAGGATGTTCAAAAAGTCACCAAATGATAAACGGCGAATTTCTTTTTCTTCGTTGGCAATTAGGTACTTCTACTAAGGCAACAGAGGATCCTCTGTTAAGATCGCTCACGTCTTGTGCAAGTCCGATCCTCAAAACCTTCTTGCCTCGAACTTCTTGTTTCTATTTTGGCATCTTTTTGAACACGCACTATTAGAAAATCTTCTTTTCAGGAGATTTTTTTCTTGTTTTTAACGCATGGAGTTTTAACTTATTTTAGCTTCTGTGAGGGTACTTGCTTTCAAATTAGCCCCAGTAAATATGATAATATGAATAAAGCATTATTTTTAAGGGGAGTGTATTTATGAAACCAGTCATATTGTTCGATGGTGTTTGTAACTTTTGTGATTCTAGTGTGCAATTTATTATAAAGCGTGACCCTAACAGTTATTTTCATTTCACTTCTCTACAAAGTCCAATCGGGCAATCCTTATTAAAGGAATATAATGTGCCAGCTAATATCGATAGCATGGTTCTCATAGAAAACGACAAGCTATTTTATAGAACATCTGCTTCATTGCGTATTTGTGGCCGTTTGACCGGCCTATGGAAGCTATTATATATTTTCCTTCTCATTCCTCCACCAATTAGAAATATTTTCTATCATATTATTGCAAAAAATCGTTATAAATGGTTTGGAAAAAAAGATAGCTGTACGCTTCCGTCTCCGGATATCAAGAAACGTTTCTTATCATAAAAAACTAACTGAGAAATACTTGCTATTAAGACAAAAAACGAATAATATATTAAATGTAATTAATATCGTTCGCCTTTTGGAGGTTTTTTTATGTTTAAATTAAAAGAAAATAACACGACTGTTAAAACGGAAATTATTGCCGGGATTACAACGTTTTTAACAATGGTATATATCGTTGTCGTAAACCCGATCATTTTGAAGGATGCCGGGGTACCGTTTGACCAGGTATTTACCGCTACAATTATTGCCACCGTCATTGGTACACTATGGATGGCACTTGCAGCGAATTATCCCATTGCTATCGCTCCTGGTATGGGATTAAATGCCTACTTCGCCTACTCTGTTGTTGGTACACATGATATCAGCTATCAAGTAGCTTTTTCAGCCGTATTTGTTGCTGGTATTATTTTCGTACTTTTATCTTTAACACCTTTTCGGAAAATGTTAATTGAAGCTATCCCTGATAATTTAAAACATGGGATTACGGCGGGAATTGGCTTATTTATCGCTTTTATTGGTATGAGACTAACGGGATTAATCGTCGCTCATCCTTCAAATCTTGTAGCACTAGGGGATTTACATTCGCCTGGAGTACTACTTGCCTTACTGGGGCTAGCCGTTACATTAATATTGATGGCACTTAAGGTACATGGCGCATTATTTTTAGGGATGATTGTAACTGGTGTCGTGGCATTATTAACAGGTCATCTTTCATTTGACCAAGGGTTTGTCGAATTGCCATCTCTACCTGAAGGGATTATTATTGCTAATCCGATTACAGCATTTGCTGAAGTATGGGATCACGCTCTTTTCGCTGTTGTCTTCTCCTTTTTACTTGTTACGATCTTTGATACAACAGGCACAATGATTGGCGTTGCCCATCAAGCGGGTTTAATGAAAGGTAATTCAATGCCGCGTGTACGCCAAGCACTTTTGGCAGATTCGGTAGCTGCCACTGCTGGTGCGATGTTTGGAACAAGCCCGACGAGCGCTTATATCGAATCATCATCAGGTGTTGCAGCAGGTGGCCGCACTGGCTTAACAACTGTCACTGTTTCCGTTCTCTTTATTATTGCGGCATTTTTTGGCCCGCTCGTTAGTGCTGTATCAGGGCTTTCTGCAATTACTGCACCAGCACTCATTATTGTAGGCAGTTTAATGATGGGTTCTATTGCACAGATCAAGTGGGATGAAATAGAAGAAGCATTCCCAGCATTTTTAATTATTTTGAGTATGCCACTTACATCCAGCATTGCAACAGGAATCGCCCTAGGATTTATTTCTTACCCATTATTAAAAGTTGTTACAGGAAAATGGCGTTCTGTTCATCCGATCGTATACGTTTTTGCTGTATTGTTCTTTTATCAACTCGCATTTCTACCACATTAAATTCAACAAAAAGGTCCGATTTTAAAAATCAGACCTTTTTGTTTTGCCTTTTATTAGTTACAGTCCATTCAAACAGATAATAAAGCTCTGTCATTCGTTAACTTTTCTCCACGAATACGTTGGAATTCAGCCATTAGCTTATCAATCGTTAATTTCTTTTTCTCTTCTGCTTCTACTTCAAGGATTATTTGTCCTTTATCCATCATAATAAGTCGATTACCTAAATCTAAGGCCTGCTGCATATTATGAGTAACCATTAACGTTGTTAATCGATCCTTTTCAACTAATTGCTTCGTTAAATTTGTAATCGTCTCTGCTCGCGTTGGGTCTAATGCTGCTGTATGCTCATCTAGCAATAGAATAGAAGGCTGGGTAAAGGTGGCCATCAATAATGACAAAGCTTGCCTCTCTCCCCCTGAGAGCATGCCTACTTTTGCGTTTAAGCGATCTTCAAGATTCAAATGAAGTGTGGCAAGTGACTCGCGGAAAAATGCGCGTCTCTTCTTATCTACCCCTTTTCTCAAACCTCGCTTTTTACTTCTTGAGAATGCCATCGCTAAATTTTCTTCAATTGTCATGGAAGGAGCAGTACCAGCCATAGGATCTTGAAACACTCTCCCAATTAGCACAGAACGCTTATATTCTGGTAATTTTGTAACATTCTTACCTGCTATTTTAATATCGCCAATATCTGGAGTAAGCGCACCGGAAATCATATTCATCATTGTTGATTTTCCGGCGCCATTGCTACCGATGACTGTTACAAAATCCCCTGACTTTAGCACTAGATTAATTTGATCAAGGGCAATTTTTTCGTCAGGTGTTGCTTCATTAAATACTTTATTAATCTGTTCGAGTTTCAGCAACAGCTTCACCCTCCTTATTTAAAGCATGTTGAGCTAAGCGATCGGCATGCCGCTTCGCTTTTCTGCGCTTTTCCCTTCTTTTTTCAAAAAACTGTGGCATGATCAATGCAATGATTACAATGACAGCTGTAATCAATTTCATATCGCCTGTATCTAACAATTCAATTCTGAGTGCTAGTCCTAAAACAATTCGATATATAATTGCTCCGATAATAACTGCAACCGTTGTTCGCATAATTGATTTCGTGCCAAATATCGCCTCACCAATTATAACAGAAGCTAATCCGATGATGATCATTCCAATTCCTAAACCGATATCGGAAAACTTCGCATATTGAGCAATTAATGCTCCTGAAAATGCGACAAGCGCATTAGATATTCCAAGGCCGATAATAACTAGATTATCTGTATTAGCTGAAAAACTTCTAATCATTTTCTTATTATCACCAGTTGCCCGAATCGCAAGGCCAACTTCTGTTTGTAAAAACCAATCTGCTACAAACTTAATTAATAAAGTAATGATTATCATTAAAAATAAAGTTCCCCAAGTAGACGGCAAATGTTTCATTCCGATCGTTGCCAAAGCTTGATTAATAGCTTGATCGATACCGAGTGAACTCCAAAATACTTGAAATTTACTGAAAAGCGTCTCTGCATTTAACAAAGGAATATTCGGTCTTCCAACGGAATTCTCCGTTGTTAAGCCCATAATCCGCAAATTAATCGAATATAAAGCAATCATCATTAAAATCCCTGAAAGCAATGGATTTATCTTACCTTTCGTATGCAATAATCCTGTCACACAACCTGCCATAAAGCCAATAATTAATGCTGCGACAGTAGCTATCACGGGATGATAACCGAAGAAAATCATCGTCGCTGCAACTGCAGCACCTGTTACAAAGCTTCCATCTACCGTCAAATCAGGAAAATCGAGCACTCGGAACGAAAGATATACTCCAAGTGCCATAATTGCATAGATGATTCCTTGCTCAACAGAGCCAAATAAAGCTAAAAACATTTAGAATCATCTCCAATCTATTTACTAAATTCAGCTTTCCACTCATCTTTAATTTCTAGGTCAATCGCTTCTGCTGTTTCTTTATTCATCACAAACTTTAAGTTTTGCGGTTCTTGAACAGGCATTTCCGCTGGTTTGCTTTCACCTTTTAAGATTTTAACAGCCATCTGGCCTGCTTCATAACCAATATCATAAAATTCAAATCCGTAAGAAGCTAATCCGCCACGTGCGACTGAATCGAATTCGCCAACCATCACAGGAAGTTTATTGTCTTTTGCTACTGATACAACAGACTCTAATGCAGAAACTACAGTATTATCCGTTATGATGTATAATGAGTCAACTTTTCCTATTAATGATTCTGTCGCTTGCTTTACATCTGCAGAAGTGGAAACAGCAGCTTCCTTCACCGTCATATCCATACTTTCAAGGATTTCTTTTACTGCATCTACTTGGGCACGCGAATTTTGCTCTCCAGAGTTAAAAACCATTCCCACATTTTTTGCTCCAAGTTCTTCTTTTAAAAACTTCAAAGTATTCGGAATAGCATCTGGGTGATTATCAATAGTTCCAGTTATATTCCCACCCGGATTTTCCATTGAATCAACTAATTCAGCGCCAACCGCATCAGTCACTGATGTAAAAACAATCGGGATATCCTGTGTCGCACTTGCTACTGCTTGTGCGCTTGGCGTTGAGTTAGCAAAGATCAAATCTACACCTGAGTTAACAAGATTTGTTGCAATAGTAGTATTGGCACTCTTATCGTCTTGTGCATTTTCTACTTTATATTCTGCATTAATCCCCGCATCTTCTAACGCTTTTTTAAAGCCGTCAAATGCAGCATTTAGAGACGGATGTTCAACAATTTGCGTTACACCGATTTTAAATTTCTTTGTCTCCTCGGTTTTCTCTGCTCCCTTGTCTTTGTTAGACTCTGGTGTTGAAGTATTTCCCCCACCACAAGCCGCGAGTATTAAAGCGGCACCGAAGATAGCAATTACGCTTCTTTTCCAACTAATATTCATTCCTTTTCCCCCTATATCTCATTCATCGCCTATTTATTTCGTTATTCTTCGGCAATATTTTATCGTAATGGTACACCGACTAGCCTACTTAGTCAATAAGATTTAAAATGTTTAGACAGTTTCATGCTAATAATTGCATTTTTGACAGTATTTTGTCGAATATCATTTAGATTAATAAAAAAAATCCAGGAGCATATTCCCTGGATTTTTTCTCTTTATGCAAATTGTCGATCCACTTCTTTTCGAAAAAAGCTTTTCATCGCATGAAATACATCTGATTTTTGCTTCAATATATAATAATAAAATTTTTCGTCTTTAATATTTTTATAAGCTGACATTAACGTAGAATTCCGCTGGTATTGGTTCACTTCACCATAGCCAAACATATTCGACTTTTCCATTAGCTCATTTACTAGCTTCGTACATCTTACATTATCAGAGGTTAAATTATCCCCATCTGAAAAATGAAAAGGATATATATTAAAACGAGCGGGTTCATATTTCTCTTCAATAATCTCTAATGCTTTTCTGTATACAGAAGAACAAATCGTCCCACCACTTTCACCTTTTGAAAAGAACTCTTCTTCTGTAACGACTTTAGCTTCCGTATGATGCGCGATAAATTCAATTGTTACTGTCTCATATTTCGTTCGCAGAAAACGAGTCATCCAGAAGAAAAAGCTGCGTGCCATATACTTTTCCCAGACCCCCATGCTTCCACTAGTATCCATCATTGCAATAACAACTGCACTTGATTCTGGCTTCTGAATTTCATTCCATGTCTTAAACTTTAGATCCTCAGGATAGATTGGGTAAAAACCAGCCTCCCCTTGCATCGCATTACGCTTAAACGCTGTCATCATTGTTCGCTTTTTATCAATATTACCCATTAACCCAGTTTTGCGAATATCATTATACTCAATATGTTCTATTTGATTTGTATCCAATTCTTTTCTTTTCAGATTAGGTAATTCCAATTCCTTAAATAATGCTTCTTCTAGATCAAGCATGGATACTTCAGCTTCATAATAGTCTTCTCCAGCCTGGTCTCCTGCTTTCTGACCTTTACCAGGTCCTTTTTGCGAAGCACCATCACGGGCAACTACATCTCCAACCTGGCTGTCCCCACCACCTTGACCAACATGTTTGTTTTTATCATAATTATAACGGATCTTATACTCATCCAATGATCTAATTGGGATTTTCACAACATCATTTCCATCAGACATAATGATGCTTTCTTCTGTAATTAAATCAGGCAGATTATTCCGAATGGCCTCCTGCACTTTTTCTTGGTGGCGTTGTTGATCATCATGTCCTTTGCGATGGAGGGACCAATCTTCTTGGGAAATTGCGTACTGTTGGTGATTTGAATTTGCCATACTCATGCCCCCCTAAAAAAATAATCACAAATTTTCACTTTTTGCATATATTAAGTTGAATGTTATTTCTATATTTATATGCTACTTCTTCTAATTACTCTATCCTATGCAAAGACAATAAAATATTTACTAATAATTAAAAGAATAGGACAAAGATATTCACAAAAAGGCTTGCATGATGCAAGCCTTTTTGATACGAATTTTATTTAATTGCAATATAAATGTCCACTTGTGTTTTGTTAGGATCTTTACTTCTTCGATCATAGCATTCAAAATCGCCACTATAGGTCCGTTCCAGGTCTTTCCTTTCAAACCAGTTCCAAATTTGGTACCACGCTTTCGGTACGATTTCTGTAATAGGGCCTATTTCTGTTGTAAACACAGCGTATTTTGCAGCAGGTACCTTCATCATCATCATATTCTGCGGCATATTATTAATATCAGTGACAATTTTTCCAGTCGAGAATGTGTATTCCCCAGTAACATCACTTTCATAATTAGAATATAATCCAAGTGTTTGCGATGGATCTTCCTGATGTAGTATTTTCTGCTCTACCCCTTCTTCATAGTATTTCCCCCATAAATCCGGTATTTTACCCCTATTTGTCATTTCAACCACATTCGTTGTTCTAACACCTATTCCTACAAAGATAAAGCCTTCCTTTGATTATGTATGTCGGTTCTATTAGGTCTGCTTGCCTCCATCTATTTAAATATGGAATAGAGTTCCTTAATAGCCTTCGCGCTTCTTCTTCCTTCATTCCCTCTTTTGTTAAAACTCCGGTACAGAGATCTATCATCTCCTCCATTGTTACATCGGATTGTAAAAAAGCTCCTTGCTCATAACAATACATACAATATTCTTTACTTTTATTACCATTCGCTTCCGTTCCATATAATCCCGCTTCTATCATTGGCATGCTGCAACTTTGACAATATGTTTGCATTGTATACTCTCCTCCTTTTTTTCCATTATACGAAGTCTAATATGACAGCTCTATGTCATATTGGAAAAGATTATCTATATCTATTCATCATGCTAATTGACAGTTCTTTCAGCTTCGTACGGACATGAGCTGGTTCTATTACTTCAATTTTGTCTAGAAAACTTAATAAAAAACCGTACATCCAATCATCCTCTGGCATTTCTACGACTAGCTGACAGTTTCCGCTTTCATCACAAGTAATTGTTTGCAGATCAAAGATTTCCTCCATTGTTTGCTGAAACGCACGATCAAAAGTAATCTTTAATAATACGGTTCTTGAAGGATGATACCATTCTTTATCCCATGGTGACTCTTCTAATTTTACTTCTTTTCTTTCAAATTCTGTTTCACTTAAAGACAATTCTTTCATTCTCGACAATTTAAACAATCTAAATTGCGTCCTCAATAAACAAAAACCATATAGATACCATGTCTGTCCTTTTAATATCATTGTATGTGGTTCAACTTCTCTTACTGTTGTTACTGCATTACTATTCGAATATGTAAACCGCACACATAATGATGCATGTATCGCCGTTTTTAATAATGTTATTTTTCCTTTCAGTTTCGGATTTCCTCCCCACGGACTAAAATCAATAAAAAATGTTTCAGGATGATGATCACTTGATATATTTTTTATTTTTTCCAAAATCTTTGTTGTATGTATGTCATCATAAGAGGTCGAAACACTTTTTAAAGCGATAGAAATAGCATTAAGTTCTTCTTTTGTCAATACGCTTTTATCTAGCCTATATCCTTCAACAAGCCCAATTCCTCCGTTTGTTCCTTGAAAGGTTACAACAGGAATTCCAGCTTGACTAAGTGTATCTATATCACGATAAATGGTACGAACTGAAACAGAAAACATTTCCGCTAATTCCTGAGCCCGTACTCGTTTTCTATTAATCAATATCATTGTCATCGCTAAAAGCCTGTCTAATCTCACACTAATCTCCCCTTCTTGTGCATCTATTAAAATAGTTTATCGAAGGTTTGGTCGAGAAGCTATCTTAATTATTTAAACAATTATTAAAGTTTGAATGAAATGAAGCTTAACACATTATTATATGAACATATATACATATAAACTCGAAGTGAAATTAAAAATATAAACTAGGCCTACAAGAAATGAATAAATCATCCATTCTTTATAGGTAAAAAATGATTGAAGTTGGAGATCCGATTTTCGGCCTACTAGAATGAAAGGAGAACTACTCCTCTATTGCATGTAGCTGATGATGCTAAATTGAATTTAGCAACAAAATCTAAGCCTTTCTCCTTTGAGAAAGGCTCAGACCGAAGATATGCTTTACTTCTCTTACCGATTTAATAAACTACCGACATACCTCAGCAGATCATTTGCAGATGTAGAATTATATCCATGTTCATCTACTAGACGAGCAACAACTTCATTGATTTTCTTCAATTGCTGCTCATCCGGTGTCTTGGCAGATGTAGTGATCTTTACAACATCCTTTAGATCAGCAAATAATTTCTTTTGAATCGCTTCACGCAAACGATCATGTGAGCGATAATCGAATCGTTTTCCCTTTCTTGCAAGTGCTGAAATTCGAATCAGTATTTCTTCACGGAATGCTTTTTTCGCGTTTTCGGATATACCGATTTGCTCCTCAATCGATCTCATCAATTTTTCATCTGGATTAATTTCATCACCAGTTAATTGATCACGTAATTTTGATTTATTGCAATAAGCCTCCACATTGTCCAAATAATTATCCATTAAGGTTTTAGCAGACTCTTCATAAGAATACACAAAAGCTTTCTGAACTTCTTTTTTGGCCATATCATCAAATTCTTTTCGAGCTAGAGAAATAAAATTTAAATATTTCTCTTTAAGCTCTGCTGTAATAGACGAATGCTGATCAAGCCCGTCTTTCAAAGAACGTAATACATCAAGGGCATTAATCGTCGTAATTCCTTTGCGAATAATCGTTGAGGATATACGGTTAATCACATACCTCGGATCTATTCCACTCATGCCTTCTTCTTGGAATTCCTTTTTTAATTCCTCTACATCTGCGGAATTAAAACCTTCTACGTTTTCTCCATCATAAAGACGTAACTTTTTCAAAACGTCAATATCTCCACGTTTAGGTTCTTTAAGTCTCGTTAAAATTGAAAACATTGCCGCTACCTTTAGAGTATGGGGTGCAATATGAACATCGGCAACATCACTTTCTTGAATCATTTTTTCATATATTCGTTCTTCTTGCGACACTTTTAAATTATAAGGAACTGGCATAACAATAATCCGAGAATGTAGCGCTTCATTCTTTTTATTAGCGATAAAAGATCGGTATTCTGTTTCGTTTGTGTGAGCTATAACAAGTTCATCAGCGGAAATTAATGCAAATCTTCCAGCTTTAAAATTGCCCTCCTGTGTCAACGAAAGTAAATGCCAAAGAAACTTTTCATCACATTTTAACATTTCCTGAAATTCCATCAAACCGCGATTTGCCTTATTTAGTTCGCCATCAAAACGATATGCCCTTGGATCCGATTCGGATCCATATTCTGCTATTGTGGAGAAATCAATACTACCTGTTAAATCTGCGATATCTTGTGACTTCGGATCTGATGGACTAAACGTTCCAATCCCTACCCGCTTATCTTCAGAAAAGAATATCCTTTCTACGAGTACATCTTCGATTCTTCCTCCGTAATCCTGTTCCAATCTCATCGTATTCAGTGGAGATAAATTCCCTTCAATCCTAATACCATACTCTTCATAAAATTCCTCACGCAAATGCAGCGGAATCATATTTAATGGGTTTTCGTGCATCGGGCAACCTTTAATGGCGTAAACCGCGCCTCTGTCCTTTCTAGAGTATGCCTCTAAGCCTCTCTTCAGCATCGTTACAAGCGTTGACTTTCCGCCACTCACTGGACCCATCAGAAGCAAAATCCTCTTTCTGACATCTAACCTTTTGGCTGAAGGATGAAAATATTCCTCGACTAATTTTTCTAGTGCCTCTTCAAGCCCAAATAATTGATGATTAAAAAACTGGTATGATTTACTTCCACTTTCTTCTTCGACTCCCGCGTCCTTAATCATATTATATAAACGGGAGTGGGCAGACTGTGCAACCCATGGCTGTGATTTGAGTAAAAGTAAGTAATCTAAGAAGGTACCTTCCCACTTTAACTTTTCTTCCTCTGTTCGATAATTTTCAATTCTTTTTAGAATATCCATATGAACCTCCCTAGCGGCATTTTGAGAGATATTTACTTAATATATGCAGGCGGACAAATAAACATGATTGATTCAATCCTTCTAAACATGTCCTTTAAGTACGTGTTCAAAAGGTGCCAAATTAGAAACAAGAAGTTCGAGGCGAGAAGGTTTTGTGGATCTGACTTGCACAGGATGTGCTGGTTTCTGTGTTGCTCATAAGACATGAGCGAACTTATCAGAAGATCCTTCCTATAGCTACGTGAGAACCGGAAAAACCGAGCAACGAAGAAATTCGCCGTTTATCATTTGGTGACTTTTTGAACATCCTCTTTAAGAAAACATATTCCAAATATTAAAGCTTATTCACGTAGTTGCCATATTCTTTTTTATCGAAAAAAGGAGCATTCACATTTCTTATAAAATAGGATATACTATGATGAGGACAGGACATGAGTTTAAGGAGGCTTACATATTATGAGAACAATTTTAGTCATTGGCGTCAGCATTGCCTTTTTAGCTGCCATCTTCACTTCTGGGTATGAGGATAAGCCAGGCGTTAATAAAAAGTAAAAGAACAAGCGCGCATTGAACAGCGGAAGGAAGTTCTTCCGTCTCAAGCGATTAATTCTAGTAGTAAATGATTCATAAAAAAAGCGAACCCTTTTTCTGTATGGCAGAAGAAGGGTTCGCTTTTTTTATACGAGTATAAGTTAGTTTAAGGTAATTAATGTAAATCTAAATAATCTTGCTGCCTTAATGCTTCATACACTAGAATAGCTGCTGTATTGGAGAGATTTAATGAACGAACATTGTCATTCATAGGAATTCTTAGGCATGTGTCTTCGTGTTTAGCAATCACTTCCTGTGGTAAGCCCTTCGTCTCTCTTCCAAATATAAAATAATAATCAGCTTCAATATCATCGTATTGGAAAGATGTGTGTGGTTTCTTCCCAAACTTAGAAAGAAAGAAGTATTTTCCACCTTTACTGGCAGAAAAGAAATCCTCAAGAGAATCATGATAAACAATATTTACATGTTTCCAATAATCAAGTCCTGCACGTTTTAGCATTTTATCATCTGTTGAAAAGCCTAGCGGCCTGATTAAATGTAGAATTGTACCTGTCGCAGCACAAGTTCTTGCAATATTACCTGTGTTCGCCGGTATTTCCGGTCGATATAGCACTACATGGATTGGCACTCATGTCACCTCTAACGTGAAATTTCTTCAGTGGCTTTTTCCCCACTGTGTGCCATTATACCACTTTCTCACGATGAGAAAAACTGCTATTATCCATCTATAATCGTAAACATTTTATATTTCATGTTTGGCGTATAAGCGCTTGAGTCTTCATATGCCCAATACCGCATTCTGCTATTATATGTGTGTGCATTAACAAGCGGCATTCCTGCAGCATCTTTGGCAGTAACGATCGTATTATGATCGAAACGGCCATCACCTTGAAAATCATAACAAATGACATCACCAAGTTTTAATTGGAGCGGATCCGTGACTTCCTTGGCCTTTAGACCTGTTTTAGATCCTTGTAAATATACTTTTAAAGCATTTGCCACAGACCAACTATAACTCCAATTTTTATTTTGATACCACCAACCTTTTGATCTGTTGGGATAAGCCCGCATCGGTGCTCCACCAGCATGAAGGCATTGCGATATATAATTCGTACAATCTACATCAAATTTTTCATAAGCTGGATTGTACGTATTCCACCATTTCTCGGCATAACGTACAGCATCCAAGCGATTATAAACAAAGTTTGCCCGTTCCTCTACTTCAAAGTCTTCCTCTAGCATCAGCAAATCCT
The DNA here is from genome assembly GCF_038002605.1 of Bacillus sp. FSL K6-3431. Classification (NCBI taxonomy): domain Bacteria; kingdom Bacillati; phylum Bacillota; class Bacilli; order Caryophanales; family Bacillaceae; genus Bacillus; species Bacillus sp. FSL K6-3431. Next base: position 1,755,126 of record NZ_JBBOCT010000001.1, read on the forward strand.
CTTCGTGATTATTGGCTATGAACACAGGAAGTTCAACATCTTCCAACAATTCACCTTTATAAAAAGATGCTTTTCGCTGTTCTATCTCTTCCTCGATGTACATCCCCTCACAAGTTTTTATTAAATATTTCAGGTGGACATCATAATACACTTGATCATGTTCATTCATTTCTTCCTGCTTGGAAATTTTTCCTTTAGCAATGACTTTTACTATTTTCGCATTCCTATTATTAATAGATTCTAGCTTTCTAACGATTTTTTCTTCCTTTACTTTCTCTTTTCTAACTAATCCATCAACTCTTTTTTCCAAATTAGCCACCAATTGTTTCTTCACGCAATCCCTCCTCACTTAAATATATGCAAAGGAGTAATAATTACGTAAAAAAAAGACGCGGTTATTCCCCCCCATCTTTCACTTTAAGTGTGTGTAACATCCTTTTTAAAAAACTTTAATCCTTTTTCTATTTCTAATAACACATCTTCATCTTCTTCTACTAACTGTGCTTTCTCCAAGGCATCCTGTGCTTGCTCACCACCAATTTTCCCTAGTGCCCACGCAGCAGTACCTCTTAGGACTGGCCGAACATCCTGGCGAAGCACATCAATTAAATCCTCTACAGCCGACGCTTCTTTAAAATGAGCGAGCGCTAAAATGGCATTACGTTGAATCGGCTTCTTTCCTCGCCATGACCCAGATAATTCACCATAATTTTCTTTAAATTCACGATTTGAAATATTCAATAATGGTACAAGTAGCGGCTTTACAACATCGGGAGCTGGCTCCATTTTTGGATGCTCGCGGAAATCCATTCCTTTATTTTTCGGACAGCTTGTCTGACATGTATCACACCCATAAAGCCTATTTCCAATTTTACCGCGAAACTCATCAGGCATAAATCCCTTTGTCTGAGTCAAGAAAGCAATACAACGCTGGGCATCTAATTGGCCAGGCTGAACAAGTGCCCCTGTTGGACACGCGTCTCTACATTTATTACAATCGCCGCATTGATCATGCAATGGCTCATCTGGTTCAAATGGAAGATTGGTAATCATTTCGCCAAGATAGACGTAAGAACCAAACTCAGGAGTAATAATGGAACAATTTTTCCCACTCCAACCAATCCCAGCTCTCTCAGCCACTGCTCTATCAACTAATTCCCCTGTATCGACCATCAGTTTGAACCTCGATTGATCTACACGCCCCTCAATATATCTAGCCAATTGTTCCAATTTCTCACGTACAAGGACATGGTAGTCAATACCCCAAGAAGCTCGACAAAATATCCCACGACGTTCACCTTTTTTCCCTTTTGGAGCATCAGGCAGTTTCGACGGATAAGCAAGCGCGATCGCTATAATCGAACGTGGTCCTTCAAATATAAGGTCAGGATGTGTGCGTTTATCAATATCCTTTTCTTCAAAACCCGATTGATAACCAAGTGCTTGCTGTCTAAGCAGTAGATTTTTCATTTCAATAAAAGGATCAGAACCAGCAAAACCAATTTTATCAATTCCAATGCTTTTGCTATATGAAATAATATCTTGCTTTAGTTTACCGTAATCCATTACCGCATCTCCTTTCCAACTTAATATAGAGTTATATATCTATTGTTGCTTATTTATTTCATCTACTTACTAAAGTCTGGCCAACGTTTCCTGCAATTATATATGTTACACTAATATCAGAAAGCTACGGAGGTGGAGTAATTGGAAATAATGATACATCCCGAATTGAGCAAAGCAATATCCAACCTATCAATCGGTATTATCAAATATGATAATATCATCGTCGAAGATTCCCCGCAAATGTTAAAAGGTCGACTACAATTATTTCAAGAATCTCTATTTTTTGATCTTGAAGATAAAAACATTAATGATATTAACGAAATTAAAGATTGGCGAGCAATTTTTAAGCAATTAGGAAAAGATCCAAATCGCTATCGCCATTCTGCTGAATCTCTTTATCGCAGAGTGAAGAAACAAGACTTTCTTCCAAGCATGAATTCCGCCGCTGATATTAACAACTTTTTTTCACTTCAATATCGTGTTCCTATTGGAATATATGATACATCCTTTATTAAAGGTAATGTGGAACTACGTAAAGGCAAGGCAAACGAAACATATGTAGGTCTAAACGGGAGAGAAAATCAGTTGGAGAACTTGATAGTTTCTGCTGACAAGAGAGGCCCATTTGGAAGTCCCTTCGTCGATTCTAGGCGTACAGCTATTATGTCTAAAACAACAAGCGCACTACAAATTGTTTATTTAACTACAGCAATAAAACAAGATGACGCAATGAAAATGCTTGAATCATTGAAAATAATGTTTACTCAAATCAATGGTGGCCAAGGACAAGTCTCTCTCCTAGGCTATAAATAAGTTTTCATAAAAGTAAAACGCAGCGCCCCGTTCATCTAAGGAACGAAACACTGCGTTAGTGAGAAAACATATGTATGGAGCGGGTGATGAGAATCGAACTCACATCATCAGCTTGGAAGGCTGAGGTTTTACCACTAAACTACACCCGCATTCGATAAGACCACTACGTCAGTATACATAAAATATCGAATCATATCAAGTATTGTCACAAATCGTCCACTAAAAAGCGTTTTCATTAAATTTCACTCTTTATATTTCCAAAAATTCTTGACTAATGGACCTTGTCATCAGACTAGAAGTTTAATTAACCTTACGAACATCGCATACATTATAGCTCCACAATCGCAAATAACTATCTATCTATATAACAATCTGTATTTGGCAATTAGACTATGTATGAAATGCAGTATATTTTTTGAATAAAGAAAAGACCTTAAATAATAAAAGATGTATAATCTACTGTATATTTAAGGTCTTTCTTAATTTAAGGTGTTCAACTAAAGCCCCGTTTATTGAGCAAGGTCTAACACTTTATGACTCATGCCTTTTCAGCATTCGTTGTAAATATTCTTCCGATTTTCCTTTGGGGATACTAAGGCTTCCCCAGTTCTCATCTCTTAATTGCTTACCAATAAAAACTATTTGTCCTATATGATAAGCATAGTGAGCCATTTGCCTTTCAATGGCTTCCAGTACAGTATGACTTTCACCACGGATGTATACACTTTTTAATAAATCCTGACCATCTAATCCATTTAACGTCTCAAAAAGACTGTTCCAACCCCTTTCCCAAACTGTTATCAATTCCTGTTTTGACGATATATCATCCTCAAATTCTTGTTCACGATTCCTGTAGGGCTTTTCCCCATCTGAGATTAAAAAGTCAGACCATCTAGACACCATATTTCCACTTAGGTGTTTTGCTATAGCAGCAACACTATTTGAGGCTTCATTTAGTTTCCAGTGAATGTCTTCTTTCGACAATTGACTAATTGTCTTATCCCCAAGACCCTTTACATCTTTAAATCTTTCTCGTACAACTCTCAAATATTCATTTCCTAGATTCATTATAATCCTCCTCACATAACCTATTAACAAGTGATTAAATTAATTTCAGTCGCTTAACGAATATATCCTTTAAAGGTCTTTAACACTAGGAAAGGGCACAATTCATGCTGAGGAAATGCGCCCGATTACGGAAGATCATTACTGATTTTTTATTGAAGGAAGACACCTATTACTTCAAGTACATTTCATCACAATTAAATTATTTTCGAATTCATTTTAATTTCTTTTCTTGGTGGAATTATCTTATTTCCCATTAACCACCGACTAACGCAGATAATCTTGCAATAATAACAGAAGTGAAAAGATTAGAATTAGGAATTAAAAACACAGAAATGACTACCCCAACAAATTGCACCCGTCAATAAAGCCCTTCTCTTCAATTAAATACAATCATCGTACAATGCTACGCTTTTTTTCATCAACAAAGCGTAGCATTCCTTTTCCAACTGATATAACAGCATCCTTATAAATATAAAAATTCTCCATATACAATGACTATATACTTTAATTATACATAATATCGAATAATCATACTGCCAAACCTTACATACGTTTAATGCCATATACAGAAAATCACCAACGATCCGCTGTAGCAACAATGTTTCTTACTCTTTTTTATAAAAGCATAAGCACCTTATTGCAATATTCTAGTTGATTCTTGACTCATATGGCTATTGACTTCTTTCAGCATAGATGAAAGGCGAGGCGAGGAAACCAATGGATTTTTGAGAATAACCCAAATCTTGTTCCCTTAACATACTTCTTTGCTGTAAATGGGAAGCATATAAATTCTTATCTTTCTTACACAGTAATGTTGTCTTAAATCCTTACCAAGAGTTTTTATATACTAAATTAAAGGAGTGGCTTATCAGGATAATAAAAAAGCTGTCGAAGTATCTCGACAGCCTGGGCTTTCTTAAGATGGCTTTGATTCATTTAATTTCTTGATTTCTTTTTTGATTTTCTCTATCTCTTCATCTTTATTTTTTTTTGACTTTTTTGTATCCTTCTTAATCTTATCGATTTCTTGATTTTTTGCCGCTATCTGTAGCGGTATGTCCCCAACTTGTTTTGCTAAAGCTTCAGCTTCCTTTGTTTTTTCTAGTTTGAGATAACTTTTCACAGCCAAGACTTTTGCTTTATTATCCTCTTTTAATTGTTCATTGGCAATCGAAATAACACGCTCATACTCTTCCTTAAGCCAGGCTTGTTCAATTTGAACTGAAGGGGAATCAGATTTCAATGACATTAATATAGCATTTGCCTCTTTTGAGTTTAATCCTACCAGCTTAGCAGCAATCGTAGAATGAAGCTCGGAATCAAGACTAGATGCTTTTTCTAAGCTTTCAGGGGTATTTAGTTCAACATATTGTTTAGCAAGGACTTTTTGTTCTTCCATTGAAAGGTTTTCTACTGCACTAAATACCTGTATCGCTTTTTCATGTTCCCCGGCAAAAATAAGTTTGTATCCTGCTAAAATGCCGCCTTGATTGTTATTTGTCTTTACTGCCTTCTCCAATTGATTGGCTAATTCTTTCTTTTCTTTATTACTTGAAGTTAGCGCGCTAGCTTGTGGCTTAACTTGCGCTACATAACTGACAAGTCCACCAATAAGCAAGCCTATCATTAAAATACCAAGAGCATACATCCAGTTTTTATTTAGTTTACTTATTGCGCTGTCCATCTTATTTACCTTATGGTCTTCTTGCTTATACTTACTTTGTGTTACACCGGAATGCAATGAAGTATTTTTTTTATTTTCTGGCTTAACTTTCATTGCCGCGTTCGGCTTATTCACTGCCGTTGTTTCAAGCTTATCACTAGATAAGATATCTCTTATTTCCATTAACGACTTGGCTTTTCCTAGCTCTTTAACAAATGGTTGTTGAATCGGAATATCAGTTAATCGTTTTTTTAATAACTCGAAAAAAGATTCTCCCGTAAACAAGGAGATAATCAGACATTTAATTTGAAAGATAAATTCTTTTCCATCTTCCTGCTCAGGAGGGAGCAAAGACCTTATCCCTCTATGCACAAATTTTACATCTCCCGCGCTATTACAGTATATGTTGTCAGGATGGATATAAGTTGTAAATTGTGTGCCTTGAATATTATTAATATTTAATATTTTCTTAGCGATGCTTTGCTTGGTTTTTAATGATGCCTTTACCCAAGATTTTAAAGGTTTATACCCTTCAGGTAGATGAAAAAATAAATTTATAGTTTCTTCTTTTACCTCTTGCTTCTTACAAGTGAGAAATAACGAATCCACTTTTGTTAATTCGCTTAATTGTTCTTCCTCCTGAACATTTGTAAATGCTGCTTGTAATTCTACCACTACCTCGGAGCCTTTTTCCCGTAGCACTCCATGAGGTAGATGAACTGGATTAGTCATCATCATGCCTCCTATCTATATGCGAATTTTAATAAACCTCCGAAAAAGTCTGTACAAAAATGCTTCCGATGTTAGAACAATGAAACTAAAAATAGCAAAAGTAATATAGACGACAATTATCATTTTAATTGATCGATTACGATATAAAGAATGACACCAATGAAAAAAAGTATCGAGACAATATATTTCGTAATTAGCCAGCTTTTTCTATTTGATAGAGAATTAGATGTTGGTATTTCAACTTTAGCTGCTAGAAGATATTCTTTTACCTCTTCTGCAGTCTGAATTCGCTCTTCAGGGTTTGTTTTTACTAGCAGTCGAATACATTTTTTCATACTTTTTGAGAGATGCTGCCGAAAAGCTTGTACTGGTTTTTGTGCGATATATACATATCTTCCGCCAGTCAACAAATAATACAGTAAAGCGCCTAACGAGAAAAGATCCGTTCTTGTATCGGATTGCCTCTTTTCAAATTGTTCTGGGGCAGCGAAACCTACCGTACCGATTTGCAATGTATCCTTTACTTTTTCGTGTACATACTTTCTAGCAATTCCAAAATCAATCAACTTCATATGGCCATCGTGTGTAATCATAATATTAGCTGGCTTTATATCTCGATAAATGATTGGGGTTGGTTTCAAAGTATGTAAGTATTGAAGCACATCGCATAATTGAATCCCGATATCTGCAATTGTTGCTTCTTCTAATAAACTATCATTTTGTTCAAAGATTTCATAAAGAGATTCCCCTTTAACATATTCCTGCACTAGATAAAAATAGCGTTCATCATTTGAAGAGAAAAAATCAGCAATCTTTGGTAAAGCTGGATGGTCTAGTTCACTTAATATTTTCGCCTCTGAAAAAAGTCTTTTTGAGATTCTATTTTCCATATCTGCAACCTTTATAGCCCACAATCTGTCTTCATTCATGACCTCTTTAGCTAAATAAACGACAGACATTCCCCCTGAACCGATTTTGCTGATAATTTGATAACGATCCTTTAAAACTTCTCCATCTTCTATATGAATATTATGTTTTGCCATGTTCATCTAACTCCAGCGCTTTTTATTCAAAAAAGAGAAGATATTCGTATTATGTTGATTTTTTATTTCTTCCTCTTTTTTAATGATATTTCTTAATAAAATCACCGTGATATTATCTCGGGTTCCCGAATAATTAGCCAGATTTACTAAGTAATCGCTCAATGTTTGTAGATCTGTATATTCTCTTTCTAAGCCTAAAATTGTTTCAGTAATTTCATCATTTGAAAACATTGAATAAAATCCATCACTACATAATAAAAATAGATCACTTGATTGATAAAAGCCCATTTGTTCACATGGATCCACACCATTCTCAATTCCTAGGCATTGAGTTAATACATTACGCTTGCGATGGTGACGGGCCTCTTCTCTAGTTAATCTACCTTTCTTAATTTCTTGCTCAACCCAAGAATGATCCTCTGTTAATTGCTTGATTTCGACATCTAATTCTAATGCCTCTGTGTGTTGATGATTTAAAGAAGTAAATTCTTCCTTTCCTCCCTTTGCACGAAAAAAGTTTTGAAAGCCGATCTGCCCACCATTTATTTGGTAGATTCTGCTATCACCAACATGGCATATCGCATAATTCCCTTTATATAGAATGAGAACAGATAAAGTTGTCCCTATCTTGGGACCAAATTGCAATAATTTTTGATTTATATTTATACAAATACGATTCATTTCTTTAACCATTTTTTGCAAACAATTTTTCTTTTTAAGAAACTTTTTGATATTTTTACTCCACCACTGATCTAACATTTTTACTGCAATTTGACTCGCAACATCTCCCGCTTGATAGCCACCCATTCCATCTGCAATCGCTACAAGCATAAGTTCCTGTCCGTCCATATCTTCATCGGTTTTAATGAAATAATAATCTTCGTTTCTTTTTTTGATAGGACCAGTGTCAGTGGAAATACCAATCTGCCAATTTTCATTAGAAATCATTCATCTCTACTCCCACTTGAATTGGTAATCAACTTTTCCTATCGAAATGATATCATCCTGATTTAATGCATATATTTTATATGGAACTAAAGATTCATCATTTAGTTTTGTACCATTTCTCGATCCCAAGTCTTTTACACCATAACTATTTTCAATTTTAATAAACTCTATATGAATTCGTGACACTCCAACACTGTCCTCAGAGTAATTGACCGCAGTTTCATTTCTACCAATCGTAAAGTGGTTTCCTGAGAGAGTGATTTTTTCAAGTTCGCCAGCACGATCAATTTCTAGGTAAGCTTCCGTTCTTTGATTAAGATGAATGTCATCTTCTCCACCATCATCTAATAATACTGTGTCATCATTTTCAACTAATAAATTTGTATCTAAAGAAAAGGTTGATGATTTTTCAGAATTAACATTAGATTGTTTATGCTCTTTTATCATTTGGACTGGTTGTTGAACAGGTACATTTTGCATCTGTTGTTCCATATGTTGTTGTACTTCCTGTACTGGTTGTATTGTTGGTGTAGCTTTTAATTGTGACATAGCTTCCATGCCAATAGGATAATGATTTTGTTGTCCCCCATAGGGATTAGCATGAGAATGATTTAGCTGGTTCGCCATTGTCCCCATACTACCTTGATAATGAACAGGATTATCCGTTTGTTGATTTGTTGCAGCTATTTCCGTCTCAGCCAACAATTGTTCTTGTGGGCGCTTTATGAATAAATAAACGACAGCTACTATAGTAAGAAGAGACAATACTCCACTTGTATACAGCATGCCCTTATTAGGAAGTGCCTCATAAACTTTCCATATAATCGTTAGTGTAAGTAATGCAATGACAATAATATAGAGCTTTTGCCTTTGGGTAAATGCAAATCCCGTCTTTTTTGTTTTTTTCTTTTGCTTCTTTCCTGTTGTCTTCTTTTCCGTATTCTTCGTTTGAGCAGACTCTTGTTGGTAACCATTCACTTGTTGGTTTTGATTACCTTGAAATGGATCTACTGGATGTTGATTCACACCAGTATATAATGGTTCTTGATAATGAGATGTTTGATAACCATTATACGGCGTTGGACGTAGGCGCTGTAAATCAAGAAACAGTTCTCTTAAACCAACAAGATTAAAAGACGGATCCTCCACATATTGTGAAATATGTTTTTCTTCACTTCCTTGAAGACTTTCTACTTCATTCACGACTTTCTTGATTAAAATTTTCAATTCCTCTAATGTTGTCTCTTTTTTTTCAAATGAATGGATCGGCATATAAGTTAAATATAATTCTTTCGAATCTTTTCCGATAAAGATAAAATCTTCATTTAATATGTAATGACGTTCATTTAACATATATAGCTTACTCTGTTCCAGAGTTGTAGCAATATTAATAAAGAGCTGATAAAATTCAAAGGATGATAATGTATGTTTTTCTAAATAAGTGGATAAGCTCCGCTTGGATGTAATATCGTAATATAAACGAATCTTAAAATCGATCTCTTCGATTGAAAGTGGTAGCAAATTAGGAATTTGATTTGACTCCATCATCCGTACCTGCAATGGAATAAGCAAATCCCCTAATAATTGTTCCCCCTGTTTTTCGTGAAACATTAAATAATGGCCATTTTTCTGGTGAAAATCATATCCAATCCCATAGATCGATTCCATGTACTTCTCCCCCTAAAGATAATCAATTATAAATACATTTTCTCAGTTCATTATGTAAAAAAGTAGTAATAATAGGTCGTAATTGCCGCTGGAATAACCGCATACATAAATGGAAATCTTGTGCTTTTCGTCGCCTTAAAATCTTCCAATACACTAAAATCTCTAGATATAGCGGTGCCCAATATAGCAAAAAATGCATTCGTCAGTTTTCGTAAAATTGTTTTAGTAAATAAAAGAATAATAGCGCCAATAATAGCTGCATATACAACAGAATACATGGATAAATATAAAGAAATTTCCATGCCAACGATGGATCCTATGGCTGCAAATAACTTTGCATCACCTGCTCCAATTGCTCGAAATATATATAAAAGAATAAATATAAATCCGACTACTAATAATCCTACGATGGAGAAAATCAGACCATCTATTCCACCTGTAATTAAGTGATAAACTAACCCAAAAGCCATACCAGAAACAGTTAACCAATTTGGTAATTTACTATATTTCACATCTAAATAAAGAGCAATAAGTAAATAGACGAACAAACAATAATCATATATCTGTAACTGCACGAAACAACATCTCCTTATGCTCCTGACCATAGACGTTCATACGCCTTTTTCTGCAATGTAATTTTCTTATTTACAAAAGGTGCGGTAATACCAATTTTATAAGTTGCTATAATTCCAATATATGAACCTCCAGAAAAACTTGAAGGAGCTTCCACTTGTATATTCAAATTATCTTTTTTAAAAAATCCATCTTCTGTAGATTGTTCGAATTTAGACCTCACAACAGGAGTTAAAGCTTTTCCAGCTATCCCGTTTACACTGTCCATTATATTAATACCAAATTCGGCTAATATTCCATTTGCCAAAGTCGATGCCTGCCCTAAATCCATGGTATCTTTTGTATAAGCTTTGACCTTATCATCCAATGCAGCTTTTCCCGCTTGTTCAACTAATGTAACAGGATAAACATGTGCTGCAATAACTTCTGCTGTATCATTCACAGCATTTCTTAAGGCCATGTCTGCAACAGATATTCGAATAATGGTCGCTAAAAATACAACGAATAAAAGAAAAAAAGGCATTACCATCGCCGCTTCCAATGTCAAACTCCCATCCTCGCCTTTTTTAAACTTTTTGATCATATTCCGCATAGGGCCTCCTTTAAATCTTTTACTTTATATCATAGCTATTTACAAACTTTGATTGTCCGGAAGACCTAGCATAAATCTTCCAGACAACTTAATATTTTGTATTAATTATTTTGCTTCATTCTTATCAAACTTCCAGATTGTTTAGTTTTTGACAGCTCCTGCGGAAATTAGGCCATCTTTTGTTCGAATATAATAGGTTTCTGAATCTTGACCTTGAAAGACAGTTTCACCAGTTATAGTATCACCTGGTTCAATTGTCCCTTCAAAAGCTTTTATGCTATCATAAAACTTCGAAAGACCCCCTGCACCAACGCCTTCTAAACTCTTCGCAAACTCTAGGTTATCAATTATATCTTTCACATCATATGATTTGTCTCCAATATTTTCTACTGTGATTTCAGTAACAAAAAAGTGATCAAGTGTAGAAGATTCTCCATCTAGTTCATCTAACATTTTCACTGAGTTTACTGTAACTTTATATTTACCAAGTGTACTCTCTGTTTGACCCGTATCACCTATTTTTAAGTCTGTTTGATCTGTAAAATCTCCCGAAAATATATCATCTTCACTCTTATCTTCTTTCTTTTCATCACCATTATCTGATGACTGTGTCGCTCCATTTGTATTCTTTTGTCCATCTGTTTCTTTGCTTTCCTGCTTATCAGAATTGGTGGTACAAGCTGTTAAAGCAGCAACGATTAGAACTATGATTCCTATAAAACCATCAAATTCTTTTTCATAAAATGTTACCCCCATACATGAACTATCTTCTGTTCATTCTTTTTATTTCATCTAAACAAACGATTAGAACTCATTTGCTTACATAAAACAAAAATTTTTTTGATTGTCTGGCAGAACTTACATCTCATCTGCCAGACAACATATTTCACTAATTATTGCGTTTCACTTTTCTCAAAGATCCAAGTTGTTTTATTTTTTACAGCACCAGAAGCAATTAAACCACTTACTGTTCTAATGTAATACGTATTTGCTTCACGCCCGTCAAATACAGCTTCCCCCTTAATAGATTGTCCCGGCTCAATTGTTCCTGTTAAAGCTTCGATACTGTTAAAAAAACTAGAATCATCTCCAGATCCCGAGCCTTCTAAATCCTCTGTAATCTCTAATGAAGCTATTGTATCTTCTGCATCTATCGGTTTATCCCCAATGTTTTTCAAAGTTATCTCAGCAACAAAAAAATGATCAAACATGGCAGCTTCACCATCTATTTCATCTAACATCTTAACTGAATGGATTGTAATTTCATGTTTTCCTAATGTACTCTCTGCTTGTCCTGAATCACCAATTTTCAGGTCTGTTTGATCCTTGAAGTCTCCTGAAGATGTATTACTTTTTTCTTCATTATTTTCTTTATCGCCAGATGTTTCATTTTCATCTTTTGTTTGCTCATCCACATCTTTTGATTGGTTTGCTTCACCGGTACCCTCTCCAGTGTTATTTTCCTTAATCGGCTCATCGTTTTCTTTTTCATTGGAATTCGAAGAGCACGCGGCGAAGATAGTAATACTTAACAATAAGGTTCCTAGCATTATTAATATTCGTTTCATAACCATTACCTCCAAGTTTTGTAATTCAATAAGAATAATCGATTTTTTTATCAATAAAGTATCTATTATTTTCGACTTTTCCAGTGATTACACCAGTTTTTCCTAACATTTTGGTCACACCTGGCAAAAACCACAATTTAACGGAAGTCGTAGCTTCTCCACTAATATAGGTCGGGAGTGTTGTAAGGTCAGCTCCCGTATCATTCTCGATTAAAGCCATCGTACGTGCCATTTTATTGCCTTCCGGATGCATGAATAAAAATATACGTAAATAGTCAAAGTAACTAGTTGTAAATCTCATTGGCTCAAAGAATCTAATCGATTTACCATCATTAATATTCTTTAAATCTACTATCGTCTCCTCTAGAGCATAAACTAATGCTGCAGCCCACATCCATGGACCAAATGATCTTACATATTGTTTTGTAAATGCCTCTAGGAAATTCACAGCAAAACGAAAAGCGAATAGCTCTGTCATTGCAGCCCCATAGTTCGCACCTGTACTTTCTAGACCATACATGATGTATTCAACTTGATTATTTTCAAGTGCAAAGCCTTCGACCCCTTTTTTATTAAAGTCATGACTTTTAAATTTAGTTAAGATATATTCGTTAACATAAATTTTATCCCTTGAATCTATGAGTGCGTCTCCAACCGCACTGAAGACTTTATCGACAAAATTCATTGCATCCTTTGCTACTTTATCTGGATTTTCACGATTAAACTCATTTTTACTGGATTCGATCGATCCTTGGTATTTTTTAGCCAACTCGGCTATTTCTCCTAATAATGCATTGTCATTTGCATATTTATTTGCCTCGTCTAGCGCTTTATCCAATTGTTCATTTAAGTTATCTAATTCTTCTTCAGACTCTTTTTCTTTCTCTTTTACCTCATCATCTTTAATCTCCGGCCGATCACCAGTCATTATCTTTAAAGCATCATCAATTAATGTGTTCGCTGTCTTTTGATGACTCTGGATCTTCTCTGAGAGTGTTCGGATTGTACTAGAACTTTTATAAAAGTTGTCTTTTTTCACCGTGCTTTTAAATTGCGTGATATAACCTGCTAAGTTTGTAGTATTGTTTTCATCAACTTCTGTTAACGCAGTTTCCACCTTATTTTTCAAGTCCTCGAAAAACTTGGGATCAATGATATAATCATCCAACTTTTTGTTTGCTTCTTCAAGATCATCTATTGCCGCGTTTGCAGTACCAGTGCCTTTTTTACTCATATCGGCAGCTTGATTTGACTTATTATAAGTGCCTTTTGCTTCATTTCTTTTATCTTCGATTGTTTCTGTGATTTGATCATTTAACTTATCCGCTTTTTCAACAAGCTTTAATATTTCCTTTAATTCTTCTCTCATTGCATTTGATTTTAACTCAAAGTCTTCGGCAAGCTCACGCACTTGTTTCTCGTATGTTTTGACCTTTTTCTCGTCTTCCTTTCTTTTCTCGTCCTCCTCCTCCCTCTTCTCTTTTTCTTCATCGGTTTCATCTTCACCAGCAGGTGGCTGTTCTTCTCTTTCTTTGATTTCTTTATATGTAGTTAAATGTTTTAATAAATCATTTAGATTTTTCACTGTTGGAAATGAAGCTTCACTTGGATTGTTTACATACTTACCCAACTCATTACTTCTTTGTTTGGCAATTTCCAATTTCAGCTTAATTTTATCAAGCGATTCCTCTCTATCATCGACATCGTCTTGAATACTTGTTGCGATATCCACATATGCCGATGCTTCCTGCATACCCTTCGACACTTGGAGAAAACCTTCTATTATCGTTTGCCCGACTTCCATTGGAGCAATATATTTCATCTCTTCTAATATTTGATACTCAATCGTTGTTTTATTCGAGAGCATCCTCTCATCTTTAATGATGGTCTTTATATCCCCTTCTGGCTTCGTATCAATAAAGCGAAAGTAATCTCCATCTTCTTGCTTTAAATTTTCGCGGAAAACTTTTTCGAATATTTCATTTGCCTCGCTCTGTCCTCCATCAAAACCGAAAAGACCATATCCTTTAACATCTTGATTATAGGCGGACATCGTTGACCGGACAGCTGCTTTCATTGCCTGGTCCGTTTCGCGCTCAGCTGCCATGATTCGAATAAAATCAATTAAAACACCATTAAAAATAAAAAGGAGAAGCGTAATCATAATTGCATAAATGGACACAGCTCCATTTTCATTAATGAAAAATTTATGAAAACACTTTTTCATCCATCTAATCACAGCCATCTCCTTTCTATACTTACTTTCTCTCTATTCATAAATTTACTTTCACTACTTTTTGTTTTTTCTAAGCGTCTTAAAATCACTTATATAGCCACCATATGTTTTAATGTCGTTATAGAAATAAATGACAAAGTCAGTATTTCGGATGAATTCCACGGGTTCAGTAATAGAGCGAGTTGCCCGCGCCTTCATAATATCTATTCCAAACATATTCTTAACGAATGAAGGCAAATAAAGTGGTTGCTCAAGGTTTACGACAATTTTGCTACCAAACAATCCATTTTCAAACTTTATGTCACCTGATATCGGTCCTGGGATTTGCTCAATAAGTTCGGAGCGTGCTTTTTTCTGGACTAATCCTGAATCACCAAACATCGTTAAACCAAACTGTGATAAAAAATTATTCCCAGTTAGTCTCCAATATAATCCATCATCCAAATCGGTCGTGTATGTGTCAAATTCTCCCGTTTTTAAGTCCGAGGAACTATTACTCCAAGAAAAAGCTACCTGGTCTGCTATTCGATTCGCATCATATTGTAGAACAGATTTATAATAGATTACGAGACTAAAAAAGATTAATGATAATGTGATAATGAGAAGCATCGGAAAAATCAGCGATGCCTCAATCGTAAAACTCCCTTTATCACTTTTCAAAAAAACGTTCATTCTCTTCTTCATCGAAGACACTCCAGCCTATTATTCTTGTTTGAATTCATTTACTTTAGTATCACCAAAGCTTAAGAGATCATCTACCCATCCTACGATTTGTTTTCTAAATGCCAAAGCGATTACAACAATTACAGCAATAATTAGCATTATTTCAAGTGTTTGCATTCCCTCCTCATCTTTCCAAAACTTCTTAACCCAATTATTTAAAATGCTCATTCTTAATTCCTCCATTTTCTAAAGTGATTATATTTACATGATGGTTATTGCCGGATAACCGACAATAATCATCACAGCAACAAAGATTAAGATTAATGGGAAAACCAATTTAGAGGAAGCTTCTTCTCCCTTTGTCTTTGATATATTTTTTCGTTTTTCCCATAGATCATGTGATAATTCACGTAATGACAAGATTAAATCCTGTCCACCTTTTCGATAGTTAAGCAAAACAGTTGTAGTGAAAATAGCTACTTCCTGGATGGCACACTTTTTACTTAGCTCGTTCATAACATGTGGAAATGGTTCATTACTCGTCAACTGGTTAACTGTTTCTCTTAATTCTTTATAAAGAGGTGAATCATGATTATTATTTAGTTCCACACAACGAATCAATGCCTGTTGGACCGTTTCACCTGCATTAACTAGTAGAATTATTTTATTAACGACTTCAGGCAATTCCAATAATATTTTATGTTTACGTTCTTTTTCCATCGATGTTAATTGATTAATTAGCAACATTGGAATCATTATTGTAAACATAATCCCTACCCCAAATAATAAATGATCACCTGATGTAAGCAATGCGAGTACTAAAGACCCTATTATACAAATAATAATGATAGAAATAAGTTGGGCTATAAACATTCTTGAATGTTTTAACGCACTTCTGCTTCCATGTAAACTAATCATTTTTTGTTGGATAAAAGCTGCCTGAGTATGGAGTCGCTCCATTAATTTTAGTTTAGTTAAAATATGCAAAGATACAGGAGCCATAAACATTAGAGGATATATACCTGTAAATTCGTTTATCGCCTCGTCATATTTATTCCGAGAGGTAACAGAAAGAGCAATATAAAATGCAATACAGATAATAGTAAATGCTCCATAAATAACCAATGTCGATCACACCTTTATATTCATAATTCGTTGACTTAGCCAAAAGGCTAGACCAAGCAATCCCAAACAAAACGTCATGATAATTGGCCCTAAGTTTGCCCAATTATATAAAGGCGCTAAATAATCACCGGAACTGTATTTTAACAAGGCAATCATACCTATTGGCATAACAGTAAGTATTCTCGATTCAAACTTTTTTTGTGCGATCATTACTTGCACTTCCTGCTGGATATCAATTTTTTCACTAATAACATCTGCTGTTCTCCGAATGACTTCTACAAGATTACCACCTGTACGTTTACAAGTAATAAATATATCGGAAAAATTAATTATATCCTCCAAGTCAGATCTAATAGCAAAATCTTGAATCGCTCTCTCAATCGTTTCACCATTCTCAACACGACGATTAATGATTTCGAATTCCCGGATGATATATGTGTTTGGATCGGGGTATAAAAGTTTAAGATCGTATACAATCTCTTTAAAACTGTTTTCAATCGATCTTCCAGCAGCTAGTGAGGAGGAAAGGGAAGCAATTGCTTCTTTAAATTGCACAGATAGCTTTTCTTTTCTCTTTTCTAATAAGTTTTTTCTCTGAATCCTTGGATAGATAAAGCCAATTGTTGCTAATATAAGCGCAAAAATAATACTTTCATAAAATAAGTAGCCTATTAAAAAAATGACAATCATTGATATGCTCATATAAAAGAGATATTCTCGCATACTCAAATAATAGTTTGAATAATCGATTAAGTGACCTTCCACTTGCCTTATTTTTCCAATGGCAATCTCTTGCTTTTTTTCAAACGCTTTTTGTACTAAAGCACTTTGATTGGGTTGATTATCTTCTATCTGTCCAGCTTGTTCCTTTTTCTTTTTCCGATAATTTATAAAGAAATAAATACCAAATAGAAGAGGTAGCAGCAAGAGAATCAACATATCTTTATTCATTTAATCACCACCTCGTTTCTTATTTAAAGACGGCTATGTTATATGTAGCTGTTGATTTTCGACTCATTTAGCAAGTCATCATATCAATAATATTTACCACGTCTTAAGGACAAGCAGTCTAAGATTATACATTCGCTTGCTCATATATTCCTGCTTGTTTTAACTTTGAAACAGATTTTAGAGGATTTCCAGTTGGAAGTAATTGGCCAATAATCTTACCTGTAGGACCCTCACCCTCCTCAACAAACTCGTATAATGGATTAAGTTGTATTTCTCCCCCTTCCAAGCCAACTAATTCACTTATGGAGACAACTTTTCTCGAATTATCTCTCAATCGAGATAAGTGGATCATAATATCAATCGCCGAATTAATTTGTTGACGAATCACCTGAACAGGTAATGCTGCACCACTTAGGACCATCGTTTCTAAACGACTTAGCATATCTATCGTTGAATTGGCGTGTCCAGTTGAAAGCGAGCCATCATGGCCAGTATTCATTGCTTGTAGCATATCCAACGCCTCTCCCCCACGAACCTCTCCGACAATCACTCTATTAGGTCTCATACGAAGCGATGTCCTGATCAGATCACGAATGGTAATTTGACCTTTTCCTTCTGTATTTGCATTACGAGTTTCCAAGCTTACTATATTCGGTACATTTTTGATTTGGAGTTCCGCTGAATCTTCAATAGTAATAATCCGTTCTTGCATCGGAATAAAGTTTGACAGCACATTTAAAAAGGTTGTCTTACCTGAACCAGTTCCCCCGCCAATAAATATATTGTATTTTGCAGCGACTAAGTTTTGCAAAAACGATGCAGCTTCTCCTGTAATAGCCTTTTTTTCAATTAAGTCTTCAATCATTAACGGTTTTTCTGGGAATTTCCGAATCGTCATGACTGGTCCTTTTAATGCCAGTGGTGGTAACACAACGTTTACTCTCGAACCATCTTGTAATCTTGCATCAACGATTGGCGACGATTCATTGACCACCCTATCCACTTTTGAAACGATCGATTGAATGATGTCTTCTAGTTTTTGCTCACTTTCAAACTCAATATCTACTTGTGAAACTTCACCATCACGTTCTATAAAAATTTCCTTATGATTGTTTACCATAATCTCTGTAATCGACTTATCATCAATTAATGGTTGTAAAACATCGTAGCCGCGAAATGCATTAAAGGTTCTTTCAACAAGCCATTGGATTTGTTCGGAATTAATCCGATTTGTTTGTGCATATTCAAACACTGCAGTTTCCACATATTCAAGTAGCTCTCCATTTGGAATAGAGTGCATTAAATCCAATGTTTCTCTAAGCTTTTGAATAATATCCTTAACATCTTTTTCATCAATCAACTGTCACACCTGCCTGATCCCTTACTATGATATCTTCAATGATTGAAAGTAACTCCTGCATGAATAAAGGATGATAAAGTACTTGCTGTGTATCAATTACTTGGAACCACTCTACGATATTTGGTAAGTAACCGCGGATCGGTAAATTATATTTATGATAAGCCTCCGGAAACTGCCCAGTAAAATGATTCATAACAAAGGCAACCTTTTCAGCTAGATGATGTTCCGCCCCAAATACATCATCCATTCGCTCTAGCATCGCTGAAGTCTTATGAAAACTTTGTAGGTCATTATTTAGCAGCCAAATGACTTGATTACTTTCCTCAATAGCAGCTTCTATACGCTCATGAATGGCACTATCAAGATCTATTAAAATATAATCGTAATTTTCCGTTTCAATCAATGCTTGTATAAGTCTCTTCGTCTCATCTTTTGTAATGGACATCATTTCATCGGGACAAGGTGGCAAATCAAAATAGTCCACCTTTGACGCATCATCAAACTTTTTCAATGCTTCTACCTTTGCCAATAATTGATCTGGCCTTGCTTTTAAATAATAAAGAATTTGCAAAGAAGGTAAATCCCCCTGCGGCTGGAAATATAGTGATGTTGTATTTAGTAGTTCTAAATTTAAATAAAAAACCTTATTTCCCATTAAAGCCAACTGCCTACTCATATTGACGGATACGGTTGTTTTCCCAGAACCACCAACAGGCGAATAAAATGAAAGCACCTTCGTTTTTATCCCTTTTCTAGCAATCCCCGAAAAGGTTGAATGATTTTCATAATAGGCTGAGAGAATGCTAGATAACATTTTATTTAAAGGCTGATACTTATAAACAGAATAGATATCATTCTCCATGTTTTCTTTCGTTTCTTGTAAAAATACGACCATACTTTTCTCGTCGTTTTGCATTTCTTCATTATATAAATCTGGTTGAACTAATAAAATGTCATAGGACTGTCCTGAAGCTATATAATGATTCATACTTGTGGAACTAGAAAAAAGCTTAACATCAAATTTTGATTGTAAATTAGATGACATGATGTATTCGCTAAAAGATTTTAAAAAAAGTGAATCCGCCTCTACAATAACAAGTTGTAGCTTTTTCAATAACACCACCAACCTTCAAAAAAATATAATGCTAGATCAATTCCGCCTCGGAGGAATTGCGTCCAGATTTTATCGAGCTCGCTCGATAAACTTCCTCTAAAAATCTGTGACATCCGCCGGAGGCTTTCACTTCATTCAGCCGGAATTTGCACTCCCACTGAATTAGGTAAATCGCATTCATCTCGCCACTTATAAAAGTGGGGGACTTCTGCTGAATGAAGTTAAAATATATAATAAATACCTAAAATAAACTAAATCCTCGCAGTCACAGATATTTCATTAGTTGACGATACACTATATATCGATCAAGATGTACAAATGTGTTCATATTTCCGACAAAATAAGCCATTTGAACCATCATCTTATTACTAATATAAGTCAACATACCTATCAATCATCTATAGTTCCTAGGAGATTAGAGCTTAGTGATAATTAAATAAAGTATTAAAATAAAGAGTGAAATAAAAAAAATAACATATGGAAAAACACCGACACATCTTTCTTTTATACTGACTTCATTCAAATTTTTGTATACGACAATTTGATCTTTTATGCTATGTTCCTGTACATGTTCCTTTATTGTTTTTGTTTCCAATAATACTGTTTCATCTTGTTCGCCTATGTTTCTCACTCCTTAACTAATATAGTGTAGCCGCTTCGCTTGAAGCCACTGACAAACTAGTCTGTACGATACTTGTTTTCGCTAAATAGTATAATACCAAAACTTTAATAGCCTGCATTCAGCTAAAATACCTATGACTGTTGGCAGTGGAAATAAAATACAGTAATAGTAAAATAGATTGATGTATATCTTAAATTTGATATTATTCCAGAAAAGAAAAAGAGAGGTTTTTTAATGAATTGTACAAAATGTAAGACTTCATTAAACCCAAATGCAGTATTCTGTCAAAACTGCGGGGTAGCTGTTGAAGCACCACCTGCTAAAAAAAGGGCTAAACCCCCCTTTCTAAAAAAGTTAGTCATTATCTTATCTGCTTGTGTCACAGTTATTTTGCTAGGAATCGTTTTATATCAGATTGGCTTAAATGCCTACTCACCTGAAAAAACAGTAGCGACATTTAGAGAGGCAATAAATAAAAATGATGTAGATACAATTACATCTCTTTTAAAGTCAAATTCAAGCACATGGGATTTCAAGGAAGATGATGCAGACTTATTGCTTACATATTTTAAAGATCATCCAAATGATAAAGACAAGTTATTTAACAATCTAAATCATCAAGCGGAACAATATAAAGAAAACAGTAAATATATTGAGCTTGGAGAAAAGCATTTTGCTAATATTTCTTTACAGCGGGCAGGTAAAAAGTGGTTATTTTTTCATAACTATTCTTTATTAATTACTCCTGCAAACATTAGTGTAGCCGTTGACCAAGACGATGCCAAAATTTTCATAGGTGAAATGGAAGTAGAGGCTAATACCATAAAAAATGATTATCACTCGTATGGACCATTTTCAATTGGATCCTATGAAATAAAAGCTGAGCTCCTTGGTAAATACATCGATGCGGAAGAAACAAAAGAAGTAGATTTATTTAACCTAGAAGATAGCGAGGTAGAAGAAAATCTATCCATTAATGCTAGCAAAGTGGAGGCATTCACTACATATAATGATACTACCCTATACATGAACGGAAATAAAACAGACGCTAAAATTGGAACTAAACCAGAAGAGCTAGGCATGGTCCCAATAGATGGTAGTATCACTTTTACATTAGAGAAGGAATTCCCTTGGGGTGTTGCTACTTCCGATGACTTTTTAGTAGAACAACGAAATATAGATATGAGTAACTTTGTTGTTCTATCACCTGAAGAACGTGAAGAGATAATGATCATGCTAAACAAAAATTGGGAACAACATATAGAAGCCTTACAAACGTCAGATACGTCTAATTTGACGCTTGTCCCTAAGGTGTATAAAGATGCTGTTAAGAAGCAAACAAAAAACCTGCATGGAAAAAACAAAGAGTATATCGCTACCTTTATAAAGGCTCGTTATGATATCGACACTTTAAAAACTCCTATATATAATGAAGAACTAAATCGTTATGAGTTAAAAGTAGAAGCAGAGTACACACTTAACGAACCTCAACTTCATGCGTACGCTTTATTAAGACAAGGTGACGATGCAACCACTACATACTATATGACCCTTTATTATGACGAAGGTGATAGCGAATGGAAAATAGAAAATTATACTACCGGAAGCTTTTTCTTATCATCCTTACATGAAATAAAATCATATGATATTGTATCCAAAGACTAAGCAAATGATCTTTGCTGTAGGATTTATATAACATTAAAATTACATTTAAAGAGATAGCAATCTATAAAAATGTTTATTTTCCCCTCTAAACCAGACGTTCATAAGTCGCTCGAAATAAGAAAAACCATTGAAACTTAAAGAGCACTGAAAAAGTACAAAGAGAAAAAGAAGCTAATCACCTACTTTTATAGATGATTAGCCTTTTTTGTTTACTATAAGTTGATAAAATACAGATTAATTTCGCAATTAAATCCCTTTACATATTTCCCCCAATTTTATTCAATCCACCTAATGCGAAGATTGATAAGGTATTCGCACCTTTACTCGAACTAATACCCTTCTACTTGAAAAAGATAGTATTAGTTTGCCTCCTTGAATTTTCTTCATTCTTTGCCTTTCGCCAACGGAATATCATCATATGAGACCCAATCACTATAGTTTCCGGCATATAATAGCTTTACATCACGAAAGTTTGCCATTTTTAAATGAAGCTTGTTCTTATCCTTCTGTCCAAAATTTATTGATTTTACTAGGAATATGTCCGGCTACCTATATCGATTGGTTCCACTTCCCCTGAATAGCGTGCTTCCTCTCTTCAATCGATTAATATTGCTGATTTATTCTCAGATTCCATGTCCCTTCCTATCTTTCTAGTCCTGCTACTCCGAATCCGCCTGGTCCAGCGTGAGTGGAAATCATAGCGCCGGCTTGTATCCATTTGATATTGTTAAAGCCATATTCTTTAGCGATATCAATCATTCTATCCTTGATAACATCATCAAGGCCAATCGAGTACAATAAGTATAGTTGTTCTTTATCAATATCGTATTGATGTAAATACTCATGCAAAAGTTTTTCTGTAACGGCGCTCATTATCCCGCGGTATTTTTTGGTGGAAACGAGTTTTCCATCTATTAATTCAATGCATGGCTTTATTTTTAACAAAGCTCCACCTAGATAAGCTAGATTACTGACTCGTCCACCCGCCTTTAAAAATTCTAAACTGCCGGGAACAAAAACTAGTCTGGATTTCGGAACGATGGATTCAATTTTTTCTACTAAGCGTTCAGGTTCAATTGTAGGTTCTTTCTCTAATAAGTGAACCGCATACATCACGATAGCTGCTAATCCTCCTGTAACGTTCAAAGCATCAATCAGGAATATATCATCCAACTCTTCCGTTGCAATAATGGCATTTTGAAAGGATGAAGATGCTTTTGACGTATAACCAATATGTATTATGACACAATCCGGATAATCCGCTTTTATCTTCTTAAAAAAATGTTCATATTCATAAGCATTGGTCGCCGTTGTAGAGGGGACTTTTTTCGTCTGCTTATGATACTCATAAATATCCTCTACTGGCAACGAACCATCTAAATAATCTTTTCCACCCATGATAACGTGCATCGGGACCACTTGAACAGCATGTTTGTCAGCTACATCTTTTGGTAAATCCGCTCCACTCTCTGTTGTTAAAATAATTCTTCTCATTATATGTCCCCTTTATATCCCTATTATTCTAACTAAACATTTTCTTATTTGTCGTATCTATCCCTCTTGCTCCACCCTATATATTACCACTACATATGAAACTGTTTCTTTTGCAATTCCAGCTGTCTGAGACAATTCATCAGCATTTGCATTTTTAGCTCCAACCACAACCGGAATAAAGTTTTTGAGGCGAGCAGGTATCCGGAAACGAAGCATAATGCCAAATCTTTGATGAATGATTTGCTACAGTTCTAATATTGTTCGCGTATACTTTTCTCTTGAAAACGACAAATTAATGTGATTTTTGTTCTGGCTCATTTTGTTTTTAGCAAAAACATGTACATATTGACATTGTAAAGTGTTTGCTAGGCGTTGTGCAAACTCTGGTACAAGTTGGTAACAAGCAATACTAAATTAGCAACAAGCAAAAAAACACCTACAAACGTTGATATTTCAACATTCGTGAGTGTTTAATTAGTCTCTTAACCTGAATATGCCTAGATATTCCTGATTCATAAAATACATTGATTCTATTTTGCATTCTCATCTGGTTGCTTTGCCAAAATACGCCATACCGGATATGGAATGGCAGGGATATTTTATTGATACAGAAGGAAATATATTCAGCATTCATCTTATTAGGAATATCCGCTTCAATAGCATCCTTATAAAGCTCTTCACAGGTTTTTATAAATTCAATAAAAGTACTTATTATCCTTTAGCCACTTTTTGAATTAACTTCTGTATCTTTAACTTTTTCAATCCTTTTCCCTCACCATTACTTTTCTTTTTGATTCATCCACCATGGTTTTTAAGTCATTTCCTGATGGATTCTGGAACAAGTGAAGTCCAAACTCTCGTGCTACTGCTAATAGATGGTCAAAGATATCACCTTGAACTGATTCGTACACTGCCCATCTTACGTCATTTGAAAATGCATATATTTCTATTGGTACTCCATGTTCGCTAGGCGCTAATTGTCTAACCATTAAGGTCATTTCCTGATTGATTCCAGGATGCTTTTGCAGGTAATTGCTAATATACGCCCTAAATACACCGATATTCGTAAGAACTCTTCCATTCACTGGATTGCTTCGATTAATTTCATTCTTCTCATTATAATCCGCAATTTCATGTTCTCTTTTGATGATATAGTCCGAAAGATACTGGATATTTTTAAATTTCTCAATCATCTCCTCGGTACAAAATAAAACACTATTTGTATCGATAAATATTGAACGCTTAATCCGTCTTCCTCCAGACGATTGCATTCCCCTCCAATTTATAAAAGAGTCAGATATCAGGGCATAGCTTGGAACAAACGTAATCGTTTTATCAAAATTCTGTACCTTTACTGTATTTAAAGAGATATCAATAATATCACCATCTGCCCCATATTTAGGCATTTCAATCCAGTCACCAACGCGAACCATATCATTAGCTGTCAGCTGTACCCCTGCAACAAGTCCTAATATCGAGTCTTTAAAAACTAACATGAAAATAGCTGAGAGGGCACCGATCCCACTAAGAAGAATAAGTGGACTTTTCCCCATCATGTTCGCAATAACTGCGATAATTCCAAGAGTGATTACAACAATATTAATGACCTGAATATATCCTTTAATCGGCCTAGCCTTAGAAATTTCATAGGTTTGATAAATATCGTTAATTGCGTTTAATAGACTATTAATAATCATTAATCCTACAATAATTGAATAAGTTATTGCACCTTCTTCTATAAGATCTCTGTAGGTTGGAAAAGTGCGAGCGTAGTAATAAATGATTATTGCAGGAACCATATGAGATAATTTGCGAAAAACCTTTCGTTCCAAAAGAATATTACCCCATTGGATTTTATTTTTTGCCACGATATGTGTAATGACCCTGATTACGACCTTTTTCGTGATAAGATTCGCTACGAAACAGAGCAGCGCGATAAAAAGAATCATAATAACAGTAGAAAGATACCTAACTAAGGTAGGATTTATTTCAAATTCTAAAAGCTGGTTACTAATAAAATCCATATATATTTTTCTCCTCATATGTATTATTTCTCGACATTGCCATTTGGATAGCCAATTGACTAACTTTCTTCCGTGCTAATAATAACCCATTTTTGCCCGTTTCCATAGAAAATAGAGAATCATACTTAATAGAATAAACAGGAGCACTGAAGTAATGGTTAGAAAAACCGTATTTATACCACTTTGATTCATCTCAAGACAATTTTCCTTTACTTACTAAGCAAGTATACAAGAATATTAAAGAAATATTAATTGAAAAAGTAAACAAATTTTAAATTCCTTTTTTTCGCAATTTCTTCAGGGGTATAATACTTCATGAATTTCCCCTCCGTATGTAAATTAATGCCTATTCCCATCATCAGAATCGCCACTCATATCAACACAATAGAGTGCATGAAAAAATTCATGCGCTTCTCAAAGATCCGTACGTGAGTCTTTCTAACAATTTTATTCTTTAGTATTCGAGATGATTATTAGCTTTCATTCTTTATTCATATCATATAACTGAAAGATAAAAATAGAATTCTAATCTTTGCCATTCCAATACACTTAATTAGTTTAAAATCAACATTATATAAAAGTTTCAGAATTACCTATTCTTTATCGGATTTACGCTGTCCTGAATTGGATTGGTGTAACCCCTAAGGAAGTCAATTCAAAAATGAATTCTACTTCCTTAGGGGTTACTTAAGACAAATCACTTATCCTATTCTTATTTTGATTTTTACTACCGTATTATAAAAAAATATTCTCTCACCTTGGACAGAATATTTATAATCTTGGGCTGGTTTTTGTTCTTGTTTCGCTCTGTTTCTTTATTTTATTTGAAGTGGACCAAAACCGTTCTTATAACAAGTATTTAATATATTATATCACAAGGTTAACCCATATTCCTTCACCGTTTCTACTTCGCTAATAAACTCACCGGATTCATCTCATAAATAAAAAGAGCTACTGAAGGTCTACAATGTCGTCTCGTAAATCCACGTCTTGGGCCACTCTTACTTTAAGCGTCTCAGCAGTTACCTTTACCCGTTGCAAGTGTCGAAGTGATTCGGTAATAATGATGAGTCTCCCGTTGAAGTGTTTGCCTTTCCTTTAGAAAATGGTAAGAGAGAAACACCATCGCCAGGTATACTTAAAAATTTAGCTGGCCCTTTAAATGATGACCTCACATCTAAATTTAATGATCGCCGCTGGTCACATAGAAAGTGAAGGTTCAGATGAAAAAGAATTTCAAAAATTTTTTTAGATCCGACTTAAAACGTTGGCACTCAGAATTACCTAATTTTGATGAAGATGATTATTATTAAAAGTTGAACTTGATGGCGACGAATTAATGTTAATAAAAAAAGCAGTAGATGAATCACACAAAGAGCACTTTATCTTGGATAAGTATATATTTTCTATACTAAGTGTATTTGTTTTGGGTACATTTGAAACATATTTAAATCAGGCATTATTGAATTATTTATAAAAAATCCATCTATGCTAAAGACA
Source organism: Bacillus sp. FSL K6-3431 (assembly GCF_038002605.1). Lineage (NCBI taxonomy): Bacteria > Bacillati > Bacillota > Bacilli > Caryophanales > Bacillaceae > Bacillus > Bacillus sp. FSL K6-3431. The sequence goes on from NZ_JBBOCT010000001.1 coordinate 1,782,114, forward strand.
GGAAAAATAGTTTTAATACTAATGAAATTTTGGATGATCTATAGGATCTTTTGAGTCTCCTAATTAATATTAATAAAGAAATGAATAAGGTTGGACATTTTATGTTAAATGATTGGTCGAGGTATTAAGAAAAAATGACAAACTACAATAAATCCAGATGTTTTGAAGATCTAAAAGGATTATATATCTAGTAAGAAATATTGTTGCTCATAAGACTGGAGTTGTAAGACCAGATCAATATCAATATGTACTAAGTGAGTTTGAAGTAATTGATATTGAGATAGTTATATCTAGTGAATTCTTATCACAAGCAATTGATATTATCAAAGAGGTTGTCTCAGAAATTGAAAATCACATTAAAAAAAATATTATAAATCCAATTAACAAAAGCCGTAGTGATAAACTTGAGCTTTCATTTAAGGACCTAAGTGGTCCATTTTGTTTTAATTTTAAAAAAGCAAGCATTAAGCCCAACTACAAGAAATTACTTTTAATCCGTATTTAAAATTCAATACAAGTCGTTAAAGGTACTTCTGGATCAACTTTAAAGATACTGGGTTATTGTTCAAGCCAATTGAACCGTAAGTATTCGGGCATATTTTTCTGTGCTTTATTCCAGTTTTCATTTCGATCTCTTTTACCGGCTTTCTTTTCAACTTTTATCAAAGCTGATTCTAGGCACCTTCTTAAATATGCTCCATAATTTTCAATGGAGTTTTTGTGTCTCCATTTGTTGTTATTGACTTCATGAATAACATTTAAGCATATCAACTTATTTAATCCCTTAGACATATATTCGGTTACTAACTTGTAGGGTGTTTCGTTTTCTAATTCTTTTTTATAATCATATTTGACTTCTTTGTTAACAGTATTGTTATCATTATTCTTTAGAGGTTTGTTAGAGGTTCTGTTTAAAGTCTTGTTTAAAGTCTTGTTTAAAGTTATATTTATATTATGTTGTTCAGATAGAGTCTCATATACTTGTTCTTGTGGATGCTCAACTGGTTGTTCTACTTGAATTTGTTCGATTATATAAATATTCGCGGATTGTTTGTTGTTTTTTCCCTTAGCAGCATTTATAGTCAGAATTCCGATATTTTGGAGCAAACCAAAAATTCTTCTTACAGACGATAAACTTATTTCACCTTAAATCTTTCCTCAAACATTTCTACAAAGGTGTTGTAGGCAATACTGAATACACCTTCAGCTTTTATTGCGAGGTCAGAGATTAAGTACGCTTGCCTAATTTGAAGATCTGTAAGCTCCAATCTGTTCTTGATTTCCGATATAAATAAATCCGGTTAGTATGAACCTTTGCTATATGTAACTAACTCTTCCATCCTACCATTTACTAACATTTTTCTTCTCTTCTTGTATTTCAAGTAAATGTATCTTATAATTAAAGATAGCGATTCCTTGTGAATTGTAGAGAGCCTTATCGTTAGGGTGTCAGCCCGTTGACCGATAGGCTTTTTATTTTTAGTTACACTTTAACACACTAAAGCAAGAATGTGCATATATTATTGGGATATTCTGTATAATCGTATCACAATTTTAACTTGCCTAATGTGCTAAAATTCCTCGCCTGTTCTTCTAAGTCTGTTGACCAAAAATTCACATAGCGACGAGTGATTGTAAGATCAGAATGCCCCAACAACGCCGCTAATGAAAAAGCATTGATTCCAGATAAAATAGAGCGTTTCGCGAAAGTATGCCGAAATACGTGGGGAGAAAGTTGTTGATTAAATTCAAGCAATCTCTTATACCCTTCAAATTTTCTTTGAATACTTCTAGGCTGAAGTGGTTCATTATCCATATTAATGAATTACTGATCACGATTCAGTTCACCTCGTAATTTAATATATTTGCTGATTTCTTCTTGAACCTTCTTCGACAAATATACCGTACATTCTTCTAAATTTTTGGTTTTTCTAACAATTAATTTATCCCCTTGAACATCTCCAACTTCAACCCCTGATAGTTCTGATTACCTGATTCCAGTATCAATCATTATTAATAAGATGTTATAATCACGTATTCCTACAAAAGTTTTTTGTTCTTTTATATAAGCCGCAATATTTTCAATATCTTTATCTTCTAAAGTTTCGATAATTCTTCTTCGGTCTCTAAGCTGTTTAATATTTTTCATAGGATTTGGTCTTACCAGTTTTTCTTTGTGCAAGAAGCTGAAGAAGGATTTCAGTCCCCTTATTCTGGTATTGATACTTACAATTTTTATTTTTTCTTTTAGGTAAATAATCATGTCTTCAATATCTTTCTGTGTAAGTTCAACAATTTCTTTATTGATACTTATCTCATCTAAGGTAGTTCTAGTTATAGACAACCTGGTTTTGTAGAACATTATTGAATCTGGTCGTAAATTTCTTATGTTGCAATCTCGCTCAAATTTCTTACAGGCTTCTTCATCTGTATTTTTTAATTTAAGAAAACTTAATTCCTCTGCTGGTAATTTATTTTTTCTTCTAGCCATTTTCTTCCTCCTATGCGTGAGACTCACCGCGTTGGATTTTAGCTTATTTCAGTCCAATAGAAAACAACAAAAAAAGACCTTCAACATAAATGTTGAAAGTCAGTAGTATCAAGGCTTCTCGCCTTTTATGATACCTGAGGTGGGATTCGAACCCACAAGCCCGTGAAGGCATTGGATTTTGAGTCCAACGTGTATGCCAGTTCCACCACTCAGGCTAAACTATATGGAGGCGGCAACCGGATTTGAACCGGTGATAAGGGTGTTGCAGACCCATGCCTTACCACTTGGCTATGCCGCCGTATTACTACTAAAAGCGGAAGACGGGATTCGAACCCGCGACCCCCACCTTGGCAAGGTGATGTTCTACCACTGAACTACTTCCGCATTTACTGGGCTAGCTGGATTCGAACCAACGAGTGACGGAGTCAAAGTCCGTTGCCTTACCGCTTGGCTATAGCCCATCAATGATAAATTATTAAAATGGGGCGACTAGTGGGGATCGAACCCACGATGTCGGAGCCACAATCCGATGCGTTAGCCATTTCGCCATAGCCGCCATAATAAATTGGCAGGGGTAGTAGGAATCGAACCCACATCAAAGGTTTTGGAGACCTCTATTCTACCGTTAAACTATACCCCTATAAAAATGGTGGTGGGGGGCGGATTCGAACCGCCGAACCCGGAGGGAGCGGATTTACAGTCCGCCGCGTTTAGCCACTTCGCTACCCCACCATATATTATTTAAAGAAATGGTGGCTCAGGACGGAATCGAACCGCCGACACAAGGATTTTCAGTCCTTTGCTCTACCGACTGAGCTACTGAGCCATATATTTTCCGTTTTCGCTAAGCAACGAATCTCTTTGTCAGCTTTACTCACTCACATTTTCACGTACTTATATACGTTTCGGTGCTCATGCGCTTGCTTCCTCAATCTTCTTGCTTATCTCAAAACTTATATATTAAATATAAGTTAGTATATATCTTTGATTAAAATGGCGGTCCCGACGGGAATCGAACCCGCGATCTCCTGCGTGACAGGCAGGCATGTTAACCGCTACACCACGGGACCAGATAATTCAAAGTTCAACCTTGAATTATTTATGATTGCGGGGGCAGGATTTGAACCTGCGACCTTCGGGTTATGAGCCCGACGAGCTACCGAACTGCTCCACCCCGCGACGAATTGTAATAGATTAAATGGTGACCCCTACGGGATTCGAACCCGTGATACCGCCGTGAAAGGGCGGTGTCTTAACCGCTTGACCAAGGGGCCATTATGTGTAAAATAATTAATGAGACTTATATGGCGGAGAGCAAGGGATTTGAACCCTTGAGACAGCGTTAGCCGCCTACACGATTTCCAATCGTGCTCCTTCGGCCACTCGGACAGCTCTCCAATGGCTCCGCAGGTAGGATTCGAACCTACGACCGATCGGTTAACAGCCGATAGCTCTACCACTGAGCTACTGCGGAATAATTATAGCCTGGCAACGTCCTGCTCTTGCAGGGGGAAACCCCCAACTACCATCGGCGCTGAAGAGCTTAACTACCGTGTTCGAGATGGGAACGGGTGTGACCTCTTCGCTATCGCCACCAGACAAAATTACTCAACATTTACTATTATAACGCTTTTTATGTATTTTTCAAGAGAAATTTTCATTCTCTCAAAACCAGATAAATGAGTAGGTAAACGCGTGAAACATCGATTTAATTCATATTTGATTAAGTCCTCGATCGATTAGTATCCGTCAGCTCCATGTGTCGCCACACTTCCACGCCGGACCTATCAACCTGATCATCTTTCAGGGATCTTACTAGCTTGCGCTATGGGAAATCTCATCTTGAGGGGGGCTTCATGCTTAGATGCTTTCAGCACTTATCCCTGCCGCACATAGCTACCCAGCGATGCTCCTGGCGGAACAACTGGTACACCAGCGGTGCGTCCATCCCGGTCCTCTCGTACTAAGGACAGCTCCTCTCAAATTTCCTGCGCCCACGACGGATAGGGACCGAACTGTCTCACGACGTTCTGAACCCAGCTCGCGTACCGCTTTAATGGGCGAACAGCCCAACCCTTGGGACCGACTACAGCCCCAGGATGCGATGAGCCGACATCGAGGTGCCAAACCTCCCCGTCGATGTGAACTCTTGGGGGAGATAAGCCTGTTATCCCCGGGGTAGCTTTTATCCGTTGAGCGATGGCCCTTCCATGCGGAACCACCGGATCACTAAGCCCGACTTTCGTCCCTGCTCGACTTGTAGGTCTCGCAGTCAAGCTCCCTTGTGCCTTTACACTCTGCGAATGATTTCCAACCATTCTGAGGGAACCTTTGGGCGCCTCCGTTACTCTTTAGGAGGCGACCGCCCCAGTCAAACTGCCTGCCAGACACTGTCTCCCAGCCGGATCACGGCTGCGGGTTAGAATGTCAGTACAGCAAGGGTAGTATCCCACCAGTGCCTCCACCGAAGCTAGCGCTCCGGTTTCTACGGCTCCTACCTATCCTGTACAAGCTGCACCAACATTCAATATCAGGCTGCAGTAAAGCTCCACGGGGTCTTTCCGTCCTGTCGCGGGTAACCTGCATCTTCACAGGTACTATAATTTCACCGAGTCTCTCGTTGAGACAGTGCCCAGATCGTTGCGCCTTTCGTGCGGGTCGGAACTTACCCGACAAGGAATTTCGCTACCTTAGGACCGTTATAGTTACGGCCGCCGTTTACTGGGGCTTCAATTCGCACCTTCGACCGAAGTCTAAGCGCTCCTCTTAACCTTCCAGCACCGGGCAGGCGTCAGCCCCTATACTTCGCCTTGCGGCTTCGCAGAGACCTGTGTTTTTGCTAAACAGTCGCCTGGGCCTATTCACTGCGGCTCATCTGGGCTATTCACCCAAATGAGCACCCCTTCTCCCGAAGTTACGGGGTGATTTTGCCGAGTTCCTTAACGAGAGTTCTCTCGATCACCTTAGGATTCTCTCCTCGCCTACCTGTGTCGGTTTGCGGTACGGGCACCTATTTCCTCGCTAGAGGCTTTTCTTGGCAGTGTGGAATCAGGAACTTCGGTACTAAATTTCCCTCGCCATCACAGCTCAGCCTTAGAGTGAAGGATTTACCTCCACTCCAGCCTACCTGCTTGGACGCGCATATCCAGCAGCGCGCTTACCTTATCCTCCTGCGTCCCCCCATTACTCAAACGGAAATAAGGTGGTACAGGAATATCAACCTGTTATCCATCGCCTACGCCTTTCGGCCTCGGCTTAGGCCCCGACTAACCCTGAGCGGACGAGCCTTCCTCAGGAAACCTTGGGCATTCGGTGGAAGGGATTCTCACCCTTCTTTCGCTACTCATACCGGCATTCTCACTTCTAAGCGCTCCACTAGTCCTTCCGGTCTAGCTTCACAGCCCTTAGAACGCTCTCCTACCATTGACACCAGAGGTGTCAATCCGCAGCTTCGGTGATACGTTTAGCCCCGGTACATTTTCGGCGCAGAGTCACTCGACCAGTGAGCTATTACGCACTCTTTAAATGATGGCTGCTTCTGAGCCAACATCCTGGTTGTCTAAGCAACTCCACATCCTTTTCCACTTAACGTATACTTTGGGACCTTAGCTGGCGGTCTGGGTTGTTTCCCTCTCGACTACGGATCTTATCACTCGCAGTCTGACTCCCATGGATAAGTCTTTGGCATTCGGAGTTTGTCTGAATTCGGTAACCCGTTGAGGGCCCCTAGTCCAAACAGTGCTCTACCTCCAAGACTCTAACCATGAGGCTAGCCCTAAAGCTATTTCGGAGAGAACCAGCTATCTCCAGGTTCGATTGGAATTTCACCGCTACCCACACCTCATCCCCGCACTTTTCAACGTACGTGGGTTCGGGCCTCCAGTAAGTGTTACCTTACCTTCACCCTGGACATGGGTAGATCACCTGGTTTCGGGTCTACGACCTCATACTTATTCGCCCTATTCAGACTCGCTTTCGCTGCGGCTCCGTCTCTTCAACTTAACCTTGCATGAAATCGTAACTCGCCGGTTCATTCTACAAAAGGCACGCCATCACGCATTAACGCGCTCTGACTACTTGTAGGCACATGGTTTCAGGATCTATTTCACTCCCCTTCCGGGGTGCTTTTCACCTTTCCCTCACGGTACTGGTTCACTATCGGTCACTAGGGAGTATTTAGCCTTGGGAGATGGTCCTCCCAGATTCCGACGGGATTTCTCGTGTCCCGCCGTACTCAGGATCCACTCTGGAGGGAACGAAGTTTCGATTACAGGGCTGTTACCTTCTCTGGCGGGCCTTTCCAGGCCTCTTCGTCTACCCCGTTCCTTTGTAACTCCGTATAGAGTGTCCTACAACCCCAAGAGGCAAGCCTCTTGGTTTGGGCTTTTCCCGTTTCGCTCGCCGCTACTCAGGGAATCGATGTTTCTTTCTCTTCCTCCGGGTACTTAGATGTTTCAGTTCCCCGGGTCTGCCTTCTATTTCCTATGTATTCAGAAATAGATACTACTCCATTACGAGCAGTGGGTTTCCCCATTCGGAAATCTTCGGATATAACGCTTGCTTACAGCTCCCCGAAGCATATCGGTGTTAGTCCCGTCCTTCATCGGCTCCTAGTGCCAAGGCATCCACCATGCGCCCTTTCTAACTTAATCATTTGGTCCATGATAAGCGATGCATTGCTGCGTCAGCTTCTCATTGCCTGATCATAAAAAAAGGTCATACATACTTACGGATAAATCCATAAGGTGATGTTTCTCGGTTTATTGCTTCTCATTTTATCTGGTTTTCAAAGAACGAATAATAAGAGAGTTTAACCTCTCAAAACTGAACGAAACAAAAACGTCTGTTTATGTTGGCACCGCGGCCAACAGTTTCCTTAGAAAGGAGGTGATCCAGCCGCACCTTCCGATACGGCTACCTTGTTACGACTTCACCCCAATCATCTGTCCCACCTTCGGCGGCTGGCTCCCGTAAGGGTTACCCCACCGACTTCGGGTGTTACAAACTCTCGTGGTGTGACGGGCGGTGTGTACAAGGCCCGGGAACGTATTCACCGTGGCATGCTGATCCACGATTACTAGCGATTCCGGCTTCATGCAGGCGAGTTGCAGCCTGCAATCCGAACTGAGAATGGTTTTATGGGATTAGCTAAACCTCGCGGTCTTGCAACCCTTTGTACCATCCATTGTAGCACGTGTGTAGCCCAGGTCATAAGGGGCATGATGATTTGACGTCATCCCCACCTTCCTCCGGTTTGTCACCGGCAGTCACCTTAGAGTGCCCAACTGAATGCTGGCAACTAAGATTAAGGGTTGCGCTCGTTGCGGGACTTAACCCAACATCTCACGACACGAGCTGACGACAACCATGCACCACCTGTCACTCTGTCCCCCGAAGGGGAAATCCCTATCTCTAGGGTGGTCAGAGGATGTCAAGACCTGGTAAGGTTCTTCGCGTTGCTTCGAATTAAACCACATGCTCCACCGCTTGTGCGGGCCCCCGTCAATTCCTTTGAGTTTCAGCCTTGCGGCCGTACTCCCCAGGCGGAGTGCTTAATGCGTTAACTGCAGCACTAAAGGGCGGAAACCCTCTAACACTTAGCACTCATCGTTTACGGCGTGGACTACCAGGGTATCTAATCCTGTTTGCTCCCCACGCTTTCGCGCCTCAGCGTCAGTTACAGACCAAAGAGCCGCCTTCGCCACTGGTGTTCCTCCACATCTCTACGCATTTCACCGCTACACGTGGAATTCCGCTCTTCTCTTCTGCACTCAAGTCCCCCAGTTTCCAATGACCTTCCACGGTTGAGCCGTGGGCTTTCACATCAGACTTAAAGGACCGCCTGCGCGCGCTTTACGCCCAATAATTCCGGACAACGCTTGCCACCTACGTATTACCGCGGCTGCTGGCACGTAGTTAGCCGTGGCTTTCTGGTCAGGTACCGTCAAGGTACCGGCAGTTACTCCGATACTTGTTCTTCCCTGACAACAGAGTTTTACGATCCGAAAACCTTCATCACTCACGCGGCGTTGCTCCGTCAGACTTTCGTCCATTGCGGAAGATTCCCTACTGCTGCCTCCCGTAGGAGTCTGGGCCGTGTCTCAGTCCCAGTGTGGCCGATCACCCTCTCAGGTCGGCTACGCATCGTTGCCTTGGTGAGCCGTTATCTCACCAACTAGCTAATGCGCCGCGGGCCCATCTGTAAGTGATAGCCGAAGCCATCTTTTAACCTTCCTCCATGAGAAGAAAGAAATTATCCGGTATTAGCTCCGGTTTCCCGAAGTTATCCCAGTCTTACAGGCAGGTTGCCCACGTGTTACTCACCCGTCCGCCGCTAACTTCCGGGAGCAAGCTCCCTTCCATTCGCTCGACTTGCATGTATTAGGCACGCCGCCAGCGTTCGTCCTGAGCCAGGATCAAACTCTCGTTAAAGTGTTTGTAGCTCATTTGCTGGTCTTACATGTATTACTTTTTGACGTTTTGTTTCGTTCAGTTTTCAAAGATCAAACTTGTCCGCTGCTTACGACAGCGACTTTATTAATATAACACGCCTATAATTAAATGTCAACATGTTTTTTAATTTCTTTTTTTTTACGCCGCCGCGTTTTCGTTTGTGTCAGCAGCGACGTCTATTAATATACCAAGATTATTATTATCCGTCAAGCATTTTTTAAAATTAATATATCATTTCTTTTATTTTAAATAGCCGTTCACATAAACCCTGGCCACCCACCTGCATTTCTACTGCTTGGATAAAGTCTTTTTCTATCAAGTATTCCATTAAAATACTTAGATCTACCCCATAATATTTAACTTCGGTATGTGAGCTAATTTCTTCTATAGTCCATAATTCCTTTCTCCCCATAATTTCTAAAAGATGTGCAGCTCCTATGGCAGCCCTATTATTAATGAGAAACTCACTCGCTAAAAATAAAAGCTCTAGCCTTTTATCAAGTGATTCTTCGCTCTTCACTAATTCCTCATATAATTTAAATATTTCAGGCTCTAACTTTTTCACCTGATTCCAAACCGTAAGTTCAGGATGAAAACCACTTTCAATAATCGAAAGTCTACCTAAATGATGTAATGAATGCACTATATGATTATAAGCATCTAAATAATGACCATTCTCAAAAAAAGTCTTTCCATCAAAATATCTTCTAATTAGTTTCGCAAATTCTAATCCGATTTTTATCTTCCTTCCATAGAAAGGAAAATCACGCAGTTCAACTCTAAGCTTTTCCAAATAATCATTTCTATCAAATAATATTTCACCTTCGTCGATCCACTCTATTACTTTTCGGTTAGAGCCGAGCAAAACCCAATTTTTCAATTGGTCCTCTTCTATTATATGAAGTGCTGCTTTTTTTTCATTATAAATATAATGTTTAATAGTTATTGGTTTTTCCTGTTCCTTCACTATAATTAATAAAATTACATCAAATGTGTCTGTCAAAGTATTGATTTTATACTTCTTATTAATTTTCAAAATCCCTAACGTATTAATTTGACTAGCCTTTTCTTGATATATCGATCTCAACATAGCTTCCATTGCATTTCCCCCAAATGGATATCTTTATGATTCCTTCTTCGACATGTTTAGAGACTTTTCCTGCTTGTTCAAAAAATCGTTTCATTTACAGTAAGATGTTATCCTTAATTATGTTATAGTTATGCTTTAGGAGGGCTTTGTATATGGCAAAAAAATATTCTAATAAAATTAACAAAATACGTTCTTTCGCGTTAAGTTTGGTTTTTATCGGCTTCATTATTATGTATATAGGAATTTTCTTTAAAACTAACCCACTGGTTATGACTATTTTTATGGTTTTGGGTTTGTTAGCTATAATAGCCAGTACGCTTGTATATTTTTGGATTGGCATGCTGTCAACTAAGGCTGTTCAAGTTGTTTGCCCTAATTGTAATAAACCCACCAAAATATTGGGGCGTGTAGATATGTGCATGCATTGTCGCGAACCGTTGACAGTGGACCCTAAACTCGAAGGCAAAGATTTTGATCAAAATTATAATCGTAAAAATAAATAATAGAGTAATGCTAATAGCAACTAAGCTTGCTTATCACTCCACAACAAACCAGACGCTAGAGCAAGATAGTATGTTTAATCAAAACAGAATGATTTCATTCAAAAAAAAGGATTGCCCTATAATGAGTTGGGCAATCCTTTTAATGTCTTCCTTTTGTGCACTCGGGGCACACTCCGTATATTTCCAAACGGTGATGCGCTACCTGGAAGCCTGTAACATGGGCAGCTAGCTGTTCCACTTCGTCTAAACCAGGATAATGGAAGTCTACAATTTTCCCACAATCTTCACAAATAACGTGATAATGATCAGACGTTACGTAATCGAACCTACTTGATGCATCTCCATATGTTAATTCCTTCACGAGGCCTACTTCCCGAAACACTCTTAAATTATTATATACAGTAGCAACACTCATATTTGGGAATTTACTTTCAAGTGATTTATAGATATCATCTGCAGTCGGATGGGACATTGACTGGATTAAATATTCTAAAATCGCATGACGCTGAGGGGTTATTCTTACTCCGGTATCTTTCAAAGTATGAATCGCTTCCTTCAATTGTATATCTGACATCGCCATGCACCTCTTTTCTAATAATAAATTGATTCTCTTTTTATAATCCTTATAAATAGTGTACTAAGAAAACAATCGCTTTGTCAATCGTTACATATTTCTTCTATATTATGGAGTATGCTTTCCTTAGCTCCAAGTTTCACATTCACAAATCTTGCTACAACAAATAACAAATCAGATAACCGGTTCAAATATGATATTACCATCGGATTTACATTATCAATGCCAACAGCACATCGTTCAGCTCTTCGAACTACTGTACGTGCAGTATGAAAAGCAGCTCCAGATGGATGACCACCAGGAAGTATGAAATTTTTCAAAATAGGAAGCTCCGCATCCCATTTATCTATAGCGTTCTCAAGCTTCGTTATATCTTCTTCTTTTACTTTCCATTTCACTTCTTTTCCCCTGGGAGTTGCTAATTCGGAACCTACATGAAAAAGGGCTGTTTGTATCTCGTGTAAAACCTGAAATACGTCTAATAATTCCATCGCCTCTTTCTCATTAATATAACTAAGTGCTAGGCCGATCATTGAATTCGCCTCATCACATGTGCCGTAAGCTTCCACATGAATATCATTTTTAGCAATTCTTGTACCATATATTAACGATGTCATGCCTTTATCTCCCGTTTTTGTATAAATCTTCATATAATCTCCTCCCTAACCTAATCAATGTATGATGGATCCGCTTTATGACTATCTTTATTGTATTTTAACATCAAGCGGATCTTTTAGAAAAGGATTGAAGGGGGTGTATTTTTCCAATAAAAAAAGGACTGAATAAAATCAGTCCAAATCATTTTTCCTGAGGAGGTATGCCTGCTGTCATTATATGCTACTACTATTGTTCTCAACATGGACAGCAGCCGGCATTTTCATAAATAGGCATAAAATTTTCACGTAAGTTCATGTTTGATAAAATTCAACGCTTCCTCTACATGCCCTTTTACTTTTACTTTTCGCCATTCATGGACAATTGCTCCGTCTTTATCGATTATAAAAGTAGAGCGCACTATACCCATATATTCTTTACCAAAAGTTTTTTTCAACTGCCATACACCGTATTTTTCCGCTACTATATGGTCTTTATCAACAAGCAGTAAAAATGGTAAGCCATGCTTATCAACAAATTTCTCATGCCTTTCAATCGGATCCGAACTAATGCCTAATATTACCGCATCCAATTCGGAAAACTCGGCATGCATATCACGAAAATCGCATGCTTGAGTTGTACAACCTGGTGTCATATCTTTCGGATAGAAGTAAAGAACGACATGTTTTTTTCCATTAAAATCAGATAGTGTAACTTTCTTCCCATTACTTGCAGTCAATTGAAAATCTGGAGCAAGATCATTTTTATTCTCTGCCATAATTAACGCCTCCTAATACATATAGAGTACAGAAAGCATAGTAATAATACAATTAAGTTTATCTCGATCTTTCTTTAGGGTTTAACCCACCTACCACTTAGTGAAGCGTAGGTGAGATTTACCAATCAGGTGGGGTAGAATCCCCACCTGATTCCACGATATTTCAGCTTGCTGAGACGAGTTCACTTCTTTTTTACTTTTGTCGGATCATAATCAATAAACGACCTTACAACAAATGCAGCCGGAATTGTATAGCCTAGCAAAGCTTCTATTATAACGAGCAGTCTCCCCACTCCTATTGGTACAACATCCCCATATCCGACAGAAAATAATGTGATCGCACTAAGATATATAGAAGTGCTTAGCAGCTCTTTCCAGTTTTCTTTTTCGCCCATGTGAGTTGCTATCATTACTTCTAAACCCTGCATTTCCAACATAAGAAACAAAAGGCCAAATCCAATCATAATTATTACATATGTGCAGCCAAGAAATATAAAGTTTTCAAATGAAACTTGCTTATAACTAAACCTTGCTGGAAAGAACAAGGTTCTAAGAGCCATTAATAAACAAAGAATGATGGCAACAAAGATGATATACCACAATGTATAGATCACCTCTTTATTTCTTGTCCAAATACTTTACGCTATTTATTGACCATCTAGACCTTATCTTTGGAATTTCTAACTATTTCTTTCTGCTTTGTTTGCGCTAGAACGACTGCTAGACTACAATAAGGAATGGAACTTTTATGTTTATGGAGGTATTATTAATGAATTTCACACAATCGGAAGCTATTCATAATGAAGCATTAAAACACATAGTAGGTGGAGTTAATAGCCCATCCCGCTCTTATAAAGCAGTTGGTGGTGGAGCTCCAATAGCAATTGAAAAGGCAAAAGGGGCATACCTTTACGATGTAGATGGTAATCGTTATATCGATTATCTAGCAGCATATGGCCCTATCATAACTGGACATGCACATCCACATATTACGGAAGCGATAAAAATTGCTGCAGAAACAGGCGTATTATATGGTACAGCTACTGCACATGAAGTGACATTCGCCAAAATGATTAAAGAGGCAATCCCGTCTCTCGATAAAGTTCGCTTTGTCAACTCGGGAACAGAAGCGGTCATGACTACCATCCGCGTGGCACGTGCTTACACTGGCAGATCAAAAATTTTAAAATTTGCCGGTTGCTATCACGGTCACTCTGATTTAGTACTTGTCGCAGCTGGATCTGGACCATCACAACTGGGCATTCCTGATTCGGCTGGAGTACCTAAAAGTATCGCTCAAGAGGTGATTACCATACCGTTTAATGACATTGACGCTTATCATGAAGCCATGAATAAATGGGGAAATGAAATTGCTGCAGTTCTAGCAGAACCAATTGTTGGTAACTTCGGCATTGTAGAACCTGAACTTGGATTTTTTGAAGAAGTGAAAAAAGTGGCACATGCTTATGGTGCCCTACTCATTTTTGATGAGGTAATTACGGCTTTCCGTTTCACTTACGGGGCTGCCCAAGATATGTTGGGTGTTATTCCTGATTTAACAGCTATTGGAAAAATCATCGGCGGCGGATTGCCAATTGGGGCATACGGTGGTCGTCAGGAGATTATGGAAACAGTGGCACCCCTTGGTCCGGCGTATCAAGCGGGAACGATGGCTGGTAATCCTGCTTCTATGCTTTCTGGAATTGCCTGCTTGGAGGTATTACAAGAAAATGGCCTATACGAGCGTCTTGATAAACTTGGCGCCATGCTTGAAAAAGGCATTTTAGAAATTGCCGAAAAATACGATGTACCCATAACGATCAATCGCTTAAAAGGAGCTTTAACCGTTTATTTCACTCGTGAAAAAGTAGTAAATTATGAACAAGCAGAAGCTACTGATGGTGAATTATTCGCGACGTTCTTCAAGCGCATGCTTCATCAATGTATAAACCTCGCTCCATCTAAATACGAAGCTTGGTTTATTACATCGGCACATACAGAAGATGATATAATCGAGACAATCAACGCTGTAGAGATTGCATTAAAAAAATAGAAACTCTCATATAAAAGTGCGAGTTCAAAAAGGTGCCAAATTAGAAACAAGAAGTTCGAGGCGAGAAGGTTTTGAGGATAGGAGTGCATGCTTTTAATACGTGAGAACCGGAAAAACCGAGCAACGAAGAAATTTGCCGTTTATCATTTGGTGACTTTTTGAACATCCTCTAAAAGAGATACAAGAAAGGATTAAACGAATATGAAGCTTGGTGCCCGCATGTTAAAAACGGGAATAGCCATTATATTGGCGCTTTATATTGCACAGCTTCTAGGAATACCAGCGCCTGTGTTTGCGGGAATAGCCGCTATTTTCGCCATACAACCAACTATTTATCGTTCTTATTTAACCGTTCTTGAACAAATACAAGGAAATATCATTGGGGCAATTATTGCTATCATTTTTGTTATGTTATTCGGTGGCAACCATATTTTCATTATTGGGCTGGCTGCCATCGTCGCAATTATTATCATGGTGAATTTGAAACTAGAAAATTCAATCCGTCTTGCACTCGTAACAATTATTGTCATTATGGAAGCTCCAGCTGATGATTTTCTTCAATTTTCCTTTTTGCGGTCATCTGCCATCTTTTTAGGTATTCTTTCTTCTTTTATTGTTAATCTTATCTTTCTACCACCAAAATACGAAACGAAGCTTTTTCAAAGTATTTCCGGCGTTACGGAAGATATCATTCAATGGATAAGGTTAACGACGAGATTTGCCTCTGAAGACAGATTACTAAAAAAAGATATTGGGAATATAAAAGATAAGTTTCGGCATATAAACCAATTATATTCCATGTATAAGGAAGAACGCCGGTATTTTAAAAAACATAAGTTTTCGGATAAAAGAAAACTCGTCATTTATCATCAAATGATCCAAGTTGCGCAAATAAGTTTTGATATATTAAAATTGCAGCACCGCTATGAAAATATTTTGTATCAACTACCTGAATCTCTCCAACTTCATACGAGGGAAAGGCTCGACTATTTATTAAGCTATCATGAACAGCTTCATTTGAAATTTCTTGGACGTGTGCGTGCGGAAGTTGAGCTTGACACATTAAATCAAGCTACTTTTAATCGAGATCAACTAATGGATGCTTTTATAAAAGAAATAAAAAATAGTGAAATAGAAAATGAATTTCAACCGTATCATTTAATGCATGTCCTTTCAGCGACAATTGAATACGAAGAACAGCTTGAGCATCTTGAATTGCTAATTCGTTCGTTCCAAACTCATCATAAAATAGACAACATCGTCGCTGAAGATAAATAAAAACTCTAAGGGTAAAGATTCCCTTAGAGTTTTTTGCATTTCTACATATCCAATTGTTGAACCTGGAATAATTGATAATAGTTCCCTTGTTTCCTCATGAGTGCCTCATGTGTGCCAGTTTCAACTATTTTCCCATGTTCGATCAATACGATTTTATCTGCATGTGTAATCGTTGATAATCGATGCGCAATAATTAATGTTGTACGATCCTTAGCTAGCTTTTCGAGCGCTACTTGAATAAGTTGTTCGCTCTCAAGGTCTAATGCTGAAGTAGCTTCATCTAAAATTAAAATAGGTGGGTTTTTTAGGAAAACTCTCGCTATTGCTACCCTTTGCTTTTGCCCTCCTGATAATTTTACGCCCCGCTCTCCTACTTTAGTATCGTATCCAGCAGGGAGGCCCATAATAAACTCATGTGCATTTGCTTGTTCTGCTGCTTTATACACTTCTTCATCGGTAGCATCCGGCTTTCCAAGTAAAATATTACTTTTTACTGACTCACTAAACAATATATTATCTTGCAGGACCATACCTACTTTATCACGGAGACTACGCACCTTATACTTTCGAATATCTGTCCCATCTAAAAGTACTCTTCCTTTCGTAACATCATAGAAGCGAGGGATTAAACTTGCTAGCGATGACTTACCTCCTCCACTCATACCAACTAAAGCAATTGTTTCACCATGGTGTACTTCTAGATTTATATCAAATAAAATTGGCTTATCTTTTTCATCATAAGTAAACGTAACATTCTCCAAGTGGATGTTACCATGCACTTTTTGTAATTCTACAGCATCTGGCGCATCATCTATATCATACTTCTCATCTAGTAATTCAAATACTCGATCCATTGATGCTATCGATTGAGTAAGCGTTGTGGAAGAATTAACTAGTCTGCGTAACGGATTGTAAAGTCTTTCTACAAAGCCCATAAAAGCAACCATTGTTCCAATCGAAAGATCCCCATGTATAACTTGATATCCCGCGTAGGTAATAACAATCAGCGGAGCAATATCGGTGATAGTATTTACGACCGAAAATGCCTTAGCTGTCCAACTCGTATGCGTTAATGCCTTCTCAAGAAAATTAGCATTGTTTTTATCAAATCTTTTTTGTTCATGATCTTCAATCGCGAAACTTTTGATAACAGACATACCAGCCACTCGTTCATGTAGATAGCTTTGCACTTCGGCAAGAGCTTGTGATCGCGCCCGTGTCAATTTCCGCAGATTTCCAAAAAAATATCTGACTGCAAATATATACAGCGGGAAAACAGCTAGAGATACGAGTGTTAGTGGTACGTCCATTGTTACCATAATAATGATCGCAATGATGACCGTGGCCGCATCAAGCCAAAGATTCATTAATCCTGTAATGACAAATTCCTTTGTTTGCTCCACATCATTAATTACTCTTGAAATTACTTCGCCTGCCCTAGTATTTGAATAAAATTTAAAACTTAACTTTTGAATATGAGTAAATAACCTATCACGTATGTCGTATAAAATATTACTTGCCGTCCATTGGGCAAAATATTGTCGGTAATATTCAACTGGCGGCCTGATAACTACGAAAATTAATAACATAATACCCATCGTTATCATTAATTTAGTTGTCTTTTCGTCCGGAGACAGTGTTTCGCCACCAACTACATCATCAATCACATACTTCATTAAAATTGGTATTAATAATGGAATAGTAAATTTTACAATTCCGATCAACAACGTAAAAAATATTTTCCAGCGATATGGCTGAACAAATTGCAAATACCTCTTTATAACCCCCAAGCATTAATCCTCCTCTGTCAGCAAAAAACATGAAATCTTTGATTATTATACAATTCAATAGCTTCGATACATCAAAAAGCGTTCATACCATGTATCGATAAAATCTGGAGAAAAAGGTCCCTTTCTTTGTCTAATCCAAAAGATGAGCTTGTCCACATTTCTCTTCAAAATATGATCAATTTCATCAGGATATTGCATCTGCTTTCTATGATATTCGTATTCATCTTCATCTAGGAGTGAAAATGTCATATCTGGATAGACTTTGATGTCTAGATCATAATCAATATATTTTATTGCTTCTTGATCATATACATATGGTGAACCTAGATTACAATAATAATAAATACCGTCTTCTCGAATCATCGCAATAATATTAAACCATAAATCCGTATGAAAATAACAAATCGCCGGTTCCCGAGTGATCCATGTTCTTCCATCCGATTCCGTCACGATCGTCCGGTCATTTCCACCAATAACCAGATGTCTCGTCGCTTTTAATATTTTCGTTTCATCCCAAACCCGATGAATATTTCCATCGTGCTTATAACTATGGATTTGAATATTTTCTCCTTCCACGGGAATAACCATCGTCCCCCCTACTTTCTGATCCAAAGGGCAAGCATGCAATTCGTGATCAATATTTTTTTTAATATGGAAAAGTCTATTCAACCGATTCTAAATTATCTTTTACTCCATCTTTAAGTGTCGTTATTATTATACCGTTTTAGACAGGTTTTTAAAACATTTGCGTTTCTACTATAAAAAAACAACGTATCGAATAACACTAGAAGTGAGGTTAACAGCGTTTTTCCAGGTTGATAAAAACGGGCGTCCTCCATACGAAAACAAGAGGAAATTGGGGTAAGGGCCTTATATTGAGTATTTAAGCTATCAATACGAATAAGGCGATGTTGGGGAATTAGAATCAACGAAAAAAATATGATTATAAAGGATATTCAAAAAATCACCAAATAATAAACGGCGGTTTCTTCGCAGGTAAATAGGTACTTCTACTAAAGTAAGGAACCTCATTTAGGAAAAAGAGGAACTCTTCTGGTAAGGTCGCTCAACACAGAGGTCAGCACGTCGTGTGCAAATACGTCCTATGAGTAACATAGAAGTCAGCACATCCTGTGCAAGTCAGATCCTCAAAACCCTTCTCGCCTCAAACTTCTTGTTTCTAATTTGGCATCTTTTTGAACACGCACTTATATTTCTTTAAAATCCATTTCTTAAGACAACTTTTTCAGCACACAAAGAAGGTGCCAAAAGCATAGCTTTTGGCACCTTCTTTCATTTACTGTGCTTAAGTATTACTGTTGACCAAAGTTACCAGCGTTCTTAGCTTTTTTTGATTCGGCTTGTTGGTTTTGTTTTTTTACTTGTTGAGCGTCAGTTTCACTGCCGAACTCTGTTCCAAAATTACCTTGTGCTTGTGCTCCAGCACCAGCAGATTGTGCGTTTTGTTTTTGCACTTCTTGAATATTTGTTCCAGATTGTGTTTTGTTTGCTTTTTTGTTCATTAGTCTCACCTCCACGTTTGTTATAATAACCAAACGTCGAGATAGTTATCCAAGTTTTTTAAAAAACTTTTAAACAAGAATAGAACGGCCTCCATCAACAATAATCGTTTGACCTCTAATCATCGATGAATCATCCGAAACAAGGAATAAAATGGTTTTCACAATATCATCAATTTCAACCATGCGTCCTGCTGGTGTATTTTTCCGAGCATCCTCTAGTAATTCTTCACGATTCGGAAAATGCTTTAGCGCGTCCGTATCAATAGCGCCACCTGAAACGGCATTTACAATAATGTTTCTCGAGGACAACTCCACTGCAAGATAACGTGTTAACGCCTCTACTGCTGCTTTAGAAACCCCAACTGTCGTATAATTTTCTAAATATCGGATCGATCCTAGCGAGCTTAAGCTAACGATTTTCCCACCACCGTTACGCTCCATTAGCTTTGCTGCCTCCTGAGCACAGAAAAGCAATGCCTTGCTGTTAATATTCATCGTCCAATCCCAATGTGACTCTTCAAGGTCCATAACTGGGCGCAATACACCTGAAGCGGCATTATTGATCAGCACATCGAGTCTGCCAAACACTTCATCGATTTGCTGAAACATCGTTCTGATTTTTGCGACATCACCTACATTTGCTTTTATTAGCAATGCCTTTCTTCCTAGCTTTTCAATTTCCTCCACTGTTTCAAGTGCTGCTGTTTTACTTCGTGCATAATTTACTACAATATCATATCCTTGTTTTGCAAGTGCAATGGCTGCCGCTTTCCCAACGCCTTTGCTACTCCCAGTTATAAGTGCAACTTTATTCGTCATGCTGATGATCCACCTTTCCTTTATAATATATATTTTACACGTCACATGATTGATCAGCAATTGGGATGCTATTTATCAATAAATCGTTCTGTATCATTCTTCGAATGTTTTTTATATGCCTTCCATATTTTTTGGTGCGAGACTGGAAACGCATATTCTTCTAATTCTTTTTTTGTAACTAAAATGTAACCATTGTCACCTTTAACCATACCATCTATTTCCCCTGCAAAAGCATCAATCGTCCAAGTTAAGTGCGTAAATACATGATCTACCTTAATAAAAGCTCCATTTTCAAGATTTGTATCAAGCTGTAAATCCTGTTTTAAATAGGACGCTAAGGCTAATTTAGATTGTTCAAATTGACTATTCCTTTCCACAATAGGGAATTCCCATAAACTTGCGAGTAATCCCTTATTAGGACGCTTCCGTATGATAAATTCTTCTTTGTCATTCTTCAACACCGCGGCAACTAAATCTACATGACGCGTTTTCTTTTTCCGCGTTTTTACCGGTAATTCCGATTGAACTCCCTCTGCAAAAGCTGAACAATGCTCTCTCACTGGACAAAGCAAACAAGCCGGTGATGTTGGTGTACAGATTAATGCGCCAAGTTCCATTAAAGCTTGATTAAAATAAGATGGATGGTCATGATCAATAAGTTCACGCACTGCTGTTTCGAATACTTTTCGAGTAGATGCCTTTGCAATATCTTCCCGAATCAGCAATATTCGTGACAATACCCGCATGACGTTTCCATCCACTGCAGGTTCAGGTTTACCATACGCAATACTTAGTACAGCACCCGCGGTATAAGGTCCAACCCCTTTTAACTTAGAGATTTCCTCAGGGGTATCGGGTACACTTCCACCATAGTTTGCAACAACTTCCTTTACAGCAGAATGTAAATTCCGCACTCGAGAATAATAGCCCAACCCTTCCCATATTTTCAACACAGATTCATCATCAGCGGCCGCAAAAGTCTCGATCGTTGGAAACTTTTCCAAAAAGCGATCATAATAAGGAATAACCGTATCAACCTTTGTTTGCTGAAGCATGATTTCAGAAACCCAAACTTTATAAGGATTGGAATCTTTTCGCCAAGGAAGATCGCGTTGTTCCTTAATAAACCAGCTAATTAAATTGTGTTGGAACTGTGTTATGTTCATTCGTTCAAATGTTTTTTCCATAGAATCTTTCATGTTTTTATCACCTATATGTTATTCCTTTATTGTTTTAGGGAATAATTAATAATAAGAAATTATAATTGCTTTTTATAATTCTTTAAAATATGATTGTTTGGAATACAATTATAGAAATACCGATATCCCTTCCTGGAGGAGGATTAGTTTGGATACAGCCACACATGTTGTTATGGGAATCGCTATCGGCGGTTTAGCTACATTAGACCCAGTAGTAGCCGAAAATGCTGTAAATACGCAAAGCGTTCTAGTTGCCGCGATAATCGGGTCTCAAATACCGGATATAGATACGTTTTTAAAATTAAGAAACAATGCAGTTTATATACGTAATCATAGAGGCATCACGCACTCTATACCAGCAGTTCTGCTTTGGCCTCTTATTGTGACCGCGCTTGTAACAATGTTTTATCCAGAATCCAATTTACTACATTTATGGTTATGGTCATTTTTAGCAGTATTTTTACATGTGTTTGTCGATATTTTCAACGCCTATGGTACACAAGCTCTGCGGCCATTTTCAGCAAAATGGGTGGCCCTTGGTACGATTAATACATTCGATCCAATAATTTTTGGGCTACATATCCTCGGAATTATCCTTTGGATAGTCGGAACACCGCCAGGTTATACCTTTGTCGTAATGTATATAGTAATTATCTTTTATTATATACTGAGATTTATTATGCAGAGAACAGTCCGATCAGCAGTGTTAAAAACAATTCCTGATGCAAATGAAATTATCATTGCTCCAACAATGCGATTTAATCAGTGGCGGCTAGCGATTATTTCTAATAATTATTTCTATGTAGGTCGAGCTTTTAAACGGTCAATTACTATCTTTGATAAATTTCATCGTGTTCCAGTCCCAGACTCCTCCATTATCGTTGCTGCAAGAGCAGATAAAAACATTTCAGCATTTTTATCATTTTCCCCCATCTATCGTTGGGAAATTACTGAGTTTGATGGTTACTACGAAGTGCGTTTTATTGATTTAAGATATAGGAGTAATGGACATTACCCGTTTGTTGCAATCGTTCAACTCGACTTGAATTTAGAAATGATCACGTCATATACTGGTTGGATCTTCAGTGAAGAAAAGCTTAGAAAAAAACTCAATATAGTCACTGATTAATAAATGTTACATCCCATCAATTTACATCTGGTGGGATGCTTTTTAATGTGCATGATTCTCATTATCTAACATATTGTATATGTTAATCATTTATCTCGATCATTCTTTCTTTAGTGTTTAAGCCGTTTCAGCTTGCTGAAACGAGTTCACTGACTTTTTGAACTTCCTCTATTAATAAAATCAGTCGATTACAACCATAATAAGATATGCGGATAAAACATCCGCACTAAAGGAGGCTGTCTTGATGCGTAATAAAGCAAAGGGTTTTCCATATGGCAACGACAATAAGTTCGAAGGAGAGCCACGTGCAAAAGCAGAATTTGCATCTAAACGCGCAAACGGCACTACTAACACAGCCCCACAAGAAAGAATGCGTGCTTCAGGTGCCAGAGAAGATGGCAATCATAATCGATAAGGAGGAAAACACATATGGCTAACAACGAGAATTCTCATTTAAATCGTCAGTTAACTCCTTTTAACCGAGCATGGTTTTCACCGAAAAATATGGACTCGCAAGTAAATGGACATACGCAACTAACTCAGGATGACATCATTAGGCAAAGAGCTGCAGTTACAAAGTACAAAAAGTAATAAGAAATGCATAAAGCATTGACACAGCGCATTATTGCTGTGTCTTTTTTATAAAGATCTTTCTTTAGGGTTTTAAGACTCCCACCTGATTCTACGATGTTTCAGCTTGCTGAAACGAGTTACTTTAATACAGAGATAGGTAACGCTTCTTGTTTACCATTTCCATTTAATCGGTATCCCCATGCAAAAACGCCGTTCATATAATCAATTTTAAAATAAACCCCCGGATCACCATCAACTGCATAAATTTCACCTGGTTTGAAATCCACCGGATCCAGCAAGTATGCCTTTGCCATCAGGGCTTTTCTTTCCAAAACTGCAAACTCGTTAACAATTCCGAGTTGTTCCGCCTTTCGTGCTTTCTCTTTTACTTGGGCAATTTCTTGTTTTAATTCTGATTCTGTCATTTGACTGTATCTTTTTTCTTTTTTTTCCAATTCCGCGTCCATCTTATCTACTCCATTTCTTTTTCTTGCAGAAATCGATCAATCATCTCAATCGCAAAACCTTTGCGGAACAAAACTTGCTTCATTTTTTGTTTGTACTCATAACCAGAAAAGCTTTTATATTTTCGATGTGCTTTTTCGCCTTGTGCTTGCATTGCTTCCCACTCTGCATCATCCTCTTTTTCAAATTCAACTTCTTCCATCGCAATAGAAATAATGTCTGAAGAAAAACCTTTGGTCATTAAATATTGTTGGATTTTCTGCTTGAGCGATCTTTCAGATAAGCTACTGTTTTGTTTCGCTACTTTATTACCGAGCTGAATGGCATGATCTATTTGCTGCTCGCCATCATATTTACTTAATGCTTCTTCGATATAATGACCTGCAATGCCTTTCTGTTTTAATTCTTGCTTAATCGTACCAGGTCCTTTTTTCCCACCGTTTACTTGGGTACGGACATAAGCAGAAGCAAATGCAAGATCATCTATATATTGCCGGTCGTTTAATTTCAATAATACTGCATGGATGACAGGCTCTTCCCACTCTTTTTTCTTTAAATGAGAGCGAATTTCTGATTCCGACCTCATTCGAAATGATAAATAGTTGATCGAAGCATTAAATGCTTTTCTGATTTCATCTTCATATTGAATTTGTGTTATTTCTAGTTCTGTTAATTCTTTTCCTTTTTGAAGCTGAAATCGCATCAATACTTCTTCATCTACGCCAAAGGCGAATTTTTCATCCAAAAAAATGTTATATCGGTCACTCGTATTTTTTTGTGTAGAGATTTTTGTAATAGTTGACATGTTCATCTTCCTTTGTGAAGACATAATGTTTCTATTTTATCATAAAAACACCTGTGTATGTTTTTGAATCCATTGGGTCAAAATGAAAGGAAAGATGAAGGGATGGTAATCGATGAGTAAACGTAAAGATTCAGATACTAAAAGTACTTTGACAACAACTCAGGAAGTACTTTATTCCAGCGAATTTAAACGCGCGGATAAAGCCGGTGGTTACACCCAGGATAATGCCGAAGAAAATAACTTGCCAATTACAAAATATGAAATTAACTTCAAAGGAGGTTTTTACTATGGAACGCGAAGATCAACAAAAAACAAGCGATAAGAACAAACACAAGTTTTCGCAGAAAAAATCAGATGGTTTGGATGTAGAATTTTCAGAAGAACTTGCCGACAATAACGACAAACAGGCAATGGCACGATCAAAAGCTGCTGATAATCGAGCAAGGAAGTGAACTCGTTTCAGGTGGGAATCTCCACCCCACCTGATTGGTAAATCCCGACTACTGTTGATTTTTTAAATGAAGTTTGATAATTAAAAACAAAGTTTAATAAAACCCTAACTTAGGGTTTTTCTTTTGAACCTTTAACTTCAGCTGTATTGTTCAATTAAAGGGCCATTTAATGTAGTAACACTTCTTATGAGATGGATATCTAAATTGTATGAGATTGTAAAGAGTTGTAATTAAACTAACTGGAGTTGAATAAGAAACGTGTTAAAAATAAAAAAACATACAAGGTGCTTATAAATTTAACTAGTGTTTTGATCCAAGGAGGATTAATGCACTTTTTTTAGATACAGTTTAAATTTATAATGGTTCAAACCACTATTATGTGACTTTAACTTGTTAAAATTGTATGGTACGGATCCTTTGTCTCGCAACCATACAGTTACTTATACTCGACAAGCAACCGTAGAGTTGCTTATACTCGATATATGAATTGGGACAAAGAAGCTATATTCAAAGCACTTGGCGATTCGACTCGGCGGCTTATATTAGACGAACTTTCCGAACGCAACGAGCTGACGTTGTATGAACTTACGGTAGGCCTCATTATGAAGCATGACCTTTCCATTTCGCGACAGGCGATAGCTAAACATCTTTCTGCATTGGAAGATGCAGGGCTCGTAAAATCAAAACGAAAGGGAAAATATCGAGTACTAATATTCAACAACGAACCACTTAAAAATTTGTTGAAAGGATGGATACAGTAATTTTTCAAAAAAACTTCTGACGAATGGATAGATTTTTCTGCTTGAAGCTAGATTGTTAGCAGAGTACCATTCGTCACAATATCAAAGGAGGCAAAAACATTATGAAAATCATTGTTACCAGTATCTTCGTTCAAGATCAAGACAAGGCATTGGAGTTTTATACAGAAACGCTAGGCTTTGCAAAAAAGCATGACGTTCCCGTCGGAGAATTTAGGTGGATAGCCCTTGTATCTCCCGATGATCAAGACGGTACCGAGCTTTTGCTCGAACCGAATAACCATCCGGCTGCCAAAGAGTATCAAGAGGAGATATCTGCCGAAGGCATCCCAGCAACAATGTTTGGCGTTGCAGATGTTCGCGAAGAATACAAACGATTAATCAAACACGGAGTGAAGTTTACTATAGAGCCGACAGAAATGGGCGAAGTCACATTGGCTGTCTTCGATGATACATGCGGCAACCTTATTCAGATTGTGCAAAAGTAACTTTATGTCGAAATAACTATTTCTAAACGACTTTTTTATAGGTTTTAAGTTAGGTGAAGTGTATTTTATCAAAAATTAAACATGTATAACCCTGTCCTAGTTTTAGGACGGGGTTATACATGTTTAAGGTATAAAATTAAATAAATTGTTATCATTCTACGATAGAAATGTAATATTGTGAATTAGTTCATTTAAACTCTAAAGGGTGCTTTCCTTTATTAAGAACTTCAGCAAACGGCGGGATTGTGGAACAACCTAGACAGAAAATAATCAAACTTTATCTCAAATCTACAACTACGCTTCACTTAGATGTGGAGTTTTAAACCCTAAAGAAGGATTCAGATAAATAAGAAATGCAGAAGCACCTTGGGTTTGAATTTCAAAAAACAACGAGAGGTGTTAAATGCTCTCGTTGTTTTTTGATTGTCACTGTACCATTGCGGACCCGCATTCACTTAGCTAAAATAAGCTTAGACAAATAATCTAGCCAATGCTGCATTTCTTCATATCTTTCTTTACTCTTATGCCATTGGATTGATGATAACGTATCAGCTACCACATACCATTTCATACGCAGTTCTAAACTTGGTGATAGTTCTCTGCCATACATCCTTAACCACTGATGCCATTTATCGCGGGGAATGTACCAATATAACAATAAACCGAGATCTAAGGCGGGATCAGCAATCATCGCCCCATCCCAATCAATTAAATAAAGATCATCCGTATCTGTTAATAACCAGTTGTTATGATTTACATCACCATGACAAACGGACCATTCATCACAAGTAATCTTTTCTATTTCTTTTTTCAAAAAAGAAAGTGATGATTGAACAACCCTGTTAGACTTGAATTCGTCGTCCAAACTAGCGTTTACTTCCTCAAACATAGTAGCAGGAATAGTAGGGGATTTACCCATTCTTTCTAACATTTTCAGTAATGGTAAAGATTCATGGATCTTTTTTAGTAATTCAGCCGCTCTCTCTTCTGTCATATCTTTTGGTTTAAATTCTCGGCCATCTAAACATTGCTGAGCAGTGATTACATCACCGTTTTCCATTCGTTTCGTCCATATTAATTTTGGAACAATTCCTTCCGCTGATAAAACTGCAAGAAAAGGAGATGAATTCCGCTTCAAAAACAACTTTTCTTGATCATTAGTTGCGAAAAAAGCTTCTCCTGTCGCTCCGCCAGCAGGGATGATCTCCCATTCCTGCCCAAATAAATGTTTCACCGTTATTCACCTTCATTATGTCAACGGAGACAGCACTCCGAATCGTCATCTTAAAAGAAGAAAAGACAGCTATTGATACAGATAAATAACAATAGCTATCCTTCGTTAAATTTTATCGTTAATCGACTTTTTTCGTCAAGTATGTTTTGACATTATTATTGTTTTATTTGAAAAAAACATGCAAAAACTGTTACATATTCTTAGTTACACTTGGCATCTTGAATTAATTTCCATTTCTTCGAACAAACCTTAATATGTAAAGGTGTTTCACCAATATATTCGCCATCTGCATGACTCGTCATAGGTCGATCAAAGTTTATTTTAATATTGGTCCCTTTATATGTTGCTACTTCTTTAAAATTCAAATGCTTTCCTTTAAAAACACTTATAAAAACTAATAATAATTTCCATTTTGGTAATTGATATACAACAATAATACTAAGCTCGCCATCTTGCGGCTGAGCACTTGGAGCAATTTGCATACCCCCACCGTAATACGGCTGATTAGATACAGTGACAAACCACGTTTTATCAAGAGTAATTCTTTGATGATCGACGAAAAGTTCAAGTGTATCTGGTCGATAGCGAAATACTTCTGTTATTAAATATAGAGCATAAATCACATTTCCAAGTGATAAATAGTTCAACCACTTTTTAATAGGTGATTTATTTGCCTTCTTTGCAATAACAGCATCGAAGCCCGCTCCTATACTATTTACAAAATAACCATCTTGCCCATCTTCTCCTTGATAGAAACCAATATCAAACTGACTTGCTTCTTTATTCATAAGTCTAAGAATTAAATCTATACAAGCTTCCGGCTTTACTGGAAGTTCATACCCTCTGGCAAAATCATTTCCAGAACCAGTTGGAACATAACCAAAGCTAATATGTTGATGGGAAACTGCCCCATTTAACACCTCATGAATAGTACCATCACCACCCACTGCAATTATAACAAGTGGATCATTCGTACTTTCTGCAACTTTCTTGGCAAGTATAGTTGCATGACCTTTTGCTTCAGTAAAATATACAATATGAGGAATTTTATCTAATTTCCTCTCGATATTATACCAAATTTTTTGGCTAAAGCCATTTTTCGCTACTGGATTTACAATAAATATTAATTTTTTCAATGTTTCATAAGGTTCAGCCCTATCCACTCTCAATCTCACGATTCCAATCAGGACGTCGAAAAGAAGTCGTCTGGCAATATTCGAGCAGGGCTTTAGCAGCACGGATCTGCATCATTTTCAGAGGGGATCCAGAAGTCCTTTGTTTTTGAAACCAATCTTCGTATGAACGTTTATCAAGCATGATTAAATCTCCAGGTGCATCGGGATAATCCAAATAACCATTGCGAGATATAACCGCTTTTCGAATCGGTAAGTCCACTTCGTATAAAGAAAAAAGCTGTTTAATAATTTTTTCCGTTCTTGAAGCTGATATACCGGGATTTAATACTTTCGTTTCTCTACCACCAGATCTTTGTATCCAAAAATGATCTGGCGAACCTGTATATGCGGCATTTTCCTCTAATTCAATAAATGCACAGCACCAGATCTCAGTTGGAGTAAGTAAAAGCGCCTCAGCCTCAACTGGAGCCTTTTTCAGCAAAAATATCGGTTCATATAGAAGAAAATACGAATCAGGAAATCTTTGCAGGAAATGTTGTAACCTCTCATCATGCTTATATTTCGAATCAACAAATGATTTTTCTGTTATCGTAGAGCTAGCCCAATTAATTTGAAAGCGTAAGAGTTGATCAAGAAAAGCTTGTTTTAATTCCATTTCTGTTTTTGCTTGTAGCGGTAATGTATAGGACAGTTCAAATTGACCTTCTTCACTATCACCGTTTGGAATTGGCGTTTTTATTTCTTCTTCATCAGATAATTCTAGCAAGTCTTTTTTTAGCAAGCCTTTCATTTTCTCTATGAAGCTTTGTTTGGTTCTAGTCTCCTTATCACTGATGTCATATATAGTGTTATCAGGTGTAGGAACAGTCCCGTCTTCCCAAGCCACCTTTAACTTTTCCCATTGTTGTTTTTTCAAACGAACAAACTGTGTAGGATAACGGGATAAATCATTTTCATAACGGGAGACATAGTCTTGTAGTTTAATCAGTTGTGCCACAGTATATGACCTTCCTTTAGATTCAAGCTTGTAACTTGAATGATTGTACTTTTTCATACTTAGGGGTATTTTTTGGATTG
Organism: Bacillus sp. FSL K6-3431; assembly: GCF_038002605.1. Lineage (NCBI taxonomy): Bacteria > Bacillati > Bacillota > Bacilli > Caryophanales > Bacillaceae > Bacillus > Bacillus sp. FSL K6-3431. The sequence continues at coordinate 1,811,376 of NZ_JBBOCT010000001.1, forward strand.
GTTCGAAATAACGCGACTTCTGTCGCCTTAAATTTCATATCATGGGAATTAGTTTCGAGAAGAAACTCATTAGCACCTATCCATTTTCGTGCTAATGTAATATGTGATTTAAATGGTTTCTCATCAAGTTTAAACTTCGCATGAATACAAGCTTGATAAACACGTTTTTGGACATCGATGAGTGAATCAGCCTCTTTTGTTCCCATCCATAAAATCCTTGGAGCTTTAGCTGGACCAAAAATGCCTATTGTACCTAATTCAAGAAAAAATGTAGAAGTATTTTTTATTGCTTTTTCACTTAATTTGATTGCTTCTTGAAGCTGAGGTTCATCTGCATGTCCGAGAAATGCAAGCGTAATATGGTAGTCTTCGAGATGCACCCAATTTTTAAACGGAAAACGGGCTTGGAGTTCTTCATTTATTTGCTTTAATCTCTGTTTCACTTCATTTGGTAATACCAATGCAAAAAAATAATGGGACATTTTTAATATACTCCTTTAGTATTATAGTCCTTTGTGTGAATGATTGCTATCCTTATTATAATACCCAAAGATTTATAAAAAAAAGCTTTAGTAGGGGAATTATTTATCCCTACTAAAGCTGGATATACCGAATTTATTGAATAGATGCTTTATCTTAATTAAATACACCAATTTTTTCACATAATAATGCCTGTAGCTTCCTCGTTAACATACCAGGTTGGCCATTGCCAACTACCTCTCCATCTATTCGTATTACCGGCATTACCTCAGATGTAGTGCTAGATACAAATACTTCATCAGCAGCGAATAATTCATCCACACTGAATGCCTCTTCTAAAAATGGAATGTTATTGTCCTTACACAGACTTGCGATCACTTGCCTAGTAATACCATTTAATATGAGGTTTGTCGCAGGGTGCGTTTTAACCGTACCATTCTTCACAATATAGGCATTTGAAGCAGAACCTTCTGTGACCGTCCCATCGCGATGAAGAATCGATTCGTAACATCCTTGCTCAGTTGCATGTTGTTTCGCAAGTAAATTCGGTAATAAATTCAAGCTTTTAATATCGCAGCGTAACCAGCGGATATCATCAGCAACGATTGCACCCACACCATCTTGTAATGCGGATTCTGGTCTCTCAACTACTTTCGTATATGCCGTCAGTACAGGTTTGACATCAGTTCCTGGGAAAATATGATTTCTCATCGCTACTCCCCTCGTAATTTGCATGTATACTGATCCGTTATTTACGCCATTTCCTTTCATTAATTGTTCAAGTAAATCGAGCAACCCCGATTTTTCAAACGGGATAACGATTTTAATTTTTTCTGCACTACTAAAAAAACGATCCAAATGCTCATTCACTGTAAATAACTTTCCACCGTAAATTCGAATTACTTCATAGACTCCGTCACCGAATTGATAGCCACGATCTTCGATATCTATTTTTGCATTCTCTTTGTCAATGATTTGATCATTTAATAATATTTTTTCCATATTCACCATCCCTTATTTGTACTTTTTCTATTTTAAGCGAGCAAGCTCATAAATGGCCTGAGCGTAAATAGCTGTTGCACGAAATAAATCTTCTAATTCCATATATTCGTCTTTTTGATGGGCTACATCCGGTTTTCCCGGAAAGAGTGCGCCAAATGCGACACCTGACTTTAAAGAGCGTGCATAAGTTCCACCACCAATAGATAAAAGCTCTGCTTTACTATTCGTTTGTTGCTCATATACAGATTGTAGCGTTCGAATAAGCTCGTCATCTTTTGGGACATGATGTGGTGCGGAATCTTTTATTGCCTCGATGAAAAAACCTTGTTTCCCTGCTTTTTCCGTAATGGTTTGCATTCCATCCTCCAAGTTAAAAGTAACAGGATAGCGCATATTCAAGCCAAACCGGCCTCCATCTGCTTCATTATAAGACATAACCCCTACATTAATAGTTAATTCACCCGTAATTTCATCTTGATACTGTACTCCCAAATTCCGGCCACGAGAATCTCCGAAAAAAAATTGAATTGCAGCTCTAACAAATTCGTTTCCGTTTTGATCAAGATCAAAGGTAGATAGGAAGTTCGCTAAAAGGAGACCAGCATTTTTTCCTTTGTCAGGCTCCATTCCGTGTGCAGATATACCTTCAAGCTCGATAATTAAGTAGCCACTATCGACAGAATATTTACCTGTTAATCCTTGTGTCTTTATAAAGTCATTAAAATGTTGCATAAATTCCGTATGATCTTTACTTACATCCAGAATAGCCTTAGCATAATCTGGGACCATATTGACACGCCGACCAGCTTCAAAAGCTAGCAACGTGATACTCGCATGATTCTTTTCTACATCATCTACTTTTTGTACAAGATCAAAATTTACAATTCCCTTTTCTGCATTAATAATTGGAAAATCAGCATCAGGTGCAAATCCCATTTCTGGCATTTCTTCTTCCTGAAAATAATGGTCAACACAGCGCCAATCACTTTCTTCGTCTGTTCCGATGATCATACGCACTCGTTTTTCAAGTGGTAATTCTAGCTCTTGGACAATTTTCATCGCATAATAAGCAGCCAATGTCGGCCCTTTATCATCAATTGCCCCGCGCGCATAAATTTTACCTTCTTTGATTTCTCCACCGTATGGATCGACAGACCAACCATCACCTTCGGGGACAACGTCCACATGGCATAACACCCCAATTAATCCATCGCCATTCCCCATTTCAATATGGCCGGCGACATTCCCTACATTTTTAGCTGTAAAACCATCCTTTGTGCCAAGTTCTAGCAGATAATCAAGTGCTTTTCTTACTTCCATTCCAAGCGGTGCTTCATCTGTACCATTTTCGTCGTCAAGTACACTTTTAATTTTTAATAAGCCTTGCAAATCTGCAATCAAATCTGCTTTTCTTTTTTCTACTTCTGCATTCCAATCAATGTTAGCCATAATCGTAACCACCTTTGACTAATAATCTTACTATTTTCTATTGTACCTCTTTTACAGCATTCAGAAAAAGAGAAAAAGATTGCGAAACCAAATTCTAATGATAAAAGTACAAGCAATAATGAAGGTGAAGGGAATGGATAGTGCTATTGTCACCACCTTTTTCCCGTGAAAATAGCCGTCATCTTCTGCATACTTTTTCGTAAATGGATGGTCAACGATTACTTTATGCCACACACTACTAATCCAACTAAGCAAAAATATATAGCCAATACATACCAAACTAATTTTCAACCACATTGGTGGAAGAACTGCGATAGCAGCCGTTGTTACCCCGACAATTTTAAAATAACCAAGAATATATTCTATATTTCTTGTCGTTGCTTTTATAAATAATTCTAAAAAACCTTTCGCAGGTGTTCTCTTCTTAAATATCCGATTGGATTTTGAATAGAGTCGTGGAACTTTTCTCGTCGATGCAGGTTTAGGCATTTTCTCTATATCCATAGACATACCAAAAATCAAGTTCATATGTTTAGTTTTTTCCAGCTCGTCAATCGCAAGGTCTTGTTCGAAGGTTCTAACTGTCGTGAAGCGTTTCTTTATGAATATGAATGATATAATCATATTCAAAATAATGATGCCCACCATGCCAAAGATATATCCATTGAAAAATGCTTGATAACTTACAACCCAAATGATAATTGCAATGATAAACATTGGCAAACTATTTAGCAGATGCCTCCATCCTCTTATATGAATATTCATCCTACCTTTCACAGCCATAAGAAGCCACTTCAATGAGACCCAGAGAAAAGCAAACAGAATGAGACTCGCTTTACTCATATAAAAATGATTCAACCAAAATGGGGCGATCACAATAGCTAAGGCCGCTGCAATCAATAATTCTATTATGTAGGAATAGATAATACCGCCTTGTTTCAATCCTAATAGTAAGCGTTCGTTTTTCATTAGAAATATACCGTCTGCCTCTCTTACATATGTGTGAAAATGTCCACTCCATAACATAAAAAAGAATAAGATAAACAATAGTTCATAAGGTATGCCTTCGAACCACCCGGGTATGTCATGCCACCATGAACGGTAAATTGCTCCTCCGATTACTATAGATGGAATGACAAGATAAAGCATGACGGTCCAATCAACCACCGCTTTGAAGAGACCATATTGGAATTTCCAATTTTGACGAAGCCTTGCGAACAACAAAGACTGACTATTCATCCAAGTCACCTTCACCAGAAATACATGAATATAAGCTACCATCTTCCGCCCCGCATACAGCTAACACCTCAGGTAATGTCCCAGTGGCCTTCATCGTGCCATTTTCAATAATGACGAATGAATCACATATCCGTTGTGCCGTATCCAAAATATGTGTGCACATTAATATTCCTGTTCCTTTATTTCGCTCTTCTTCGAGCATATGAAGGAGAAGTCTTGTTGATCCCGGATCAAGTCCCATAAAAGGCTCGTCAATAATTAGTAAGTCCGGTTTCGTAAATAAAGCGAGCGCTGTCATTCCTTTTTGCTGCATCCCTTTTGAAAAAGTACCTGGGAATTCATGGAGCCGTTCTAACAACCGAAACTTTTTTAAGAGTTCCTTTGCATACAGTAAGCTCATTTCCCCTAGCTCCTCCACGGCTGCAACAAATTCAAAATGTTCCCATAGTGTCAACTCTTGATAAAATATAGGTCTTTCAGGTATGTATGAATAGGTACTTGCAGGTTTTCTATTTATCCTACCATCGACAAAAGATAATTGACCAAGAATCGCTTTAATCGTAGTACTTTTCCCAGCTCCATTTGGGCCAATCATGCCAACAAGCTCAGAGGAATCGATTGAAAACTTCACATCAGACACTGCTGATTTATCTGACACATAACCTGCGTTTTTTAAATGAACTTCAAGTAAAGTCAATAATTCTCACCCCTAGATATATTATTAATATACTTACGTTAGCCAACTATGAAAGTTCCGTACAAAACATCAATTGTGGAAAATTACTGAACAATACTAAACTCATGTAAAATAAAAACGCACTTTTTTATTCACTTTACACGCTTATAGTGTTTTAATTGATTAGTATATATTAATAAGGAGTGTCCGCAGGCTGTGTTGCATTATCGACTTTATAAATCTGACCCTGCTAATCCTTGGGTTACACTAATCCATGGAGCTGGTGGAAGTTCAAGTATTTGGTTTAAACAAATAAAAGAATACCGCAAGCGCTTTAATGTATTGAGCATTGACCTTAGAGGCCACGGTCGTTCAAAAAAAGGGATATGGAAAAAGAACGACTCATTTGTGGAAATTACGGATGATGTCATTCAAGTAATGGATTATGTACATATATCAAAAAGTAATTTTGTAGGTATTTCCCTTGGGACCATTGTTATTCAAACACTTGTGCAAAAGTACCCTGAGCGAGTATCATCGCAAATTTTGGGTGGAGCAGTTATCAAGCTCGATATTCGCACAAAATTACTTGTTGGGATGGCAAATATCGTTAAGCATATCGTACCATATATGTATTTATATAAATTGTATGCATGGATTTTAATGCCACATTCAAATCATAAAGAATCAAGACTCGCTTTTATTAACCAGGCGAAAAAAATGTGCCAAAAGGAATTTATTAGATGGTTCTCATTAACAAAATCTATTAACCCTTATTTAAACTCACTCCAACTACAAGTAAACAATATCCCTACACTTTTTGTTATGGGTGAAGAAGATTACTTATTTCTTTCCCCTGTCAAAGAGCTCGTCAACAAACAACCCGACTTGCATCTCATTACAATAAAAAATTCGGGTCATGTCTGCAATATCGATCAACCAGATACATTTAACGAAGTTACATTACAATTTATTCATAAAGTCCATGACATAGTATGGAAACAAAGACAGCCTGTCGGATGATATTCCGGTATGGCTGTTTTTTTCACAAGCTTATCCCTCATTCATAAGAATGCAAGGGCTCTCACAATTAAAAAAGGTTTAGGTTCAAGCTCAACAAGTCAACAGAATCATATAGCACAGCCTTCCTTTTAATATCCGTATATTCCCTGTTCCCTTTTTTTTACTAATACGTTATAATGGAATTGTCTGTTAGTTAGAATTCACTTTAAATTTGAAAAGGAGTTGTCCATTCGAAAGAAAACCAAACTGGAAAGGCCTGGTACAATCAAGGCCTCAAAGCCGTCCGCAGCATCTGCCAAAGGAATTAAAGATGAGGGAGTGGTTTTTTGAAACCTTCAACAAACAGAATGCTTACCCGAATTAAAGATATTTATATATTCATCAAAGATAACGGCACCGTTACAACTCGGGAGCTCGCAGATGAATTCGGAAGCACTCCTCGCACCATTCAAAGGGATTTGAATGTGTTAGAATACAATGACCTAATCAGCAGCCCGCGTCGTGGGAATTGGACAACAACTAAGAAAAGAGTCAAATTGACATCATAATACCTTAATTAAGAGCTGCCCACTATGTGGGCAGCTCTTTTATTGAACCATTTACTTTACTACCATTCCCACGATATCCAATCTCCGCTACAACTGTTTTATTTTCCAAATGTCTGTTGCATATTCTTGAATTGTCCCATCACTCGAAAATTTTCCCGAATAAGCGATATTTGTTACGCTCATATTAAGCCATGTCAATCGATCTCGGTAGGCCCGCTCAACAAGTTCATGCGTTTCAATATAAGGTTCGAAATCTTTTAACACAAAATAAGGATCATTATGATACAAAATATTATAATATATATCTTTAAACTCTATTTCATGAGAACCAAACTCCCCCTTATTTAATTGGTCTAATATCTGTCTTACCCTATCGTCTGTGTTATAAATATTAGGCGCATTATAACCACCATGTCGATAATAATCTAATACTTCATCCGCTGTTAAACCAAAAATAAACATATTCTGGTCACCGACTAAATCATTAATTTCAATGTTTGCACCGTCTAAAGTGCCAACGGTGATTGCACCGTTCATCATCATTTTCATGTTCCCGGTACCAGATGCCTCCTTACTCGCAGTTGAAATCTGTTCACTAATATCGGCCGCTGGAATAATTTTTTCCGCGAGACTCACATTATAATTTTCTAAAAAGATCACTTTTAGCTTATCACCGATAGCTACATCATAATTAACAATGGAAGCAACGGTATGAATTAATTTAATGACCTCTTTGGCCAAATGATAGCTTGGCGCGGCTTTTGCTCCAAAAATAAATGTACGAGGAGTCATATCCAAGTTTGGATTTTCTTTTAATTCATTATATAAATAAATGATATGAAAAATATTAAGTAATTGCCGTTTATATTCATGAAGTCGTTTTATCTGAACATCAAAAATCGATTGTTCATCTACTGAAATACCTGTTCGCTCATAAATAATATTAGCTAATGCTTTTTTATTTTCCCGTTTCACTTGATCAACTTTTTCTAAAAATGATCCGTCATTCGAATATTTTAATAAACTAATCAGCTGTTTTGGACGCTGTATCCACTTTGGACCAATGGTATCTGTAATGAGCTCAGATAATTTTGGGTTTACTTGCAACAACCAGCGCCGATGCGTAATTCCATTCGTTTTATTATTAAAACGATTGGGGAAGAGTGCATAAAAGTTTTTCATTTCCTTCTTTTTTAAAATTTCAGTATGAATCCGTGCTACACCATTTACACTAAAGCTACCAATGATCGCCAGTCGCGCCATATGAACTTGGTCATCAGCAATGATTGCTAGCTTCGGAATCTCCTCTCTCATCTCCTCATGGTCAAACCAAATACCTTTACAAAAACGTTCATTTATTTCATCAATAATCATATAAATACGCGGCAGCAAATGATTCATCATACCTTTTGACCATGTTTCAAGAGCCTCACTTAGTGTCGTATGATTCGTGTAGGCAAAAACTTTGGTTGTCACTTCCCAAGCACTTTTCCAACTGAAATGCTCTTCATCCATCAAAATCCTCATAAGTTCGGGGATCGCTAGACTAGGGTGTGTATCATTAATTTGAATAACGACTTTTTCAGGTAAGTGCCTTAATGATATTTGATGATTCTTTTTAAAATTATTAATAATATTTTGGATACTGGCGGAGACCAGAAAATATTGTTGTTTTAAACGCAACTCTTTTCCTTCATGACTTGAATCATCGGGATATAAAAATCCGGAAATTTGTTCAATGGAATGCTGATGATCAAGATCATGATAATATTTCAAGCCATCACCTGATAACTCCTCTTCCTTATATTCTGACTCAGCACTCCATAGGCGGAGAGTGTTTATCACTTCGTTTTGATAACCAACAATCGGAATATCATAAGGAACAGCCATAACTTTGTCGGTATTTTCATATTTAAATTCGAGACTACCATCGTTCTTTTTGAACATATGTACATCTCCATGAAAATGAATACAAACAGCTTCGTCCTCTTTTCTCATTTCCCACGGATAATCATTTTTTAACCAATAGTCTGGTAGCTCTATTTGATTTCCGTGAATAATTCTTTGTTCAAATAATCCATAGCGATATCTGATACCAAATCCATGACCTGGATACTTAAGTGATGCTAAGGAATCTAAAAAGCATGCCGCTAATCGCCCTAATCCTCCATTTCCTAAGCCCGCATCATGTTCTTGGGCATAGACTTTCTTCGCATCAAATCCCAACCTTTTAAGCGCTTGATTTGATTGTTCAAGAAGGCCACAATTAAGTAAATTGCTTTCAATTAAACTTCCAACTAAAAACTCCATCGATAAATAATACATTTGTTTACAGTTTTTTTCTTTATATTTCTGTTTTGTTTCAAGCCATTGCGGCATGATTTCCTCATTTACAATCGAGGAAATCGCATAGTAAATATCGTTCTCTACCGCATCCTTTACATCTTTCCCAAAGTCCTTTTTTAGCTTATATTTAACTCGTTCTATAAATTCATCTACAGTTAGCTGTGACAAGCGCCCTCCCCCTATACATATATTGGTGATAATTGCTCATACATAATTGCATATTCACGTGCTGAATCTTTCCAGCTAAACTGGCTTTTATTCACATTTTTTAAAAGCTGTAACCATAGGGAACGGCTGTGATATATAGTCAAAGAATAATGTAAAACAGTCAAAAGTTCATGAGCATTATAATTTGTAAAGCTAAATCCGTTACCTTCACCAGTTAATTCATTAAAGGGAAAGACAGTATCTTTTAAGCCTCCCGTTTCACGCACGATTGGAACGGTTTTATATTGCAAAGCAATAAGTTGCGCTAACCCACAAGGTTCAAACTTGGACGGCATGATGAAGTAGTCAGCACTTGCATATAATTGTCGAGCTACCCCCTCATCAAAGGTTAACAACGTTACTAGTTTCTCTGGATATCGATGAGCAGCATCTGAAAAGTACATTTCGAAAGCTTCATCACCAGTTCCTAATATGATTAATTGAACGTCCTCCTGAAGAAAATCATCTAAAATATGTTGGAGAAGATGCAATCCTTTTTGCTCGACTAATCGAGTAATAATAATATAAAGAGGTTTTTCGCCATCAACTGGCAAACCTACCTTTTCTTGTATCGCGATTTTATTTGCCTTTTTACTTGCTCTCGAGGAACGATATTTCACTGGTATTGATGGATCCGTCAAAGGATTATAATCCTTTGTGTCGATGCCATTAAGGATACCTATAATATCATCTGACCTTTCTAAAAGAAGTGAATGCAGTCCTTCACTATAGTATGGATCTTTTATTTCATCTGCATAACTAGGGCTAACAGTAGTTATTTTGTCTGCATGAAACAAAGCGCTTTTTAGGCAATTTAACATTCCATTCCATTCCATGCCTCCTAAATGCTCAGCAGGCAAATCGAAAAAATCATCAAATGTCCCTAGTGGCATCACACCTTGGTATTTAATATTATGAATCGTAAATATAGTCTTCATATCAGCAATTGGATTCATTATTTTGGCTAAAGCCACAGCCATTCCAGCTTGCCAATCATGGGCATGTAATATTTCTGGTTTAAAGTCAAGATGAGCCATTGCCTCTATCACAGCTTGGCAAAAGAATACAAAACGTTCACCATCGTCATAATAGCCGTATACGCCTTTTCGCGTGAAATAATACTCATTTGCGATAAAATAATAAATAATTTCGTTATATTCTAAAGTATAAATACTTGCTTCTTGATTTCGCCATCCTAGTGGAACATCAAATGACGCATGGTATGTCATTTGCTCCTGCCATTTTTCTGGTATTTCATCATATAAAGGTAGCACTACACGGACATCCATTCCTTCATTTTCTTTCAATGCCTGTGGAAGAGATCCAATCACATCCGCTAGACCTCCAGTTTTAATAAATGGTGTACATTCTGAAGCAACAAATAATACATTTTTCATACTTGATCTCTCCTTCTTTTATTTATTGTCTAGCTATCGGCCCCTTCGCCTTGTATCTTCTTTATTTTGTTTGCGATTAAGAAAGGTCCACAGTAGGACTGTATGTGATCGTTACATGGATATTGCCACAGGACTTGGTAACCTACATTCCATTTACACATACGGCGATGAACAGGGCGCTTTCGCTTCCTTTTTATATTATTTGTCTTTTTGCGATGACGTATGGTTTATCTTGTGAACCAATAAATGTTTGGTTTGCTGTTACATGGACATCTTTATCTAATATTACATTTTCTAAATAGACGCCTTCTTCAATCGTACAACGCTGCATGATGATTGAATTTTTAATGGTAGCACCCTGTTTTACTGCCACTTCTCGAAATAGAACACTGCCCTCGACATCTCCATCAATCACACAGCCATTTGCGAGGATTGACTTTTTAACACTTGCATCACTTCTATGTTTCGCTGGGGGCTGATTTCCAACTTTTGTCCGAATAAACGGTGGCTTGTAAAAGAGCTTTTGATAATTTTCTTCAGATAATAGATTCATATTATGACGATAATAGCTTTCAATTGAATTAACAAATGCACTATACCCGTTATATTGATGGGTTTGAACTTTCAATTCGGACTGTTTATCTTTAATTCCATGAATAAAAAAGTTATCTTTATGATGTGCGATGCATTGATCAACTAATTCCATTAATAACTTTTTGTTAATGATGTAAACCCCTGTAAACAATTGCTGATTTTTCTTATCGTTTGTGATATTTGTTAACCAGGCATTCTCGTCTGATTCGATTCGAAAATAAGGATCGTGTTCCGAAGTTAATTCCTTAACATGTGTAGATATGAGTGTAACATCTGCTTGACGATCCAGATGAAACTTAAATGCTGCTTGAAAATCTGTATTGGCTATAAATTGACTACCGCTTATTAAAACATACTCGGATTTCCCACGAGCAAAATAATCACGGTTATTATGAAAAAATTGTAAATCACCTTTCGAATAATCCGATGGATCATTCCAATCAGGCGGTAGTATAAATAAACCACCGTTTCTCCTATCCAGTTCCCAATTTTCTCCTGTTCCAAGATGGTCCATTAAAGAACGATATTTACTGCGAGTGAAAATCCCAACTTCTTCTATTTTAGAATTGACCATATTTGAAAGCGTAAAATCAATCATTCGATAGCGTCCTGCGAAAGGAATAGAAGCACCGTTACGAAAATATGTTAATTCATGAAAATAGTGATGCTCATGTTCTAAATTAATTAGCCCCATCATTGTGTTCATCCGACTTTTCCTCCAGTAAGTGATAACATCTCTGTTAACTTTTCATTATCAATAACAAGCGGTTCATCGTCCAAATCAACCCTGATATACGTTCCTTCTGGAACTTCTGTGTTTTCCATCACAATGACGCGCTCCAATACTGAGTTTTTACCCACTCTTACCCCAGGATGCAAAATCGATTGGTTAATGAAACTATCACGTTGAATAACTACATTTTCAAATATGACCGAACTTTCTACCGTTCCCGAAACTTGGCATCCCGAGGTGATTAGTGAATGCTTGATTACTGAATATTCACTGATATATTGTGGAGGTAAATTGGATTCATTGGAATATATTCTCCAATTAGGATTGTTTAACGAAAGACTCCAATCTTCATCAAGTAAATCCATATTTGCTTCCCAATAGCTTTGTACAGTGCCAACATCTTTCCAATATCCTTCGAATTGATAACCAAATAAACGGAGATCATTATTAAGCATTGCCGGAATAATATCTTTTCCGAAATCGTGGCTGGAAAAACTAAGTTCAGCATCCTCGATCAAATACGATTTTAAGGTTGCCCATGTAAATATATAAATACCCATTGATGCTAGGTTACTTTTTGGTTTTTTAGGTTTTTCATCAAATTCATAGATTCGTAGGTCCTCTGTTGTATTCAAAATTCCGAAACGTGAAGCTTCCTCCCAAGGTACCGGGATAACAGATATTGTTGCATCTGCTTTTGTTTGTTTGTGCTGATCCAATAGTTTCCTATAATCCATTTGATAAATATGATCACCTGAAATAACCAGAATGTATTCTGGATCATACTGATCGATATAGTGAATGTTTTGATAGATAGCATCCGCTGTTCCTGAATACCAGCTTCCACCATTTTTTGCTGTATAAGGCGAGAGTATTGTTACACCACTATTTTCCCGATCCAAATCCCAAGGCTTTCCATTTCCGATATGTGTATTTAGTTCAAGCGGAGAATATTGGGTCATAACTCCTAGTGTATGAATACCAGAATTCGTACAGTTGCTTAATGTATAGTCAATAATCCGATATTTACCTCCAAAATGTACTGCTGGTTTTGCCAAACTTTTCGTTAATGCTCCTAATCGTTTTCCTTCCCCACCAGCTAACAGCATACCTACACACTCTTTCATAAAACGACCTCCTCAATTGATGGTATAATTTTGCGTTTAAATACGGATATCGCTAAAGGTGGTACTTTTACTTTGATATGTTGCGGCAATGCATGCCACTTTTTGGGAATACTAAAATGATCAGTTTCATTCAATTGACTAGATCCTCCATACTTCTCTTCATCGGAATTAAAAATTTCCACATACGTTCCTGATACTGGAACACCAATTTTATAGTCATAATAGACAATGGGCGTAAAATTACAAATGATGATTAATTCATCCTCCTGACTTTTACTTCGCCTGCGGAAAGCAATAATACTTTGATCGATATTATGTGGATCTATCCATTCAAATCCTTTTGGATTATGATCTAATTCATATAGTCCAGGATTTTCTAGATAAAAATGATTTAACGCTTTTACGTATTGAAACATTGCTTTATGAAGTGGGTAATCCAATAAGTGCCAGTCAATTTCTTTTTTATCCTTCCATTCAGCATATTGTGCTAGCTCACCTCCCATAAATAATAACTTTTTACCAGGATGGGCCATCATATAGCCATAAAGCAATCTTAGATTTGCAAACTGTTGCCATTGATCTCCTGGCATTTTATCCAGTAATGATTTTTTACCGTGAACCACCTCATCATGTGACAATGGCAAAAGAAAATTTTCTGAATGAGTATACATGAATGAGAATGTAAGTAAATTGTGGTGCCACTTACGATGAACAGGATCTTTTTTCATATAGGAAAGCATGTCATTCATCCAGCCCATATTCCATTTAAAATTAAAGCCAAGGCCACCCCCATATGTAGGTGCCGTAACAAGTGGCAGATCGGAACTATCCTCAGCCAACATCAAGGCATTGGGCTCATACGAAAAAACAACCTCATTTAATTTACGAATAAAGGCATATGCTTCCAGGTTTTCCTCCCCACCGTACGAATTATAAATTTTTTCATCATCTTCATGTTTATCGAAATTAAGAAAGAGCATACTTGCCACAGCATCTACGCGTATGCCGTCAATATGGTATTCTTCAAACCAAAATAGAGCATTAGAAATTAAAAAACTTTGTACCTCTGGACGCCCAAAATCAAAGGTCAACGTCCCCCACGACTTTTTTTCCGCTTTACGAGGGTCGGCGTATTCGTATAACGGTTTGCCGTCAAACTCACGAAGTCCAAAGTCATCTTTGCAAAAGTGTCCCGGTACCCAATCCATAATCACTCCAATTTTATGCCTATGACACTCATCAACAAAGTATTTAAAATCGTCACGTGGACCATACCTAGACGTTACAGAAAAATACCCTGTTATTTGATAGCCCCATGATAGATCAAATGGATGTTCTGATAGTGGGAGCAGCTCAATATGGGTATAGCCTAGTAATTTAACATATGGAATCAATGTATCAACAAGTTCCCGGTATGTAAAAAAGTCCCCATTTTCCTTTGTTTTCCAAGAACCTAAATGAACTTCATATATAGAGACTGGTGATGAATGCGCATCAAAACTCTCTTTTTGTTTTTGCCACTCATGATCATTCCATTCATATGTGGATTGTGCCGGGGTTATAGATTCTGTAGCTGGCCTGAGCCCTGATTGAAAAGCATAAGGATCTGCTTTAAATAGTTTTTGTCCATTCGAGGTTACTATTTCATATTTATATGGAATATTCGCTGGAATATCAGTAAAAAAACCGACCCATAATCCTTCATTTGTCATTCTATGTAAGGTATAGGCATTCCCTTTCCATTCATTAAAATCTCCGACAAGCTGTATATTCGATGCATTTGGCGCCCACACCACAAAGCGGTAACCACTCTCACCTTCACACTCAATATAGTGGCAACCTAAAATGTGATGCGTACGATAATTTGTTCCTTGATGAAATAGAAAGATATCTTGTTCGGAAATATTGTATTCCAAATATGTTAACTCCCTTCATAATTTGTTGTTCACTTTTTTCCATGTATAGTGAAATAGATAACAAACTCTATTATAGAAGATAACTTGGATAATTAACCGAAGATTCGATCGACAAATCTCTGTATAAACTAAGGAGTTATAAGTGTTATTGTCGAATATATTATGGAACGATAATACCTCTATTTTATAAAGTTATTTATATATGAAAAAGTATGAATTTCTATTTTAAAGTCGATACTTTTCCCAGAATGAACGTACAAACATATAATGAAATAAGAAAATGCGATCTAAAAGGGGATGCTTTCGTGGTCACACATGTTGCTTGGATTGATGATACTCGTCTATTAACAGTTGAAATCAAAGATAGCACGCTTCTGCCTAATACAAATGAGCGTCCTACCATATATTGGGCCGAAGCTGGAAGATTTTTTAAAACCAGATTAGAAAGTAATAGTGATAGCTCTTCCGTAAAAATAATATTTTATGAAGAATTACCAATGGGAGAAGAGCTTATCCTCAAATGGGGGGATATGAACATACCCATCTATCCAAGAGCGATTGTTAGAACAAATTGGTTCGACGAGCACTATTCAGCTCTGAATGCCAAATTAGGGGCTAAATGTGAAAATGATATTACAAACTTTTCCATTTGGGCACCGACGGCCACTTCCGTAATATTATATTTAAATAATAATAGACATGTATTAAATCGACAACAAAATGGGGTTTGGACATTAATCATTCATCGAAACCTGCATGGTTTAGAATATGATTATGAGGTTATGATCAATGGAAAAGTGATCCGCGTGAATGATCCATACGCGAAAGCTATGCTCGCCAATAGTACAAAAAGTGTAATTGTAGATTTTTCTAAAACAGATAGGAATGTCTCAAAAAGACCGATGGTGCAACATTTGCAGGACGCAATCATTTATGAACTTCATGTTCGTGACGCTACATCTCACAATGAAAGTGGGATCGTGGATAAAGGTACATTTTCCGGTTTGACTGAAATAAATACACATACCAAAAGCAGCTACACTACAGGCCTTTCTTATATGAAAGAACTTGGATTTACACATGTTCAATTATTACCGATTAATGACTTTGCCCGTGTCAACGAGCTTCATCCAAAGGAAGGTTATAATTGGGGATATGATCCATTATTTTTTCAAGTTCCCGAAGGAAGTTATTCTCTAACTCCTACAGACCCTATCGCTAGGATCAACGAATGCAAACAAATGATTCATGCATTTCATCAGGTGGGAATATCCGTTATTCTTGATGTCGTTTATAATCATGTATTTATTATGGATGAATCAGTATTTGAAAAGCTTGTTCCGGGATATTATTTTCGATATCACATAGATGGCACACTTAGTAATGGAACAGGAGTCGGTAATGATTTTGCGTCGGAACGAAAAATGGCAAGAAAGTTCATTTTAGATACAATTGAATTGTGGCTGAAAGAATATAATGTGGATGGATTTCGCTTTGACTTAATGGGAGCAACTGATATTGAAACGATGCAAGCCATTCAGGAACGGTGTGCAAAAGAAATTGTGCCTATTATGCTTCTAGGTGAGGGTTGGAATTTACCTACAGCATTAAATGATGAAAAAAAAGCTTTGTCTTCCAATTCACAGCATTTAGCGGAAATTCGATTTTTCAATGATTATTTTCGAGATTCTCTCAAAGGAAATTTATTTGATCACAATGATACAGGATATGTTAATGGTAATGGTCGTTTTAATGAACGTATGTCTCATTTGGTAACCGGCTCTACATTGAATGTTTATGGGGAACCTTTTGTTTCCGAAGTAAGCCAAACGATTAACTATGTAGAATGTCACGATAATCATACACTATGGGACCGACTCCTAATTACCAATAAGCAAGTAAATGATTCCGACCGTAAAAAAATGCATCAACTCGCTACTGGAATTACCTTATTAAGTCAAGGTGTGCCATTCATTCATGCTGGTCAAGAATGGTTTAGAACAAAACAAGGGGACGAAAACAGCTATACTTCCGGAGACGAAATTAATCAATTAGATTGGAATAAAAGAGAGTTAGAAAATGACAATATAGAATTTATTAAAACACTTATTTCACTTCGAAAAAAATATGATGTTTTCCGTCTGCGTTCTAATGATGAGATTAGGAAAAGATTTCATTTTTTAAATACGCCAGAACCTGTTTTCGGATTTGCCCTATTTGGAAACGATGAAGATTTTTCTATATATGTTAATCCTACGAAAAATTTCTACGAGCTACAATTGCCTTCATCGGGCACATGGCAAATTTCAGCAACAAATGATTTCCATAGAAAACAGCAGCAAGTAAAAGGGGAATTTACTACTATTGAACCTTATGAGCTTATCGTGCTTAAAAAACCTCGATAAAAGAAAAAAACGTCAGATGTACTGGCGTTTTTTTCTTTTCATCATTTTCCTCTACCCTTCCGACCATAATTAGAATTACGATTTGCTCCTTTCATCGGATCTTCTCCAGAAGCAAATTCGGCAGTATAGTCAGATTTCTCTATATTTTCCTTCGGTGTTTTACTGTACTTTTCAACAGCATTTCTCGCAGCTTTTCGTTTTACCATCAATAATCCCCCTTTCTATGATTAAAATTCAATCATAGTTTCCCCGCTCACCATGTTCATATCCATAGGAGATTATAGAAAGGTTATCAATAGTCGTTCTATATTGATTTGAGTTTAAAACTTGGTTATTAAAAATTCTGCCGCGTTTTTTGTAAATCTCTTTCATTTTAATGATCATGAACCGAAGTTTACCTGCCAATCACATTATTTTACTACTATGCACACGATTTATTGGCCACTCACATGATTTACTGGCTACTCGCACGATTTTACTGGCCACTCACATGATTTACTGGCTACTCACGCGATTTACTGGCCACTCACATGATTTACTGGCCACTCGCACGATTTTACTGGCCACTCACATGATTTACAAGTCAAGTCCAGACAATTGTGTAATTTAGTTTACAATGTTTTCTTTATGATATTTAGTTATAGTTGGCTATTTTATTTCATCAAGTGAAAAGGGGGTACCCCCTTTTCACTTGATGAAATTGTCATTTTATAAACTCTTTTTTCCGCTTCGTTCTCTGTTTTCATAATCCATTAGTATTGCACCGATAAGTCGAAATGCAGATTGATTATTCGGGAAGATACGTATGACTCTTTCTCTCCTGCGAACCTCCTGATTAAGCCTTTCAAGTGAATTTGTGCTCGCTAGATAACGATGATAACGAGAAGGCTGGTTGAGAAATTGAATGGCATCTTCGAAGCCATCCTCTAAAATTTCAATTGCTTTCTGGACCTTTGCTTCTTCTTCATATTTATCGACAAATTGCTCTTTATATTGGCGAGCTTCTTCTACTGAAATACTATTAAAGATGCGCCTCATGTCAGCGATTATTTGTTTTGATTCTTTTTTTGGCAATCGTTCAATGATATTCCGTTTAAAATGGACAGTGCAACGTTGCCAAGAAGTGCCTATGAATTCCCGCTGAATTGCTTTTTTCAGTCCTTCATGAGCGTCTGAAATAATAAGTTTTGGAGACTGAAGAGCACGTCCTTTCAGGTGTTGGAAGAATCCTTGCCATGCCTCAAAACTCTCAACATGATCGATTTTTAGTCCAATCACTTCACGTCTCTTGTTTTCATTTATCGCTGTAGCGATATAAACTGCCTTGGAAATCACTTTATTATGTTCCCGGACCTTGATATACATAGCATCTGCATAAACGTACGGATAGTACATGGTATTTAGGGGGCGGTTTGCCCACTCATTTACGATTGGATCTAGCTTTCCAGTAAGCGAAGATACGAACGATTTAGAGACGTTTTCTCCACACAGTTGTTGAACGACATTTGTGACTTTTCGAGTGGAAATCCCATTGACCACCATCTCTAACATCGACAATACAAAAGCCTGATCGACACGGGAAAACCTTTCAAACACGGAGGGAGAAAAGTGTCCCTCACGGGTTCTCGGGACTCGCAGTTGAACCCTTCCAATACTAAGGAGAAGCTCTCGCTCGTAGTAGCCATTTCGGTAATCAATGCGTTCGATCGAGCGCTCGTAGGCAGCTGCTTGGAGATAATCATCGCGTTCCTTCTCCATATATTCATTTAGGACAAGTACAATCGTGGATTTTACTACCGCTTCCAGGTTTGAATTTAGCACTGAGTCTTTTAAAATTTCAATATCTAGGTTAAAATTAAGTTGGGTCATCATCAATTCCTCCTCAATGTGATCGTGGTTGAAAACATTGTAAAGTGAGGTCTTGATGAGACCTTTTCTTTTTACACAATTATACGGACTCTAACTGATTTACTGGCTACTCACGCGATTTAATGGCCACTCACATGATTTACTGGCCACTCACGCCATTTACTGGCTACTCACATGATTTACTGGCTACTCACGCCATTTACTGGCCACTCACATGATTTACTAGCCACTCACGCCATTTACTGGCCACTCACATGATTTACTAGCCACTCACGCCATTTACTGGTTACTCGCACGGTGGCTGTCACATTTCTTTATTAATTATTTGCTGACAAATTATCGATATTCTTTTAAAACATTTATTTCTTCTTGCGTCAATTCCCGGTATTCGCCAAGTTCAAGAGATTCATCTAATACAAGTGGTCCCATGGAAATACGTTTTAAATAAATTACCTTTTTACCAAGCGCTTCAAACATACGCTTTACTTGATGAAACTTCCCCTCCGATATCGTTAATTCAATATCGGATCTGAGACCAGATTTTATAATCTTTAATTCACCTGGTTTTGTATGATAGCCATCGTCGAGAGTAATACCTTTTTGAAATTCTTTCACATCATCTTCCGTTACTACCGTGTTTATTACAGCAAAATAAGTTTTCGGCACATTCTTCTTCGGAGAAAGCAGTTGATGTGCTAGCTGTCCGTCATTCGTCAAAAGTAGGAACCCTTCTGTGTCTTTATCCAGTCGCCCAACAGGAAAAGGGTTGTAGACCGCATCAGTATGAACAAGCAAATCAACTACCGTCTCATCACGAGAATCTTCTGTAGCTGAAATCACGCCATTAGGTTTGTTCATCATCAGATAAATGAACTCCTTATAGTGAATTTCTTCTCCTAAAATAACTATTGAATCATTATTAGGATCAACATGAACTTTTGCATCCTTCACTGTTTTTCCATTAACTGTTACACTTCCATCCTTCAATACTTTCTTCACTTCTTTTCTACTCCCGTAACCGAGATTTGCAAGCAACTTATCGATTCTCATGGGTTAACCTCCGAATTATTATTACTTTCCCAATTTAGGTAAAACGCCCAAACATTCTTTTACCTTTTACATAGGCTATTGATGTAGTAACGAATGAATGGAGTGAATTGACATTATGATGAATTACCCCCAGCATATACCAATGGGAATGATACCGCAGCATCCTGAAAGGCAAACACCACCTCAGCAACAATTTGGTTTTCCTAGTTTTCCGGGATTTCCAGATCAGTCTACAAACAGAAGACTAGATCAACTTGAAAGGCAAGTGCAACGTCTCGATCGACAAGTTGAAAGGCTGGACCGCAGGGTGGATAGACTTGAAAGACAACTAGGCTTTACCGGCCGACCTGAGCACCCTGGACATACAGATACTCAAGGTGGATATTATTAATTATTAAAGTAAAAAAGAGGCTTACCGCGGTAGCCTCTTTTTTCTATCCGTAAATCACGATAGCCGCAGTCGTTTTTTAAGTTTCTGGAGACGTGTACCAAATAATCTATCAGCAAGACCTGATTTTAAACCGAGATAACCATATATGATTCCGCCAATTGCTGCACAGATAACGATAATAACAATCGACTGAAATTTCGTTTCTGGAATGATAAAATAAAGCATGCCTTTGTAGACTAGCCAAACAGGAATAGCCATCATTATGTTAAAAATAACAATCAATATCGATCTTCTTGCTACTAATTTAAATGGATAATGGGCAAATTTCTTAATAATGATTAGATTAATCACGATAGAGACTGTATAGCCCAATGCAGTTGCGTAAACGGCACCCTGCGTTCCAAATGCTTTGATTAATGGGATATTAAAAGCTAGTTTAATAAGAATACCAGTCAATAAGCTTAAAATTGTGTAGCGCTGTTCGTTTATCCCTTGTAATACAGCAGCTGTCACAGAAAATAGAGCAAATAATATCGCTACAGGCGCATATGTTTGCAATACAGAAGCGGCATAGGGATCAAATTTAAAAAATGCTGTATATATTGGTTCAGCTAGTAACGCTAGACCAATTGCAGCTGGCATTGTAATGAATAATAACACCTGGAATGTTTGGTCGAGCTGGCGGAACATGATACGTTTGTCACCTTTTACAAACGATTCCGTCACAAGTGGTACTAATGTTAGGGCAAAAGCCGTTGCAAGCGATACTGGAATGATGACAAGTTTATGTGTAGTCATATTCAAAATACCTAGTGAACTAAGCGCATCAGCTTCTTTTCCGGCCTCAGCCATTGCTCTAACAAATGTGTTTTGATCAATAAATTGATACATAGGGTTTGCTATCCCGACTAATACGAACGGCAACGCATATATAAGGATTTCTTTATACATATTGCCTAGCGAAATTTCAACCGTTCCCTTATCATATTGTAAAAATTCATCTAGTCCTGGCTTGCGCTTTTTCCAATACCAGAGAAGCACAAGAAGGCTCGCAATCCCACCGATAAATGCAGCAAACGTAGCAACACTAATCGCTGTAACGACATTACCGTTTAAAACATACAGAACTATAAAAGAACCACCAAGTAAAAAAGCAATTCGGGCAATTTGTTCCACAACTGTAGAAACCGCAGATGGTCCCATTGATTGGTGTCCTTGGAAAAATCCACGAATCAAACTCATTACTGGAATAATAATTAACGCGAAACTCACTGCTCTCATTACCGTTGTCACATCGGCAACCGTATATGGGGAGTTTTCTAGCCCCTCTAGGACAAGTTCAGCTAACCATGGCGCTAAACCGTACATTGCTAAAAACGACAGAACCCCTGTAACAAACATGACATAAATTCCGGACTTGAACAATTTTCGACCAACTGCGTATTCTTCAATCGCATTGTATTTAGCAATATATTTAGAAACAGCAAGCGGCACACCTGCTGTAGCAATACTAATAAATATAGAATATGGGATATAGCCGGCAGTATACAAAGCTGCTTCTTCATCACCTGCTCCGATGATTGCATAAAATGGAATAACATAAAATAAACCTAATACTTTTGAAAGGATTGTTCCCAAAGTTAATATAAATGTTCCACGAATTAATTTAGATGACATACAATATCTGACTCTCCATTAAAGAATATTGTTATTAATTTATATCTGAGTATTATTGATAATAGCAAATTAGCTATAATTTTTATCTTTTATTAGACACTACTAAATAGTTTACAGCTATCGACTTCATTTGACAATGTACATTATGTGATTAAGTTTGCATTTCCCTCAGAGTAAATTTAAAATGAGGGGACTAAATAACAAGGTGTTGAACGGAATAATGTATGATGTGATTGTAATTGGTGGCGGACCTTCTGGGCTTATGGCTTCTATTGCTGCGGCAGAAACGGGCGCAAAAGTTTTGTTAATAGATAAAGGAAATAAGCTAGGACGGAAACTGGCTATTTCAGGAGGAGGACGTTGCAATGTAACGAACCGCTTGCCAGTCGACGAAATTATTCGACATATCCCTGGAAATGGTCGCTTCCTATACGGAGCTTTCTCCGTATTTAATAACGAAGATATTATTAGTTTTTTTGAAAACCTTGGGATTGCGCTGAAAGAGGAAGATCATGGTAGAATGTTCCCAGTATCAGATCGGGCACAGTCTGTTGTAGATGCAATGCTCGCATTGATGAAAAAGCTTGGAGTTGAAATTCAAGTAAATACGCCAGTAAAAGAAGTATTATATTCAAATGAACAAATCGCAGGTGTACTACTTGAATCAGGTGAACAAATTGCCAGTAAAGCGGTAGTCATCGCTGTAGGCGGAAAATCCGTTCCACATACTGGATCTACCGGAGACGGATTCCCATGGGCAGAGGCTGCCGGACATACGATCACAGAACTTTTCCCAACCGAAGTGCCTGTTACTTCTGCAGAAACTTTTATAAAAGAAAAGACGTTGCAAGGATTATCATTACGAGATGTGGCATTAAGCGTTCTCAATCCGAAGGGAAAAGCAATTATCACTCATAGAATGGATATGATTTTCACTCATCTCGGTGTCTCTGGTCCCGCCGTTCTCAGGTGCAGCCAATTTGTTGTAAAGGCACAGAAAAAATGGAAGCTTGATGAGGTTACGATGTCACTAGATGCTTTACCTGACGTTAAACAAGAAGATCTATTTCAGGATATTCAAAAGAAAATTAAAGAAGAACCAAAAAAGGCAGTTAAAAATGCATTAAAAGGTCTTGTACCTGAACGTTATTTATTATTTTTATTGGAAAATAGTGATATTGATCCAAGTGATCTTTGCGCCTCCATTTCAATGGAAAAACTCCGTGCGTTCACCGTTTCATGCAAGCAATTCCGCTTTGAAGTTAATGGGACATTACCACTCGAAAAGGCATTTGTTACAGGCGGTGGTGTATCTGTTAAGGAAATTGAACCAAAAACAATGGCTTCTAAACTCATGCCTGGCCTTTTTTTCTGTGGGGAAGTACTTGATATATATGGCTACACTGGTGGGTATAACATTACATCTGCTTTAGTGACAGGAAGATTAGCAGGAGCAAACGCTGCGGCTGTTAGCGGCGAAAAAAGTTGAAGAGGGAACTTGTACAGTCCATGACAGGTGCAAGTTCTTTTTAATTAGGATCATTCCAAGTAATTATTATGGATAGATAATGAGGCTAATGTCTGTAGTAGAATCGTAGTTAAGACGGAAGCTGTTTTTTTATATTGTTAATATCCATCTCGTGTATTGCGATTTTTCCGTTTAAGAAGTCAATATCGATCTTGGCACTCTTCGTTTCATTTGAGACGAATCGAAAAACTTCTTGATGCTGATCTAGTCTTTTTTCTATTTGTTTAAAATGGCTCCTCATCTCTGTCGTAAGTTGATGGATTTTTTCGCCATTCGATTGAACTTCAACTTTCACTTCTTGTAGTTCTAAACGCATCGCTTTCTGATCCGTTTTCACTTCTTGTAGTTCCAAATTCATCGCTTTCTGGTCTGTTTTCACTTCTTGTAGTTCTGAACGGATTCCGTTTTGTCCTTCGCCCAATTGTTCAGAATCTGGTCTAATACCTTTTCCACTTTCTCCTTGGCATGTATCATACCACTTATTAATCATGTAGAAAAGGTATCATTTATGGATTCTAGCATATTTATCAACGGCCAATTTAAATGTATTTTTCATTTCACATACAATACCATCGCGCTGAAGCAGTATATTTGCTCCGCACTAGCCTCACCAATCGCTGCTACATGGTATTTGATATCAATAATATCTCTTGTTCCCAACTCGCCAAGAAACTTATTCATTTCCTCTTCAAGATCCTGCTCGTGTTCACAATCAAATAGCTTTACTTGCATCATCAGAATCACCTCTTTATGAGAAGTATATCCAAAAGTCTAAATATTCAATACAAAAATAAAAAAACGATTTTCGAATGATCCAAAAATCGCTTTTTCCTATTATAGTTTCGGTTTCTCAGTTCCTGTCCACTCGAGCATTCCACCAACCATATTTGTTACATCGTATCCTTGTTCCCGCAAATAATCACAAACTCTTCCGCTACGTCCACCTGATCTGCAAACAAGGATATATTCTTTTTCTTTATCTAATTGATCTAAACGCTCTGGAATATCACCCATTTTAATATGTAAAGCCTCGGGTATCATCCCTTCCGCAACTTCATCATCTTCTCGAACATCTATTAAATTCAATGTTCCTCCACTTTGGAGTTGATTCTTTACCTCTTCTGGAGTAATCGTTTTGATTTCAGCCATTCATCTTCACCCTTTCTATTGATATAGAATAAATTCCATTATACCAAAACAACACGCTACAAGCTTTTAATTACAACTACGTTTCCATTTTGGTGGGTTTATATTTTCACGTGAAAACGACCCTCAATGCTCTGAGGGTCGCCATTCATTAATTCGCTACAATATTTACTAACTTCCCAGGCACTGCAATTACTTTCCGGATTGTTTTTCCTTCTATCATGATCTTCACTTTTTCGTCGTTCACAGCAATCTTCTCTAGCTGTTCACGAGTTAATTCACGTGAAATCATCATTTTTGCTCTAACCTTGCCGTTAATTTGTACAACGACTTCTACTTCATCGTCGATAAGTTTATTTTCATCATACACGGGCCAAGCTTCATAAGTTAATGTTTCTTCATGGCCAAGCTTTTGCCATAATTCTTCACTAATATGCGGACAAATTGGCGCCAACATTTTAACAAAACCTTCGATGTAATCTTTTGGCAAAATGTCCGATTTATATCCTTCATTAATAAATACCATCAGTTGAGAAATAGCTGTATTAAAGCCTAGTGTCTCGTAATCTTCCGTCACTTTTTTCACAGTTTGATGATATACTTTTTCCAGTTCAGTACCAGATCCTGAGCGTACCTTTTCAGATATGCTACCATCTTCATTTACAAGTAAGCGCCATACTCTGTCAAGGAAACGGCGTGCTCCATCAAGTCCTGTTGCTGACCAGGCGATCGATGAATCAAGTGGTCCCATAAACATTTCATACAAGCGAAGCGTGTCTGCACCATGACTTTCTACAATATGATCAGGATTGACCACATTACCTTTTGACTTACTCATTTTTTCATTATTTTCTCCAAGAATCATACCTTGGTTAAAAAGCTTTTGGAATGGCTCTTTTGTTGGAACAATACCAATATCATATAAAAATTTATGCCAGAATCTTGCATATAATAAGTGAAGGACTGCATGCTCCGCACCGCCAATATAAATATCAACTGGAAGCCATTTTTTTAATAATTCTTCGTCTGCCAATGCTTTATCATTATCTGGATCGATATAACGAAGATAATACCAACAGCTTCCCGCCCATTGTGGCATTGTATTTGTTTCGCGGCGGCCTTTCTTGCCTGTCACTGGATCTTCAACATTAAGCCAGTCAGAAATATTTGCAAGTGGTGATTCACCTGTACCTGATGGCTTGATTTCATTTGTCACCGGTAAAATGACTGGAAGTTGTTCATCTGGCACACCAGTCATCGTTCCATCCTCCCAATGAATGATCGGTATCGGTTCACCCCAATAGCGTTGACGGCTAAATAACCAATCGCGAAGGCGGTATGTTATTTTCTTCGTTCCAACATTTTTCTTCTCAAGCCAGTCAATCATCACTTTAATTGCTTCGGCTTTATTCATGCCATCAAGGAAGTCTGAATTAACATGCGCACCATCACCTGTATAAACTGATTCTTCTATATCTCCACCAGCAACGACTTCTTTAATTTCTAAGCCAAATTCCTTAGCAAATTCGTAGTCACGTTCATCATGCGCTGGAACAGCCATGATCGCACCAGTTCCATACGACATAAGTACATAGTCGGCAATCCAAATTGGCATTTTTTCGCCATTCACAGGATTCACCGCATAAGCACCCGTAAATACACCCGTTTTTTCTTTAGCAAGATCTGTTCTCATTAAATCACTTTTTGATTTTACTTCTTCAATATAAGCCTCGACAGCCTTTTTCTGCTCAAAACTAGTAATTTTATTAACAAATGGATGCTCCGGTGCTAATACTGCATATGTTGCGCCGAATAGCGTATCTGGACGTGTTGTAAATACAGAAAATGTTTCGGCAAAACCATCGATTCCGAACGTCACTTCTGCCCCTTCTGAACGACCAATCCAATTCCGTTGCATATCTTTGATACTCTCAGGCCAGTCAAGTTCTTCCAAGTCTTCAAGTAAACGATCAGCATATTTTGTAATCCTTAAGATCCATTGTCTCATCGGGCGTCGTTCAACCGGGTGCCCACCTCGTTCACTTTTCCCATCAATGACTTCTTCATTAGCAAGCACTGTTCCAAGTGCTGGGCACCAATTCACAGGCACTTCATCTACATATGCAAGCCCTTTTTCAAACAATTTCAGAAAAATCCACTGCGTCCATTTATAATAGCCAGGATCAGTTGTATTAATTTCGCGGTCCCAATCATAAGAAAAACCTAGTGATTTAATTTGTCTTTTGAATGTTTCAATATTGTGTTGCGTAAATTCAGCCGGATCATTCCCTGTATCTAGCGCATATTGCTCAGCCGGTAGACCAAACGCGTCCCATCCCATCGGGTGTAGTACATTGTAACCTTGCATCCGTTTCAAACGTGAAAGAATATCTGTCGCTGTATAACCTTCTGGATGACCGACGTGTAATCCAGATCCAGATGGATACGGGAACATATCCAGTGCATAAAATTTCTCTCCCTCGCCATTAGCATCCGTTTTATATGTTTTGTTTTCTTCCCAATACTGCTGCCATTTCTGTTCAATTTTATGATGGCTAAAACCCATGTTAGTGCCTCCTAAGTGATATTAAATAATTGTGTAATGCGCTTAAATCTAAAAATAAAAACAGAAAAACCCCTCATCCCAAAGAAACTTCTTGGGACGAAAGGTTTGAATTCTCCCGCGGTACCACCCATATTAGTGTAATTTACACTCGCTTTATCATCCTTAACGCGGAATACGGTACATATTACTAGGATTTTTATTCGATATCCTTTCACATGCACAACTATAAAGGCGAGTTCATGATCATCCCGATTGGCTCGCACCTTCCGCCAATTCTCTTCTTACAGGAAAAAATCACTACTGATCCTTTGTTACTGTTTCGTCTATATCTACTATGTATTCCCTATTGTAGATAATTTTAGACATAAATTCAAGTCCAATTAGATTGTATTTCACAACTTTCATCTCCACGAAGTGAAACCTCTCGACTGTTAATGGTGCATGTGAACTCATTTAAGCAAGCCGAATCACATGGGAATTCCCCACCTACGCTTCGCTTTGAGTTGGGGATCTTTATATATAGATTATAAAGATAGAAGAATTAGCTGTGTTTATAATCAGTAAGTATAAATATGTCCTGCTCGGAAACCTTATATATAGAGGTGATGAGAATGGGAAGAGATAGACAGGAAAAAAAGCTAAAAGAAATGAAAAAAGTTGAATCAGATCGTGATCAAGCCTTACATTATGGTGGTGCAACGAGGCTTGAAAAACCGGGCGAAAAGGGAAAAGTCATAAGCGAATAATATAACTTTAATTTCCAGACAAGCAATAGTCGAGCTATTGCTTGTTTGATTGTAACTCATTAGCTTTAAGCGGTCGATCGTAAAAACAAGCCAAAATTAGCGCAACCAAGAGTAACCCAATTAAAAATCCAAACAAAACAGGCATTCCATACATATCAACAAGAACACCGCCAAGCACTGGGCCTATCATCCTGCCACCTGTGGCCGTACTATTGACAATTCCTTGGTAAAATCCTTCTCTACCTTTTGGCGCTAGCTGATTAGCTACTGTTGGTACAACTGGCCAAACAAGCATTTCACCCATTGTTAAAATAAGCATTGCAGCTAGAAAACCTTTAAAATCACTAGCGATTCCAGCCACTCCAAAAGAAATAATAAAAATGCCAATCCCAACTAAAATTTGCCCTTTTAAACGATTACTGTAATTTCGAAGAGCCCATTGTAATACCGGCTGTGCAAGTACAATCAATGCACCATTTATCGTCCAAAGAACACTGTATTGTTTCAATGAAATATTTACGGCCTGTGTGTAAGCAGCAATCGTTGATTGCCATTGGACATAAGCTACCCAACCAAGAAAATAAACAGCACATAGAATCATGAGCGCATATAGTTTATGTTTGTTTTTAATTGGTTTTCTTTGTTGTATTACGTTTGTTTGCGGCAGCTGTTGACCTGCGATATTTTTATAGCCAAATAAGGCAATGAATAAAAAGACAATATACATCAATAAATTTGCTAAGAAAATATAGTCGAAGGAGTAAGATGCAACAAAACCACCAAGCGCTGATCCAATTGCCACCCCAGCATTTTGCGCTACATAAACAGCATTAAATGCTTTTCTACCACCTTCCTTCCATACAAAGCCTGCCATAGCAAACATTGATGGAAAAATAATTCCGCTCCCAAAACCGATTATAATCAAAAAAATCACATAATGTGGCCATCCATGCCAAAAAGTTAACCCGGTAAGCGCTACGACCGAAATGATAATGCCGAGCATGATTGATCGATATCCACCTAATTTATCATATAAAAATCCTCCCAATAAATTTCCAATAACGCTGCCTCCTGAATTTAGCATTAACACGAAACCGGCAATAGACAAAGATTTCCCTAAATGATCATGTATATAAATAGCATTTAATGGCCACAAAAACGATGCACCTGTTACATTTACAAGCATCCCGATTACTAACAGCCATAAGGCTTTCGGCATGTAATTCATCAACCTTTCCAAACAGATATTTCGATAACCTAAGCAATTTTAGACCTTTCCATGAAGTGGCGCAAGTGAATTATTCGCGAAATATAATAAAAGTAAATTCAGTTAACTTATATGTAAAATAAATTGCGCTACACGGGATTCTTGAGTGTTGATTTCCGTTCTAGATACTCGCTTTCCGCGATTATAGCTCCTTCTTTAAAGCGCTGATATGACATATAAAGAATGGCACATCGGGTTACCCCCTAGTGCCATTCTCCATGTTACCTCTATAACCTAAAGCGGATGATTACGATCTGAGGATCATATTATTCTGCAACTGCTGCACCTTTAGTCGGGCACGATAAAGCTGTTCTCTTTGTTGTGCGTTAGAACTGTCCGAGAGTTTTTCAAGATCTTTAACGGCTACTTCAAGTTGCTCCTGTGCTTCGCCGAATTCCACATCATAATAATGTTCTTGTCTATTCGCTAGATCTTGTTGCTCCTGTGCGACAAGAATGGCTGATTCACACCGATTCAAACAGTCTTCAATCGATTGACGAGTTGCCATGGATATCCACCTCTCATCCGCTTTTTGAATATGCTTTTTACATAACACATTCCTTTGTAGTTTGTTCTCAAAAGTGTAAAGCTATGTTACAATTTTTTTGATATGAGAAGAAAACTGTCTTCCCATTAATGTAGTCGAATATTTAGCAGTTTAAAAAATATATTTGGGTTGACTTCGAATAGTAAGCGATGAATTCATTTGATGTGGAATTGAATGGCTAGTAAATGAAATTTTACGATAACAAAGAGGAGATATTATTATGAACTTACCTCGTGTACTGGAATTTGCACGAATGATTTTACAAACGAGCGTAAATATTGGAGATATTGTCGTCGATGCCACAATTGGAAATGGCCATGATACTTTGTTTTTGGCAAAGCTCATTGGTCAAACAGGGCATGTATATGGTTTTGACATTCAAGAAGCAGCAATTATTCAAACAAACCTTCGACTTAATAGAGATAATTTAAGTGAACGCACCACCCTTTTCCAACGCGGACATGAACAATTACTTGCTATGATTCCAGAACATGATCAAAGAAAGATTACCGGAGCTATTCTCAATCTTGGCTATTTACCAAAAGGCGACAAATCGATTGTCACGAATCCAGATACGACAATTTCCGCCGTCGAGCAATTACTAACTGTAATGTCTAAAGGAGGAACAATTGTCTTGGTTGTGTATTCTGGTCATCCTCAAGGTGCGGAAGAACGGGATGTATTGCTCCAATACGTAAAAGATCTTGAGCAAGAAAAAGCTCATGTTTTACAATACGGTTTCATCAATCAAAGAAATAGTCCGCCATTTATCATTGCCATAGAAAAAAAGTAACCTTAGTGATAATCCATTGAATTGGTATTATTATTATGAAATATATTGGACAGAAGAAAAGTAGGCACTTAAAAGTTCTATAGGTACCTTATAGCATCCGTGATTTGTAGGTATTAGATGGTACAATACTCCATGGAAGCCAAAGGGTAAGGGGAAAATGGAAGATCGTGACTTTTTTTATGAGGAATTCATATTGTTAATATTTACGTTAACAAATTTTGTTTTTGCGGATAGTTATGGAAACTAAGTCTAGTTTTATCTTAATAAACGTACTTAATTTGAAAAGATTAACATGAACTGATATAAAATCGAAATTCCCTGTTTTGGTCGGCCTCGGCCATTTTTTGAACGCGTACTTGTAGGAATTCCGATCATTATTTCCCTTATTTTATTAGTGTACTTTTATCTATCGATTAAGAATAGATACTTTTTTTTCTGGGCCTGAAAACAGTTGCTGTACCCACCGGTATGCTCGACCATTCCAATAGAAAAAATAACTCACCGCACCGCTATGTTTCATTACTTTTCGCGCCATCACTCTAACCTTTTTCTGCTCATTTACTTTCCTATCTGATAAGTAAACTCCTATGAGCCCTCTATTAATTAATTTATGGAACTTTGTATCAGGCAACTCACTTGTATGCCTGTCCGCTTCGTTTAAAAAATGAATAAGTCTTGTAAACAATTCTTCTTCATTAGCATAATAAAAACAGAAATTTAAATCTCCGCATTCTCGATCCTCGTCCTGGTCAATAAAATAATCCAATAAAATATGTAACCCTTGAATATAAGGAAAATAACCATCTCGAATCATGTCTGCATGCTTAGCCTCAAAATCACTGCGTAGTGCATATGAAACAAGACAGAAAATCCCTAAAGTAGAGCCAGAGCAAGCGGAAAATTCATGCCAACCCATTTCTGGTAAGTTACTCTTATTTTGTGCATACCAGCTTTTTAATCTTTCTTCACGTTCTTCTTTCCGTACATGTTTATGTATTTGCAAATCACAATAATACTGGCAAAGTTCAACCAAAAATGGCTTGATCGTTTCATAGTTTGCTACATTACTCAAAACAGATTGACATGTTTGCATAAGTTCAGCCAAATAACCACCGTCATCTTGATCATCACGAAGTCTATAATAAGATTTCGGGAGCTCACCGACACTTAATGCATCCATCATTGATTCATGCAAAGCAGTAAAATCTTTCGGATCTAGCGATGTACTTCTATCACATAAATTATCCAAATAATCGCTGATTGTTTGGTATGCAACGATAAATTTTATGGCTGACTCCCTTTTTTCAAGAGCCGTTAATGCCATAATTGATCCACCTTCACAGTGAAATGTTTTATGCTCAATACTAGCTAATGCCTGTTCTTTTAATTCTTGATTCGGAATTTCTTCCGCCCGTTTTTTCCAATAAGCAAGTTCCGCATGTACTGAAGGCATAATATTTCTGTACACTTGGTTCATTAAGGAAAATGGCTGTGAAGGCAAACTCATCTGAACATCACCTCATTCTCTAGTCGATACATACCCCAACATTCGAAGTCTCATCTCCGCAAAGTTTTTAGCATAATTAAAAATAATTTCTCTTTCTGGTTCGTTAAAAATTTCATGGTAACAATCTGTCCACTCTTTATAGAGCTTTTCGGAATTGTTTAGGCGATTAAACCATATTCTAACATCAAGCTTATTTACAATTTTATCATCTCCGCCCTGCATAACCAATAACGGTACATCAGGAAAATCTGAAATATGCGTAATTGCCGCTTTCATTGCTTTTATTAATTCCCTATACCATCGTACAGATACTTTCGTTACATACAAGCTATCATTCATCGCACGCATCTTTTCATCTTCATTCCTGGTCACTAAATCAATACTTAATGAGCTGTTCACTTTTAACTCAGGTGCAATCCAGTTCAATCCTACTGATAAAGCATTAATTGGTGGTGGTGGATACTCCATGAGCCCTAAGCAAGGCGAGGATAATATAACACCATCAATATGCACATCCACACTTTGTAAAAGCCTAATTACGGTTAGCCCCCCCATACTATGTCCTAATATAAATATAGGTAAGGCATACGTATTTGCTTCTTCTAGCCATAATTTTGTTTCTTCTATATATTCGTTAAAGGAGTCAATATGTCCTCTATGTGAACGCGTCGTTAGTCCTTGACCAGGCAAATCGCCTACAATCACATGAAATCCATTTATTCTCCACATTTCAATCAACCATCCATATCGCCCTTGATGCTCCATCGCTCCATGCACAATTACGATTACTGCTTTAGCAGTTTCGATTGCTTCCCATTTCCTCATGTTACACCTCCTCAACATACTTTATTCTACCCAGTTTACATATATTGAGTGCCATTTTTAATTGGTAATGCGTATAATCACAATTATATTGCTTTTTCAGCTAAAATATAAGGATCAATCATCATAAGGAGATGAAATCGATTATGGCTATATATCCATTCAATGGAAAAACACCTAATATAGATGCTTCAGCATATATTGCGGATTATGCTACAATAACAGGAGATGTCACAATTGGTAAAAATTCAAGTGTCTGGTTTAACTGTGTGATTCGCGGTGATGTTGCATCCACAGTAATCGGTGAGAAAGTAAATATCCAAGATAATTCAGTACTGCATCAAAGCCCGAATAAGCCATTAATTATAGAAGATGGCGCTACGATCGGCCATCAAGTCATTCTACATAGTAGTATCATTAGAAAAAAAGCGCTCATTGGTATGGGTTCCATTATTTTAGATGGTGCGGAAATTGGTGAAGGAGCTTTTATTGGTGCAGGAAGTCTTGTCCCACAAGGTAAAAAAATCCCAGCCAATACACTTGCTTTTGGGCGGCCCGCCAAAGTAGTTCGGGAATTAAACGAAATGGATATAAAAGATATGGAAAGAATTGCGAGGGAATATGTAGAAAAAGCTCATTATTATAAATCTATCCAGCAAAAATAGATCTTGTTCACAGAGTATTCATCATAAGTACTGGAAATCATTGGACACCTTACCGATAATAAGATTATAGGTATTAATCTTATTGTGAAGGTGATGTGACATGAAGGCATTGCTTTTTATCCTTATAGCTTTTGTTTTAGTTTTGCTAACTGTTCTTTTTATTAAAAATAAGCAAAATTCGCTAATTTCAACATTGTTTTCTTTTACGATCCTCACTGTATTTGGATTTGCAGCTATTTTTTGGGGAATACGTGAAACAGATAACATCAAAACAATAGAAATTGCGAGAGCTTCAGCAATAAAAGGAAAAGAACCATCAATCATACAAATAGAGGAAAAGGTCTTAATTGACGCACCTGTTATTGAGCAATTTCCAGAATTGCCGCGCGGCTGTGAGGTAACATCACTTGCAATGCTACTTGAAAGTGCAGGCATAAAGACAGATAAAATGAAGCTAGCAGAAGAAGTGCGAAAAGATCCGGCTAAACGCAGTTTCAAAAATGGACAAATCCACTTTGGTAATCCAAATAAAGGTTTTGTTGGTAATATGTATACATTTAACGAACCTGGTCTAGGTGTCTATCATGAACCAATTATGGAGCTGGCGGAAAAGTATTTACCGGGGAAAATCGTAAATTTATCTAATCAATCCTTTGATGAATTGAAAATTCCACTATCAGATGCTCGCCCAGTTTGGGTCATTATCAATTCTCAGTATAAAGAACTTGATGACTCCTATTTTCAAACATGGCACACGAAAGAAGGTAAAATACGGATTACAATGAAAGAGCATTCCGTGTTAATAACCGGCTATGATAAAGACTATGTATATTTTAACGACCCATTAACAGGACTAAAAAATAAAAAAGCACCCATTAAAGATTTTGAAAAATCTTGGGTGCAAATGGGAAGCCATGCGCTTACCTATTCTCTCGATTAGGGAATCATCTACGGGCATGCCCAAGGAAACTAGTCCCTGGGATCAAAATCACCGTAGCAAAAGTCCACACTAGGATTACCATTGTTAATCCGCCCTTGCTTAAATTAGTGAGCGGCGGCTTTTTTGAATTCACTTTGAAAATCATATTGCTCTTCCACATAAACGGCATGCCAAATCATAAACACAAGCGCCGTCCAAATTTTACGACTATGATCCATTTTTCCTTGACAATGATCTTCAAGCAATTTAAGAACATATCTCTTGTTTAAAATATGGTCTGTTCCGCTATTTTTAATTATTTCTTTTACCCAATCATGCATTTCGTCCTTTAACCAGTGACGAATCGGGACTGGGAAGCCCAGCTTTTTCCTATCAAGTACATGGTCAGGAACAATTCCTTTTGCAGCTTTCCTGAGCACATTCTTGGTTGTTCCGTCCGCTATTTTTAAGCTTGTCGGAATCTTAGACGCAATATTGAACACTTCTTTATCGAGGAATGGCACTCTCAGTTCAAGGGAATGAGCCATAGTTACTCTATCGGCTTTTAATAAAATATCGCCGCGCATCCAAGTATGGATATCGATATATTGCATCCTATCAACAGGATCATAACCAATCGTGTCTGCATATAACTGCTTCGTAATATCGCGGTAGTCAATCCCTTCATTATATCGAGTTAACAACTTGCGTTTCTCCTCTTCAGAGAACATTTTTGCATTTCCAATATACCTTTCTTCCATTGGCGTGATACCACGTTCAATAAAGCTTTTTCCTCTCACACCTTCTGGAAGTGCTTTAGCGAGTCCTCTTAACAGTGATTTTCCGACTGCAGGGATCTTGTTAAATACTTCGAGTGATTGTGGTTCTCGATAAATATTATACCCCCCGAATAGTTCATCTGCACCTTCACCTGATAGAACAACCGTTACATGCTTCCTGGCTTCACGTGCAACAAAATAAAGTGGCACACATGCGGGATCTGCAAGTGGATCATCCATATACCACATAATTTTTGGTAATTCCTTCATATATTCTTCCGGAGTAATCACATAACTAATATTTTCAAGGCCTAGCTTATCAGCCGTTTCCTTGGCAACATCTATTTCACTAAACCCATTACGTTCAAAACCAACCGAAAATGTTTTAATATTCGGGTGATATTCTTTGGCAATCGACGCAATAATAGACGAGTCAATGCCACCTGAAAGAAATGAACCAACAGGAACATCACTTCGCATATGAAGATTGACTGAATCATATAAGACATCTTTTATTTCTTTAACAAACTCATCTTCTGATTTTTGAATTGGTTGAAAAGATGCTTTCCAGTAACACACTTTTTTCATCGGTTCACCAATTTTTTTTGTAAAATAATGACCTGGCTCTAACTTTTTTATCCCGATTGTCATCGTGTCAGGTTCTGGTACGAATTGATATGTCATATAGTGCTGTAAGGCATCATAATTAATATCTTGTTCTTCCGTCGCGAGTAAAATGCTTTTCTTTTCAGATGCAAATAATGTTCGTCCCGCTTCTTCTTTATAAAAGAACGGCTTAATTCCAAATTGATCACGCGCGCCAAAAAGCTCTTGTTTTTCTTTATCCCAGATCATAAAAGCAAACATGCCACGCAATTTATCAACTACTTTTTCTTTTACTTGACTGTATAAAGCAATGATTACTTCCGTGTCTGATGCTGTTTGAAATGCCGTTCCGGATTTCACAAGTTCTTCACGGAGTTCAACAAAGTTGTAAATCTCGCCATTAAATATGATCCAATATCTCTCATTTTCAAAAGCTAAAGGCTGTTGACCACTTTCAATATCAATAATACTTAAGCGTCGAAAACCGAACTGAATATGTTCATCTTCAAAATACCCTTCATCATCTGGACCTCTGTGGGTAATTAAATCATTCATTTGTTTAAATAATTCTTGATCAGGAGCTTTAATTTCCAAAGCTTGATCATGGATACAACCAATAAAACCGCACATATACATGCCACCTACTCTATTTAAATTCAAGTGTGAGTTCAAAAAGGAGGATAAAAAGGGCC
Organism: Bacillus sp. FSL K6-3431; assembly: GCF_038002605.1. Lineage (NCBI taxonomy): Bacteria > Bacillati > Bacillota > Bacilli > Caryophanales > Bacillaceae > Bacillus > Bacillus sp. FSL K6-3431. Next base: position 1,848,088 of record NZ_JBBOCT010000001.1, read on the forward strand.
GAGAAGTTCTAGGAAGTGTAGCCTTCGAGCATCACAACACTTGCACAGGATGTGCTGACTTCTGTGTTGCTCACAGGACGTGAGCGATCTTAACAGAAGTTCCTTTCCCATAAGTGAGGAGCGAAGAAGCTGACAACGAAATTCGATAGCAATTTTTACCGGACTTTTTGAACATCCTATTCAAGCGCAATGTTTAGATAATCAATGCGTCGCATACTTGTTAATACTAACACTTTTCACTTCATTTAGCAGTATTAATTGTGAATATGCTGTGGAAAAAAGTTTTCTAAAAATTTCAATAGTGACAAAAAAAACAGAGCTGCATTTTCACGCAGCTCTATTATAAATGGAATTATTTATTTTGAGCCGATACTTTGATTGCTTCTGCTTTGTCTGTTTTTTCCCAAGGTAAATCTATATCAGTACGACCGAAATGTCCATAGGCAGCTGTTTGCTTATAAATTGGTCGACGAAGGTCTAGCATCCGGATAATCCCTACTGGACGAAGATCAAAGTTTTCCCTAATGGCCTGAACAAACACATCTTCCGATACTTTTCCTGTTCCAAATGTATCAACAGAAATGGATACTGGTTGCGCCACACCGATTGCATATGCAAGTTGTACTTCACATTTATCAGCAAGGCCAGATGCAACAATATTTTTAGCTACATAACGCGCTGCATATGCTGCTGATCTATCCACTTTTGTTGGATCTTTTCCAGAAAAAGCTCCCCCACCATGGCGAGCGTAGCCCCCATAAGTATCAACGATAATTTTCCGCCCAGTCAAGCCTGCGTCTCCCTGCGGCCCACCAATGACAAAACGACCTGTTGGATTAATAAAATATTTCGTTTCGTCATCAAGTAATTCAGCAGGAACAACAGGCGTAATTACATGATCTTTTATATCTTGCTGAATTTGCTCCAAGCTAATATCAGGATGATGCTGAGTCGATAATACAATCGTATCAACTCTAACTGGCTTATCATTTTTATCATACTCAACAGTTACTTGCGTTTTTCCATCTGGACGTAAATATGATAGTATACTTTCTTTTCTAACTTGAGCCAATCTGAATGCAAGTTTATGTGCAAGCGAAATTGGTAAAGGCATTAATTCTTCCGTTTCATTACAAGCATAACCAAACATTAGCCCTTGGTCACCAGCACCAATCTCCTCTATTTCTTCTTCGGACATCGCTCTTTCACGCGCTTCAAGTGCTGTGTTTACTCCTGCTGCAATATCTGGAGATTGTTCATCAATTGATGTAAGTACAGCACAAGTTTCTGCATCAAATCCATATTTTGCACGATCATAGCCAATTTCCTTAATCGTATCGCGGACAATTTTAGGTATATCGACATACGTACTTGTTGTAATTTCTCCTGCTACAAGGACTAAGCCAGTTGTAACAGATGTTTCACAGGCAACGCGAGCATTCGCGTCCTTTGCCAATATCGAATCTAATATAGAATCAGAGATTTGGTCACAAATCTTATCCGGGTGCCCCTCTGTTACAGATTCTGACGTAAATAAACGGCGATTATGTGTCATCGGTCATCCTCCTATACACTAATATCTTTCCTATTTTAATAATACTCATTTCCTAAAATGATGTTATTCATTCAGGCAATAAATAAAAGGCAACGGTGTCTATTTATAAAAAAATAAAAACCTTTCCTATTAAATCTGTGAGGAAAGGTTTTATTACATGTGCCGAGCCTTTCACTCTTATCGTTCAAGGCTTTCGCCTTGCAACAGGTTAGCACCTTTCTTACTGGAATTGCTTCCTTTTGTAAGTAGGTTGCTGGGTTTCACAGGGCCTGCCCCTCCACCATCTCAGGATAAGAGTATCCATTCATTACAAAATCATAGCGTACTTAGTTATGGCATGTCAACAAATAAAACTTTTATTATACCGGCTTTACATTAATTAACGGAATGCAATGATACAAGTTGATATGTTATCAACGTATTCTCATTTTCCCATTCTATTTTCTGAATAATTGCTGTTGCACGATTTTCACTTTTTAACGAATACCGCACTTCCATTGGAATATCAATTGGATACAGTCTATAACCTGACTTTTCAAGCGTAAAGAGGTTTTCTTCTTGCCTTTTCTCCTTACCTTTCGTAACGATCAGTGTGTTTAACTCTAACGGCATGCCCATTGAATTCCCTCCTTAATTTTGGCCCACACGACGTGGATCACAACGGCGTTGCCACACCACGTGGCGCCCTTAGCTGTTGTTCCTTTATTGTGTCTTAGCTAACGACCCGATGTACACGATGCCACCGGCACCACACAGTACGTGGCAATCATAGGGCGGCCAGCACTATTACCTAAGTGCCTATTGTTCCTAATTATACATGACTTTCCTGTTGTTTCATCCATGTGCATAAATCGGTTACGATTTTCCGATTAATTACTGGTGGAAAATAATGTGTATAGGTATCAAAGTACCATGTATTTACCTTTTTTTCGAGCGACTGTAATCTTTTTTCGAGTCGCCAAGCATGTTCTATGGATACATTATCGTCTAACTCTCCATGAATGATAAGGACTGGAGCTTGCATTTTTTCTAGTTCATATAGAGGTGTCCTGTACTCAAATGCTTGAGCTGCAGTTTGAGGAGAACCTCCTATCACCCGCTTCATCATTCTCCTCATATCTTTACGCTCCATATATGTAAGTGCTACATCAGATACCCCGCCCCATGTAACAATCGATGCTGCATCGTTATGTTTTAATCCGGTAAATAAAGCCATCACACCACCGCGGGAAAAGCCAAATATATGAATACGATTTTCCTTTACAGCTGGATGGCTTTTTAATATTTCGTAGCCTGTGAATGCATCCTCACGATCTGCCCCTGCAAAGTCTTCATTTCCTTCTCCACCACGATTCCCACGATAATAAGGTGCAAACACAACAAATCCCTCTGAAGCAAATTGAGCAATCCTCGCTGGCCTAACCATCCCTATACTTTTAATCCCCCCTCTTAAATATAAAAATCCTTCGTATAAGCCCTGTTTCTTTGGCTTAGCTAATAGTCCTTTTACCTTAAGCCCTGAAGAAAAATATGTCACGATCCATAAATGAATCGTTGGATTCGGTGAAGGAAACGCTTGTACATCTAAGATTAATTTTTTGTTTTTCACGAAGCTCCCACCTCCATTATTGGATATTTGTTTTTATTTTATCTAGCTTCACCACTTATCGATTAGTATACTTCCCGCGTCTCATTTCAATAAGTCGAGAACGAAGGCCCACTTGACGTGGGTTACTTCGGCGTTGCCACCGGATGTGGTATTAATAGCCGATGATCCTCGCAAGGCGCTTACGCTTTTCTTTTGAGGTTATCACATATTGCTGCGCCTATCATACGATATGTTAGCCTTTAATTATCTTTTGCCATCCATGGCACACATAAGGAGGAAACCCAATATGAAGAAATGGTTCAAAACTAGCATCTTTTTACTTATTGCTGCTTGTACTGTACTCGCTATTACTGCCTGTTCAGCAAAAACTAGCTTACAAAAGGTGAGAGTCGCAGAAGTAACTCGTTCTATATTCTATGCTCCCCAATATGTTGCAGTTGAAAAAGGTTTTTTTAAAGATGAAGGCCTTAATGTCGAAATAAAAACAGCTTGGGGTGGCGATAAAACGATGACAACCTTATTATCTGATGGGGCTGATATCGCGCTTGTTGGTTCAGAAACTTCTATTTATGTGTACGCTCAAGGTTCTACAGATCCTGTCATCAATTTTGCCCAATTAACACAAACGGATGGAACATTCCTAGTTTCGCGGGAAAAAGCAGATAATTTTGACTGGGAGCAATTAAAAGATTCTACTTTTCTGGGACAGCGTAAAGGTGGAATGCCACAAATGGTTGGTGAATTTGTTTTGAAAAAACACGGCATCAACCCACATGAGGATCTAGAATTAATCCAAAATATTGATTTCGCAAATATCGCCAACGCATTCGCTTCAGGTACAGGTGACTACGTTCAGTTATTTGAACCGACTGCATCTGTCTTTGAAAAAGAAGGAAAAGGCTATATCGTCGCATCATTCGGAGAGGAATCTGGTCATGTACCATATACAACCTTTATGGCCAAAACAAGCTATCTCGATAAAAATGAAGCGACTGTGGAGAAGTTCGTTCGTGCCCTGTATAAAGCACAACAATGGGTGGAAGAAAACTCTGCAAAAGATATCGCTAAGCTTGTCCAACCTTATTTCGAAGACTCAGATGTAGAAACATTGACTGTTGTTGTGGATCGCTATAAAAGCCAAGGATCCTTTGCGAAAGATATGAAACTTACTGAAGATGGCTGGAATAATCTTCAAACAATTATGGATGAAGCCGGAGAACTACCTGTAAATGTAGATTACGAAAAATTAGTTAATACAAAAATTGTTGATAAAGTAATTAATAAAAAATAGAGTATAATGCTGGTGTCCTTGTTATCGCTGCCTCGCATCGACTAAAACCACACACATGGCAAAGTAGATGTCATGCACCGGTACTTACGAAACGAAATTGCGAATCGCCATAAGACTTTGGAACTAGACACAAATTCACTGAAACAATAATGGAAGGGAGAGCCGAAACAATGAGTTTTATACATGTAGATAATATCGGCCACCATTACTTTTCTCCATCTACGGTCACACATGCATTAGAAAATGTTTCTTTTTCCATCAACAAAGGAGAATTCATTTCACTGCTTGGTCCAAGTGGCTGTGGAAAAACAACAATGCTTTCCATATTGGCCGGTTTGATTAACCCGACAACAGGAAAGGTAACGATGGATCCATTTACTCCAGACTCCGAAATGAATGCCATCGGCTATATGCTGCAGCAGGATTATTTATTCCCGTGGAAAACGATCGAAGAAAATATTTTCCTTGGTCTGGAACTAAATGGGCAATTGACTACTAAAACAAAACAAGCAGCGTTAGCATTTCTACAGGAAGTTGGTTTGTCTGGTGTCGAGGAACAGTTTCCACGTCAGTTATCAGGAGGAATGAGACAGCGTGCAGCTTTAGCAAGAACAATGGCTGTTAATCCTAAACTTCTCCTATTAGATGAACCTTTCTCTGCGCTAGATTATCAAACAAAACTAAAATTGGAAGACCTTGTGTTTCAAACATTGAAAGAATACGGGAAGACAGCGGTACTTGTAACCCATGATATTGGAGAAGCTATTTCAATGAGCGATCGGATCCTACTTTTCTCATCAAAACCAGGTCGACTTTATAAAATATTTACAATGCCAGACGAACTACGATTACTAAAGCCTTTTGATGTTCGCAGCAAAGAGGCTTACAATCATTTATTTCAAACGATTTGGAAGGAGCTGGAGTCACTTGAATAAAAAAGTAAATCTTGGACTCCTTCACACACAATATAAGCAAAGATTAGCGATAGAGAAAAAATGGGTGTTTTTTTATCAATTACTTATTTTTATTGTATTTTTCTCTTTTTGGGAAGTTGCGAGCCGATTCCATTGGATTGATCCGCTCATTTTCAGTTCTCCATCAAAGATCGTCAACCTATTCATAGAAAAGATAGCAGATGCTTCACTTTTCACACATTTGGGTGTTACTGTTTTTGAAACGGTACTTGGATTTATTATTGGAACGGTTCTCGGTACACTACTTGCTGCAACACTCTGGTGGTCCCCTTTTCTTTCTAAAATCCTTGATCCATATCTCGTTATTTTAAATGCAATGCCTAAAATTGCCCTTGGTCCTATTTTAATTGTTGGTCTCGGTCCGGGATTTACATCGATCATTGCAATGGGTGCGATTATCTCTGTCATCATCACGACAATCGTTGTTTATACTGCTTTTCGCAATGTGGATGAAAATTACTTGAAGGTACTGCATACATTCGGAGCTACTAGAAAGCAAATGTTTAAAGAAGCCATACTACCCGCTTCCTTTCCGACAATCATCTCAACATTAAAAGTCAATGTTGGGTTATCTTGGGTTGGTGTAATCGTTGGTGAATTCCTCGTTTCCGCTAAAGGTCTAGGCTACATGATTATTTATGGATTTCAAGTATTTAACTTCACACTCGTTATGCTTTCTTTACTCCTGATTGCCATTTTTGCCACCTTAATGTACCAAGCCGTTGAATGGCTAGAAAAAAAGATAATGAAAGACGTTGATTGAAAAAATGGCTGTCCAATACGACAGCCATTTATTGCAGTATGTATTTTATAGATCCGACTTCAAAAAAATTGAGTTACCATGTCTAGCGACACCAAGACGTGGCATACCTATCCCTATGTTCTTTTGGCCATAAACCGAGAGATAGTGCAGCACAATTCTTTACTCACAGTTTGCTCAGTAAATGTAGGACTTACATTTTGTTTACAATAGACCTAATTCGATTATTTTAGCAATTGCAGCTGGAACAATTTCATCTTTCATAATGAAACTATATTCTGGACTATTTACCTTAGAAATAATATTACCTTCCACTAAAACTGGTCCCGAGGTTTCCAGATAACCTTCTTTTTTCTGTAATGCTGTCATTTCTGCAAAATAGATTGCCTTGACAAAATGGCCAAGGTGTTTATCTTCAACTAAATATTCCCCTATATACACAAGTGTTTTTATGATTCCACCTGTTTCTTCACTGACCTCCCTTCGTGCGGCTTCCTCAATTGTCTCACCTACCTCTCTCTTTCCCCCTGGAAATTCTAATCCTCTCTGAGCATGATTCGTTAATAGCCATTTTTCTCGGTATCGCGAAATAACAAATACATGACGTGCATCCATAGGGAAAGATGATCGTTTAAAGGCAAGAAATACTTTATTATTATTCACATCATAAAATTCTCTCATCTTATTATTCCTTTTATTTTTTATTTACAGCTCCTATTTATTATACATCTTACACCATATACTTTTGTATCTATTTACCTATTCAGCATGTAGATATAGTGCCTTCGACATATTTCTAGCTTTTTTCGAAACCTTTGGCTACGTAAGTCCGTACATATAGTCATAATAGATTTGCTACTAACTTTAAGAGGAGATGAAATACATAATGAACAAATTATTATCACTTTGCTTGATAACAGTTTTAACTGTATTCCTTGCAGCCTGCAGCCAAACTGCGGAGCCTATTGATAAAAAAGACAAAAATAAAATAACAAACGAACAAAAGGAACCAAAACAAACAGCGATGGAAAGTGAGCTTACACTACAGGATGTCTTTGAAAAGTCTTTAGAGGCTAATAAAGAGCTGAATAGTTTTTCTTCTAAAATGAACATGAAACAACAAATGGAAGTGGATGGAGAAAAATTTGACATTAATATGAATGCGGACATGAAGTTTATTATGGATCCTGTCACTCTATATCAAAAAATGACCACTTCTATGGACATGGGCGAAAGTAATGGCAAGCAAAATGTAGAAATGGAAGCATATTTAACAACAGACGGCTTCTACTTATTTGAACCTACTGAGGCGAAGTGGCTTAAATTACCTGTTGAAATGACAGAGCAATTATTACAGTTGCAAAATGAGCAAACAAATTGAAAACATTTGTAGATGATTTTGACTTTAAACAGAATGAATCACAATTTATTTTACATTTAAATGCAAATGGAGAGAAATTTAATTCCTTTTTCAAAGAAACCGCAATAAATTCTATGCCACCTGAGATGCAAAACCCTGAGTTATTAGAAGGTATGAACATCAAAAAGGTAGAATATGAAATTTTTATTGATAAAGAAACATTTTTTACAACAAAAATGAATATTAAGATGGAGACTGTACTTGATATGGAAGGTCAAAAAATGAATATGATGCAAAATATTTCATCCGATTTTGCAGATTTCAATAAAATAGATAGCATAAAAGTACCACAAGACGCACTTGATAATGCTGAAGAAATCGATATGGGTGAATTAGAAGGAGAATAAGGTAAGAATACGTTTAAAAACATTGCTTCAGCTATAAAGCTTGAAGCAATGTTTTTTATATTTCAATTCCGCCTGGGCGGAATTGCGTCCAGATTTTATCGAGCTCGCTCGATAAACTTCCTCTAAAAATCTGTGACATCCGCCGGAGGCTTTCACTTCATTCAGCCGGAATTTGCACTCCCACTGAATTAGGTAAATCGCATTCATTCCGCCACTTTTAGAAGTGGGGGACTTCTGCTGAATGAAGTTATAATATCAAATGTAGGATAATTGTTAGCCATTAACCTATTACAATACTGAGCGACCAGTAATTTAGGCGGCAAAAGATTAGAAAAACTCCAAGACTTCTAGACAGCATAAAAGCCGAATTCAGGCTTTTTCTTATTCTATTTTATCATTTGTTAATATTCCCATACTTTCAATATGCCCCTTTGCTTCTTCGTCACCCAACTGATAAATCATCTCATATACATGAAGTAAATTATTATCATGTATATCATTTGTTGGGTCATTATGGTACTCACGAAACGGAATATGTGCTCGCAAAAAATCCGCTGAACTATTATTAGCATTTGCATCAAAAATTGCTCTTAATTTCCTAATTTCCTCATCGGTTGCTTCTATTTTAAATTGCCAAGGAGACGCAGTTGGTATACTCATAATTTCTCCCGGACCAACAGCAATATAATAAACAGTTTTATTCAATTCAAACCCACCTTTTTAATAAATATTACATTCATATGCATATTTTGCTGCACTTTCACTTATTTTATTCTTAAGGGACTTTTGCAAATAACGGATTGATCTTAGAATTTACGGGTATAGATAAAATAAAAGTTGCTTGAAAGGTGTTAATATGGGATGATAATTTTATAATAAAAGAGGTGAAACATTATGAGGCTTGTCGACGAATTATTCGCTATGTACCGGGATAAGCTGACGGGTGACGAAGAAGACCTAGACATGATAACATTTGCTGTTTTAGAGCATTACAATCGTAAAGAACTATTAGGTTTGGTAAATGAAATGGATGACTTTGAACTTCAATATTTCATTCGTTTATATTTGCTGGAAACGCTCAAAGGGAAATTTGAACAATCAGACAGTGATAATCATTTTTCATCATCCCAGCATCTACACTAAAGCAATATACATAGAATAAAGCAGCCAGAATCTTGGCTGCTTTTTATTATGACAATTTTATTATATATGCGCTGAATTCTTAGTTATTTTCCTAAATATGCTTTTAGCATCCAATTATGCTTCTCTAAGCCTTGATGAACGGCAAGTAACATATCACCAGTCGTATCATCACCAGATTTTTCGGAAAGCTGTATACCTTCTTTTAACTCTTCAATTAAAACGGTAAAGTCATCGACAACAGATTGTACCATTTCATCTGCATTTTCTGCTCCTTTTGCTTCTTGTACACTTGCAAGTTCAAGTGAGCCTGATAATGTAGCAACTGGTTTTCCTTCAAGAGCAAGAAGCCTTTCAGCTAACTCATCAATATGCACTCCTGCCTCATTATATAGCTCTTCAAACTTTTCATGTAGTACAAAGAAATGATGCCCAGTAACATACCAATGGAAATGGTGGAACTTCGTATAGAGCACCGTCCAATTTGCCACCTGTTTATTTACAATTTCCACCAATTTTTCTTGTTCATTTACAGCCATTTTATCATTCCTCCTAAGGATATATTACCCGGTATGTCCTTAGTCTAAACAAATCTGATTCTGGGATTTTTCTCTTTTATGCTACAATAGAAATAGGCAATTCCAGTTTCATTATATTTGCTATAACTGCCCTAATACAATGGTGTAACAAGAAACTTTGGAAAGAAGCGATATAGATGATAGCAAAAATACTTACAAAATTGATTCGCTTATATCAAGTCGTTATCTCCCCGCTGATGCCCCCATCGTGCCGATTTTACCCAACCTGCTCTCATTACGGTATGGAAGCAATTCAAAAGTTTGGGGCTATTCGCGGTGGTTGGCTTACTGTCAAACGTATCGTAAAGTGCCATCCTTTCCATCCAGGCGGATTTGATCCAGTGCCAGATATTACTAAAATAAAATATAAAAAAAGCTAATTACTAGTTACTCTTTATTCAATACGGAGAAGTTTTTACTAAAGCATTGCATACTGTTTAATTTTCCAGTATAAGCTTGACTTCACTACAGATGCTATATATGTATCATCTAAAACCAATAAGGAGAGTGATACGTATGGCTGAAGATGTTTTATGTGAAGTGGAAAACTGTCACTTCTGGAAAAAAGGAAATCAATGTTCAGCTGACCGAATTTATGTTGTAAGCCGGACCGGGAAAATCGCGGAAACCGAGCATGAGACCGATTGTCAAACATTCGAAGCAAAGTGAACTCGTTTCAGCAAGCTGAAATTTCGTGGAATCCCACCTACGTTCGCTTAGAGACGGGAGTCTTAAACCTTAAAAAAAGATCGGGATAAAAAGGCAATAGGTAGTGCGTGCGCTGCCTATTGCTTTTTAGGAATATACTTTAGTAAGCGGTGGCGCATTACTTTATTTGTCCCATTGCGTGGCAAGCATTTTATTTGGATAACCCGCTTCGGTATCTTATATGCAGCTAGTTTTTTCCGGCAATAATTTTGAACATCTGCTTCCAGCAACTCATAATCAGAAACAATAAAGGCATACGGAACCTTCCCCCATTTTGGATCATCGACACCGATAACTCCAGCCTCTTTAATCTCATTCCTATCCATAAGAACCGCCTCTATTTCCGCTGGATAAATATTCTCTCCGCCTGAAATAATTAAATCGGACCTTCTATCTAATACATATAAAAAACCTTCCTGGTCTAAATAACCGATGTCACCTGTACGAAACCACCCTTCATGAAAGGATTGATCATTCGTTTCTTTTCGATTTAAATAACCGTAAGTAACATTAGGGCCTTTTACAATAATATCCCCTGGGGTTCCAGGATTGGCTTCCTTCCCAGTGTCAAGAGTAATTTTTACTTGTGCCGGAAACAAAGGTTTGCCTGCTGAACCAAGCTTTAATAAACTATCTTCCGGAGATAAGGTGACAATTTGAGATGCTGTTTCTGTCATTCCGTAGGTTTGAAATATTGGTATACCATTATTTTTGCATATTTCAAGCAGTTGTAGCCTTGCCGCACCTCCACCCAATAGCATGCAGCGAAAGTTTCGATGATACTCTGCATCATCATTTACAGCTAGCATACGAGTTAGCATTGCAGATACTACAGACATAATCGTTATTTTTCCCGATTGTAGTAATGTATTTGCTTCCTGTTCATTAAATTGCTCCATCAAATAAACTGGCATCCCATAAATAACGCTCTTCATTATTATCGAAAAACCACTAATATGGAATAAAGGAACAGCACAAAGCCATGAATCATCTGCATGTAAACCAAGATTTAAAGCAGACCCCGTTGCACTCCACCAATGATTTCCGTACGTTTGTAAAACCCCTTTTGGCTTACCCGTCGTCCCAGACGTATACATGATCGAACAAACATCATCCAGTTGAAATTCATCTTTAATGGTGAATTCCACAGCATTGCGCTGATTTATATCGTAAAGAGAATATGTTGAAATCCTTTTACATTCATCTTGAATATGATCAACTAATATTTCGTAATCCGAATGAAAAACCAACATTTTTGTAGCACTATCTTTTAATTGAAAAATTATTTCCGCACTTGTAAGTCGGTTATTCAGAAATACAATTTCCGCTCCTAATTGCTGTAAAGCATGGATAGCCCACACCGTTTCCGGATTATTCTTCATTAAGATTCCAATTCTCATTCCTGCAGTAATAGATAAAGAAGCAAACTTTCCAGCAAACAAACATACATTTGCTTGCATTTCAGCAAAAGACCATTTTTTTTCATCATAAACAAGACCAGTCCTATTTGGAGTCAAATATGCTCGCTGCATTAACCAATTTGGAATAGATTGTCCCATCAGTAAATCACCTTCTTTTTAAAAATATGAAAAGCCCGATGGTATTAGCCATCAAGCTCATATGTTTTTTTAGTAACTTTCGATTACAGGCAATTCATCTGTTAAGGGAATCTAGGGAATTGTCCAAAATCCGGTTTACGTTTTTCTTTAAATGCGTCTCTACCTTCTTTTGCCTCATCGGAAGTATAATAAAGAAGTGTTGCATCTCCAGCAAGTTGCTGTAAGCCAGCGAGGCCATCTGTATCAGCATTGAATGCTGCTTTCAAGAAGCGTAAAGCAGTAGGACTTTTCTCCAGCATTTCATCACACCATTTTATTGTTTCTTCTTCTAATTGCTCAAGGGGTACGACTGTGTTAACTAATCCCATATCAAGTGCTTCTTGCGCGTTATATTGGCGGCATAAGAACCAAATTTCTTTTGCTTTCTTATGACCGATAATACGTGCTAAATAGCCTGAACCGTACCCAGCGTCGAAACTACCTACGTTCGGTCCTGTTTGTCCGAAAACAGCGTTGTCTGCTGCAATTGTTAAATCACAAACCACATGGAGCACATGGCCTCCACCAATGGCATAGCCTGATACCATTGCCACTACAGGCTTAGGAATCACGCGAATAAGTCTTTGTAAGTCAAGAACATTCAAACGAGGGATATTGTCTTCTCCGACATAGCCACCGTGTCCTCTAACTGACTGATCTCCACCAGAACAGAAAGCAAGATCTCCAGCTCCCGCAAGTACAATAACGCCTACCTGTGAATCATCTCTCGCATAAGCAAATGCATCAATAAGTTCCATCACTGTTTTTGGACGAAACGCATTTCTCACCTCTGGTCTGTTTATCGTTATTTTCGCAATCCCATTATATGTTTCATACAGAATATCTTCATATTCTTTTACCGTTTTCCATTCAACTGCCATCTTTATTCCTCCCATATGTATATTCTGATAAAGTGAAACACCTAAGGGTTTTGTCTTCCCATTTTTTGATGAGTGAACCAATCGAGTCTAAACGCCAGTATGCTTATCTAATATTCCTCGGTTTTACTGCTCGTTAATCTCCGATAAAAACCCCTCTACTATTGTACCAAACATTTCAGGCTCTTCCACATGAATTGCATGCCCTACACCTTTTACTACAACCAATTTTGCATTTGAAAGCTTTAATTGCATCTCTTTAGCAATCTTACAAAACTTTTCATCCTGTTCACCACAAACTAACTTAATCGGCATATGTAGGTCATTTAACCTTTCCCACCAAGAAGGTTGCGAACCAGTTCCCATTCCCTTTAAACTGTTGACAAGACCATGGACAGTATTCGCTAATCTTTGCTGCCTAATATGTTCTTGTATGTCATGAGGTAGTTGTTGCTGCGAAGAAAACAAAGGTATCTTTTCCCAAAAATTAACAAACACCTCCATTCCTTCATCAATTATTCGTTTGGCTAATAATGTATCACTTTGTTTACGCTTTTCTCTCTCTTCATGCGTTTTAAGGCCTGGTGAGCTACTTTCTAGTATTAAACTTTTCACCTTTTGCGGATAAAGCATCGCAAAGCTAAGTGCTAGTCGCCCTCCCATAGAGTAGCCAAGTATATGTGCCTGATCTATTTTTAGTTCTTTCATCATGCTCTTTATATCGTGTGCCACATGCTCTATTTCATATCTATTGATATCAATTGGTGAATCTGTTTGTCCATGTCCAATAATATCAATCGAAATGATACTATACTTTCTTTTTATTTGAACAGCCAGGTTATTCCAGGTAGTTATATCCCCTGTAAAACCGTGTAACAGTATTAGCGGTGGTCCACTACCAATAACTTCGACATTGTATTTTAATTCATCGACAGTTATAATCATTTTTCATCACTTTGTAAGTATTTGTTTATTTCCTGGGAAACTTGTCCCCAAATTTGGCGATGACTGTTAGTATTCTCCGCGCGATCAGTTGGAACTTCAATCACATTCAAACCTTTATCGATCCCTGTATCTAAAATCGCCACGCGAAAAGATTCCCAATCATTTATCTTTGTATATTGACCATGATATAACTTGACCGCATGCTCAAAATTTAACCCAGTCGGTGTTCCAAATAAGACATCAAAATGCTTTGGCTCTCCCGCTTGTGGTAAATAGGAAAAAATCCCCCCACCATCATTGTTTAATAAAATAATATTTATATTTAGTTTGTATAATTTCGCTGCCAATAATCCATTCATATCATGAAAAAAAGATAAATCGCCGATTACGAGAAATAGTGGATGCGAGTATAAGGATGAACCAAGCGCTGTTGAAACGACTCCATCTATACCATTTGCGCCTCGATTAGCCATCACACGAATATTTTTATTATTTGTGTAAAAAAAAGTATCCATATCCCTAATTGGCATACTATTGCCGACAAATATTGTACTATTTTCTGGAATCCATCTAGATAGCTCCATGATAGCTTTACCTTCGTCAAGCTTTATTTCCTGATTTAACTTAACATCAATGACATTTTTTACAATCTGATTCATTTCTAGCCACTTCGAAAACCACTCTGACTTTTCTTTTTTCATAACAACATCAGAAATTCTTTTACATAAAGTTACTTCATCACAATAAATCATTTCATTTCCAATATGATACGGATCACGCCAACCACGTTCACCATCAACAACTATTTGCTTCACATCTTCATTTTTTTGTAAATATTTGGAAAGTGACTTTGAAACCGGAAGATTACCGAAACGAATAATTAGTTCCGGGCGAAGATCTGAGTGTGCTCGTTCCGACCTTAGTATCGCATCATAGCTATCAATTACTTGTGCATTTGATATAGAATCACTTCGTAATTGGGATAATGGATCAGCTATAATTGGAAATCCAAGAACTTCACTTAATTTAGTTACAGCATTGTTAAAATCGGGCTGGTCAATAGGTCCACAGACGATGAGCCCCTTCTCATATCCCAGCCATTCACCCGCAAGTTCGTGATAGACACACTCCGATAATATTAGCTCGCCTGATTGGATTTCCTTTTGATTAATAACTTCCTTTTTAGGATCAAAAGGGGATGGTTGCAGTTGTGGTAAAAGTGGCTCACGCAATGGAAAATTCAAATGCACGGGGCCTGAAGGCAATCCTTGTGCTTCTGTAACAGCACGGACTGCTGCTGTTTTTGCATAGTTTTCCATTGAACTTCCAAATTCAGGAATTGCCATTTCTGCAAACCAGCGAACATGGCTACCATATAGATGGATTTGGTCAATAGCTTGAGGTGCTCCTACATCACGTAATTCATGTGGCCTATCTGCTGTTAATACTATTAATGGCACACGTGATAAATTAGCCTCAACTATTGCCGGATAATAATTCGCTGCTGCAGTACCTGACGTGCAAAGTAGGGCTACAGGATTTCTAGAAGCTTTAGCTATTCCAAGTGCAAAAAAACCTGCTGACCGTTCATCAATATTCACGTAAATATTAATATTTGGGTGTTCCGCAAATAATAATGCCAGTGGTGTTGAACGTGAACCTGGGCTAATTACTACATCTTTTATTCCGGATTGTTCAAGACCTTCTACAAATGATGCCAAATAGCTAGTTAGTGCTTCTCGATCATTCATACCGTTTTACCTCCTGTAGCCCGTAGCATTGGACGAAATTTTATCCTTGTTTCAATTAATTCATCTTCAGGTTTAGAGTCATACACTAATCCACAACCAGCAAATAAATGAGCCTCTTCTTCTTGGAAAAGCCCAGAACGGATAGCGACAATAAACTCACCATTGTCCCGGTAATCGAACCAACCAATTGGTGCAGCATAGAACCCTCTATCCATGCCTTCTTTATTTCGAATTATTTCCATCGCATCTGTAGTTGGGACACCACCAAGTGCAGGTGTAGGGTGAAGCTCTTCAACAATATCAAGAATGGAATTTCCAGATCTCATCTTTCCAACAACGGGGGTATATAAATGCTGTATATCGGGCGTTTTCATTATTTTAGGCATACTTGGAATATTAATCTCATTACAATATGGTCTTAAAGCATCTTCTATCATCGAAACGACAAGTTGATGTTCAAAAAGATTCTTATGGTCATGTAATAGCAGTTTTTCAAGCCGCTTATCTTCTTGTGGATCAGTGCTTCTTTCAATAGAGCCAGCAAGACTTGTTGATAATACTTCACTTCCTGTCTTCTTCACTAATCTTTCAGGGGAAGCACCTAAAAAACAACTTTTTTCAGCATTAAGTGCGAAAATAAAACTATTAGGTTGCTGTGCTACTAGTTGTTGTAAAACAAATGGTATATTAGCATGCTCCGAAAACTCAAGTCGCATTTTTCGAGCCAAAACAACTTTTTGAAGACTTGTTTGTTTTAAAGCATCTACGATATCTCCAACTGTCTCCACCCATTCATTTGTACCTAACTCTTGTTTTTTTACAATTGACGCTGGCTTTGATGGATGGGCAACAGCATTTTCCAATAGCTCATCAATAAATAATTTAGATGCTTCTATCGTTGTACATGCTTCGTCCGATGTACAATAATTATTGACGGTTATATAAAATAAACCATCTACTTCCGTCAACATATATTTAGGCAAATAAAACAAAGATTGACCATATGATTCCCACACTTTATCCTTTGTACTTTTTGGATCAAAAGAAAAACCGCCAAACAGTAATGGACCAGTTCCGGATATATCAAATGGATTTTCAATCACTGCTTCTTCGCAAAGTTCATTCCATTTTTGTTCCATGTAATTAAATCTATTCATACTATTTTTTGTTTTGACAACATGTGCTGCACCAAGTCCAACAAGACAAAAGTCTTCATCCGGACTTTTCCAAAAAAAAGCTTTTCCCTTAAATAAATGCTGATTACCTTGGTAAAATAAGATAGGATCACATGTATTTATTTTTTGTGTATAACTGAATAGCTTTGTTTTGCTTTTATGGTTAACTTGCTGTAAAACTGTATCAATGTTTGATTGCAATAATATTTTAGACAAAATAATCTCTCCTAAAGCGCCAATCTTTTCATTTATATTACCTCTTTATTATATATGAAGTAGCACACTAAATGTAGCATTCATACTTAACATCTAAATTTCGTTAGTTATAGTAAGATAATGTGGAAATAGATTGACACTACCTCAATCATTACCTACAATTTAATAGGTGAGCATTTATATATTTTCACTTTATTATTATAAGGGAGCGACATCTTAATGAATCTTCAAACACAAACAGCTGTTCCTTCAGATAAAGGATGGCGGATTTGGTGGCAGTTGACCAGGCCACATACACTTACTGCCGCTTTTGTTCCAGTTCTGCTTGGTACTGCTTTAGCAATAAATGATAATGCGATTCACTTCTTACTATTTACAGCAATGTTAGTTGCTAGCCTACTCATCCAAGCTGCAACAAATATGTTCAATGAGTACTTTGATTATGCACGAGGACTCGACAATGAAAACTCGGTAGGAATCGGGGGTGCTATTGTTAGAAATGGAGTCAAGCCCAAAACCGTCTTGGGTATTGGGTTGGCATTCTTTGGATTAGCTTTACTACTCGGTATATATATATCCGCAAGCAGTAGCTGGTGGATAGCAGTGGTTGGAGCCGTCTCTATGGCTATAGGATATTTTTACACCGGGGGGCCGAGACCTATTGCTTATACTCCGTTTGGAGAATTAACATCAGGTTTTTTCATGGGAGTTGTTATTATCCAAATATCCTTTTTTATTCAGACAGGATATATTTCGAAGGAAAGTATGCTTGTATCGATCCCCGTATCGATACTAATCGGAACCATTATGTTGGCGAATAACATCCGTGACTTAGATGGAGATAAAGTAAACGGTCGAAAAACACTTGCTATTTTATTTGGAAGAAAAAACGCGATTAAATTTTTAGCAAGTTTGTTTATCTTATCTTATTCTTGGATTGTGCTTCTAATTTTTGTTACTGATGCATCCTCTTGGCTTTTAATTACTTTTATTAGTATCCCTAAAGCATATAATGCAGTTAAAGGATTTGTGGGTAAAACTGCACCGATAGAGATGATGCCTGCGATGAAAGCAACAGCGCAAACCAATACCATTTTCGGCTTTCTTATGTCTATCGGGATATTTATCAGTTACCTATAATAAATCGAGACGAACTTCAATATTTAGCTACAGAAAAAATGTTCCAGCAAACATACTGAAGTCTTTTTAAAAAGCACTTGTCCATTTTATGGCAATGCTTTTTTTTATTGAACAGCTTTTGATATGTTTAACATCATGAAAGAGTAGGAAAACAGTAAATAACAAACCCTATTTTCGACCATACTATAACGATTACTAAACAAAGGAAGTGGTGGGTGTGATAACAGACAAACAGTTAGAACAGTTAAAACAGGAGCTTATCATACAACAAGAGCAAATGAAAATAACAGAAGAACAAACAACGATAGAAGAAAATAATGTAAGAGAAAGTACCGGTGAATTATCTCTTTATGATAATCATCCCGGGGACATGGGTACTGAATTATTCGAAAGGGAAAAAGATCTTGCCCTCTCCATTCACGCGGAAAACGAATTAGATAAGGTAAATATCGCCTTACAAGCAATGGAAGAAGGAACCTATGGGAAATGTACAGAATGCGGTATGGAAATACCTTTCGAAAGACTTGAAGTCATCCCCTATACAACAAGGTGCGTCGAACATTCTGAGGAACAAATATTGCCTGGTGACCGGCCAGTGGAAGAGGAAATTCTGCGGCCTGCAATGGATAATTCCTTCGCGGGGCGGCATAAAGGAAACGTAAGAGACTACCAGGATAGTTTCCAGGAAGTTGCAAAATATGGGACATCAGAAACACCTTCGGATTTTGAAGGAGATTTTGATGATTATAATGAATTATATGATTCGGAAATCAAAGATGGTTTTACAGAGGAATATGAAGCCTTCTCCGCAACTGATATAAGCGGTAATAGCAGGGAAGTATTTCAGTCAGATGAATTAAAAGCATATGAAGATAAATTAGACGATGCGGGTACTGAAACACCTTTTGGAGACATTCCATATAAAAAAACAGATGGCTATGTAGACGACGATCAGCATTCATAAAGAAAACAGAAGTGTTCTAGCTCATTATCGCATTGTTGTGCAACAAGAATATGGGATAATACTGGGACAAAGTAGAATTGAAACACATTCATTTTCTTTTGCTTTTGCTTCTGCTTTTTGATAGAGGTACACTATGCGCTAGAGTAGGGTTTTAGACAAGTGAAACTTTTAAAAAGTTAGAGCTATATAAAATAAGCATGTAAAAAGACTATCATTCGTAGATAGTCTTTTTACATGCTTATTATGACCCCTACGGGATTCGAACCCGTGATACCGCCGTGAAAGGGCGGTGTCTTAACCGCTTGACCAAGGGGCCATGTACTAGTAAATATTATAATATGGCGGAGAAGGAGGGATTTGAACCCTCGCGCCGCTCACGCGACCTATGCCCTTAGCAGGGGCACCTCTTCAGCCTCTTGAGTACTTCCCCAAATTATAAACTCCGCAGGTAGGATTCGAACCTACGACCGATCGGTTAACAGCCGATAGCTCTACCACTGAGCTACTGCGGAATGGTGGGCCTGAGTGGACTCGAACCACCGACCTCACGCTTATCAGGCGTGTGCTCTAACCAGCTGAGCTACAGGCCCATAAAAAAGTTGGAGCGGGTGAAGGGAATCGAACCCTCATCATCAGCTTGGAAGGCTGAGGTTTTACCACTAAACTACACCCGCACAAAAATATAAGGGGCGACTAGTGGGGATCGAACCCACGATGTCGGAGCCACAATCCGATGCGTTAACCATTTCGCCATAGCCGCCATGTATTTCTACTACATTGTTTGAATAAAAATGGTGGCTCAGGACGGAATCGAACCGCCGACACAAGGATTTTCAGTCCTTTGCTCTACCGACTGAGCTACTGAGCCATATATATTTGATTTAAATGGCGGTCCCGACGGGAATCGAACCCGCGATCTCCTGCGTGACAGGCAGGCATGTTAACCGCTACACCACGGGACCAGATAATTCAAAGTTCAACCTTGAATTATTTATGATTGCGGGGGCAGGATTTGAACCTGCGACCTTCGGGTTATGAGCCCGACGAGCTACCGAACTGCTCCACCCCGCGACGATAAATACATTTAATTATGGAGGAGGAAGAGGGATTCGAACCCCCGCGAGATTTGACTCCCCTGTCGGTTTTCAAGACCGATCCCTTCAGCCAGACTTGGGTATTCCTCCGTAGTACATTATAAAAAAGTAATGGTGGACCTTGTAGGACTCGAACCTACGACCGGACGGTTATGAGCCGTCTGCTCTAACCAGCTGAGCTAAAGGTCCTCTATATGGTAGCGGCGGAGGGAGTCGAACCCACGACCTCACGGGTATGAACCGTACGCTCTAGCCAGCTGAGCTACACCGCCAATATAGGATAGTTTTACTTGTGAAAAATGGTGGAGCCTAACGGGATCGAACCGTTGACCTCCTGCGTGCAAGGCAGGCGCTCTCCCAGCTGAGCTAAGGCCCCATTGAGCTTATTTAAAATGGTCGGGAAGACAGGATTCGAACCTGCGACCCCTTGGTCCCAAACCAAGTGCTCTACCAAGCTGAGCTACTTCCCGCATAATTCCTTTGATACATTATGTAAATAATGGCGCGCCCGGCAGAAGTCGAATCCACAACCTTCTGATCCGTAGTCAGACGCTCTATCCAATTGAGCTACGGGCGCATATCAATGGTGCCGAGAACCGGAATCGAACCGGTACGGTAGTCACCTACCGCAGGATTTTAAGTCCTGTGCGTCTGCCAGTTCCGCCACCCCGGCACTACTTGGAGCGGAAGACGGGATTCGAACCCGCGACCCCCACCTTGGCAAGGTGATGTTCTACCACTGAACTACTTCCGCGTTTGAAATTGGCATTTTAGATTCTGTATTGTTTATAGGACGTAATTGTTTTTAGCAGATATTAATTAAAGTGCGGGTGAAGGGAGTCGAACCCCCACGCCTTGCGGCACTAGATCCTAAGTCTAGCGTGTCTGCCAGTTCCACCACACCCGCATAAAAATGGTGAGCCATGCAGGATTCGAACCTGCGACCCTCTGATTAAAAGTCAGATGCTCTACCAACTGAGCTAATGGCTCGTACATAATGTGCATTTTTCAAAAAAGTAACTACTGGTGCCGGCCAGAGGACTTGAACCCCCAACCTACTGATTACAAGTCAGTTGCTCTACCAATTGAGCTAGGCCGGCATTAAATAATGGTGGAGGATGACGGGTTCGAACCGCCGACCCTCTGCTTGTAAGGCAGATGCTCTCCCAGCTGAGCTAATCCTCCATTTTGAACGGATTGTCCCACTCTTTTTTTAGAGTGGTTTTAGTATCCATTTGTTAAGTACTATTGTACACTCAATAAAACTCTTTCTCACACTCAACATTAAGTTTTATTGCCTGGCAACGTCCTGCTCTTGCAGGGGGAAACCCCCAACTACCATCGGCGCTGAAGAGCTTAACTACCGTGTTCGAGATGGGAACGGGTGTGACCTCTTCGCTATCGCCACCAGACAAAATTACTCAACATTTACTATTATAACGCTTTTTATGTATTTTTCAAGAGAAATTTTCATTCTCTCAAAACCAGATAAATGAGAAGGTAAACGTGTGAAACATCTTTTGAATCTAGCTCCAGCGCCCAGCCCCTCGAGGTCGCAAGCCATCTTGCTGTGGTGGCTGAAAATCTGCCTCCTCACAATCTGTCTTGCGCTTGTCGGGGCTACCCGGGCGCTTCCGCTTTTTACTTTAGATTAAGTCCTCGATCGATTAGTATCCGTCAGCTCCATGTGTCACCACACTTCCACGCCGGACCTATCAACCTGATCATCTTTCAGGGATCTTACTAGCTTGCGCTATGGGAAATCTCATCTTGAGGGGGGCTTCATGCTTAGATGCTTTCAGCACTTATCCCTGCCGCACATAGCTACCCAGCGATGCTCCTGGCGGAACAACTGGTACACCAGCGGTGCGTCCATCCCGGTCCTCTCGTACTAAGGACAGCTCCTCTCAAATTTCCTGCGCCCACGACGGATAGGGACCGAACTGTCTCACGACGTTCTGAACCCAGCTCGCGTACCGCTTTAATGGGCGAACAGCCCAACCCTTGGGACCGACTACAGCCCCAGGATGCGATGAGCCGACATCGAGGTGCCAAACCTCCCCGTCGATGTGAACTCTTGGGGGAGATAAGCCTGTTATCCCCGGGGTAGCTTTTATCCGTTGAGCGATGGCCCTTCCATGCGGAACCACCGGATCACTAAGCCCGACTTTCGTCCCTGCTCGACTTGTAGGTCTCGCAGTCAAGCTCCCTTGTGCCTTTACACTCTGCGAATGATTTCCAACCATTCTGAGGGAACCTTTGGGCGCCTCCGTTACTCTTTAGGAGGCGACCGCCCCAGTCAAACTGCCTGCCAGACACTGTCTCCCAGCCGGATCACGGCTGCGGGTTAGAATGTCAGTACAGCAAGGGTAGTATCCCACCAGTGCCTCCACCGAAGCTAGCGCTCCGGTTTCTACGGCTCCTACCTATCCTGTACAAGCTGCACCAACATTCAATATCAGGCTGCAGTAAAGCTCCACGGGGTCTTTCCGTCCTGTCGCGGGTAACCTGCATCTTCACAGGTACTATAATTTCACCGAGTCTCTCGTTGAGACAGTGCCCAGATCGTTGCGCCTTTCGTGCGGGTCGGAACTTACCCGACAAGGAATTTCGCTACCTTAGGACCGTTATAGTTACGGCCGCCGTTTACTGGGGCTTCAATTCGCACCTTCGACCGAAGTCTAAGCGCTCCTCTTAACCTTCCAGCACCGGGCAGGCGTCAGCCCCTATACTTCGCCTTGCGGCTTCGCAGAGACCTGTGTTTTTGCTAAACAGTCGCCTGGGCCTATTCACTGCGGCTCATCTGGGCTATTCACCCAAATGAGCACCCCTTCTCCCGAAGTTACGGGGTGATTTTGCCGAGTTCCTTAACGAGAGTTCTCTCGATCACCTTAGGATTCTCTCCTCGCCTACCTGTGTCGGTTTGCGGTACGGGCACCTATTTCCTCGCTAGAGGCTTTTCTTGGCAGTGTGGAATCAGGAACTTCGGTACTAAATTTCCCTCGCCATCACAGCTCAGCCTTAGAGTGAAGGATTTACCTCCACTCCAGCCTACCTGCTTGGACGCGCATATCCAGCAGCGCGCTTACCTTATCCTCCTGCGTCCCCCCATTACTCAAACGGAAATAAGGTGGTACAGGAATATCAACCTGTTATCCATCGCCTACGCCTTTCGGCCTCGGCTTAGGCCCCGACTAACCCTGAGCGGACGAGCCTTCCTCAGGAAACCTTGGGCATTCGGTGGAAGGGATTCTCACCCTTCTTTCGCTACTCATACCGGCATTCTCACTTCTAAGCGCTCCACTAGTCCTTCCGGTCTAGCTTCACAGCCCTTAGAACGCTCTCCTACCATTGACACCAGAGGTGTCAATCCGCAGCTTCGGTGATACGTTTAGCCCCGGTACATTTTCGGCGCAGAGTCACTCGACCAGTGAGCTATTACGCACTCTTTAAATGATGGCTGCTTCTGAGCCAACATCCTGGTTGTCTAAGCAACTCCACATCCTTTTCCACTTAACGTATACTTTGGGACCTTAGCTGGCGGTCTGGGTTGTTTCCCTCTCGACTACGGATCTTATCACTCGCAGTCTGACTCCCATGGATAAGTCTTTGGCATTCGGAGTTTGTCTGAATTCGGTAACCCGTTGAGGGCCCCTAGTCCAAACAGTGCTCTACCTCCAAGACTCTAACCATGAGGCTAGCCCTAAAGCTATTTCGGAGAGAACCAGCTATCTCCAGGTTCGATTGGAATTTCACCGCTACCCACACCTCATCCCCGCACTTTTCAACGTACGTGGGTTCGGGCCTCCAGTAAGTGTTACCTTACCTTCACCCTGGACATGGGTAGATCACCTGGTTTCGGGTCTACGACCTCATACTTATTCGCCCTATTCAGACTCGCTTTCGCTGCGGCTCCGTCTCTTCAACTTAACCTTGCATGAAATCGTAACTCGCCGGTTCATTCTACAAAAGGCACGCCATCACGCATTAACGCGCTCTGACTACTTGTAGGCACATGGTTTCAGGATCTATTTCACTCCCCTTCCGGGGTGCTTTTCACCTTTCCCTCACGGTACTGGTTCACTATCGGTCACTAGGGAGTATTTAGCCTTGGGAGATGGTCCTCCCAGATTCCGACGGGATTTCTCGTGTCCCGCCGTACTCAGGATCCACTCTGGAGGGAACGAAGTTTCGATTACAGGGCTGTTACCTTCTCTGGCGGGCCTTTCCAGGCCTCTTCGTCTACCCCGTTCCTTTGTAACTCCGTATAGAGTGTCCTACAACCCCAAGAGGCAAGCCTCTTGGTTTGGGCTTTTCCCGTTTCGCTCGCCGCTACTCAGGGAATCGATGTTTCTTTCTCTTCCTCCGGGTACTTAGATGTTTCAGTTCCCCGGGTCTGCCTTCTATTTCCTATGTATTCAGAAATAGATACTACTCCATTACGAGCAGTGGGTTTCCCCATTCGGAAATCTTCGGATATAACGCTTGCTTACAGCTCCCCGAAGCATATCGGTGTTAGTCCCGTCCTTCATCGGCTCCTAGTGCCAAGGCATCCACCATGCGCCCTTTCTAACTTAATCATTTGGTCGAAAATAAGCGGCGCATTTCTTCGTCAGCTTCCCTCACTCCCATCCTCACGTATTGCATACGCTGCGGTGGTCGCTCAGTCGCTTCCTCGAACTGCTTGCTTCTTTTCACCCAATATTTAAAAAGGTCATACATACTTACGGATACAATCCATAAGGTGATGTTTCTCGGTTTATTGCTTCTCATTTTATCTGGTTTTCAAAGAACGAATAATAAGAGAGTTTAACCTCTCAAAACTGAACGAAACAAAAACGTCTGTTTATGTTGGCACCGCGGCCAACAGTTTCCTTAGAAAGGAGGTGATCCAGCCGCACCTTCCGATACGGCTACCTTGTTACGACTTCACCCCAATCATCTGTCCCACCTTCGGCGGCTGGCTCCCGTAAGGGTTACCCCACCGACTTCGGGTGTTACAAACTCTCGTGGTGTGACGGGCGGTGTGTACAAGGCCCGGGAACGTATTCACCGTGGCATGCTGATCCACGATTACTAGCGATTCCGGCTTCATGCAGGCGAGTTGCAGCCTGCAATCCGAACTGAGAATGGTTTTATGGGATTAGCTAAACCTCGCGGTCTTGCAACCCTTTGTACCATCCATTGTAGCACGTGTGTAGCCCAGGTCATAAGGGGCATGATGATTTGACGTCATCCCCACCTTCCTCCGGTTTGTCACCGGCAGTCACCTTAGAGTGCCCAACTGAATGCTGGCAACTAAGATTAAGGGTTGCGCTCGTTGCGGGACTTAACCCAACATCTCACGACACGAGCTGACGACAACCATGCACCACCTGTCACTCTGTCCCCCGAAGGGGAAATCCCTATCTCTAGGGTGGTCAGAGGATGTCAAGACCTGGTAAGGTTCTTCGCGTTGC
This sequence comes from Bacillus sp. FSL K6-3431, assembly GCF_038002605.1. Lineage (NCBI taxonomy): Bacteria > Bacillati > Bacillota > Bacilli > Caryophanales > Bacillaceae > Bacillus > Bacillus sp. FSL K6-3431. The sequence continues at coordinate 1,873,690 of NZ_JBBOCT010000001.1, forward strand.
TTCGAATTAAACCACATGCTCCACCGCTTGTGCGGGCCCCCGTCAATTCCTTTGAGTTTCAGCCTTGCGGCCGTACTCCCCAGGCGGAGTGCTTAATGCGTTAACTGCAGCACTAAAGGGCGGAAACCCTCTAACACTTAGCACTCATCGTTTACGGCGTGGACTACCAGGGTATCTAATCCTGTTTGCTCCCCACGCTTTCGCGCCTCAGCGTCAGTTACAGACCAAAGAGCCGCCTTCGCCACTGGTGTTCCTCCACATCTCTACGCATTTCACCGCTACACGTGGAATTCCGCTCTTCTCTTCTGCACTCAAGTCCCCCAGTTTCCAATGACCTTCCACGGTTGAGCCGTGGGCTTTCACATCAGACTTAAAGGACCGCCTGCGCGCGCTTTACGCCCAATAATTCCGGACAACGCTTGCCACCTACGTATTACCGCGGCTGCTGGCACGTAGTTAGCCGTGGCTTTCTGGTCAGGTACCGTCAAGGTACCGGCAGTTACTCCGATACTTGTTCTTCCCTGACAACAGAGTTTTACGATCCGAAAACCTTCATCACTCACGCGGCGTTGCTCCGTCAGACTTTCGTCCATTGCGGAAGATTCCCTACTGCTGCCTCCCGTAGGAGTCTGGGCCGTGTCTCAGTCCCAGTGTGGCCGATCACCCTCTCAGGTCGGCTACGCATCGTTGCCTTGGTGAGCCGTTATCTCACCAACTAGCTAATGCGCCGCGGGCCCATCTGTAAGTGATAGCCGAAGCCATCTTTTAACCTTCCTCCATGAGAAGAAAGAAATTATCCGGTATTAGCTCCGGTTTCCCGAAGTTATCCCAGTCTTACAGGCAGGTTGCCCACGTGTTACTCACCCGTCCGCCGCTAACTTCCGGGAGCAAGCTCCCTTCCATTCGCTCGACTTGCATGTATTAGGCACGCCGCCAGCGTTCGTCCTGAGCCAGGATCAAACTCTCGTTAAAGTGTTTGTAGCTCATTTGCTGGTCTTACATGTATTACTTTTTGACGTTTTGTTTCGTTCAGTTTTCAAAGATCAAACTTGTTCGCACTCTTTCTTAGCGACTTTTATAATTTAACATTTTTCTTCTAAGTAGTCAACTGTTTTTTTAAAACTATTTGATAACTTGGTTCGAAATATGTTTTATACGTCTTGCGGACGATTAATAATATAACATGGATAAAAAAATCCTGCAAGCCTTTTTCGCAAAAAGTTTTTTAAAATAATCAACTATTCATGTTTAACCGTCCGGCTACATACATAGTAACAAATGAATATTATTAAAGGAAGGTGTTTCACCTACATGCTAACAACTACTGCATTCATCATTACCCTAATTATGACGGTTTATTTATTTTCTTACTCATATATAGAAGCACTTCGAATATCCAATGCAGAAGAAAAGGTTTTTGGCGGAACATTTATCTTCTCTTCTAGCATGGCTTTTGTATTTTCAGGTCTCTGTTATTTATTTATTTAAATGTGTTAACTCGTTAATCTTTTGGTCAATTGTTTTAAGTCTTCTATCATTATATAAAAATAAAGATACACTAATTATTATGATTAACCCACCAATTATCTGTGTCCCTAGGATATTTTCATCCAATATATAAAAAGCTAGTAATGCTGCACCAACAGGTTCAAATAATATTGCCATTGATATAGTCGAAGTACTTAACCATTTTACGGACCAGTTAAAAAGTGTATGTCCAAATAAAGTAGGAACAATAGCAAGTAATAAAAAATATATCCAGTCAGATGATGGATAGGGAAATAATGTATCCCCCATAACTATTACATATAGGAATAAAACGATGGAACTAATTAAATAAACAAGAAAAGTGTAGACAATAAGTGATAATCTCTGCCTTACAGTTTGTCCAAATAAAAGGTAGGCAGTTATTAACGCGCATGCAATCAAAGCTAAAAAGTCACCATATAAAGCCATTCCACTTATTCTGAAGTCTCCCCAACTGATAACAACACTACCAACTACCGCTACTATTGCACAAATTACTGCTTTGGCAGAAAACTTTTCTTTAAAGAAAATAAACGTACCGATAAAAGCGAAAAGTGGTTGAAGTGTCACTAGAACTGTGGAACTTGCGACTGATGTATAATTTAAAGATTCAAACCAAAGTATAAAATGAAATGCTAAAAATATACCTGCTATAATTGTAAAAAGCCAATCCTTTTTAGTTATTGTCCGAAGTTCATATAGGTACCTCCGGGATAAAAATGGTAACATAATTAAAACACTGAAAAACATGCGATAAAAAGCGATAACTCCGGCCTCCGCAGTAGAAAGCTTTACAAATATCGCGGATGTAGAGACGGATAATACGCCAATCGTTAAAACAATATATGGATTGATCTTAGGTGTATTCATTCTCGGCTCCTTTACTATGAAATTACATATGTATGCTAAAATTATTCTAACTTTAACTTTCATTATAATCCATATTAGTTTGTAAATATTCGTAAAGGAAGTGTACACACTTGGAGATAGTAGACTACAGTCTTTTATTAAAATTGGGAGTTTCTGCTTTGCTCGGTTTAGTTATAGGACTTGAACGTGAATTGAAAAGAAAACCGTTGGGCTTAAAAACAAGTCTAGTCATTTCAATTATTAGTTGCTTATTAACAATTGTTTCTATAGAAGCAGCTTATATATTCCCGGGTAACGATGACATACGTATTCAAATGGATCCTTTGCGCCTTGCTGCTCAAATAGTTTCCGGTATTGGTTTTCTTGGCGCGGGTGTTATTCTACGAAGAGGTAATGATCATATTTCCGGTCTTACTACAGCTGCCTTAATATGGGGAGCCGCTGGGATCGGGATTGCAGTTGGCGCTGGTTTTTTTATAGAAGCAACTGCGGGTGTGGTCTTACTTATAATAAGCGTTGAATTGATTCCATTTGCCTTAGCAAAACTTGGACCCACTAAACTATTGAAAAATGATTTAATTATAAAGATTACAGTTAGTAAACCAGAAAGCTTAGAAACAGTGCTGAAAAAGTTGACGGAAGAGAAAATTATTGTCACACATACACGCATTAAAGATTTACGCGAAGAAACTGCTCACACGTTAGAGCTTAAGACGAGAGTAAGCGCCAAAAGATCAGTAACCGAAATTTATTATTCCATTTCAAAAATTGATGATGTTCAACGAATTGAGATAATTAGTTAAAAAAGAGGTTTCAAAAGGCACCAAAAGATAAATCACGATTTTTTTCGTTGGCATAGGTACGTACTTCTTGGTTCTAATTTTGCACCTTTTTGAATACGCATTAAAAAATTCTTCTTGCATTATTTTTTAATCTTACTATAATAGTGAATATAGCTCATTTTGAACTGGGGGGCTTAGCTCAGCTGGGAGAGCGTTTGGCTGGCAGCCAAAAGGTCAGCGGTTCGATCCCGCTAGTCTCCATAAACTAGAACTCTTGTATATACAAGAGTTCTTTTTTTATTTTTCATAAAACATTATTATAAACATCATCTTTTTGTCTAAAAATAAATGATTATTTGATAATTCCAAATGTCATTATCTTGCATATAATACACTGTAAGAACATCACAATCACCTGTCTAATAAATTGTTATTCCAATTTATATAGGAAGGAGGTCCTTGACTTGAAAGCATCATTAGGTTTTTGGATTGGTTGGCTAGGAATTATTTTAGCTGTTTTAGGCTTCTTCTATGCTCCGTTCTGGTTAGGCGGAAGTGCACTGGTTTTAGGACTTATCAGTCTTACTTCCCCTCAAAAAACTTTAGCCTGGAGTTCCATCACGCTCGGGGTTATAGTGCTATTAGTTACTTGGCTCCTGTAACTTGTCAGTAAACCGTATTGCGGCATGTCCGGATCCACCGCACATGCCTTTTCCAATGAATATATAAGAATTCCACCACATGAGATGGTCCCCTAAATGCAGTCTATTTCTCGGAGGATTATTGGACATAATTAATCTCTTTCAATCATCAACAACAATATAGGTAGCTTGAACAGGACCATGTACACCGACAATCAGATTCATTTCAATGTCCGCACTGTTACTAGGTCCAGATATAAAACTGACACATGATGAAACTTCTCGACCTTGTTCATTCGCTTCATGAATTTGTTTTACCGCTTGCGTTATCCGTGGGACGAGTGTACTTTTTGGTATAATCGCAATATGAACCCTTGGTAATAAACTAATTGTACGACCGTTATTTTTATCATTAAACAATGTTAATGTACCAGATTCCGCCAATGTGATATCACTAAAAGTAATTCCAATGTCCGCTCTTTCGGCAAATACCTGATTTTCTTTTTCCTTAGCCGAATCCCAAATCCATACATCAACACCATCATTTTTAAGTTCTTCATATACATCGTTTAATCCATATTCAACATTGCGATGATCGTTTGCGGCAATTACTACCCTTCCAATATGGTCTTTAATTACTTCCTTCATTATTTCACACAGCCCAACTTTATCTGTCCGTTTAAAAGTAGTATGAATTGTTTCACATTGCTTTTCTAATACATCGACTAATTGATCTGTTGAATAGCCCTCATACACATCCAACTGTGGACTCAAACTCCATTTCGGCCGCTTTACTCCTTCTGTAAGACGGGGTCTCCCGAGGCTTTTGGCTAAGTTGTCTAAAAATCTATCTCGATTTTGAATGGTCATAGTGATTTATCCCCTTTTCGATGTTCTTTAAACCAAGAGCGAAAAGATTGTTTACTTGGAGCGGGAAAATCACGCGATGACGTCCAGCCTTTTAAAGGGCCTGGTCCATTTGACACTTTTTCGTCCTTCGTCCACGGTTTTAATGCCGTACGAGCTAATTTCGCGCTTAATTTATATGCCGCAGGATTTGTCGACCACTTAACAAAACCATTCATCGCTAGTTTTTCCCCTGTTGGAGCCATATTTTCCTTTTCGACTATTATTTGTCGATGGCGAATTAATTGTTCATGGAGTGGAATTTTCACTGGACATACATCTGTACAAGCAGCACATAAGGTAGATGCATATGGCAATTCTTTATGATTTTCATATCCATCTAGCAAAGGGGTGAGTACCGCACCTATTGGTCCAGGATAAATCGAACCGTATGCATGCCCACCTATATGTCGATATACAGGACATACATTAATACATGCAGCACAACGAATACAATGCAGTGCCGATTGGAATTCCGTTCCCAATATTTTAGAGCGACCATTATCAACGATGACTAAATGATACTCTTCAGGTCCATCAATCTCATCTTCTAAACGCGTTCCTGTAATTGCGGTTATATAACTCGTTAATTTTTTACCAACAGCTGATCTTGTAAGTAAACTAACTAAAATATCAAGTTCTTCCCATGTAGGAACGATTCTCTCCATACCCATAACTGAAATTTGCGTATCTGGTAAGGAAGTTGCAAGACGAGCATTTCCTTCATTTGTTACAAGCGTGATCGCACCTGACTCCGCTACAGCAAAATTACATCCAGTAATGCCTATATCGGCAGATAAAAAGTCTTTTCGTAATTGCTCACGCGCGAATAATGCCAACTCCTCTGGAGAATTGGATTTATTATAACCTCTTTTATCAGTAAAGGTTTGTTTTATTTGATCCCTATTTAAGTGCAATGCAGGTGTTACAATATGTGAGGGTACGTCCTCATCCAGTTGTAAAATCCATTCACCTAAGTCTGTTTCAATTACTTCCGAACCAACTTCTTGCAACGCTTTGTTTAAGCCAATTTCTTCGGTAACCATCGATTTAGACTTAACAATCTTTTTTCCGTTTTTTCTCTTTACAACTTCTTTAATATATTCATTCGCATCTTCTGCTGTTTCAGCAAAAAATACATGACCGCCACGTTTAGATACTTGATCACTTAATTGCTGTAAATAATAATCAATATGTTGTAGCGTATGTGTACGAATTTCTTCACCTAATGAACGCCAGTCTTCCCAATTGCCTAATTCTTCGGCCGCATTCATTCGGCCACTTCTGAAACGACCTTGAGCTGAGGCAACTGAGTTCAGCATGAAATCATTTGCCATTCCTTCTTGCACACGGTTATCAAATGAACCATTGCCAATACGTATACTCATCTTATTCTCTCCTTCGGTTAGCGATGGTTTAATATTTCAGCTAGATGGATTACTTTTACATTTCGTCCTTCTCTCGATAATCGCCCACCTATATTCATTAAACAGGCCATATCTCCACCAACTAAATATTCCGCATTGGTTTCCACTACATGATCCACCTTTTCTTGTACCATACCACCAGATATGACAGAATTTTTAACAGAAAAAGTTCCACCAAAACCACAACAATCTTCCCCTTGTGGAAGTGTAATAAGTTCAACACCATTTACATGTTCTAGAAGTTTTACAGGTGCATCCTTCACACCTAATAGTCGAGTCATATGGCATGATGGGTGATATGTTACTCTCCCTTTAAAAGTAGAGCCGACATCGACAACTCCTAATACTTCAACAAGAAATTGTGTCAGCTCATAGGATTTAGCAGCCAAACTTTTTGCTTCTTCTTCCCATTCCGCATCACCACGAAATATATGTTCATATTCTCGCAACATCGCAACGCAGGAGCCTGATGGACCAACAACATATTGTGAATCCCGAAAAACCTTTATCATATGTTTCATTGTTTCTTTCGTATTCTTTAAGTACCCACTATTGTAAGCTGGTTGACCACAACATGTTTGTGCATCCGGAAAATCAACTTCACACCCTACTCGTTCCAAAATTTCTACTGTGTCTTTTCCAACATTAGATGAAAAAATATCACACATACACGTAATAAATAAAGAAACTTTCATCATCTTCACCTCACTTAATTTTAAAATCCATATACTTTTCCAATGATTTTTCAACATTAACTAAATGTTCTAACATATATTTTTGCGCCTTTTCTGACTGCCTACCTTTTATCGCATCATAGATCAATTGATGTTCTTTAATTAATTGTGCCGCTTTTTTTTCCGAATAGATTAATACTTCTCTAGTTTCTCGTAATACATTAACCATTATTTCTGAAACCGAACGCATTAAATGAATGAGAATTTGATTATGTGTGGCGCGAGCGATAGCCATATGAAAACGCAAATCCGCATCTTCACCAACTCCATCTATCTTCTTTAAGCTCTTCATTTCTTCGATTGCGTCCCTTAGTGGAATTAAATCCTCTATTTTGTGATGAATTGCTGCAGAACTCGCAGTACCTACCTCAAGTATTTTACGTACTTCATATAATTCCTTTATATCTTCCTTTTTCATTAATAACCCCGCGGTGACAGGTAAAGAAAAGTTTGATGCTTTGAAATTCGTAACAAATGTACCTTCTCCTTGGCGCATAACAACTAGCCCCATTGCCCGCAAACCACTAAGGGCCTCCCTAACTGCAGAACGACTTACATGAAAAATTTCTGATAGCTGCTCTACAGAATCTAATTTATCTCCTGGCTTCAATTCAGCCGTTTTTATCATGTTAATAAGTGCATCTGTTACTTCTTCATAGATTTTTTTCGTTTGAATGCGTCTATTTTCCACCCTTCATCCTCCCTTCATATATGTTCTCTATATAAATCATATCATAAGGTCATCTGATGACTTAAACGTAATTTTGTTCCTTGGCAAATGATTTTTAAATAAGTAGCCTTAAACAGGCATGGATATTTAACGAACACCTACTTCAAATATACGTTTATCCTATTTACCTTAGATTCTATTTTATTTAACTCTTCTAATATAACCACACTTAATAGTGTTATAATACACGTTGAAATTCCTGTGGGTCAAGTACTTCAGGGAAATAAAAGTGAGTTTTCAAAAAAAGTGTCTATAGAGGCTATATAATCCTATATGTTTTTTCTTATTATTAACCCAAAAAAGGATCAAGCCCGGTCAACACCGGGCCATCCCCTAATTGACTAAAATACATGCGCACTTTTATTAATAACGATCGTTTCTACGCTCTCTACATCTACACTCAAAATCTCGGTCTCGGTCTCGGTCTCTGTCCCAATCACAATGACGATCACGCTCGCCTCTGACTTCTCGACATTCACAAATCAATCTTACCCGTCTTCTTCTCCGATCTTCAAAATCATTTTCAAAACACATGTTCATCGCTCCTTATTATTTTTTAAGCCGGCCGACCTTAATAAATAATATATTGATGAGTACACTTCATTGATTGGACAATCCGTCTGGTGAAAACCAACATTTTTCACTAGTAGTCCGTGTTCAAAGAGGTCCCTAATTAGAAACAAATAATTCGAGGCGAGAAGGTTTTGAGGATCGGAGCGTATGCTTTTCATACATGAGAACTGGAAAAACCGAGCAACGAAGAAATTCGCCGTTAATCATTTGGTGACTTTTTGAAAATCCTCTAGTAACTCACAGCCGAGTTTTTTAATAAGAGTGATGGTCTATCATTTATTCATCGTATTTTTTGTCCCACTGTATAGCCCACTCGCTGAGAGTCCCAGCATTGTACCGACTAAAATCCCTTGCTTTATATCAAACTCAGTAACATAGAAAATACCAATCACGATACCGATTCCAATGGCAATAAATGGTAATACCTTATTATTTACTCCTGCCTTTTTAAATAGTTCTACCAATCCTAATATAAATGGAATCAACACCACATCATATATTTCAAACATTTGATCATCTCCTTTAATTATTTTATGACCTCCTTGTCCTCATGGTAACGGCATTGCCCCCATCCATTTACAAAAAAGTCGAATATGCTGAGGAGTAACTTGATTAGCTTTCTTCATTACAATATCCACTAATAATTATTCATATCAGCAGTAAATTTAATATTTCTTAATACACAAAAAGGACCCAGATGGGCCCTTAGAATTTACATACAACTGTGTTCATATCTCCAACTTTATAATTAACTATATTGTTTTACCTTCCTTTTAGATATTGCTTTTTTTTTAGCTAAATAGCCAGCTCCTAAAACGAGTATGGTGATTAGAATGATAATTGTATAAGTAACTACTCCAGAAGTGATACCTAAAAAGTCGACTAACTGCTCGTCTCTTAAAATCATGCCTCCTGCCGTCCAAGCAAGAATGCCCGAGCCAACATACCCGATCCAATTATATTTATTCATCGCCATTACAATAAATTTCGAACCGAAAATCATAATCGGAATGCTTATAGCGACTCCAATCGCAATCATTGTAATATGGCCATTTGCCGCTCCCGCAACAGCCACAACATTATCTAGACTCATGACTACATCTGCTAAAATGATTGTTCCAATTGCTTTCATCAAGCCAGTATGAGCCGATATGTGTGCATCTTCTTCATCACCAACAAGTACCTTATAAGCAATGAATAAAAGCAGCAATCCTCCAGCAATATCAACAAATGGAATTTTTAATAGCCAAACGATTATGACCGCAAATAGAATGCGCAGAACCACTGCTCCAGCAGTTCCCCACACGATTGCTTTGTTTTGCTGCTCTTTCGGCAAGTTACGTGTTGCCATTGCAATGACGATGGCATTGTCACCAGATAAAATAACATCGATAGCAATAATTTTTAACAATGCAATCATCGCTGCTGAAGAGACAGTAATTCCTAGTATTGAGGCTAATTCCATTCCTTTTTCCTTCTTTCTAAGACCTTTTCTACAAGGTTAAATAATATATATCAATTTATTTATTGTACCATACTCTATTATCTTGCTAATGAATTCATACTTACAGCTTTTTTGAAAAAAGTAAAAAATTAATCTCACTATAAATGTTTGTTTTTATCAGACTGTCTGTCCATTCAAACTCATTTTTTTCAATATGTTATGTATTAAGGCCGGGCAAATATAAATACATTTTGAAGGAGCGATGAATGTATGTAGTTTGAAGACGAGTCTTCCGATTTTGTAGAAGGTACCTAACGAAGACAGCGTGACTGACGACGTGAGAAGAAGACGAGATAGAGATGGTTTTTGCTGTTCTCGTTTTTGGGATATTCAGAGAGACTAGGCCAATTGAGTATTCTATTGTATAAACATTCTCCATGAAATATAACTAATTGATGTTGCTTCAGAACAAGAAAGGATTCTTTACGAAAAAGAACACTTTCTTATCTCTGTCCTTAATCAAAAATGGGCAAATTCACCAGACTGTCTGTCCAATCAATTCTAGTCATTCTTCAATATGTTATTAACAAAGGCCAATGGCTTTTAATATATATTTAAGGAGCGATAATTGTATGTGGCATGAAGATGACGATAGAGTGGAATCAGAAGATTTCGGCAAAAGACGTAAAAGAAGAAAAAGATCATTTTGTGATTGCGAGCGCGACCGAGATTGGGACTGTGAAAGTAGTGAACATGATCGGGATTGTGGTTGCGAAAGTAGCGATCGGGATCGGGATCGGGATCGTGATCGGGATCGGGATTGTGGTTGTGAAAAAGGTGAGCGGGATCACGGACGTTGCAAAGGATGTGTTTGTCACCAGCTGAAGAAGCTATCAACTGGTACTACAATCGATATTACAACTACAGGCTTAAATAATTTTGCCACTGTAACATTCCGCCGTTTTGACAGAAGAACTTGTTGCGCAACATTTACACAAGGATCTGCTGAAGTTATTGTAGATTGTCGGGAAATCAAAGCGATTCGCTTACCTTAATAAATATTTAAAGGGCTTTTCAACATTGAAAAGCCCTTTAATACTTAATAATTGCTCAAATAAATAAGTAAAAAAACTGTTTATTGTTATTTTTAAATAAAACAAAAGGAACCTTCGGAATAATTTCGAAGGTTCCATTAAAAAATTATTAATTATAATCTCTTTTCCAACTCAGCTTTTTTCTCTTCAAATCCTGGCTTACCTAATAAAGCGAACATATTTACTTTGTATGCTTCTACTCCTGGTTGATCAAATGGATTTACTCCTAGTAAGTAGCCACTCAAAGCACATGCTTTTTCAAAAAAGTAAACTAGATAACCGAATGTGTATGCATCCATTGCCGGAATCTCAACAACAAGATTCGGAACATCTCCATCTGTATGCGCCAGCAATGTCCCTTCGAAAGCTTTGTCGTTTACAAATTCAACTGTTTTTCCTTCTAGATAATTGAGGCCATCAAGATCTCCAGCTTCACTTTCAATGATTAGCTCATGGCGTGACGTTCGAACTTTGATAACTGTTTCAAATAGATCCCGACGACCTTCTTGTACATATTGTCCCATTGAATGAAGATCTGTTGAAAAGTTTGCTGATGCTGGGAATATTCCTTTTTGGTCTTTCCCTTCACTTTCCCCGAAAAGCTGTTTCCACCATTCAGAAAAATATTGCAAACCAGGCTCATAATTAATGAGCATTTCGATTGTCTTTCCTTTGTTATATAATACATTACGGATCGCTGCGTATTGATAGGCAATATTACTCTCAAGGTCTGCAGTACTGAATTCCTCACGCGCATCAGCGGCACCCTTCATCATATCTTCTATTGCAACACCACTAACTGCAATTGGAAGTAAACCAACCGCTGTAAGAACGGAATAACGTCCACCGACATCATCTGGAATGACGAATGTTTCATAGCCCTCTTCATTTGATAATGTTTTAAGCGCACCCTTTTCCTGATCCGTTGTAGCAAAGATACGTGCTTTCGCTTCTTCACTACCATACTTTTCCTCAAGTAGTTTTCGGAAAATACGGAAAGCTAGTGCTGGCTCTGTAGTTGTTCCTGATTTGGAAATAACATTAATCGAAAAATCTTTGTCATTAAGTAAATCTAATACATCAGTCATATATGTTGAACTAATATTATTTCCCACAAAAATAATTTGCGGTGCCTTACGTTGTTCCTTAGAAACTGCATTATAGAAACTGTGGTTCAACATTTCAAGTGCAGCACGTGCTCCTAAGTAAGAACCACCAATCCCAATAACGAGTAATACGTCGCTATCAGACTTAATTTTTTCTGCTGCTCTCTGAATCCGTGAAAATTCATCGCGATCATAGTCTACAGGTAGATCAATCCACCCGAGATAATCACTTCCCGCACCCGTTTGTTCGTGAAGTTGCTTGTGCGCCGTTTCCACCGCACCTTGCAAGTATGTAATTTCATGTTCTTCAAAAAATGTTAATGCTTTTGAATAATCAAATTTAATATGTCCCATCTAATAACCTCCCTGAGCGATATTTAGAGATCTTTTCATCAATCATCTAAATTGTACTTTAGCGGAAATATTGAAAATTTACAAGAAATCATGCATTTTTAATCTCAAATATAAATTGCCGACATCAAAACAAATAATGACATCGGCAATATGGACTCGTAGGATGTAAGTCATAACAGCGTTACCTCATGACGTGGCATTCTAAACGTTGTTCCTTACTGTCTAGCTGCAAACTTTACGATTCTGCCAACGATAAGTCAACATCGAATCGCTTACGCTCTTCGTGTTTCCTTTATCTCGTCAGAATCCCTAAAAGTTTGTACGTCGCTTAACAGGCACCTTCCGCTTTTCTTTACACCCAGCCTCTGAATCTTGATGCTTCGGCTACATTTCTCATGCCTACCATATATGCTGCGAGGCGCATGTTTATTCTACGACTTTCTGCTGTTTTATAAACGTTTTCGAAGGCAGTTACAAGTTTTTCTTGTAGTTTTTCATTTACTTCTTCTTCTGTCCAATAATAACCTTGGTTGTTTTGCACCCATTCGAAATAGGAAACCGTCACTCCACCAGCACTTGCTAATACATCGGGTACTAATAGTATGCCGCGATCTGTTAATATCTTCGTAGCTTCCTCTGTCGTTGGACCATTAGCCGCTTCTACTACAATCGATGCTTTTATGTTCGGTGCATTTTCAGCTGTAATTTGATTTGAAACTGCAGCTGGCACAATAATATCGCAATCAAGTTCAAATAATTCCTTATTTGTAATTGTATTTTCAAATAATGTTGTGACAGTACCGAAACTGTCACGACGATCAAGCAAATAGTCAATGTCTAGGCCATCAGGATCATGAAGTGCTCCATATGCGTCAGAGATACCTACAATTTTCGCTCCCGCATCATACAAAAATTTCGAAAGGAAGCTCCCCGCATTTCCAAATCCTTGAATAACAATTCTTGCATCTTTTAGATTAAGTCCACGTTTTTTTGCTGCCTCTTCAATACAAATGGTCACACCTTGAGCTGTTGCTTTTTCCCGTCCTTGAGATCCTCCAAGCACAATCGGCTTACCAGTAATAAAACCAGGGGAATCATTTTCTCGAAGACGACTGTACTCATCCATCATCCAAGCCATTATTTGTGAGTTCGTATATACATCGGGAGCTGGGATATCTTTAGTTGGCCCGACGAACTGGCTAATCGCCCTTACATAGCCACGACTAAGTCGTTCGACTTCTCCCATAGACATTGTCCGAGGATCACAGATAATACCGCCTTTTCCACCACCATAAGGAAGATTAACGATTCCACATTTAATACTCATCCACATGGACATCGCCTTTACCTCTTCTTCTGTTACTTCAGGGTGATAACGAACTCCCCCTTTTGTAGGACCAACAGAATCATTGTGCTGTGCACGAAAACCAGTATATACTTTTACAGAACCATCATCCATTCTTACAGGAATACGAACTGTAAGCATTCTTAACGGTTCTTTCAATAGCTCATACATCTCTTCGCCAAACCCAAGCTTGTTAAGGCCATCTTTAATAACCTCTTGTGTTGATGTGAATAAGTTTAGATTTTCTGCCATCGTTTTTCGCCTCTTTATTTTGTAATCAAATTTATTATAGCATCATGAGAATAGTTTATTAATACGTTCAAAAGCCCAATCCAATTCTTTTTTTGTAATAATAAGCGGTGGAGATAAACGAATTACTGTATCGTGCGTTTCTTTACACAAAATTCCCTCATTCATAAGTGCTTCGCAATATTTACGGGCATCTTCAAATAATTCAACTCCGATAAATAATCCTTTTCCCCTTACTTCTTTTATCGACTGATGATCTATCTCTTTTAATTTTGACATAAAATAATGTCCTAATTCAAGCGAACGCTCAGTTAACTTTTCATTTTCAATAACTTCAAGTGCAGCGATTGATACGGCACACGCAAGTGGATTGCCACCAAATGTAGAACCGTGTGAGCCAGGATTAAAGACCCCAAGTATATTTCGATTTGCAGCAACACATGATATTGGAAAAATTCCCGCACCAAGGGCTTTCCCTAAAATGTACATATCAGGTACAACATTTTCCCAATCACTAGCGAACATTTTCCCTGTTCTGCCAAGTCCCGATTGAATCTCATCGGCAAGAAATAATACATTACTTTCCTTGCACAGGTCGAATGCTGCTTTTATATACCCTTTGGGAGGGATAATTATTCCTGCTTCCCCTTGAATAGGTTCAATGATAAAAGCAGCTGTTTCAGATGTAATCGCAAGCTTTAGAGCATCTATATCCCCGTAAGCGACCGATTTGATACCTGGGAGCATAGGACCGAATCCTCGCTTATATTCCTCTTCAGAAGATAGGGATACAGCTGTCATTGTTCGACCGTGGAAATTACCTTCACAAGCAATAATTTCCGCTTTATTTTCAGCAATTCCTTTTGTCTCATAAGCCCAACGTCGAGCGGCTTTCACCGCAGTTTCTACTGCTTCTGCGCCAGTATTCATCGGTAAAACCATGTCTTTTTTTGTTATATTACTTATCTTTTCATACCATAGACCAAGCTGATCATGATGAAATGCACGCGATGTTAATGTAACACGACTAGCCTGATTCGTTAATGCCTGAATGACTTTAGGATGACAATGCCCTTGATTAACCGCAGAATAGGCACTGAGCATATCCATGTATCGATTCCCTTCAAGGTCTTTCACCCAAACACCTTTTGCTTCAGAAATCACGATAGGAAGTGGATGATAATTTTTCGCACCATACTTTTCTGTTTGGCTAATAATGTAATCTGTTTTCATTGTCATATTATAAGAACCCCCTTTGCCAATCACTTTCTTACAATGGAGAGTTTTTCTTTATATGAACAGTTTCACTTCTACTAACATCTACAGCATTTCCGAAGTCGTTTTCGCTTGCATATGCAACAATAGATAATCAGGACCACCAGCTTTTGAGTCAGTACCAGACATATTAAAACCACCAAATGGCTGATATCCGACAATCGCACCGGTACAGCCCCGATTGAAATAAAGATTTCCTACATGAAAATCTTCGCGAGCCTGCTCTATATGCTGTCGGTTATTGGTAATGACTGCGCCCGTTAACCCATATTCTGTATTATTAGCTATAGCGATTGCCTCGGTAAAATTCTTAGCTTTTGCAAATGCAACAACAGGACCGAATATTTCTTCTTTCATAAGGCGCGCTTCCACATTAAGTCCTGAAAAAATGGTTGGTTGGATAAAGTAACCTTTTGAATCGTCCCCTATTCCCCCTATCATTAATTCTCCTTCTTCCTTACCGATCTCTATATATTGCATTATTTTATTAAAAGCTTGTTGGTCATTGACAGGTCCCATATAGTTATTACTATTTGTTGGATCACCAATTGTCAATTCTGCTGTCAGTTCCACAGCCCGGTTGAGTACGGATTCGTATACATCCTCTACTATAATGGCACGTGAACACGCTGAACACTTTTGACCTGAAAATCCAAATGCTGATTTCACAATCGATTGTGCAGCTAATTCTAGATCCGCTTCTTTATCAACGATAATTGTATCTTTCCCACCCATTTCGGCAATAACACGCTTGAGCCACATTTGTCCTTCATATACTTTTGCCGCACGCTCATAAATACGGGTTCCTACTTCTCTAGAACCAGTAAAACTAATAAAACGAGTTTTGGGATGATCGACTAAATAATCTCCAATTTCGGTCCCACTACCTGGAATAAAGTTAACGACACCATTTGGCAGACCAGCTTCTTCAAGAACTTCTATAAATTTGGCAGCAATAATCGGAGTCGTTGATGCCGGTTTTAATAAAACTGTATTTCCTGTAACGAGCGTAGCTACTGTCGTTCCAGCCATTATCGCAAAAGCGAAATTCCATGGTGAAATAACAATACCTACACCTAATGGGATATAATCGTAACGGTTATATTCCCCTGTCCTACTTTCTACTTTCTTTCCACATTTTAGCTTTAAGACTTGACGACCATAATACTCAAGAAAATCAATACCTTCCGCAATATCCGCATCTGCTTCATTCCAAGGCTTCCCGGCTTCCTTAACAAGCAAAGCGGAAAATTCATGTTTTCTTCGACGGATAATAGCCGCAGCCTTAAATAGTATATCCGCCCGTATGTTAGATTCTACTTTTCTCCATATTTCAAAAGCATCGAGTGCACTGTTCATTGCCTGTTCTGCTATTTCTTTGTTCGTTTTTGATACATTTCCAATCACTTCTACTTTATTCGCTGGATTGTAAGATGTAATTTTTTCTTCTGTCGAAATACGTTCACCGTTGATGATGAGAGAATAATCTTTACCTAGATAGCTATTTACTGCTTCTAATCCTGCTTCAAAGGCCTTTTTATTGGCCCCTTTCGAAAAATCAGTAAATGGTTCATGTTTGTAAGGAATCATCTATATTCCTCCTCAACGTTCATATTTTCGTCACATAAATATTATCATACTTTACGGTTGATGGATATTAGCATGAATGATTTTTGACAAAAAAAAAGACCCTTCCCTATAATAAGGAAGTGCCTCTCTGTCTCTATATAATTACTTGTTAATTAAATCTTCGCGATCGGATTGGTCAATCCACTCTTGAAGCTTATCTTTAAGTGTATTAAACCCTTCGTTACTTGTAGCTTCAGTTTTAACAACTGGTTGACGGCGAGGTTTCTTCGTTTCTTCTTGTTTCGGCGCTTCTTCTGTTGCGCGAATAGACAAGCTAATTTTTCCTTTTGCCTCGTCAACAGACAATACTTTCACATTTACTTCGTCACCCAATTTTAAAAATTCATTAATATCTTTTACAAAACCGTGTTTGATTTCGGAAATGTGTACAAGTCCTTGCGTTTCTTCGTCAAGTGCAACAAATGCACCATATGGTTGAATACCAGTTACTTTACCTTTTAAAACATCGCCTGACTCATATTTTGTCGTCATGGAAACACTCCTAATTATAATAGTTTTTCTCCTAATTTACGCAATTGTAAATTATACCACAGATTTAAGTGACTTTAAAGATTTTTATTTTTCTATTCATAGCAACTGAACATATACATTGTGTTATTTTACTCCAAAAGGGTAAAATATATTAAAATTGGAGGAATCGCTATGTCCGTAACTTCTCGCGAAAATCACGCCTTTGTTAATGGAATTGATGTCTACTATGAGGAATATCAATCAATAGACTGCGCTCCAGTTTTTCTTTTAATACACGGATTTCTATCATCATCTTTCAGTTTCAGAAAGTTAATTCCTTTATTAGTAAAGGAATTTCACGTTATCTCGATTGATATTCCTCCTTTTGGTAAAAGTGGTAAGTCAAAGAACTATCGCTATTCCTATAAAAATATGGCAAAAACGGTGATTGACTTACTCGACCATCTGTCAATTGATAGCATGTACGCGGCCGGTCACTCAATGGGTGGACAGATTTTGATGAATATCATGCATCAAAGACCCGATTTCATCAAAAAGACAGTTCTTCTTTGCAGTTCCGCTTATATGCCAAAAGCGAATAACCCTATGATTTTCTCCAGTTATCTTCCCTTATTTGATAGATATATAAAACGTTATCTTCAAAAAACTGGTGTCGTGGGAAATTTGGAGAATGTTGTATTCGACAAAAGCATGATTAATGAGACAATGATAAATGGATATACGGAGCCTTTTAATAATGATCTTATCTTCAGTGCTTTGACAAAATTGATTAGACATCGTGAAGGTGATTTAACTGAAACAGTGTTGCGGAAGATCCATACTCCATGTCTGCTCATATGGGGAGAACAGGATAAAATAGTTCCTTTACATATTGGGAAGCGACTTGCCAATGATTTACCTCATTCAAAATTTGTTATTTTTAAAAATGCGGGACATTTAATTCCCGAGGAAATGCCTATGGATGTATATGTAGAAATCAGAAAGTTTATTTTAGGAGGAGTTAAACATGATTAACTTTGATGAATATATTAACCGAAATGAAACATTATCAGTAAAATGGGATGGTTTAGAAAAGATCTTTGGTGATTCAGATCTTTTACCTATGTGGGTAGCCGATATGGACTTCCGTCCCCCAATACAAGTTTTAGAACAAATGAAACAGCGAATCGAGCACGGCGTTTTCGGTTATACCATCATTGATGAAAGTGCTCAAAGCGCAATAACTACTTGGACAAAAAAGCGCCATAATTGGAAAATAGAGCCGGAATGGTTGCTCTTTAGCCCAGGTGTAGTCCCTTCGATCGCTATGGCCGTACAAGCGTTTACCGAAGTCGGGGATAAAGTATTAGTACAATCTCCAGTTTATACCCCCTTTTTCAATATTATCGAGAGTAATATGAGAGAAGTGGTTAATGCCGAATTAGTACAAAAGAATGGACGTTACGAGATAGATTTCATTGATTTCGAAGAAAAGTTAAAAAGTGGTGTAAAGTTATTTCTTTTATGTAGCCCACATAATCCAACAGGAAGAGTCTGGATGCAGGACGAGTTAAACAGGATGGCAGCGCTTTGCAAAAAATATGATGTTATAATCGCATCTGATGAAATTCATGCAGACATTGTAATGCCTCCTTATAAACATATACCTATTGCATCACTGAAAGAATCGTATGCAGATAAAACGTTAACCTTTATGGCACCTAGTAAAACTTTTAATTTAGCCGGTCTACAAGCCTCTTTCATGGTAGTCCCAAATCAAGAAATGAGAGATAAGATCGCAGAGATTCAAGCGAAAAATGGATTCTTCTCATTAAATACTTTTGGAATTATTGCTATGGAAGCAGCGTATGCACACGGAGAGCAATGGATCGATGAACTGCTAACCTATATTGGGACAAATATTGATTTAATAAAAGGCACAATCAAAGAAAATCTACCCAAACTGACTGTAATCGAACCGGAAGGAACATATCTTGTTTGGATTGATTGCCGAAAAACAGGGTTAAGCGATGAAGATTTACGAAAAGTCTTATTAGAAATAGGGAAACTAGCAGTAAATTTTGGAGAAGCTTACGGACCCGGTGGTGAAGGATTTATTCGCATAAATGCTGCCTGCCGAAAAGAAACAGTCGAAGAAGGACTAAAAAGACTTCAGTTAGCACTAGGTTAAAAATTAAAGTTATGAAAAAGGCTGACGATTAGTCGGCCTTTTTCATAACTTGATGGGTCCTACGCAATTATTGTGGAAGTGTTGATCAAATCCGTTGCCTTCTTCTTGCTTCTAAAGATGTTGACGATCAATGGATCTCTTTAGTATTCAGGTGGAACAAAAGGTAGATTCTATTATTAACAACGTCCCAAGAACCCACGGAAGGTGATAAGATATAAGAATAATTCAAGAGGCTAAGAGCATGTGTCAGAGAATAAAGTTCTGAAACCACGGAAATTCAAAAATACTTTACTTGACGCTTGTCAGGAGCCTCCTCTTATCTTATTTACTTGGTTTACGATCTTTAGATATTTCACCACATGCTATTCTGTTGCCTGCATTTCCAGCAGGTTGTGACATTCCGTCATCCGGGTTTTCATGAATGACAATTGATGTACCATCTTTTGTATATAAGGAGTTTTTCTTTTCTACATCAAAAGTAACTTCATTAGCCATGATTTTCAACTTTGCATTTCCATCTTCATCAGCGGTTATATTAGGCAAGTCTCCAGCATGGACACCTTTCGGATTGAGAAGTCCGTGTTCTTTTTTATCTGGATTAAAATGATCGCCAGCAGAAAGGTAATCTGGTGCCTTGCACGATCCTTTAGTATGAATAATGATCGCATGTTCCCCAGGCGGTAATCCTTTTAAATCTAAAGATAATTCTACACCTTTCGCCTGCTCTTGCATTTTAATTTTCCCTATTGAATCTCCATCAGAATTTTTCATATCGATATCCATCTTCTTCGGAGGTGGATTTGTACAGGCAGCCAGAAAAAGAACCATGATTAAAAGGTAATATTTTTTCAACTATATCCCTCCATATGAGCAATGATTTCTTCATTGTTGCCAGAGATATAATGAATTATCCTCTTATGTACAATAAAAGCGCAAGCGCGTCGCGTGGTGGAACACCGGCTAAGTCCGCTATAACGTCGATGTAACCTACATCGTTTTTTGGAGTCCTCATTATCTACTTATGCAGACCGAAGAGAGATGCATATTAATCGATAGAATTTGGAGCTGGACATGAAAAAAACACCCTTCTACAGGTGCTCTTGTTGGCGTTCACGGGTTATTTTCTCTTCTAGCTCTTTCGTTTTCAACTCTTGTTTTTTGGAGATCCTTTTTATCAGGATAAATGTTGCGACTGTAATAACTCCAAAAATAGCCATTGTAATTGCTGCAGGAATATATTCTGATTTATCTTCAGGGAAGTATAGAAACGGCATATACATGACAAATGAATTGAATATTGATTGCAAGGAAAACATCCTTTCTTTCCTTCTTTAATTAACTAGATTATACCAAGATTTTAAGATGTGCAACAACGACAATTATGTGACATAGTACAAATTTATATTCCAATACTACAAAAGTTAATAGTAAAAACCAGAAAAGCCACCTTAAAAAAGGCGGCTTTTCAATTGATTATTCTTTAATGATATCGATACTTTCGATTACAACATCTTCTACAGGCTTATCTGCTCCGCCTTTTTTTACTTTTGCAATATTATTTACTACATCCATGCCTTCAACAACTTGTCCGAAAACAGTATGTTTGAAATCAAGATGCGGCGTTCCGCCTTTTTCCATATATGCTGCAATGATTTCTTTTGGAAAACCTGCTTTTTCCATTGATTTTTCCATACGGGGGTCCACTTGGCTATTTTGAACGATGAAAAATTGACTGCCATTCGTACCTGGACCAGCGTTTGCCATTGATAAGGCACCATTTATGTTGAATAACTGGCGTGAGAACTCATCTTCAAAAGATTCACCATAAATACTTTCTCCGCCAGCACCTGTCCCTGTTGGATCTCCACCTTGAATCATGAAGTCTTCAATAACACGATGAAAGATAATCCCATTATAGTATCCATCTTTTGCGTGAGTAACAAAGTTTTCAACTGTTTTTGGAGCCTGTTCAGGGAATAACTTTATTTTAATAGATCCCATATTTGTATTCATTTGTACTAACTTTTCATTATCGGCTACCTCGTTCGATAATTGTGGATAAGATACTTGCTCTGTCATGTCAACATCTCCTTCTTTTTCATTGGCTTCTGTTTTTTCTTCTGTACTTTTTGGATCTGGCATCTCCTGTATATTATTTGTTCCACATGCTGCTAATATGAAAACAAACAATAACATAAAAATCCCAATAAGGTGTTTTTTCATAACCTGCCCTCCAGAATTTACTTTACAGGATTTCTTCAAAAAAATCATCCTTCTTTCATTTTCTTCTCTTTTATTAGATAATTGAAACAAGATTACTTATTGAGAACAGATCGATAGAACAGTGAAAAGTCAATATAAGGGCAAAACAATAGCTTCTGATACCTCATTTGCTGTTGTTCGGATTATATTATCCATTGTTTTTGAAACGGTAGTATTCTAGTTAGATTGGATAAAAAATGGAGAAAAAGGGGAGATCAACGATGGAAATCGGTCAAATTGTTAAAGTATTTAATAAAACCGGGACATACATTGGAGAAATTACCGGAATTCGTGAAGATTCATATACAGTTCGTATGCTAGCTGTATTAACACATCCTAGACAAGGTGATTTACATAATCCAAATCAAATAGATGTTCCTTTCTTCCATGAGAGAAAAGCGCTAGCATTTCGTGAGCAAGCAAATATACCAATGAATATGGTTCATCCTTTTGAAGAAAGTATACCTGATTATCGTAGTTCTTTACTTGTAGCGGTTCGTAAACTAGCTGAAAAATTGGAAGCAAAACCGGAAGATCCTTTTAACATAAAAAGCCTTAAGGCGTTAAGTGAAGTCATTAAGGAGTATGAACTGATGTATTCCATGGAAATTAATATTTAAAAGGTCCATTTTTAATAATTGGACCTTTTTATGTTTATTAGCACCGCGAACATTTACTAACTTAAGCTGTATAGTTGATATTAATTTCCATTAATTTATACTTATATTTAGGTTTACGAAATAAAACTAACATAAGAAGGTGTTTTACATTACGATCGAGAAACGTAATTTTCTCATCATGTGGGCTTGCAATTTTCTTGTGGCAGCAAGTGCAACGATGGTTCTTCCATTTATTTCATTATACATTAATACACTTGGGGACTTTAGTAGCGATTATGTCCAACGATGGGCTGGCTTTGTTTTCGGTATTACTTTTCTAATCGCTTTTCTCGTCTCACCACTTTGGGGACGAGTTGGCGATAAATATGGGTTTAAACCAATTTTGATTATTACGAGTGCTGGAATAGCGACCAGTATCTTTTTCATGGGTTTAGTTGATAGTGTCATTGGTCTTTTCTTATTAAGAATGCTAATGGGTGTGGTAACTGGATTTATCCCGATGTCCATTGCTTTTATCTCTAAACAAACACCCCGACAAGAGGCAGGAAAAACGTTAGGGACACTTCAAATGGGAAATGTGGCTGGGAGCCTCTTTGGTCCATTGATCGGCGGTATGATGGCCGATGCATTTGGCTTTCAATATACATTTATCATTACAGCTGTTTCAATCATGCTAGCTACCCTCTTCGTTCTGTTTGGGATCGTTGAACAGAAACAAAAAACAAATGCTTCTGCACGAAAGCCTTATACTAGACGAGAGGTTATTCAACTTATTTTAAATCGAAGAATGCTGATTATGATGATGGTAATCGCCTTGATTATCCAAGTTGGCAATTTCAGCATCCAGCCACTTCTGGCCCTTTATGTGAGTGAACTGACTCGTAGTGGGAGCATTGCTTTCTTATCCGGATTAGCATTTTCCGCAACAGGGTTTGGAAATTTGTTATTAACGAGACATTGGGGAAAACTAGGCGATGATATCGGTTATGAAAAAGTGCTAATGGTTTTGTTAGTATTAGCAGCTATCTTAATTATTCCTCAAGCACTCGTAACAAATTTACCGCAGCTTGTTATCCTTAGATTTTTATACGGCATGGCAATCGGTGGCATGCTTCCTTGTGTTACGGCATTTATTAGACTTGAAGCACCTCTTGAAATGCAAGGTGAGGTGCTCGGGTATAATCAAAGTTTTCGTTTTTTAGGCAATGTTGTAGGACCTATCATTGGAGGGATTGTGGCCGCTCAGGCAGGAATTTCTTCGGTATTTTATGTTACCGGTGCTTTATTTTTAATTGCTTTTGGTTTACTTTGGAAAGCTTTAAAAAAGAGTAATGAAAATGCGACAATAAATATATAGACTTTTTACGACAGCCAATTATATTGCTGTCGTTTTTAGTAGCATGTAAAGTTTTAGTTAGATTGAGCAGATTGCCACCTTTCGTTATTATCTGCATGTATAAACTGGGTAAAATAAAACAGTTGAGAGAAGTTATTAAGTGTCTTTGTAAAACATATAGTACGACCAAGAGATGTTACAAATATTTCTTACCTCAATTGCCTAAGAGGAAATTGTTTTCCGCATATTACTAACATGAACGTAAAAACTCCATTTTTCCCATACAGTTGAAATAATATTAAAAAGCATGTAGAGAGCGTGGCATTTATTTTCATGCTACATAGTTGAAGCTTTAATCGTCTTTTTCGCATATCTCTTTTAATTTATTATTCCATATTGGATAATATCAACTTTAAAATACGTTTCTATCGGTATTTCTGGATACGTTTTATCCCAGTCAATTGACTTCCATTTTTGGTTGTGAAATGCTTTGACCTTGTCACCTATACCTAAAGCATCACAATTTGCATCTTGCATTTCAGTTAGCGTTGTTTGAGCCAATTCTTGTAACTCAACCTGTATTTTTTTATTAAGCCTCTCCACCTCCTTTTTCCGATATAAACGATCTGCTGGATATTCCTTAACTCCTAGTTTTAAATCTAGGTGGATTTCCGCTCTTATCTCCCCATTAACGACCTTAACTTTCAATTTCCTTTTATTATGGAGAACATCTATATTTATATAATTTTTCTCATTCGGTTTTCTATCATCATTAACCTTTAGATTTAAAGATAACTTTTTCGTTATTTGGTCATGCAGTATTAAGAACATGCTTGATTCTTTCATTCCTAATGACCCTGAATACTTATCTTCATTAAACATAGCAAGGCCATCCACATGAGCACGATTTTCCTCCGTTATCAAACTTAAATAAGGCATCATTATATCTTTTCCTTCTGATAAAATAATAGGACATATATCTTGAACATTATGATTTTTAATCAATCCCGCTTGCTCAGCACTTTGTAGTAATTCAGAATAATATACACTTGTAAGTGGGCCGTCTTCCGTTTGAAGGGAAAGTGCGTCTTTAGCATTCCCTTTAATGATTGCTACATGAGCATTTAAAGGACCTCTCAGATCTCGATATACTGAGTCTAATACAGGAAAAACTCCCCCTTCCGCCAACTCCTCACCTAAAAGGATAACATTACTTTTTGAGGAATCAAATTTCTCTGCAATTCTCTGGTCCATATGTACTTTTGCATCCCTTGCTGTATCTCCAATGGTCGAAACAACGATGCTTTTTTGCGGAAAGGTATCTTTTTGTTCACTTTTTCTTGGATATACAACGGTGTTCATTATCTTTTCTTCAGGTAATTTATCATATCCGGTACTTAAAATTAAACTGTGATCTCTTAATAAGCGTTGATCCCAACAGCCAGTTAGCACCGTCAATAGTAAAATGAACCAGATATATTGAATTCGATAGGCCATGATCTATCAACTCCGTTCTTTCTTTTTAAAAATAATGGAGAAAAAAAGAAGAAAACTTGGTATGATCAAAATAAAAATAATACCTAACTGAGAAACCACTTTAGCAAATGCATCAACCGCAAATTTACCTATAATATTTACTGCAATCAATAAACAGATTGCTGCTGCTACATATATATATTTCTTTATATCCTGAGCATTCATTACAAAAGCAAATCCGGAAGAAGCTGCGTATAGATCAATCATAAAGGTAGTTGCGACTAAAACAATCCACAGTGATGTAAATAATAAATCCGGCCGTTCTATAATTTTGAAAGAAAATGACTTGATTAAATAGAGTATCGGCTCAGATGTAAGTGTCAATTCTTTTTGACTAAAAAAAAGTACGCTGATAAGGACCAAAAAGGCATAAAAAAGTGTAACAAATACGTTCGCAAGGGATGCGGTTTTTAATAATCCCCCTCGAGTTGATTGTACAAATGGGTAGATAATCATCAAAATTTCAAAACCTTGAAAAGAAAAAAGCGCCGGTTTTATTCCCTGTAAAATAGAAGAAGCTCCACTGCTTCCGATAGGAAGAATGTAGGTAAAATTGGCATCTTTTAACGCATAGGCCGATAATGCTAAGAACACTATTAATACTAGTGATGCTAACACGAAAAAGCGCGCCATAACACGAAGATCTTCTTTTACAATGTAAACGCCTGTTAAAACCATAAGAATTAGAACGATCGATGTAGGAGTTAGAGGCAATATCCAAATTTGAATAATATACCCATACGAAGCAATTGTTGCGCTACCAAGTAAGATAAAATAAACACTATATAGAAAAACAGTGAATTTCCCTATAAATTTGCCTAATAAAATTTGAAGTATCTCGAATAAATTACGAGTAGGAAAACGATTCATCAACACACACATCATCACGATAACCCCTTGTACAATCAAACCCGCTAATAAAACAGATATCCAACTATCTCCTTGCGCTTTTCTAGAGACAGTGTAAGGTAAAGAAATAATGCCTACTCCAATTTGGAATTGAATTATCACAAAAATAAATTGGAATTTAGTTATTTCCTTTTTATTCTTCATTCTTTTTCCATCCTCTTGTCGGCTTTTGTTTAAGTGATTTTTGTGGCTTCAGATCTCTAGGTCGTCGATTTAGCTTCCAATTAGGAAAACGAATGAATGTGTCTTTTAAATCTTTAACATGCAATGGGGCAAGGGGTGCTAAATATGGAGTTCCAAATGACTCTAATTTACATAAATGAATGACAATAAACATAAGTGCAAAAACAACCCCTACAAAACCTAGTGTTGCTGCAGCAATCATCAAAGGAAATGTCAATATGCGGACGGAATTACTCATTTCATATGATGGTATTGTAAAAGACGCAATTGCCATAACAGCGATAATAATAACCATAAAGTTAGAAATTAACCCAGCATTTACTACAGCTTCTCCAATAATTAACCCTCCAACAATACCGATTGTTTGTCCAATAGACGTTGGAAGCCTTATTCCTGCTTCTCTTATTAATTCAATCGTTAAGGCCATGATTAATGCCTCGAAAAACGGTGGAAATGGGACATTCTCTATAGATGCTTTTACGATCGGAATTACACCACTCGGAATAATTTCAAAATGAAAACCAACAACGGCAATATATAATGCTGGTAAGGTCATAGCGCCAAAAAAACTCAAAAATCTTATGAGGCGGAAAAAGGATCCCGCATATATTCTGCTATTATAATCATCGGGTGATTGAAAGAAAGCAAAAAGCGTGACAGGAAATATAGATACATCTGCACTTCCTTCTGTTATTAATGCAACCCTTCCTTCCATAAGGTGAGCTTCTACACGATCAGGCCTCTCTGTATACAAAATTTGTTGAAATGGGGAAAATGGGCTATCTTCTATAAATTCCTCAACAAATCCGGGACTAAAGGCCATATCTGACGAAATAGATTCGATTCGCCGATTCACTTCTTTGACTAGTGCTGGATTAGCGATTTCATTCATGTAAATTATCGCTAATTTAGTATTGGTTTCCCAACCTACCTCATAATACTGGATCTTTAATTGGCGGTTCTTGATACGTTTGCGCACAAGGTTCAAATTCACATCAAGACTTTCGACGAATCCCTCATGTGAACCGCGAACCACCTTCTCATTTTCTGGCTCATCAGGTGAACGTCTGACTAATTTAATCGTGTTAAATAGAAAAATTGCCCCTTGTTTTTCTACAAAAAGCACACTCATCCCTTTTAGCAACGCAGTGACTGCTTCATTAAGACTTCTTGTCTTTATTAATTCAGAACTAGTAATAATATCTTCGACTTTTTGACGTGATGTTGCTGTTCCAATTGGAACTAAAACACTATTTTGTATTTTTTCAGAATCAGCCATTGTTTCCAAGTAAATGATTAAACCATGTTTATCATTAATCATTATTTCCCTTGTTTTTATATCACTGGACTCGTAAAACGCTTCCTTGATATATGAAAGGTTTTCTCCAATTGTTGCAAAAACTTGTACCACATTCGATTCATCTTTGTTTATTCTTTGCTTTTTGTTATTTTTGAAAGGATTCATGATTTCTGCAACTTCTTCCTCTCTTCTCACTGATAACCCATCTTTACAAAATATTGGTTTCCATCCTAGTATTCACAGATATTCTGATGATATACGAATAGAAGAGTAGCACAAACATCGCTACTCTTCTGGTTTTTCAATCCTGTCATCCATAAAATCTTTAAGTGCTTCTCTCCACATTCTCGGTTTTTTAAATCCATTTAACCTTATTGCTTGATGCTCAAACACAGAATATGTGGGCCTTGGGGCAGGATAGGCTAATTTATCCGTCTTATTAGCAATTACTTTTACAGTCATTCCTGAAAATTGAATGATTGTCTGCGCAAATTCATACCATGAGCAATGACCTGAATTGGAGAAGTGGTATGTTCCATATTTTTCAGTATTCATTAGGTTGAGGAGAAAATGACATAAATCAAGACTGTAAGTCGGGGAACCAATTTGATCTGATACAACAAATATTTCCTCTTTCTCTTCTGACACATTCAAAATCTTCTTCACAAAATTTGTTCCATGTTTTCCATATAACCATGATGTTCTTACAATAAAATGACGTAAATGTAAGTTCCGTACAAAATCTTCTCCTGCTGCTTTTGATTTTCCATATATACTGACAGGTGAGATCGTATCTAATTCATGGTAGGCGGAATGCGTAGTTCCGTTAAATACATAATCTGTGCTCACATATATTAGTTTGGCATTAATTTCCTGTGCAGCAACCGCTACATTTCTTGTTCCGTATGCATTGATTAAATATGCTTGGTCTGGATTTTGCTCTGAAGCATCCACATGTGTATAGGCAGCTAAATGGAGGATGACACCCGGTTTTATATCATTTACAACTTGTTTAACCGAAACGAAATTTGTCACATCTAAAGACTTTTTACCCATACCGAAGTACTCATACTTTCTCTCGTTTTGCAGCAATTCCATTAATTCCATACCTAATTGCCCCGTTGCTCCAGTGATCAATACTTTTATTTTATTCATGTATCCCACCTGTTTGCTTCCACCAATGTTCGTTTTCTGTATACCAGCGGATCGTCTCTTCTATCCCTTTTTCAAACGTATAGATCGGTTTCCATCCAAGCTCATTTTTAATCTTGCTTGGATCGATTGCATAACGAAAATCATGCCCAAGCCGATCTTTTACATATTTAATCTTTTCATTAGAAACCCCCAATTTTTTTACAATCCATTGTGCAATCTCCTTATTCGCTCGCTCATTATGTCCGCCAATATTATATGTTTCTCCTGCAGCACCTTGATGGATGACAAGATCGATTGCGGAGCAATGATCATGCACATGTAACCAATCTCGTACATTCAGACCATCCCCATATATAGGCAATTCTTTCCCTGTCAAAGCATTTGTAATGAGAAGTGGGATTAATTTTTCAGGAAATTGAAATGGTCCATAATTATTGGAACATCTTGTGATATTTACATGTAAACCATATGTTTCAAAATAGGCCCTAACTAGCAGATCAGCTGAAGCTTTACTTGCGGAATAGGGACTATTTGGTAGTAGCGGACTGTCCTCTGTGAAAAAGCCTGTTTTACCTAAAGATCCATACACTTCATCTGTAGAAATCTGCACAAATTTTTTGATATTCGCAGATTTTGCTACCTCCAACAAGGAATGTGTTCCTTCGATGTTACTTTTTATAAATATGCTTGAATGATCAATACTTGTATCCACATGTGATTCCGCAGCAAAATTAACAATTATATCAATATGATGTTCCTGCACGATACGCTGAACGAGCTCTACATTCAAAATATCTCCTTTAATAAAGTGATAGCTATCATGATCCTCTACATCTTTTAAATTATCTAAGTTACCCGCATATGTTAAAACATCAAAATTTATGAAGCTATATGATGGATATTTGTTGACCATGTACTTAACAAAATTGCTGCCAATAAAACCTGCACCGCCAGTAATTAATATATTCATTTATTAATCTCCTATAGACATTTTTTCTACCTCAGAAAAGTCTGGTAGTTTTTTGTCTTTTGCTGAAAGAATGGGATTCGTCATTGGCCAGTCAATATGGAGTTCAGATGTGTTCCAACGTATCCCTCTCTCATGCTCACGAGAATAATACTCGTCAACTTTGTATTGCACCTCGGTATCCCTCACAAGTGTGCAAAATCCATGGGCAAACCCTTTTGGTACAAATAATTGCCTATGATTGTCTTCTGTTAAGAGAAAACTTTCCCATTTTCCTATTGTTTCCGAATCGGTTCTAATATCGACAACCACATCATATATCGCCCCCTTCATCACACGCACTAATTTACTCTGTGCCTTCGGGTTTAGCTGGTAATGCAACCCCCGAATCGTTCCACTTTGATGTGAAAAGGAATGATTATCTTGAATAAATGTACGGCCTATCCCATGCATAGCAAATAAATTTTTATTAAATAATTCAATGAAATAGCCTCGATCATCTGTATGTGTCGTCAATTCCACTAACAACACCTCATCAAATGTAGTAGGAATTATTTTCATCATTTTCACCTCAAGCTGTTTTAATTATCGTTATCTATTAGACTTATTAAATACTTGCCATAGTCGTTATCTTTTAGTAATTCCGCGATTTCGATTAATTTTTCTTTACTTATATACCCTTTTCGATAGGCGATTTCTTCAATACAAGCAATTTTTAGTCCTTGACGGCTTTCAAGCGTTTCGATAAATGAAGAAGCTTGACGTAAGGATTCATGCGTCCCAGCATCAAGCCAGGCAAATCCTCTTCCTAATATTTCAACTTGTAATTCATTTGCTTGCAGATAATAATCATTTATCGAGGTTATTTCTAATTCCCCACGTTCTGAAGGTATTACTTGTTTCGCAATATCTACTACTCTATTATCATAAAAATAAAGACCTGTTACTGCATAAGAGGACTTTGGAGCACTTGGTTTTTCCACAATTGATATGGCCTTCATCTCCTTGTTGAACGCTACTACTGCAAATCTTTTTGGATCCTTGACACTGTATCCAAAAATCACAGCTCCTTTTGTCAGATGTACGGCCCGCTCTAAGATTTTTGGTAAATCATGCCCGTAATATATATTATCTCCTAAAATAAGTGCAACAGAATCTTGACCAATGAAGTTTTCTCCAATAATAAACGCCTGTGCTATGCCTTTTGGTTCTTCCTGAATTGCATAAGAAAGATTTATGCCGATCTGAGAGCCATCGCCTAGTAATTTCTTATAAAATGGGAGATCGTCCGGTGTAGAAATAATTAAAATCTCCCGAATTCCTGCAAGCATTAGAACAGATAAAGGATAGTAAATCATTGGTTTGTCAAATATAGGAAGCATTTGCTTCGAAATTGCCCTCGTCAACGGATACAATCTAGTTCCACTGCCACCAGCTAAAATGATTCCTTTCACAGTTATCACATCCTTTTATCAAATTTTATAGAGAAAATCAACAAGCCATTTCATAAAATTAAGGCGGGAAGTGGATTCTTGATCATTATTAGTTTGTTTATAAGTGTAAAAAAAAAGAAGCGATAATTGGAAGATGCTTAGATTCAGTACGGGACATAGAAGATAAGATCATTATTATTGATACTGGACCAATAGACGATACGAAGTAAATTGTCAGCAAGTATACTAGTTTATATTCTGTGGTTAGATTATGATACATTTATTTTCTGATGACCACTTACATAATTGCTATGACATAGTTCGTTAATGCTAGCTCATTATAAATGAGTATAATAATACTCATTTTCAACTTAGCCCCACCTTTTTAAAATCCTTTTACATTTATATGTGCGAACCATCGTTTTATGAAATACGCTCGCTGATGATAGTCTGAAATGCACAATGCTGTCTATGAAATAAATGAAGGAAGGCTGTCTATTTTAGACAGCCTTCCTTCATTTATTCATAAAGTCTCTGAGAAACGTCACCGTTCTCCGTATAGATAATGAGTACACCTTCGTGATCAGTCACATACTCTTTCGCCTTTTCAAGGAGACTTGCTTTCGTATCTTCTCGCTTGATCGCTCGTTTACCATCCTTTTTCTTCAATACCCAGTTTTCGTTTTCAGCCCTAACATGATACTCAGGTCGATGATAATCATCGCCTTCCACATATTTACGCGCCTGAGCGATTCCAATCGATATCGCTCTACTTTCTTCTTTATTGTCCCTCAGAACCGCATTGGCAATTTCAATCGCTTTATTTCGAACATCATCTGAAAGATTTTTCATTGAGTCGGGATAATTGTTTTTTGACCAAGGCATGAAAAAACACTCCTTCTTCCTTTTACTATTCCAATTCCCGCTCTCAACGACTCTAAACAATGAAGCTTATGGTTTCTTAACTGGAACAACTGCTATTGTACATCTCGATACACAAATAAGCTGTTCCTCTTCATCTTTTATTTTAATATCCCATACCATGGTACTTTTACCATGATGTAAAACTTCAGCTATAGCCGTAACAATACCATCCTTTTTAGATCGAATATGGTTCGCATTAATTTCAAGACCAAAACAAATTTCTTTTTCTAAGTCAATCATCGCTGATGCTCCAACACTTGCCACTGTTTCTGCTAACGCTACAGATGCTCCTCCATGTAAATACCCAAATGGCTGTCTTGTCCGTTCGTCTACTGGCATTGTAGCAACCACTCGACCTATTCCTATATCAATAAACTCCATTCCAAGCGCTTTAATTAACGTGTTTTTATTGTTCATTTTGATCACTCCACATTATGTATTCATATATATGTTATTCTCTTTAAATGAAAGAAAGCCTGCAAAAATAAAACAGCCCCCCGAAATCAGAGAGCCTCTAATGCACCTAATAACCGTATGGTCCCGGTGGACGTCCGTTTCCGTATCCATATCCGTACGGATATGGATTGGGCCCTGGACCCCCATATGGATAATAGGGCGCTGGTGGTGGGTATGGATAATAGGGACGCGGACGAAATAAAGAAGCGCCAATGCCACCGCCAAGCAAACCTCCGACGAATCCTCCCAATAGTGGTGCGCCAAAGAAAAAGCGATTATTATTATATGGTACTGGACCGCGATAATAATTCATTTTATGTTTCCTCCCTTGCATCTGAGCTAATAGCCCTTCTATATCTATTTATGCGGCAATGAGGGAGATGGCATGGGCAAATTAATACTTTCCTATTACTTTCTATAAAATCATCGCTGCAAACCAACCAAACAATATGAGTGGAATATTATAATGTAGAAATGTCGGTACACATGAATCCCAAATATGATTATGCTGACCATCTGCATTCAAACCAGCTGTTGGCCCTAATGTACTGTCAGATGCTGGCGAACCTGCATCTCCTAGCGCAGCGGCTGTTCCTACTAGACTAATTGTTGCCAATGGGCTAAAGCCAAGCTCTAATGCCAGCGGAACGAAAATAGTTGCGATAATCGGAATTGTTGAAAACGATGAACCTATTCCCATTGTTACGAGTAGACCTACGATCAACATCAACAAAGCCCCAAGAGAACGATTGTCACCAATTAAATTAGCCGAGCTTTTCACAAGACTTTCTACATCCCCCGTTGCAGCTACTACCTCGGCAAAACCTGAAGCAGCAATCATTACAAAACCGATAAAAGCCATCATTTGCATACCTTGCGTTAAAAGAGAATCTGCTTCCTTCCATTTGACCGAACCAGTTATATACAGAACAAGAATTCCTGATAAAGCTCCGAAAATCATCGATCCCGTCTCAATTTGAATTATAACTGTCGCAATTATAGCGATGATAGAAAAGATAATTCCTCGTTTCGTATACGTTTGATCGGCATTTTCCTCCATTACAGCCTTTTGCTTATATACTCGAGGTTTACGATAGGAAATAAAAATCGCGACCAACAACCCGACTGCCATTCCTGCTACTGGAATAATCATTGTCCCAGTAATATCAGAAACATCCATTTGGAGACCGCTCTTTTCAATATTTTCAGCAAGAAGTTGATGGAAAAGCTGACCGAAACCGACTGGAAGTAATATATATGGTGCGGTTAAACCAAATGTTAGTACACAGGCGATTAAGCGCCTATCAATTTGATATTCATTCATAATATAAAGAAGAGGTGGAATAAGTAATGGAATAAAAGCAATATGAATCGGAATTAAGTTTTGGGAGAAACAAGCAATAAGTAAAATGACAAAAACAAGTAATGCTTTCGATAATGCTTTTCCTTTTGTATCACCTTGTTTGCTTACTGCTCTTAAAACATTATCTACAAGCCATTTTGGCAATCCGGTATAAGAAATGGCGACAGCAAATCCACCAAGAAGTGCATAGCTTAATGCAATATTAGCTCCTCCTCCAACCCCACCTGAAAAGGCATCTATAATATCTTTTACATTTAATCCACCCGAGAGTCCACCCACAAGAGCTCCAGCAATTAAAGCAAAGACGACGTTAACCCTCAATAAACTAAGAATAAGCATAATTAGTACAGCAACAACAACAGCATTCATAAAAAGACTCCTTTCAATCTCATTGCAACTCTTTACCTCGCTAAATTGGTAGAGTGCTAAACACAATATTTAGCATACACCGCATCCTAGCTACTGTCAATGAGTTTTTTGAAGTTTATTGAGTATGCTAAAAAAGCAAGCTGTACTTAAGCCGAGTGGCTTATAAATCGCTATGAGTGGACAGTAAAAGGTTGAAAATACGTATTTATTCCCTGAACCCATCACATCCTACGGATTTCTATTTATTCCTAGTGTGGGAGATTCTTTAATTCTTAATGGTTGGGGTTACATAGTAGGTCGAAATGAATTTAGCTAGGAACAAGAAATAACTAAAATCAAAATCATATGCACTCGTCAAAGTAAAAAACGGAAATAGCTTTTAAAGACGTGATATACATCTCTTTTTATTGCACATAATTGGTCTTATATGCTAGGTAGTATTAGAATCATGGAGTTTTCACACAAAAACACCCTTGAATATTAAGTTCAAGAGTGCTTTAAAAAGAGTTTTTTCGATTAAATCACTTATCTTTTTTAAACCAAATAGACACTTCAGGGTAGTAACCACCGAACTAACTATTCGCACTAATCTCTAATCACAACAGGCATCCCGACTTCCATAGACTTTTTCTCGTCTTATGTTAGATGTAAGAAAGAAAAGAAATCTTTGTACAATTTCATTATTAACCGAGTGTTAGAAAACCGACAAAGGGCAACACATATTTTAAGTTAGCCAGGGCTCCTTTACCCAAAGCAACCAAATCGGCTTCACCATTCTCAATGATCTCCTCCGCTCTTTCCGGATTCTCTAAATGACCGTTCGCAATTACAGGTATTTCCCCGTATTTTTTTGCGAGAGAAGCAAGTCATGCTTCGCTTGTATCGAATGCGGGCTTCCATGCTTCGTATTCCGTAACATGAATAAAATCAAGACCTGATTGCCCTAATTGACCAAAATTGATTTCAGCATCTTGTTCTTTTCCTGCCCACTTATGATTTGGACCGTTTTTGTGACAGTGACTTTATGATATTCTATTAGAGTATATCACCACATTTTTACATATAAACCACGCTAACAACTTTATTATCATGAAACAAAAAGGCATCCGAATAGGTCTATTCGGATGCCTTTTGTCTACAATCTAAAATTCAAGACTGCCTTTAATAAATGGTTTATATTCCACAACAGAAGATAATTTTATTAAGGTAGACGGTTCCCCGTAAGGTAAAGTAGCATCAATAAATTCTTCAAGTATTTTCACTGATTCCGTTACAACTTTTACTAAATAACTAAACTGACCTGCTAATCGATGGCATTCTACTACTATTGGATGTTCTTTGCAAAAATCTCTGAATTTTTTTCCTTGTTTCGTGTCGAATAAAATAAATGCTGTTACATTTTTATTGAGTTTTTCAGGATCAATGATAGCCCTATACCCTTTTATAACTTCTTTATCTTCTAGTTTTTTTACTCTTTCATTTGTTGCAGGAGTTGAAAGTCCAATCTTCTTTCCTAGTTCTGTCATTGATATTCGAGCATTTTCCTGAAGTTGGCTAAGAATGCTTTGATCGATTTCGTCCAAGGTATCACGCTCCTTTACATTAAAAATTAAAGTATAAGTATATTATTAAAGTTTATAATAAGGAATTTTTCGAAACAACCTTAATATAGATATGTATTTAGAATAATATAACATATAGAATTGTAATTACTAAATATAAATATGAAATGAGGAAAAGGTATTGTTAAAAGTGGTGAATGAATTTTATAACAACCAAATAGTTTTAGAAAATCGTCTTGTTAAGTTAATTCCATTTGAAGAAAAATACAAAAAGCAGTTAAAAAATATCATTTATGATGAAGAGGTTTACTATACTATAGAGTGTAAAAATGATGCAGAACTCGACACGTACATAGATGAATCCATTAATCAAAGAATGTTGGGCTTTTCATATCCTTTTTTAGTGATTGATAAAAGAACCAATGAAATTGCTGGTTCAACAAGGTTTGGACATATTCAGTTTAATAATAAGCGATTGGAAATTGGATGGACTTGGTACGGTAAGCCATATAGAGGAACTGGATTAAATAAAGCATGTAAATTTGAACTATTAAAATATGCATTTGAAATTATGAATTTTAAAAGGGTACAATTTAGTGCTGATATTAGAAATATTCGTTCACAAAAGGCAATTCAAAAGTTGGGAGCAACAAAAGAAGGAGTTTTTAGAGCAAATTATATGGATACATCTGGAGTAAGCAGAGATGATGTATACTTTAGCATTATTCATACAGAATGGAACGATATTAAAAGAAATGTGTTTAAAGAGTTTATTTAATTATTCAACAAACTGTCGTTTATTAAACAACATGACGAACCAATATATTTTAATTAGTGAGCAAGCATATACTTATGCAAGAGTATGGCGCTTTAAACCTGTCTTATTTACAAGCCAAACTCCTAAAAGCAAAGTAATTGATGAAGCCCTGAAAACATTTGGAGTCGAACGATCCTTGAGCATGAAGATTGCCCCTACGATAACTTGGTAGCGGAAGTGATATTCAAAGTATTTAAGACAGAGTTTGCGAATGGTGCACACTTTCATCTAGAAGAACTTGAACTGGATGATTATGTGCATTGGTACAATAAAATTAGATTCCATGGAACGTTAGGTTACAAAAGCCCCTTCATGAATTCTTTGTTAAAAGATAATGAAGGGGTTTCTGTTTTATTTGATTGGTTCAAATCTTTCAGCAAGTAATGCAAGTGTTCGAACCATGACGCCAGTTGCTCCTGCAGGTCCGAGATCGTGCGAACTTGATATAGTAGCCGTTCCCGCGATATCAAGATGAACCCATGGCGTTTCATCTACAAATTCTCCAATGAATGCCCCACCCATAATCGCATGTCCCTCTCGTCCTGGTGAATTATTTAAATCAGCTATTTTACTGTTACGTACTCTTTCCTTATCTTTATCTGTATAAGGAAGTCGCCATATGAATTCTCCCGCTTCATATGAGGACTTTAGTACTTCTTCAAAAAAATCCTCATTATTCGTTAATGCTCCTGTTTTATCAAGACCTAACGCGATTATTACTCCACCTGTAAGTGTAGCGACATCAACTATATAATTTGCTCCGTGCTGCTTTGCATATGTTACCGCATCAGCCAGTACAAGTCTGCCTTCCGCATCCGTATTCAGCACCTCAATCGTCTTACCACTTAAGGATGTAATCACATCGTCAGGCTTAAAAGCTTCTGCACTTACTACATTATCCGTAGCAGGTATTACTGCGACCACATTCTGTTCAGGCTGCAAGCGTCCAATTACTTCCATCGCTCCAAGAACAGCACCTGCGCCTCCCATATCCATTTTCATTCCAACAATACCATCTTTCGGCTTTAATGAATAGCCACCTGTATCAAATGTAACTCCTTTTCCAACGAGACCAAGAACATCAGTCCAGTCATCACGCCCTTGATACTTCAAGACAATCATTTTTGGTGGTTCGACTGACCCTTGGTTAACCGCAAGAAAAGCTCCCATTCCTAGCTTCTCCATTTCATGTTTTTCTAAGATTTCTAGCTCGAAGTCATATACCTTAGCTAATTCTGTTGCATGATCGGCAAGATGAGTGGCAGTCATTAAATTGCTAGGTGTATTAACAAGCGTTCGAGCAGCGTTTGTCCCTTTTCCATGTGCATGTCCAACATATAAAGCTGCTTTGATGACATCAACTTCTTCATCTGTAAACACTTCTATAGTCTCAATGTCCACATCTGGTTCATTCGATTTTTGCTTATAACCGGCAAATTCATAAGTGGCAAGTGTAGCTGCTTCGCTAAGAACATGTGCTGCATCCTCAACAGGTATTCGTTCGCATACAAATGTATCAAGTGCAACAGATATCGAATGTATCTTTAAACTCTTTGCCTTTTTAAAAGCGACTCCAAAAGCTTCACGAGCTTGATCAAAAGTTATTTCTTTTTCCTTACCTAAACCAATAAAGATAATACGTTTTATTTCAGTCTTACCCAAACTATGTACAATTGAAATCTTCTTCAGTTTTGCTGAAATATCTCCTGATTTAACAAGATCAGTAAGCCCTTTTTGAAACGATTCATCCAATGTTTCTAATTTGCCAGAAAATTTTTCTGTTTTGTCAAATAGTCCAATAAGCATACACTCTTGCACACTTTCAAATGGATTCTTATTGTTAACATGATACATTCCTATCACCTCATTTTTCATTATAACGGAAAACAAGAGATACTTCGAATTCCGAAGTTTAGTAACGCCTCCTTACGGAAAAACTATAGCAATATTGCAAGGAATGATTTCTTATGCTTCGTTTGTGGTAATATAAACAATAACCATATTGGACACATGACGAGAGGATGTTTTTGGATGGAGGTTTTCGCTAATTTTCCCCTTTGGGCTTCGATTTCGGCAATATTTTTTGCCCAATTTATTAAAGTACCTCTACATTATTTCATGACAAAAAAGGTGGATTGGAATCTTATTAGTTCAACCGGTGGAATGCCTAGTTCACATTCAGCAGCTGTTACTTCTTTAGCCACCGGGATAGCTATTATCGAAGGAATTGGTTCCACATTATTCGCTATTTCAGCCATCTTTGCATTGATAGTTATGTATGATGCAAAAGGGGTTCGCAGACAAGCCGGTGAACAAGCTGCAGTTCTCAATAGATTGACGGCTGATTTCCAGCGTTTACTTGAAGACACAACTATTCGGAAAAATAAACCCCAAAAAGAGAAACGGAATGAAATAGTACTACTCAAAGAACTACTAGGACACAAACCTATAGAAGTATTCTTCGGAGGATTGACAGGAATCATTTGGGCTTTTGCTTTATATAACTTTTTTATTTAAACATTAAATCCATTGTAAACTGGAATCTTATTTTTCTAATCGAAAAGAGACTGACAATTGTCAGTCTCTTTCATTTCTTTTATTCATATAGCTTTGCCGAAATACTTGCATTGTCTCATCCTCATTCATAGCGGTCAACTCTTCTTCGCTTAACTTTCCTTTGCCATTTTTAATAATATACACTTCGACTGTTTGTTTTCCCCATTCATTATATACTTCATCTACTGTTTCAAAATATAAATCTATAATATCGCCTTTAATGGCTGATCCGGTATCTGCAACGACACCAAATCCATAATCTGGGATGAATAGGATAGTGCCAAGCGGGAATACATTAGGATCAGCGGCTATGGTCGAGTAAAGATCTCTTTTCACCTTTACTCCTGAAAATGTAATGCCGTATAAAGGATGTCCTGGGTTCTTTCCAGTTGACTCTATTCCGGCTGTATAACCTGTTGCAACTACTTTTTTGCTAGGATATTTCGACCAATCCTCTTTATTTTCCAATGAATTTTTCGTAGATGTATTTATTACTTTCTTATATGTCGCTTTCACTTTAGATGACGAATGGACTGATTTATCATCTTGATTAAGTATTGCCGGGGACTTCCATACACTTTCGTGGATAACAAATGACGCCAATGTCCGATTGCTCATTCCAGTCAGGAATCCCCCAGTCGTTAATATTGCTTCGACTACCAATAAGAACATAATTAATCTGATACAAAACTTTTTAATATGTAGCATTGATTACTCTCCTCTCAAATCTAGTGTTTTCCCATTTTGAGAGGATTTATTCCTTATTCAATAAATTGCGTGTTCACTGATATAGAAAAAAGAGACCTTCTTTAATGAAAGTCTCTAAAACATCCTATATCCTTTTGCTCTAAGCAGTCTCATCGTTAATCCTGAAACGACAGCACCAGCGAATCCACCTAATACGATTGCAATATCAGCTGCAGCAAGTGTAGATATAATTTCACCTAATTCAGAAAATGAGTTACTCGGATTTGTAAAATATTCACTGAACTTCACTTTATCAATAATTAATATAGCGATAATCGGATAGACAACTGCCATAATCCACGTCATTCGCAAGAGCATATTTAATATAAAACCAATTCCAAAAAATAACACAAAAAATAATAGCACCGAGATTAATAGAACAGGAATAGCCATTTGCATATATATTTCCTCCTTGATAATAAAAGCACAGTAATGGCCGTGCACGTCAAAGCTTCATTTAATTCTTAAAAAGCACTCTATCCAAGTTTACTGAATGTATTTGATAGCGTCAATCTTCGTAGCAAGGCGATTTGATGACATTTTAAAAGAAAAGTGTCAATACCATGCCACCTTCAGGCTACTATCGAAGTACAATATATAAGCACAGGCGCTTCCTTCCATTTACTACCCTACAGAAGTAAACCATTATGATATTCTTCAGTAGCTTTTGAAACAGCCTTTCCAATGCACTTTGAGAGCAATTACCTAAATGTATAGCCAGTATAGGAAATAAGGAATGATAAAAATCACGGTTCAATTCCTGTCCTCCTTTTATACATCAATGTAAAAAGTAAGCTCCTTTCTTTAACTCTACAAGAATGGAGCTACCGTTGTGCCCCCTTTGTTTCAGAATTGCACTGAAGAATTTAGTTCAATTACTTCTTCAACAATGGATTCTCCTTCACTTTGGTCATTATTAGACCACTTCACCTTTCCTGTAGTCTAATTCTGCCATCAGATCGAATTTCGGGTGTAGAATAACATCGCCCCCCCTCCCCCCATAACTCCGATTTTTGTTTACATGGTTATAATTAGACTCTAAGCAACCATTTTTCATTACTATTCCAATCATTGTTCCTTTTACAATTTCTCCCCCACTATAGGTTGCTGAAAGTATATTACCTTCTTGTTTATATTCAAAAAAAGTATTTGAAGAAACTCCTCCGTTAGCTGTATTATCAATTGATACAAATTTACGTCTATCATAATACACTAAAAATAAATGTAACTTTTAAATATCCTACCATATATCTTACCTTTTCCAGTTAACACGTTTCATTCTTTTCTTCTGTAACCTAAACCTTTGTTGAGGAAAGTAAAACAAGAATCCTCTATTAAATATAGTGTTTTGATGAATTTACTCTGACTTAGCTTAATCAAGAATAGTGCCTTTACGGAATAACTTGCCTGAATTGAGACCTACTTGACAATAAAATTAATTTCCATTATTATTTTATAAAAATGATAAGTAAAGTTTTCGTATAACTCCAAAGATATGGTTTGGAGGTCTCTACCAGGAACCAATAATTCCTGATTACGAAGAAGGTACATGTACTTGTACTTTCTTCGTAATCAGGAATTTTTTTTACCTTTTTACTTTTTTACATTAAATAAATTAGGAGGTTATTATGGATTTTACTGCGTTACCTAAAATTGAACTTCATTGCCATTTAGATGGGAGTCTAAGACCTGAAACAATCATTGATATAGCAAAGAGAGAGGACATTAGGATACCCTCTTTTGATATGGAAGAAGTTCAGAGAGAAATCACTGCTCCGGTAGAATGTGAATCTCTGGATGAATATTTGAAAAAATTCACCATCCCCAACTTAGTCATGCAGTCAAAGGAGAATCTAAGAAGAATTGCCTTTGAGCTTCTTGAAGATGCTGCACAGGAAAATGTGAAATATATAGAGGTTAGATTTGCCCCTTTACTTCACACTGAGAAGGGGCTAGATGTAGAAGAAATAGTGCAAAGCGTTTTAGATGGGATGAAGGATGCGGAAGGTCAATACGATATAAAAGGAAACTTAATACTTTCATGTATGAGAACGATGTCTGTACATAGTGCTTTTGAGGTTGTAGAAAAGGGTAAAAACTTCCTTGGAAAGGGAGTCGTGGCTATAGATTTATGCGCGTCAGAAGAGGAAGGTTTTTGTGGAAATTTCATAGAACCTATTAAATTAGCTAGAGAATATGGTTATAGGGTAACTATTCATGCTGGTGAAACTGGAATAGGTAAAAATGTACTAGAAGCAGTTAAACTTTTGGGTGCTGAAAGGATTGGACATGGAGTATTTATTAAAGATTGCGATGAAGCATATAGAATAGTTAAGGAACAGCAGGTTGTACTTGAAATGTGCCTGACAAGTAACGTCCAAACAAAAGCCGTGAATAATTTTCGTGAACATCCGATCTATCACTTTCACAAGGATGGAATAAAAGTAACAATTAATACGGATAACAGAACAGTATCAGCTACAAGTATGGTGAATGAATGCAATATAATATTCAAGGAATTTAATATTAGTTTTGAAGATTATAAACAGATTTATTTTAATAGTGTTGAAGCGTGCTTTGCAGATTTAGAGACAAAGGAATTACTGAAAAAGTATATATAATTATTAAGCTGTCTGCACCTAATATGTAAGGGGCAGGCAGCTATCCTAATAACTTATTAATTGATTTTACGTATTATACAGTTGATTCACCATTAGTAAAATAAGCTTTCTTTATATAGTTCCATCCATATTTTTCATCATAACCTTCTAAATCTGTACAAAGGTAGAGATTTTCAAATCCTTTTTTGAACTCCCTTAACAATATGTTGGAGTAGAACAGAGACAAACTCATTTTCACCTCTCCACTGAAACCAACTTATACTTTCTAAAAACGTAAAAAAGACAGAATCATCGCTGATTCCGTCTCCTAACTAATTCTATTTAAATCAAGTTAAATTTACCTTTTTTCATTGTAAGTGGAACTCCACCGACCATATATAGGGCACGGTTATCAATCATCTTCTTCATAAATGAAGCTTTTGTTCCAGTTACTTTTTTACCAAATACAACACCAATTGCATCATCATCGCCAAGTGAACAAACTGTTCCTTTATTATCGAAAACAAATGAATGGAGGTTTGTATTGCCTTTTATCAATCTTGATATATTTTCCGCTACAAGTTCACCTTGTTGCATAGCAATTTGTGCTGTAGGCGGGTATGGACGATTAATTTCTTCATTAATAACAAGTGAACAATCGCCAATTACAAATACATCTGTAAATCCTGGAGCACGTAAATTAGTATCTACCTTTACACGACCACGCATATTTTCAATTTCTGATTCTTCAATAATTGGATTACCACGAACCCCTGCAGCCCAAACAACTGTTGCAGCATTTATTTCTTCTGTTTCTGTTTCGCTTTTTGCAACAATAATACCATTTGGAGTAGCTTCTTTGATCGCTGTTCCAATCATAAATTCAATACCTTTTTTCTCCAAGTGAGCCATTGCATATTTAACTAGCTCTGGGTCAAATCCTGGAAGTGCACTTGGTGCTGCTTCAACACAAATAACGCGCACAAGCTTTTGATCAATATCATATTCTG
Source organism: Bacillus sp. FSL K6-3431 (assembly GCF_038002605.1). Lineage (NCBI taxonomy): Bacteria > Bacillati > Bacillota > Bacilli > Caryophanales > Bacillaceae > Bacillus > Bacillus sp. FSL K6-3431. The sequence continues at coordinate 1,917,143 of NZ_JBBOCT010000001.1, forward strand.
CGCAAAGCTTAGGAATTCGATTACCTAGCTCTCCTAAAAATTCAATACCTGTAAATCCAGCACCACCAACAACGATCGTTAAACGTTCTGGCTTTTTATCAGCTTCTACTTTATATGTTGCGAATTGATATTCGATGTGCTCACGGATTTGACGTGCAGAATTCACATTACTAATGGAAAAAGCATATTTATCAAGTCCTTGGATGCCAAATGTTTCGGAAGCTCCTCCAAGAGAAATCACCAGATAATCGTATGAAATCTCACTATTATCCAGTATTACCTTTTTCGATTGATGATCTACCTTCAATGCAGTAGCTTGAATAAATTCCACTTTACTTTTATCAATTACCGCAGAAATATCGTAGCGAACTTTGTCGTGATGCAGTGTTCCTGCTGAAGCTTCGTGTAACCAAGTAGTTTCGTAATGATAATCATTTTTGTTTACTAATACAATATCAGCTTCATTGTTACTAAGCTGTTTTTGCAAGCGAGTTACTGTCATCAATCCACCATATCCAGCACCCAATACAACAATCTTCGGCCTTTTCATAATAAACACTGCCACCTTTGCTTCATAATTATGTGAGTTTATACGTAAAAAGCTAACACGTAAATTATTCGAATAAATTAATGTGATTCACTTCACGTACAATATTAAAAAACTAGAAATATGTCATATACGATAAAGAATTATCCCACTTACATCATATGGCTTTTTTTCATCTATTTCAAGCGTATTCATAGAAAAACTTAATTTAAAATAATTCAGAATCAATAAAGGTGCTTTTTGCTGAATTTTAGAGGATATTTATATATCAGGCTGCAGATAATGTCATAAAGATTCGTATGTGATAATATAAAAAAAGACAAGTTTTTATATTATCAGGAGGGATTATTTTGCAAGAAGATCAAAATGTATATGACATAACAGTTTTGGGTGGAGGACCAGCGGGTATGTTTGCTGCTTTTTACGGAGGCTTAAGAAACGCTAGTATTAAAATTATTGAAAGCCTTCCACAACTTGGCGGACAACTTGCAACCCTCTATCCTGAAAAATATATATATGATGTTGCTGGCTTTCCTAAAGTGAAGGCGCAGGACTTAGTGAATAACTTGAAAGAACAAATGGAATTGTTTTCTCCAACCATTTGTTTAGGACAAGCGGTAGAAAATGTAGAAAAACTGGAAGATGGTAGTTTTAAAATAACATCTGATCAGGAAATTCATTATAGTAAAACGATTATTATTACTGCTGGGGTCGGTGCATTTCAACCTCGACGTTTAGATCTAGAATTAGCAGGTAAATATGAAGGGATTAATCTTCATTATTTTATCGATGATATGAATAAATTTGCTGGTCAAAAGGTTGCTATTCTTGGTGGTGGAGATTCCGCAGTCGATTGGGCACTTATGCTCGAGCCTATTGCGGAAAAAGTAACACTCATACACCGCAGGGATAAATTCCGCGCGCATGAAAGCAGCGTGGTTCAATTGAAAAATTCAACTGTAGAAGTTAAAACGCCTTTTACAGCAAGCGACATTGTTTGTGATAATAAAGCAATTAAACAATTAGTTCTACAAGAAGTAAAAGGTGAAACAAAAGAAGCAATAGATCTTGATTCACTGATCGTCAATTATGGATTTGTTTCCGCACTTGGCCCAATCAAAAATTGGGGATTAGAAATTGAAAGAAACTCAATCGTTGTAAACAGCAGAATGGAAACAAATATACCAGGTATATATGCAGCTGGCGATATCACTACCTATGATGGCAAAATCAAGTTAATCGCAACAGGATTTGGCGAAGCACCTACTGCAGTAAGTAATGCTAAAGCATACCTCGATCCCAAAGCGCGACTACAGCCAATGCATAGTACATCCTTATTTGAACAGTAATAAAAAATGAACGTGGTACACGTCAAAAAACATAACAATAAGAAAAGAACAGCGTATGTTGCACTGTTCTTTTCTTGTTTTCAAACATTACCTATAATATAAAAAGACCCAAGATTTTTCCCGCCTAGGGTGAACCTTCTTTGTCACTTTGAACTATAATTTCCACTTGTTTTAAATGTTATTTTGCACATCTAACTTTATAAAAGGGGTGTCCAAAAAGTCATATAATTGGCATTTTAGGAGCCCCACTCCATTTTATCCTCATCGCGAAAAAAGCACGACCTGGTCATTGGACGCACTTCGATTTCCCCTCCCTGCAAAAAAAGCAGGTCTAAGGTCAATCGAACGTCTAGCGATTACCCTTCACTGCGAAAAAGGCAGGACTAAGGTCAATCGTACGCCTACCGATTTCCCCTCACTGCGAAAAAAGCTGGACTAAGGTCAATCGAACGTCTAGCGATTACCCTTCATTGCGAAAAAAGCTGGACTAAGGTCAATCGTACGCCTACCGATTTCCCCTCACTGCGAAAAAAGCTGGACTAAGGTCAATCGAACGTCTAGCGATTACCCTTCACTGCGAAAAAAGCTGGACTAAGGTCAATCGTACGCCTACCGATTTCCCCTCACTGCGAAAAAGGCACTCCAAAGTTCAATTGAACGCACACCACTCCAATCAACTGACATTTTTTCACATCAGAGCAAGATGAAAAATCAGCAGAAATCCATTTTAACGATTTTCCTCTACTTATCGGACAGCTCCTTTATTACTAATGTAGCTAAAATAAAGAATGACTAATTGAAAACAGTAAACTTTAAGAGAGTGAACACACTGATTATTAATACCGGTACCACAAACCATTTTTTTAACAATATGTAGCCGATTAAATGTAGCTACACTTACAATGATAGTATAAAGTAAAAGAATCCAAAGAATTTCCATATTCTTATATAACCCTTAAGCTTTTTGAAGACTACTAATCTCTCCTCACGAATAAAAAGAAGATCCCTAATTACCCAAAAAGCAAAGCATCTATAGTTAAGTGCTTGAAATAAGAACTCGAATTAGTTGATATTTGTAATTAATTCCTCAACTATTGTATGATTTCCGTAATCTTCACTATATAATAATTCAATTAATTTTTCCGCTGTCTTTAGAGGGGGCTGTAATTTCCCTTCCACATGTAGCTGATTAAATAGTTCAACATATGGAAATTTTTCTTTACTTGTTGACCGTATTTCAGATTGTAATTGCGTATCTACTACACCTGGATAAACTGAAACAACCTTTACAGGGAAGGGTTTATCTTTTTGTTCTAAATGTACACTTTTCGAAAAGGAATCTACACCTGCCTTTGCAGTACTGTAAGAACTTTGGGAAGGAAGCAAATATTTAACCGAACCAGATGAGATATTTAATATTCTTTTGTCTATATTAATATTATTCGTGTACTTAATAAAATTTGATGTAAACAATATCGGAGCAATTAAATTCACATTTAAATTTCTTATAACATCTTCACTACTATTTTCATCGATGGGACCAATCGGTGCAAGTATACCTGCATTGTTGATTAAATAAATAGATTCAATAATTTCTTCATTAACTATTTTAAATATTTTTTGAAAAAGTTGATCTATATCTCCTAAATTATTGAGATCAAAAGAAAAGTAACTGGCATTAACAGTTTTGATACTTCCTACGCCATTCAAATTGTTATTCTTTTTCCTTGAAATACAAATAACATGGTTATCCTCATCATTTAACAATTGCTTTACCAACGATTCTCCAATACCTCTCGACGTTCCTGTTATAATAAAATATCTCATTTGGTAACCTCTCTTTCATAATCTCTAGACTATATTTTTACTTCCTCTATTACTATTAATAGTTTATTCCAACTTTCTAGGTATAACATGAACTAACAAAAAGACCTCCTCGAATAGTTATGTTTTGCAACATTAACTACCAAGGAGGCACGTAATTCACAACCTTAATTTATGTCTTTTAGGGTTGTTATTACTTTATCTAAGACTTGTGTTACACTCAATTTCTGACTGTAATTCACAACCCAGAACAATTATTCTAAACCTAACACTTTTCTGGTGAACCTTCTACTTTTGCAGTACGGAAGGAAGAACCGCATCCACAGGAAACAAGGGCATTAGGATTATCGATCGTAAAACCACCGCCCATTAATGACTGTTTATAATCGATAACAGTATCAACTAGGATTGGAGCACTTTCTTCGTCGATGATTACGGGAATACCATGTTGCTCAAAGTATTGATCCGTATCGTTCTTCTCTTGCTCCAAGCTCATGCCATAGGATAATCCACTACAACCGCCACCGTTGATAGAAAAGCGGAAATAGGCACCTTCTTCTCCATTTTGCTTTATCATATCTTTGATTTGCAAAGCTGCTGCTTCTGTCAGCGTAATGATTGTACTCATCATTTGCACTCCTTTCAACCTAGCTTATGCTGTATTAAATATATTGTAAACATTAGTCTATACAGTATTATATTATACGTTATAGAACACTATATAACAACATTTCAGCATCATTTCACCTATCTGGATTTGAAAATTCGTAGGCCAGCCTTTCCATATAACTCAATTATAAACAAATGGTAAAATTCCAGTTAGAAATAAGTATTAACTAAATTTGGCAAACAAAAAGGGTTAACGATGTTTTATTTAGTTAACCCTTTTTGAAGTATGAAATTTTTGCTATATATACCCAAATAGGCAATCGGGATGATTAAAACATTGGATTATCTTCGATATATTGATAAATGGCTTTGACTAGTCCCTCTGGTGTATCACCAGTTACCACATCACCGTTAACAAGTGCATATAAAGCTTCCCCGCATAATCCGCAATGGTCCAAGCATCCATATTCCACAATATCTAGATCCGGATCTTGTTCTAGCACCTGCAACGCTTCAAATCCCCCACTTGCCAGGTTACTTAAGCAAAATTCAATGATCGGATTCATCTGCATCACCTCATTAACAACATAATCCTACTTCTTTGTTGCCAGATAGTCAATAAATTCAAGCCCGCTATGGTAGGAAAATCATACTAATTTTTGTTTTTTCCCATAGTAGGAATCACATAAGATCAGTTGTATATATATGGGGAATCAGCTATACTTTTACGTGGATATAATAATTTAATATAACTTCTATAAATGTTTCTCTCATACTTCAAGTAGACTGCAAAAGGAGATATTTGCATGAAAAAATTAGTTTTACTTGGTGGAGGATATGGTAATATGCGTGTGCTACGTGAATTATTACCACATAACTTGCCTGATGATGTATCAATAACACTAGTCGATCGAGTTCCATATCATTGCTTAAAAACAGAATATTATGCCCTCGCTGCTGGAACTGTTTCAGACCAGGAAGTGCGCGTTACTTTCCCAAACGACCCTAAATTGGATATGAAATATGGAGAAATCTCTGAGATAGATTTGGAAAATAAATTAATCCATTTCACAAATGAAGACCAAATCGAATTTGATCAATTAATCGTCGGTCTTGGCTGTGAGGATAAATTTCATAATGTGCCCGGTGCCGATGTATATTCCCATAGTATTCAAACAATCGGAAAAGCTCGTGATACATATCAAACACTAAATAACTTGCCAGCTAGATCCGTAGTAAGTATTGTTGGTGGTGGTCTTAGCGGAATTGAACTTGCAAGTGAACTACGAGAAAGCAGGCCAGACTTAACAATTAAATTATTTGATCGCGGTAAAACTATTTTATCTTCTTTTCCCGAAAGAATTAGTAGATACGTGCAAAATTGGTTTAATGCAAACGGTGTCGAGGTAATTAATGAGGCGAATATTACAAAGGTTGAAAACGGACTCATTTATAATCATGATGAAGCAGTTTCAACTGACGTAGTCGTTTGGACTGCTGGGATCCAACCAAATAAATTAATTAGAGATTTGGATGTCGAAAAAGATCGTCAAGGAAGAGTTGTCTTAACACAACATCACAATATTCCCGGTTATGAGCACGTATATATTGTAGGCGATTGCGCCAGCCTACCATATGCGCCAAGTGCACAATTAGCTGAGGGACAAGCTGAACAAATTGTACAAATGATGCAAAAGCGTTGGAGTGGCAAGGAACTGCCTGAAACACTTCCAACGATCAAGCTAAAAGGCGTTCTCGGTTCGCTGGGAAAAAAACAAGGGTTTGGATTAATGAATGATCGGGCTATCACCGGCCGTATCGCACGAATTCTTAAATCTGGTGTCCTTTGGATGTATAAATACCATAAGGGGTGAGGTTTCGCTCCCTTTCGTAATCGGTCAGATAATGTCTGACTTAGTAAGGTTTGAAGAAATTCATAGAATCGAAGGTCCGCACTTTTTCGTAAAGTTGCGGATTTTTTGTTGGGGATGTTGGGTAAAAGGAAGTAACTCCCGCTCTCATGAACGGGAGTTTTCTAATCCATAAAATTAACATCAATGATCGACTCATTATCAACTCTATGCACTTCGTCTTTTAAATCTTTAATCCGCACATGCTTATTTATCACGTCTATAAAATGAATATAACCTGTTATTTCTTCCTGCGAACCGTTGATCCATAGAGTAAATTTAACAGATAATGAAAGCCTATAGCAGTATGGATCTCCTCGTCTATCTCCTCGAACTGGTATTCATCTAATATTGGCCTTTTTATCTTTTCTTTGTCTATACCGTGAGATAATATCTGTTCTTTATGTTCCGGAAGAACCATTCTACTCGATTCCCATCTCAAATTGTATCCTGGAGTAAGCTTATTAATTTTCACTTATAATGCCCCCCTATTTTCCGCGCTCTCTCATTCGCTTGTCCGGCACCAGTAAGAGACGAAGCTCTGTATATGGCTGTACGACCATATTTGTTCCAAATTGTATCCAATACTACATTAAGCTGCTCTCTATATAAATAATTATCAAACAAATCAATCTGATAACTATCAGTGGATTGCAAATTGCCCATTGTTACACCTAAACTTCTTATTGGTTCGCCATCCCAAAATTCTTTAAATAATTTAATCGCTGCATTGAAAATATCCATATCATAGTTAGTTGGAATTGGTAGCGTGACTTGTCGGTGAAATCCAGTCGGATAATCAAAATCAGCTCCACGAACTCCGCACGAAACAGTAGCACCCATATACCCTTTCGTTCTACATCGACGTGCAACTTCTGTGCATAGTTCTAGAAGAACAATTTTTATATCTTTTAAATCAGTGTAGTCCCTCGGCAGCGTCATATGAAGGCCGATCGCCTTTTGTTGGTTGTGTGATTTTACAGTAACAGGAGAATAATCAATACCATTAGCTGTTTGCCAAAGTACCTCTCCGTTAATTCCCCACTTTTTCCTAAGTAGATTTAAAGGGAAAGTAGCTAAACCACCAATTGATTAAATCCCCATCCCTTGTAGATGCCTTTAAAAATAGAGGCCCCTCTCGATTGAGAAGGGCCTCTTTTCCAACTGGAAATATGTAGTATTTAGGAAAATTAAAAAGCCCCTTAATTAAGAGGCCTTTAGTTCACCGCATCGATTATATAACAACTAATAAAACCGTCTTTTATTTTGTCCTACAGAAAGGTATAACGAAACAGCACCCTAAATTTGTAGAGTTAATTTTATAGTACTTAGTATAATCCTGCTGCAATAATATACTATATGCATTTAATATTAAGATGTAATAATTATATGATAATACTTTAAAAGGAGTTTTCATCATGGATATTACATCTTTTTTAATATACTGTTTTATTGTTACTTTTACACCAGGACCTACCAATATCGACATATTATCCACAGTACATAATCATGGGACAAAAAAAGCGATGGAGTATACGTATGGAGCAACTATTGCTTTTGGTTCATTACTTGCTATTTCTGCTATGTTGAATACAATTCTTATAACAATAACCCCAAAAGTTTTGATTGTTATGCAGATAATCGGAAGCGTTTATATGCTCTATCTCGCTTATCAAATCTATAAAATGGATACATCAAAACCAACTGTAAACAAGACTGGTACCTTTATGTCAGGCTTCCTTATGCAGTTTTTAAATCCAAAGGTAGTAACATTTACAATGACTGTAATTCCAAGCTTTATTTTTCCCTACTATACCGCAATGCCTGCGGTGACAATAGGTGTTATAATTATAACAGTTATTGGATTTTCGGCATTTATTATATGGGTTCTTTTCGGTACAATCTTCAAGAGTTTTTTACAAAAGCATGAAAAAATTGTTAATGTAATAATGGCATTATTTTTGGTTTATGCTGCAATCATGATATGGATGTAGCTATGCCAATTAAGAGGTGAATTAGATGGACAAATTTATCTATAAAAAATCGACAGGTATTACGGCTTTGTCGGCAAGTATTACTAATTTTACGTATAAAAAGCACTCGCACAAGGAGTATGCAATAGGTGTAACATTGCGTGGCATTCAACACTATAATTTGGATGGCAGTTTACAATTATCATATCAAAATGGTGTTATGCTTTTTAATCCGGAACAAGCACATGACGGAATGGCACATGATGATGCAGGCCTTGATTATGTAATGCTATATATTGAGCCACAATTGCTTTTAGAGGTGATTGAGAAAAAGGATATAGTACGTTTTTCAACTCCTATTGTGTATGATCATAGACTTAAACAAAGAATATTAAGTCTTTCTGATGCAATTTTAAGCGAAAAAGATGAGGCTTTGTGCAGTGAACTACTCTTATCGCTTATAGAAAGTCTTCTTCAAACTAATCTTTCCACAGACTATAAAAAAGATAACCTACTAATTAGAAAAGCAAAGGATATGCTTCATACCAACTTACAAAATGTACTTAAACTTGACGATGTATGTAAAGAACTTAATCTGTCGAAGTTTCAGTTTATTAGATTATTCAAGGCTAATACTGGAATTTCCCCATACCAATACTTTCTTAATTGCAAGATAGAACGTGCAAAGCAGTTAATAGAAAAAAATAGAGATATTTATTCAGCAGTAGCAGAATGTGGTTTTGTTGATTTAACCCATCTAAATAAACACTTTAAAAGCATATATGGGACAACCGCATTTAAATATATGTCACATTTAAATTGAAAAGGCATTTTTAAAATGAAATTTGATATATTTAACGAATGATAGCGAACAATTACACTTAGACTAACTCGGTGTTTTAGTTCGGGAAGAAGAGGCCGTCAACAACAAATAAAAAACCGACCCACTCTCAATTTGAGTAGGTCGGTTTTCCTTATTTACTGTACATCTGAAATTTTAACCCACGAATAGATCTCCTTAAGCAAAACTCTATCCGATTTAACTTGCTATCTTTATATTTTTTACAAAAAAGGCCTCCCAATTAAAAGGAGGCTATTGCAATGTGAAAAAAAGGAGGACTGTATCAGTATTTCTCATAACGTTTTACTTAAACCTGTCGAGGCTATTTTATGGGATAATAAAGCATAAAATATCTTTGTTCAACTTACGGGCATGTTAATTGAATAAGGAATATTTATATTTTAATTAAAATAGAGACCAAGAGGTGTTTTGATTGAGTGAAGAGTATTTTGAAGTCCCAATAAGATGTACAGGGATTGCAATCGTTTTATTAAAAAAGATAGAAAATGAATATAAAGTTTTACTCTTAAAAAGAGCTACTTCTGTTCTAAGGGGTGTTTGGTGTTATATCGGAGGCTGTATTGAAGAAGGGGAAAAGGCTTGGGAATCTGCTTTAAGAGAAATTAAAGAGGAAACTGGAATTACCAAGGTATTATTATATACATCTAACAAATTCGACCAAATATATTCACCAAAAGAAAATTATATATATGTTGCACCTGTATTTGTTGGATATGTGGAAGAGCAACAAGATGTAAAATTAAATTATGAACATAGAGATCATCAATGGTTATCATTTGATGAAGCGATAGAAACAGTTTCATTGCCTGGAAATGATGAAGTTCTTATGTCGATCGAAAAACATTTTGTAATGAGAAAACCTCCAGAATTTTTACGTGTTGGAAATTAAAGTTTCTTATTTAACTTAAGGGGCGGTTTAGTCAATAATTAATAAATTGAGATCAGTTAAAAGTGGAAAGGTGTGCACTGATGGAGAAATTAACTACTTCACAACTTGAGAATATATTTAAAGATAAGATTAATAGTCGTAAAATAATTGATGACTCGAAACTTGGAAGGATTATTGAAAGGGTAGAATTTTCAAACAGAAAGATATTAATTAAATATGGTTGGGATACTGATTTACAAAAAGAGATTAGTATATACGAAAGAGTCCTAAACAACCCGGACAATTACCCAGTGCCACAATTATTAGTAAGAAAAAAAATAAATAATATTCACTTTTTAGCAATTGAGTGGATTGATGGTATTCATCCTGACTTTAGGAACACAATTCATATTGAAAATGTTTTTACATCCCTCGGAAGATGGGCTGCTGATTGGTCTCATATAATTGAAAATTACAACTACATAAAAAAGGATACCTTATCTAATTTTGAAGTTTTAGACAACCTACTTAAGAATAACAAAAATACTCTTATTAATATCCTTGGAAGTTCCTTAATAGACTTGCTTAATAACTGTACTCAACAGAGTGAAAATATTATTAGAAACATTGAAAAGATGCCTTTGACATTAAATCCAGGTGACATATCCCTCAATAACTTTATTATCAATTCTAATGAAAAGGTCATTTTCATCGATTTTGAATCATGTACAGTGAGCCCCATGATCACATTAGTCGAGCACCTTGGTGAAGACTATGAATCAATCCCACACAAAAAAAGTGATATTCATTTAGCTCTAAAATCTTATTTAAACTCTTGGAACAAATTTGCAAAAGTAAATATTGAGTGGGATGATTTTGTCCATTGTCAGCTTTGTGCAAGAATATATTACAACATCGGTAATTTTAATTATTGGATCAAAAGAACTCTTGAAGACAAAAATATTGAAGAAACTTTAGAATGGATCAAACACGGGCAAGAACAATTGCAATTATTATTAAGTCCTGATATGAGAGTGTGAAATAATGTACTTAAAGTAACGGGAGCTTTTGTTCAATAAGAAGAGTCCATCAACAACAAATAAAAAACCGACCCACTCTCAATTGGAGTAGGTCGGTTTTCCTTATTTACTAACATCTGATCTTTTCACCCAAGAATAAATCTCTTTAAGCAGCACCCTATCCGATTTAACTTGCTGGATCATTTATATTTTTTCAATAAAAAAATCCTCCTCAGTTATGAGAAGGTTATTGCAAATGTGGAACACGAAGGTTACATCTATTATTGCTCATTATTTTTCCTTATACCTATCCGAGCTATTTCTAACGCGATAATAAAGATAAAAGAAATATCTTAATTCAACAATCGAGCCATATTGTTGAAGTTTATTCTTAAAGAAAAAGCACCCTTTTTACAAAGGATGCCTGAATTTAGTTGCACCATTTTGGTATTTCATCTTCCTTTAAACTTTTTCGTTTGAAATCAATAGCGTGCCAATCTAGTTTTTTTCATTACTAAAAGTGATTGTCACTAAATCATTAGGAGGGCCGTGAGAGCCTTCAAATGTTATTACCTGCACGAGAACATTAAATAAGAAAAACGTTCAAATCTGTAATGGAATTAAAATTATTTACTGACTTACTTCATGAAAATTTTCATCAATCTATTGTAAAATGGATTAATCATATAACCAGTGGGTTTAATCGAATACCTTTTACCCGTGTTAAGTTGGATGATTTTCCCCATTTCTTCATGGGTTAACACAAAATCAAAAATATCGCTGTTCTCTTTAATTCTTTTTGGATTTGATGATTTTGGAATAATAATAATTCCTCGTTGTAGATGCCAACGTAGAATGACTTGAGCTACCGTTTTCTGATGTTCATGGGCAATGGTTTTTAAATCCAAATTTTCTAGTAACGCTTTATTCCCCTGTCCCAACGGTCCCCAAGCCTCATGTAAGATGCGGTGATTCTTGAGGTAGTCATGAAGTTCATTTTGTGGGAACTCCGGGTGAGTCTCGATCTGGTTAATCATCGGTGCGATTTCAGAATGTTTCATGATGTTTTCAAGGTGTTGAATTTCAAAATTCGCAACGCCAATTACTTTAATCCTTCCCTCCATGTATAGTTCCTCCATTGCTTTCCATGTTTCCAGATAATGAGGTGAAGCAAAATGGATGAGGTACATATCAAGATATTTTACATTAAGCTTTTTACAGGTTTGTTCAAACGCATTCTTAGTGGCTTTGTAACCGTGATCCGTATTCCACACCTTTGAAGTAATAAAAAATTGTTCTCGGGGGATCTGACTTTTTTCAATGGCTGTTCCTAATGCTTTTTCATTCCCATAAATTTTTGCCGTATCAAAATGGCGAAAACCTACTCGGATAGCCTCACGAATCGCCATTTCAAACTCTTCCTTTTTCTTTATTCTGTACACCCCGAAACCCAATTGAGGGATTTTCACGCCATTAACCGCTTCAATTGTCTTAGTTTCTACAGTCATTTTCTAACCCCGTTCCTTTCGCCCTGATATAGGATAGCGTCTGATTCACATTTAAAAAACATTTCCTCGATCTGATCGACAAGACCTTTAAGTGTCAAGAGCCTGCTTTTGGAGTCCAGATGATAATAATTCATGGTTCCTTCTTTATGCACACTAATGATCTGTGCGTCCTTTAAGATTTTTAAATGGTGGGATACGGCTGGTCGTGAAAGATGTGTTTTTGCCGTAATCTCCCCTACTCGCATACCGGGATGTTGTAGCCCTTGCATTAGGGTAATAAGGATGGCTTGCCTGGTTTGATCTCCGATTGCAAATAATATATCCTGATTTTCTTTGAATTTGTTTACCAGATTTTCTTCGACTCCCTGATTAATCATTTTTCCTCTCCCCGATGGTCTATATTTTAAACAAACAAAACCCTTTTCTCCAAATTCATTTCAGAAACTGCTTTTTTCTATTGGATTAATGGATTACTTCCTTCGACGGAATAAGAATATCACGGTTTTTATTTTAAAACCACATCGAGAAAGAAAATCGAGATCTTTGACTTTTGAAACATCAAACCTACCATTCGTTGGTATTAAAGATGCTTCTGTTACAATAGGGTTGTTCCTCAATCGGGCGCGTTTCTTCAAGAAGGAAATCGCACCTTTCTTATTGAATTAAAGAAGCAAGAGAAATTATTTTTTTGGGGGAATGGAAAATGGATGAAAATGTAATAGATCAATTGAAGCAAAAAAATAAAGAATTAATTGAAATCGTAGCACAAAAGGTTCTTAGAGAATATCCAAGTGATATTGATTTAATAGGAGTTTATGGTTCCTTTTTTACTGGCGATTTTCATGAGAAATCAGATTTGGATTTATTAGTAGTATTAAATGATGATAATGGACACGGAATTTCAAGTTGTTTCATATTGGATAATATAGGATATGATATCTATGGTTCACCATGGCAGAAACTTGAAAGTATGGCATCTTATGATCATACATTTATCGCGGAGGTTATAGATGTTGATATTGTTTATTACAGAAATCTTCAAAGTAGGAAGCGATTTACGAAGCTCAGAGAAAAAGCACTGGATATCATAAACAGTCCCTTGTCTCCGAAGATACTGGAAAAAGTAAAAAAACACCTTGATAATGTGGCCCTTGCTCTTGGGAAAATGATGTCTGAGGAAGAAATAGGAACTGTAAAAAAATTATCGGGGGATGTGATCCATCATTTGATAGATACCGTATGTTATCTGAATCATAGTTATTTTAAACTTGGAGTTAAGCGCCATCTAGAAGAGATACGCTCTATGAAACGTGTTCCAAAACATTTTGAAGTATATGTTAATGGTGTTATTCATGCAACTTCGGTGCCTGCTATTAAAGAAATTTCAACTCAATTAGTTAAAACAGTTAAAGAATTGTATGACGAGATTTCAGATGAAACAGTGGAAAAATCAGTTCCAACCAAAGACCAACTTAGAGGAACATATGAAGAGATTTGGTCAAACTGGTACAATAAAATACGATATGCTGCGGAGCATAAAGATGTATTTCTGGCTTTTTCTTCAGGTGTTAACTGTCAGGATTTTTATAACGAAATGCATGCAAATCATGGGACAGTCCGTATCGATTTAATGAAACATTTTTATCATAACGACTTAAATGCCTTTGTCAATGCGTTTGAAGAAGCAATGCAACTATATAAGAAAGAATACGCTAAAGTACAAATGCAAGTTCTCGAGTATGATTCTGTTGATGCATTCAGAAAAGATTATCTTGGATAAGATAATTTAAGATATTCAAACAAAGTTTTATCATGAAAATAATAAGATCACAAGAAAACTTTACTCCATAATCGGGCGCTTTTGTTTTAGAAGAAGGACAGTCAATTACAATCTAAAAAAGCGACCCGTCCACATGATGGATAGGTCGCTTAGTCTCATCTATTATATATCTGAAATTTTAACCCAAGAGTAAATCTTTTTAAGTAATACTCTATCCGATTTAACCTGCTGGATCGTGTACGCCTTATTTTTAATCGATGCAGGAATCTTAGCTATTAAACCAACTAACCATTGATACTCTTGCAATACATCTTTCAAAACTCCTCCCCCTCTTCCCTTCTCATCCGCTTCACTTTACCCTGATGTGTAACAATTTTATATTCACCATGTGGCGGCAATTCTCTTAATTTCACCTTCCCATCACAAATGACAATCACGCAACTGGTTGGTATTTCCATTATATCAATCTCTAGTCTATTTGTCTCAGTCAATTCTATATCTTGTATATTCATAGTAGAATCCCTCCTGTATATGGTATAATCAAATTATCGAAGTTTGATTAGCCGGGAGGAATCCTGGCTATTTTTGTATGTATATCCCCTATTGCACTTTGCGCACAGGTATATTATCCTATTAATTAAGCAATGCATTTGTAGGAGGTGACCAACTATTAATGACGAAGTTTTGTTCTTGCTACTAGAGTTTAAAACTGTAATTGATGAATACTCCAGATCACTTAAAACCTGAAATACAGGAAGACATCCTACTACTCATTCAAGCGATCGACCCCCAACACCAATGATAAACCCACAACCTTGTCCACCATAGATATAATCACATTTTGAGTATGCTAATCCTTTGAGCTTTTGATTATCACCTTTACTTTTTGATACAATGAACCAAATTAATTTACGAGGTGATATTATGTGTGGCAGATTCACCCTTTTTGCTTCTTTTTCGGAAATAATCGATCGCTTTGATATTCAACAAATGATCGACGAAGACTTATATAACCCGAATTACAACGTCGCTCCATCACAATCGGTATTGGCTGTCATAAACGACGGAACCAACAACCGACTAGGCTACCTCCGATGGGGACTGATCCCCTCATGGGCAAAAGACATGAAAATTGGTTACAAGATGATCAATGCGAGAGCTGAAACCTTGTCCGAAAAGCCTAGCTATCGTAATGCCTACAAAAATAAACGCTGCTTGATCCTGGCTGATAGCTTCTATGAATGGAAACGCCATGATGATAAATCCAAAACACCGATGCGTATAAAATTAAAGTCTGACAACCTTTTTGCTATGGCTGGCTTATGGGAATCTTGGAAATCTCCTGAAGGTGAATCCATTTATTCTTGTACTGTGATTACAACTCAACCTAACAAGCTGGTTAAAGATATCCATGATCGTATGCCTGTTATCCTAAAACCGGAAGACGAACGAATATGGTTGGATAAATCAATTACTGATTCAGATCAACTTAATGATTTATTGAATCCTTTACCGGAAAATTTAATGGATGCATACGAAGTATCTTCACTTGTAAATTCGCCTAAAAATAATTCAATCGGGTTGATACAGAAAATTTGCTAGGGGAGGATTCTCCCCTGTTTGTGGTTCATTCCTTTTCCACTCCCTCAAAATACTCCTTAACCTTAACTGCCGTTTTAATCCCAATCCCAGGCACTTGCTCAAGCGTCATGAGCCTAGCTTCAAAGTGATCTACAGCATCCTTTCTGCCTAACTTGCGCCCCGCATTAAATCCTTTGAGATATACAGGATCGAGTGGGTTTATCTGCATTGGATTCCCTCCAAGAGAACCTATTTTTTCAATAACTTACCAACGCCAAAACTAATGTCTGCTTTATTCCTACATGTTAAAATTAATAAGAGGTGTTTATTATGTTTATATCCCCAATGTTGCTGCATAAAATAGATCAGCCTTTTGATGACGACTCTTGGCTCACTGAGTTAAAACTAGATGGTTTTAGATGTATCTGGACTAAATTTAATAACAAGGTAAAGTTATATACTCGACATAACAACGAAATCACTTCAATGTTCCCTGAATTAATAGATTTACCGTTGCCAGACGGAACAGTCTTAGATGGTGAGATTGTCGTTTCGGACTATCAAGGCAAACCCGATTTTAAAGCTGTAATGCAACGATTTAAATCGAAGAAGTCTCCTCACCAGATAACCTATGGTGTATTCGATATCGTTTACTACGCTAATGAAAATTTGTCTACTAAACCTTTACTAGAAAGAAAAGAAATTCTAAATCAATCTATAGCGGTTGATACCAATTTACTCACTAAAGTTAACTGGACTAACGGCAATGGTATGGCTTATTTAGACTCCGTTAAGCAACTAGACCTAGAAGGCGTTGTACTAAAATGAGACGATTCAAGTTATCAAGTCAATAAACGCTCTAAAGATTGGTTAAAAGTCATTAACTACAAATATGAGAATGTTTATATTTCTGGTTTGCGTAAAGATAAATTCGGATTACTCTTAAACTATGAAAATGGGACTTATGCTGGATTACTAGAATTCATGCCGCCCCATAATAGAAAAGAATTATATAATGTTTACTCTGATTTAGTTATTAACGAAAATGATAAGTTTTTCTACTTAAATCCCGACTTGAAGGCATCTGTAAAATTTCGTAATTATACTAGCAAAGGGCTGCTTAGAATACCAAGCTTTGTGGAGTGGGTATCTTAATTTACCTTCTCCACATTTTTTTCGAACTATGGATTAAAAATCTAAACTTCAATTAGACAAGAACACTTTGTTACACTCGCCCATATATTGATATAAAGGAGTGATTACAAGGTGCGTTATTATGCTAGACAGCCTTCTGCAAGCATGGAGATTATTTCTGATATATCCAAAGCTATAAATGGTGAATATCATGCAATTCACTGTTACGAAAAACTGGCAAATCAGTCTCCGAATACTGAAATTAAAAATCGTATCCTTGAAATCAGAAGAGATGAAATCAGACACCATCACACTTTTGCTCAGATTTATTTTTCATTAACTTCAGCCAACCCCACTGATCACGGAACAATGCCCAAAAGATTATAAAAATGGAGTGCTAGCCGCATTTATAGATGAACAGGAAACAGTAGATTTTTATCACAATGTTGCAAGAAAACACAATAATGACAACATCAGAAACGCTTTTACACAAGCCTCTGCTGATGAACAAAATCATGCTGTTTGGTTCTTATACTTTTTAAATCATAGCTAATGTTACATAAAGGAGGCGTGTTAATGTCAAATAAACAACAGGTTGGGCAAAATGCTGACTCTCCCGAAGTATTCGCTGCTAAGCTTGCTGTGTTAGGAGCCGCACTTTCTACATTGGGTGATGGAATTTCGGCAATCGCCGCAGGTATGGCACTTCAAGAACTAGAACGCTCAAATCAGCAAGATCCCCAAGAGCAACTACCAAAAGAACTAGAAAAAATGCAAAAGCAAATTGATCAATTAAATTATCAAATTAAGAGAATGGAAAGCGATTAATTAATAATTGGAAGCTGTTTTACTAAGGGGTCAAAAAAAGACCCTTTTATTTTCACTTCGCATAATGTTTCACATCTTCGAAATGGTCTAAGATTCTTTTCGTCATGCCATCTCCTCAAATCTTCCGTTCTCGTACTTAATAAGGTATAACTTATGTGAATACTTCTTATGAAACATCTTCTCTTTCATCCTAAACACATCAGTCTTTACTCCCTTTACATCAATTACCTCAATGCTCCCATCCTTCCGATGGACTTCAAAATCAGCAACATACTCTATCTTTCTATGAGTCTTGCCGTTTTTTTCAAAAGCTTCTTGGAGCAAATACCGTAGCTGCGTCCTAAAGAACAATATTTCTTTGCATTCCTGCAGCCACTTTAATTGTTGGTAATATTTCGCTTCAGCTTTACTGTCAAAAACAATGCCGTCCAATGTAGTTTTCTTATTGCCGTACTTTGATCGCTTAGGCTTCGAAACTTCCCTGTACTGATCCACTGTCATTCTCTGTCCCATGCTGTTCTTTCGCCTCCTGCACCTTTTTAAAACAAACCGGACCGTAACCCCCTGTCCTTGCTTCTAACGTCCTTTAGTAACCGTCCACATCTGCAGCATGTCATTGATTCGTTCATCAATATCCCTCCGATTGTCTAGCATGATTGATTTCATTTTACTGATGTAAGCTTGTTCGATCTGCACAAAACTAAATCCTAATAATTCTCCCAATGCCAAGAAGATACTAAATGCTTTTCGATAGTCTTCTTTCATTTGATGGATTTCTTGTGAATAATTTGTACTTAGCCATATGCCACTCACGTTAGCTATAATCAAATTAAATTCAGTGGTGACATCTTTACTAGTGTCAATTGCGTATAACTCCACATCTTGATAGTCGATCTCTATACCAACGCTTAAAAAGAAATGCAGACAGTCCACGTATTCTTCTAGGAGTGTGATTTCTAACACCGCTTATCCCAGTGCAATCACAAATTTCGCAATCAATATATTCGTGACCACCACTACCCTCAGCTTCTTCTTGAACAAATTCGTAATTCAAGTCTCCAGTACCATCGCAAGCGTTACACGAAACATCTTCTTCAATCCTCGGCTCCTGATCCTTACTCCACTTTTTAAACCCACGCCATTCATTCGCACATTCGCCAAGTTCCACCTGCAACGCTAAGATTTTCCAATCCAAATTATTCTGACCTTTTAGTTCAGGGTGCTCGTCCAAGATCCGATCATCGAGCACCTTCTGCATTTCAAACAATTTAATGAGATTCAAATCATCCACATCCTTATCACTCTGTCGAAGCAAGTAGAGCAAAAACTTCCGTTTTTTCTTGAATGACTTTTCGCACTTTAAGCATTTATTCATTGGGTTACCTCCGTTGTGGGGTTTTATGGTCGTCCTTTAAACGAACTGTGCAATTTAACATTAAATTTTTTACACCTTCCCATTATTTAATTTATAATGATAGTAAGGGGTTGATTTTTTTTGTTGAATGTTAAAAATATAAGTACAACCATCTATGAAGATATTATTATTACTAATTTGACTGGTTACATATCCATTACTGATGTAAATACGTGGTTTAATGCATTTGAGAAAACATGCTATTCCTTTATTAGTCAAGGAAAAAAGTATAAGTTGTTAGTTAATCGTAAAGGTTATACTCCGGAACATTTTTCTGTTCAAAAATTGTGGAAAGACAAATTTTTCTCAAATAATATAATAGACAACATTATTGCAGTCGCTTTTTTATTAGAAGAAGGGGATATTTTAAATCACCTTGAAAATTCTAATAACAAGAACAACGTAGTATTCTCAAGTAACTATGACCAATTAATTGACTGGCTTAGTGCTTATAGATAATAGATTCTTATCTCTGTGGTGCCAAAAGGAACTTTTTTAGTTCGCATTTTCTGTCTACCTAGTCACTTCCATAAACCATTCTTTGTCGTTCGCATCCAAGATAATATTGATCAAATCCTCGTTGATCTCCCAAACTGTCTCCTCATACCTGGTTAATTTATAATTCATAACAGGTTCCAAACGCTTGTCCTTTGGGAAACATACAAAGCTCTTAAAATCCCCTACTGAATCCACAAATCCCACTTTTCCGCTATCTGTTTTAACCCAGTCCCCTTCACGAAACATCAGAATCACCCTCCTGTAATTCTTTTGTCGAACTCGTCAAGCGCTGCCAGTCTAAATTCCGTGAACCTTGCCGAAAACATAAGCTGCGATAAGTTTGCTATTGTTAGGTTCATTTTTGTTGCTCCAACAATTCTTTGGCTTCTTCCCTGATAACTTCCTTTTGCCATGCGAGCCATTCAGCTTTACTCATGTTCTTCATCCTCCCTGCCTATATTTTTGCTGTATTGCTTCTAGTCTTTTTCTTCTAGCTTCATCAACTTCATCGACTGCTGGATCAGCGACTGACTTTTGATTTTCTTTTTGTTCAAACCACTCAGCCAATTGCTCCTGTCTACCAGTGCGTCTTCTTGGGTAGTTTTTCGATTGACTAGCTTTCTCTTTATGTTCAAGTTGAGCAGCATGGGCTTGTTCAAGAGTTGTTATCTTTTTATCAAACCAGTTTTTCAAAATAGCTTCCGTATAGCTCCAGAACTTCTTGCCGTTTTCAACCGATTGCTTTAAAGATTCTAAAACTAGTTCTTCGGATAGATCGTCACACCATGCGATGATTTTTTCTGATATGTAACTGTCAATAGTGCCGAATCCGTTTTGTTCGTAGAAAAGAAAGACTGCTGACAAATCATTTTGCGGAGCTTCTTCTACTACTACTGTTTTAAGTCCTTTAGTTCTTAGTTCTTTATTAACCTTCTTATTTATGGTGTCAGCCTGTCGTTTTGGCATCGTATCGTTCGTGTCATTTTCAGCGTTCTGTTCGTAGTTGCTCGGGTCTTGATAAACGTTGTAGTTGCATATGGTTACGACTAATCCCTTCGTTGTCTTCGTTGTTTCTATCATCGGTTTGCTGTCGTATCCTTCGTCCGGTTCTTCGTCAACATTTCGTAACCACTCTAAAATGTTAAACATTTGGGATTTTGTGGGTTTTTCAACACGATAACCAACCTTATGGCTACAGGCTTCAATTAACTCTGGGATAGATACAATCACTTGTCCTCTATCTAAATTCTTGTAAGGTTTGTACTGTGCCCTCATAAGGAGGTACATCCAAACCTTTAAATAGATAGGTGGCTTCTGCTTCTCCCATATCTCGCTTTCTACCATTTTTCTCGATGTCAGGATGTACCCACCTGGATTTTTGGGCCCATGCCACATAAATCACCTCAATTTCGTTTACATATTGCAAATCTATTTTTTATTTTTAATACTTCATAATCTGGATAACGCGACATATAATCTAGTACAAGCTGTTTAAGTTGGGCTTTATCTTGCGCCTTCTCCCAGATCCACGCTGGAAGAAGGACGCTTGATGTATTATTCAAAAGGTATCTCGCCTTGCATTTCATCAAAATCAATATTTTCGAAGTCTATATCTGCTGCAGATGGATTCTCCGGCTCTACTGGAGGTTCATCTTGAACTTCTGTATATTTCAGCTTCAACCACTTCTTCTTTCTTTCGTGTCGGCTTCTTAACGGGTTGAAGTTCAACCATTCTTTTAAGTCCAGTCAATTGCTGAAGGTTTAATGCGCTAACAGATCCACCAAAATTCTTTTGTGCCATCTCTTGTATAGCTTCAGAATCAAAATTTAAACGAATCATCACGCTGTTAAAAGAAAAAGAATAAAGAACAAAGAAATAGGCAACTTCCTGTTCAAAATCGAACAAGAAGTTACCTATTTTTGTTTGAAAAATAATTACGAATTTAAAAACGTAAGTTTTTCAGTGCCCTCGTATTGTTCCTGAGTCATCTTATTTAAATTCCATTGATAACGATGCGAATTATATTTGAAAATACAGGGGTCAATCCGCTGTTTCAATTCCTCGAGGTTATGACAGCCTGCGAAATCAACTTCATTTGACTGGTAACTAATGAAAAATGGTTTTCTTTTACGGAAACAGACAAGGAAGTATGCATACTCGATGCCATAATAAGTTGATATAACTGACATTACGGACACCTTTTACAGATAAAGTAAAGGGGAAAAAACTACTTAATTGCTATATTGAACCCTTTTCAATAATGAACGTAATCAAAGCTATATGGCAAAGGGAAATAGATAGAATATATTTGTGACTATAACCATGACTGTTAGATGAAAAAGATGTGACCGTAAAATGATAACTATTGGTTAACTATATATTTATGTATAATTTATCAAATTTTCCAGAGATAAGAACTAAGCATCCTATAATAATGGTCATTACCCAGAATTAAGTTTCCAAATAACAGTTCTTGGTTGCCTTTTGAAGATAATGATATAAGAGAATACTTTGAGGGAATTAGCTGTACCTTTTGATACTACTGGTTTGGGTAGACTATTTTAGAGTAGAGAATACCACCTCAAAAAACGCACAAAAGATACGGCTAAATTTTATATTAAAGAACTCATTGGAATGTTCTGTTTCTTTCCATTGTGATCTTTAAGCTGTTTTAAAGAGTGTGGAAATAATCTAGTAAAATCATATGCTTCTTCCTATTGATTCTACTTCTAAAATGTGTTCATTTTAGAAGGTCATTAGCCGTCCTCAAAAAGAAGTAGGAGCATAAAGTAAACTAACGGAAAAACAAGCACAAATTTCGTGAACTCTTCAATAATCTCTGTAAACTTTCCATTGAAAGGAGTGAGTATAAATGGCTATTGTCAAACCTTTTGTGACTGCCAGAAGATTCAGTGCCACAGCAGGTAGCGGAACAGGTACAGGTGCTACGTATAATATTCTTGCAACAGCATTCACTGATGACGTTGGTGTAGCTGCTACAGTTTTTCCAACAGCACCTGCATATTATAATCTTTATGTTAATGCTATGATTCAAACAGCTGATACTTCGACAGTTAGTACTACAGTAATCACAATTCCAGATGGTGACACACTTGATCCAGCGACTCCAATTGTAGTTGAATTTGTTGTAAACTAATCATATTTCGTGCAAATGCTGACATTCTATTTTCAGCATTTGTTTATTGTATAACCAACATAACAAGAACATACGGAACCTTTTATAATTACCCAATAATTCTAACAAACTGAAGAATGATGGGACTTCCTGCTTCAGGAACATCACCGGAAATAAATATAAGCTTTCCAGATTTAACCGTATATTGATTTTGTGGCTGTAACATACCATTAATAAAAAGATTAATGAAAGAAACTGTTGCAGGATCTAAAATACCTTGGCTCCCGTATTCTGTTAATTCATCTTCATTAGTATAAACCGATTTTATTCCGTCTGATACGGCATAGTATTGGTAATTATCTACTTTGAGAATTCCTTGATTTGTACATTGAAAGGGCACTTTTATATTAATTGTAGAGGGTGATCTTACCCAGTCATAGACCTTAGGAATAGTAACAATATGCTTTTTGTTCTTATAGGAAGCCATTCATATCACGCAACGTTTTTTCAAAGTAATCTTATCTAAATTACAAAATTCATTCCATTTATCTAACAACATTATGTTATCCTTCTTTCTTATTCATAGAGTTGTTGTTATTAGTAAATGCAAACAACATAAAAAAGGACACTGATATAAGCCTATTTAACAATATGTCTGAACAAATGGACTTGTTCGAGTTTATTAAGCTAATTAATATATAATAAGAAACAAACTATATTAGGTTCCAATTGTTTACGTTTTTTGTTTAGTAAAATTTTTCGGATTTAAGAACCATCTGTTCAACAAAATGGAGAAAGCTCTGTAAGCTGTCAACGCATTTTGGGACGTATGTGAATATACCAAACATTCAGTATTAACGAAACAGAGAGCAGGAGGTTTCGTCTGGAATAATTAGCTCGTCCAGCCATTTAAGCCTCAATTATTTTACAATACAATAAAAAACACCTCATATGAGATGCCTATTTGATGTATATAAACATAACGCTTTTACTTACACCTTTTCTCAAGCTATATAGAAATGAGCCATTACAAGAATAAAAGCCATACCAACTTTAATAGTCATTCCAACACCATCCTATTCCTATCATTGTTATTCAAAAATTGAACATATGAATTAAGAAATCAGTTGATGAGAACGTGTGTCTATTAATGATAGTAATACGTGTCTTCAAATTCATGCTCATCTTCATCCTCATCTTCATCCTCATCTTCTTCATCTAATTCCGAATGGTCTTCATAGAAAAAGGGTATTTCAGATTCTGATTTGTCCTTGAATAACATAAAGAACTTTCTTAACATCAAAAACACCTCCCCCTCATATTTTCACCTTACAAATACAATGTATCATCCTTGTGTTAAGCTCCTTTGAAGTCTTTGTAAAAGTTGTGTTTAGAAAAAAATCCTTATTTGGCTCGACTTCATGCATTAATTTATCATTAACATAATAGCTAACCTTTAAACCGGTCGAGTTATTGATTATCAGTTCCTTTAATTTTCTTTATTTCTTCTATCCTTATCGCATTTATTAATAAGCAAGCGACTGTTTTATAGATTTTTTTCTTAATACTGTTTATAATGGTTATATGGAAAGGAGTCGATATCAATGTATGAAGAAGCAACAATTACAGATCAAGTACAGGTAGTATTAGATAAATTGCGCCCCTTCCTGCTTCGTGACGGTGGAGACTGCGAACTAGTGGATGTAGATGACGGAATTGTAAAATTGCGCCTACTAGGAGCTTGTGGAACTTGCCCGAGCTCAACGATTACGTTAAAAGCGGGAATCGAACGTGCACTAGTTGAAGAAGTACCAGGTATTGTCGAAGTAGAACAAGTATTTTAATGAATTACAATCGCGATCCAATTTTGGATCGCTTTTTTATTGTCTAGCTACAGTGCCTAACGACTAGGAAACTTCAGGATTCTTCCTACAATAAGTCAACATCGAATCGCTTCCTTCGTGTCCTTTATCTCGGGGCCCACACATGTGGGTCACATCGGTGTTGCCACAGGACGTGGCGATCTTAACCGATGATCCACTTTTTGTACGTCGCTTAACACGCACTTTCGTTTTTCTTATAGCCAATCAATTATTGGCAATTTCCTTTTATCAGCACCAGCTATCTCATAAAAGTTCTTGAGAAATAATTCATATTCTGTTGAATCCCTGATATAGCGACGTATTTTTTCCTCTAGTTGCTTTTGTTTCCACTCGGAATCAGCGATGTAATATTCCTCGATACAGGAAAAATAATGAAGTGGAAATAAAAGCCTTGCATATATAAGCCGCCAAGATAACTCAGATAGTGGGCCTATCGACAAATATCCTTGAAAAAACTTCTGCATTTCTGGTTGAAATGACCTCGTATGCCGAAAATAACAATCTCTGACCCATTCAGCAATATCTCTTCCTCCATGATCAAATACCCAATCAAATGGATTTCTAACTTCAAATGTTCCTGACCATAGATCATCATCGAAGCGTTCATGACAAACAGTTCCTCGTTCAGCATACTGTGTCGTTATATCTAACTCTGTGTCAGTCACGTATTGAATGGCATTTTCGCAGAGCCCAAGATAATAAGGAAAAGATTCAATAAAAAGTTTTCCAAATTCCTCATCTGGCTTTTCCTGTTTCACTGAATGCCATACCTTTTCTAGCTGATCCAATCTTTTTATCCAATATTCTTTCCAATCTCCCATTCTGCTCATTGATGTAATATTAAATTGTATACCCTTTCCACGCTCATGAAACTTTGCAAGCATTCTTCCTATATTTTTTCCGGATTTGGACGCCAAATTCCTATTTTTCAACAGGACATAATCTTGCTTTTCATGTGTAATGATAAATTTCCCTTCAGTTTCAGCTACAAAACTTGAGACTTTTATATCTCCATACTTTGCTAAATGGATTGATATCTCATATAATTCAATTAATGTATCCTGTTCTATGTGTGTAACAGGGACAATAGTATATAATGAATCGTTCTGAACATAGCGAGTCCAACGCCCATCTTTAATCGATGACTCAGGTTTCACCTTATAGTATTTTTCCAAAATTTCCAAAGACACTTTAATCCCTCCCACTCAATAATATGTATGAAGTAAAAGAGTTAATCATGAGCAACAATAAATCTAAAAATAGACAATCAATTCAGAAAAGGGTGAAAAACATGGAAGAAGAAAGAGTTATTAGTGAAGTAGAAAAAACAGCACGTCATTTGTTGAAAGAACGAGGAGTAACGATCGAAGATATCGGAGAGCTTGTTATGTATTTACAAAAAAAGTATCATACGGGATTAACAATAGATCAATGCACATACAATATTGATCGTGTACTTAAGAAAAGAGAAGTTCAAAACGCCATTTTAACTGGGATTCAACTAGATATATTGGCTGAGAACGGAAAACTTGAAGAACCTTTACAATCCATTATTGCGAGCGATGAAGGCTTATATGGGGTCGATGAAATTCTTGCATTTTCGATTGTCAATGTATATGGGTCCATCGGATTTACAAATTACGGATTTATCGACAAACAAAAACCGGGTATTTTGGAGCGTCTGAATGATCATTCCACTGGTAAATGTCATACATTCCTTGACGATATTGTTGGCGCTATCGCAGCCGCTGCCTCTAGCAGATTGGCCCATAGTATGAAAGGTGCTGAATAAAGAAAAGAACAACGTTCAACAAAGAAACAGGCCTAGTATCATTTAGGCCTGTTTCTAGATATGCCAATCTTCCAATGACTGAAGTGTATACGTTGGCTGAACATCCTTATTTTCTAGATGCTCTTTCATTGTTACTCCCGTATGCACAAGTAATGTATCCATACTAATTCCAATTCCCGCCATTATATCGGTATCGTAATTATCACCAACCATCAGGGTCTCTTCTTTTCGCATTCCTAATTGCACAAGTGCTTGTTCCATAATAATTGAATATGGTTTGCCAATGAATGTTGGCATAGTTTCTGTCGATACAGAAATAACAGATGTGATAGCGCCATTCCCCGGCATTAACCCTCTTTCTGTTGGCAAGGCTATATCTCCATTCGTAGAAATAAATTTTGCCCCTTCCCTAACTGCAAGACAAGCTTTTGTTAATTTCTCATAATTAATTTCCCTGTCAATCCCAACAACTACTACATTTGGTTGATCATTAGTAATTATTATATTTTTTTCGAGTAATGCCTCTTTAAGTCCCTCTTCCCCAATCATAAAAACACGTGGATCTGGGATCGTATCCGCGATATAAGTCGCAGTAGCCATCGCTGTAGTAATGATATGACTAGCAGTGGCTTCAATACTAAAGCCACTTAAATGATCTACAACTTGTTCAGCTGTTTTAGAAGAATTATTTGTCACATACAAATATGGAATATGATTATCATCAAGCTTACGAACAAAAGCGATTGCTCCCTTAATAGCTTCAGATCCTCTATACATCGTCCCATCAAGATCAATTAAATATCCTTTATACTTTTTCACTTGGTTCCCCCTAATTTCAAAAAAAAAACTAATCAGTTTCTGAATGCAGAAACTGGTCCGAGTTCATTCACTAAATATGTACGGATACATGTTGGGAATTGCTCAAGCATATTCATTTTGGTCGTCAAAACATCTAATAAAACCTGATGTTCTACATTGGTATATTGCTGCACAAGCATCTTCCTGTAGGAAATTATTGCCTTCAAAACAGATTCTAATTCGGCATTTATCACTTTTTCATCCATAAGAATATCCACGATATCTTCATAACTGCCTGGGTCACGCATGATGAAACCATCTATCATTGCATTTCCAGTATCAAGTACAGCCTCAATTAACGTCGTAGCTAAACGTTCTAGCGCTAATTTCTCCAATTCTGAATCCCATGTTTTATTATTTTTAATGAGCTCAAGCTGTTTCTCCATATAAATTAATATTTCCTCAATTTTATCGCGATCAACAAAATACATATGTCCTACCTCCATTTGGATCTATCTCTTCTATCTTACCAAAAAAAATGATATATGGCTTTATAGGTATTTTCCGAATGCTTTTCATCATAAAGGGACAATCTACCTTTAAAAGGTGGTTAACCAAAATGAATAAGCATGATAAAAATAAAGAAATCCACTACACGGATATGTCCAATGTTGAAACTGATAGGAATTATATTATTCCTGAAGAATTTCCTGAAGGAGGATACGGGGCAACAAAAGGTGAAAATACACCTGTTGAGAACAAATCTACTCCTTGGGAAGAAGGACAACGGTCATACAGTGCTTACAACTATGAATTTAAATCTATGCACGAGAACAAACCTAGAAATTTCCCTGGAGCTCATCCTACACATGATAATCCAGACGAAGAAATTGAGCCACCATATCAAAATAGTTGAAGTGTAGACTGGAGATGATCATCTCCAGCCTACAGTATTCATTCGTTTTAAAATCATTTTTCCACTTTCTTCATAACGAAGTAAGCACATCCAAAGTTACAATACTCATACAGATATTCTGTTAAAGTGCCTATTTTTGTATCGAATGAAGCTTTTTGATTTTGGTCCGAAAAAAAACCTTTTAAACGTAATTGACCATATCCCCAGTCACCAACAATATAATCATATTTCGATAATATATCGCTGTATCTTTCACGAATGGCTTCTTCGTTAAATCCGTCACGGAACTCATTAACCAATTCATACTGTTGATTATTAATTACCATCATTTTTCCTTCACCCACTTCTTTTCTTTCTTCCTAATATAAATTATAGCCTATCAACCAACATTTTCTAAGTAGAAAATTAATTTTCTTGTGCACCCTATGTACAGAGGGAGGTGTCCATCCATGAAAATAAGATGGGTTGTCATATTGTGTATGATTGTAGCATTATTAAGCGCATGTGGCACAACTGATGATAAAAGAGATCTTACTAAAAATACGAAAGATGTAGAAGATCATAATGAATTATATCATAATGATCAATTTGGATTTGTTCGCCAAGTAAAAAACTCTACACAAAATGATACTGATAACAAAATAGGAATAAGGCCAATAGATAGAGAAGACACAGCCGACACTATAAGTAAAATGGCTGTTAGACTAAATAATGTCGAAGATGTCAATGTGCTTGTAACTGATCAAGAAGTATTAGTTTCCTATCTAATTAATGACGATGGGAAAGACATTCGTTTTGAAACAGCAGACCAAGTAAAAAAAACGGCAGCAAGTGTAGTTCCACGCTGGTACCATGTATACGTAACAGATGATCCAGCATTATCACAAGATGTCAGAAATATCGCATCAATGACATCCACCATTAGCGATAAAGACAATACAGTTAGAAAAACAGTAAAATTAATGCTTGAACGTTCTCCTCAAGGAAGAACATTAGGTAACGGTGAAAATGCAAATGGCGAAACAGCCGATCAGATCAATCCTGAATTAGAAAAAACTAATTACCAGCAACAATTCGATCGAAATCAAAAGCGTCCTTAATCAGGACTCAGATAAGACAGTGGCTACAGGTTTGGGAACATCGGCGACAAATAAAAAGCGTAGGATCAAGTAGCTAATAGTACTCCCCCGCCTATGTGTCAACGCCGATGTTACCTTTCATATAGTGGCCGAAAAGAGGTGAATTTTCTGTGCACAAATTGTTGCTAGCTTTACTCCTGTTCTTATTTTTTCCATGGCAAGTTAATGCAGTATCATTAACAGACGCTGAAATATTGGAGAAAAGGATCACTTTATATAAAAAGACAGAAGCTACGTCACAAATTCCTTGGTATTATATAGCCGCTATCGATCAATTTGAGCGAAGTATTCGCCATGTACGCAATGATTTGCCAAAACCTGATGGATTTACTGGTTATTATATAACTCCAGAACAATGGGTAGGTCCTACAAATCCTAATCCACAAGACGAAAATTTACTTTCAATTGGACTATTTGGCGGCAAAGGACAGGACGGAGATGGGGACGGGAAAGCGAATAAAGATAATGATGAAGATTTACTTTATACACTTGCAACATATATTTCCCAATACGGGGTGAATGATCAATCATTTCGGATTGCGTTATGGGATTATTATCAACGAGATAAAACGGTCAACGCGATTATGACAAATGTAAAGTTATTTAAGACATTCAATCGGATCGATTTAATCGAAAAAGCCTTTCCCATCCCGAAATCTCATCATTATTCGTATAATAATACGTGGGGAGCTGGAAGAGGCTGGGGTGGCCGAAGAATCCATGAAGGCACGGATATTTTCGCTAGTTATGGCACGCCCGTTTACGCTGTTGCTTATGGAGTCGTTGAATTAAAAGGGTGGAATAAATTTGGAGGTTGGCGCATCGGCATCCGTGATATAAACAATACGTACCATTACTACGCTCACTTAAATGGTTATGCTAAAGATATAAACATTGGAGATACTGTAGAGCCTGGTACAGTAATCGGAAGCGTTGGAAGCTCTGGCTATGGTCCACCAGGCACATCTGGTAAATTCCCGCCACATCTTCACTTCGGTATGTATAAAGACAACGGAATCAATGAATGGTCTTTTGATCCTTACCCACATTTAAAAAACTGGGAACGTAGTAAAAATTAGATAGAAGGAGCTGTCCGATAAGTATGAAAATCGGTAAAACGGCTTTCTACTAATTTTTCATCTTGCTCTGATTAAAAAAAAGTGTAAGTTGATTGGAGTGGGGGCGTTCAATTGACCTTGGGAGTGCCTTTTTCGCAGTGAGCGGAAATCGGTAGATGTTCAATTTACCTTAGTCCTGCTTTTTTCGCTAGGAGGGGCAATCGGGAGGCGTTCGATTTACCTTAGTCCTGCTTTTTTCGCTAGGAGGGGCAATCGGTAGACATTCGATTTACCTTGGTCCTGCTTTTTTCGCAGGGAGGGCAATCGGGAGACGTTCGATTTACCTTAGTCCTGCTTTTTTGCAGGGAGGGGCAATCGAAGTGCGTCCAATGACCAGGTCGTGCCTTTTTCGTGATGAGGATAAAGAGGGGCTCCTAAAAAGCCATTATATGACTTTTTGGACACCCCTCCTTTTTTTCAATACATATCATTTTGTTGACATTTCACTTTACATTTCAAGTTGTTTCTTTTTATTTTTTTCCATCACTGCTGTAAAAATTACTAACAGCAGTATGATTGTTAGCAGACCAAATACAGTGCTGCCCGACATTCCCAGTACTACATAGCCAATCCCCGAAATCACTGCAGCAGTTACGGCATATGGAAGTTGTGTAAGTACATGATCCATATGATTACAACCTGCACCTGTCGAAGAAAGAATCGTTGTATCTGATATTGGTGAACAATGGTCGCCAAACACAGAACCGGCTAGCACAGCAGCCATTGCAGGCAATAATAATGATATATCAGTGACAGCAATTATTTGTCCTGCAATCGGTAATAAAATACCAAATGCCCCCCAAGATGTTCCTGTAGAAAAGGCCATTAATCCTGCACCGAAAAATAAAACTACTGGTAGAAATATTGGATTTAATTGAGATTTTTCAACAAGGCTAGCCAAATATATACCTGTCCCTAACTCATCAATGAGGGAACTAATTGCCCATGCGAAAAGTAAAATAAGCACAGCAGGCACCATTGATTGGACACCTACCTTTAAACCAGTAACAATATATTTTGATTCCAAAGATTTATGTTTTATTTGTTGACGGAAAAATAAAGCGATAGTTACAACTAAACCGAATAACCCACCATATAAAAGCGCCGCAGAGACATCGGCATTAGCGAATATATCCATAATAGATGCTTTACCTTCTGTTTCTTTTAACCCGCTCCAAATGATAGCGCCAACCGTTCCAATAAAAAGTGCCGCAATCGGCCACAGTAAATCCCCCACTGCTCCCTTTTCACTGACAGGCAGGTTTTCTTTCACTTCACCTGGAATCGCTTTGTCTGGGTCGTATGGGGTACCTGTGGCTATTGTCCGTTCCTCATGTACCTTCATGCTGCCAAAATCAATATTTCGAATCGCGATAATAAAAACAAGTGCTAATGCTGTCCATACGTATAAATTCATTGGAATCATTTGAAGAAAGGCAGACAATGGTGAAATGTCGGTAATGTTGTGGGTAACAAACACAGTACCAATAATCCCAATAATAAACGCGCCCCAGCTTGAAATAGGTGCTACAACACAGACTGGCGCGGAAGTTGAGTCAATAATATAAGCAAGCTTTGCTCGTGATACACGATGACGATCCGTTATTGGACGCGCAACCTGACCAACTGCTAAAGCATTAAAATAATCATCGATAAAAATGATAATCCCAAACACTGCAGCTAATACTTGTGCTCCAGCCCTACTTTTTACCTTTGTCATCGCCCATTCTCCAAAAGCTCGGCTTCCACCTGCAATATTAATAAGCGTTGTAATTGCTCCTAAAATAAATAAAAATAAAACAATATAAATATTCCATGTGTTCAAACTACCATTTTCAATAAAAATCCCTTTAATTGTTTTCCATAATGTGGATACAGCACTAATAGGACTTCCCTTTTCCAAAAGCAAGGCTGATGTTATAATCCCTGTTCCTAGGGAGAGTAAAACTCTTTTTGTTATGATGACCATTACAATCGCCAAAAGTGGCGGAAGTAATGAAAAAATTGAATTCTCCATTTTTCCTCCTATTGTTTAGAGGAGCCGCAGACAGATTTAAACACACAAAAAGAGCAATGATAGAGATCTACCATTACTCTTGTAATGTACAGGTACTCCATCGTGATCTGTAGCTCCCCATTTTGATTCGTTTAACAAAATCAAATAATGAGAGTGGTACTCTTATTTAGAGCAACACCAACGATCACGTATTGACATACATTCTCGCTTCGGCAAAAGAACCTTTCAGCTATGATCATAGTTGTCATCCTCACGCAGCTTACTGATTTATTTTGCACCTCTACCCCATCCGATTTGATAAGGTTTGATTCATTTATAATTCTAATATAACATTTTTCCAGCATACTAGCAATTTACTCCGGTTTAGTTGGCATTTGGATGGATGGTCCAGTATTACCACTTCCATTATAAAATTGTGGAACCGCTCCTTCCAAGACTCCAATTGCGATTGGAATACTTTGCGTCACCTTCGTCATTGTTGATTCAAAAGGAATAATAATTTGCACATGTACCACGATTTGTATAGATACTACAATAAAAGCACTATTAATTCCATACGGTTCCATATCATAATCTATATTCGTTTGTACATCTCCGATCGCCGTAAATTTGATTGGAATTCGTGGTCCCAGATTTCCAAGTAACACATTATTCGTTGCTTGCCCAAGTGGAACGGAATATACAATCCCATCATCTTCGGCAGTTTTATCCATGTCTATTTCTATATTCGCTTCAGCTTCCAACGCTTGTAGATTTCCCCTTTCCGCTTCCTTTAAGTTAGCTTGCACAAGGGTTTCGATATCTGACTTAATCCGTGAGATAATAACAGTATCAAAATTCGTCGATGTTCCTCCCGCACCATTCGGTACTGTTTCCGTTACTTCTTTTATATCCTTCACATTTGGGACAACTTCCTTTACAGCATTATTGATCACCATTGGCGCGATTTTTCTCGTCTGTGATTCGGCATACCTGACCAATGTCGGCTTAATACCTTTATTTACGATCCACAGCCCTGCGGCCGTAGAGAATATAAAAAATACCAATGATAGCAATAAGACATAACGGAACGGCAAAGGCCCGCGCCGTGTCCTTCGAGCGCGAAATACTGCCAATAAAATCCCCCCTTAACAGCTAATATATGCTGATAAGAGGGGATTTAGCGCTACAAAGTGAAACATCTATCTAGACTTATTACTGTTTCCACGATTAAAGTACATAATGTTCATTTAATTTACCATTTTAAGCAATGCATCTTTTCCTTTCATACCAACCTTAATCCCCAACTTTTCAGCTGCCTTTGTAACTGATTCCAAAGGTGCTTCCAATAACTGATCTATCGTCCTAACTCCCAATGCTCTTCCCGCGATAATCTCACGATCCGCAAGTAAACGATTAAGCAATCCCACATCTAATGCACCACACATTATATATCCATTATCATTAGATACAGTAAGCAATGTCGTCTTTGGCAAGCTTACTGAAGTGGCAATAAAGGTGAACCCACCGATGTTAATCGGAACAACTGAAACCATCTTATTCACTCCTTCCAATATTCATATGTATGAATATTGGAATCAATAGTTTACTGATTATGATCCATAAAGTTTTTTCAATTTCCATTCCATTACATCACGAAGGAACTCTGGCATATAATATTGCTTCATTTCCGAACGTTGCATTTCTGGAAAAAACTTTCCAAATGTAAACATATCAATTGTACCAAGCTTATAAATCCTTTCAGGATCCAGTGGTTTTCCCGCAATTTCCACTTCAAGCTTGCTACGATTTATTTCAATTCCATAATAAATAAATTTACCCATTACACTTCCACGAAAACCAAGACCTTTTACTTCTAACGATGGCCAATGATCACTCTCTGCATGCAATAGAATTTCTTTAAGCTCCGCACCTGTCAGTTCAACGGTACACGGATTGATCGGATGTGGAAGCATTTGGTGTAGGTCATATTTTGTTATTTCCCCTTTTTTTAAGGGCGCTAAAACAAGTCCTGAGTTGATGAGCGTACAATCAGCATTACACCACTCGTGTATCGCTTCACATAAAATCTGCGGAGTTGGCGATGGAATTGTCCAATCAAAAGCCAATGTTTCAGGAATTACAGCAACTTCTGTATTTAATTGTTCTTTACCGATCTGAGCGTATGATTGTATTTTATTTTCTTCATTATTAGATGGTGGCAGGTTGGATGTTTTAATGAGACTTGCTTTCACTTTTACGTTTGTCCTTTGTTTTTCCTCCACCTTAACATAGCCTACATATTGCCCATATTTTCCAGCTGCAGCAAGTGTCGTGCGATTTATTTGTTTCCCCATATGTAAAATATGATGTGTATGCCCGCCTAATATTAAATCGATGTTTGGATGAAGTTCTGCTATTTTCTCGTCATCATAAATGCCCAAATGTGATAATAAAATAATGATATCCGTCTTCTCTTTCAATTTGTTCAATTGAATATCTAATTCCGTCAATGGTTCTGATAGATCCCAGCCAAGCTGCTCATATAATTTCCGATAATAAGCGGTTATTGCTGTGACACCAATTCT
This sequence comes from Bacillus sp. FSL K6-3431, assembly GCF_038002605.1. Classification (NCBI taxonomy): domain Bacteria; kingdom Bacillati; phylum Bacillota; class Bacilli; order Caryophanales; family Bacillaceae; genus Bacillus; species Bacillus sp. FSL K6-3431. The sequence goes on from NZ_JBBOCT010000001.1 coordinate 1,952,214, forward strand.
TGTACCTTGTTTTGTTTCATATATTTGATAGGGTAAAACCCAGTCTGGCCTCTCCCTATTCAGATAATATAAATTTGCTACAATTACATCAAAGTTCGAAGCATTGTATAATTCATCTAAAGCATTGTGTGGCAACGTGATTCCTTCATTATTACCAATCGTTACAGCTGTATATCCTACATCATTCAACAACCCCACATTACCTTTTCCCATAGTCGCTTCTGTAAACGGATGCCACCGATCAGCAAAATCTCCAATGTCAAAAATGAAAACATCTTCCCCCATTGCTTCATGATGAGCTTTTCGCTCTTTTAAATAGTCAGCTATTCTTGGCCAGTTTTCAAAATGGCTATGAAGATCATTTGTATGGTATATATGAATTACTTCCTTCTCTTTCATTTATACACTTCCTATCGGTATCAACAATTCTAATTAACTGTACAGTTTTTTACTAAGACTGAATAAATACCCTACTTTATTTTGCTCGGATGCATCTAAAATAAATTGAGCTGTTTTGCAGCAAGGCCATCGTACTCTATACCCAGTAAATCAATTAGTTGTTTTGCATTATTCGCTGCATCTCCGCCAGAGTTATTATTGAACATAACAAAAATATCTTCTGTTTCTTTTTGGATTTTAAGCAAGTTCTCTTTCCATTCAAGGAGCTCCACCTTATTATACCGATATAAATAGCGAACTTCACGCCAATTTTTTCCGTTAGGCTTCATCCATGCCGCTATATTGCGGCCGTGCATGCGGACAAGCGTTTTTGTTTTATTTGTAGGAGTTAATACCGTTGGAACTGAACCTATCCCAGCCTGTGGTTCGTCACAAATACTATGAATCCAGTTCTCTTCCTCCATAAATCTTAATGTACTTGATTTGTAACGGGGATAAAACCATGTCTGGTTACGAAATTCTAATGCAAGCGGAATATCGCCCATCTTCTCTCGACAATAACGTAAATAGCTCACATTTTCCTTTGTACAATCGAACCACGGAGGAAATTGGAACAGCACCATTGCTAACTTTCCGCTCTTTATATATGGATCTAACGATTGATTAAATGCTGAAAACATTTCTTCCTTTGTAGAATAAGGAATCTCACTCCGCTGGTGTCCTGTCATTCCTTGATAGGCCTTTACGACAAAGTGAAATTCCGGCGGAGTGTCTTTAATCCACTTTATTACATTTTTTTCAGGTTGAATGGCATAGAAGGAAGTATCTACTTCAACTGTAGGAAAATGAGCCCCGTATTCTTGTAGTTTATCACGAGTGACAGTTCGATTTCCATAGAGCGATTCATGATCTCCCCAACCGGTTACGCCAATATAAATCATGTTATTCACCTACTTTTAAGTACTTATATTAGGTTTTCAGTTTAAACAATGGAATACGTGTCATTGTAAATATTAGTATTTATTTCCATGAATAAGCACTTCTATTTATTTCTATAGGCCATAATGATATTCTACTGCCACCATGGAGGTTTGATAAACCCCATGAGGCTCTTCAACTAGCGCTTGTTACAAACAAAAACCCGTCAGGCAATTATCGCCGGACGGGTTTAGATGTGATATTAACCGATAGAACCTTCCATTTCGAATTTAATAAGACGGTTCATTTCTACGGCATATTCCATTGGTAGTTCTTTTGTAAATGGCTCGATGAAGCCCATAACGATCATTTCAATCGCTTCTAACTCAGGGATTCCACGGCTCATTAGGTAGAAGAGCTGTTCTTCGGAAACTTTAGATACTTTTGCTTCATGCTCAAGTGAAATATTGTCATTCAATATTTCATTGTATGGAATTGTATCTGATGTTGATTTATCATCTAGGATCATCGTGTCACATTCAATATTAGAACGAGCACCATGCGCTTTACGTCCAAAGTGAACGATTCCGCGATATGTCACTTTTCCACCATGCTGTGACATTGATTTTGAAACGATTGTAGAAGATGTATTCGGCGCCAAGTGCATCATTTTTGCTCCTGCATCTTGATGCTGGCCTTTTCCAGCTAAAGCAATCGACAATGTCATGCCGCGTGCTCCTTCACCTTTTAGCAAAACAGCTGGGTATTTCATCGTTAATTTAGAACCGATGTTACCGTCAATCCATTCCATTGTCGCGCGTTCTTCACAAACTGCACGTTTTGTAACGAGATTGTATACGTTGTTTGCCCAGTTCTGAATCGTTGTATAACGGCAATATGCATCCTTTTTGATAATGATTTCAACAACGGCACTATGCAATGAGTTTGTTGTATAAACCGGCGCAGTACACCCTTCAACGTAGTGAACAGATGCCCCTTCATCAACAATGATCAACGTACGCTCAAACTGTCCCATATTTTCAGAGTTGATCCGGAAATATGCTTGTAATGGCGTATCTACCTTTATGCCGGGTGGCACGTAAATGAATGATCCACCTGACCAAACTGCAGAGTTTAGTGCTGAAAATTTATTATCAGAAGGCGGTATAACTGTCGCCCAGTGTTCACGGAAAATATCTTCATTTTCTTTAAGCGCTGAATCTGTGTCCTTAAAAACAATTCCCATGTTCTCAAGATCTTCTTTCATGTTGTGGTAAACAACTTCTGATTCATACTGCGCAGAAACACCTGCAAGGTATTTTTGCTCTGCTTCTGGAATTCCTAATTTATCAAATGTTTGCTTGATTTCTTCAGGTACTTCATCCCAACTTCTTTCTGTTTGTTCGGATGGTTTTACATAGTATCTAATTTCATCAAAATTGAGTGAATTTAAATCTCCACCCCATTGTGGCATTGGCATTTTATAAAATTGCTCAAGTGATTTAAGCCGGAAATCGAGCATCCATTGAGGCTCATCTTTGATTTTTGAAATTTCTTCAACAATTTCGCGTGTCAATCCGCGCTCTGAACGGAACACGGAAACGTCTTTATCACTAAAACCGTATTTGTAATCCCCAATTTGAGGTGCTTTTTTAGCCATATGTCATTCCTCCATTCACATATTATTGTTCATTCAAACCCTTTTCCATCGCTTTCCATGCAAGTGTTGCGCATTTAATGCGAGCTGGAAATTTCGAAACGCCTTGAAGTGCTTCGATATCACCTAAGTCAATATCTTCAGCATAGTCTTTTCCCTGGATCATATGAGAGAAAATTTGCGAAAGCTTATTAGCTGATTCCACATCCTGGCCAATGATTGTTTGTGTCATCATTGATGCCGATGCCATAGATATCGAGCATCCTTCGCCGTCAAATTTTGCATCCGTCACTTTTCCGTCCTCGACCTTCATTGTCAGATGGATCCGATCTCCACATGTCGGGTTATTCATATCGACTATCAAGCTGCCGTCTTCTAAGCTGCCTTTGTTTCGCGGGTTTTTATAATGATCCATGATTACTTGTCGGTAGAGGTTATCAAGGTTATTAAAAGACATTCGTGAAATACTCCTTTGTTTTAACAAGCCCAGCTACAAGCCTGTCAATGTCTTGTTCCGTGTTATATAAATAAAAGCTTGCCCTAGCTGTTGCAGAAACATCCAACCATTTCATCAGTGGTTGTGCACAATGGTGACCAGCTCTTACAGCAATTCCTTCTGTATCAAGCACTGTCGCTAAATCATGAGGATGGACTTCTTCTATATTAAATGTGATAACACCTGCACGCTGTTCGGCAGATTGCGGACCATAAATAGTCATTCCGTCAACGGCAGACATCTTTTCTAGCGCATAAGCAGCAAGCTTGTGTTCATGTTCTAAAATATGTTCTGGACCAATATCAGTTAAAAAGTCGATAGCTGCACCGAGGCCAATTGCACCGGCAATAATCGGCGTACCAGCTTCAAATTTCCACGGAAGTTCTTTCCATGTTGATTCTTGCAATCCAACAAAATCAATCATTTCTCCGCCAAACTCGATTGGCTCCATGTTTTCAAGAAGTGCTTTCTTTCCATAAAGGACGCCAATTCCTGTTGGACCACACATTTTATGGCCGGAAAAAGCAAAGAAATCACAATCAAGATCACGCACATCAACATTCATATGAGGAGCACTTTGAGCACCGTCAACAACCATCACAGCTCCATGTTCATGGGCAATGGCAGCTATTTCTTTAATCGGATTAATGACACCAAGCACATTGGAAACCTGCATGATCGAAACTATTTTTGTATTAGTAGTAATTATAGCTCGGGCATCTTCAAGTGCAATTGTTCCATCAGCTTTAAGAGGCAAATATTTTAGAATTGCCCCTGTTTGTCTAGCAAGTTGTTGCCAAGGAATAATATTACTATGATGTTCCATATAAGAGATGACAATTTCATCACCTTCGCTAAGGTTAGCTCTGCCGTAGCTCGCAGCCACCGTATTTAAAGCTGTCGTTGTACCACGTGTAAAGATAATTTCTTCAATGAAAGCTGCGTTAATAAACTTTCGGACTTTTTCACGCGCACCTTCATACTTATCAGTAGCTCTTGTACCAAGTGTATGGACACCTCTATGCACATTAGAGTTATATTCTCTATAATATGCATCGATTGCTTCGATTACCTGTACAGGCTTTTGAGAGGTCGCTGCGCTGTCCAGATAAACAAGCGGATGTCCGTTTACTTCCTGGTCAAGAATAGGAAATAGTTTACGGACCTCAGCTACATTCATTATCGCACTTTCCTTTCGATGACATCGACTAGTTGGCGTCTTACTGCTTCAATTGGTAATTTGTCTACAACAGGCGCAAGGAAGCCATGGATAACTAGACGTTCTGCTTCTAACTGTGTAACGCCTCGACTCATCAAGTAGTAGAGTTGTAGCGGATCTACACGGCCAACAGATGCAGCATGACCTGCCATTACATCGTCTTCATCAATTAGAAGAATCGGATTCGCATCTCCACGTGCTTTTTCACTAAGCATTAATACTCTCGATTCCTGTTCAGCATTTGCTCCTGATGCACCTTTTTCAATCTTACCAATTCCATTAAAGATGGAAGAGGCTTGATCCTTCATCACGCCATGCTTAAGAATGAAACCTTCTGTATTTTTCCCATAATGAACAATGCTTGTCGTAAAGTTTTGCGTCTGCTTCCCCGTGCCAACAACAACTGTTTTTGCATCACTGTTAGAACCATCACCAATCAGGTTTGTTACATTTTCAAAAATTGTATTTCCGTCATTCATCATACCAAGTGCCCAATCAACCCGAGCATCGCGACCAGTGACACCACGGCGATTTACATAAACTGTTGATCCTTTTGCAAGTGTATCAACTGCACCATACGTGATTTTTGCGTTATTCTTTGCAATCACTTCAGAAATGATATTAACAACACCATTTACTTCTTCTTCTGTGGAAATATAGTTTTCTACAAAAGTAACCGAGCTATTATCATCAGCTACAATAATCACATGATTGAATGTTGCTGCATCTTTGTCATCCAAAATATAAACCGCTTGAATCGGCTCTTTTACCTCAACGTTTTTCGGAATATATAGGAATACACCGCCGTTCATTAATGCTGCATGATAAGCAGTAAGTTTATGTTCATCGACTTTTACTGCATCAGTCATGAAGTATTTTTGCACTAATTCACCATGCTCTTTAGCTGCTGTGTTGATATCTGTATAAATAACACCTTGCTGCTTTAATTCGTCATTTAGTGATAAGTATGCAGTAGTTTGATTATGTTGGATAAATAAGTTTTGATTTGTCTCATCTATATTAACAGCAGCTTTTGCCGCTTCTGGTAAATCAGCAAGTGATTGGAATACAGATCCTTGTGCTTGATGCTTCGTAAATTCTGTAAAATTCCAATTTGCAATTCTGGTTTTATCTGGTTTGGGCATAGATAGTTCATCCATTTTAGCTAGAGCTTGTACTCTAAGCTCTGTAAGCCAGCTAGGCTCGCCTTTTTCTGATGAAAAAGCGCGGACGTACTCCTGATCTATTGTTATTTTCGTATCAATTGTCATTTCCATCCTCCTAACTCTTATGCTTCTTGGCCGACTGTTTCATCTTCAATGCCAAGTTCCGTTTTGATCCAATCATATCCTTCAGCTTCTAGACGTTGCGCCAATTCCGGACCACCGGATTTAACAACACGTCCTTGCATCATGACATGTACTTGGTCAGGAGTGATGTAATTAAGTAGGCGTTGATAGTGGGTAATGATCAAGCAACCGAAATCACTTGAACGCATTTCATTAATACCTTTAGATACGACTTTCAATGCGTCAATATCAAGACCTGAGTCAATTTCGTCAAGGATTGCAATTTTAGGTTCAAGTAAAAGAAGCTGTAAAATCTCGTTACGTTTCTTTTCCCCACCTGAGAATCCTTCATTTAAATAACGTTGAGCCATATCCGGGTCCATTTCCAGTAATTCCATTTTATTATCCATCTCACGGATAAATTTCATTAAGGAAATTTCTTTTCCTTTATCACGTCGTGCATTGATAGACGAACGCAAGAACTCGGCATTTGTTACGCCGGTAATTTCACTTGGATACTGCATAGCAAGAAATAGACCTGCGCGTGCACGCTCATCAACGGCCATTTCCAGTACGTCTTCACCGTCGAGCATAATTGAACCTTGTGTTACCTCATAATTAGGATGTCCCATAATTGCAGCGGACAAAGTAGATTTACCCGTTCCGTTTGGTCCCATTACTGCGTGAATTTCTCCACCTTTTATTTCAAGGTTTACACCTTTTAATATCTCTTTTCCTTCGATCTCCACATGCAGATCTTTGATAGTTAATGTTGAAGCCATGATCATACCTCCGTTATATAGAAAGTCATTTTCTTATTTTGATGAGTTCATTCTCAATTTATTCTCATTATTATCTTATACCATATTAAAATTATTATCAACTAGGAATGAGTGGGAACAAGATATACCTTATTTCCATTTTCTTTATAAAAGATGTTTCGATAAATTACCAAATCATAAACGGGTGCATTTGCATTTTTGAACAAACACTTTATAGAAGAACAAAAGACCAAGAGTAATTCACTCCGGTCTTTTGCTCATAAATATATATTAATGGGTGATCAAGTATGAAGCTTTTTTTCAATGCTAGACACAAGCCTCTGACATTCTTGATGCTCTTCATCGCGCCTTTGTTCAACTTTCATTCTCAATCCATGCTCTTGCTTGTAAGTTTCATAACCTAGACCATGCGCACCGTGCATAGCTTTTTCCATTCCACTTGTGTACTGCAATTGCAGGGTATTAATAAAAAACCAATCCTTTCATTTTTGGAGACCAGCAGTCCCAGTTTGTGAAGCAATTTATATTTTTCATATCATATTATATACTAAACAAACATTTTTATAAAATGGAAATTCATCAATATTATGTGCAATTTGTTCTGGTAACGACCGCCATCAATGAGTTAGTAGCTGCATATAGGTGAAATCAACCATTTTAAAATCCGGACATTTTGACCTATGATTAATCTCGGAAAATCAATTAATTAATTTCTTCTAATTTTTTTAGCAATAAGATTGCCGATCGATTGGACCAATTGAACCATGATAATCAATGTAATGACTGTAACAATCATAATTTCTGTCTTAAATTGGTTATAACCATAAGTGATAGCTAGATCACCTATTCCTCCGCCCCCAACCGTACCCGCCATGGCTGAAGCACCGATAAGCCCAATAGTAGCAATCGTTAATGCTAATATAATGGAGCTTAATGCTTCCGGAAGTAAAAACCTCCAAATGGTTTGCCACGGTGTAGCTCCCATTGCTTGTGCCAATTCAATTGTACCTGTATCAACTTCTAACAGGGAGTTCTCAATTAATCGGGCAATATAAAAGGCTGTGTATAAAACGAGCGGAACAATTGCGGCAGTAGTGCCAATCGATGTCCCAGCAACAAGCCGTGTAAATGGAATAATCGCAACGATGAGAATAATAAAAGGAATAGATCGAAAAATATTAATAATGATATTTAGAATATTAAATAAAGCTTTATTTTCTAAAAGTCCGCCTTCTCTTGTTACAACAAGTATGATACCGACTGGCAAGCCGATTATAATGGAGATGATTAGTCCCACAGCAACCATATAGAATGTTTCATTCAATGCAGTAAAGAACTCGGGCCAGAACCATGGATCAAAATGCATCTTCCGTTACCTCCTTTACAATCGCGTCATGATTTTTCATATATTGTACAGCACGCATAATTTCTTCACTATCACCTTTCATATTGATGAGCAAATTTCCAAATGGTATTCCTTGTAGTTCTGTGATCATTCCGTAAAATACATTTAGATCAACTGAAAAGTTTTTAGCGGTATCTGATAAAAGTGGTGTACTTGTTGAACTTCCTTTAAAAATAACTCTAAAAGCTCTATCTGTACTAATCTGCTTGTTCTCCAAAATCATTGTTTTAATCGATTGAGGTATATCATCGTTTAAAACAGTGCGAACGAAACTTTTTGCAATCTCTGTTTTAGGTTCAGTAAAAACATCAATCACTGATCCTTGCTCTACAATTTTTCCACCTTCAATGACAGCGACTTTATCACAAATATCCCTAATTACATTCATTTCATGTGTAATCATGAGAATAGTTATATTAAATTCAGTTCTGACCTTGCGTAACAACTCTAAAACGGACTCCGTAGTACTAGGGTCAAGCGCAGATGTCGCTTCATCACATAGAAGTATATCAGGATCAGTCGCTAACGCCCGTGCAATACCTACTCTTTGCTTTTGACCGCCTGAAAGCTGTTCAGGATAATGGGACATCCGATCCTCCAGGCCCACAAAGGATAGTAACTCCGCTACTTTTTCTTTTATGAATGTTTTAGGTTTACCTTGCAAAATAAGTGGCATTGCTACATTTTGAAAAATTGTTTTCGAATGTAACAAATTGTAATGTTGGAAAATCATACCGATTTTTTTTCTTTGGTCACGTAGTTCCTTTGGAGAAAGAGTGAGTAAATCTACGCCATTAATAAGAATTTTTCCAGATGTTGGGCGTTCTAATAAATTCACACATCTAATTAATGTACTTTTACCTGCTCCACTAAAACCAACAACCCCAAAAATCTCCCCTTTATTAACAGAGAGATTAATTCCTTTTAATGCTTCAACTCTCTTTTCTTTCTTTTTTCCAAAGACTTTATATACATCATCTAGCTGAAGCATCATTTTATCTCCTTTAGTCATTCATTAAAATTGTTTACGTTTCACTGCCTACCTCTATTTATAACTAGGTCCGGACGAAATATCAATACTTTTACTCATAATTTTAGCCTGTTTATAAGGAAAACAGGCTAAAGTGTTAGTATTTTTTACTTCGTTTGTTTATAATGATCTAAGAAAGAAATTGGTTCTCTTACTGGAACAGCAGCACCTTTAAATTCTTCCTCAATAAATTCTTTCACTTTATCCGCGTGGTAAATTTCCACTATTTTCTGTAATGTCTCATCGTCTTTTCGCTTTGTTTGTGCAGCAATAATGTTCACGTATGATTTATTACTTGCATCTTCCCTAAATATTGAATCATGCGTAGGATTTAAGCCTGACTTGATCGCCATATCCGAGTTAATAACCGCAACTGCTGCATCATCAAGACCACGTGCCGCTTGGCCTGCATCTACAGGAGTGATTTTAAGGTTTTTAGGGTTATCTACAATATTTTCCGTGCCGCCAGTACCATCAAATCCGTCTTTTAATGTAATTACTTCTGCTTTTTCTAAAAGTAATAACGCTCTGCCTAAGTTGGTAGGGTCTTTAGGTAAAATAACCTGGTCCCCGTCTTTCAAATCACTCACGTCAGTAATTTCTTTCGAATACATCCCCATTGGCCAAATGGAAGTCGTTCCAATCGCTGATAAATCAAGTTTCCGATCTTCTTTAAAGCTATCAAAATATACAACCGTTTGAAACGCGTTAATATCAATTTCACCATCAGCTAATGCAAGATTAGGCTGAACATAATCATCAAATTTTACAACTTCGATTTCAATTCCTTCTTCTTTCGCAAGTTCTTTCACTAGATTCCAAGTTGGAATTTCTGCTGAACCTACTCCAACTTTAATGACATCACTATCTGATTTACTTTTCGATCCACATGCAGCTAATACTAAAATAACTCCTAATAAAATGATCGTAAATATATTTCTTACATTTTTGCTCGATTTCATTATTTTCCCTCTTTTTTTATATTATTTTATTTTGATCTTTCTTTAGAGTAGTTTAGGAATCCTATCCCTAAGCGAAGCGTAGGTGAGACCTACCAATCAGGTGGGGTAGAATCCCCACCTGATCCTCCGATGTTGTAGCTTACTGTAAATTCACTTATCAAAACGACTTGGATCAAACATGCTTATGTCTATGTCCGGCGTTGTATCCGTTGATAGCTCTGCTGCAATCTTCCCCATGATCGGTGCAAATTTAAATCCATGCCCAGCCATTGGTCCAAGCAGTGTTACATTTTGCAAACCTGGTGCTGCACCAAGAACAAAATGTTCATCAGGCGTATTTGTATAGAAACATGTCTTAGCTTTTACAGGTTCTGGAATGAGATCTGGCAAGTACTTCCTTACCTTTACAGTAAGGGGTAACAAATCTGCATCATGAATCTCCCTATCTACTTCATTAGGGTCGTCGAATATCGCTCCACCATGATGAAATGCAACCTTTACCGTTTTCCCATCAATTGATGGGAACCCATAGAAACCTCGACCTTTGCTTACCCTAGAAAAGATAGGGAATTTCTCTGGTGTGAACTGCTCAGGATTTCTAGCATTGTACCATACTAAAACTTGGCGTTCGAGTGAAACAGGTAATTTTAGCTGTGGGAGAAGCTTGGATGTCCATCCACCAGAAGCAACAATTACTTTTTTTACCCTAATTTGTTTATCTCCATATGAAATAGAGACACCATTTTTATCCGGTATAATTGTCGTTACTGGACTATCTGTATAAACAGTTCCCCCTAATTCTTCGCCCCGATTTACCGCTGTTTCAATTGCAAGCTCGGGTTTTAAAAAACCAGCTAATTCCTCATAAACGGCAATTTGATTTTCTTGAAAATTAATTTGTGGATATACTTTGCTGGCCTCAGAAGCATCATATATTTTATGAGGAAGATTATACTGTTGGACACTTTCTTGCACAGTAGTCATAAAATCGTCTTCTTTTGGTCCGAACATCGTTCCACCGGTTTCTACATAAAGTTCAACACCGGTTTCGTTCTCCAATTCGCGCCAAAGATCCCTAGCTGCTTGGAGTAGTGGAACATATGCAACACCTTCACCATATGCTGTACGAAAAATTCTCGTTTCACCATGTCCAGCGCCTTTATCATGTCCTGGTCTATATCGATCAAACCCTACAACATTAACTCCCATCCGTGCAAGCTGCCAGAATGCAAAACTCCCCATGGACCCTAATCCAATTACTGCTACATCTGCATCAACTTTTTGCTCATGATATTCGCTCATTTTGATGATCTCCCCATAATTAATTGTTTTATATGTGCTGTAATATCTAAGAATTAATCTGCTTATTCTTTATAAATAAAAATGCCCCTCTGCATAAATGAGCAGAAAGGCATCGAAATAAACAAACCTTCCTCTCATCTCCCAAAGCATTAAGCTTTGTGTGATTTGGCACCATTTCACTATTGTGACGGTTGCCGGGCTTCAAAGGGCACATTCCCTCCACCTCTCTGGATAAGAGCAAAACTTTATTAAATTTTATGATCAAGTTATCTATTATTGTGATTTTAACATGCAGACTTACAATCGTCAATGACATAATTATAGTTTTTTCGACAAAATCCTCAGAATCCTATTAAGCATTTATACATATCGCTTAACTAAATCGTGTAAATAAGGTACTGATTTACACGCATAAATCTTTTCATCTACTTGCCCATCTTTTACAATTAACATGCAGGGAACACTTTCAATAGAAAAAAGCGCAGCCATATCAGGATAATAATTTAGATCAGTTTTTCCAAATGGAATACCTTCTATCATATGTTCGACTATGCTAATCATTTTTCCAGCAACCTGACAGGTGCCACAAAGCGGAGTGTAGAAATAAAGAACAGCTGTCCCTTCCTTTTCCAAAACTTCCTTTATATCTTCATTAGACCATTCTATCATAATAACTAGTTCATCCCTTTATAGAAGTTGTTCAAAGAGTCCGGTAAAAATGGCAGTCGAATTTCGTTGTCAGCATGCTTCTCCGTTCGTATAAGAAGAAATCTTCTACCTAAAATCGCTCACGTTCCTGTGAACGACACAGAAGACAACACATCCTGTGCAAGTGCTGTGGTGCTCGAAAGCTGCTCTTCCTAGAACTTCGACGGACAGGACGTCCTATTGCCGACACTGCACAGGACGTAGCGGTCTTAGTCGGCATTGGCCCTTTTTATCCTCATTTTGAACTTAAATTTATAAATATTTCGCGTCAACATCCATATTTGCCCTCAATAGCATTGTTGCTAAATACTGATAGGGCGCCGTTGCTACTTCTTTATATGTCCGATCAATATATAGATGATGTGCCATTGGAAATTCACGTTTTAATACTTTTCTGAGCTTTTCACCCGATTTATCGGCGTCAACTAAAATATATACTTCTTTATCATCCAAAACTTCAACTAACTCGTCAAGTTTTGAAAAACTAATTGTTCCATTTGTACAAATGATGTCTACAGGTTCTTTGACAATCCTTGCAACCCTTTTTTTATCAGACAAACCTTCAACAATAATGACTTTATTCGGGGCTGTTTTCATTGCTTCAACTCCGGTTAATCAAATTTTCACAGAAGGAACCTCGACTAACACATCCAATTTCTACAGCTGTATAAAGCTTATGGGAGTGAAAAAATGCATCTCAGCTATTGCTAAGATGCAAGTCTTTATTATTCTTCATTCGTCATGTCTGCATATTGTTCAGCAGACATCAGATTGTCCAACTCACTATGGTCGGAAGGCTCTACTACGATCATCCATGCTTTTTCATACGGAGACTCGTTTACGTATTCCGGATTATCTTCCAACTCTTCATTAACCTCAATTACTTTTCCGCTTAGTGGTGAATATAATTCAGAAACAGTTTTAACAGACTCTACGCTTCCGAATGGCTCATCAGCTGTAACTACATCACCTACCTCCGGAAGTTCAACAAATACAATATCTCCCAGCTCGGATTGAGCGAAGTCAGTGATACCGATACGCATATTCTCGCCTTCTGTTTTAATCCATTCATGTTCATCAGAATAGCGAAGTTCTTTTGGCAAATTCATTCCATAACCCCTCCATAATATCTTCTATAGTTAATGTACATAAAGATTTTCACTAAATCAAGAAAAGCATTTTAAACCGAAGATTTAATTCGTCCATGCTCCCGAAAAATCCGATTCTTTAAAACCTACTGTTACTTTTTTTCCGTCTGTGACAATAGGACGCTTTATAAGCATGCCATCAGAAGCCAGTATTTCGTAAAGCTCTTCCTCTGTTGCATTCGGTAATTTATCTTTTAACTCGAGCTCGCGGTACTTTTTCCCACTTGTATTAAAAAATTGCTTTAATTCAAGACCGCTATTTTCATGTAGCTGCTTTATTTCATTGCTCGATGGAGTACTTTCTACAATATGTATTTCGGTAAATTCAACATTATTATCCTGCAGCCACTTTCTTGCTTTACGACAAGTACTGCATGGAGGATAAGTATATAACGTAACAGACATTTCCTCACCAACTCCCCTTTTTTTTCCCCTGCAAACAGGAGGCTTATCTACTATACAGTATACTTTATTATTCGGCAGAGTTTTCAATTTACCTTTGTCAAAACAACTAACATTTTTATTTACTTTGCATATTGTAAGTTAATACATATAGAGATACTATCCTTAGCATTCAGAATGATTGTCCAGTTTTATAACATCAACTTATGCAATTCTTTAGTAGGATCTCTGCATAAAATAACTTTTTCTATAGTGTCATCAGAGTACACAGAATCCTGATTTTCTACAAATTCATACTTTATTTTAAGTCGCGACTTCAAAGCCCCTTATGTCAGAAAGGTGATTTGATATCCCTTTTGAATAGCCCTTTAGATACTATCACGATGTCATGATAATATTCAATCAAGGTCTCTCAGTCGGAAATCCCATCACCTATTTTCTATTTTCAAGTAATTGTACATGTGGGGACCTTGTACGAGACATACAGACGAATAGTGAATGAAATGGTCTAGGCACTTCACCTTTTAGAATAATCTGTTCACTCTTTTCTGTTACTGTATCAGTATCAGGAGTAGCCAATAATAATGCTTGATTATATGGATGAAGAGGATTTGTGTACACATTATTACTCCCGCCAAATTCCACTAGATTACCAAGTCTCTAAAGTAAGCTGAGGTAGGTATCAAAGTTTGTCAAATAATATATCGGCAATATAATAGGCTTAAAATATTAGGAAGTTTTCACCTTCTCTTAGTTTCGACTAATAAATAGATTGGTTTTATAGGGAGTTACACCTGGTGTAGCGTTTTAATGTGATGAAGATTTAGATAAACGGGATGTGTTCTTGCTGTTTGAATCTCTATGATTTGTTCTTCGACATTATTTATTTTTCCTATATGGTTATTATTTTCACCGATGTTAAACACAACGACTTCATTTTCGAACTTTTTAACTTGAACTTCAAAAGTTCTTGCTAGTGAAACATTAGTCGGTTGAATAGGAAAATTACGGTTATCTAGATCGTATGGCCGTTGATTGTTAGAATAAGGAATCAGCCACTTTAGATGATGTAACGTAATATACATGGTTTTATAAATAGGAGAATGAAATACAAAATAATTGTTCATGATGCTCGTAATATACCCATGTAAAGGCTGATTGCTTGTTACATAAATTTCAACAAACATTCCTTTAGACTGTGTTAGAACCTTTCTTAAAGACAATTCATCTTTATTTTCCTCCGAAACTATGCTAGGAGATTCTGTAGGACTTTTTATCTCGTCTTCATTTTTTTGATCCACCCTTAAATTTTGAATATGGACTAAGGGAATGTAGACAAAATCCGTTCCGTTAAATAAAACAATGATGTCATTACCTATATCAACGATTGTCCCATTAATAAACTTCTTTCCGGAGACTTCTATTTGAACAACTTCCCTTATAAGGTTTTGAATAATTTTATTCAAGTTCACCCCTCCTTTTTAATAAAATAGCCACATTACCCAAAAATATAGACTGAACAAACTAACGATTAAACCTATTGGGATAACAAGTATTGTTACTTTTAGGTACTGACTCCAAGTTACTTTAATTGCATGCTTTTTAAGAATAAACATCCATATTAGTGTCGCGAGTGTTCCTACCGGTGTTAATAAAGCCCCAATATCGGCTCCAATGACATTTGCCAGGTATGTGATATGCACAAATGATGGTTCTAAATCCATGTCCACAATTGACAAAGTACTAATCATAACGGCTGGTAGATTATTGAAAGTATTGGATAAGAATGTTGATAAGACTCCCATCACGAATGTAGCATTTAATGGATCTTGTTCTACTATTTCTTTTAGTAAACGAACAATAAAATCATTTATACCGATATTCTTAAGTCCGTACACGAGAACATACATGTTAAATGCAAACAATAAGATATGCCACGGAGTCTTTTTCAAAATATCAGTAATGCCAGTTCTCATTTTAAGCCATCTAAAAACAATTAAAATAAAGGCACCTAATAAACCAATCCACTCGATTGAAATTCCTAATGGAGATAGGGCAAAAAAACAAGCTCTTGTAGCTACTACAATACTCAGACTGATTTTAAACATACTCCAATCAATATTTTCAATATCGCTTCGGATTTCAAGAGGATGGGAGTACATATATTTAGAGTTGTCATTTTTCAATCTTAGTTGAATCGGTGAAATTTTTTTGGGAATATTCTTTTTAAAATATAAAAACATTAGTAGGAAAATTGATAAAATCCCTATCATCGAGGGAATAAACATCATATTTATATAACTGTTTAAA
The DNA here is from genome assembly GCF_038002605.1 of Bacillus sp. FSL K6-3431. Lineage (NCBI taxonomy): Bacteria > Bacillati > Bacillota > Bacilli > Caryophanales > Bacillaceae > Bacillus > Bacillus sp. FSL K6-3431. The sequence goes on from NZ_JBBOCT010000001.1 coordinate 1,968,241, forward strand.
CTTAATCCGACTATTTCTAACGCAATGAGATTGGAAATGTTACTGACAGCGATCGGAGCGCTTGCTGCAGTTGCAATTAATGCACCAGATATTAAGTAAGGAAATATTTGATGAGGCTTGAATCGCAAGATCGTGACCATATGAATGATGATGGGGGTTGTGATAAGAATACTACCGTCATTATTAAATAACATCGTCATAAAAAAGCAAAGGAGATTCGTATAAAGATAGAGTCTTACCCCGGATCCTCTTGATCTGTTAACAATATTTATAGCGACCCACCTAAAGAATCCTATACTATCCAGTACAATTGTCATCATAATCGTTGATAATATAGTTAGTGAAGGTCCTCTTACAATCTCCAATATTCCTATAATATCTGTCCAGGAAACAATACCTGTAATTAAAACTATTGCAGCACCGATAGTCGTTGGGACTGTTTCGTTTATTCCATATGGCCTCCAAAGCATTAATAAAATCGTTAATGTAAAAACAATTAACATAATAGTAACAGAGGAATCAAGCATGGAAATCCGCCGCCTTTTGTTTAGAAATAACAGGTTTTGCTGATTTGATTACGTTTTCCTGCTTATATGGTGATTTTAAAAATAGTTTATAAAATAATCCTCCAATTATGGAAAAATAAAGGATCATAATCATGTTTTCCCCCTCCTTTCTTATTATTATTTCCCGAATCGTTCTTGTTTCAATTGATGATACATTTTTTCAGCATGCTTCATTAAAGCATAGTATTGATTCTCTAACATTACTTTTTCTTCTTGTGGACTCATTTTTTTTATAGGATTATGAGTGGCTTTTACATTAGCAGCTTCCGATTTCCCTTCTACATTCCTCCTAGTCAATTTAAAATTTTTACTATGATTGCACCTCGGACTAGCAGTCGTCTTAGATAATTCAGAATACCCTTCTTTTTTTAAAGATTTTATGACATTAGCAGGTAATCCTAAATCCTCAACAGAATGGTTTTGGGATGTAAATGCTTGCTGATCATTACATTTGGGATTTACCCTAGTTCGATGTTTTCTATTTTCTCTCTTATTATATTGAGGTTCGATAAAGATATATTGCTCCTCGTTCATAGCGCTATATTGATTAGATTCTAATACATCCTGGCAACCTTCATCGTGAGAAAATTCTTCATCCCTTTTTAATACATTATGTTTTTCCGATTGCTGAAAAATAGATTCTCCAATAAATTCAATTTTTGAGATGACATTTCGATCACCATTATTAAAAGATTCAACATCCGTTTCCTCGCTATCATTACTTAGCTTAGAAGGAACTTGATCATCTTTTTCCAATTCATTTTCGTTTGTTATTTGTATGTTTTTTTCTACATCTTGATTCACTTGATGAGTATCCCTTGCTTCTTCATTCTCAGAAGAGTCCAGCTGTTCTTTAGACTCATCATTTGTATCAGAAAGAGAATCTTGCACAGCTTTTTCTTGACTGGTGTCTCCTTGTCGATCTTCAATTTCATATATCCCTTTACATATGTTTGAAATATAGGATTTTTGAATATATAGTTTTTCGTCATTATTTATTAAGATGATGTGATCTTCGGATATTCTGCTTAGCAACCCCACTAGCGTCTGATTATTAAGACTATTGATAGTGACCCAGCTGTACCTTAAAGCACTCAATATGTCTGTTAAGTGATTTCTATCTAGATGAGGAACAATGTTGGACGATGCGCGAAAATCTTTAGCATTCTTTGACAGTGCGTAAATCTGTTGAAGTGCAAAATAAAAAACGTTGTGATCCACCTCAACTATTAGGTGGTCTTGTTTAACATCCAGCAAAAGTCCTTCTACAAATTGGTCGTTATTAAGAAAGATTCCAACTTTGAACCCTATAAGGATGCTGAGTACATCAACAAGATTTTCCTTTTCCAATTTAGAGTTCCTCCCCTCTAAATAATTTGTCGCAACTAACAAATAGCAGCGACAAATTTAAGAAGCCACTATTGATTTTGTATTGTTATATCTTTTTGGTATTTATTTGTGTTTTCTTTATTACTTTCCTCAGACTTATTTGCTGTTTTCTCATCATCATTTGATGATTTATTTTCTGATTTATCAGCCTCTTGTTTTTCAACTTTAACTCCATAGCTTATGTTACGGACATGAAACATTGAAAGACGGACTATTTCTTCATTCGAGACAACTACCATAAAATCATCATTAACATCGTCCAGTACACCCTCTAGCGATTCTGGTCCACCACGGTTAACTTTTATCCAGTGATATTTTAAGCTATCACAAACACTTTTAAAATCTTGAGCTCTTACGAACTCAAAGTCCTCAGGAATTTCAAGTTCAAATTTCAATCCTTGTTTCGCATTATCAGATAGGCTCTTAATATGCTGTGTATTATAATAAATAACTCCTTCATCTTCGGTTAGCACCGTAAGATGATCCTCTTCTGCTGCCAGAACTTTTCCAACACGAGACTCAGGTCCACCCCTATCGATTTTAATTACTTTATCTACTAATGAAAGCATTAATTCTTTATTCATCTTTTTTTAACCTCCATTCATATTTTCCTTATATCTATATGTGTCATGGGATGACAAAGTAACTTTCATACGCCTATTTTAGAGTACAAGGTTAAAAATGGGTTTACTTGTCGTCCCTTTTATTGGAGGTAATTGAAATGCTAAATCTTTTAACTACACTATCCGCGAAAGCTCATTAGTTAAATAATGATTGCGATTTCGAATAAATTCTAATATGAACTCAGGTTCTTTCTCGAATTCTTCAACTCTATACTTCATATAAGGATCTTTTATAATGTATGGATTTAATTCCCTATATGACAACTCGATGCAGGGACCTTGATTTGCTGCTGTAAATTGATTTTGCAGTACACTTTCCATGATGTTTTTATACATGCTTCTATAATGAGGATACTTAAAAAGTCTAGCAGTTAGAGTATTGTAACCATCTATAGGAATGTAGTCATATTCCAATGGTGTTCCATGCCTATCTCTTCCCCATGTTCCGTCATAATCCCATGGAGTTATTTCATAAAGCTTTGTATTATCGTCTCTATACAAAGCATAATTGTGTACAAATCCATCGAAATTTTGCGTGCAAACGACACCAGCTAACCATAATAAATACTTTTCTATATTAATAATCTTTGAAATTTCTTCGTAAAACTCCGCATCTGTTAACGTATTAACCTTAATCAGTAAGTTAAGCAAGGATGCCTTCCCTTCCTCATTACCATACTTTTCTGAATACCCTTGAGTTAGATCCGCTTTAACTTCATTTTCTGCTGTTAGCAATGAAAAATTGGCATCATTATCAGTAGCATAATATATGCTACCATCTGGCAGTTTTCTTTTGGTTAACAGATATTGATCAAAAGACTCTAATTGTAAATAGATCCCATTAAAGACCCCGTTAATATACAAAAGAATGTGTTGTGATTGAGGTGACAAGACTCCAATGTCGCTAAAAAAGTCTAATGAAAGTTTATTACGAATGAGGGAGGGATCATTAAATTCAGCGTTAAGATGAATTTCATGTGCTCCATTCATAAAAAAAGGTTTTTTAAAAAGGATATTATATGATTTTTTTTCATGGTTTCGAATGGAGTGCCCTCTGTAGGAAACATCGATTGCATATTTATCACCGCCTATCCATAATGTGCCTGAAATATATTCATCACTCCAAATATCCTGCCTCAAAGTTTTAAAATCTTTTGGATTCATATAAATGTTATAACTTAACAAGATAGTACTCTCCTTTTATATACATTTATCCTTGTTAAATTTTATGCTTCTTCCTTATATACAGTGACAGTATGACGTAAACATGTATTTTTCCAGAAATACAATAAAGTCTAAACAGATCAACACCATATCTCATATTCTGAATAGTGACATAAAAAAATAAGAAAGTGGTGAAGGTTTTGGCTGAGACTATGACTATTGATATTAATAAACTTTTCCTAATTGCTACAGAAAAAGGGCTATCAGGATATATGCATAATAATCCAGTAGAATACGATGAAGCACCTAGAGTTTATGCAAAGAAGAAAGGGCCTGGAAAGAAAGGATCTGGCGGGAATAAAGGATCTGGTGGAAAGAAAGGATCTGACGGGAATAAAGGATCTGGCGGGAATAAAGGATCTGGTGGAAAGAAAGGATCTGGCGGGAATAAAGGATCTGGTGGAAAGAAAGGATCTGGTGGAAAGAAAGGATCTGGCGGGAATAAAGGATCTGGCGGAAAGAAAGGATCTGGCGGGAATAAAGGATCTGGTGGAAAGAGAGGATCTGGCGGGAATAAAGGATCTGGTGGAAAGAAAGGATCTGGCGGGAATAAAGGATCTGGTGGAAAGAAAGGATCTGGCGGGAATAAAGGATCTGGTGGAAAGAAAGGATCTGGCGGGAATAAAGGATCTGGTGGAAAGAAAGGATCTGGCGGGAATAAAGGATCTGGCGGGAATAAAGGATCTGGTGGAAAGAAAGGATCTGGCGGAAATAAAGGATCTGGTGGAAAGAAAGGATCTGGCGGGAATAAAGGATCTGGTGGAAAGAAAGGATCTGGTGGAAAGAAAGGATCTGGCGGGAATAAAGGATCTGGTGGAAAGAAAGGATCTGGCGGGAATAAAGGATCTGGTGGAAAGAAAGGATCTGGTGGAAAGAAAGGATCTGGTGGAAAGAAAGGATCTGGTGGAAAGAAAGGATCTGGTGGAAAGAAAGGATCTGGTGGAAAGAAAGGATCTGGTGGAAAGAAAGGATCTGGTGGAAAGAAAGGATCTGGTGGAAAGAAAGGATCTGGTGGAAAGAAAGGATCTGGTGGAAAGAAAGGATCTGGTGGAAAGAAAGGATCTGGTGGAAAGAAAGGATCTGGTGGAAAGAAAGGATCTGGCGGGAATAAAGGGCATAGGAAAAAATAGGGTAGAGTTAATAAGTTACTACCATTATAAATAATAATTGAAACGCGAAATATTCTTCATTAACATCTCGAATGACCTATAATGACGCCTGTTGTTCAATAAATTTGTTTCGAATACGCTTACCGTATGCAACAAAATAGGATGTTCATGGTGAACATCCTATTTTTCTTTTTTTAAACAACAAAAAAGCCGACCACTCTAAACTAAACTAGTAGTCGGCTTTTATTAAATTGCTTATACTACATATTTCTCTACATCAATCAAACGGTCTGCCGCTTCTCGTTTCTTGACAATAACGTTGATCGGTGTGTGACGCGTTAATTTACGGAGAGCAGAGTTCATCATACGGAATGTATCTCCTTCTTCTATTGCTGCAAGACACTCTTTTGCAAATTGTTCTACCTTCACAATCGAGTCTTGACAGAAGATTTGTGTGTAAAGGAGCTTTTGATTACTCTTTGCTAATCCCACCTGGCCAATTGCCTTTTCAGTTCGCAGAACTACAGATTCCATTGCATAGGCAAGTGAAATAATATCAGCTAATTTCCCAAGAATTTCTTGTTCCTTTTCAAGTGCTTGCCCAAATTTTTGAGCACCCAGTCCAGAAATCATCAGTGCAACTTTTTTTGCGCCTTTCACTAGTTGCTTCTCTTGATCAAGCGGTTCACTTCCGGGTTCTTCAGGCATGAGCATCATCAATTCTTCTTGCAAACTTTGTGCTTTTTCTAGTAAAGGTAATTCACCTTTAAATGCCTTTTTCAGAAAAGTACCTGGAACGAGTAATCTGTTGATTTCATTTGTACCTTCGAAAATCCGATTGATACGTGAGTCTCGATAGGCTCTTTCAATTTCGTATTCCTGCATATATCCATAACCACCGTGGATTTGCACGCCTTCATCAACCACATGATCGAGAACTTCTGATGCAAACACTTTATTCAAAGAACATTCAATTGCGTACTCAGCAATCGAACGTGCTACTTCCGATCCATTTTTCACTTGCTCCTCAGTCAATTGGCTCATGCGATCTTCAAACAAACCAACTGTCCTGTAAACTGAGCTCTCTGCAGCGTATATCTCCGATCCAAGTGTACCGAATTTTTCTTTCGTCAAATTGAATTGGGAGATTGGTGTTTTAAACTGTTTCCGCTGATTTGCATATTGCAAAGTAGTTTCAAGTGCTCGTTTAGAACCACCAACTGCTCCTACTCCAAGCTTATAACGCCCAATATTTAAAATATTAAATGCAATTCTATGCCCTTTACCCGCATCCCCTAGCAAGTTTTCTACGGGAACTTCTACGTCTTCCAATATTAACGTCCGCGTTGACGAGCTTTTAATTCCCATTTTCTTTTCTTCCGGACCTGTCGATACACCTGGGTATGCTCGTTCAACGATAAACGCAGAAAACTGTTCGCCATCAATCTTAGCGTATACAATAAATATATCTGCGAAAGCAGAGTTTGTAATCCATTGTTTTTCACCATTTAATATATAATGTGTCCCAGCTTCATTTAATTTTGCTCTCGATTTTGCACCAAGCGCATCTGATCCAGATCCTGGCTCTGTTAAGGCATAAGCAGCTAGTAATTCGCCCGTAGCTAATGATGGCAAATACTTTTGTTTTTGTTCCTTACTACCAAACAAAACAATTGGCAGGGAACCGATTCCTACATGTGCCCCGTGAGAAATCGAAAAGCCACCAGCTTTCGCCAGTTTCTCGGAGATTAATGATGAACTCACTTTATCAAGTGCTAGCCCACCATATTCCTCAGGAACATCTGCTCCTAAAAGCCCCAGCTCACCTGCTTGTTTCAATAATTTTACGGAGCGATCAAATTCATGATTTTCAAGATGCTCCACTTCAGGCATGACTTCATTATCAACGAAGTCCTCCGTCGTTTTTGCGATCATTTTATGCTCATCTGTATAATCTTCCGGTGTAAACATTTGTTCAGCAGCAATATCATCAATTAAAAATGCTCCACCTTTGATCAACTTTTTCGTTTCATTTGTCATATTGATTCCTCCTTATGATAGTAATTCGAATACTCCCGCTGCACCCATTCCACCACCAATACACATTGTGACAATGCCGAATTGAATATTCCGACGTTTCATTTCATGGGCAAGCGATAATGTTAGCTTCGTTCCTGTACATCCAAGCGGATGCCCAAGTGCGATAGCACCACCATTAACATTGACTATCTCTTCATTGAGTCTCAACTCTCTTATTACTTGAATCGATTGGGAAGCGAACGCTTCATTCAGTTCAAATAAACCGATATCTGAAAGCTCAAGACCAGCCATTTTTAACACTTTGGGAATCGCCTTTACAGGACCAATTCCCATAATTTCCGGTGGCACACCAGCTACTGCGAATGATCGAAATTTTACCAATGGTTTTAATCCAAGAGATTCTGCTTTTTCCCGATCCATTACCATGACAGCTGCAGCACCATCACTCGTTTGCGACGAATTTCCTGCAGTTACTGACCCCGTCACAGAAAAAGCTGGTCGTAATTTAGCGAGGACATCTAGGTTTGTATCAGGACGAACACCTTCATCTTGAGCAAAATTTATCTTATTTTCTTTTATTTTATTGTCCGAACCGACATGTCTGTTGATCACATCTACTGAAACGATCTCATCCTTAAATTTTCCATTCGCTATCGCTTCTGCAGCCTTCTGATGGCTTTTCACAGCAAATGTGTCTTGATCTTCTCTTGAAATACCGAATTTTTTCGCTACTTCCTCCGCAGTATGCCCCATGCCCATATAATAAGCTGGTGCCGTTTCAGCAAGTTTAATATTTGGTCGAACGACATGCCCCATCATTGGAACTAAACTCATTGATTCCGCTCCACCGGCAATAACAGTATTTGAAGCGCCGAGCATGATTCTTTCTGCGGCATAGGCTATAGACTGCAAGCCTGACGAGCAATAGCGATTAATTGTAATGGCTGGCACTGTATCTGCTAGCCCAGCCAATCCGCCAATATTCCTCGCCATGTTTAAACCTTGTTCAGCTTCAGGCATGGCACAACCAAAAATTAGATCATCAATATTTCCTTCATAATGACCCGCACGCTTCAGTGTTTCTTTGACTGTTAAGGCCCCTAAATCATCGGGTCTTGTCGTAGCGAGCGTGCCCTTTTTCGCTCTACCAACAGGCGTCCTTGCACCAGCAACAATAACCGCTTCACGCATATAATCACCCTCCTCTTCATCTCACACGATTAATTTCTAAGTGGTTTTCCTTTTATGAGCATATGCTGCATACGTTGTTGTGACTTCGGCTCAGCTACAAGGCTTAAAAACGCTTCTCTTTCAAGATCTAATAAATACTGTTCATCTACTTCTGTTCCAAATGGCACTTTCCCACCAGCAATAACATATGCAAGCTTTTTAGCAATTTTCAGATCATGTGCTGATATATATCCAGATAAATGCAACGTTTCTGCACCGAGCAATAAGGTAGCATAGCCAGATTCACCAGTAACTGGCACCTTTTGTCGAACAGGTGCCTTATAACCTTGATGGTGCAATCCAAGTACCGCTTGTTTAGCATCGTAAAGTAAATGATCTCCATTTACGCTAATGCCATCATTTTTGTTAAGAAAGCCATTGTCGAAAGCTTCATCTGCGGAAGTCGATACTTTCGCCATCGCAATTGTCTCGAATACCTTATTGGCAACTTTTTGCAAATCAAACTCTATTCCTTTTGGCATTCCTTGTAATGTTTTAATATATAGTTCTTTATTGCCACCACCACCCGGAATGAGGCCGACACCAGCTTCAACGAGTCCAATATATGTTTCCATTGATGCTTGAATGCGCGCCGTCGGTAGACACACTTCTCCACCACCACCTATTGTCATGGCAAATGGCGCAGCAACGACTGGTTTTTTGCTGTATTTTATTTTCATCATTGCCTGCTGGAATTGGCGAATGACCATATCCACCTCAAAAATATCATCATCTTGAGCGGCCATTAATATCATTGCTAGATTGGCACCGACACAGAAGTTTTTCCCTTGGTTACCGATCACGAGTCCTTTATAATTTTTCTCGGTTTCATTAATCGCATAATTGATCATCTGAATAATATCAAAGCCAATGGCATTATTAGGCGAATGGAATTCGAGTAAAACAACATCATCACCAATATCTATCAAACTAGCACCTGTATTCTTTTTCAGTAATTTTCCTTGTTTTTTCAAAAGCTGCAAATCTATCACTTTAGGATTTCCGACAATTTCCTCGTATTCTCCATTTGCATAAACCAAATTAACTCCATCCACCTCTTTATAGAAGGTCGTATTTCCTTGTTCGAGCATTGTTTTTACCCATACTGGGACCTTAATACCGTCTTCTTCCATCTTCTGTACAGATTTTTTAACACCAATCGCGTCCCATATTTCGAACGGCCCAAACTTCCAGCCAAAGCCCCATTTCATCGCTTGATCAATCGAAGTGATGTCATCCGCAATATTTCCGAGTAGTTCTGCGGAAATAGCGAGGACCGGAGCAGTAATATTCCAAAGTAATTTTCCCGCGCGATCATCCGAGTGTACAAGCGCTTTCATTTTATTCGCTATTCCTTTTGCCTGTTTAGCGATTTCCAAGCCAGGCGTTTTCAGTTTTTTACGCTCTTCATATTCCATTGTTTCTGGATTCAATTCAAAGATTTCTTTCCCTTTCTTCAAATAAAATCCTTGACTTGATTTGCTACCCAGCCAGCCTTTTTCTTGCATTTTCTTCATAAATTCTGGTACGGCAAAAACTTCTTTCTCTTCCCCACTCACCTGTTCATATACATTGTTAGCAACATGAATAAATGTATCTAAACCAACCACATCTAAGGTTCTAAATGTGGCACTTTTCGGACGCCCAATCAGTGTGCCCGTGATCGAATCAACTTCTCCAATACTATAGCCACCTTTTAGCATTTCTCTAACAGTTACAAGCAGGCCATATGTTCCAATCCGATTTGCAATAAAATTAGGCGTATCTTTCGCAATAACAACACCTTTACCAAGCGTATCTTCACTGAATATTTGCATAAACTGAAGTACTTCTTTATCTGTTTTTTTAGTCGGAATTAATTCCAATAATTTTAAATAACGAGGTGGATTGAAGAAATGCGTACACATAAAATGCGTTTGAAAATCTTCGGAACGTCCTTCAGACATTGCCTCCACGGAAATACCCGAAGTATTAGAACTGATTATACTACCAACTTTCCGGTTTTGATCAACTAGTTCAAATACTTTTCTTTTTACATCTAAATTTTCAACAACTACCTCAATAATCCAGTCTACCTCTGATAAACTTTGAAGATCATCCTCCAGATTCCCCGGGGTAATGAGTGCTAAATTCTCCTTTTTCGTAAGTGGGGATGGCTTTTGCTTTAATAATTTCAACAATGCATTTTCTGCTAACCTATTCCTCACTTTCTTATCTTCAAGTGTTCGCTCTTTAGACATTTCTTCCTTTGTTAGCTCCTTTGGCACGATATCTAAAAGTAATGTTGGAATACCTATATTAGCCAGATGAGCTGCTATTCCAGAGCCCATAACACCTGATCCAAGGACAGCGGCTTTTTTAATGCTGTAAGTCAAATTATATTCCCCCTTCACTAGCTTGAATGAACACTCACTCATTTTTACAATAAAAAAATATAAATGAATGTCTGATTATTATTAATATATCGGATTTTCTATTCGCTTGCAATCAAAATTTATAATGGTCTTTTTTATTTTTCAGTAAAAATGCTCTTTAACACGAATATGACGTTAGCCGGCCGTTCCGCAAGTCTGCGCATAAAATATCCATACCAATCTGTACCATAAGGCATATATACGCGCATTGTATAACCTTGTTTCACAAGGTCAATCTGCCTTTGAGATCGTATTCCATACAACATTTGAAATTCAAATCTCGCCTTTGGAATACCATTTTCCTGCACAAATAGTTTTACGAAATCAATGATTGTTTCATCATGTGTGGCAATCGCTGTATAATGTCCGTTTAATAGATGCGTTTTAATCAGCTCTTTAAAATTATCATCCACATCCACCTTTTCTGGGAAAGCTACTTTTGGTGATTCTTTATACGCACCTTTAACTAAACGAAGATTTGGTGAAAATGCCTCTAAATCAAGCAGATCTTTTTGCGTTCGATATAAATAGGCTTGGATAACAGTCCCAATATTTTCATATTCCATTTTTAACATTTTGAATATATCTAATGTTTTTTGACATCGAGAAAAATCCTCCATATCAATCGTAATAAATACATGATTCATTTTCGCCACATCCATAATCTCGCGCATATTTCTCATAACAATCGCATTAGAAAGATCCATGCCCATTGATGTAAGCTTCAATGATAATTGGGAATCAAGACCTTTATTAGCGATCGTTTGAATAGCCATTATTGCGTTATCTTTCATTACGCTCGCTTCTTTTTCATTGTCTACAAATTCACCTAAATAGTCGATCGTAACAGCAAGTCCCTGTTTATTTAAATCTTTAATCCTATCTATTGCTTGCCCAAGAGATTCCCCTGCAACAAATCTTGAAGCACCGAACCTGAGTCCGTATTTTTTAGCCACTTTTGAAAATGTTTTATTTTTCGATAAAAATAAAAAGAAATTGCGCATTGCTTTTTCCATGCTACTCAACTCCTCTCAACTATCATATAAGATGGTATAAAATTGTACGCCGCAGGCATGCTAAATGTTGAATATATGAAAGGAGGAAATCATTTGCAAAATCAACAAATGAATCAACAAAATCAAGGTCAACAAATTGTCATGCCACAACCACCTCATGTCATTACTACAAAAGACTTTGCTTATATTAATGATATGCTAGCGTGGAACTTGCTAGCAATGAAAAAAGCACATTTCGCTGCTAGCCAATGCCAAGATCAGCAAATTAAAACAGTAATTAATTCATGTGGGCAAATGCATCAACGCCATTATGAAAAATTACTTGGACATTTGCAAGAAAAACAACAATCCAATACGTTCATCCAATGATAAAGGAGGCCTATCCATGCAAAACCAAAAAATTCAAAATCCTTCCATGCAAGTGCCTAAAACTCCTCAGATGAATGAGCGGGACTTTATTAATGATATGTTATCTACTGAAAAATATCTGACAGATGCTTACGCAACCGCTCTACATGAAGCTAGTCACCAGCATCTTTACGATGATATACTTACCATTTTCAATGAAACACAACAAGCACAGCGGGATCTATTCGTCGAAATGTTTCAAAAAGGCTGGTATAAATTAGAAGCTGAAGATCAACAAAAAATTCAACAATCATATCAACAACATGCCGGATATGCCAATCAATTTCCATACAATGCGTCCATGCAATAACCAGTGCCAGGCACCGAAACAATTCTGTATTGTTTCGGTGCCTGGCACTTTTTTAATTGCATAAAAGCACTTACATTCCTATAATATAGTTATAGAAATGAGGGAAGAAAATGCTTTCACCACAGATTTCGGAAAAACTAATCTCCATTGTTGGCAAGGAAAATTTCGATGATTCCCAAGTTGGTAAATTAGTATATTCATATGATGCATCACCACAGTTTCAATCGATGCCTGATGCTGTCATATCTCCACGCTCCACAGAAGAAATTTCTGAGGTTTTACGCTTTTGTAATCAACATAAAATTCCTATCGTTCCACGCGGATCTGGAACAAACCTATGCGCGGGCACGACACCAACTGAAGGTGGAATCGTATTACTTTTTAAATATATGAACAAAATTCTTGAAATTGATGAGGATAATTTAACCGTCACTGTCCAGCCTGGGCTTATTACATTAGATCTGATTCATGCTGTAGAAGAGAAAGGTTTATTTTATCCACCTGATCCAAGCTCTATGAGCATCTCAACTATCGGCGGTAATTTAAATGAAAATTCCGGTGGGTTACGTGGACTAAAATACGGTGTCACCCGTGATTACGTCTTAGCGCTTGAAGCAGTCCTGCCTAATGGGGATATTATTCGAACGGGTGGAAAATTAGCAAAAGATGTGGCCGGATATGATTTAACTCGTTTATTTGTCGGCTCTGAAGGTACGCTTGCCATTATTACAGAAGCAACATTAAAGCTTATACCCATGCCTGAAACCAAAAAAACATTACTAGCGCTTTATCAAGATCTTGACGCTGCAGCACGTTCTGTTTCAAAAATAATTTCGAATAAAATTATCCCTGCTACGCTAGAATTTTTGGATCAGCCGACACTTGAAGCAGTCGAGGATTTCGCGAAAATTGGACTGCCGACAAATGTGAAAGCAGTTCTTTTAATTGAACAAGACGGCCCAGCTGAAGTTGTTGATCGCGATATGGAAATGATTGCTGCCATTTGTCGAGAACAAGATGCTGAATCCGTTGAAATTGCGAAAGATCAGCATACAGCCGAGTTGTTAAGTACTGCAAGGCGTTCTGCATTGTCAGCACTCGCAAGACTTAAACCTACGACAATCCTAGAAGATGCTACTGTACCTAGATCTGAAATAGCCAAGATGGTTGAGGCTATCGAGAAAATCGCGGTGAAATATGATGTAAAAATTTGTACATTCGGACACGCTGGCGATGGAAATTTACATCCGACTTGTCCTACTGATATACGAGATCTTGATGAGATGTCGCGCGTTGAACAAGCATTTGAAGAAATTTTCGCCGCCGCGATTGATCTAGGTGGTACAATCACAGGCGAGCATGGTGTTGGGCTCGTAAAAGCACCTTATCTTGAATGGAAACTTGGTCCAGAAGGTATCACTGCAATGAAGGCGATTAAACATGCCTTCGATCCAAATAACATCATGAATCCTGGTAAAATATTTGCGAAAGAAAGCCGAAAAAGAGTGGTGGTAACACGATGATTGCAACAGATGAGCAGCAAAAAATTCAGCAACAGTTTGCAGAACAAATGGATATGGACGAACTCCTTAATTGTATGCGCTGCGGATTTTGTCTCCCGGCTTGTCCAACATATATCGAAACGAATTTTAATGAAAAACATTCCCCTCGTGGACGGATTGCTCTGATGAAGGCAGTTGCAGACGGCATGATTGATTTCGATGATGACGTTGAAGAATCTCTGGACCTTTGTCTTGGGTGCCGTGCATGTGAACCTGCATGTCCTGCCGGAGTAAACTATGGAATGCTGTTAGAAGATGCACGGGATATTATTTCACAAAATAAAAAACACAGTATGCCTGTTAAAACAGTACGAAACACCGTATTCGAAGGTCTATTTCCTCATCAAAATCGGATGGTTAACCTAACTGGATTACTTGGCTTTTACCAGCGTTCTGGTTTGCAAAAAACAGTGCGCAAAATTGGATTCATGAAGCTGTTCCCAGAAAACCTTGCACAAATGGAACGCGTATTACCAGAAGTTCCGAAAAAGAAAGACATGAAAAATCGTCCAGTATTTTTACAAGCCCAATCAACTAGAACAACGACTGTCGCCTTCTTTTCCGGCTGTCTCATGGATACAATGTTCATGAAAACAAATGATGCGACAATGAAATTGCTACAAATGGCGGGATGCGATATCGTTATTCCTAAAAACCAAGGCTGCTGCGGCGCATTACATGGGCATAGCGGTGAAAAAGCGAAAGCAACCGAGCTTGCAAAGAACAATATTACAGCATTTGAAGAAACAAATGCCAATTATATCGTGACAAATGCCGGTGGCTGCGGTGGTTTTCTTATTGGCTATGATCATTTATTAGCTGACGATCCTGAGTGGAGCGAACGAGCGAAAGTATTTACTGGAAAGTTAAAAGACATATCTCAAATTCTTGTTGATCTTGATTTTCATCGAAAGCATGCTCTTCGTTTGCCGGGCGCTATTTTCACCTATCAGGATTCATGCCATCTGCGTAATGTCATGCATACGGCGTCTGCTCCTAGGACACTGCTCGATGCCATTACCGATGCTAGATTCCGCGAAATGACCGATGCGGAGCGCTGCTGTGGGTCAGCTGGCATCTACAATATTGTTGAACCAGAAATGTCTATGCAAATTCTTGATCATAAAATGATACATGTCCAGTCCGTTCAACCTGGAATTATTGTGACAGCTAACCCAGGATGCCTCTTGCAAATGAAGCTTGGTATCGAACGTGCTGGAATGCAAGGTAAAGTGAAAGCAGTTCATATTGCAGATATATTATTGGAAGCAGCATTAAATTAGCAAGTTAACCCGGCGAGAAATTCTCCTCGGGTTTTTGCTTGTTTAGGCAATTAAAAATAAATAAGAATATAACGAAAAGGTTGTCTAAATATTAGCTTAACCTGGATCATGTTAAAAAAAGTGATGTTTTTATGAATGTAATGTTAAGTCGCCTTTACTTTTTGTTTATTATATCATACAATGAAATCAAATCAAGATGTTAACTCAACTTAACAATAAGGAGGTTAGTAGTGGTCATTCAGAATCGTGTCAAGGAATTGCGTGCTCGGTTTAATTATTCACAAACAGACTTAGCGGAATTAGTTGGAGTCACACGACAGACAATTGCTGCGATTGAGAAAGGTGATTATGTTCCTTCACTATTACTTGGTCTTGCGATCTGCAAATCTTTCAATCTGCCCATGGAAAATGTATTTTGGCTTGAAGAAAAGGAGGAAGTAAATTGAAAAAATCTTTTATATCCATGATTTTAAGTCTTTTGACTATTGGCATCGCTGGATGGTGTCTAGGCTCCCTTTATAATACGCAAGTTCAATTTTCCCATGTACTGAAGAACCCGGAGCCACCTTGGGAAATATCATTTTATATAATGCCTTTCATCTTTTTTATCTTATTTGTGATCATTCTATTACTCATTTATATTCGGCGAAAAAAATACAAGCAAAAAAGTTCATTCTTGCTTTTTCCTTTCGAATTTTCTGAGGAAGATGAGCGTGAAAAGCAAGTATCAGGTGAGGCATGTAGAAGAGCATTCATTTCAACATGGGTTGCTGCTCCAATTGCAGCCGCATTGCTTGCATTCTATCCACTTTTCCAGGAAAAGTTTATTCACTTTCCACTTCTATTAATATTACTTATTCCTACAGTGCAAATTATCACCTATTATTTGCATATTCGAAAAGTCCATTAAAAAATCAGCGGCATCTTTGCTGCTGATTTTTACCATTTATTAGACTATTTCAAGAAGCAAAATGAAACCTTTCTAAAAAGTTCTATGTGACAACCTTTGTTTCTTTTTTCCTATTTTTAAAAAATGCGATAATAAGAAGAAAGAGCGGAATGATTATTTGAAAAGGAAGATGAAGAAACACTGGGACGACCTTCAAACCTTCCTGAAGATGTTCCGCCACATTACTTGCGATAATGATGGACATAAATAAGACGACTAAACCAATTGGAAACGCGAGTTGCGAAGGTTGTTTTATTTTGAATAAGTCCGCAGCCCCAATCACAGCAGCATAAAAAAATATACTGATTTTAATAAAACCAAGAACAATCATTGCAAGCATAAAAAAAATATCAAGTCGTTCCAAAAACTCTGCAAATTGTATCGTTTGGACTGTGCTAAGTAATGGGAATTGTGTTCGAGAAATAAGGGAAACGCCAAGAACACTAATATTAATCGCCATAGTAATTGCTAGATTTATTCCACTTAATCCCAAGGCTAATAAACCTGTAATTCTTGCTTTTTTAGGATTATTTAAATAAGGAAAAATCATTCCAAATACTACTATTTCTCCAAACGGAAAAAACAAGACCTGACCAAAGGCTACTTTAAATAATGGATAAATACCTTCTTCCAATATTGGCTTTAAGTTATTAATATGAATGATGCCAGAAAAAATAATTAGCACAAATCCACTAATAGCGAGAAAATAAATAAAGAAAAAAGCTAGCTCTCCCGTTCTCGCTAGCACCTCTATGCCTTTACGTACTGTATAAACAACAACAAACATCAAAAGTGCGTGGTTTATCGATAACGGTGTTTCTGGGTATGCAATAATAGCCAGCATTTCCCCGAAATCCCGTAACACCCTAGAAGCAAGATATAAAAAATATATCACATAGAGCAAGGCGAGTATTCTACCAAAGGTTTTTCCTATTAACTTTTGCACAAAAGTGGTTGGTAAGGAATCGGGATAATATAAATAAAGGCGGTGATATATTAAAAACATGCCAAAACCGCCTACCATGCCTAGCAAAATGGCGAGCCAAGCATCCCGATTTGCCTCCATAGCAATCGGGACCAATAAGGCACTTCCCAGTTCAAACAATATTATGAGGACAAACAATTGGTATGGGCTAATTTTCGCTTTCTCCACGACTGTATCAACTTCTTCCGCTCATTGGTTATTTTCTATTTCATTTAGGAATGACTTGTTTCGTAAACCGCTGCGGCGCACATAAGTATCTACCTTCACGTTCACTTTCAGTTCCGGAAAATAATCGTTATTCCACTCTTTTTTTAATTCCTTCCATACTTTTGGATCTGAACGATGTACAGCTTCCCCAAATCCAAAAATGTCTGCTTGCTCTTTTTGCATATGTTGGACAGAGTTTTCTATCTGTCTCTTAATTTCTTCTTCCAATTTTCCTTCTATTTTTTTTATCTCATATGGGTCGTTAAGATTTACAGGTATTGTCAATCCACTAATATCTCCTTCAGCTCGAACATGAATGGAAATACTTGGCGTTTTGTTTTTGATATGGGCGGAAACATCAGTTTTTTGGCGAATTACTTGAAAAGTGATTGCCTCTTCTTTTTCTTTCCACTTAATAAAGATGCTTGTATTCTTGATTCTATCCATTACCCACACTGCCCCTTTTGATGTTTCCCCATGGAGCCAGTCGATCAATTTACCATCTTTAATGACAGCAAGACCGCCAGTTTCAATGACTACGTCAGGAACCGTGTTTTGAAGACTTTCCATTTTTCCAATTTGCTCCTCGTCGCCAATTAGACGCATTCCGGTAATGACCGGTACCTTACTAGATGAAATAAGCCCTTTTATCAATTCACTCACAGAAACATCGATATTTTCACCCAACCTTTCTTCCGAATATTTCATTGTCTTTAACACATTTTCAGCTGAGATTTTATCGATTGATGTTAAGGTCTTAATAATTTTCTCAGCTGCTGTATCTTCGGCAATCACAACGGATGCTGTCGTTCGAAATTGTACGTCACGATCCAAAATATCAAAAATAGACATGATCCCTTCTTCTTTTGCCAACTCTTCACTAATAACTACAAGACCCGTGTGAGAAAAGTATTGTTGTCGAGAGATCTTCTTGGTTAATTGGTCACTTACTTCGATTAGGTTATGTCCCGTGGCTGTATGTACGACAAAAGGGGTACCTTCACCACTCCCTCCACCAGGCATTCCTGCTACATTTCCGGGAATGACGATTTGAAAGCTGCCAACATATTCTCCTTTTTCATTTTTATCAATTCCAAAAGCAGTTACGATTGCCAATTCCGTTAATTCCTTTTGACTCCAGCATCCTGATAACAATAAAGTGGCGACTGTGATCGAGAAAAGACATAAAAGTCTACGGCTCATTTCGATCATCCTTATCCGTGCTGTTATTGACCATCCCACGGTCTGTAGAAGGACCAGGCATTTGATCTTCACCTTGTCGAGTTAGGTTTTCATTGTTTGCAATTAATTCCGGCCTTTTATTGAAATTCCACCATGGCACTCGAACGACTGTATCACCAGTATTCCCTGGAATGAAAGGGGCGAGTGGCGTCATATATGGAACTCCGAAAGAACGGAGACTAGTTAAATGAACGATTAGAACGATACCTCCTAATACGATTCCATAAATACCAAATGTGGCTGCGGCTATCATAAACCCAAAACGGAGCAAACGCAGGGAGATCGCCATTCCAAAATTAGGAGTAGCAAAATTTGCAATGGCTGTAATTGCTACAATAATAACCATAGCCGCAGAAACTATTCCGGCTTCTACTGCTGCTTGTCCAACGACTAATGCTCCTACAATTGAAACAGCCGTACCAACAGGCTTGGGCAATCGCACCCCCGCTTCCCTTAAAATTTCAAAGGTTACCTCCATAAGTACCGCTTCGAAAAAGGCTGGAAAAGGCACTGTTTCTCGCTGAGCTGCAATAACGATTAACAGCTTGGTAGGAATCATCTCGTGATGAAAAGTCGTGGCGGCAATATATAAAGCTGGAGCGAAAAGAGAAATGACCAAAATAATTACTCGTAAAATCCGAAGTGCGCTAGCAATATCAGATCGAAAATAATAATCATCAGCCGTTTGAAAAAACTGAACAAAAACTGCGGGTACTAGTAGCACAAACGGACTACCATCAACAAAAACTGCTATCTTTCCCTCCAACAAATTACCAGCTACTACATCCGGCCTTTCTGCCCGGTACATCGTTGGAAATAGTGTAGCCGCTTGATCTTCGATAAATGCCTCAATATAACCACTATCAAGAATACTATCGGTGTCAATCGTTTTTAATCTTTCTTGTGTTTCTTTAATTATTTTTTCATTTGCAATTCCGTTGACATACATAATCACTATATCGGTATTTGTAACTTTTCCTACCCTCAACGTCTCAACCCATAAATTTGTGTTTTTAATAATCCGACGGACCATCGCTGTATTTGTTCCAATGGATTCAGTAAAACCAATTTTTGGCCCCATTATGTCTACTTGCGTACTTGGCTCCTCGATTGATCGTCGTTCTCCACCTTTAGTGTCAACACTTAGCGCCTCATTTATTTCATCCATTAGAATAATCGTTTCGCCTGACATTAAAGAATAAAACAGCTCTTCCCAGTTCCTTATCGGATTTATACTGCCAATCGCCACGACACCTTCAGCTATCATTTCAAAAGCTTCCTGCTTCTTTATTTTTTCTTGTAATTCGTGTTTTTCCAAGATAGCTTCTATTAAAAAATCATTGATAAATTGGCTGTCAACAATTCCATCTACATACACTAATGCTATTTTCGTTTCAGGGCTATTTCCCATTATCAACTTTCGTGTAATAACATCCGGACTATTTCCCGTTTTTTGTTTAATAATGTCCAGATTAGCCTCTAAAGAATATTCAATAGACATTGGAAGTTGAGTTACATGATTTTTCTGGCTTTCTTTTTTATGTTTGGCCCGTTTAAATAATGAAGGCATCGCACACATACCCTTCTTTATTGTTTAGTCTTCGTTTTATCCATATAAGCTATGTTTTATAACATTTTTCCTTTTAAAAGTTCTTGCATATTTTGATATCTGTACTTAACAAGGGAAAGATATGAATCGGAGAGTGATAAAAGTTGAAAATTATCAGTATCACTTTATTGATGATAGTACTATTAATAGGCTTATCATTAAGTGTTGACATTTTTTTAGGATATGATCTAAAAAATTCATTGCAAGATATGACGAGTCCTTTGCAGGTGATGGAACTTATTGAATTAATTGTTTTTCTTCTTTACTTATTATTGGTGATTATTCACCCCGTGTATTCTCTTTACCAAAAAAGAAGAATGAAAAAATCATAAATAAAACGGCAGACTCTATATTCTGCCGTTTTTTAAACAGAAAAAATACTATCATTAAAATTCATTTACATAATGTAACTTTTTTATCATGATCTTTTTAAGTATAAGCCCTATAGTAACCCCAGCAATCACACTTATTATTGGTAGCCAAATTAGTCCTAATATAAAACCAAACAATGAAAATGTTGCTGAATAAATCGTTCCAACAGTAACGAAATAGGTGGAAAATACGAATGGAAGGAATGAATATGGCTCTTTACCTCCCCCGGCATCATTGAAAGCATCCCACATTACGAAAAAATATAGACATGGATAAAACATAAGCCACTGATAGTCTGCTTGCATGATCGCAGCCTCGATATCTCCGTGAAAACTAGAAATGATTACTTCGTTAAAATTCGCTTTTACGTTAACCAGAAACTCTAAAAATATTAACAAAATTCCTTTTATATATTTACCGTTTAATAATTGACCAAAACCGGGAAGGGCAATGCTCCAAAATAATTTTTCTTTTGCACCCACATCTCTTTAACCCTTTGCCAAACTTTTTCGATCTGGTGCTGATTGAGGCTTTTCGAACCATCCATTTGAAATCATAATATTTGCCCCCTCCGTACCAAGTTCCCCGACCTCAATAATCAAACGAGCATAAGCAGCACTTAAATCCCTTCTTAGGCTTCCACTTAAACTTTCCCCATAAAAACCAATCCCAGCATTTTTTAAAGCGGCTGTATGAAACATAATTAATTTATTGGAAAATACCGGTTCCTTAGATGTGGTCACAGTTAAACTCCATGGAACAGGAGCTGGCATGTTCCCTTCCTCTAAAAAATTTCTGAAGACCGCACTATGATGCGTAGCAACCTCTGACCCCTTTGTCACATATTTACGAACCTCCTTAGACTGTGCTATTTGAGAAAGACCAGTCAATAGAGCACTTCCAAGTGTATTTCGATATAAGTTCATAAATAAAAGAGATACTTCAGTGCTAGTTAAAGGTCTCTGCTCGCCGATCCACCCTGCTAAGAAATGTTGTTTTCGAACAAATTCTGCCTATTTCGGATATGGAATATAAGGAGGGCGAATGTAAAGGCTTTTTTCCTGCAATACATTTGTTGCACGGTTATATACATCTGCTGATGCCTCTATACAAGATGTATAAAACTTCCGAATATCTTTACGAGAGGAATTCGGGAGAGCGATACTATAAGTATTTAACCCCATTGATCCCAAGTTTTGCACGTAATACAATATTAGTTCATCACTAAAAATCCTTGGAGTTTTAATATTAACATCTTTTTTATTAAACCCAATTGGAATAGGATAATCCTCCGTATTAAAAATATGTGTAATAAACTCAATATGAGCTGTCGCTATTTAAAATGCATATTCCAAACAGGCCTTTACATCAGGATCTTCAACATGTTTTAAAAAGTACGATATCATACAAGTCGCTAATGTATCATTCAAATAAGTCGCAAATAAATCGGACATTTCACTTGAAGTTAATTTAATATGGTTGAGACCTTGATTTGTAACCCACCTCACATTAATTTTCGATTAACACAGTATACTCTCTCCTAATTTGGAAAAGTTATGAATAGGATTGGATTACTAATTAGGGGGTAGCAAGATGCAAGAAAAGAAAATTCCTTTAACATCTGCTGAAATTGCTTCTCTTTGGACTTCATATATGAACAATTATGCTACTCTAGCCAACGGAGCGATTTAAGTCTCATTTATGAGCGACTATCATTAGAAATTGCCCGATATACCAAAACCGGAGCCGATATCATAATTAAATATAATTGGCTTGAACAACCACCTAGACAAACAATAAATAAAACCCAATTAGCAAAAAATAAAGATGTAACTAAAAAAGCGCAAGGGTAGGCGACTAAGCCCTTAAGGTGGGTACGCCGAATTTTGCCACAGGATGTGTCTGGCGATATCGGCCGAGGATTTCTTTTTTCTGAGATAAAGGAAACTTGAGAGGTATAAGCCGAACCGTTGCTGAATTATCGTTCAAAAGGTTTTCTAATTTATCTGTATTAAATTGTTAAAATCATATACTTCAAAAGGAAGGCCGATTGCACTATAAAAAGTGCATCGGCCTTTCCTATACAAATTTGATCAGTCATCCATACACACCTAATGTTCACAAGTGATGACGGAAGCAATATTTGAAGCTTGTTGTTAATGCCGTCAATTTACCATTCTAATATTACTACTTTACTACGCTAGCTATACTCCACCTGAAGCGGTTTTGCTAGTAGTGGTGCATTTTCAACTAATACATCCAATATAACCTGTAATATACGAATAAACTCTAGCCAGCTCATCCAAATGACTGAATATGCGTTAATACACGTGACTCCGCTTTTATTTTTTTCGGATTACTGGTCACTCTATGATTTTATGAGCCACTCAAGACTTTTACTGGCCACTCGCCGATTTTATAAGCCACTCAGAACTTTTACTGGCCACTCGCCGATTTTATAAGCCACTCAGAACTTTTACTGGCCACTCGCCGATTTTATAAGCCACTCAAGACTTTTACTGGCCACTCGCCGATTTTATAAGCCACTCTTTTACTGGCCACTCGCCGATTTTATGAGCCACTCAAGACTTTTACTGGCCACTCGCCGATTTTATAAGCCACTCATTGAACCGGATGGTATATATGAAGAATTCATATAACCGGAAACAACCAAATTCAATTCCGTATTTTTTTATAAAAAATGGACACAATCATGGAGAAGGGAGATGAGAAAATATGTCTTTATTTTTCAAACAAGCGTCCAAGGATAAAGTCAAAAATGAACCACCTTCCCTTTCTTCTTTTGTAAGTCAAATAAGCAAATCAGGAGATTTCAAGCAAAAGAAGACTACTAATCAAAAAACAAATCTTAGCTTTTCCATTTCCTTCATCTCAACCCTAGTGGATAATGATATTATTCAACAAAGTATTCTACCATATTTGCTCCAAGGGGAATTTCATACACTTACTGATATTCATCAATTAGTTCCCATTCAGTGTGTTATGACATCCGACATTACTGAAATAGAAGATAATTTGCTTACTGGGTCTGTACTAATCATACTCGAAGATGATAATGACAATGTTGCCTTGATCCCAGCTCGAGTGGAAATTGGGCGTAGCATTGATCAATTGGAAATCGAGTACAGTGTTGATGGGCCTAAAGCAGCATTTGTAGAATCGCTTGATCAAAATCTTAATCTTGTAAGAACAAGACTTCCGATAAAAGAACTTGTTGTCGAAGAGTTTATTATTGGTACACTTACGAAAACGCGAACAAGCCTTGTCTATATAGATGGTCTTACAAATATTGAAAACGTGAATACTATGCGTGAAAGAATAGAAAACATTGATTTTGATCAAATACAATCTAGCTCATATATTGAAGAATTGATCTCAGATAATTATAATTCGCCTTTCCCACAGCTGATGAGTACTGAGAATCCTGTAGAAGTAGCCGCTTCACTTGGAGAAGGAAAAGTAGCGGTGCTTGTCAATGGTTCGCCCTTTGCACTATTAGGTCCAACAAACATCTTTTCTTTTTTCAGCTCTTTTGAAGATTATGCAAACAGCTGGTATATCAGTACTTTCGTCAGACTACTTAGGATTATCGGAATAATTTTCTCCATATTGGCAACACCAATATATGTCGCAGTTTTAACGTATCATCCTGAAATCATCCCAAAAGACGTAATGGCTACGTTAATTAGTTCAAGGGAAAATGTTCCCTTTCCACCTATACTAGAAGCATTATTTCTAGAATTAGCAATCGAACTTTTGCGCGAAGCAGGAGCCCGATTGCCCACGAAGGTTGGTCAAACGATCGGTATTGTGGGTGGTATTGTTCTTGGTACCGCCGTAGTGGAAGCTGGATTGACAAGTAATGTGTTACTTATTTTCGTAGCTATTGGTGCATTGGCAGCATTCACTACACCTATTTATAAAATAAGTAATACAGCTAGGATTATTCGCTTTCCTTTTTTACTTGTCGCACATCTTTGGGGATTACTTGGCATAAATTTATGCATTTATTTTGTTTTATCGCATTTATTACAGTTGAAGTCGCTTAATAGACCTTTTCTAGAACCAATTTATCCTCCACGATTGAGAGATGTAAAGGATTCAATTATTCGAGCTACATTCATTAAACAAAAATTACGTCCTGGTTATTTGCAAACCCAACAACCCATTCGCTTTTCCCCAAAGAAGAAAAAAAAGACCAAAGATATTGATGAATAAACAGGTCGGAGGCAAACTTCAATGGATTCGATAGCTAAAGGAAAACAAATCGCACCTTTTCTCGTATTTTTTGTCATTCATTCTATGCAAGTTGGTATTGGTGTTCTCGGGTTTCAACGTTATATAGCAAAAAGTGCTGGTTATGACTCTTGGATTTCTGTCCTTATCGCTTTAGCGGCCTCGCATATCGTCTTATTTATTATTTTTAAAGTGATTGAACTTGGAAAAGGTGACTTGGTTGATACCCATTTTTTTCTATTTGGAAAAATAGCTGGTACATTCTTTAATATCATCCTTGCTCTCTATTTTATTATCATTACAATCACTGTTTTGCGACCTTATGTTGAAATCCTACAAGCTTGGATGTTCCAAGACGGCAGTATTTTTTGGTTTACGCTTAGTTTTTTGCTACTGGCTATTTATATTGTCAACGGAGGGTTTCGAACGATCGTCGGGATTTCATTTTTCAGCGTGGTCCTCCCATTTTATATATACTTTGTCTTTTTATTTACCATTCCGTATTCCGATTACTCCGATTTTCTACCATTACTAAGTCATTCTTTCAAAGACATCTTTAAAGCCTCGATGCACTTATCAATCTCTTACTTAGGCTATGAAACACTGCTTATTTTTTATCCTTTTATTCAAAATGGGAAGGACTCGAAAAAGTGGGCACATTTAGCACTTTTAGGCACAGGAGTTATTTACTTATTCATTACAGTTATTTCATTTGGTTATTATAGTGAAGAGCAGCTTAAGAACATTATCTGGGCAACCTTATCCATGTGGAAAATTGTAAAACTTTCCTTCATTTGGCGTTTTGAATATATTGGTATTGCCATGTGGAGCTTAGTGATCCTTCCAAATATTTGTATTTCACTTTGGTGTGCTAGCAGAATTATCAAAAAATCAATCAAAGTTACTCAAAAAAAAGCACTATATTGGATTGCAGCTATCGTACTAGGCGTATCTGTACTATTCCAAACTAGGCAGCAGTTAGATCTATTTATCACATGGGTTGGTAAGATAGGGTTTATCATGAACTATATATATATCCCACTCGTTTTGTTGCTTGTAATCATAGTGAAGAAGGTGAAGAAGACGTGAATATTAGACTGTTATTATTACTTCTTTTACTCCCTGCACTTTCAGGATGTGTGCAAACAAAGATTATAGATGAAGTTAATGTGATAACTGGTGCTGGAATTGACTATACAGAAGATGATAAATTGCAAATATCGACAATCACTACTCGTTATTCAGCTGCCAAAGAAGCGATTGATGAATATCTTGAAATAACGATGGAAAAGAGCGGTAGTATTGAAAATAACCTAAATAGACAATCTAGTGAAACTGTTTTAATTGGTGACCTTGATATCGTTGTTATTGGGGAAAAGGCAGCAAAGGAAGGCGTTTTCCCCATCATTGATACATTACAAAGAAATCCAAGCGTTGGTTCACGTTTATTTCTAGCGCTCACAGAAGGATCTGTGCCAGATTTGATGAAAGGAACATATGGTACCCTAGGAAATTCAATATATATATCTAACCTAATTGAGCATAATATGAAAAGTCGAGATATTCCTAAAACTAATCTACACTTATTTTCTTCAGACTACTTTCAAAAAGATAAGGGTTCCTTCTTACCTATTTTAAAAAGATTACCCGGAGATAAACTTGGAATCGCTGGGCTAGGCTTATTCCACAAGGAAAAACTAGTTCATACAATACCTACAAATGATATGTTTTACTTCAAATTATTAGTGGATAAACATACGGATGGCACCCTAATTGTAAAAGTTGGTAAAGATGATGCAGTAGTAAATAGTATTGGGTCAAGGGTCATATTGCACGCAGATTATAAGAAATTGACTTTTGAAATCGACTACACATTAAAAGGAATTGTGAAGCAATACACAGGAACAAAGGTAGAAGCCAAAGTAATAGACGCGATAAAAAGAAATCTGGAGCAAAAGATTGAAAAAAATACACTTAAATTGCTAAATGAATTTCAAGAAATGGGGATTGATCCCGTCGGTGTGCAGCGCAAGTTCAAACAGCAAAATCGAAACTTTGACAAAAACAAATGGAAAGATCAATACAAAGAAGTTACCTTTAAGTTGCATCCTAAAGTAATTATTACAGAATCTGGAACATTAGAATAAAGAAAACAGAACAAAGCGTGCCTTTGTCAACCGCGACAAGATTAAGTCACAGGTTCTACCACAACCTGTGAATGCTTGCTTCCGTCACAGCAATTTGGCCCGAACCTCGAGGAGCTAGGCAATAAGAAAAGCCCACTCAACAAAGATTTATTAGTTGATTGGGCTTGTCCTTTATTCTCCAGACGAAAACATATATTTTTTATAGTGATATCGTATCGAAAGGATGGTACCCATCGCTAGCATATTGCTTAGTAATGAGCTTCCCCCATAACTGATAAATGGTAGCGGAATTCCTGTAATTGGTAGCACTTGAATCGTCATACCAATATTTTGAAATACGTGGAAAGCCAGCATGGAAATGACCCCGACACAAATATAAGAATAAAATGGATTTTTCGTATCTAACCCCGTTTTTGTAATTTGATAAATGAGTAGGAAAAATAAACTAATGAGAATACTGCCTCCAATGAAGCCGAATTCCTCCCCTATTGTACTAAAAATAAAATCAGAATGGCTTTCAGGCATATACACTTCCCTATTTGCGAATCCTTTCCCTTGTGTTTGCCCCGAACCTATCGCAAGCAATGATTTGACAAGCTGCATACCCTCATTTGAGCTATATGAATGGGGATCAAGCCATGAATATATTCTGGCAAACTGATATTGCTTCACACCAATGAATTTTAATAAATCCGGTCTAAATATAGCGAAATACATCACTGTTCCACCAAGTAACGAGAATCCAGTAAATATTGGCAGTAATAACTTCCAAGTAATCCCTGATACTAAAATAATCCCTAAGAAAATAGCAACGAAAACGAGCGATGTACCTAGATCCGGTTGCTGGATGATAAATACTACAGGAAGGAATGCGACTACTCCAATCTTAATCATCAACCAAAAGTCAGTTTTGATTGTTTTCATTAAAAACTTCTGATGGTGATCCGCCGTTACTTTGGCAAGTGATATTATTGTAAAAATTTTCATATACTCCGATGGTTGCAGGGAACCTACTCCAGGGATAAAAAACCAACTTTGCGATCCGTTCAATTCCCTAGTAAATGACAAAGTTTCAGGAGCAAAAAATAATACAATTAAAAGGAACAAACCAAATCCATACGCATACCATGATAGTTTTTTCAGTTGATCTGAATCCATTTGTATGACGACAATCATTGCAATTATGCTAATGGCATACCACATTAGCTGTTTTTTAATAAAATTATCTAAATATTGCCCTGTCGATTGGGCGCTATAAATGGAAATGAGACTAAAAATCGTCAACAACATTAATGTTAATATAATTCCATAATCTATTTTTGGAATTGTTTTTTTCTGAGAAGTCATCACTTCGTCTCCTCTTTATTTATATAGTGAAAAAGGGCAAGCGCTATTAGGTTAATATCGGGGAAGTGAACACTGACTATGAAAACTGAGTTCTTATAATACTTCTAGTTGACCGATATGACCCACTTCGTACGGTTCTTTTATCATTACGGAGTATGGCAGAACCAAAAGGACGAATCTATTCCTTATTTCGAAAAGGTATCTAGAGAACAACGGCAACCTATGGTGAGCCTAATTTCTCTTTATTCCGACGAAAACATATATTTTTTATAATGGAATTTTATAGAAAGTATAATACCCATTGCCATCATAGTGCTTAATAACGAGCTACCACCATAGCTAATAAAAGGTAATGGAATCCCCGTGATTGGGAGTACTTGAATTGTCATACCAATATTTTGAAAAACTTGGAAGGTAAGCATGGCAATAACACCGACACAAATATATGTATAAAATGGATTTTTTGTTTCTAACGCAGTTCTCGTAATTTGATAGATGAGTAAGAAAAATAGACTAATTACGATACTGCCGCCAACAAATCCAAATTCCTCCCCGATCGTGCTGAAGATGAAATCGGTATGACTTTCAGGCATATACACATCTCTGTTACGAAATCCCTTTCCGTTCGTTTGTCCTGAGCCAATTGCGAGCAAAGAATTCACAAGCTGCATACCAGCGCCGGTTCGATAAGTATATGGATCGAGCCAAGAATCTATTCGCATAAACTGATATGGATCTACACCAAACTTCTCCAAGAAAGGACGTTGCCAGATTGCCAAATACATGGTTGTTCCCGCAATCATTGTTACAAAAGTAAAAATAGGCAATAATAGCTTCCACGTGATTCCAGATATAAGAACGATACCGAGAAAAATGGCGATAAAGACGAGAGCCGTACCTAAATCTTCAAGGATAATAAGTATGAATGGGAGTCCAAAAATAACGGAAATTTTCAATAAAAGAAAAAAGTCGCTCTTGATCGTTTTATGCAAAACCTTTTGATGATGTGTTGATGTGATCTGAGCAAGCATCATAATCGTAGCAATTTTCATAAACTCCGATGGTTGAATCTGACCGACTTTGGGAATGACAAACCAAAGTTTCGCGCCATTTCTGATTGGAGTAAAATCTGTCACTGGTGCAAATAATAGGATTAATAACATTAGCACCCCAAATCCGTATGCATATTTTGATATTTTTTTCATTTGATCAGAATCAAATTGAATAATAAAGATAATCGCAAGCGAACTAATCACATACCACTGTGCCTGTGATGCAACAAAATTAGTTTTGTATTGATCTGTAGATTGGGCACTGTACAGCGTAATAAAGCTTACAATCGCTAACAGCATTAACGATAAAATAATTCCATAATCTATTTTTGGAATCGGCTTCTTCTGAGAAGTCATCACTTCGTCTCCTCTTTATCTATAAGTAGTAATGAAATATTCATTTACATCAGTCATCTCATCATTATACCGAATATATCGGAACTAAAAAAGGGACAATTTATGGAGTTTACCTCTTTATATGAAAAGCCATAAAAATTGAATCACTGAACATAACGTTTTACAATAGAATAAAAGGAGGTTTTTTAGCATGGAAGCAATTAAAAGCACGGAACAATTTGAGCAACTAATTTCTAGTTCAGACCCAGTAATCGTTAAATTTGAAACAGACTGGTGCCCTGATTGTAAGGTAATGGATATGTTTATTGGCGATGTGATTGAAAGTAATCCTCAATATAAATGGTTTCAAATGAATCGAGATGAATTCCCTGAAATTGGCGAAAAATACGATGTAATGGGAATCCC
Source organism: Bacillus sp. FSL K6-3431 (assembly GCF_038002605.1). Lineage (NCBI taxonomy): Bacteria > Bacillati > Bacillota > Bacilli > Caryophanales > Bacillaceae > Bacillus > Bacillus sp. FSL K6-3431. The sequence continues at coordinate 1,998,344 of NZ_JBBOCT010000001.1, forward strand.
AAGTCTATTAATTTTTAAAGAAGGCGAAAAAACAGCGCATTTGCATAGCGCAAACGCCAAATCACCTGAGCAAGTGAATGACTTTCTTGTAAGTGTAAAATGAGAAGCGGGACAGGTTATTAAAGCCTGTCCTTTTAATATGTGGTGAAATTAAGACCTTTCTGTATGGTGTAAATAATCCTCTGTAAAGGGGTAAGATTGTCTTGATACTTATCGAAATCCAGGGTAAAATCTCCATTTGTATTATGCCATTGGCGATGGAAATATTCGTCTAGATTTTCTGTCAACTTTGTATGGAGCCGTGCTTTAATTAATACGTTTGTTTCTAAATTTAGATCATCTAAATTTCTTGCAGTAAAATTTGTTGAGCCACCAATGATTGCTGCTTCTTGTTTTTTTTTAATGTAAAGTAGCTTCGGATGGTATTGCTCTTCTGTTGTATTATACCAGCGTATTTTAATACCGCTTTTAGTCTTTTGATCTAGTTCCCTCGCAACTGGTCTATTTGGCAACCCCGTTTTTTTCGCACCAAATGCATTTTCATTAGGATCTAAAATTATTTTTATATTTACTCCTCGATCGTTTGCAGCAAGCAAAGAATCAATGATTTTACGTTCTGCCAAATAAAACATCGCGAGCCATATTTCATCTCCTTCCTCAGTGGATTCCATCTCGTCAAGGACAGCTTTTAAGACCTTCCCTTCTGTAATTAGCTGTGCTGCAAGTGGGCCTTCTAATTCAGTCTTATTACCGTCATATGTAGGAAGACGCTTCCCTCCAGCTAAATTTGCAGCTGCTTGTTCTGATTTCAATAGATCTGCAATAATCGGGCCATTCAGCTGAAAGCCGATATTGGAATGATTTGCACTTGCATCATGGGGATTTCCAGATAAGATGATTGCAGTTTTGTCCGTTGCAACTGTTTTTCGATGATTGGCCTTTACATTCATTAGTTTCAAGTAGGATCGTAAAGTCATATTTGGAGCCTGGTTTGCCATTGCGTTTGGTACACTTGCTGTCCCTGCCTGACCCAGCCACTTTATAAATATTCTCCAAATAGCAGAATACAAAGGATTTGAATCCCTCAAAGAATCCACATCAGTAAGCAACACGTCAATTCCGTTCTCCTTCATTTTTTCGAATTGCCAATTTTGATGTGAGCCGTAAGAGGTGTTAATCTCATCTGAAATCAAGATAATCTCTATTTCAGGATTTTTTGATTTCTTTGCAATCAATTTATTTGTTAGTTCAGCACTTAGCTTAGGAAAATTTAATTCTTTATCGTAATAATCATTATATAAAAATAAATCAAGAACTATGAATTGTTCGGCCTCTTCTATCGCCTTAAAAATACGATCAAATAGCTGTTGCTCTCGCTTCATTACTTTTCCATCGGTATATGTCAAATCATATAAAAAGCTTGCATCGTCATCAGATAGATAGTGAACTTTTCCTTCATAAGATATTCCATCTGGTAGTTTTTTGTTTTCATGATAAACTATCGTACCAATATAGATCACCAAAAATAATGAAATCGGTACTACTAATACTTTTCTTTTATTTATTTTCCAATTAAACATTCCTTTTCCTCCAGATCTACCGCTAATACACTATTATTCCCTCTATCTTGCAGCAAAAAACCACCTATTAAAGATATAAGGAAACAAGTTTGATTTAAACAGAATTGGGTAAATTATAGTTATGCAATAAAAAAGCGTAAGCGCCCTGTTCAGCAACGTATAAAAAGGGACCGCATGATGCGGTCCCTCAGAAGTTGCCACCGGAAGTGGCGGTTTTAGTTGAAGAACCTTATGGAAACAAAGCGAACCGATATAGTCTTTTTGTAGGATGAAATTTAAAAGATTATCGCTGGGCGCTTGAGCTAAAAAAAAAATCGTTGAAAGGAATATGTATATGCTCTGGACTATCATTGGAATTTTAATTGTTCTTTGGATTCTCGGACTCATCACGAAAGTAGCGGGTGGATTAATCCATATTCTTCTTGTTATCGCTCTAATCGTATTTATTTTCAATATGATCTCTAAGCGACGGGCCGGTTAGTAAAATAAACAGATTTTTTAACGAAAAAACGACCAATGAAGCCACTCCATTACTTTGGAGTGGCTATTTAAATTTTTCATCTATGTATTTCAAGCAGCATATCAAGATGTGGAATGTCATCTTCTAAATATACATCTGAAATTCCTTTAAACCCAAATTCTCCATAAAACTTTTGCAAATGGGCTTGCGCTTGAACTCTGACAATGTCTTCAGATAACTCTTCCGTTACAAACTGCAATCCCTTTTTGATTAATTCTTTACCTAAGCCTTTTTTTCTGTATTGTTTTGCTACTATAATTCTCCCCAAGGATAGTTCTTCATACGCAGTTCCTTTAGGTAGTATGCGCAAATAGGCCGCAATTCCATCTTCTACAGATAGGTATAAATGCCAAGCATGCTGGTCTAACCCATCCAATTCAAGATAAGGGCACTGCTGTTCCACTACAAAAATATTCACTCGTTCTCGACAGATATCATACAATTCACTCGCAGTTAATTCATTAAATCTCTTTAGTATCCATTCCATTTTTTTCATTCCTTTTCAAGTATATGATCAATAAATTCCACAAAAAAGTAGAAGAAGACTCACCGTTAGGAGTCTTCTTCTGTATATCCATTTATTTTGCAACAAGTGGTTCTTCTTGAGTTACCTCAATTTCGTTTTTATACATTTCAGTTCCGTCACCGATCGCATAGTTATGCACACGATTATTAACAGGTACCAATACTGAACGATACAACGTTGGGAATACTGGTACTTCATCCGTCATAAGTTGTTGCCACTCTTTATAAATTTCTTTACGTTTTTCTGGATCAAATGCAGCGTCAGATATACCTTCAGCTAGCAGGCGATCATTTTCTTCATTTGACCAACGTGTGAAGTTATAGATAGCATCGCGACCATAAAGTCCGCTAGGATCCACATCAATACCTACACCCCAAGCAGCCGCATAAATGTCAATCTTAGGATTGTCATCGCCCTTTTCTCCTACACCTTCGTAGAAGCTATTAAATTCCTGTAAGCGACCATCTAATAGCTCCACTTTCAAGCCAACAGCTTCCCATGCCTGGATATAATATTTTGCTAATGGTTCAGCTACTTCATCACCTGACATTGAAGCAAAATTGATGACTAACTCATTACCTTCTTTATCTTCACGGATACCATCACCATCTGTATCTTTATAACCAGCATCTTCAAGTATTTGTTTCGCTTTCTCAGGGTCATATGGTGCACCTGGATTTGAGTCATCGTGATATTCTGGATGTGAAGCAGGAATTAATGTTGTTGCGGCCCAACGAAGACCGTGATAGAATCTATCGCCTACAGCATCGTTGTCAACAGCATGCCACATCGCTTTACGTAAATTCACATCTGCCATTTTCGACTTTGGATCCGTTTTAACCTCTTTTGCTTTTTTATCCCAAGTACCTAGTTTAAATCCAATATATGAATAAGCACGATCTATCGCACCTAAATATTCCACATTTGATATTTCAGCATTAGCCGGGAATTGATCCACAGGGAATTTATCAACTGTATCTACTTCACCTTTTTTTAATGATTGAACAACAACATTTGGATTAATAACTTTTAAAGTAACTTTATCAAGCTTCGGTGCTCCGCGCCAGTAGTCTTCATTTTTTGTGTATGTGACTGACTCACCTGGAACAATTGATTCTACTTTAAATGGACCAATACCAATTGGATTCTTACGTACTTCTGGAGAAGAAGAGATATCTTTAACTGGTATATCACCAAAGATATGTTTCGCCAATGGATATGTCCATATACCACCTGTTATAAGTGATGGTGTTGCTTCAATATACGTAATCTTCAGTGTCTTTTCATCCACTACTTCAATACCAGAAATCGTGTCAGCTTTACCTTCATGATAATCTTCAATTCCTACCACATTTCTCAATGTTGAGTCAAAACGTGGACCATCATAATCTTTGTTAGCAATTACTTCATGTGCAAATAACCAGTCTTCAGCTGTAACTGGCTCACCATCATGCCAGTTTACATTGTCACGAATTTTGAATGTATATGTTTTTCCATCTTCTGATGCTTCATATGTTGCAGCACCATCATTTGTATATACATAGCTTGAATCCCATGTTAACATTCCCTCATCGAACCATTCAAGCACTTGTGCATCAGGATCACCTGAATAGAAGTTAAAGTTCAATGTTCCCTGGAAAGCAGTATCGGAAACGAGCCCAAATGTAAAGGAGCCACCTTCCATTGCTTCCCCTTCATTCGTCTTAATGTTACTGAAATCATCGATAGAATAAAGCTTTTCTTCCTCTTTTCCGCCCTCTTTTTTGCCTTCTTCGGTCTTTTTTCCACCATCCTTTGGCTTTGAATCCGTATCTGTTTTATTACACGCTGTTAATGCAAGTAATAATACAAGCATAAGCGCGAATAGAACTTTGCTAGCATTTTTCGTTCTGAACATATAAATCTCTCCCCTTTCTTATCCTCTTCTTTGTCTTGCGTCAGTCGCACGTTTTAACGCTTGACCAACATTATTTATACTCAACATCAATATTAGGATTAACATTGATGCAGGTAACCAGATCCACCATCTAAACTCAAGTGTTTGCGGGTTTCTAGCATAGCTAACTAGTGTTCCGAGACTCGGAGTACTCTCTGGAAAACCAAAACCTAAGAAGGAAAGCCCTGATTCTAAACCAATATTAGCCGCTAAATTCAATGTCATTGTAACAATGATAATCGAACTTAAATTTGGCAAAACCTGTGTAAACATAATTTTAAAATCGGATGATCCTAATGTTTTCGAAGCTTGAACATAGTCAAGTTCTTTTTCCTGCAAAGTCTTCGAGCGGATTAAGCGCGCTATCCCCATCCATAAAAATGCTGTCATAATTAATGAGAATGATAGGATGCTATATTTCGGCACGATTGCAGCAAACACAATGACAATCATTAAAAACGGTAAAATCATAAAGAAGTCAAGGATACGCATAAATAAATTATCAATGGTTCCTCCGAAGTAACCTGAAATCAATCCGAATCCAATTCCAATCACTCCAGTCATTAAGGTCACTAGTATTCCAATCGATAAGGAATTACGCGTCCCAACAATGAGTTGGCCAAATACATCACGCCCACCGTGATCCGTACCTAACCAAAATTCCGAAGAAGGAGGTTTATGGATAGAAAATAAATCAACTGTAACGATCTCCTTCTGATCTAATATAAGTGAGATACCATATACGAATAGGACAACTAAAATAATAAAAATTAACGATATAAAAGCTAATTTATCCCTGACAATTTCACGCCATAAAATTCGCAAGCCAGATGGACTTCTATCAGTATCTTGACTGCTATCGAGTAATTGAACATTGTTCGTTTCCAATCTTAACCACCTCAGAGTCTATCGAATCTTATTTAATACGAATACGCGGATCTATAAGACTTAGTATAATATCTGAAATTAACGCTCCTATAATAGAGGCGATTCCAAAGAGCAAAACAACGGAAGTAACGACACTATAATCCCGTAAAAGTATGGATTCAAAAAACAGCTGTCCCATACCTGGGTAACCAAAGATGTTTTCAATAAAAATAGTTCCTCCGATTAAACCAGTAATTTCATATCCGAAAAAAGCAGCAATTGGTAATAGTGAATTCCTTAAAATATGATGATTATAAATTCGAGATTCAGGAGCACCTTTCGCTTTTGCAGTAAGTATAAAATCCTTTTCTTTTATATCGATAATCTCACTTCTCAAATATTGTACGGTCGAAACCGTTGCGATTAATGCCATCGATAACGCCGGGAGTAATAAATGGTTTATTTTACTAATAACATATTCGAATGTACCTGGAGTTAGTCCTGGCTTTACACTTCCGCCTGTAGGAAACCATCCTAAATTGAAACCAAACATCCATAGCATAACTAGTGCAAAAATAAATAGTGGAGCTGCAAAGCCAATATATGTGTACCCAGTTATTAAACGATCCGCCCATGTATCATTATAACGTCCGCTTGTAATTCCAAGTGGTATCGCAATTAAATAGGTTAAGATCAATGTTACAACTGAAAGCCAAATTGTATTAATAAGTCTTTGAGTAATCAACTCAGTAACAGGCATTTTAAAGCGGAATGATTGTCCAAAATCTCCATGAATAACTCCCTTTAACCAATCTATATATTGGATGTACCAAGGATTATTTAAGCCCAGCTTCTCCCTTTGTGCCTCAATAGTGGACGGATCAACATTGGGATCAATCATTCCACTTAGTGCATCTCCGGGCATCATTTTTGCCAAAATGAATATCAATATACTAAGTAATATAATTTGAGGAATCATAATTCCAATACGTCGTACAGTGAATTTCCACATATTTTTCAACCTCTCCCAGGCAATGCCACTAAATGTGTGTCAGATACGGGCTGTAATTTATACGCTAAGCCCTCTTCATCAAAATAATCATCATACGATTGTTCATATTCCGCTTTCACTTCTTGGCGGAATTGAAGTTGCTGATCTCGCTTCCTCGGATCAATATCAGGAATGGCAGCTACAAGACGTTTTGTATAGATGTGTTGAGGGCTAGTAAATATATCTTCCTTCGTACCTTGTTCGACATAACGTCCTTTATACATAATGCCAATATGATCACACATATGTTTAATAATCCCAAGATCATGACTAATGAAGAGATAAGTCAACCCTAATTCTTTTTGTATATCTTGCATAAAGTTTAGTACTTGCGCTTGAACAGAAACATCAAGTGCTGAAACGGGTTCGTCTGCAATAATCAACTTCGGCTTTAAGGCAATTGCCCGGGCAATTCCGATCCTTTGCCTTTGCCCACCTGAAAACTCATGAGGATATTTATAAATACTTTCGGGACTTAATCCAACTAGTTCCATCAATTCTTGTACGCGTTTTTTCACGCCATCCCTTGATAACTTCTCATAATTATTAATGGGCTCTGCCACAATATCTAAAACACGTTTTTTCGGATTCAACGAAGAATACGGATCTTGGAATATCATTTGCACGTCTTTACGTACTTTCATATCAGAACGTCGCAATTTGGTAATGTTTTGTTCATCAAAAGTAATTTTACCTGACGTAATATTGTTCAAACCAATAATTGCTCGACCAGTCGTCGTCTTTCCAGAACCTGATTCTCCAACTAGCCCATAGGTTTTTCCTTTTTCAATTGTAAAATTCACTCCATCAACTGCTTTTATATGATCAATCGTTCTACCAAATAAACCGCCTTTAATTGGAAAATGTACTTTTAGATCTTCTACTTTAAGAAACGCCATTGCGCTGGTCCTCCTTGTTTTTATCAGGGAAGTAAAATTGTTTATAGCAAGTGCAGCGTACGAAGTGACCTGGGCTAACTTCATGCAATTCCGGACTTTCTTCATGTGCCGAAGGATCTACCCAAGGTATTCTTGCACTAAACCTGCAACCTTCGCGGGGTAACTTTTGCAATGAAGGAACAATTCCCTTAATAACATGAAGTTTTGATTGGACTTCTTTTGAATTTGGTACGGAATTTAACAATGACCTTGTATACGGATGCAATGGATTTTCAAACAATGTGTATACATCTGCAATTTCCACTATTTGCCCTGCGTACATTACAGCAACCCTATCAGCCATTTCAGCTACTACACCTAAATCATGAGTAATAAGGATAATGCCCGCATTGCTGCCTTCTTTTAATTCTTTTATTAAATCAAGAATTTGTGATTGAATCGTTACATCAAGTGCTGTTGTAGGTTCATCTGCAATTAATAATTCAGGCTCGTTTGCAATCGCCATTGCGATGACAACCCGCTGTCTCATCCCCCCGGATAGTTCATGTGGGAATTGATCATACGTATGGTCAGGTCGTGGGATACCTACCTTATTCAACAAGGAAATAACCTTTTCTTTTTGTTTACTTTTTGGGAGCTGTTTATTATGCAAATAAATGATTTCCGCGATTTGCTCTCCAATAACCATTAAAGGATTTAACGCAGTGAGTGGGTCTTGGAAAATCATTCCTATTTCTTTCCCACGAAATTTATTTAACTTTGCCGGTGAAATATTAGCAATTTCCTGGTCTTTAAACAATACACTACCTTCAATCTTCGCCCGATTGTGTAAGCCCATAATCGAAAATGCGAGCGCACTCTTTCCACACCCGGATTCACCAACAATTGCTAATAATTCATTTTTATTTACAGTAAGTGATAAGTCATCCACAGCTGCATAATATTGATCTTTAATCCGAAATGATGTTTTCAGATTTTTTATTTTCAATAATTCTCCACTCAAATTAATCCCCCCTAATGAGAAATGAATTTATTCTGAATTTTACACTTACAGCTTCTTATACCCTATATTCTAGTAATGAATCACTTATTCGATTAAGTGAAAAGTAATTGAATCCATTTCTACCAGTCATCTGAAGGTTTAGATAATTCATTACAAATATGTAGATACCATTTGCATTTTTATTATCGATGATGTCTATAGGTGGTAACGGAAAAAACTATACTAATATATTGAATACAAAATTGCTTATTCTGTTTAATTATATACTGCCTTCACCATACGGTTACTAAATACCTATATAATGCGATTCATAAAATAAGAGTTTTCTACTTATTTCGAATATCAAACTAATTTTAGTATAAGAGAATAGTTTTAAAAATGCAATATCTTTTTCTCCTGTAAATAATGCCATAAAAGAAAGCGATATACGCACTGTCACATTTGATATAATTGTCTTTTTCAATACAAACGTTATGCGTTGTTACATTGCCCCCTGCTCAAACTATAATAATAAAAGAAAAAACACGTGGAGTATGTTTGCTCCACGGGTTTCCATTCTGTTTAATATTTTCGCAGGAACACTGCTTTTTTATTAAACCATTGTTCACGAATTAATCGATGACACTCCATAAATATTTTCTCCATTGCTTGAGTCGAATTCGCCAGTACCCTTAATGTAAAACCCGGGACAGCGAGTTGTGAGATGCCAAATTTGCTCTCACCCGCAACTTCTCCAAGTAATTCATAGAGTTCATCAAGAAAATCAGAAGTCATTTTTTCTCCAACAACGATCATTGATCCAAGATGTGTAAATCCTTCCATCAGCCCGATCGCACCCATTTGTTTGCGCGCTGGTTCCAATTTTAAATGATCGAATACAACAAGCTCATTTTCCATATAAATTTCATTCTTCAGCTGTAGCTTCCCATAGCTAAATAATTCTCCATCAGGCGACCATCCGGGAGTGAGCATATCGCAGTATACAAGGGTTGCTCCTTTTTCCATATGGATCATGTTTTTTTGTACGTAGCGAGCATCGCGATACCCGATTAATGGATCAGGAATATATTCAAGTACACTGTTCTCTTTCAAAGTAAAATTAGTCTCTTGACTAACAGGAACATTGGGAGTTTTGTATACTTTAGCAGCCGACTGAGTCGTTAATAACAGTTCGGCGCCTTCTTCCACAGTGATATCCATCCGATACGTATCGCCATCCACATAACCACCACCGGGATTGATAAGAAAATAAGTAACTTGACCAGACTCATCTAAATAAAGGGGACGCATCACTTTAAATGCCCCTTGGTAATAAACATCGTTCGGGATGGTCTTACCTTTTTTATTTTCAAGCTTTAACCGCAGTTCCCCTGTCCATCCACTCATATTAATGAAGACCTGCTAAAAGTGCATGCCTCTTGAGCCAATCTATCACTTCATCAAGCCCAGTATTGTCTTGCAAATTGGTGAATACAAATGGTTTATTGCCCCGGAAGGTTTTCGTATCTGCTTCCATCACATCAAGGCTAGCACCTACATATGGTGCTAAATCTATTTTGTTAATGACAAAAAGATCTGATTTAATCATCCCTTGTCCGCCTTTACGCGGGATTTTTTCCCCTTGCGCTACATCAATAATATAAATCGAAAAATCAACGAGTTCAGGGCTAAATGTTGCTGCAAGATTATCCCCACCGCTTTCAACAAAAATCAATTCGAGATCTTCATGCTGCTTTTTCAGATCTTCAATAGCAGCAGTATTCATAGATGTATCTTCTCTGATCGCTGTATGTGGACAGCCACCTGTTTCTACACCAACGATTCTGTCTGCTGGAAGGACACCATGATTCATTAAATATTTCGCATCCTCTTTCGTATAAATATCATTCGTAACTACCGCCATGCTTAGTTCATTTTCAAGGGCGCGTGTCAGTTTTTCAACGAGCATCGTTTTTCCAGCACCTACTGGACCACCTACGCCAATTTTAATTGGTTCCATTCAAAGCACTCCTCTTTTAAATATATGTTCAATAAGGAAGACGAGAAAAGATTTAAACAATCTCTTCAAGACATAAAAATTCTAATCGTTAACCGTTCATGTTTCATTTGTGAAATTTCAATTCCTGGAGCAGTAATACCAAAATCATCAAATTTTAGCTTCTCAGTCTCTTTTGCCGTTTCCAATAACTGAGGCTGAATATCTCTGAGAATTCTTTGACCTGCTGTTTGACCTAGTGGAATCCCTCTCACCGCATTTTGGACAATTCCTGATACACAGGAATATAAATAAGAGGAAATCGCGCTTTTCTTCGGCACTTCTAAGTAGTAAGCGATCATTGTAAAAACAATAGCTGGGTGACCGAACGATTGATTAGTAGAAATCCGCTCTTTATATTCAATTAGAAGCGGAAATTCGTATAGAGATAAACCAAGGCTTACCAACCGTTCTCCCATTTTATAACTACCTTGACGTACCTCACGTGGCAGATTTTGTACAGTAATCAAGCGATCAAGCTTCCAAATTTCAGCAATATCATCTCGCTCTATTGCTTCATACACAAGACGGCTCACAAGCCCGTCCGCGTATTTTAATTGTTCATCTACGTACATGTTGAGCCAAGCTGTAAACGATGCTGCATCTGTAACCTGATCTTCTTGGATATATGTTTCTAATCCATAGGAATGACTAAATGCCCCAGTAGGAAGCTGTGAATCAGTTAGCTGCAACAGCGCAAGTAAATAATTATCCATGGCTATGACCAATATGCCGGAATGCTTGTTTAACTTTTCTTTTCTCTCGCTCAAAAGGAATTGCTAACTCTTGAAGTAATTCTTCCACAAGATAGTCATATTGGACAAACATTTCATCACCTTCAAATTGAGCAGGCAAATGACGATTACCAAGTTGATGTGCAATATTCCCCATTTCTTGGATCGTTCTCGGTTTAATAATAAGTAAGTCATCTGGCATGACGTCAACGACGATCATATTGTGATCATCCATAAATAAAACATCGCCTGCCACTAAGTCCCGAGCTTCTTTTAAGCGTATGCCTAATTCATTCCCATGGTCAGTCGTAACCCTTTGAATTCTTTTTACAAGATCAGCACTTTCCATAAATACTTTTTCCTTATGGTATCTAGCAAGCTGATCTTTATCCATTTCATCAATATGAGTAACAATTTGTTCAATAATCATTTATCTGCTCCTTCAAAATCATTTAAAAAAGAAGGAAAAAAGCCAGAGCGACCTACTACGCTTCTTCCTAGCTTCTTCCTAGCTTCTTCCTAACTACACCACTCTAGCATTTCCATGACATTGGAAGTTAGAGGATTGTTTGATATTTATGATCACAACCCTCGTCATATCTGTTAAGCACCCACCTAAAAAGTTGCGGACTCTAAGTGGAGGGACTAGAGAGTCGTCATCCATAAGATTTAGGTCGTTGTGTTTGTACTATACAGGTAGCTGTCTATTGTCTCGTGCTGCTAGATACGGACAATGTATTAAGAAGAAATTCATAGCTGGTTTTCCCCGGACTTTTTAACCTCTTAAAATAGAAAATATCGTTGTGCCATTGGAACCACATCGACCGGATCACATGTTAGCAATTCACCATTTACTCTTACTTCATATGTTTGTGGATCGATCGTAATTTCTGGCGTTTCCGTATTTAATTTCATGTCTTTTTTCGTTAAATTACGAATACCACGAACAGGGAGAATTACTTTTTCAAGCCCAAGCTTGTCTTTAATACCATTGTCATATGCTGCTTGCGAAACAAACGTAATCGAATGTTTATAAAGAGCTTTACCGATCGTCGCGTACATCGGACGATAAATATATGGCTGTGGTGTTGGAATAGATGCATTGGAATCTCCCATTAAACTATTGACAACCATGCCACACTTTAGCACCATATCTGGTTTAACACCGAAAAATTTCGGACTCCATATGACTAGATCCGCATATTTTCCTTCTTCAATAGATCCGATATATTCTCCAATACCATGGGCAATTGCTGGATTGATCGTATATTTAGCCACATATCTCTTGATGCGGGTATTATCGCCAATTCCATTGTCACCGGACATTTTTCCACGCTGTTTCTTCATTTTGTCGGCCACTTGCCAAGTTCGGATTGCCACTTCCCCAACCCTACCCATCGCTTGGGCGTCAGAACTCGTAATACTGAAAACACCCATATCTTGAAGAATGTCTTCTGCTGCAATCGTTTCAGCTCGAATTCTTGAATCAGCAAAAGCTACATCCTCAGGAATATCAGGATTTAAATGATGGCACACCATCAGCATATCTAAATGTTCGTCTATTGTATTAACAGTAAAAGGGAGCGTCGGATTAGTGGAAGCAGGGAGAACGTTCATATAACTCGCTACTTTGATAATGTCAGGAGCATGACCACCGCCTGCACCTTCTGTGTGAAAGGAATGGATGACTCTATCTTTGAATGCAGCTACTGTATTTTCGACAAAGCCACCTTCATTTAATGTATCTCCGTGCAAAGCCACTTGAACATCATATTTTTCAGCAACTTTTAATGAGTTATCAATGGAAGAAAACGTTGCTCCCCAGTCTTCATGTACTTTTAATCCAATTACACCGGCTTCAACCTGCTCAGCTAGTGGTTCTTCTGCTGCTGCATGACCTTTTCCAAGTAAACCTACGTTAATAGGTAAGCCTTCCACCGCTTCAAGCATCCGATGAATATTCGCTGGTCCTGGTGTAACCGTCGTCGCTTTAGATCCTTCTGCCGGTCCTGTTCCACCACCAATTAACGTAGTCGTACCTGCCGTCAATGCTGTCTCTACTTGATCCGGATTGATAAAATGAACATGAGTATCAATTGCCCCAGCTGTAACAATTTTTCCTTCTCCAGCGATCACTTCTGTTGCTGCACCGATCACGATATCGATGTTGTCCTGGATCAACGGATTACCAGCCTTGCCTATTTTAAATATCTTTCCATCCCTAATTGCAAGGTCAGCTTTATAAATTCCTGTATAATCTAAGATGATGATGTTTGTAATAACCAAATCTGGAATATCATCGCCGCGTGTCGCAAGTGGATGCTGCCCCATACCTTCACGAATAACCTTACCGCCGCCAAAGACAACTTCTTCTCCATATAGCGTGCGATCTTCTTCAATTTCAATAAATAGATCTGTATCTGCTAAGCGAACAGCATCACCTTTTGTCGGACCGTACATATCTGTATATTGTTTTCTCGACATGCGAAAACTCATGATTGCTTCCTCCTATCAACTGATCCTTCTGTCTTTTCATTTAGACCGTATACAAGACGTTCTCCGCCTAAAGCTACAAGCTCCACTTCCTTTGGATCACCTGGTTCAAATCGGAAAGCAGCTCCTGCCGGAACATTTAAACGAAATCCAAAAGTTTCATCTCGATCAAACGCTAATGCTTCATTTACCTCAAAAAAATGAAAATGAGAACCTACTTGAATCGGACGGTCCCCCATGTTTACGACAGTTATTATTTTCGTTTCTTTTCCTTCATTGCAAATGATTTCTTCATCACGCAATATGTATTCACCTGGTTTCACCAGCAATTCCTCCTATCTAATCGGATTATGCACAGTTACAAGTTTTACCCCATCAGGAAACGTTGCTTCTACTTGGATATCATCAATCATATCTGGAACACCTTCCATGACATCTTCCGCAGATAAAATCGTTCCACCATATTGCATCAATTCCGCAACAGTTTTCCCATCTCTTGCACCTTCCAAAAGCTCATATGTAATGAGTGCAACAGATTCTGGATGATTCAGCTTTAATCCTCTATCTTTTCTACGTCTTGCCAAATCAGCCGCGACGACGATCATCAGTTTCTCTTGTTCACGTGGTAATAAATGCATCTTACTTCCTCCTATCTTTACATGACAATTGTGTCATTTTTCTTTTAATTCAAAAAGTCGGAGCGTGTTAATTAAGTAGAAAGCCTAAATACAAGTTTTCCCTAGCTTCTTAAAAATAAACACAAAACAGCTTCTAAACAAAATAGATAAAATTTATAATAGCTGTTAAAATTAACGACTCCTTCTATATCTATTTTTAATACCAAAAGCCCATCCTGTCAATGTTTAGGCTTGTTTCACTCTATTGAAAATATTTACATTTTTCATTTGGAGATAATAAGGTAAATATAATGTGATATATTTATAAATAAATTAAGTCCTAAGGGAGGGTTTCTTTGCAATACAAACTAGAGAAGTTTTTTAATAGTAATCATTATTTATCGCTTATTCCAGCAACCCTTAGGGGAGTATCGCAAGTCATTCTACTTGAAAATGCTATGTCAGGATTTATCATTATAATTGGCCTCTCTATTGCATCTCCTGCACTTGGATTGATGGCTTTCATTTCATCCGCAATCGGTACTTTAGTCGGTGATTTCGGAGGAGCAGATAAAAAACAAGTTCAGATAGGATTATTCGGTTTTAATTCTGTTTTAACAGGAATTGCGATTATGATGTTCATGGAAGGAGGAGTTCGCTGGATCATTGCGATGGCTGGCGCAGCTGTTGCCTCTCTACTGACAGCAGCGTTTATGCATACGGCAAAAAAATTCGCGTATCCAGTTTTAACATTCCCTTTTATTATTTTGACATGGTTTTTACTACTTTCAGCATACCGCTTTACAGCTTTTCAATTGAGTTCAGATTTAGTACCGCAATCCTTGTCCCAATGGCAATTAGATGTCGAGGGTGATCCCCGGTTATTTAGCGGATTAATAAAAGGAGTAGCAGAGGTTTTTTTAATTGATACTTTTTGGTCTGGAGTATTCATTTTAATTGCAGTGTTTTGGGCGGGCTGGAAATACGGTGTTTATACTTTATTCGCAACTGCTGTATCTTGGCTTGTCGCCTATTCTTTAGGAGCGGACATCAAGTTGTTGAATCTAGGTCTGTATAGCTATAATGCCGTCCTTTCGATGATTGCAGTCGGTTCCGTCTATAATGTCCGACAACGGAGTTTTCCTTTTGCAGCTACGATCGCTGCTATGGCTACGGTTCTGGTTACAGCTAGTGTCGATACATGGTTATTACCGTTCGGTCTCCCGCCACTTACCTTACCATTTGTTTTATGTACATGGTTATTTATCGGTTCCCGGAAGGTATTGCGTAATTTATAATAAAGGAAAGCAGGTACCTCGGCACTGGTATATCATGTAAGAACTATCTCAAAAATTGTATTAAACAATTAAGACTCTTTTGTGAGAAGCAATCTGGTTATATAAAAAGTGGACAGCTGATTAATCAGCTGTCCTTCTTCGTTTAATGGATGTATTCAATAAAGATTCTGCACACTTCAGCTTCTACTTCTTCAATTGGCATTTCATGATCTCCTTGCTCTGGCTGTGGATGAAACCAGTTCACGTCACCATTTCTATAATGTCCTTCATAGCTTTTGCCATCTAGGCTAATCTCAAAATGAGTCAAGCCATGAGGTAATCTTTCAAAAACTTCTTTTTTTACTTCAAATTCCTCAATCATGATGGCTCCGCCTCCTATTTTATTATGTACAGTTACGTTTCCCCATAATTTCAACTTGTAAACCTCTTTTTTCATTTAGCTTGCATTCACTGCAAATTGACTTCGATATAGATCTGCATAAAATCCATTTTGTGTTATTAGTTCGTTATGCGAGCCTTTTTCAATAATATCTCCTTCATTCATAACTAATATTACATCTGCATCTCTAATAGTAGAAAGTCTATGGGCAATCACAAAACTTGTTCGCCCAGTCATTAAGCGATTCATTGCACGCTGGATATTCATTTCTGTCCTCGTATCAACACTGCTAGTCGCCTCATCAAGAATTAATATTTTCGGATTAGCTAAAATGGCTCTTGCGATTGTAATCAATTGCCTTTGTCCTTGAGATATATTTCCTGCATCTTCGCCTAATATCGTGTCATAACCTTCAGGTAGCGTCCGAATAAAATCATCTGCATAGGCACTTTTTGATGCTGATATAATTTGATTTTCGGTTGGATCATTGTTTCCATATGCAATATTATCACGTATCGTACCATTGAAAAGCCACGTATCTTGAAGAACCATCGCAAATAATGATCTCACCTGTTCACGCGACATTTTTTTTAAACTGATCCCATCAATTAAAATTCTACCTGCATCCAGTTCATAAAATCTCATTAATAAATTGATGATCGTAGTTTTCCCGGCACCAGTCGGACCAACAATAGCAATGGTTTGACCTTGCTTCACTTCTAATGTCAAGTCTTTGATGACAGGCTCATTATGTTCATATCCAAAGCGAACATGTTCAAATGAAATACCACCCTCTAGCTGTTGTAATTGAATTGCAGCAGGAGATTCTTTCGGTTCTTCTTCTTCATCCAATAAAGTAAATATCCGTTCAGCAGAGGCGAGTGCAGTTTGAATCATATTTGCGATCCCAGCTGCTTGAGCCATCGGCTGCGACAATTGCTGTGAATACTGGATAAACGCCTGTACATCCCCAATTCGTATACTCCCATTTAAAACTAAAATACCTCCGCCGATACTTACAAACACATAGCCTAAATTACCGATGAACGTCATAAGCGGCATCATGATTCCCGAAATAAATTGTGCTTTCCATCCCGAGTAGTATAGCTTCTCATTGATTTCATCAAATGTCTCAATCGCCTTCTCTTCATGTCCATATGCTTTAACCACTTGGTGGCCAGAAAACATCTCTTCAATATGCCCATTCATATCCCCAAGCTCTTTTTGTTGGCTAATAAAGTGCTTTTGGGAAAAGGAGGAAACATATTTGATAACTAACACGCTTAATGGAAAAGTAACAAATACAACTAGTGTCAGCATAGGGCTAATGATTAGCATCATGATCACTATTCCAAATATCGATATAATAGACGTAATAATTTGGGACAGAGCCTGCTGCATCGCATTATTAATATTATCAATATCATTGATTGCTCTACTAAGTACATCACCATGTGAATGACGATCATAATATTTTAAAGGCAAACGGGTTAATTTATCATTTACTGCCTGCCTGAGCTCAGCAGTTGTTTTTTGTGAAACAGTCGCCATAAGAAACTGCTGTATATAAGCGAATATAGCGGAAAGGACATACAAAAATAATAATATCATTAACATTTTACCGATAAAATTAAAGTCAATGCCTACCCCTGTTTTAACACTAGTAAAAATCGAAGTCGTTGCATCTCCTAAAACTTTTGGACTGACGACATTAAATAAAGTCGAAAATACTGCAGCGAGTGCAACAATTAAAAGCTGATACTTGCGCGGTTTTAAAAAGGCAAGTAGTCTCCGAAGTGTTTTTTTGAATTCCTTCGGTTTTTCTCCATGCATTTGCCCTGGACCATGTTTTGGAGAAGAAGTAGGTCGCTTGTTATTTTGTTTACTCATGCTCCTTCCTCCTCACCTTGTGATGAAACAATTTCTTGATAAATCTTATTCTCAGCAAGCAATTGTCTATGCGTCCCAACACCCGCTATTTCTCCTTCATTTAAAACAATGATTTGATCCGCCTGGATAACAGTATTAACCCGTTGTGCAACTAAAATAATCGTTGCATCCTCCGTCACATTTTTTAATTCAGCTCTTAATCTAGCATCTGTTTTATAATCAAGCGCTGAAAAACTATCATCAAATAGATATATTTCCGGCTTTCTTATGAGTGCACGTGCAATCGCTAACCGTTGTTTCTGACCACCGGATAGGTTAGCTCCGGCCTGTTCTACTTTAGATTTAATTCCTGCTTCTTTATCCATTACAAAATCGCTAGCCTGACTAATTTCAAGTGCTGTCATCATATCCTCTTCACTAGCTTCAGGTTTCCCATAAAGAAGATTATCTGCGATCGTACCGCTGAATAAAGACGCCTTTTGCGGAACATAGCCGATTTTACTTCGTAGCATTTTTTGAGTCATATTTCTAAGATCAACTCCATCAATCAACACACTACCTTCCTCAACATCATAAAATCTCGGAATCAGTTTAATTAATGATGATTTCCCCGAGCCGGTACTTCCAATGATAGCAGTTGTTTCTCCAGGCTTCGCTTGAAAAGAAATATTATATAATACTGGTTTCTCTGCTCCTTCATATCTGAAAGTAACTTGTTTAAATTCTACATATCCCTTTTTCTGTGGCTCATTTACGGGTTGTTTTGGATCCTCTATTTCCGCTTCCATCAACAAAACTTCATTAATCCTTTTCACGGAAGCCTGTGCACGTGGAATCATAATGAAGCCCATCGATAGCATGACAAGTGAGATTAAGATCATCATTGCATATTGTAAAAAGGCCATTAAATTTCCAACTTGCATTAATCCTTGATCAATTCTAACAGCCCCGAACCAAACAATAGCGATATTCGTAAAATTCATCACGATCATCATGACTGGGAAAAGCATCGCCATCAGTTTATTTACTTTAATGCCCGTATCACGAAAATCTTCATTTGCGGTGTTAAAACGTTTCTTTTCATAATTAACACGGTTAAATGCTCGAACAACGCGAATACCTGATAAATTTTCTCTTACAAGCAAATTTAAACGATCTGTCTTTTTTTGCAGAGCGCCAAACAGCGGAATTGCTTTTCGTGAGATAATAAAAATGAGTATAGCAAGAAGTGGCAGTGCACCTAGAAAAACGAGTGACAAGCCTGGCTCCCTTGAAACTGCAAGAATTATACCACCGATCAACATAAGCGGCGCCCGCGTCATCATCCTTAAAATCATGTTTAACACATCTTGCACTTGCTTTACATCATTCGTTGTTCTTGTAATCAATGAAGCAGGACCTATTTTGTCGAAAGCCTGCAAAGAAAAGTCCTCTACACGAATAAATAAACTGCGGCGAACGTCTCTTCCAAAGCCCAGCGCCACTTTTGAAGCAAAAAACGAAACGCCAATCGTTAAAGCAACAGCAGCTAAAGCACAGAGCAGCATGATAACGCCTGTTTTTACGATGTATGGTATGTCACCGTTTACAATGCCAATATCAACAACATTGGCCATTAGCGTTGGTAGTAGCAGCTCCAACATAATGCCCCCGAGCGTTAAAATGACAACTAATGCAATATGTACAGAATACGGTTTAATATGTTTTAACATCTTGGTATCACTTCCTAATTATTAACATAAGTTCATTGTACCTATCAACCAACAAAAAATAAATGATTATCTTTAATTTTGTAGCTTTGAAGAAGGAAGTTTATAAGATGGTGTTAGAAGCATCTGATATATCAGGTTGGCATTTTGCAGAAAAACGCAAAAGAGACTCGCTCTTTGGCAAGTCTTTACATTAAATCGAAACATCATAAAGAACCAATTACTTTTTTACCCCTAGGCTCAGTACCATTTGCATCTGGTTCTTTCGTGATACCAATTTGGTCAAATTGCTCATTTTGTGCGAGGCTATAGGTCAACACGCCAGCGCCGGTTTCGTCAGGCTTGAAAACACCTGCATTGGAACGTTCTCCATCTTTTAACAACCATACTTGATAAACCTCTGATCCTTGCAGGGAAGGCAAATTTCGAATCTGTATGACTAGGCTTCTAACTTCACCATGTTGTACGATGAGCGCAGCGCCGTCTGTATTGGTATCCCCAGTAGATTGTAAAAGAAGCGTTGTTGGTACTTCTATTAAAGGGGACATAGCTACCAATTCTTTTTTCAGTTGATTATTCGAATATACTAGGGCTATTATCAAGAACAGAGATGCCAGCATAATTACAGAAACTGCTGGGGTAAACTGTCTACGAATAAACCTTCCCCATTTAACCTTTTTCACTGAAGCTTTAGGGTCTTGGTCAAAAACAAAGTCCATCACCTCTGACTTTAGGGATGCAGGAGCTTCCATATCTTCAAAGTCCCATTTTAGTGAACTCCAAGCTTCTGTCATTTGATCATACTCCCGAGTGCATTCTGGGCAAAGGGGTAGATGCTCAACGAATGCTTTTTTTGTCTTTTCGTCCAACTCTTCTGCTATATATGAAAGTAGGTTGCCGCACTCTTTACTCATTTATAGATCACCTACTTCCAAATGTTTCTTTAACTTTTTAAGGGACTGATGAAGTCTGCTCTTTATTGTTCCAATCGGTTCGTCTTCTATTTTTGCAATCTCCGTGAGCGAATAACCTTCCCAATAGAGTAAATCAATTAATCTTTTTTGTGGCCTACTTAACAAACTTTTTGCTTTAGCGATTTCACTAAAATGAATACTATTGTCTATTACATTATTCGGATCGGCTAAGTCGTTAGGCTGGCTCAAATCCATTTGCTTGTTATTCCTAATATGAATACTGTCCTTACGTATATAGTCCACACATACATTTCGAGTAACAGTTAGGATCCAATTTACAAAACTTCCTTTTTCAAGTGTATAAATACTTCTTGTCGTCCAAAGTTTTAAAAATACCAATTGCACAATCTCTTTCGTTTTTTCATCATTGCCATTTGTAAATTTATAGATAAATCCATAAATCAATTTAATATACCGGTCATAAATTTCTTCCAGAGCGGGACGATGCTTTTTATTTACTAACTCCATTAACTCTTCATCAAGTTTTTCTTTCAATCCCACCTGCACTCCCCGCCATTGATATTCTGAACATGAACATGAGAACGATCATATTTTGATCGTTCTCTTTATTATGCCATTTATTGAAAAGCTGTTTCATTATTTACAATATACCAAACATCTTTTACACCTTCACCATTTACATCGCCCTCTTGCTGATCATTTACAAAATAGTAAAGCGGATATCCTTTGTACGTCACTTGTTCAGTACCTGTATCTTCTCTTGTTATTGTTTCAAAGTCTTTTTTGTCCATGCCCGTCGGCACATCAAAATCTTTTTCTGCAAATGGAGGCCAATTTTCTAAACATTCACCGGCACAATTACTTTTTCCGGGCTCGTCTTTTTTAAAATAATATAGTGTCATCCCCTTAGAATCAGCTAGATACTCACCAACCTTCTCATTTTCTAGCAATTTCAAGCTTGCCGCATTTTCCTCTACTTGGTCTTTCTTTACAGATTCCGAACCTGCATTTGCTACTTGATCCTTTTTTACAGATTCCGAACCTGCATTTCCACAAGCAGCCAAAAATAGCACTGTAGCAAAAAACGTTAATATAAACATCCACTTTTTCATACTTATTCAGCTCCATTTCTCGTTTATTTCCAGCCCCATTGTTGGAATACTTGATGAGATTGTTCTGTTTTTAAAAATTCAATAAATTGTTTCGATTCTTTCCTATTGTCTGTTTCAGTGGTTAGACTTATTGGTGTTCCCCTATAGAGTTTTTCTTCTTCTGGAAACTGGACTAGTTCTGTCACATCTGACAGGCGGTAATGCCAAGATTCATAAGTGATCCAAGCATCGAATTTCGAATTTGCATTCCATAACTCAATCGCTTCAGCACTTGACTTTACGGATACGGCAATATTGTTGCTTATTCCGGGAATAAGTCCTTTTCGCCCTGCCAAATCCTCCCACAGCCCCAATTGACCAGCACCATTTACATCAATAATTTTAACACCAGGCTTTGTTAAATCCTCCAGTGATTGAATCTGTTTAGGATTTCCTTTTCTAACTAAAATGCCAGCAGCACGCGTATACAACTCCGTTCGAGTTTTTCCATTGATGATACCTGGATGCTTCAACATAAAGTCTGTCAGCATATATTCGGAACCACCGTAAATAATGTCCGCATCATGTTTGGCTTGATCAATCCATTTAGCTTCTGGGCCTGCTGTAACTTCGACTTCTATACCCGTTTTTTCTGTAAACTGCCCTGCAAGTTCTTTTATTGGTCCAAGGGGTCCACCTGGCCCGTACACTTTCACCACATTGTTGGCAGCATGACTTCGTTTTGAATCTGCTCCAGCTGAAATCCCTAGCAATATAAGCATGATTGACATCAGCATCGCAAGAAATAACTTTTTCTTCATACTGTTTTCTCTCCTTTCTAAAAAACCTGTTGTACTATAGGTAACGAAAGAAAACATCAAACGGTTTGAATAATTTTTAACTTTAAAAAAAAACACATATAGGCAAACGAATGTTCTAGCTATTTTAAATGATGTATGACTATAATATTACTTGCAAGATAAAAAAAGTTGGGAGTGTTCAATTATGAAGCATCAGGTGACACCTTATTTTACATTTGAAGGAAACGCAAGAGAGGCACTGGAGTATTATACAGACATCTTTAAAGGAGAAGTATTGGAAATGCAAACATATGGTGAAGCCGATTTTCCCACACCACCGGAAGCTGATGAGAAGATCATTCATGCAAAATTCAAAAAGGATGGACTCTTCATCATGGTTTCTGATGCTTTTCCAGGTCAGTCTGTTACAGTCGGTACTAATACTTCATTTGTGCTTGATTGTGAAAACGAAGACGAAATACTACATATATATGATCGCTTAATTGTAAAAGGAACCATCTTACAAGAACTTCAAGATACGTTTTGGGGTGCTAAATACGCCAAAGTCAAAGACCATTTTGGAATAGTGTGGGATTTGAATTATACAAAAGAGTAATACAAAAAGCTGGCTAAATAGGCCAGTTTTTTTTCAACAGGAAGCAGGTATCAGTTTTAATGAACATGGTTCATGCCTAATTTCAAAGTACACAATGTACTAGTTTTCTAATTTACAAAGCAATTCCGTTTTTTCTTTATGCAAATCGATAATATATTAATAGAAATGTTGAGATAACGAATAGGAAATTCAAAAAGTCAAAAATAAATTGATCAGTAGCTGATTTATGGATTTTGATCGGAGGGTTATAAAAAGAAACACCTTCAATAATAAATATAATTAATACAATATGAATCATGAAATGGCCGATGATTTCCGTAAATCCAAACAACATCGTTGTTAAAATAAAGATAATAGTGACAACAATGCCTAGCACTCGATTTAAAATCCTAACTACTAATAAATATCCAACAATAAATTCAATAATTGCAGCCATTACGATAAATACCGCTGGGAACCCGAATCTTGGTACATGATGACTTGCGACAATATCAAGTGACATTCCAGGGGTATACCCATTTTTCCACAGCCACCCAACATAAGGATAGACCAGTACCTAAATATAAAAAGGGAAAACTCATTCTCCCATTTAGTATGACTAACTAGCAAGACACCTATTATTTCTACATGAAATCCATAGTCTAGCATATGGAAAATACCGTTTTGCATCGTAATATAAACAAATAACCCTAGTAAAATAAATGCTCTCGCTTTCGTAGCATAATGATGCGGTATTAATAGACAGCCAATAACACCCCAGAATATAACTATTGCAATTGTATTGTGAAGTTGAAATTCTGGTGCGAAGAGTGTACCGCTCGTTACTTGAAGAAACAAAGCGATTGCTGTTCCATATTTTAATATCGTTTTCGAATACTTCCTCATACTTGAGAGCTTTTCATCCCATTTTTTCACAATGCGCCGTTTCATCGTTTTTGGAATCAACACAGCAAGAAACGCTAGCCCAAATGCTACAATAAACGTTTAAAGAATAAATAATGGCGTAATGATATTTTCAATCGTCTCTTTTTCAGGTGTAACTTCCGTGAACCACTTCACATGTGCATTTGTAAAAAAAGGCGTAATAACTAATCCTAAAATATTGCAAAAAATAACTTCTTCATCCATGACACCCCAATACCTACTTAAGTTATTATAAATATACAAATATTAAAACGGAAACGCATTACCCCCTAAATTCCCAACAAAAAAACCTCTTCAATTAGAAAGAGGCTTTCAAAGTTAATGCGTGATGACAAGCATATCAGCAGCTTGGACCTCACTGATACCTTTAATTAAACAAAGTTCACTAATTAAGACTTTTCTTGCATTATTCAACATTTGTTTCTCACTTGCATTAAGCGGCTTTTCCTTTTTACGATATAAAAGGTCTCGAACGACTTCAGCACCGTCCGTCATGTCACCTGTTCTCATTTTATCCGAATTTTGTTTAAACCTTTCTTTCCATGGAAGCTGACAATCAGGTTCTTCATTATGAAAGTCAAACAAAATTTCTTGTAGCGTTTTCCGATCTACCACTTGACGTATCCCTGTTTTCACCATATTTTTCATCGGAATCATCACGTCCATATTACTAGCCGGGATAGTAAAAACACAATATTTCTGCATTTCACCCTGGATTTCTCTTTCCTCGATGGCTTCAATTACACCTGCACCGTGCATTGGATAAAAAACTTTATCGCCAATATGAAACAAGTTATCCACTCCTATGATTTGCTATATATTCATTATACCATAACATTAAAAATTTATCAAATTTACAAATATATCACGAACAGTCAATGTGTGTCAATACATTTTTTCTTATTTCTTCTAAAAAATATATGTAAAATTATAACAAAAGGTCCATCACTTGGATGGACCTTTAACTTCTTATTGATCATCATCTTCATCTATCTCTTTTTCAAGAATTTTTCCTGTTTTCGCGTCGACTTTAATTTCCACTTCTTTGTTTCCTGCTTTGATTTCAATCTCATAATCATTGTCATCTGAATCAAAGTCTATATCTGAAACATTTCCTGATGTATCTTTTAACGCAATTGCTATAGCTTCCTTTTTTGAAATATTCTTGTCTTTATTTGAACGCTGATTGTCTCTATCATCGTCTTCGTCTCTTTCGTCTTTATCTACCTTGATTATTTCACCAGTCACAGCATCTACATCTACGTCAACATCATCATACTCAGGTACATCTATTTCGACCTCATAAATAAGACGTCCGTCGTCCTTATCTAATTCCACACTATTTAAAGATCCTCCCACTTCATTAATAGCAATCTCTGTTGCCTTTTCCATTGAAATGATAGACGTATCGGCCTCAGCTTGAGTATTCGTCTTCACATTCGTATTGGAATTAGCATTCGAAATAGCTCCCGCACCTAACGCCCCTCCAAATAGAACAAATCCTGCAACTCCAACAATCATTAACTTTTTTTTCATTTGTTATGTCCTCCTCTATTTGATCTAACTACATCATAACTTGCGAATATGAGGACGTTCGGATAGCAAGATGAGAATTTGATGAGAAGTACCATTTACAATATGTCCCTCCCTTGAAAAAGCATTAGAAACATACCATGCCTGCCTTATTTATACGATAACTAATAAAACCCACAGCCTTCTAAGCTGTGGGTCTTCACATATAAATTAAAAGATTATATATAGGGATTTACTCATCCCATGAAATATTCATAACTTTACCTGTCATTGCATTAATTTGTATTTCTGCTTCCCGTTCGTCATTTTGTTCAATTTCTATAAGGTAATAAAATAAGCCATCCTCGTTTTCGAAATCTATATCATCCACTGTTCCGCTCACTGTTTCAAGGGCAATTTTCACAGCCTCAGCTTCCGTTAATTTCGTCGTCACTTCTTTTGCAGGTGTTAGTTTTTTCTCCTTTGTATCGACCACTTCTCCAGTTAACGCATTTAAGATCATCACTGTCTTTTTTTCACTATCTTCAAGCACGGCATCATAAAAAACCTGATCTTTGTCTTCTCTTCTGTCCAGTTTTTTAATTTTTCCCTTTTTCTGCTTTTCAATAATTTTTTTGATCTCTGCTTCCGATATTTCTTTGACACTAGCTTCCTGTTTTTCTTTCTTTAATTCTTCATCGGAGATAGTCCTAATAATCTCAATCACATCTCCGGTAGATCTATCTATTCGCAAATCATACGTTTTATCTTCTAATTTAAATATTACTCTATAGACATCCTTTACAAGTGTAATATCAACAATTTCTCCACTATATCTTTCTGTCGCTATTTTTTTTGCATCAGCTTCTGACAGTGGTTTGGCCGAGGGCGACAACCCCCACAATTGCCAGACAATGATTGCAAGTAAAATAATGCCTCCAACTCCAAGAGCAACTCGGCGTAGACCTTTTTTCTTCATCTGTCTCACTCCAAAAATATTATTAACATAATCATACTAAATTAAGATGAGAATTTACTGAGAATGAGCAATTTCAAGAGAGATTTTTGCCGTTGTACCATACCCTTCCACACTCTCCAAACTGAGATGGGCATTAATAGCTTCTGCAATTTCCTTTGCTAGTGATAGTCCAAGACCGAATCCACCTGTTTTTCTTGTTCTCGCTTTATCTACTCGGTAAAAACGATCAAATACTTTCGATATTTCCTCAGCAGGTATACCGACACCCTCATCCTTGATTTCGATAATTCCCTTATCCTCTTCTCTTCGTACGATTACAGTAATCGGAGCTTCACTATATTTATGGGCATTTTCCATTAAAATATAAAATAATTGCTTCAGCTTTTGTTGGTCTGCTTCAACTGTAACGTCTTCTTCTATCCTCATTTCAATATGCCGATCAAAAGCAGCTTTGAAAGATCGAATGGATTCTTCCCCAAGTTGAACCAACTTAACCGACTTCATTTCTACATTCCACTGATCTTCTTGACGTGCAAGAAGAAGTAATTGTTGTGTTAATTCTTTCATGCGAATTGCTTCAGAGTGAATTGCTTCTATAGATTCTTGGAAAAGTTCGGGTTGCTGCAGTCCCCTCCGCTTTAAAAGGCTCGCATATGATTCGATCACAGTAAGCGGCGTTTTTAATTCATGTGATGCATTTGACACAAACTGCTCTTGTTTCTCAAAGTTCTGTTTAAGTTGATCTATCATTTCATTAAAAGTTTCGCCCATTTGGTAAAGTTCATCTTTCGATTGTTTTGGCAAGTCGATCTGTTTGTATTTGCCACTTTTTCGAATTTCAAACATCGTCATGATCATGGATGAAATGGGTTTTGTAATAAAGTTACTTAATAATCTAGAAGAAAAAATGACCGGGATGGAGACTAGTAATGTAACAGCTATCAATACGATCCTTAATGTTCGTAAAATTTGAGTAGTCGCTTCAATACTCTCTGTCATTTGCAAATTTGCAATTTCTCCCTTACTAGTGATAATTGGTATAGAAACGAATGTATAGGGCTTTCCTTTATAATCAATTATTTTTCTTTTTTCTTGCTCATAAAACACTGTAGGCCAATTTTCCAATTGACGCTGACTAGCATCAATACTACCTGCACCAGGACTTCCATCCGCATGAATAATTTGCAACATGCCATTGACGACTGGCATATAGGCTCTAAGTACATCCGTAATGTTTATCGTTTTATCATTTAGATTCATTCCTTCCACCGTCTTTGAGGCTTCAGTAGATGAACGCTCCAGCTCACCATTCAGCACCATGCGACTAAATGTAATGTAAATGGCTCCATTTACCAAAATAAGCAGGAAAATAAACATCACAATCGTATAAAGATTTATTCTACTTCGCAGTCTCATTTCGTATCCTTCAGTACATAGCCTATTCCTCTAACAGTGTGAATAAGTGGCTCATCATATGGTTTATCAATTTTATTGCGTAAATACCGAATATACACGTCCACAACATTCGTGTCACCGAAATAATCATAGCCCCAAACGCCATTTAAAAGTTGCTCCCTATTTAGAACATGTCGTGAATTCTTCATTAAATAGGCCAATAAATCAAATTCTCTAGGTGTAAGTTCAATTAAATCTTCTCCTCTGTATACTTCTCTTGTATCCACATTTAATGTTAAGTCTGTGAACTGCAGCATCTCCTCTTCCAAAACATTTGAACTATGCTGGTGAGTTAATCGTAATGCCACCCTTATTCTCGCTAGCAATTCCTCAATTTGAAATGGTTTCGTCAAATAATCATTCGCACCAAGATCTAATCCCGACACTTTGTCTTCAACAGAATCTTTAGCTGTCAACAGAATAACAGGCACACTTGATTCACTAGAGCGAATCCGACGTAAGACTTCAATTCCACTTAATCCTGGCAGCATAACATCCAACAATATTAAATCCCACTCATGCTCACGAAACATAGCAAGACCATCTAGTCCATCCAATGCTTTTCCCGTTTCATAGCCTTCATAGGTAAGTTCAAGCTCTAATAACCGCGCTATTTTTTCTTCATCCTCAACAATTAAAATACGCTGTTTATTCATTTTCATCCCTCGTTTACATATGTTTGTACTGTTATATTAACATGAATACTAAAAAGCCTTTGATTTTCATCAAAGGCTTTTTAGTTTCTTCCCACTCTTTTTAAAATAATACCTTAAGAATATGAATGCAATCGCCGTCTCTGTCAAAATACCGATCGATTGGGCTAAAGAGCCGATTAGTCCGCCTCCGTTTGGTAGAATGAAAATAAACGTAAACAGCGCAATAAAGGTTAATAAAACATTTCCTGCTTGAGAATAAGATAATACCTTTGTCTGACCCTTTAACATAAGTACTCCATTGATAAAATCGAGCCAAGGAAAACAAAGTGCAAATAAAATAAAAAATTTCAACGCTAAAATACTTTGTTCAAGCAATTCGCCTGATACACCCATAATATTTTGAAAGCCCCAAATACCAACAGGAGAATAGACAATAGTTATTAATAAAACACTCGGAACAAGACTGAAAATAAAAGCGAACCGAGTTACAGCCCTTGCATCTTTTTCGAAAAAGTTAATAACGATCTGATGTGTATAAGATGAAATGCTTACTAATAGATTTAATACGGAAAACGCGATTGCATAAGAAGCGATAGCAATTTCAGCTTTGCCACTAGATCCCAATACTGCATTCGTAGCCGGAGAAATACTTACGGATATTAAGGATGCGATTAATAGTGGTAGATAAAATTTCATCACTTGTGATCGATGAACAATTGGATGCTCCACTTTTTTATCTGGTAGCTTTTTTACTAATTGACGACCTTCCACAGCACTAACTAATGCCTCAATCACCATTCCTATTAAAAAAATATACGCGCCAATATAGCCGTGATTTACCAAATTATATTTTAATAAAATATACGCGAGGGATGCCATAACAAGTAACCGAAAAAACATACCAATTGTAAGCCACTTCGTTCGCAAATTAGAAATGATGACGCCTTGGTATAAACAGCGTATTCCAGAAAAAATGGTTACGAACATTAATACACGATAAACTGCTAGCGTTGGTTCCAGCATTTGCTCTTTAACACCAAGGATTTCCGAAAAAAATAATTTTCCCAGCGGTGAATATCCTATAATAAGACTTAACGCTAAAATAACCGCAAGCAGTCTGACTGAAAGTCTCGATACTAACCTAAATGACTGTTTATCTCGGACGAGCGTCGCACACGTTTGCCGTAATATTACCGCGCATCGCTCAAATATAGCGAATAAGCTCATTGCCACAGAGTAGCTCGCAATAACAACAACAGGATCTGATGATCGCGCTAAAGTGCCGTTAATGATAACGTGTGAAATCGTTACTAAACTTGCAGAAATACCTAAAGGAATAAAAAATCGGATTAATGTACGGAAGGAAACAGCCTTTTTTGCTTCTTGTTGTATGTTCATCTTGTCTTCACTTCTAACTAATATTATTTGCAGCTTTTTTCTCGCATATATTAATCTTCTACAACGCTTTCAAAATCCCTTTACATATACCAATAAAATTAATTTCATATAGATATTAGAACACTTATATAAATACTTTCCACTAATTGTTTAATC
Source organism: Bacillus sp. FSL K6-3431 (assembly GCF_038002605.1). NCBI lineage: Bacteria > Bacillati > Bacillota > Bacilli > Caryophanales > Bacillaceae > Bacillus > Bacillus sp. FSL K6-3431. The sequence goes on from NZ_JBBOCT010000001.1 coordinate 2,028,403, forward strand.
CGAATTATTCATCCATAACTAATAAGTAATTGCCTAGATAAATCAAAGTATTATATTCACATTCTTCCATTTCACTAAAATAGACTATACGTCGAATAAAGCCCTGTATCATATTACTTTTGACTTGGGCTCTGTGTATAAAAAGCATATGTTTATATTTGTGAGCTAATTATTTCATACATTTCTTTTTATTCAATGAAAAAGATATTTTGAATTGGTTTAATCATGTTTTCCCCACTTGAAGCTCGCATAATATTTTTCTGATTTCATCATGTGAAAATCCCTGTGCTTTTGCAATCAACAAAAGTGTAATCCATTCTTCATCCAGCCTATCATCCATTCCTGCTAGAGAATTCATTTTTAATATCCCCCTAATTTACTTAAATACAGTTGCTTCTCGATATACCCTTTTTCTATATATATTAATGAAATATCTTCATAGCTGGATAGATAGCTGAATATTATTATCGATGTTCTTTTGCCAGTACGCCATACAAAAAAATATGAACAATTTCATTTGCAAGTTCCTCTGGTGTCATTATGCCAGTAAATAATTTTTTAATAGTGAGACGTTCAATAATTCCTACCAAACTTTCAGCAAAAGTACTCATGTCAATATTAGGTTCGAAATAGCCTGCTTGTTGTTCTGACAATAAGTTTCCCTCAATTTGAGCAGCCAATTGTTTTTTTATATCCATTGATTCTTTTGCCATCATGAAACCGATTCTTGTTAAATTCGGATTTTCATTTAAAAAACGAAAGATAGCTGCCAGTCTTTGAGCGATTCTTTTAGACAATGAATCAACTTGAATTCCATTTTCAAGTCTGCTTCGTTTCGTAAAATCAAGTAATTTAAAACGAAATTCTTCCACTAATTCTTGGAATATCGCTGCTTTACTCTCAAAATAAAGATAAAAAGCTGGTTGAGTTAAATCGGCTTTTTCAACAATCGTACTGATTTTTGTTAGATAGTATCCTTGTTCTGCAAACTCATCAGCGGCTATAGTAAGAAGTAAAGCCCTGCTTTGCTCACCGTTTGCACCTCTTCTTCTTCCTCTTTGATTCATTCCACATTACCTCAACTTTATTCACTTTATATTACTTTCAAGTATTATCCTATAGATACAATGTCCTAGTCAAGAAAAAGATTATTAATTTTCAATCTTTTCACTGTCACTTTATGACTATTTCTGCACAATACAAAAAACTATCCACATAATGCGTAATGGGAGGATAGTTTTTGAAAGATAATTCATTATTTAATTTGTTTATCAATCGGAACGATGGCATCTTTTATTTCTTTGTCTAATTGAATACTATATTCATCGGTTTGATCCGATGTCCATTTTAATTTATTCGCCATAAACGCTATGACACTTTCCTTCCATTCCTCCACCCAATCGATAGCAAAAAACATGGCACCTGTACGACGAATGAAAAAATCGATTGGTTTAACAACCATTTCCTGTTCAATGGCATACATAATTTGAGTATAGACCACCCTGGACAGATGTGTATCAACTGCTTGATCGTATTGCTTACTGTATTGAAAAAGCTGATCCACATTAGAGCCATATAAACGAACTAAATATTGCCCTTCCTCTTGGGTAAATCCATATGAAATGGCCTCTTTTTCCTTGCTCTTAATAAATGCTACAAAGCCTTTAGAACCATCTACTTCACCGCCAGATATTGGATATGATTTTGTCTGGCATGCTTTAAATGTTCTATTATCACTTTCTTGAAGTAATTTGCTGACAAGATTAACCACAGATTCTGCCATTTGCCGATACCCTGTTAATTTTCCTCCAGCAATTGTAATTAGTCCACTGTCAGATTCCCAAATCTCGTCTTTCCTAGAAATCTCTGATGGATCTTTACCTTGCTCATATATCAGCGGTCTTACGCCGGCCCAGCCGGACTCAATATCATCCTCTGTAACATGTACATCTGGAAACATAAAATGTATGGCATCTAATATATATGTGCGGTCTTCATCAAGCATTTTGGGGTTAGCCGTATCTTTGTCATAAAAAGTATCTGTTGTTCCGACATATGTTTTACCTGCTCTTGGAATGGCAAACAACATACGTCCATCTGGCGCGTCAAAATAAATTGCTTGTTGTAATGGAAAGATTGACTGATCTATGACTAAGTGAACGCCCTTTGTTAAACGAAGTTGCTTATTATTTTTCGAATAATCCATACCGCGAACATCATCCACCCACGGACCTGCAGCATTTATTATTTTATTGGCAACAAGCTGATATTTTTCGTTAGAGATCATATCCTTTACGCTTATACCTTTCACCGTTTCATGATCGTAAATAAATTCCTCTGCTTTCACATAATTAATCAGCTCCGCTCCATTTGCAACAGCAGCTTTCATTACTTCAATTGTGAGACGTGCATCATCCGTTCTATATTCAACATAATAACCACCACCTTGTAGCCCTTCTTTATTAATTAGCGGTTCTTTTTTCAATGTTTCATCTATAGATAACATTTTTCTGCGTTCTGTTTTTTTAACCCCTGCTAAAAAGTCATAAACCCGCAATCCAATCGAAGTGCTAAACGCGCCAAAAGTTCCTCCTTTATGAAAAGGTAAAAGCATCCATTCCGGTTTCGTCACATGTGGCCCATTTTCATAAACAATAGCACGCTCTTTCCCTACCTCAGCGACAACTCCAATTTGTAATTGCTTTAAATATCGTAATCCACCGTGGACAAGTTTCGTAGAACGACTTGATGTTCCCGCCGCGAAGTCCTGCATTTCTATGAGTCCTACCTTCATTCCACGTAAAGTCGCGTCTAAGGCAATACCTGCTCCCGTTATACCCCCTCCAATTATTAAAATGTCATATTCTGTTTTAGTCATCATATCTATTTGCGCTTTTCTATTCACATTCGAAAATGAATCCATTTTTCATCCTCCTGCAATCTTTATAGAGTAACTCGCTTCAGCAAGCTGAAACACCAGGGAATCAGGGAGGAATTCTACCCCATCTGATTGTAAATCCCACCTACATATGTTTAGAGGTGGGTGTCTTAGACCCTAAAGCAATCTACTCTTAATATATATCAATAATCACTTAATCTAAGTTCGAGTATAGCCCTTATTCGGACATTTTAATTCAGCCCCACTTAGCATTTTCCCATAAAAAAGAGAGACCAAACTATCATTATGACGGTATTCATAACGTAGCTTGGTCTCTCTGGATCTCCAACCGATTATTAACTTACTTAAAGCATAGCATGCCCGCTAAATATTTTAAAGTATCATGCTCACAATCTTCCTTTATTATGCACTTACAATAAAATGTGGGTCACACCGTGCCAGATGGAGAAATCCAGTCTTGCGGATCCATGAAGTTGAGTGAGTGAGGCGTATATTCCATGAGTCGCTCGTAAATTTCCTGAGTGGCTCGTAAATTCCTCGAGTCGCTCATAAATACCATGAGTAGCTCATAAATACCGTGAGTCGCTCATAAATACCATGAGTAGCTCATAAATACCGTGAGTCGCTCATAAATACCATGAGTCGCTCATAAATACCGTGAGTCGCTCATAAATACCATGAGTCGCTCATAAATACCGTGAGTCGCTCATAAATACTGTGAGTCGCTCATAAATACCGTGAGTCGCTCATAAATTTTCTGAGTGGCTATTCATTGATAAGCAGGAATATCCAATAAGGTTTCTAAATCAACAATTTGGTAATTATTTTTCTGCAAAGTCTCAATGATAAGCGGTAATGCCTTGGCTGTTTCGCTATGTTCAGTTGCAGAATGCATTAAAATTATATCGCCATTTCTCACATTGTCCACAATATTTTTTGTAATATTACTAACCTCTTTTTGCGACCAATCTAGTGTATCAATAGACCATAAAACAATAGAATATCCTTTTTCTTTGGAAACCGCTGCTACTTGTTCGTTCGTGTCTCCGTATGGTGTACGGATAATCGCTGGTCTCTTTCCAATAATAGATTGAATCGCTTCTTCCGCTCCATCTATTTCCATTTGTATTCCCTCTATACTTAACTTCGTTAATTCCACATGGTTATTACTATGATTTAAGACTAGATTACCTTTTTCATATGCACTTTTTACAACTTCGGGATAAAGCTTCACATTACTTCCTATGAAAAAGAAATTACCGTTCACATCATACTTTTCTAAAATATCGATTATCGCCGGAGTAACTGTATTATCAGGTCCATCGTCAAATGTGAGTGCAACCATTTTCTGATTCGTTCCATGGATGAATACATTTTCCTGAGTCTTAGAAAATTCAACAATTTGTTTACGCCAATCTAACATACTATTCCAAGATTGCTTAGTTAGCTTATTAGAATTACCATTAATAGGAAGCGTATAATTCATTTCAGATATCACTCTGTTTGGGTTAAAAATAGAAATATGATCCACACTATTTTTCTCATTGGAAATAACGACTTTTAATTCAATCTGAGGATTGATGTTGTAAACAAAAATCCTTTCCTCATTATTACCTCTTTCCAGATCAGGTTTCCCAAACGATGATTCTATTTCATTAACTGTGATTTCTTGATCTTTTACATATGAGCGAACATCAAATATTTCCCCATATTTATTATAACCAAATGTAACTTGCTTTTTATTAAAAACTGCATAATAACCTGAACCCGCCAGACTCACACTTCCCGGCCTCCCCCATTGAGCTTTCACCTCACTAATCGTGCTATCCAATGCACTAAACTGTGATCCACTGACCATTCCCTTTTCCGCTTTATCTATCATTTCAGTAAGGAACGTTCGTTGCAAAGATGGCTGCATTTCCTTAGGCTGGATGTCGATTCTTCTTGAGTTTAATTCTTTTACAGGGGGGGATTTTTGAAGACTACATGCTGCAAGAACTACTATTAAAAGCATTAAAGTTATTTTTATTTTAGTCAATGCCACTCACATCCCTTAAAGTTTTAAATAATTTAATCATAAATAGCCTTTATACAAACAAACAGAAAGGGAAAAATATTCTTTTATAGAATAAGTAAGGTACTAACATTAAAACGACGTGTGATAATCTTTTCACGTTAAGTCATACGATCTAGTTTATTATTACAGAATTTATTGCAGCTAAGTTTCGGTGGAGCTTCATGGCTAACAGAACGCTGTATGAATATAACAAAAAAAGCATTGTCATCTCAATAAATATTTTAAAAGGAAGTGGAATAATGCAGTCATTCAAGTTAGATATGGAAATAACGGAAGCGACTAAGGTATTAAATGATCTTATGAATGGATCAGTTTCGAATGTCGTATCCATAGATATGGGAGAGCTTAGCAGAGTATTTAGTTTTGTACAAAATAACAATGAATTTGTTGTGCATTTTAAAAATGACAGATGGAGCTTTGATAAAGCCAGATTCATATATGATATGTATTCTTCCCAATCACTCCCTATCCCCAGAGTTATTAAAATTGGTCAATTACATAATAATATGTATTATGCCATAAGTGAAAAAGCTAGTGGCAAACCGATAAGTTTACTTGTAGAGGATTATAATATTGAAGGTATTTTAAATAATCTTGCTAGCCATTTTACCTATATGAGTCAACTTCATATTGATCCTAGCAAAGGTTTTGGAACAATTTCACCTTCTGGTAGCACTGCTCAAATTAGTTGGAAAGCAACATTATCTCACTTTTTTGATGAGAACGAAGAAGGATTCCATAATAATTGGACAAGATTATATAAAGAAAGTTTTTTGGAGGAAGATTTATTTCAAGCTGGATTCGCAACCATGCTGGAATTAGCAAACTATTCCCCTTCCAACCCACATTTGGTTCATGGTGATTTCCATTTAGGTAATATGCTTTCAGATGGGAGTCATGTTACAGGTATTGTTGATTGGGAGATGGCTATGCATGGTGATTTTATGTTAGATCTAGCTGGATTACACTTTTGGTCTCCACATCTAGAATTTCCAAATCGGGTACGAAATTTATGGAAAATAAACGGCATAGACATCCCTCACTTTGAAGACAGATTACGTTGCCACCTTTTATTTAAAGGAATAGATGGTCTCCGGTTTTACGCAAAAAAGGATGACCATCCTAGTTATGATTATATGAAAGGGAGAGTAATTGCTTTGTTAAAATAGAAATATTGTTAATAATTAAAAGGCGGTGAAAGGCTCCCATTACATTTTGAGCCTCTCACCGCCACCTTCTTTATATCCTGCAATCCTTATTTTCTATCTTCATATTCAATCTTTGTACCATCTTTAAACTTGATTTCTACTTCTAACTTTGTATAATCTGTAGATAAATCAAATGCATTGATAATTTCTGTAATAGCATCCTCTTTTTTTGTATTTTGATTAATCGTTAGCTTTTTAACGTTCGGATAGATTTTATTAAATGCTTCTTCTCCATTCATATCCACCCCATTTAGATCATCTTCTAATTCCGCTTCAACACGATTGTTATCTAGTTCTATTTCCGCATCATAATCTTTATTACCATAATCAATATCTAATCCAAATTTAGTATATTCGAGTTCATCCATTTTTTTCTTCATATCATCTAGGGATGTAGTATCTGCTGCTGTATCATTGTTTGTAGTCCCACTGTCCGGTTGTCCCGTGGTGTTATTATCATTCTTGTCATTAGTGGAGTTTGTTACATCATCATTATTTTGATTGGCATTTCCTCCGTCATTATTTTGTCCACAAGCTACTAAAGCCAAAGAAAGTACAAGTAGCCCTATAAGTAAAAAGTATCGTTTCATCATATACCTCCTAAATTTAAGTCCTAGATATATAATTCCACAATCTGTCTAAAAATAAACAAATGAATACTTTTGATTTTATTTCGTCCACTTGCTAATACATTTCTTTTGCGTTTTTCGGTAATGATCTTACATGTTTTAAATGCGATGTCACCCTTGTATCGTTTCCTTGCGGATATTCATAATCCAATTGATCTGCAATAGGCACCGCAACACGTCTAAACAAGTCGCACATCGTAAAAAGCGATTGCCAAATATGTTCGTATTCAGCATCGGGATATGTTTTCTTCCACTCATTCCAGGTATATTTGTCAAGGTATTTCTCAAAATACTTCCCGCTTTTTCCTGCACTGATTGTGAAATCGGTATGTAATCCAATATGCCATTCAAGCATTCTTTTGAGCATGTTTCTAACAGGTATTTCAAGTGTTTCCTTTGCATATGATAACTCTTCTCTCCAAAGTCCTTTTGCGACATATGTGCTTACCCACCAAAACTCATTGCAGCAATCCGCAAATTGCTTTGCAGTCGGCCGCTTAATATGATAATCTGCATCATTTGCGGAGGGAAAAGGCTTGATTATTTTATCTTTATCGAGCAGAAGGATGCTTAAGCTGTCCCGGCTAATCAAGTTATCGGCTACTTCTACAGGGACTAAAGTGAGATCAATTCGATTGCCATCGGTGAATTGCATCAAATAGGCAAAACTTCCATCACCATCTGCTGGAGGAAGAATCATCTCTTCAGGCATTTGCATAATCATCATTTCACCAAATTGTTCCACCCAATTATGATCTGATGTGAATGATTGTATATCTGTGACAACATACACAATATCATAATCTTGGAAACAATCTTTCCTCGCATTTGGGTTGGTACGAGAGCCATTCATAATGACTGCCCGAATTCGCTTATCTTCTTTAGCTGTATATATAATTAGATCCATCATTTCTTTTTCCGTTCTCATTCTCATATTCCCTCCTACCTTTTATTCCTATTTAACGTTTTATCTGTTTTACCAAACCGATCTCTTTTAATTTAATAGAAAGCCTGTCGATCCTTTTTCTAAACCTTGTTCGCTGATCAGATAGTAACTCCACTCCAGATAATCTAGCAATGCTTTCTACTACTTCCTCAATCGACATGGAGTCTGTTTCAAGATGTTCTCTGAAAACATCCTTTGATAAACTATGGAGTCGTCCTTCTATTTGTTTATAGGCCCATGAATTTTTACCTTCGAATCTTTTACTAAGACGTTTTTCGATCGTTGATTTGGAAGCTGCTAATGTAAAATGGTATACGATGACTCCATCTTCTCTTAATTTTCCAATAATTTCTTGAAAATATAATTCATTCGTAAGCGTCATAGGTACAATAATGATACCTTTATATTCCGTAGCTACTTGTTTTAAGCACGCATGGTTTGCTTCACGCCATAATGGATAATCTTGAAAATCATCCTTCGATATATTTTTCGGTATGCTCGCCATTAATGCATATCCAAATCTTTCCGGATCATAAACAAATGATCCTTTTATCCTTCTTTGCAATTCATAGGCCATGGTCGTTTTACCGGAGCCAAATGTTCCATTTATCCATATGATCAAAAAATCACCTCAAATTTGAATAATCATGCATGTTCTCGTTTTATTATAATGAATATAAAAAAATGAAAAATAATTATCCATTCATTCCTTAGATTGCAACATATAGAGTTATAATCAGGATTACGATTGAATGTGAGGATGTTGGTTGTAGATTATATAGAACCGTGGACTTCAAGGACTAATTTGATCATCTGAAAAACGAGACAAACCTCGTTTATCTAGTTCGTAAAATCTTACGAACATAGTCCCTTAAAGCCAACAGTTTGGTTTGATCCCATTCCTGTCCTCCTGTTTTTCTTTGGTTTTCATTTACTTTCTCGGAAGAACGATAAACATCAAGTACTTGTTGGATAAGTGGATGAAACTCATCAGGTAAATGTTCGAGACCCCATTCCCCACCTTCATCCTTGCTGTGAACAGTCTTGCTTTCCTCACTTAGCAGTTGGAGTACACGGCAAATGTTCAGCACACCATAAAATGGTGTCTCCAAAATATGTTTATTTTCAAGGATCCAATCAAGATCTTCCAATACTGAATTCATAAAATATTCCCATTTCACTTGACCAAAAACTTCTGATATTGGTTTTCCATATAAACAAACGCCGCGCTGTATGACATATGTTAAGTGAGTGGCTAAATCGCCGTCTATTCTCTCTTCGCTATAGTCTACCTCATTATTTAATATTTTTTCGTGCCAGTCCGAACTATAATGAAATTCAAAAGGTGTTGGTATCGGTATTTGTTTTGCTACTTTGGCGGTTATAACACTCAATTCGACATTACCTAATGTGGGTCTATTAGTAGACTCATTAGCAATAGCGATCCCAACTGTTTTAGCAATATCGCCCTTTACATTCCCTTCAATAACCACTATCATATCCATATCACTTTTTGGACGGTAATAACTCCCCATCGCTAATGAACCATGCAGGTATATTCCTACTAACTCATATCTAAGTTCGCTTTTCAATCGTTCTATCAATTTGGCAACAAACAACTTTATATCCTCATCACAATTGATCCAGCTTTGTGGTTCAGCCATCTATATCGCTCCTTCTTGGATTTGTTGCTTCATTAACCAACAATACACCGCCGCAATCGCTCTTTTCATATAATCGAAAATCATTAATACCAGCCTGAAAAGCGTATCATTGTTTTCCAATCCAAATAATGCTTCTTGCAAGGCGAATGTACGATGTAGAAGTTTATTTGTTCCATACTAGCTTTGATATCTAGATACTGATCAACCAGATATCGAAAAAAGCGTTCGCCATAGGAAGCATATAAAGCCGCGTAATCAACAGCAGGATCACCAATTCCAGCCGAACCGAAATCTATAATACCACTTATCTTCTTTTCTATTGAATCATATAATATATTTGAGGTGCCGAAATCACCATGAATAAGCGTCGGAATGAACTCAAAATTCCTTTTCTCTCCAAAATAATTTGAGAAATGCTTATGAATCCATAGCCGGGCTTCTGGATTCATAAAAGGATAAAGTTTCATTTTGATTCGTTCATACATATCGAGCCAATGAAGATAACCTTGATCATTCACTACAAGTTCATTCGTCGATATGGAATGTAACTCTTCTAGAAAAGATCCCAATTGACCTGCTAAGTGATGCAGATGACATTCATCCTTCACAGTCTCCATAATTTCCCTTTCGAATGGTGCACCCGCAATTTTTTTATAACCAATAAATGCACGTTCAGTCCTGTCAGGGTTAATGTTCAGATAGATTGGCTTTGGTACTTCTATTGAGACATGATCAACAACTTTTCTCAAGAATATAACCTCGTGCTCTAACTGTTTGATGCCATCCTCATATTTAGGAAAGCGGAAGATAAGCTCAGAGTCTAATAGAATATATTGTTTCTTTGTCCGGAACTGAGCCACTCTACATTATCTAAGGGCACCTCAGGATAGTAAAATCGGACGGAATCCGTATATGGTTTCTCTAATCTCACTCTTTACACCTTCCTTTTCGAAACTTTTGATACTATTTACATTGTCACGGTGATTTTATTATAACAGTGATTACTTATAATTCACAAAATTCCTCAATCTTAGATTCCCACATTTTTTTTAGGTAATATGACGTTAAAAATACGGGCACTTCTAAAAACCTTCTTATGAATTATTAAATTTTTATTAATTCAGCAGATATAGCTAATAACAAACAAAAAGTGATATTAACTTTTTAAATGGGTATATTAAAATGAACGATTGAATAGAGGTGTATGCATGTTAGAACAGAAACAAACTTTTTCTAAAAGACGGATAAATGGTGCTCACTTTAAAGAGCCAACATTTAATGTTTATCTGAATGATATGTTAGTGGCGGAAGTTCGTGGTAATATCCCAAACCAACAGACAGTTATTCCTATGAGGGAATTAAATGATTATGAAGAAGATAAACTTCATGAATATATAGCATCCGTGTATTTAGAGGAAGATGGAGGGAAAAAGAATGGACAAAAATAAAGAAAAAAAACCTGATTCTTCACCAAACAAGCCTTTTGATCAGGGAAAAGCATTTCAAGAAGTTTCAGAGGAAATGGCAACAAATCCAAAATTAAAAGAGATGCGTCCCACACCCCAACCTAAGGATTTCGATGAAATTGAATATTAAATAGAACGCAAAAACGATCAGAGGATAAGTCCTAATCCTTTGATCGTTTTTATCTTATTTCATTAAAAGTTTATTGAATAAAAATATTTTGATCTTTCATTCCCCGAGTTTCAGTTTACTGAAACGAGTTTACTTGAAAACCGTAGATATAATATCGTCTAACGTCATCTCACTATCTACTTCGTATGTACCTGGACGTAAATCTGTAGACAAACCACGTTTTTCAACTTCATTGTAAAACTTCATTTTTTTATCAATAATCTTCGCCCGCTCAAGAGCCTCACCTACATCGATACTTGTCATACCTGAAGACACGGTCAACATCGTACGGTAAATAATTGTTTCTTTTACAACTTCCTCTGTATCATCTTTTTCTTTTTCTGCTTCAGCTGCAGCTACCTTATCACGCCACTCATCTTCTGTGTGGATAACATAGCCTTTAGAAGTTAGTAAGCTCTTCATCTCATCTTCCGTTGGTTTTTCAACGGTCTGTGTGCTTGTCGCTTCACTAGGACCAAAAAAGTATACTGCACCACACACACCTGCCGCGACCAATAATCCTACGGCAAAGCTGCGCATTGATTTAGATGTCATTGGCAACTTTGCTCCTTTCGATCTTTGTTTTTGAGTAAGGAGCAATCAAGTTTTCTAGCTCGTTCTTAGCCATCCGTTTTTTCGCTGCAATATTTTCAATGGAGTACCCACGCTTATACAGGTCAAGTACCTCTCGCAACATAAGACGGTGCTCAGAAGAACTTGCTAATAAACCCGCTTCTTGAATTGTAATTTCAGCCTCTATCTCGATGTTCCGAATTTGCTGTTGAAGTTGATAAACTTCCTCCATAAAAGTAAAGGAAAGCTGATCCATCTCTTGCTCTATCTTCGATGATGATTGTCGCGTTTTAATAAACGACAAAATGAGTAGCAAAACTGCCACACCAAATAAAATGGCTAACGCCCATTCCATCATTCTCTGCCCCTCCCTTACATGAATCTGTTATCCTACATTTACTCATTATATATAATTTCCTACTAGATTTCGATCAAAATCATGCAAATACCACATAAGTCATGTATTTATGGCAAAAAAAAGACGTATGTTACATAAAAGTAGGACTTTCTACGGAACAATCTGGCCATAAACGACTTTTTGATATATGAAATATTTTTTATTCAAACTTTTATAGCCGGTATCAATGCTAACCGCATAAAACACACTACCGCCTTAATGATAAAAACATCTAATTTTTCCCTCCTTGACTTTATTAATTCAGCCATGTATCATAACAATCAAACAAAATACATTCATTCTATGACGAGAAAGAGTAGCTATGTATATCTTATCTACAGAGAGTTGACGATTTGCTGGAAGTCAACGTTAAGAACATAATGAAAATCCTCTCCGAGAAGCAAAGCTGAAAAACATATAGGCTTTGACGGTATTCTACCGATAAAAAGAACGCGTATGATAGTACGTAGTGAGACATGTTAAAACCACTACTGATGGTTTTTTACTTTTTGTCAACAGTTTATTAAATATATAAACTCGATCCTGCGTAATAATGGATCGAGTTTTTTTATTTTAAAAGGGGTGAGCCAAAGTGAAAGAAAGTGCTTCTGAAAGAGAACGACGGATTAGAGATGAATGGGCGAAAAATGAGACGTTTCAAAAGTCTATTTTAAACAGGGATAGCGGCGAAACCTTTGTATTTTATGAAGGACCGCCAACTGCCAATGGAATGCCACATGCAGGTCATGCATTAGGTCGAACAATCAAGGATTTTATTGCTAGATATAAAACAATGTCAGGCTATCAAGTCATTCGAAAAGCTGGATGGGACACACATGGTCTACCCGTAGAACTTGGAGTTGAAAAACAATTACAAATCCATGGTAAGGATGAGATTGAAAAGTTTGGTGTCGAGCAGTTTATTGAAAAGTGTAAAGAAAGTGTCTTTGCTTATGAAAAAGAATGGAGACAATTTACTGAATCCCTTGGTTATTGGGTTGATATGGGAGACCCTTACATCACTTTAGAGAACAGTTACATTGAGTCCGTCTGGAATATCCTTTCAACCATTCATGAAAAAGGGTTCTTGTATAAAGGACATCGTGTCGTTCCTTATTGTCCTAGCTGTGAAACATCTCTAAGTTCTCATGAGGTTGCACAAGGGTACAAAGATGTAACGGATTTATCTGCAACTGTGAAGTTTCGCGTTGTTGGATCTGAAAATGAATTTCTTTTAGGTTGGACAACAACCCCATGGACCCTTCCTGCTAACGTTGCCATTGCCGTTCATGCTGATATTAACTATGCAAAAGTAAAAAAGGGCAAGGAAACATTCATCGTTGCAGAAAGTCTAGTCGAGAATGTCATGAATAAGGACTATGAATTTGTCAGTGTGCTAAAAGGAAGTGAATTGGTGGGAATTTCCTATGAAGCACCTTTTAATTTTGTTTCAATCAATAAAGGCCATCAAGTAATTTCAGCTGATTTTGTAACAGAAGCGAGTGGAACGGGGCTTGTTCATATAGCACCTGCACATGGAGAAGACGACTACCGAGCTGTAAAAAATAATGGGTTTGACTTTGTAAATATTGTTGATTCTAAGGGGCATTACAAAGAGGAAGTAACTCCACTTGCAGGCAAGTTTGTAAAAGACTGTGATGTCGAGATCATTAAAATGCTTTCGAAAAGTAATTTATTATATGAAAAACAAAAATACGATCATAGTTATCCTCACTGCTGGCGCTGTGATAGTCCGCTTCTTTATTATGCAATGGCAGGATGGTTTATAAAAACAACTGCAGTAAAAGAACGTATGCAAAAAAACAATCAGTCTGTCCATTGGTTCCCTTCTCATATAAAAGACGGCAGATTTGGAAAATTTCTAGATAATATGGTTGATTGGAATATTGGTCGTAACCGATACTGGGGTACTCCATTAAATATTTGGCAATGTGAAGTTTGTTGCAGTGAAAAGGCTCCACATTCCATTAATGAGTTGCAACGCCTTGCTACAAGCACCGTGCCTGATGATATAGAGTTACACAAGCCATTCGTTGATAAGATCAAGCTTAGATGTTCCTGTGGTTCTAACATGAAAAGAACTAGTGAAGTGATAGATGTTTGGTTTGATAGTGGTTCTATGCCTTTTGCACAATACCACTACCCATTCGAAAATAAAGCATTATTTAAGAAACAATTCCCGGCAGATGTTATTGCAGAGGGTGTGGATCAAACGCGTGGCTGGTTTTATAGTTTACTTGCCGTTTCCGCTTTATATACCGGAGAAACGCCATATAAACGCGTACTTTCTTTGGGGCATATTTTAGATGAAAATGGTCAAAAGATGTCGAAAAGTAAAGGTAACGCCCTTAACCCAATAGAACTTATTGAAGACTTTGGGGCTGATGCGCTACGTTGGGCTTTACTTGCTGATAGTGCGCCTTGGAATAATAAACGTTTTTCTAAACAGACTGTTAGTCAAGCTAAATCTAAAATAATTGACACATTGGTAAACGTGCATTCTTTTTATTCCATGTATGCTAAAATTGATAACTTTGATCCAAGTGAAGACCTTGGTGGGACTCGTTCCATCTTAGACAATTGGATTTTATCTCGATTGAATACAGTGGCAGATGAAGTAAGAAAAGATCTAGATGCTTATGATTTTACAGGAGGCGCAAAAAACATTGCATCTTTTTTAGAAGAACTAAGTAATTGGTATATAAGAAGATCTAGACAAAGGTTTTGGAATAGCGGTATGGACGTGGACAAGAGAGCAGCATTCAGTACACTTTATGAAGTACTAATAAAAGTATCACAATTAATTGCACCGTATACGCCCTTTATAGCAGAAGACATTTATTTAAACTTAAGAGGTTCGAGTGTTCATCTATCAGATTATCCAAAAGCCGATTTCAAACTTATTAACAAAGAACTGGAAAATGATATGAACAGTGTTCTACAAATCGTTGAACTGACAAGGTCAATCAGAAATACGGTAGGAATTAAAACAAAGCAACCTTTAGCAAATTTATATGTTACAGCAAAACATTCGATCGTTTTTAACTTAAAACCGTACACAACAATCATTCAAGAAGAAACAAATGTTAAACAGATTAATATTAGTGATGATGTCGCTACCGCTGGGCTACTGAAGTATAGTCTTAAATTAAACTTTCCTATCGCTGGCCCTAAGCTTGGTAAATTGGTGGGTCAAGTACAAAAATTTCTTCCAACAATAGGAAATAGAGAAATTACAAAGCTGTTTAAAGACGGTTTTCTTGAAATATCATTAAAAAATGGGCCAACTATTAAACTGGAAGAAGAAGATCTGGTTGTTCACAAACAGGCGATTGAAGGGTTTACTCAAGCGGAAAATGAATCCTATCTTCTTGTTCTTGAAACGAATTTAAGTAAAGAACTAAAAGAAGAAGGATTCGTTAGGGAATTAATTAGAACTATACAGACATACAGAAAAGAACTGAATTTACCTGTAGAATTAAGAATTAATTTATGTATGCATGTTGCTCCTAACATTCAGGAAATGCTTAATCGATATGATTCACTATTGCAGAGCAACCTAATTCTGAATTCCATTTGCTTTAAGGAAATGGCACATATGAAAAGTTACGTTGTAGAAGAAGAAAAGATCGGTTTATTTATAGACATTTGATCATCGGCTTCCATCAACCAATTTTTAATGACTGATTGAAAGTTGTCGGTAAAGCTTAAGACGCTTTCAGCTTTTTTCAAGTAGAGGGTGTCAATAGTCTTTTGACACCCTCTATAAGTTATATGGTATGAGCGTACGCTCTTTTCTCGTTCCTAACATATGACTAAAGAGAACACTTATTTTTATAATCTTATATTCAGCTACATTTTTAAAAACAGAACCGGGCTCTATTGCAAATTCCAATGGTTGAACGTCAAGCACCCCATTGGGATTCTACTATAAAATCATTTGCTTAAACCACTATTTAAATCTGATTCACTATCTCCAATAAACATTGCTACACTATTTTCTAACCTTGCCATTCCTTACCGTTTTTTATCAGTTTTAATATGTCATAAGGAGATTCAAAAATATAATCTGCAGTTTCAAATCCCGATATTGTTTTTGATCCCCATAAAGCTAGACCAAAATCAACACCAGCTGATTTAGCACATTCCATATCGTATAGTGAATCACCTATATAAATAGCTTTGTTTGCTTTACATCCTAATAATCGCAAGCCTAATTCTAATGGTTCAGGATGAGGTTTATGTTTTTCAGTATCACTTGCACAAACAATGGATTGAAAATGATGATCGATATTTAATAAATAAAAACTATGATCCATCTCTTCAGCAGTTTTAGATGTTACAATTCCTGTTTTAGGAAGTTGAGCAACCACTTCTATCATACCTTCAAATAATGGAACTTCTTTTATCAGTGGTTTTTCCTTTTCTAGCCATGATTCAAGCGTGGTCGGAATATCTGCTATATTTAAAATTTCTAACGTCCTTAGCCCCGGGATCCCCAATGAAAAACGGAGTTCATCTAAATTTTTTTTAATCCCCTTTTCCTTTAGTGTTGCTTGTAATGCATGAAGTCCAATCATCTCAGAATCGATAATTGTCCCATCTAAATCAAATATAAAAGTATTGTACACAAAATTCATCCCCCATAAAATTAGTCTGTTAAGAATATGGTAATAGATGAAATGGATTTCAGGTCAATACTTAAGTTGATAAACGATGAATAATTGTATAAGGAATATTAATCTTATCTCTTGATTTATTAATAATGAGATCGAAAGCTTGTTCACCAACCTTAATTAATTGATGATCTACTGAAGATAGTCCCAATCCTACACCAATCGGTTGATTTTCTTGCCCCAAGATAGCTAAATCAGACGGTATTTTAAATTGGATCGAATGCGCATACTGATAAATGCCACCTGCAACTTCATCCCCATTTGCATATATTGCTGTTGGCCTTGTTTTTAGACTTAATAACTTCTTTCCAGCGTTATATCCGTCTTCCATACTGAAACAATCTGATAAGTGAAATGCTGATGATAGTTCTCCAAATACCTTCTTATAAGCCGCAATCGTTTGTTGAGTACTAATACTCTCCATTCCCCTAGCTGTAGTAAAAGCTACTTTTATATGACCTTTATTTTTGAGATTTTGAAAGACATCGAGGTATGAGGCGTATCTATCCACATAGGAGCAACCTATTTCAGATTGGTCCGTATATTCACAAGAAACGATCGATCCATAATTCGTAAAAGGTATAATTGACTCCCATTTATTTGATTTAGAAGTGATAATGATACCGTCAAGTAATTTATTCTTTAACATGGAGAGGTATTCCAGCTCTTTATCTTTTTTATATTTAGTAGGGAGTACAATAATGGAGTAATCTTTCTCAATGGACTTATTAAGTACACCATGTAACATTTGATCGAATGCTTGATTATTGTTATAGGGAATGATTACGCCAATCATTCTTGTCTCTCCCCTGATTAAATCGATTGCATTTTTGTTAGGGGTATAGTTCATTTCCTCGATGACTTTCTGAACAGCGACTCTTTTTTCTTCAGATACATATTTATGGTTGTTTAGAACCCTCGACACAGTCGAAACTGACACACCAGCTAACTTAGCTATATCATTAATATTTGTCATATGAATATCTTCTCCCTTAACTGCGGTAACTCATTACTAATCTATTGGTCCATTATTTTAGACTTTATTATATCTTATTACCAACCCGAAGATTGAAAAAGCCTTCTTCTCTTATCTGCTTTTTGAACTTTTGTAATAAATGTATTTGAGCTGCTTGAAGTTTCAAATCGTGCCCACATAAAAAGGCTGCCCCAGACAAAGGGGCAGCCTTCTATTTATATTACTCTCTCACTGATTCATCATCTTGAGATTCTTCATTATCTTGAGATTTTTTATAGTTGTATTGTGATCGATCCACTGGAACAAAGCCTTCAGGAGTGTAAAAACGCAATAAATCTCCTGTTACTACTCTATCCGAAAGAGATAGCTTATAATTTACGGCTTCCTGATATTTCTTAGCTTCTTCTATTTTATTCATTTCCAATTCCATTCCAGTACTTGAATCATAGAATTTACCATCAGCCGACGTAATCGTTGAACTGACAAAATCACCATTTCGGAATGGTATTAGATCATCATGATTTTCAGATAATAAATCTGTTCCAAATTGTACATATTCCTTTGTATCTATTCCAACCATGTGAAGTAATGTTGGAAGTAGATCTATTTGTCCACCGTATTCGTGATTCACTCCACCTTCTATACCTGGGACACGAATGAATAATGGTACTCGTTGTAAACCAGAGCTCTCAAAAGGTGTAATTTCTTTTCCAAGAACCTTTTCCATTGCTTTATTATGATTTTTTGAAATGCCATAATGATCTCCATACATAATTATAATGGAATTGTCATATAATCCAGATTCTTTTAAGTAGGCAAAGAATTGTTCCAACGCCTCATCTGCATAACGAGCTGTTTGGAAGTACCTATCTACAGAACCATCACCTGTTGTATGTGGTTCAATTGTAGCATCTTCTTCATCTATCGGATACGGAAAATGATGTGATACCGTAATAAACTTTGAGTAAAATGGTTGAGGTAATGTTTCCAAAAGTGGAATTGACTCCTCAAAAAACGGTTTGTCTTTTAGGCCATAAGGAGCCATGTTTTCGGATTCCATATCATAATAGCTAGAATCAAAAAAGTGATTAAATCCAAGCGATTTATAAATTTCATTCCTATTCCAAAAGCTACCCGCATTTCCATGAAACACTGCAGAAGTATAACCTTTCTGTCCTAAGATAGCTGGAGCGGATTGGTAAGTGTTTAATCCTTTTGTTGTAAATGCTGCACCCTGCGGTAATCCATATAATGAATTTTCCAACATAAATTCAGCATCCGCTGTTTTACCTTGCGCAGTTTGATGGAAGAAGTTATCAAAATAAAGTGTATTTTCTTCGCTTGTCAATGAATTTAAAAACGGTGTGACTTCTTCTCCGTGCAATTTATAATCAATAAGGAAGTTTTGAATGGATTCAAGATGTAAATAAATAACATTCATTCCTTTTCCCGAAGCAAAGTAATCCGGATTTGGTTTGGCATAGTTAGATTTTGTATAGTTTATTACTTCTGTCATATCGTCACTACTTGCGGTAACCCTTTGCGCAGTTGCTTTCGTACTTTGAACCGCATCATAAATAGTGTAATTGTACATACCTAAATATTTCACAATATAGTTTCGGTCAAATCCTCTAGTTAATAATTGAGGACGATCCGTTTCTGCTAAAGCTAGATTTACACTTGTGATAGCTAATCCCAATGAAAGTAAAGCCACTACCTTCCGACGATTCATGTTTTTGACCTCAATTTTTACGAATCGGAAAGCAAGAATAGCGATTAAAAAGATGATATCAATAAAAAATAAAAAATCATAAGGTTTTAATAGGGATACTATACTACCGCTAACGTCTCCAAAATTTTGGGTCTGTGTCAAAGTCGGTAACGTAATAAAATCATTAAAGAATCGGTAATATAAACTATTGGCATATAAAAGAAAGGATAAAAGAAAATCGATTACAATTAACCAAATATACTTTTTCCGTCCTTTAAAAAAGATAGCCAAGCCTAAAAATAGTAAGGATGATCCTAAAGGATTTAAAAACAATAGGAAGCTTTGAAGAGAATTTTCAATTCCTAAGTCAAACTGCGTTAATTGAACGATATATGTTTTGGTCCAAAGAAAGAATACAGCCAAAAAGAAAAAGCCTATATATTTATTGAATATACCTTGAGCTTTTTGAAATATATTATTCATTGTAATACCTACTTTCTAACATAAATTAAGATTATTTATTCACTTTTAAATAGATTATATTATACGAATCAATAATCTAGTATTTATTTTAACAGTTATTTATGAACAAACTATGAATATGCTTTAATAAATTGTAACAGAAGTATATGTTACGCTCTTTTGTTAGAAATGTCAATTCGTCATACAAAGCCATATAGGCTTTCTCCACTTATAAGGTGATTCAATTAAGTATTGTTTCTGTAGGTTTATCCGTCTGAAGAAAGGTTATTTTCCCATATATTCCTTACAAACCAAGTGGGTAAAACAAAAGCTAAGCATTTGGATCACTAGTATTAGTCGAAAAGTCTATTTGATTTATTCATGCCTCCTACGATGAAGTTTATTATTGATGTATTAAAATATATTTAAGAATGGTGAAATACCCGTACAGAAAAAGTTTTTTAATGAAAGCGATCCTTTGTCAATGGTTGTTTAATTTTTTAAATCCTCCGATACCATCGCTAGACGCTCATTAATTCTTCTCTTTCGGTATAGCATCATCCCGGTCTCGGCTAGGTCGTTAACCGCGGAACGATTAATAAATGCACCGAAAATCAGCCCAACAATTGGAATCATTTGAAAAAGCTTTTTCCAACCGACTTGATCCCTGTATGTAATTACAACTTCTCTCCATCCTTGGAGTTCTGAAATAACTTCTCTTTTCGCCTCTTCATCAGGAGAATCTATGAGAGATAATTGTTGTAATATCGCTTGTTTCCCTACAATATCTGAAGAAACAAACTGTAAAACCTTCACAATATGCACTCTTTCCTTTTTATCGTTCGGATTATATCCGTAGCAAATTGCAATGTCCTGTAAAGTCTTTAATTGAAGACCTAAAAGCAATGGGATATCAATCGATAAAGTTAGAAATCCTCCAATACCCGTACTTGCACCTTGAAAGGTTGCCAGTCGCTTTCTGTTATTTATAAACCCGCTAACTGCCTCATCCATTTCTGCTATGGAAATACAATCTACATCTTCCAATGTATGGACATCTTTATGGGGATAATAGGATTTCAGTGAGGATACAGAACTTAAATATTTCCCCCCTGATTGAACATATTGACCTAATTCGTCTAGAATGATGCCAATCTTTTTTTGTAAAAATGCTGGAGTGACCCTGTCCAACAGTTTGAATGGAAGACGGCCAAGTTTTTCCCAAAACCATAAATCATTCTGATCTTTTTCCCAATCCTCACTTTTTTTCAGTTCTACAAGTAATTCCTCAATTGTTTCAACCACTTGGCATTAATCCTTTCATTTCACGATAAAGTTTCTATTTCTTTTGACAAAAATCATGTCCCCTTTGTTGCATGCTGCCTTACTAATAGATAATCCAGCTAAATGATGTGAATGCTATCCTGATCCTTGCTTGCTACCCCTTCCTTAAAAGTGAGCTTTGTTTTAAAACGGTAAGATACTTCTTCGGTAGAAACTTGGACAGTAGCTGGTATTTTTAATGTAAATGATATTTTATATACTTCTTCTGAATGGATAAGTTTTGACGTTAAAATGGTAGTTGTATTAATTATTTTTTCTAAACCCGATGATCGTTCCGTCATGACCAAATCACAGTCAAATCGTTTTGCTTTTTGGTCGATGGTACCGCCTTTGATTATGAAATAGCCTTGAATACATTCACCAGCCTTATACGTTTGCTTAGGCAAAGTAAGATCTATTCGTGCAGAACCTATTCCCAATAGGGACATGTATCTTCTCAGTAACAATAAACACCCTCCCGTATCATTTATTTAGTTTTAAGTATTTTTCATCAACGCGTTTTTCAATCTTTTCAATTAATGCCTTATCTTTAAGAAGCTCTTCTTTGTTTATTTTAATTAATTCTGATAAGGATATTTTTCCTTTTTTCATGTTGTTTTGTCACCTCGCCCAAGTTAATAATTATTAATTAAGGTCGTTTCATTCTTTCCATGCGTGTTCAATCACTATTAATCCATAACATCAAGTGAATGCCTGCTTTTCCAACAAAAAAAACCTCTACCACTTGTGTGGTAAAGGTTTTTACGTGTATATAAAGACCTTTACCAATAGGTAAAGGTCTCGCTAACAACATTATGTTGCTAACAAAGCCGAGAGTTTTAAACTCCGTAATGACGACTTTGTTATAAAAGCTACTCCCCTTTAGGAGAACTATTTAAGTTTATGAGTCAATCATAAACAATCTCTATTAATTTGTCAAGTTACAATTCTGTTTATATCTGCATCACTTGAAAAAATATCGCAGGGGACTAAATTTGCTTGTTATCCGATTAACACATCTGCATAAGGATAGCGAACATTAGATTGATTTCGTTTTGCAAGGGAAAAAGCCAATGTTAGCGGACCTAGCTTTCCGAGAAGCATTATGAAAATAATTACTCCTTTCCCGATTGCACTTAGATCAGTGGTTATCCCCATTGGGAGTCCTGCTGTACCGATAGCAAAGACAATTTTAAATATTAATTACATAAATGGCAGATTCTCTGTAATGTTCAAGGTAAACTGTGCAATAAATATACATATTAAACTAATAATCGTAACAGCAAATGCTTTATATATATGGGCGTGGTTAATTGTTCTGTTAAAATAGGTAACCTCTTTTTTCCTTTTAGAAAAGTTCCAACAGCAAGTAAAATAATTAAAAACGTAGTTAATTTAATTCCGCCTCCCGTCAATACGCTCCCAAGCACCTACAAACATCAGCAACAACATGTATAAAACTGTTGAATTTCAAAACCCCCGAATTCATTGTATTAAATCCAGCGGTCCTTGTTGTTACTGCTTGAAATAGGATTCCCACCACTTCTCCGCTGTGTCTAGTGCTTCAATTGTTTGAGGGTTTTGAAACTCCAATAAACAAATAATAACGTCGAAACAGTATTTATAATCAATGTTCCATATTAGCTGAGTGCAATAACAGTTTTTAAATTTTTTTAGAATACCACATATCTGACAACACGGTATAACCAATCCCACCAATAATAATGAAACTGGTTATAGTAAGATTCACCATGGGATCACCTACATATTGTGACAATTTATCCGGCCATAAGGCAAATCCTGCATTATTAAAAGCGAAATTGAGTGAAGGTAACTGACGAAGATCCCTTTCCCCATCCACACTGCGGAACCCATTTAAAGCATAAAATTATTACAGCAATTGCCTCAATCAAAAACGAAAAAACAAACAGATTACGGATGAGCATGATTACATCGTCGATGGATGTCTGATTTAATACCTTTTGTAAAACGATTCTTTGCTTTAAACCAATTTTTCTCCGCAGCATAATAAAAATCAGCATTGAAAAGGACATAATACCAAGCTTGACTACCGGAATAAGCAGCTTTATATAAGCAATTATGCATCGGCGGGATTCATCCAGATTTTTATCGAGAGTTCAAACGATAAACTTCCTATGAGAATCTTTGACATCCACCGAAGGTTTTCACTTCATTCAGCCGGAGTTTGAAGTCCCACTGAATTAGGTAAATCGCATTCATCCCCCACTTATGGAAGCTGGTACTTCTGCTGAATAAGTTTAATCAGTTCTTCACCTAATACAAATGCTTCACTAATTCGCGATTTTTATCTTTAAATATATCATTATGTGAGGATACCATTCCATGTCCATAAGCATCTGGTGTGATATACTGCTTCGCTTTATTCACAGCGTTCGCTGCGTCCTGAAACGCCCCTGCAATTAAATGAAGTTTTCCTTCGTGACTCAAAATATCTCCTGCGGCATAAAGCCCTGACACAGAGGTTTCGCTCATCGGGCTGCCCGCAATACCGTATTCATCTGCCATCTCAATGTTCAATCCACTATTTGATGTCAACTCTTTATCACGTTCATAACCATGATTGATGATGACTTCATCCACAGACAACTGAATTTTACTTCCATCTTCCCCGCTCAACAACTCTACTTTCTCAATTGTTTCATGGTCACTTGCCGCGATAAGGCTTTCGATGGAGGTATTTAATAAGCATTCAGCAGAACTATTAAATAATCGGGATACTTCAGCTTCATGTCCTTTCAATATCTCTTTCCGATAAGTCAAATAGACTTTTTTGGCAATAGGTTCTAGTTCATTTGCCCAGTCAACAGCAGCATTGCCCCCTCCGGAAATTAAAACGGTCTTCCCTTTGAATCGTGATAGTGATTTTACCGTATAATGCAAATTTGCAACTTCAAAGCGCTCAGCGCCTTCAATAGGCAATTTCAATGGTTTCAAGATGCCCCCACCTACAGCTAAAATAACTGTTTTGGATAAATGCTTTTGGTTCGTAGACGTCTGCACAACAAAGTTTCCATCTTCATCTTTGTTTATTAAGATCACTTTTTCACCCAATACTACATCTGGATCAAACGTTAATCCTTGCTCAATCGTTTGTTCAATCAGTCGTTCTCCTGTAATAGGTATGAGACCGCCAACATCCCAAATCATTTTCTCCGGATAGACATGTACTTTTCCGCCTAAATAAGGTTGATACTCAATAATCTTTGTTTTCATTTCCCTTAACCCGCTATAGAAAGCTGAAAAAAGTCCTGCTGGGCCGCCTCCAATAATTGTTACATCATATAATTGTTCAGAATTCATCTTGTATGCTCCTTTTTTATGAAGTTGCTTTTAAAAAAATCAATTTGTTCATAAATTGCAATTGGATCCTATCGGTAAAATGTGTCAAAGTCATTTGTAAAATTCTTGGTCCTACATAGCATCTAGCCATGTCAAATCGGATATTTTCATCAGATCCTTTAGTGCTTCCTCCCCTATTGTCAGGATCATAGGTCATCAAAAGCCTATAATCTGCAACATTCTTTGGCAATGTCTCCATTGATAGTTGCAATGTTTGTTCTTATAATTACTTTTGTGAGGCATTTTAGCTACTTCGTATTGTACAGCGTTTGTCCGCTATTTAGACAATAGTTCAATAGCTTGATCCAATGATTTCTCAATTGCGATTGGGGCGTATGTAAACCATGGATCTTCTTCAATATAGTAAACTTGGTTATTTTTTATTGCATCAACGTTCTTCCACAAAGCACTCTGTTCAATTTGATTTAACATACCGCCTGCTTCTTTTGTTTCTTGCTCAAAAGAAAGCATGACAATTCTATCTCCCAAGAATTCCGGTAATTTTTCCATCGATATATCATCATAGACAAATTCCTCAAATTTAGGATCCGTTTTTAATTTCTCTTGAATATAAGCAGGAGGCGTTAATTCCAATGAGCGGTAAAATACATGACCAATATTCCTTGCGCCATATAGTCTAAGCGTGTCTTTTCCATATGTCATAAAAATGGATACAACCTCATCTTTACTAATTTTATTTACGATTTTCTTTCTTCCTTCTGAAGCCTTTTCATCTAACTTTACAATCCATGCATCTGCCTCTTTTTCCTTACCTAAAATATTTCCGACTTCATTTAATTGTGTGAAAACATCTCCATATAGCCATGGAATAACAACGGTAGGAGCGATTTTACTTAGTTGCTCTACTTCTTCCTGATCTGCTGAAATTATTAAATCTGGAGCTAATTCCAATACTTTCTCGATGCTAAAAGGACTGCCAAGATCTTTTACACCATCTTGTAAATCACCTAAATAATCATTGTCTAATACATGAGTTGGTGCACCAATTGGTTTTACTCCAAGTGCGAGCATCGCATCTAAGTATTGTGTAGTTACTACACGCTTCGGATTGACAGGAATTTCTACTTCTCTTCCCGTTACATCTTTATACATTCTTGTCGATCCGTTCTCCTCTTTTTTACTATCATTTCCCGATATTGTCACTTGGGCTTCGTTTTTTCCGCAACCTCCTAAAAAAATAAAACAAAGCATGAGTGAACCTAAAATAAGTAAATATGATTTCACTCTCAAAGTATTGCCTCCTTGATATAGATATTTGATAATGATAATCATTATCAAATTCGTGTATTGTATATTATAAACATTTTTAATTAATTTTGGCAATGATAAAACTTTGCGAAAGGGCGTCTTGATTCCCCCCTCTTTTACAAGGGCAGCCAGTCGAACGATTGACTTTTGTAAATCCACGTGTGCTAAGGGCAAGATAGACACGATTTACTGACGCTTCAATTAACATGTTGATATCAATTGTTCCCGAGCAGTGTATGATCATTTACACTCACAATTTGCTATTACCCCTACGCAGAATAGTATGATTATTTATTACCTTCCACTAGCTTATTTGCAATTTCCTCAGCTTGATATAATGCTGATAATGGGTCTGAATTAAAAAATTTTTTAATATCAAATTCGTATACATTGTTGTTTTTCACGGCATCAAAATTATTCCATATAGTTGGAAGTTTAACTCCTTCGCTCCCTTCACTTTTCATTGAAATGATATAGTCACCCATATAATCTCCGACTGTTTCCCAAGATGTATCTATACGTTCCTCTTTTTTATCAATGATGTCACTTTTAACACGTGGAGCAGGTGTCAATTCTAATAATCTATATGCAGCTTTGCTACCTCGCTCACCCAAATCACCGATGATCATTACATTTTTATCCATGCCATAATCAGCAACTGTAAATGTTGCACCTTCTGGAATAACTTCCTTTATTTTTGCCTTGGCAGCATCGACACACTGATCAAAATCAGCTAGCCATTTCTTCGCGTCATCTTTTCTGTTCAATATTTCAGCCATTGCGTTAATTTCTTCATGAATTGAATTGTATTTAGTAGTATCGTAAACAATTGTCGGTGCAATTTTTGAGTAATTCTCATATGCTTCTTGATCCCAAGTAATGATTAAGTCCGGTTCAAGTTCCAGTACTTTTTCCATTGAAACTGCACCCTCTACACCAATATCCTCGATGCCATCTGATACAAGCCGCTTCAAAAACGCACCATAATCTGTTAAAGTTGAAGGTGCTCCAACTGGCATTAGACCTAAAGCCATAACTTGTCCTAAATGCCAATCAACTACAACACGCTCAGGATGATCAGGCACGTCAACTTCACCCATTACTGTTGATATTTTCCGAGTTTCTGCATTGCTTATTTTATGACCAGTTGTTTCAGTTTGCTCTTGATCTTTTGTCGCATTTACATCATTTGAACAGGCGCAAAGTAATAAAACAAACCCTAATGTTACTATTGATTTAATCACTAGCTTTGATCTTTTTAACATTGTCATATACTCCCTATCCGTATTTTCATATACCTTTTTTATCATACTAAAATCTGATATTCTTCTTTGTAATTTGTTCTTCTACTACTCTATAATCACCATCGTTATTTAAGCCTTATATGATTTAAGGATACATATGATGATTTCTCCTTGATAAAATGAGCACTCTGCCACCAAGATTTGCTTCAAAGTCTAATCGCTTTTACATACTAAATTGCGCTTCGTGAAGCCTGTTATAAGCGCCTTTTAAAGCAAGTAGCTCATAGTGACTTCCTTGTTCAGCTATCCCATCCTCTGTAACAACAATAATCCGATCTGCATTTTTAATTGTTGCTAATCGGTGCGCAATCACAAGCGTAGTACGTCCTACCGATAATTCTGTTAGGGCCTGTTGAATTGCGACCTCCGTTTCAGTATCTAGTGCAGATGTAGCCTCATCCAAAATGAGGATAGATGGATTTTTTAGGAACATTCGAGCAATGGATAGACGTTGTTTTTGACCACCAGATAGTTTGACACCTCGTTCTCCAATCAATGTATCCATCCCTTCAGATTGTGATAAAATGATATCTTCCAACTGAGCTCTTCTTGCCGCTTCCCATATCTCCTCTTCAGAAGCAAGTAGATCGCCATATGCTATATTCTCTCGAATCGTTCCATCAAATAGATATACATCTTGTTGGACAATTCCAATTTGAGAGCGGAGAGATGCAAGGGTCATTTGTCGAGTCTCCATTCCATCAATCAGTAAAGAACCTTCCTTAATATCGTAAAAGCGAGGTAAAAGACTACAAATCGTCGTTTTCCCAGCGCCGGATGGCCCAACAAGGGCTACTGTTTCTCCTGCATGAATCGTTAAATTGATATTAGCTAATACGTTCTCTTTGCCCTCATAACCAAACGATACGTTTTGGTATTCTATATTCCCTTCCAAATGTTGGACAGTGATTGCATCCGGTTCATCCGCTACATCAGGCTCAGTTTCAAGCATCTCTATGTAGCGCTTAAATCCAGCAATACCTTTTGGATACATTTCAATCACGCCGTTGATTTGTTGAATTGGTCCTAAAAACACATTCGACAGAAGCACAAAGGCAAGGAACTCTCCGTACGTCATATCTTTATTGATCACAAACCACGTTCCGCATAGCAGAACAAACAATGTGACAATTTTCATGAGAATATAGCTAATGGATGAATTCCAAGCCATCACACGATAGGCAATTAATTTTGAATCACGAAAACGCCCGTTATTATCATTGAATTGAGCGATTTCATGATCTTCATTGGAAAATGCTTGAACGACACGCATACCACTCACATTGTTTTCTACACGTGCATTAAAATCGGCAATATCTGCAAAGAAGCGCCTAAATGCGATAGACATTTTCTTACTGAAGTACAATGATAGACTGATAATAAGTGGAACAATAATAAAAGTAAGTACAGCCAGTTGTGGGTTTATCGTGAACATGATTGCAAATGCACCAGTGAGAGTCATAAAAGCGATGAACAAATCCTCAGGCCCATGATGTGCAATTTCACCAATATCCATTAAATCGTTTGTCATTCTTGAAACCAAATGACCAGTTTTATTATTATCAAAAAAGCGGAACGATAACTTCTGTACATGCGTGAAAAGATCTTTTCGCATATCCGACTCTATATTAATGCCTAACTTATGTCCCCAGTAGGTGACAATATAATGGAGAGCCGCACTGATAATATAAATTCCGAGTAACGAGACGCATCCCCATAAAATCCAACTCCAGTTTGAGCTAGGTAACAAATCATCTACAACACGATGGACCGCTAGCGGAAACGCTAGTTCCAATAATGCTGCTATGATTGCACAAGAAAAATCGAGATAGAAAAGTTTTTTATAAGGTTTGTAATAAGAGAAAAAACGCTTTAACAATATGGATCACGCTCCTAAATTTCCACATATTTTTACTACTTTCTTTTATTAGACACTTAAATTCTTTTTCGGTATTTAGGTCTTAATCTGTTCAAAGGAGCTTTACATATCATTTCCAGCTTAATTCTTCATCATAAGTTTAGGCAATTCATCTAATAGCCTTTCTCTAGTGATCGGGTCATCAAAGTTCCATAGACTGTCCATGATATATACATGTCCGGTTTTAACAGCTGGAATCATTTTCCAGGTGTCGCTATTCAAAAGATTTTCAGTTTCTGTAGTAGTTTCTTCACTTTGATCTGTCAAAACAAACAGTACATCGCCTGCGTACTCTGGTAATACCTCCTCAGAGATATCAGAGAATCCGTCGCCATTGTCAATCAGTTGTTTCACTTTTTCTGCTGGTTGGAAACCAAGCATTCATATAATGATACACTCAAACCTTGATGCCCTATCACATATAGTTGCTCCCCCATTTGTAATAGTACAGTTGCTGTCTCATGGGATTGAATATCAAGATTCAACAATTCCTTCGTCTTTTCCGCTTTAGCTTGATAGTTTGTTATGAAAGAATCCGCTTCGGTCTTTTTACCGAATATTTCCGCAACTCTCTCCAAACGTTCGAACGTTCCAACTTCACCAATTACGACAGTTGGATCAATTTTTGCCAATGAATCAATCGCCTTGTCATCCCAGTCATTAAACACGATCAAATCCGGATTCAGTGCAATAATCTTTTCAAGGTTTGCAGGATAACCAATATCCTCCATCCCTCCAAGGAGATCGGGATAAGCTACCTGCGTACCGATTACTTGTAAACTAGATCCTAATGGTTTAACGCCAAGTGCCAACAGATCACCTGGATCGCTGCCGATATAAACAACTCGTTGCGGATTAACTGGCACTTGGACTTCACGACCCTTGGAAATTAGATAATTGGTATGCTTAGCCTCACCTTCTGATCCGGCATCCGTTAGCTTATCTACTGGCTCTGACTTACTTGCATCTTTAGAAATGTTTGAGTCTGTTCCACATGCTAAAATCAGTATCATTGTCAGGAAAGCTGGACATATTATAGTAATCCATTTTTTAGTGCCACCCTGCTTTTCCTCCTAATCTCCCACCAAAATCATAATAGTGGCGTTTTCGTGCTTTTACTGACGGTAATACTAGTCTAACACTAGCTATTTTGATATTTATCTTTCTCAATGTCGAATTACTATTCAGGCTTCTTCTTAGAAACTAGCATATCAGCCACTTCTTCCACTTGCGCTAAAACTGCAATTGGATCGTACGGCCAAAAAAAGTCCGGATCAAGATAGAAAATTTTATCATTTTTAACAGCGTCGATCGAAGCCCAAACAGGATCTTCTTTGTCTAACACCCCACCATTTGATTGATCAAAAAAGATATAATCTCCGGCATAATTAGCCAACACCTCAAAAGAAACCTGTTTGTACGTCTCACCTGCATCGATTAGTTCTGTTTTAACAAGTTCTGGCGGCGTTAATCCAAGATGTTTGTAAATTGCTTGCCCACCACGGTAAATACCATCACCATAGATATAAGAGTCTTTATCAAAAGCCCCAAAGATAGAAACTGTTTCTCCCTCGTCCATTACTTTCTGGACTTTATCGCGCTGTTCTTGAACTTTCTTATCAAAGTCCGATAACCAGGCTACTGCTTCTTTATCCTTACCTAGCATCTCTCCTATTGCACTTACTTCCTCGTAAACATCACCATATGTTTCGTAAGGTATAATGACAGTCGGAGCGATTTTAGAAAGTTGATCAAATGTGCCTTTTTCAGCATCAGCACTTATGATTAAATCTGGATTTAAACTCATGATTGCCTCAATAGAGTTCTCTCCTGTACTTTCAATACCAGTGATTAAATCCTGGATATGAACGTTCTCAAGGTCTCTTTTTGTTGCCCCAACAGGTTCCGTCCCTAGTAAAAGCAATGTAGGTAAATATGCATCTACAACAATTCTTTTAGCGTTAGCGGGTATTTCAATATCACCATGAATGGTGTTAACTGTTCTTATTTCTGGTTGTTCTCTTGCGGACGATTCGAGCTCTTGCTTACTATTAGTGGTTTCGCTACCCGAACTACTACAAGCAGCCATAACAATAGAAATCATAACGAGTAACATACTAAGGACAACATACGATTTTTGCTTTAACAATATTATTCCTCCTAATTAATGAAGATTCTCGTTTTTTAATAGCCCACTCTATTACGCTTCGGCGTGATTCAGTCCAAAATGTATCGAGCTTGCTCGATACATTCCTAAATCTGTGACATCCGCCGAACGCATTTAACTTTATGCAGCTAGGGTTTTGAAGCCCACTGAATTATAGAACTGTTTTGCGTTCATCTTGCCATTTATAGAAGTGGAGACTTCTGCTAAATGAAGTTAATGTGTAGATTTCAACATATTTTTAGCTGCATGTGTTATGTGGAGAAAGTACCCTTCTCTGCATATCTATTATTTAGTAAGGGA
The DNA here is from genome assembly GCF_038002605.1 of Bacillus sp. FSL K6-3431. Classification (NCBI taxonomy): domain Bacteria; kingdom Bacillati; phylum Bacillota; class Bacilli; order Caryophanales; family Bacillaceae; genus Bacillus; species Bacillus sp. FSL K6-3431. The sequence continues at coordinate 2,059,939 of NZ_JBBOCT010000001.1, forward strand.
TTCTACTACCCCGTCTATAATTTGCGTGTTTGCAATTACACCTGCATATAACCAGCTAGTATCTGAACCGTATTCATAAATTTGGCCATTTTGCACAGCAGGAATGTTTTTCCACAAAGGGTCTTTTAGCATTTCTGCACCATTTCCTTTGTCGCTATTAATTAAGAAAAGATGATCTGCATCAAGTTCAGCTAAACGTTCTAAAGAAACCTCTGACCAATTTCCCGTTGCAGTGCTGGAAATTTCTTTGACTACACTTGGGGTTGAAAGACCAAGATCTCCATATAACACAGTGCCACTAGATACATTTTCGCTAACGATATAGAAAGTATTATTTACAAGCCAAATCGCAGCAGCTGATTCCGAGCCAACATAATCTTGTATCAACTTCTTCGATTCTGCGGCCTTCATTTCATATTCTTTTAATACTTTTTTCGCTTCTGATGTTTTTCCAAAAATGCCACCCATGGTTAATAACTGCTCTCTCCAATCGCCATTATTTTCTTCTTCCACAACATAAGTTGGAGCAATTTTATTGTATTGTTCGTATTTAGACCCTTCGACAGCATGTGCAGAACCCATAATGATTAAGTCGGGCGTAAAGCTGGCCACAACTTCAAATGGTAATTCTGACGGAATCGACGGTACTTCTTTTAAATAATCCTGGAGATAATTTTGTACCCCTGCACCGTCATTAATCCCCCACTGTGCAACAGGTTTAATTCCAAGTGCGACTAAATTATCTTCTAAATAGGAAGCAATCACCCTTTTAGGATTTGCGGGAATAGTAACTTCATGTCCCATTACATCCGTTATTGTACGCCCTGTTGATGTTTCTTCTATAACTGGTTCAGATTGCTTATCTTCATTCTTTTTATCGTTACATCCAACTAGAATGAATAAAAGCACTAAAAAACTTGCAATCATTCTTGTTACTTTTTTATGATTAGACAACTTTTCCACTCTCCAATATCCTTTTATAACAATAGTAGTAGTCCCTCTCATTAGCTGACTATTAGACATTTTCCATCAATCTTTTAAGCGTGAAAGTAAGTAAAGGAAGTACGGTGCACCTATCACAGCGACAACAATACCTGCTGGAATTTCTGATGGTTGTAAGATCCAACGACCGATTGTATCCGCAACAATAACCAACAGCCCTCCTGTCAAAGCAGAAGCCGGAATTAAAATTTGATGTTTAGACCCGACAAGTTGACGAGCCAAATGGGGCCCAATTAGTCCGACAAATCCTATACCTCCGCTAACTGATACACTAGCTCCTGCTAATCCTACGGCAGCTGCGAGTAAAATACGCCGCTCTTTTTCAATCGATGTTCCGAGACCTGTTGCCGTTAGATCACCTAGATTCAATACGTTAAGCACACGTGCTCTCGAATATACAAATGGAATTAAAACAATGACCCAAGGTAATAGCGAAAATACAAACTTCCAATTTGATCCCCATATACTTCCTGCTAACCAAGTTGCCACAAACTGATAATTTTCTGGACTTAAACGGAGGGTTAACACGATCATCGCTGAACTAATACCTGCAGCAACTGCAACGCCTGTTAATAATAGCCGCATTGGTGAGATTCCCTCATATCGTTTATAGGCTAATGAATAAATAATAATGGCTGTAATGCCTGCGCCTGTAAACGCCAAAACTGGGAGTAAAAATACTGGAGCTGCTGTCGTTGATGGGAAAAAGGAAATAAAAAGCATAACTGCTAGCCCTGCTCCCGCGTTAATCCCTAATATTCCCGGATCAGCTAATGCATTGCGGGATATCCCCTGTAACACGCAGCCTGATACAGCAAGTCCCATACCTACAAGAATGGAAATAATAATCCGTGGCAAGCGAAATTCATACAATACAAGTTGCTGCTTTTCGTTCCCTAAACCAAACAATGTACGCATTACTTCCAATGGAGACAACCTGATGAATCCCGTATTCATGCTAATAATAATAACGATGATTATGAGCAAACCAAGAGTAGCAATGATCAGTCGATTTCGAGTATGTATTTTATGTTGAATATGCGTCATAAACGGCTTTTCCTTCATAGTTCTTTCCCTCCTTTTCGTGCGAGATACAGGAAGAATGGAACCCCAATTAAAGCAATCAAAGCACCAATTGGTGTTTCATAAGGAGGATTAATCATTCTCGCACAAAGATCAGCCAAGACAACTAACAGTCCTCCTAGAACAATCGAGCAAGGAATAATCCACCGATAATCATGTCCGACTAGAAAACGAGTTAGATGGGGAACAATTAACCCAACAAAACCAACTGCGCCTACAACAGAAACGGCTGCTCCGGCCAAAATAAGCACAAAAATCATTCCAAATACTTTAATGGTCTTTGTTCGTTGACCGAGTCCAATAGACACTTCTTCACCAAGACTTAATAATGTAATCGACCGTGACAGAATCACTGCGCCAATCATGGCCACCAAAATCCAGGGTGACATAATTTGGAGGTGAATCCATTTCGTACCCGATACACCACCCGCATACCAAAAGGCCAAATCTTGACCGATTCGGAAATATAGTGCAACACCTTCACTAAGTGCGGCTAACAATGCACTAACCGCAGCTCCTGCAAGCACAAGACGCATGGGTGTTAACCCGCCTCTTGACATGGAACCGACCCCATAAACAATTCCAACACCTAACCCAGCACCTAAAAACGAATACATGATTAAATACATATAAGGTAGACCTGGAAAAAGGGCGAAGCATAGGGCAAGCATAAATGCAGCGCCCGAATTAAGTCCCAATAGTCCAGAATCGGCTAATGGATTTCGAGTCATTCCTTGCATCAGTGCACCAGATACTGCGAAACATGAACCAACCAGCGCTGCACCAAGAACACGTGGCATCCTGATTTCTCGAATAATTTGATGGGAAGTTAAATCTGCATTAAATTGAAACACCGCCTCCCAAACGGTAGTGAACTTAATGTCAGCAGCTCCAAAGGAAATAGATAATCCAATTGCAATCAGCAATGCTAATATGCCCCCAAATAAAACAACGACAGCAATAATTGGATGCGAATGCTTCTTTATTTCTTTTAATTCTGTGGTCACTTCCGCTCGGGTAGACATACTTTTCCTCCTTACTTCTTCTGACACATTTGATAAGATAAACAAATTGGGTTCGTACTAAATGGGCATGTCACTATACTTGCATCAATATTAAAAACCAGTTGTAAATTTGGACAAGTCATCAGTTCGGCTGGCGTACCTTCTCTCATTAATACACCATCCTTCATAGCAATCATGTAATGGGAAAATCTCGATGCGTGATTTAAATCGTGAAGTACCATAATGATTGTGCGACCTTCCTCTTCATTAAGTCGCTGCAAAAGCAGTAATATGTCCAGTTGATGAGCCAAATCTAAATACGTTGTTGGTTCATCAAGAACCAGGATTTCTGTGTCCTGGGCAAGCGCCATCGCAATCCATACCCGTTGCCTTTGACCACCGGATAATGCATCAATCGGACGATCAATAAACTCATTTAATCCAGTTACATCAATTGCCCAGTAAATAGATTCATAGTCTTCCTTTTTTAAAGAGCCAAACCCCTTTTGATGAGGAAACCGGCCATATGAAACGAGCTCAAATACAGTTAATCCCCCGGGTGCATCCGCTGTTTGCGGCAATATCGCCATCTTTTTGGCAACATCTTTCGTCGCTAGTTGATGGATGGCATACCCATCTAAATAGACAGCGCCACTTTTCATTTTTAATATTCTAGATATTGCTTTCAATAAAGTTGATTTCCCGCAACCATTTGGACCAATAATCGTTGTTATTTTATTTTTTGGGATGGAAACACTTAAATCCTCAATTATCAGTGCGTTTGAATAGCCAATGGCTACCTGATCTACTTTTAAATCTTCCATATTATTACACCTCTCTTATTATCAAAATCTATGACATCCGCCGGAGGCATGCATCCCGGCAATTATTAAAGTAGGGACTTTTGCTGAATGAAGTTAATAAATGTGAAAATGCATTTTTGAATCGTCATGTAACTTTGATTTATAGATGATTGTTTAAGTGATAATGATTATCACTATCACTTGTCTCATCTTAGATGGTCTTTTGACAATTGTCAATACAATCCTTACATTACTAATTTAAACATTAAAAAAATTGTCAAATAAATGAATAATATTTCATTTACACCATCTTTTTAAAATGAAGTAACAATAATACAGCTTTTTTCGACACAATATCTAGTTGCATACTCTGATTTATAGAGTACCTTAATTAATAAATCGATATATCCTACTCATAACCGTTACACAACCTATCCATGATTCTCATCTGGAGCGATATAAAACTCCGTTATTAATTGGTCTTTTTGAAGCATGTTCATTATTGATAATAGATGGTTTTCTAGTAGGAGTTGATTTCATTAAATGGTTCGTTTGTAGAATAATACTACAATAATATTAAATAAAAAAAGCCATATTATCGCTAATAGCAATGATATGGCTTTCTAATATTCAAGCATATATTTTCATAAAGTATTTTAAAGCATAAATCTTCACTTTTGGAAAACTTATGTTTGCAGTCACAAATGTCTATCATATTTTTTAAAGATTATTGAAATAATAATAATTTGAAGTATATTAAAGTTACAAACACAAATAAAAAACCACCAAATATGTATTTGGTGGAGACGGTGGGACATGCTATTCCATGCTTTCGTCATGGCACTGACTATGTCTTGAACCTGTATTACACAGGCCCCTCGGCGTATTATGCGAAAGTATATTTACCTCTGTTTATCACAGGTAGATTCTCGCATCCTAGTACTACCAGTTGTACTGGCAGCCTATAAGTCGATACACGGCTGTTGGATTACTCCACATACCGCTCGGCATTGCCTTACCGCATTACATGCGACTTAGGTTTCACCGATAAAGCCGAATTTTCACTTATGTGTTACCACATAAGGCGACTATTTACTAATCGAACCCACGTCCAGAAATATCGCCACTTAAGCGTCTACGAGTGTAGTCGATATATTAGTATTTCGCATCTTCTTCCGCCTATCAACAGGCATCAGAAGCGCTAGCCCGATTGGTCTCTTCCATGGTCCCCAGGCGGAGGACTTCCGGTGTAGCCCACTTAGAGTGAGTCCCTTACCCTACCACATGGGCGATGGAGGGAGGAACCGCTATCGACTGTTATTAAGCAGCGAAAGCGAAGTTGTTGTTTTCTTTGCCAGTTATTATTGGCTTTGACGTTTTAACGAGGCCGATCCCCTCGACTCGCAACTTAAGCTCAAACTATCCCTGTCGAATCCGTAACGTCCCCATGAGTAAAAGATAAGCGGTGAATATCCGCGTCAGCTTGTTTGTTCGCATCCCTCACGTACTTTGTACGCTCCGGTGCTCTCGCACTGCGCTTCCTTGATCTTCTTGTTCTCTTTTCCTCATTTTGCGGAGGATAGATAAGCTATGAAGATTCAAATCACTATGCCTTATCAATATGGGCGCTCGGGTATAGAGCACTTCATCACTTACATTTATTATTATAACATAAACTCACAAAAAATCAATGTTGGCAAGGCTACTTACATTTTTTGGCGTTCACGGAATGCTCTTTCGATATCGCGTTTTGCTTCTTTTTGTTTCAAATCTTCACGTTTATCATATTTCTTTTTCCCTTTACCAAGCCCAATTAAAACCTTAGCAAAACCATTTTTCAAATATACCTTTAATGGGATAATGGAATATCCTTGTTCTTTTGATTCGCCAATTAATTTATTGATTTGCTTGCGATGCAATAATAGCTTCCGGGCTCGAAGTGGATCATGATTATATCTATTACCTTGTTCATAAGGGCTAATATGAGCATTATGCAAATAAATCTCACCTTGATTAATACGCGCAAATGAATCTTTTAAGTTAATTCGCCCCGCACGTATAGATTTAATCTCCGTTCCTTGCAATACGACTCCTGCTTCAAATGTCTCTTCGATAAAAAAATCATGGTTTGCTTTTCTATTTTGTGCAATCATTTTCCCTGTCCCTTTTGGCATTTGTTCTCCCCCCTAGCGTTCCTTCTGTTTTTCTATTATACACGAGTGTGAAAAAGGTTAGAAGCATAACTACTTCCAGACTGTTTGATATATATTACAACGGCGTAGCTCCTTTTCTAGCAACGCCGCTGTTCCTTCTTCAAACCTGAAGCCTAGCGCTTTTTCCCACTACGTTTTTTTCTTGTTGTCGAAGGTTTATTTTCATACGATTTCTTCTTTTTTTTCTTTTTCGGAGGCTTTGTCGACCATTCGTCATCTCCAACTACTACTATTGAATCTTTGCTAATACTTTCTTTAGCAGGTGCTTTTAACTTCACAATTCTTGGTTTCTGTTCTTCCTCTTTACGTCTACGGTTATTTTTCATACCGACGATTTCAAAGTCGATATCATGTTCAATTTTATTTACTTTAATTAATCGTACCGTTATTTCATCGCCAATTCGAAACACATTTCCAGTTCGCTCACCAATCATGGCCAGATGTCGTTCATCATAATGATAATAATCATCCGTCATAAAGCTTACATGAACAAGGCCCTCAATTGTGTTTGGAAGTTCAATGAACATACCGAAATTAGTGACTGAACTAATGATACCTTCAAATTCTTCACCAATTTTGTCTTCCATGAATTCCGCTTTTTTCAACTCATCTGTATCTCGCTCTGCCTCAACTGCACGACGCTCTCGTTTAGATGTATGGTCCGCAATCTCAGGTAATTGAGCGTTCCATTTTGCCCGTGTAGCTTCATCTAATTTACCTTCAATTAAATAATTACGGATTAGACGATGAACAATCAAATCCGGATACCTGCGGATCGGTGAAGTAAAATGGGTATAGTATTCAGTAGATAATCCAAAGTGGCCTAAGCTCTCAGGGTCATATTTTGCTTGCTGCATCGAACGTAGCATAACCGTAGATATAACCATTTCTTCTGGTTTGCCAGCCACAGCTTCAATAATTTCCTGTAAAGCGCGCGGATGAACAGCATTTGCGGTCCCTCGTACAACCAACCCAAAGTTCGTAATAAATTCAAAGAAACGTTGCAACTTTTCTTCTTTAGGATTTTCATGAATACGGTAAATGAACGGAACATCCATCCAGTGAAAATGCTCTGCAATTGTTTCATTAGCAGCAAGCATAAATTCCTCAATTATCCTTTCACCAATTGACCGCTCTCTAATAACTACATCTTTTGGTTTTCCACTTTCATCAACCAATACTTGCGCCTCTTTAAAATCAAAATCAATCGCTCCACGCTTTTTACGTTTACTCTGTAGAACACCTTGCAACTCTTCCATTAATTCAAACATTGGAACAAGCTTCTCATATTTTTCACGAAGTGCTTCATCTTTGTCTAACAAGATTTTATTCACATCTGTATATGTCATTCTTTCCGTTGTCTTGATCACACTTTGAAAAATTTCATGCTTTAAAACTTCCCCGCGGTCATTTAATTCCATTTCACAGGATAGCGTAAATCTATCCACTTGAGGATTGAGTGAGCAAATCCCATTTGATAATCTGTGTGGTATCATTGGAATTACCCTGTCAACTAAATACACGCTTGTGCCACGATCATATGCTTCCCGATCAAGCGCTGAACCTTCTTGTACATAATGACTTACATCCGCGATATGAACACCAAGTTTGTAATTTCCATTTTCAAGCTTTGTAATGGACACCGCATCATCAAGATCTTTTGCATCCGCACCATCAATTGTAACAATCGTTTCTCCACGCAAATCTTTTCGGTTTGGAATCTCCGACTCTTCTACTGTATCGGAAATACTATTCGCTTCTGCCATTACTTCATCTGGAAAAGCAAGTGGTAATTCATGTTGGTGAATAATAGACAATATATCTACACCTGGGTCATTTTTATGACCAAGTATTTGAATCACTTCACCCTCGGCATTTTTACGATTTTCTGGGAAAGTAGTTATTTTAACGACTACTTTATGACCTTCCACCGCACCCATATCTGCACTTTTCGGAATAAAAATATCATCAGCAATCTTTTTATCATCTGGAATGACAAATCCAAAATGTTTACTTTCTGTAAATGTCCCAACTACTTTATCCGAGCCCCGTTGAATAATGCGAATAACGGCCCCTTCTGGTCGTGATCGAGAACTACTAGTAGATATACGAACAAGTACCGTATCTCCATGCATTGCACCATTTTTCTCGTGTGGTGGAATAAAAACATCATCTAAACCTGCTTCTTCAGGTAATAGAAAAGCAAATCCTTTCGCGTGCCCAGAAAGGGTACCGCGAACAAGATTCATTTTCTCTGGAAGTCCATAACGGTTACTTCTCGTTCTAACAACAAGTCCATTTTCCTCCATTTGCACTAACGCTTTTACGAAATACTTAAAGTCTTCCGAATCGCTAATTTGGAAAGCCTCTTCTAATTCTTTAACAGTTAATGGCTTATATGCCTCTTCTTTCATATATGCCAATACTTGATCCATATATTTCTGTATCACGTCTTCCATCTTTTTCCCTCCTTCAAGCCTACTCAGACCAATCAAGTTGTTCTAAAAATTGATATATATCCTCATGTAGCGTTTCTTTTTCAGGTCCCAGTGTTATTACATGACCTGACTTTTCATACCATTTCAAATCCTTGTTCGGCGACTCAGCCTTTTCATAAATAATATCGGCACTTTTTGCATTAATCATATGATCATGTCTTGCCTGTACAACAAACAGTGGAGCATATGTCATATCTACATTTTCCCGAACATCTGCAATTAATCCTTGCATTGCTTGTAATGTTTTCATAGGTGTTTTTCGGAATTCTTTCATTTCTATTTCGATTTCTTCTTCAGATTTACGTTCGAATTTTTTAAACTCGCGGGCATAGTCGATAATTCCATCGAACATAACTTCTTCGCTTTTTATGTACATAGGCGCACACATTGTTATAATTCCCTTTACAGGTACAGTGTAACCCAGTTTTAAAGAAAATACCCCACCGAGTGATAGCCCAGCAACAGCAATTTCTTCATAACCATTTTCTTTTAAATGATTGTAACCTTCCATCACATCCTGCCACCAATCTTCTGGTCCAGTATGAACCAATTCTTCAGGTGGAACGCCGTGGCCTTTATAGTGTGGCGCATGTGATGTGTATCCTTTCTTTTCAAGAAATCGCCCTAACATTCTTACGTCGGCACTATTTCCAGTAAAACCATGTAGTAGCAATACCGCTCGTTTGCCAGCCTTAAATGTAAATGGTTGCGGTAGCTTGATTTTCATATGTAATGACTCCTTTTTCTAAACAATATATGTAAACTCAATATGTCTGCCTATCCTTATTTTTAACAAAGTATAGAAAAACAATCCAGAAATAGGTCTTTTAATTTGCTAATATCCTTTATAAGAATACTGATTCTTTCACGAATGTTTATGCATGTATCCTTAGGAGCGCTAACCCCATCCGATTCAAAGGTTACCGTAACAGTAATATTCCCCTGTATAAATAAAAAAACCCGGCATCCAATTAGCCAGGTTGGTTTTTCATTTAAACTTCAAATATGGTTACTAAAATTGTCAAAATGAAAAATAATACAGACAGTACTACTGTGATACGTTGAAGAACTAGGTCCATTCCACGAGCTTTTTGCTTTCCGAATAATTGCTCGGCACCACCTGAAATAGCACCCGAAAGCCCAGCGCTTTTCCCTGACTGTAATAATACGACTACAATAAGTGCGATTGAAACAATAATCAATAATGTAATAATCAATGTATGCACTTGCGTACACCCCCCGAAACGAACATAAACAATACGTTAAATGTATCATAAACTTGAAGCGTGTACAAGTAGGAATAACAGGGCAAGCCCAACGAGCATCGTCGTACGTCATTAGCAACTCTGGACTAAGTACGCTATGTCTTACGGGTAGCGTCTGTCTACCTTTTATCATGCAGACCTCATACAGCCCTAATTATTTCTATTCATAAAAAAATAGAAAAGGGGCAACCGCTAATCAACGTTTGCCCCTTTATGTTACTTACTTGTTAATGTTATAGAATGTTTTTGCGCCCAAGTATTGAGCTGTGTCTGCCAACATGTCTTCAATGCGAAGAAGTTGGTTATATTTAGCGACGCGGTCTGTACGAGATGGTGCGCCTGTTTTGATTTGTCCAGCGTTAGTAGCTACTGCGATATCCGCAATTGTGCTGTCTTCTGTTTCACCAGAGCGGTGAGAGATAACAGCAGTGTAGCCTGCACGTTTCGCCATTTCAATTGCATCAAATGTTTCGGTTAGCGTACCAATTTGGTTCACTTTTACCAAGATAGAATTTCCAACGCCTTCTTCAATTCCACGTGCAAGTTTTTCCGTGTTTGTCACGAATAAATCGTCACCAACTAGTTGCACTTTCTTGCCGATACGTTCTGTCAATTGTTTATGACCAGCCCAGTCGTTCTCGTCAAGACCATCTTCAATTGAAACAATCGGGTATTTACCTGCAAGTTCTTCGTACCAATCAACCATCTCTGCAGATGTTTTAACGATACCTTCACCGCTTAGATGATATTTACCGTCATCCTTGTTATAAAACTCAGAAGAAGCAACATCCATTGCAAGTTTCACTTCTTCGCCTGCTTTATAACCAGCTTTTTCAATTGCAATCATAATCGTTTCAAGTGCTTCTTCGTTTGATTTCAAGTTTGGTGCAAATCCACCTTCATCACCAACACCTGTATTCAAACCTTTTTCTTGCAATACAGCTTTTAAGCTATGGAAAATTTCAGTTCCCATACGTAGTGCTTCTTTAAAAGTCGGAGCTCCTACTGGCATAATCATGAATTCTTGAATATCAACGTTATTATCAGCATGCTCGCCACCATTGAGAATGTTCATCATTGGTACTGGAAGCTGTTTCGCATTGAATCCGCCTAAGTACTGATATAACTCAAGTCCAAGATAATCTGCTGCTGCGTGTGCTACAGCCATAGATACTCCTAAAATAGCGTTGGCACCTAATTTTCCTTTGTTGTCTGTTCCGTCAAGCGCGATCATTGTTTGATCAATGCTCACTTGTTCAGTTACATCAAAACCAACGATTTCTTCAGCGATTACTTCGTTAACATTTTCAACTGCTTTCTCTACACCTTTACCAAGATAACGGTTTTTGTCTCCGTCGCGTAATTCAACAGCTTCATATTCCCCCGTTGATGCACCACTTGGTACTAATGCACGGCCAAAAGCTCCTGAATCTGTATAAACTTCAACTTCAATTGTTGGGTTACCGCGTGAATCAAGAACTTCACGAGCATATACTTGTGTAATGAATGGCATAAAAAATCTCTCCTCAGAAAATTATTTTTTAAAAGAAAAACGCAAGCGCCTTGGTTAGTTGTTATTTTCTTACCTATTATAAATCGACTGCAGTCTTTTTAATCTTTACTTTTTAAGCAAACTATTGCCAGTCATTTCTACTGGCTGATTAAGTCCTAATAAATCAAGGATCGTTGGTGCCAAATCTGCTAAAATGCCACCATCCCGAACTGATACATCATTTTTCGTAATAATTACTGGTACGGGATTCGTCGTATGTGCCGTCATAGGCGTCCCTTCAAGCGACACTACTTCATCCGAATTTCCGTGATCAGCTGTAATGATAGCTGTCCCACCTTTTTCAGTAATCAAGTCAACAATACGTCCTAGACACTCATCAACAGCTTCTATCGCTTGAATAGTTGGTTCAAGCATACCTGAATGCCCCACCATGTCTGGATTTGCAAAGTTTAAGATGATCGCATCAAAATTGTCATTCTCAATTTCAGCGCAAAGCGCATCTGTTACTTCATAGGCACTCATTTCCGGTTTCAAATCATATGTAGCGACTTTCGGCGAATTAATCAATATTCGCTTTTCACCAGGAAATGTTTCTTCTCGTCCACCGCTCATAAAAAACGTAACATGTGGATACTTTTCTGTTTCCGCAATTCTTAATTGTGTTAATCCATTTTGCGAGATTACCTGTCCTAATGTCTCATCCAAATTAACAGATTTAAAAGCTACGTAACCATTTACTGTTTCAGAAAAGTGTGTCATACATACAAAGTAAATATTTTTAGGTCTATCTGCTCCACGATCAAATGCATCAAATGCTTGATTCGTAAATACATTGGAAATTTGAATTGCACGATCAGGACGGAAATTGAAGAAAATGACTGCATCTTCGTCATCCACTGTAGCAATCGGTTGCCCGTCTTCATCCGTCATCACTGATGGAAGCGCAAATTCGTCAAAAATCCCATTGTCGTAAGAATCATGAATCATTTCCAAAGGATCCTTATAGGAAGGTCCCTCACCATAAGCCATTGCTCGGTAAGCTTTTTCCACTCGATCCCAACGCTTGTCCCGATCCATCGAATAAAATCTTCCGGAGATTGTCGCAAATTGACCGACACCATATTCAGCCATTTTAGCCTGAGCCGCTTTAATATAACCTTCAGCTGATTTTTGACCTACATCACGGCCATCAAGGAATGCATGAACAAATACATCTTTCACACCTTCATCAGCGGCGAGTTTTAATAAAGCATAGAGATGCTCAATATGGCTATGCACACCGCCATCAGATAGAAGTCCAAACAAATGAAGCTTTTTGCCCATGCTTTTAGCATGGTTAATTGCTTGCAAAAATGTTTCATTTTTTTCAAACTCACCACTTCTGATCGCAATATTCACGCGCGTTAAACTTTGATATACGATTCTGCCTGCTCCGATATTCAAATGTCCGACTTCTGAATTTCCCATTTGACCTTCTGGTAGACCAACAGCTTCCCCACAAGCAGTCAATTGATTATGCGGAAATTGATTCCAATATCGATCAAAATTCGGCTTTTGAGCATGTGCAACGGCATTACCTTTACTTTCCTTACGACAGCCGAAACCATCTAAAATTATTAATGCAACTGGAGCTTTACTCATTTGTAGCACCTTCAAGTAGTTGAAGGAATGAGCTTGCTTCGAGACTAGCACCACCAACAAGTGCACCATCAATATCAGGTTGTCCCATATATTCTTTAATATTTTCTGGCTTCACGCTACCACCATACTGGATGCGAATAGCATCAGCAGCAGCTTTTGAGATCTTACTTTCCACAACACTGCGAATATGTGCACAAACCTCGTTCGCATCTGCTGCAGTAGATGACTTACCAGTACCGATTGCCCAAATTGGTTCATAGGCTACGACAGTTTGTTTTACTTGTTCCTCTGAAAGGCCTTGAAGCGCCTCTTCAACTTGAGCTCCAACAAGTGCTGTCGTTTGATTGTTTTCGCGTTGTTCTAGTGTTTCACCCACACAAACAATTGGTGTCAATCCATGATTAAACGCTGCATGTGTTTTCTTATTTACTGCTTCATCTGTTTCATTAAACATTTCACGGCGTTCAGAGTGGCCAAGGACTACATAGGAGACACCTAAATCTTTAAGTGCAACAGGACTTACCTCTCCAGTAAAAGCACCGTTTTCTTCATAGTGCATATTCTGTGCACCAATAGCTACATCATAGTTGTCAACTGTAGTAGTTAACTGTCCTAGAAATAGTGAAGGCGCACATATTACTGATTCTACCTTATCCTTTGAAGGCACAAGACCTTTCACTTCATTAGCAAATGCCAATGCATCTTCAAGTGTTTTGTTCATCTTCCAGTTACCAGCAATGATTGGTTTACGCATCGCTTAACTCATCCTCTCATTTATACAAAGAAGCGGTTATTTTTTACTCCACTTCTTTTCTATAAATATTATTTATTATCAATTGCAGAGACTCCAGGTAATACCTTACCTTCCATGAATTCTAGTGAAGCACCGCCACCAGTCGAAATATGGCTCATGCTCTCTGCTAATCCAAATTTTTCTACAGCTGCCGCCGAGTCTCCTCCACCTATGACAGAATATGTATCTGTAGCTCTAGCAAGTGCTTCAGCAACTGCCTTTGTTCCATGTGCGAAAGGTTTTAACTCAAATACGCCCATCGGTCCATTCCATATAACAAGTTTAGACTCTTGGATAACCTTAGCATACAGTTCTCTCGTTTTTGGTCCGATATCAAGTGCTTCCCAATCTGAAGGAATCTCTTCCACCGATACCGTTTTCGTGTTCGCTGTTTCTGAAAAATCATCAGCAATGGTAACATCTAATGGCATATAGAAGTTTACGCCTTTTTCCTTTGCCTTTTCAATAAATGATTTTGCAAGATCTATTTTATCTTCTTCCAATAAAGATTTACCAACTTCGTGGCCTTGGGATTTGATAAATGTATAAGCAAGTCCCCCGCCGATAATCAAGTTATCCACTTTATCAAGCAAATGGTCAATTACACCAATTTTATCTTTTACTTTTGCGCCACCAATAATTGCTGTGAAAGGTCTCTCAGGATTTGATAATGCTTTCCCTAGAACTTCAAGTTCTTTATCCATTAACAATCCTGCAGCTGAAGGAATATATTTTGCGATCCCTTCTGTTGATGCATGTGCGCGATGTGCTGCCCCAAATGCATCATTAACATAAAGATCAGCAAGATCGGCAAATGCTTTTGCAAGTTCTGGATCATTTTTTTCTTCACCAGGATAAAAACGAACATTTTCAAGTAAAATGACGTCACCCATTTTTAATTCAGAAATTTGTTTTTTTACATTATCACCGTAAGCTTCGTCCGCTTTCGCCACATCATTACCTAGCAACTCGCTAAGTCGTTGTGCCACAGGTGTTAGTCTAAGTTCTTCCTTCACTTCACCTTTAGGTCTGCCAAGATGACTTGCCAAAATGACGATAGCCCCTTGTTCTGCTAAATATTGAATTGTTGGCAATGCAGCGCGAATTCGTGTATCGTCAGTTACTTTACCATCATTCATCGGAACATTGAAGTCGACACGACAAAATACGCGTTTACCTTTTAGATCTAGATCTCTAATTGATTTCTTCTCCATAACGCAAGCCTCCTTTTAATAGCAAAAATAAGGGAGGGGGATTGTTCCCCGCTCCCCTTCACTCTTATATTATAGATGCCAAGCCTCGAATTATCCAATTTGGGGCCCATATGTGTAGTGGTCCAACAAAATGTAATTCACACCGATGTTGTCATACGACGTGGTGCTCTATACGGGCACCTTTCGCTTGGACTCGCACGATGCTGCTCTTAGGCGTTATTCTTTTATAGTCCTTTTTTAGCGATATATGCTGCAAGGTCTACTACACGGTTTGAATAACCTGTTTCGTTATCATACCAAGACAATACTTTGACCATATTATCTTCTAATACCATTGTAGATAATGCATCAATTGTTGATGAATGTGCATCACCATTGTAGTCAGTAGAAACTAGTGGCTCTTCTGTATAAGCCATAATTCCTTTCAATTCGCCTTCGGCTGCTTCTTTAAGCGCTGCATTAACTTCCTCAGCTGTTACAGATTTGTCAAGTTCAGCAACAAGATCGACAACTGAAACGTTTGGAGTTGGAACACGCATCGCCATACCATTCAATTTACCTTTCAACTCAGGAAGTACAAGTGCAACTGCTTTTGCAGCTCCTGTTGTTGTTGGGATAATGTTTTCTGCTGCTGCACGTGCACGACGATAATCACTATGCGGAAGATCTAAGATTTGTTGGTCATTTGTGTATGAGTGAACAGTTGTCATCATTCCACGTTTAATACCAAATTTATCGTTAAGAACTTTTGCAAATGGAGCTAGGCAGTTTGTAGTACAAGATGCGTTAGAGATAACATGATGGTTTGCTGCTTCATATTTAGCTTCGTTTACACCCATAACGATTGTGATATCTTCGCCGTTTGCAGGTGCAGAAATAATAACCTTTTTCGCTCCAGCTTCGATATGTTTTGCTGCATCATCACGTTTTGTAAAGCGGCCAGTTGATTCAACAACCACCTCAACGCCTAGATCTCCCCAACCAAGTTGTGCAGGATCACGCTCAGCAAGTACTTTGATACGATGATCACCAACAACAATTGTATCGCCGTCTACTGATATATTTTCTTCAAGTGTGCCATGGATTGTATCACGCTTCAACAAGTGTGCAAGCATGTTTGCATCTGTTAAGTCATTTACAGCTACAATTTCCACATCCGGATTATTTAGTGCTGCACGGAATACATTTCGTCCGATTCTACCAAAACCATTAATACCAACTTTTACTGCCATTTTAATTTCCTCCTTTATGATTAAACATTAAATCTATATTTAAAAGGTTGCATCCGAGTCGAATGTTCCTTTTAAAAGCTCTTTTGCTGCACCTTCATCCGTGATTAATATTGTCGAATTCGGTGCACTTTTCATGTAAGCCTTGATTGCTTTAGCTTTCGACTTTCCTCCAGCTGCAGCGATCACTTGCCGTCCACTATGAAGATCAGAAATTTGGATTCCAATTGTGGGGACCTTATGTACTATTTCCCCATTTTCATTAAAATAATAGCCAAATGCTTCAGCAACAGCTTTTTCTTCGATAATTTTTTTCATCGAGGATTCAGACGATCTTCGTCTTCCTG
Organism: Bacillus sp. FSL K6-3431; assembly: GCF_038002605.1. Classification (NCBI taxonomy): domain Bacteria; kingdom Bacillati; phylum Bacillota; class Bacilli; order Caryophanales; family Bacillaceae; genus Bacillus; species Bacillus sp. FSL K6-3431. Next base: position 2,076,544 of record NZ_JBBOCT010000001.1, read on the forward strand.
CCATTGTAATAGCATCGCCAATACCATGAAGAACAATATTGGATGATTTAATCAGCTGTAAAATTTCCGAAATTACTGGTTCTTTAAGTAGAGATTCGTATACTTCTCTACCTACCTGATCCGGGACATATAACACTCGATGGGAACCGCCGGTGTTTTCAGCCATTGTTGCGCAAATCACATTTGCCTGGTTCCTTACATCTTCTCCAATTCCACCACGAGCAGGCACAAAAAGCAAATTTCTTTTTTCACCAAGATGATTTGTTAACATCTCTGCAGTACAAGTCATCGTTGTTCCACCTGTCACCGCAATGACATTATCTTTGCTAAGACTACTACTTAATCGTTCAGCACAAGCTTTACCGAGTTCTTCTTTAACAAATGTAGCTGAATCACTGTCACCAGGAACGATTATTACTTCGGATATACCTAATATTTCTTTAAGTTCATGCTCCAACTGACGGATACCTGTTAATTCACCCATCGTCTTATCAAGTTCCGCAAGTAGTTTCTTTCCTTTATTGGTCACCATCATTCCAGCTGTTTTTACAACAATTAGGTGTTGGGACTTTAAAAAATCAGCTTCACTTCTTAAAGTCCGTTCTGTCATTCCTAGCATTTCCGCTAGCGTTCGACGTCCCACTGGTTCCGTTAAGCGTATAGAGCGCAATATCTGATAACGTTTTTGCATGACAACCAGCAAGTCAGGCACAATTTTCGATTGTATTTTTAAAAAATCATGCATAATTATTGCTCCTTCACCCTCCTAGGTCATACAACGTCCCAGCCAGACATAAAACGTCCCATCTTGGGTAAAAAAATAAGTTCCTGCTTACTTATATAATAGCATGATGAAAATTAAATATCAATTAAGGTGTTCTTGCACTTTTTCCTCAATAGTAAGTAAATCAATTATCCCTTCCTGAATCACTTCACCATCTATTTTAACTACTGGGATGTTTATTCCGTATTTTTCCATCCAATCCTCATTTGTTTCTATATCATTTGTAATTATTTCAAAGTTATACTCTTTCTGTAGTATTTCCAAGATTAATTTTGCATCATCACATAGTGAACAGCCTTTTTTTGTATAGAAAATTACTTTCATTGTAATCGCTCCATCCATTAATCTCAAAAAAATACCCACATGATCTAGTGGGTATTTTATCGTTATCTAGTTATTAAATTATGTACTTCTTACGATCTCATTTTTTACGTTTTAACAACCTTATAACCATTGATGTTCAACATATTTATGCCCTCGGCGGGAATCGAACCCACATCGCAAGCTTCGGAGGCTTGCGTGTTATCCGTTACACTACGAGGACTAAGTATTTTTATCGTACGATTAATAATTATAAGTCAAATAACTAACCATTGCAAGCACTTTTTGTTTAAAATAATAGAGAATGGTTAACTATGTTATGGTATGAACTTTATTTGTTAAATTTGAATTCATTCATTTGACCTTTACTGACCATCGATGTATGATTATATTACATCGAATGTAAACAGACTGTAGTTGCAATAACCATCTGATTTTTTATAAGGAGGAAAATTACATGAATTTAATTCCAACAGTTATTGAACAAACAAGCCGTGGGGAGCGGGCGTATGATATTTATTCCCGATTATTAAAAGATCGCATTATTATGCTTGGTAGTGCAATTGACGATAATGTAGCTAACTCAATTGTTGCACAATTATTATTCTTGGAAGCTGAAAACCCTGAGAAAGACATCTCTATTTATATTAACAGCCCAGGTGGAAGCATTACCGCTGGTATGGCAATTTATGACACAATGCAATTTATTAAACCTGATATCCAAACAATTTGTATCGGGATGGCTGCATCTATGGGCTCATTCTTACTTTCAGCAGGTACAAAAGGAAAACGCTATGCTTTGCCTAACAGTGAGGTTATGATTCATCAACCACTTGGTGGTGCACAAGGTCAAGCAACTGAAATCGAGATTGCTGCGAAACGCATCCTCTTCTTGCGTGAAAAGTTAAATCAAATTTTGTCTGATCGCACAGGCCAGCCAATTGACGTGATCCAACGAGATACAGATCGCGACAACTTTATGACAGCTGATAGAGCGAAAGAATACGGCTTGATTGATCACATTTTACAACGCCATGAAGAAATTGAGAAAAAGTAAATCATCATTCATGGAAAAACGCTTGGGGGAAATTTCACCTCAAGCGTTTTTTGTGTTTACACTTCTTGAAACTGAATATGATGTAACCTCGCAAAGATACCATCATGTTTAACTAGTTCAGAGTATGTTCCATCCTCCGCTATCCCATCTTCTGTTACAACCACTACTCTGTCTGCATCCCGTATCGTTGCCAATCGGTGTGCAATGATAAGTGTTGTCCGATTTTCAGCCAACTCGTTTAATGCTTGTTGAATTATTTTTTCTGTTTCCGTATCAAGCGCGGAAGTTGCCTCATCAAGAATAAGTATCGGTGGATTTTTCAAAAACATACGTGCAATTGCTAGTCTTTGCTTTTGACCTCCGGATAATTTCAAACCGCGTTCGCCAATTTGCGTCTCATATCCATCAGGTAAAACAGCAATAAAATCTTCCAAATGCGCTTTACGAGCTGCATCATGGATTTCTGATTCACTTGCATCTTTTTTTCCATAGGCAATATTTTCGCGAATTGTTCCAGTAAATAAGAAGACATCCTGTTGAACAATCCCAATTTGCGAACGAAGTGAATGCTTCGTCATATCTCTAACATCGATACCATCAATGGATATAGCACCTTCATTCACATCATAAAATCTAGGAATTAAAGAACAAATCGTTGTTTTTCCTGCGCCAGACGGTCCGACAAAGGCCACCGTCTCTCCCGCGCGAATATTTAAATTAATATCCTCTAATACCGCTTGATGTTCATCATACTTGAAATAAACATCATGAAAGCTGATATCCCCCATTAACCCATCTACTTTTTCCGCATTTGGGCGATCCTGTATTTCCGGCTCCTGTTCAATCAAATCACGAAAGCGCCTGAAACCCGCCATTCCTTTCGGGTACAGCTCGAGCAATGCACTAATTTTATCAATGGGCTTTATTAAGACGTTAATGTACAAAACAAAACTGACAAGTTCCCCATATGAAAGCTTTCCGTTAAAACTAAACCAAGCACCTACTACAAGTACTAACAACGTAACAATACGCGTCATCATATAAATACTGGAATGGGTTCCAGCCATGACTTTATAGGCAAAAAGCTTCGCTAGTCTAAAACTATCATTATCTTTTTTAAAACGCTCAATTTCAAACTCTTCATTTGTAAAAGACTGAACAACCCTTGCACCAGAAACACTATCTTCTACACGCGCATTCACATCCGCAATTTTCCCATACATGTTTCTCCAGGCATTATTCATTTTCACATTACAAAACGTGACTAGCCAAATTAGAAACGGCACCATAATAATGGCGATAATAGCAAGTTGGGGGTTAATGTTGAGCATAATTGTAAATGCGCCAACGAATGTCATAATCGCAATAAAGAAATCCTCAGGGCCATGATGTGCAAGCTCACCGATATCGAATAAATCATTTGTAATCCGACTCATCACATGCCCTGTTTTCGTATTGTCAAAAAAACGAAACGACTGCCGCTGCACATGCGTAAATAGCTCCTCACGCATATCCGTTTCGATATTGATCCCAAGCTTATGTCCTAAATAACTAACGATAAACTGAAGACCTGTACTAATTACATAGACAAGTAACAATAGAATACCTACCGTCACAATTGTATTCCAGTCCCCATTAGGCAAAAGCTTATCTATGAACCACTGGACAGCCACAGGAAATGCGAGTTCAAGAATGGCAACAACTACTGCGCTGGAAAAATCGATAATAAAGAGCCTTTTATGGGGCTTATAGTAAGAAAAAAATTGTTTAATCATGTCTATTCTCCTTCAGTGAACTCGTTCAGCAAGCTGAAACATCGTGGAATCTGGTGGGAATTCTACCTACCCGACCTGATTGGTAAATCCCATCTACGCTTTGCGGGGTCCTAAACCCTAAAGAAAGACCAGGATAAATTCATTCAAATTATATTTCTCTAGGTTATCGAAGATTCATCCCCAGCCCGAAGCTTTGTAGCGATTTCATCAATTTTTCGCAACCGATGATTAATACCTGATTTACTAATCGGACCACTTGAAAGCATCTCACCTAGTTCTTTTAAGGTAACATCCTGATGTTCTACTCTTAATACAGCAATTTCTCGTAGCTTATCAGGCAAAATATCAAGTCCAGCTGACGCTTCTATATAGCGGATATTTTCAACTTGCCTTAATGCAGCACCGATTGTTTTATTTAGATTGGCTGTTTCGCAATTTACTAATCTATTTACTGAATTTCGCATATCTCGAACAATTCTAACGTCTTCGAATCTAAGCAATGCATTATGCGCACCGATCACACTGAGAAACTCTGTGATTTTTTCGGCTTCCTTTAAATAAGTAATAAACCCTTTTTTCCGCTCTAACGTTTTACTATTTAATTGGAAGTTATTCATTAATTCACATAATGATTCATTATGTGAATGATAAAGTGAAAACACCTCAAGATGATAGGATGATGTTTCCGGATTATTTACCGAACCTCCAGCAAGAAAGGAGCCCCGTAAATAGGATCTTTTGCAACATTTCTTTTTAATCAAGCTCTTATCTATATCATGAATAAAAGACATTCCTTCTCCAAGAATATGTAGATCTCGAAGCATTTTCTCCGCATCCTTTTTTAATCTGACAATGTAAACATTGTTTTTTTTCAGGCGCATTTTTTTCCTAACGAGCAATTCAACGGTTGCGTTATACAGCTTTTTAAGTAGAATATAGATTCTCCGTGCAATCGCAGCATTCTCAGTCTGTACATTTACTACTAATATTCTATTAGAAAATGACAAAGATCCGTTCATACGAATCAAAGCCGATAGCTCCGCTTTTGCACAGCAATCTTTCACTTCTACGTTCGTAAGCTCTTTTTTCGTTTCCGAGGCAAACGACATCTTTCCTACCTCCTAACAATTACGACTATTACGTCTGAGCGATGTGGTCTGTGTCTCGTTCCAGAAGTGAATAGAGGATATTCGCGACTTTTTCAGTATCATGTCGGATGTAACCTTGATCAAAGCTAATGATTTCATCATGAATGACTTCCATTCCAAGCGCAACCAGTCGATCTACATCAAATAGTACTGGCTTGGCTTGCTCCTCTTTATAGCGATTTTGCAATTCAATCGGAACTGCTTCATTATTCACTAAAATAATATCTATGAACGGGCATAGCATATGACTATAAAGCGCATCAATATGATGACTAGCAGTAAATCCAAGCGTTTCTCCAGCTTGCGTCATTAAATTACATATATATACTTTCTTCGCCTTCGCCTTACATACTTCCTCACCTAGGCCTGGAACAAGTAGATTTGGCAAAATACTAGTATAAAGACTACCTGGTCCAACGACTATTAAATCGGCTTCCCTGATCGCCCTAATTGTTTCCGGTAATGGCTGAATAATATCTGGTGTTAAATAAACCCGTTTTATTTTTTTACCAACTGTTGGGATTTTGGATTCTCCCGACACGATTGATCCGTCTTCCATTTCTGCATGAAGAATTACACTTTGATTGGCTGCGGGTAATACCTTACCATGAACATTCAACACCCGACTCATTTCATGGACAGCATGAACAAAGTCACCAGTAATAGAGGTTAGCGCAGCTATAATCAAATTGCCTAAAGAATGTCCCGAAAGTTCATTAGTTGTCTTGAAACGATGCTGAAACATTTCTTCAACTAATGGTTCTACGTCAGACAATGCTGCTAAAACATTCCTAATGTCACCAGGTGGTGGAATTTCCATTTCCGATCTTAATCTTCCAGAGCTACCTCCGTCATCAGCGACGGTTACAATTGCGCTAATGTCGACTGGGAATTTCTTTAACCCTCTCAAAAGGACAGGTAACCCAGTTCCACCACCTATCACGACAATTTTAGGCTTCACATCCTTCTTCATTAGGCCAATTCCTTTCTTTTCTGGATATCACGATGCGTTACTTGAATATGATATTCATTTTCATAGAATTTCCCAATATATTCAGCGAGTGCGACAGATCGGTGCTGTCCACCTGTACATCCGATAGCGACGACGAGTTGACTTTTCCCCTCGCGTTTATAGTGAGGGAGCATAAATGATAATAGATCCGTTATTTTCGCAAGGAACTTTTGTGTATCATGCCATTTCAACACATAATTGGATACTTCCTCTTCCAAACCTGTCTTAGGTCTCATATGGTCAATATAATGTGGATTAGGCAAAAAACGGACATCAAAAACAAGATCTGCATCGATAGGAATGCCATGTTTAAAACCAAATGACATCATATTCACTGTAAAAATAGATTGTTTATTTGCCGAAAATTCCATAAGTATTTTCTCTCTTAATTCTTTAGGCTTCATATTAGATGTATTATAAATAAGCTTTGCTTGCCCTTTTAATTCTTCTAGTAGCTTTCGCTCTTGATTAATCCCATCAAGCGGTAATCCAACAGGGGCTAACGGGTGAGTACGTCGTGTTTCCTTATATCTACGAACTAGCGCCGCATCATCAGCATCGAGAAACAAGATTCGTGGGGTTACCCACGTAGAATCCCCAAGCTCTTCAACGACACGTAAGAGCGTATCGAAGAAATCTCTCCCACGTAAATCCATTACAAGTGCTACTTTATTCATTTTATTTCCTGATTCCTTCATTAACTCAAGAAATTTCGGCATGAGTGCAGGAGGTAAATTATCGACACAAAAGAAACCCAAGTCTTCAAAACTGTGGACCGCAACCGTCTTTCCTGCCCCAGACATCCCCGTAATGATAACCAATTGCACTTCTTCCGTAACACTAGTATTCATAATCTTACACCCCTATTCCTATTTATATATTCTTTTCATTATTATTTAAATTACGTTCTTAACATTATACTATTTTAAATTGTATTTAAACAGTTCTTCTACCTTGTTCATCATTTGAAGCATCTTTTTATTAGCTTATTTTTCTTTACAATAAAAAAAGCACAGGCTTTTGCCTGTGCACCAAGAAAGGGATATTGTATAAAAAAGGGGGTCAATATCTCATGTTTATACTGTACCCTAATTTCATTTCAACACTGTTACAATAGCATTAAAATGAAATTACTTTTAGGCCAGGCCCACACGACGTGGGTCACACAGGCGTTGCCACACGACGTGGCGTCCTTAGCCTCTGTTCCTTATAAATAAGTGGCGTCTCCCCAAGTACTTAGCCTGTGTTCCTTTAAAACCAAGTGTATCTCCCAAGGTCCTTGGCACGTTAAAAATAAGTGCTATTTCCCCTATTCGTGCTAAAAACCAATGTATTTCCAAAGTACTTAGCCTGCAATCTTTCAAAAGGCTAAGTGCTATCTCTCAAGTCCCTAGCCTGTGTCCTTTAATAACTAAGTAATTATGATTCCTAGGCTAGTATTCCCGTGTATACCAAGGACACTACAACGTTCTTACTGAGTTTGTAATTGCTCCATTAAACTTTCAATATATATTTGAGCGCTTTGAGCAGCAATACTTCCGTCTCCCGTTGCAGTAACGATTTGTCTAAGTAATTTATCGCGCACATCTCCTGCAGCAAAGATGCCAGAAGCATTTGTTTCCATATTCTCGTTTGTTACAATATAACCCGCTTCATTCGTGATTCCAAGATGAGTGAAAGGCTTAGTTAATGGGTCCATTCCAATATAGATGAATGCTCCATCTGCAGCAAATTCTGTTTCTTCTCCCGTTTCAGTAGAAACAATTGTAGCAGAACCAACCTTGCCATTTTTTTCATTAATTTCTTTTACTGTATGATTCCAAATAAAATTAACTTTTTCATTTGCAAAAGCGCGGTCTTGAAGAATTTTTTGTGCACGAAGCTCATCTCTACGGTGAATAATTGTCACTTTATCAGCAAATCTTGTTAGGAACACTCCTTCTTCAACTGCTGAATCGCCGCCACCTACTACTATAAGCTCTTTTCCTTTAAAGAAAGCACCATCACAAACCGCACAATAAGAGACACCACGGCCTGTAAGGTCTTGCTCACCCGGAATTCCCATCTTACGGTATTCAGCACCTGTTGTGATAATAATCGCCCGAGCTTTATATTCTTTTGCTCCAGCTTTTACAATTTTAAATTCCTTGCCATCAATCACATCTTTAATATCTCCGTAGGCATATTCCGCACCAAATTTCTTTGCGTGTTCAAACATTTTCGTCGATAAATCAGGACCTAATATATGCTCAAATCCCGGATAGTTTTCCACATCAGCCGTGTTTGCCATCTGTCCACCCGGCATTCCACGTTCAATCATCAAAGTAGATAAATTCGCACGTGATGCATATACAGCAGCTGTCATACCAGCTGGACCAGCACCAACAATAATCACATCGTAAATTTTTTCTTCCGTCATTGTTACAACTCTCCTTTATAAATAAAACGGCTTTCGTCAACATAGGAATGCTGCTTCAGGCCGCTATCAATGATAATTATTATGCCACTACTTATATCGTATTAAACAACTGCTGTTCCGTCCAAGAATATGCTCATTTCCAATACTTTTCTAATAATTGAATATACTTTCTTAATGTTGACAGTGAAGTACCACATTCATCTGCTATTATTTTTTGTGATTTTTTATTTTCTTGATCACGAAGCCAAATGTATTCCATTGCAGCTGCAATCGCATGAGGATTATTAAAGTGTTCTCCAGCTTTTAAAGCATCCACAAAAATAGAAAACCACGTTAAAATAAGGTCGTCAGCTTTCTTTCTATCATAATTGCATTTCTTATACAATTTCAACGCGACTTCATGTCCTTTTTCCACTAGACCATCTGGATCAATTTTTTCTTTTGTGTTTGATTGGATGATAATTGCTAAATAAATTTTTTCTGTTAATGAAAATTCATCCAATGGTTTAAATTCATCGTGCGTGATCAACTCTTGTTTTCGTCCAGATACCCCAATTAGAAAAATGGCGTACAGTCTTTCTCTCAAACGATCACTACGTAGCATTTTCATAATGGAAGCATCATCATCTATTTTTCTAATATATGTTTGTTGAACTTCTTTCCAAGGCTCCGTTACGGCCCTATCAGGATTCATCTCTGCCAATTGTTTCCATGCTCGTTGTGCATTTGCAGGGTTCCCAGTAAAATGTGCTGCTCTTGCTAGCCAATAATAATAACCTGCATCGCCTTCATAGCCATGCTTCTGAATATGACGTAGCCAATAATATGCTATGTCATATTTACCCGCTAGTGCGAATGTTGCCCCCAATTTATATCGATGTTCCATGGAGATTGGTTGAACTTTTTCTAGGGCTGAAAGCAGTGTATTTAATTCGTCTTCTTTTCTTTCATAAAATAAAAAGATAACTAAATTACATAATGCGTGTAAGTTTCCTGGATTTTTTTCCAAAACCTTTTCCAAAATCCCCAATGCTTTACCAGTTTCCCCTTCATAGAAATATGCTAGGGCAAGATTATTATATGCAGGCCAAAACTCAGGATTGTCCTCCACTGCTTGTTCAAGCATCTCAATCGCATGATTAAAATCTCCCGCTTCTAATAACTGGCGAGCAACTTCCTGTTGATTTGCTAATGACTCCTGCTCTTCAAGTTCATCTAAATCCTCATCTTCATTTATCCCCATCAAAGCAAGTAGCTCTTCCGCATCTTCCGAAAACTCGCCTAGTTGGTCTAGATCGAGATATAGCCGTGCGTGTTTATAAGCTTCAGTAAAAAGACCAAGATGAGCATAATTGTTAGCCAAAAAGTAATGGCATTCAGTCATTCGCTCGTCAAGATCTTTAATTACTTTATGCAATAATGCGTTTGATTCAGTGTATTCGCCTTCTTCTGTGTAGATTAGTGCTAATTGGCATGCAATCATTGGCTCGTCAGGTTCTAGCTCCCATGCTCTTATTAAATACTTTTTCGCTTTGCTTAAATCATATCGGTCATACGCTTTAATTCCTCTATGGTAATAATATTCTCCAGTTGGTACAAACGGAAAAATATTTGATTTCTCATACTTTAGTTTTGATTCTTTAACCATCGAATTCCTCCGTCGTCATCTTCCATTGTCGCTTTTTGTAGTATATCATACTAAATTGCGCGTTTATAGCATAAAAAAGTGGAAGCTGCTTGTTCAGGGACGTATGTACAAGCAGGAATTTTATGTTAGTTCCTCACGTTCTATGACAACATCAATGAAACCAACATGATATATTCCGAGGTGGTTGTATGAGACATACACTTCGTCCGACAAATAGCTACTTCAATAAATTTTATAAAAGTTTCTTTCAAAAAAACCTGATAATTATTTCATCAGGTTTTTTCTCCATATATAGGATCACTTTTCCACTTTTCTGCAAGTTCTTCTTTTGTATAAATAATTCGCATCGGATTTCCTCCAACAAACGTTCCAGGAGGCACGTCTTTATTTACAAGTGTACCAGCTGAGACAATAGCACCATTGCCGATCGTGATTCCAGGCAAAATGGTAGAATTCGCTCCGATCATCACTTCATCACCAATGTTTACTTGTCCCAGTCGATATTCTTTAATTAAATATTCATGTGCTAAAATTGTCGTATTATAGCCAATCACCGTGTTTCGGCCAACAGAAATTTTCTCTGGATACATGACATCAAGCATAACCATTAGTGCGAATGACGTATGCTTGCCAATCTTCATATGTAAAAACGTCCGATACATCCCATTTTTTATACTTAAAAAAGGTGTATATCTTGCCAGTTGAATTACGATAAAATTGCGAATAACCTTCCAGAACGGTACCGTTTTATATACATGCCATAAAGAATTTGCTCCCTCTACTGGAAACCGCTCTGTTTTCCTCATTTGTTGTCTACTCCGATAATTTCGAGTAAATCAGCCATTTTTTCTAACATATAATCAGGATGAAATTGCTCTAAGTATTCTTTTCCTTTTAAGGACCATGAAACACCACATGTATATGTACCAGCATTTTTCCCGCCCAATATATCATGATGATTATCACCGATCATCATTGCCTCTTTCGGAGTTGAGCCTAATGCCTTTAAAGCTTTTTCTAACGGTTCGGGATCTGGTTTTGCTCGCTCGACCTCATCAAGACTAATAATCACATCGAAAAACTGGTCAAGCTTTGTCAACTCTAATCCTTTAATAACGGTATCTCTCATTTTGGTCGAGACAATAGCTAATTTAAAGTTATTTTCAGAGAGAGTTCGAATCGTTTCAAACACACCGTTGAATTCTTTTACTAGTAAATCATGCTGAGCTAAGTTATATTTCCGATATTCTACGATCATTTCTTCCGTTTTCTGTGGATCAATTCCGTTAAATGTAACAACCAATGGCGGGCCTAGAAAAGGAAGTACATCCGCCCTTTCAAAACGATTTGGGTAAAATTTCCCCAATGTATGTAGAAAAGACGAAACGATTAATTCATTCGTGTCTATTAATGTTCCATCAAGATCAAACAATAAAGTTGTAATTCGTTTATCCATTATGCTACATTCCTTTCTTCTGTCAATTTAACTCGCTTCCAAACCGACGCCACAAGTAAGGTTAGTAAAATAGCTGTTACAAGCCTGATAACCAGGAGGGGCAATACCGGTATACCGAGCGGAATAAAAATAAGAGTATCCTCCACTACTGCGTGACATGCAACAAGGAAAATAAAAGCAAGCGTAACATCCTTTTTGCTTACCCCATCTTCTTGTACAGCTTGTATCATCACGCCAGCACCCATGGCAAGTCCGAAAAACAGCCCTGCAGCCATTGTTGTTGATGTATTTTCTTTCATTCCTAATAGTCGTGTGAATGGCGCTAACCACTTTGAAAAGATTGACAGCCATCCATAATCTTTCATTAACTGGATGCATACCATAAGCGGAATGACAATTACAGCTAATTGAGCAACTCCTAGCAAGGCTTTTTTAAGTCCGACTGCCGCAATTGCAGTCATTCCTACAACTTGTTTTTCATTGACTGGAATTATACCATACTGCGCAATTTCCTGTCCGCCACTCCAAACTAAATTAATCAGCACAGCTGACAGCAGTGCCAATCCAACTCGAACAGCCACAATGATCCAGATTTTCACTCCTACTTTAATCGCAACAGCGGATTCGATAAATAAATTATGCGAAAATGACATCATCATTGCGATAATAAACACTTCTTTTACCGATAATTCAACTGAAAATATCCCTGCAATTCCTGCATATAGATTCAGAAAGTTTCCAAGTACTAATGGAATAGCAGCATCTCCCGATAAGCCTAAAAGGCCCATAACTGGCTCTAATTTATTAATGATCCACGGTAAAATTGGCGTGTGTTGGAGCATAACTACGATCAATGTAATAGGAAAAATAACTTTTCCTAATGTCCATGTCGTTTTTACCCCCGTTACTGCTCCATTTTTGATCGAGGACTGCCACATGATGAATTTCTCTCCTAATAATTACATTTATTTATCTAGATATTTAGCTGTGGCAAGCCCTAACTTTCTTCTATAGACCCAAATAGCCGATGCAATGACTATTAGAATAAGCGAAATGACTTGAGCGATACGCAAACTATCTGTAAGCATTAAGCTATCTGTTCTCAAACCTTCAATAAAAAAGCGACCAACCGAATACCAAATAACATAACTTAAAAATAATTCTCCACGGCGTAAGTTAACTCTTCTCAATGCAATTAATATAGCAAACCCAATAATATTCCAAATCGATTCATATAAAAACGTTGGGTGATAATAGGCGCCATTAATAAACATTTGATCAATAATAAATTGCGGAAGGTGCAAGTTCTCAAGAAAAGCTCTTGTCACTTCTCTCCCATGTGCCTCTTGATTAATAAAGTTCCCCCAGCGGCCAATTGCTTGGCCAAGAATAATGCTCGGAGCAGCAATATCTACCACTTTCCAGAATGAAACACCCTTAAGCCTTGTAAAGATGACGGTCGTAATTACAGAGCCAATCAATGCTCCATGAATGGCGATGCCACCTTCCCATATTTTAATAATTTCTCCAGGATTTTGTCCGTAGTAGTCCCATTGAAAAATAACATAATAAATTCTTGCAGAAATAATAGCAATAGGAATAGCCCAAATCATTAAATCTGCAAATAAATCTTTATGTAACCCTCGTCTATCACTTTCACGTATAGCGACATATAACGCAAGTGCAATTCCTAGTCCGATGATGATACCGTACCAAGCAACTGACACAGGACCAAACTTTATCGCAACTGGATTAATTGGGGTAATTCCAGATTCCATCTATTTCACTCCATTCAAACATTTTATCATTTATTTATTGTTTATTAGTCATTGTCACCATCACGGATTACTTGATTAAGGCGTTCCGTAAATTGCTCCGCAGCATTCACACCAAGTCTTTTTAGTCTAAAATTCATCGCTGCAACTTCAATAATAACTGCTAAATTTCGACCAGGACGAACTGGTACGGTTAATCTGGTTATATCCGTATCAATAATCTTCATTTTTTCTTCATCAAGGCCAAGTCGATCATAATGTTTATTTTGGTCCCATGATTCCAAATTAATTGTTAAAGTAATACTCTTACTAGGTCTTACCGCTCCAGCTCCAAATAATGTCATTACATTAATGATTCCCAAACCACGAATTTCTAATAAGTGTTCCAGCAGCTCCGGAGATGTTCCAACGAGTAATCCCTCATCCTCCTGCCGTATTTCTACACAGTCATCTGCGACTAACTGATGTCCGCGCTTGATAAGCGCTAGTGCAGTTTCACTTTTACCTACACCACTTTGACCTGTAATTAGAACACCTATACCATATATATCTACTAGCACGCCGTGAACCGCAGTAGTAGGAGCTAATCTACCTTCTAAATAGTTTGTTAGCCTACTAGAAAAACGAGTGGACTTCATTGTTGTGCGCATAATTGGCACAGAATGGCGCTCAGAAGCCTCTATTAACTCAGTAGGAATGTCTAACCCGCGTGTGATTACAATTCCAGGCGTCGTTGCATTACATAAAAGTTCCATCCGTTCTTGTCTCTCATGCCCTGTCATTTGTGCGATAAAGCTACTTTCAGATCTACCCAATAGTTGCACTCGTTCCGCTGGATAATAATTAAAGAATCCGGAAATTTCCAAACCAGGTCGTGAAATATCACTTGTCGTAATCAGTTTATGAATTCCTTCCTCACCGCTAATCAATTCCAAATCAAATTGTTTAATAATATCTTCTGTTCGCACTTTCGCCAACAAAATCACTCCCCGTCCTCTATATATTGAAAAGCTATTAACCTTTGGGTTATTACATTCATTTTTCTATTTTAGCACTTAATAGCTTTGAAACTCTACCTTTCATTTTCAATCTTTTAAAACAACATGAAGAAAAGCACAAGCGCCTTCCTCAGCTCCACAAGTACAATTGTAAATATCCTTTAAAAGATTTATGCCTTCCAAAGATAGTCTTATACATTTAAACGATGGTAATGCTGACTTTTAAATAACGAAAAAACCCGCTCAGTTTTCACCGTGCGGGTTGCTTTTATTTTTTTGTTTTTGGTTCTATTACTGTTTTTTGGATGATTAGATTAATAACTGACATCAATATCGCAATCAATATTGCTAATCCAAAACCAGATATTTCAAATTTACTTCCCATTAACGCATCAGTCATCCATAACGTGATGGCATTTATAACAAACAAGAACAAGCCTAAAGTTATTATAGTAACGGGCAATGTTAAAATAATAAGGATCGGTCTGACAAGCATATTTAAGATCGATAATACGAGGCTCGCTGCCAATGCTGCCCCAAAACTGGATACTTCAAACCCTTCGAAGAATCCAGCAAAAGCAATAAATAATAATCCATTGATCAAAATACCAAGTAACCATTTCATTAATAATTCACCAGCCTATAAACTCTCACTATGCCTAACAAGTACTGACCCTGTCTTTGTGTCTGCAAGCAGACGGATAACCTCTTCATCACTTCCTGGTCGCTTGAACTGTATTTGCTTTTGAACAATTTCTTTCTTTTCATGTGAAACATTGATGCCTTCAAGGTCAAGCTTATAACTACCTAGATTAGAACGCACATCCCCGTCAATCGTAGCTCCCTCTGGGACATATATATTAATATTACCAGTAACTACTTTTGCTTCTATTCTTTTTGCACCTGTCTTAGGTAATGTACATGTAATATTACCATTAAATGACTGAAGTTCAGCTACCTGAAAAATTCCGGAAACATCGACTGTGCCATTTACTGTTTCAGCTTCAATTTCATCTACTTTCGAATCTTTCACATTGATTTGACCATTCACCGTATCTACTTCGAATTTTTTACCTTCCAATTTTGCTAGTTCCACTTTTCCATTCGTTGTTTTCACAGTTAATAATTCGGATTGGATATCTTCACCTGTAAGTCCACCGTTAAAGATTCTAATTGTTATTTTCTTATATTCCTTTTTAGGAATATAAACCACCGTTTCTACTCTCATCCATTTTGATTGTGTAGCAAAGCATAATAATCCATTTTCAATGGAAAAGATTGTGTTATCAAGAAAATATTTCCTCGCCTCTTCTCTGTCATCTGAACGATATACCTTTGCTTGACATTCAATCCGAACATCAGCTTGATCCCAAGCAACAATCCTCATTGGACCATTAGCTATATCTATGTCTATTTTTTCAATTTCATTATCCGTTTGTTGAAACGTATGCGGAATATCCACAGATTGATTAAACTGAAAATCAATATGTTTAATTTTATGGAGTGCATTGTTTACAAAGTCAAAAATCCGTTCGCCTGCATTCTCAAGCTGGGAATAAAAAGTATCATCCTTTTGATTTTCAGACGATTGTTCACCATTGGATTGAGAATTATCTGAAGTTGATTCTTTTTTGGTATCTGTCTTATTTGTCTCCGCACCAGTATTTTCATCAACCTTTTTATCACTTTCACTAGGTTCCTGCATCTTTTCATCTTTTTCAAGTGCTTCAAGTAGGATAATCGCTTCTTGAGCGGAGAGCTTTCCGTCCTGAACTAATCCCAATATTTTTTTTCGTTCTTCATTCATTTCGCTTCCTCCTCTTAAATGAAAATATAATCCTTTTGAAAACAAATAAGATTTTCCTTATCAGGCTTCAACGGACACGACGATAATAGCTATTCAAATACAGGCAAGACGCCTACTATCCAGTGGAGTATTCCCTCATTTCAATATTTCTTGACCAAGAGCATAATCAATGTAACGTATCAAGATGGCAAGTTTAGCCTTCTTAGATAAAGGAAAATGATTGTGGGCTTCCACTTTTCTTATCGCCTACATAAATATACGGATACAGAGCGGTAATAGTTTCATTTTTTTATACAAGCACGTTTTATTGCTTCACATACTCTGCTATAATATTTTCTTGTTTTGATAATCTTTTTTTCATTCGTGCTCTGTCACGCTCTAAAATTGGCTTCAAGTATTTTCCTGTATACGACACAGGACTTTCTGCGATTTTCTCGGGCGTACCTTTCGCAATTATCATCCCACCCTTATCCCCGCCTTCGGGTCCAAGGTCTACTAAATAATCAGCGGTTTTTATCACATCTAGATTATGTTCAATCACAAGTACTGTATCTCCATTTTCCACAAGCCTTTGCAAGACTATAAGTAAACGTGCAATATCATCAGCATGTAGTCCTGTTGTTGGTTCATCCAAAATATAAAGTGAGCGGCCATTTGAACGACGATGTAGCTCTGAGGCTAACTTTACCCGCTGTGCCTCCCCACCTGATAATGTTGTCGCTGATTGTCCTAGCTTCATATAACCTAGGCCAACATCAAAGATTGTCTGAAGTTTACGTTTGATTTTAGGTATATTTTCAAAGAAAACTAGCCCATCCTCAATCGTCATATCCAATACATCAGCAATATTTTTCCCTTTATATTTTACTTCAAGGGTTTCGCGATTATACCTTTTACCATGACACACTTCACAAGGGACATACACATCTGGCAAAAAGTGCATCTCAATTTTGATAATACCATCGCCCCGACATGCTTCGCAGCGACCACCTTTTACATTAAAACTAAATCGACCTTTTTTATAACCACGTACTTTTGCCTCGTTAGTTGATGCATATACATCCCTAACATCATCAAAAACACCAGTGTATGTCGCGGGATTGGATCTTGGCGTTCTGCCAATTGGTGATTGATCAATATCGATCACTTTTTCCAATTGTTCAATTCCTATAATTTCCTTATGTGCACCTGGTTTTGCCTTTGCTTTATTTAACTTTTGCGCTACTGCTTTATGCAAAACCTCATTAATCAAAGTACTTTTACCTGAACCTGAAACACCAGTAATAGCGATAAACATGCCCAGTGGCAATTTCACATTTACATTTTTTAAATTGTTTTCTTTTGCCCCTTTAATCTCTATATATCTTCCATCAGCTTTCCGTCGTTCTGTTGGAAGCGGAATAAACTTTTCACCAGATAAATATTGGCCTGTAAGTGAATTTGGATTGTTTGTAACATCAGCAGGCGTCCCGCTTGCGACAACTTCTCCACCATGCACTCCAGCTCCAGGACCAATATCAATCAAGTGGTCAGCAGCCAGCATCGTATCTTCATCATGTTCGACAACAATTAGTGTATTCCCGATATCTCTCATGTTTTTTAATGTACTAATCAATCTGTCATTATCACGTTGATGCAAACCAATTGATGGTTCATCTAATATATAAAGCACACCCGTTAGACGTGATCCAATCTGTGTAGCAAGACGGATTCTTTGTGCCTCTCCACCTGACAAAGTACCCGCAGCACGACTTAATGTTAAATAATCCAGACCTACGTTAATTAAAAAGCCAATTCGTTCATCAATTTCTCTTAAAATCAACCTCGCAATTTGCATTTCCTTTTCTGTTAAATGTAAGTTCATAAAAAATTTCGAAGCCTCGACAACTGAGAGCTCAGTAACCTGACTAATATGTCTGCCTTCCACTTTCACGGCTAAGCTTTCTTCTTTCAGTCTGTATCCTTTACAACGCGGACAAGCTTGCTGTGCCATATACTTTTCCATCTGTTCGCGGATATAGTCAGAACTTGTATCTTGATATCTGCGTTCCACATTGCGCAATACACCTTCAAATCGGATATTACTTTCACGAATTTGCCCAAAATCATTTTGATAGCGGAAGTTAATTGTTTTTTCGTTCGATCCTCTGAGAATTATATCGATCTGATTTTTGTCTAGGTCCTTCACTGGTACATCAAGCGGAATCTTAAATTCCTTACATATCGCTTTTAATAATTGCGGATAATATTGAGAACTAACAGGCACCCAAGGTAATATAGCACCTTCCTCAAGCGTGAGGCTCCAATCTGGAATTACCAGTTCGGGATCTACCTCGAGCTTTGAGCCAAGACCATCACAGTCCGTACACGCGCCAAATGGGCTATTAAAAGAAAACATGCGAGGTTCCAATTTATCGATCGAAAAACCACATTGTGGGCAAGCGTGATTTTGACTAAATAATAATTCGCCTTCGCCAAACACATCAACAATGACTTTTCCATCCCCTAATCCAAGCGCCGTTTCCAAGGAGTCAGCAAGACGTGATTCTACACCATCTTTAATTACTATCCGATCAATGATCACTTCAATCGAATGCTTTTTGTTTTTATTCAGTTCTATTTCATCATCTAAATCAACCACTTCACCATTAACACGTACACGAACAAACCCTTGTTTTTTTATATCTTCCAATACTTTAGCATGTGCCCCTTTACGGCCTGATATTAACGGTGCAAGTATTTGGAGCTTCGTGCGCTCAGGATAAATCATTATTCTATCTACCATTTGTTCGATTGTCTGAGAGGTGATTTCTATACCATGTACAGGACAAATCGGTCTCCCCACTCGAGCATATAACAACCGCAAATAATCATAAATCTCTGTTACCGTTCCAACAGTCGAGCGCGGATTCTTACTTGTCGTTTTTTGATCTATCGATATGGCTGGTGATAATCCTTCGATTGCATCGACATCTGGTTTGTCCATTTGCCCTAAAAATTGTCGAGCATAGGCTGATAGAGATTCCACATAGCGACGCTGCCCTTCTGCATAAATCGTATCGAATGCGAGCGAAGATTTCCCTGATCCAGAAAGTCCAGTAATAACGACGAGCTCATCTCTTGGAATCGTGACGTCAATATTTTTCAAATTATGGGCTCTTGCGCCCTGAACAATTATTTTATCTAAAGCCATCGCTTACTCATCCTTCCGCTTTTAACTCTAAAATGGCGTCACGAAGCTGTGCAGCGTGTTCAAAATCAAGCGCTTTTGCAGCTTCCTTCATTTCTTTCTCCATCGAAGATATTAGTTTTTCTCTTTCTTTTTTCGTATATTTCTTAGGTTTCCCTTGTGTCGTATATTCAGACCCATCTTCTGCAGCAACGGTCGCTCTAATAACATCACGAACTTCTTTTTGAATGGTCATTGGTGTGATGCCGTGTTCAATATTATAAGCTTCCTGAATGGACCTACGTCGTTTCGTTTCGCTTATCGCCTTTATCATTGAATCTGTCATTTTATCTGCGTACATAATAACTTGACCATTTGCATTCCGTGCAGCCCTTCCGCTCGTTTGGATAAGAGAGCGCTCTGAACGTAAGAAACCTTCCTTATCAGCATCTAAAATTGCCACGAGAGATACTTCAGGAATATCCAATCCTTCTCTTAAAAGGTTAATACCAACAAGTACATCATAGTGACCAAGTCGCAAATCTCTAATGATTTCAATTCTCTCCAGTGTTTTAATGTCTGAATGTAAATACTGGACCTTTATTCCGACCTCTTTTAAATAATCCGTTAAATCCTCAGACATCCGTTTCGTCAGTGTGGTGATTAATACGCGCTCATTACGTGATATTCTTTCATTAATTTCTCCCAATAAATCATCAATCTGACCTTCGATCGGACGGATATCAATTACTGGATCAAGCAAGCCCGTAGGACGAATAATTTGTTGAACCATATCTGGTGTATGTTCAAGCTCAAAGGGACCAGGCGTGGCAGACACAAACATAATTTGATTAATATGTTTCTGAAACTCCTCAAATTTTAACGGTCGGTTATCAAGTGCTGATGGCAATCGGAAACCATGGTCGACAAGTACCTGTTTCCGCGCTTGGTCCCCATTATACATTCCACGAATTTGTGGTAACGTTGCATGTGACTCGTCTACAACGATTTGAAAGTCGTCTGGAAAATAATCTAATAATGTATATGGAGTGGCCCCGGCTGGTCTTAATGTTAAATGTCTCGAATAGTTCTCAATGCCTGAACAAAAACCCATTTCTCTCATCATTTCTAAATCATAACGCGTTCTTTGTTCCAAGCGTTGTGCTTCCAATATTTTATTGTTTTCGCGCATGATAAGAAGTTGTTCATCCAGTTCCTTTTCAATATTTTCAATCGCAACTTTCAATTTATCTTCACGTGTAACGAAGTGAGATGCCGGGAAAATAGCAACATGTTCACGTTCACCCATTACTTCACCCGTTAGCGCATCTACTTCCCTTATTCGGTCAATATCATCTCCGAAAAATTCTACACGAATACATTGTTCATCACGAGAAACTGGAAATATTTCTACTACATCTCCACGAACACGAAAAGTCCCGCGTTGAAAATCAATGTCATTGCGGGCATATTGAATATCTACCAACTTTCTTAGTAGCTGGTTCCGTTCAATCTCCATTCCCGTCCGGATGGAAAGAACATGTTCTCTATATTCTTCTGGAGAACCAAGACCATAAATGCATGAAACACTAGCGATTACAATTACATCTCTGCGCTCAAACAAAGAAGATGTTGCAGAGTGACGTAATTTATCTATTTCATCATTAATACTGGCATCTTTTTCAATAAATGTGTCTGTCTGCGGTACATAGGCCTCAGGTTGGTAATAGTCGTAATAGCTGACAAAGTACTCCACAGCATTATTCGGAAAGAATTCCTTGAACTCACTATACAATTGTCCAGCAAGCGTTTTGTTATGTGCGATAACAATCGTCGGCTTATTTATATCTGTAATTACATTAGAAATCGTAAATGTCTTCCCAGTTCCTGTAGCCCCAAGCAAAGTCTGATATTTACGTCCTTCGTTTAAGCCTTCAATCAGCTGCTTAATTGCTCTCGGCTGATCGCCAGCAGGCTGGTAACGTGATACAAGTTCAAATTGATTTTCCAAGCGGACAGCCTCCTATATATTTCTTTCTATTTCGAAATAAACCATCTATATACATCCTTGGTAAGTCGATTATTTTATAAACGTCTTTATACTTATTTTACCACAAAGGACATAGATAAAACCACCAAAAGACGAACAAACTTTCGGTGGTTTTTTTATGGCATAGTTATAAAGTTTAATTTTGCCTCTCAAGTGCATATAAATCTTCTTCCAACGTCTGCATTCGCTGTTCCGCAATTTCACGCGCATCACGAATAGCTTCATTATAAAATACAGGCCCAAGCCTATCCTTAATAAAATCAAAACATATTTCTGCGGCGATTTCTCCAATCTCCTCTCCACGTTCTTCAAGAAAATAGGTTTGAATTTCACCGATCATTTGTCTTTTCTTTTCTGCTGATAGCTTTGGCATTAACATATACATTGCTCCTTTTATAAAAAAAATAGCGGTAAAATGGATGCGATGGTAATAAAAATCGGGAGAAGTTGCATGAGTACCATTCCTTTTCTAGTTAACTTAAAATTAGTAGTCGGAAATGGTACTTCTTCGAACAACCAATTTGCCAGTCTTTCGATCCGGGATTTTCTTATCGGGAATTCTGGGACATCGACATGGAATCCTTTCAGTTTTTCATACAATTTTTCATCCTGATTCTTCATCATTTTCCACCTCTAAATCTGCTTTCAGTTTCTTCAACGCATGGTGTAACCTCGACTTTACAGTGCCAACTGGTATCCCTAATATTCTTGCAGTTTCTCTTTGTGTCAAATCATGATAAAACGATAGAATAATAACAGCCCTCTGTTCATCTGACAATGATTGAACAGCTTTTTGAACCAAAAGTTTTTCTTCCAACGCGAAGGTATGCGGGCTTTCGGCAGCTAAAAATGGTAGTATTGCCTTGAATTTTTGACGCCTCTTTAATTTTGTCATCATTGTATTATAAGCAATTTGAAAAAGATATGTTTTAAAATTCCCTTTTTCTGGAATGTAAAGATAATTTTTCTTCAGCAGTTTTTCGAATGTATCTTGGACAATATCAATGCTAAATTGACGATCATTAGAGTAGCGGTATACAAATCGATATATTTGATCTTTGTACATGAGATAAATTGCGTCGATCGATTGCAAACTACCATTTGAATCCACCTTAATATATGCATTATTATTCTTGTAACTCATTTGGCCACCGCTCTTTTATTCCCCTGAAGACATAGGTGAGTTTTGTAATCAGCCATATAAAAGTAATTAAACTAAACACAAAAGTTTGATGGATGAAATATTGGATGATCGGACTATTAATCGTATCACCTCTCAACAAAAAAATGAGTAATCCTGTTATATTGAAAAATGTATAAACGGCAGAAAACACTATGATCGTGTCCCACCTAGTCCAACGAAAATATATATCGGTTTTCGTAAAGTCAATCTTTCCCCATTGATCACGGATAACCTTTTTATTCATCGGAACGATGACCAAAGCAAAAATAAAACCAACCACACCAGCAACAATGCTACTAATAACCCAGCCTATAATCGGCATTTCCAACACCTTCCTCCACTTCTATTTACTAAGTTATACTATTAGCAAGGGGAAATGGTTCATTTATAAAGTGCTTTTTATATCCGATAGCCGTTAAAACAAATGAAAGCGCCAGTTTAGCGATGTATAAACTACGCACAGGAAATGGAAGTTTTAGACTAGGAGCTACTATTGGTACAAGACAAACGAAACATGTTAGGCCTTTATGAACCGATTTTGACTTATTGATGTTTGCTGACGCTGAGATACCCGTCTTTTTAAAAAAATGCCCCATGATACAGATTCAATCTGCTCATGAAGCACTTTTGTTTTTTCTCTTCCTTTTCATTTCATTAACAAAATACAGTCCAATCGTAAGCGATGCAGCTTCAATCACAATTAACCACCACATATTGATATATCCTTTGTAGGCAGATACTAAGATTAATGCTACAGTGAGCAAAAAGCCGACAATCTGACTATAGGTAATTCTTGTAAAAAAGATAATTAGTAATGCAGGTAAGAATATTGCAGATAATACTTTGTCAATCATTTCTTACACCTCGATCTTCTATCTCACTTCCATCTTATCAAAATTATTAGAAGGTATTAATACTTTTTTCAAATTCGCTTAGTTTTCACTACTTTCCGAAATCATTTTATGCGTAATGACCGTTAGTTCACTTTGTTCTATAAACCGTTCTTGAAGCATATCTGGTAAAATATAGTCTAAAAAATACTTAACGCACGTCATATCTTTGAATGTAAGAATGGTACTTAATGCTTCCTCATATATTTCAAGAAACAACTCTTCTGGGTTTTCCTTTTGAATTTCCCCGAAGGATTCATACAGCAAATCAATCTTATCTGCTACCGATAAGATACGCCCTTCCAGCGTCTCATCCTTACCTTCCTTCAAACGGTCCAAATAAACCTCTTGAAACTCCATTGGTATTTCTTTTTCCACGAATTTCTTTGTCATCTCTTCCTCAACTTCATTGAAAAGACGTTTTAATTCTTTAGAAGCATATTTTACTGGCGTTTTGATATCTCCAGTAAAAAGCTCTGCATAATCATGATTTAATGCTTTTTCATATAAAAGTCGCCAGTCGACTTGTTCACCAGCTTCTTCCTCTACTGTACCAAGAAACTGAGCTATTTTCGTCACTTTAAAAGAATGGCTGGCAACAGAATGCTCTTGAAATTTAAATTTACCTGGGCAGCGAAAAATCTTCTCCAAATCCGACAAGCTTTTAAAATAATGATGAATTCCCATACTTAACACCCGCCCTTAAGTTATTTACAGGATTGTATCATGAAGAAGCGCTAGTGACAAAAAAGAGAAACTGCACTCACGGATTTATAAGATACTCGCAAGATTTATGAGCCGCATACGAGATTTACGAACCGCTCACGGGATTTACGAGCCACTCACAAGATTTATAAGCCACTCACAAGATTTATAAGCCACTCACGAGATTTACGAGCCACTCACAAGATTTATAAGCCGCTCACAAGATTTATAAGCCACTCACAAGATTTATAAGCCACTCACAAGATTTATAAGCCACTCACGAGATTTATAAGCCACTCACAAGATTTATAAGCCACTCACGAGATTTACGAGCCACTCATAAAGAATACATCTGGTATACTAAATGTAAAAAATTTCCCCTACAACTAAGAGGCTGTCACTTTTCGAGACAGCCTCCATTTTATTGACTTACTTGAGCAATCAATTAAAGTGATTGCAATGTTTGAAACTCCTTGTCCGCAAAACCAGGTAGATGCTCATGACCAAATTCATGATATAAGAGCATTTCTTTTTTAGATGTAATTTTATTGTATGGGCCAACCAGGGAGACTGGCTGGCCTTATCTAATGATACCTCCAACGGTGGTGCAACTTAGACATACGAGATACTCGTTACAATGAAGCTACCTTTGCCGGTAGCAATTGAGCTATTAATGAAAACTGCCACTTTTATTTGTTCCAAATATTATGAAGCTCTGCAACTTTCAATTCTCTAATTTCAACATTGTTATCTATAGCCTTCAGTTCAATATTGTTAATGTTGTAATCCTGAATATGGCTCATACACATGTATGCTTTACCGCCATTTATATAGATCTCAGTCACAATTGTATCGACAAGGATTCGTAACTCTATGCAGTCATCATAGAGTTCCGCAGGGGCGAGGCTGTCTAAGCTCTTCAGTTCATTCTTACTACCGTTATACTCTAGGGTGAGTCCAAAGATAGAAAAACTGAAGCTTGCAGCGCTCTTTGGAGAAAGCTTTAAGGTTATATCGTATAGCCTTCCTGTTAGCCTTTCTTTATAGGTTGCACCTGAAGCTAGTTCAACATTTTCTATCCTATTGATGTTCTGATATAATCCTTCAATCTCTTTAACAGGATATGTACATAAAAAGATTTCATCTTGAAATGTTTTTAACTGCATCTCACAAGGGAAGTTCATGACGCTGCCAAAGGGCATCGAAGGGATCGTAATGGAACTATGAGCTGTCCTGATTCGACGTCCATCTTTCTTGCTAATATTTGACCAGGATTGTGCGGCATAACCACTATTTCCGTAATTCAGTCTATTCAAATCTGTTTCCGGATTGAATGTATAACCATCAAAGCTACCAATAAAATATTTATCTGATGCTCCGATAAGTACCCACTTGATACTTTTTTCATCACCATCTACCGGAAGGGGATAAAAGTCAGGACACTCCGTTTCATTTGGCATGGTAATTTCCTGAATTTGTGTCCAGTCCAATAGATTTTTTGATGATAAAAGTACAAATTTATTATTATCCAAATAAAGCGCCATGATATAACTGTCATTTGGCTCATAATAAATGACTTTTGGATCCCTGTTACCAGCCACGATTTGCTGTACTAAAGGATTCTTTTCATATTTCTTAAATGTGATACCTTTGTCCGTACTGTAGGCAAGACATTGCGTAAACGGCTGACCCTTAGAGGTTTCAGAGGTGCTTCCTGCCGCAGTATAAAATAGCAAGATAACATCATTCTCATTCTCTTTCAGCCCTGTAGCATTACGAGTGTCTACGATTGCCGCCCCGGAAAACATTGTTCCCGAGAAATCAGGGTACAAGGCAATCTCTTTCTCCGTCCAATGAACTAGGTCACTGCTCACTGCATGTCCCCAATGCATGTTACCCCAGGTACAACCGACAGGATTATACTGGTAGAACATGATATATTCATTCTCATAATGAACTAACCCGTTGGGATCATTCAGCCATCCTCTTTTTGTAGTAAAATGAAACCCCGGCCGATATTTCTCGTTATAAACTCCTTGATCAGGCAGCGCTGCATCAGACTTACGAATGTTCAAGTCTATTTTAGGTAAACAGGTGATCTCCAATTCCGTTCCCTCGAACCGTTCCACATTCACAGAAAACTCGTAATCAGGATCTATAAAATCTAACTGAATCTCAAGATCATAAATCAAAGTTCCATCTGTAAAAAAATTCACTTTCTTCTTTTGAGCATGATAGCTTGCGGGAAAAATCAGATACTTGGAATCACATAAAACTTTCATATATAAAACCTCCATCGTTTAGTTGCTGATATGATAATTCACGAGAAATCGCAATTAAATAAAATCAAGCTTCATAAATAATATAGTTATTCAAGATACGAGTTCAACAGAGAAACCGATAAAAAGGTGAGAATTAACGACATGATAATTTATCTAAAAAACGATACTTGATTTTATCAATTGATAGGTTATATCAATTGATAAAAAACTTGGTTTCTATAATGGTTAAAACACCCTTATTCATCACTTTTCACCTTCTAGGGAAAAGTGTCTTGTTATTACTCTAAACAAGTACACTCCATTAAAACTTATTTCAAGTTATATTCCTTACGAACTTAATCTGCAAATTTCTTATTCTTTAGAAGTATCTATTTTTTTAAGATTAATATAATCATCTTTGCGTTTTCTGGAGCATTAGCACAGCATTACGTTTAACAGTAGGAACAGCTGAGATAATCTTAGCTTGAATATCTTGACCTTTTCCTAAGAGCCAGTCTCCACTATCGACGGAATAACCATGAAATACAGCAAGCCCCGCACCGACCATTTGTATATTTTTTGGTTTTACATATTTACAATGAACTTTTGCTCCGTCCACGCCCTTAAAATATAAATGATAGCAATCTGCAACAACTGATTTTATTTCTTCCGGGACGAGCGCATAGTCTAGTGACTGCCCATTAAGTTCCGCAAGTGTACGTGTCCAATAGTCATCAAAATCTGTAGGTTTTGGACTCTTCCCTTGATAATTTTCAAGTTCATGAAGTGGCATATCAATATGCATGAATCTTACTCTCCATTTGTCATATCGTGATTCTCAGTGTACCCGACCTGTATCTATCATGCCGCGAATACAGTCCTTTTACATAACAACCATTAATACGTATTATAAATACTCCGTATCACTAATTGAGTTTTGAAATCTTCTAGACTTATAATCTCGCTTAAGCTTTCTTTTTGCACTGTAATTTCTCTTACTTCCCCACTTGAGATATCAAAATAATTATCAGCAAACTTACAGTCAGCTTCACTTAAATCAAGCTCAACATATTTGGCTAAACCAGCCTTTGCTTGAATAGAAAGAACGAATTGATCACTTTCTTCACGTACATCTATATGCAATTGTGGATTAACAAACTCAAAATGCTTCGGTTTTACAAATAGAAGGACAGCATTGGAATGAACTTCTCCATCTAATACAAGTTTTGCTTCAAGATACGTGTTTCTCATGCCAGCATCAGAAAGTTGCTTTTCAAAGGAAAGTTCGATGCAATTTTCGGCAGATAACGTGGCTACTTTAGCATCCACACTGCCTTCTTCGAGAATTTCGGATGTATTAGAAAGTAATTTCCACTCTATACGCCCTTGAATATCCTTAAGCGTATCGTTTGTAACGTGAATGGATGCTGTTTTTCCTTCTTCCTCTATCGATAGCAAGATTGGCGAATAAAATTTCTTCGCATAATAATGTAGCGCCTTCCAACGACCAAAACTGTCAATACTTGACCATGATGCAACAGGCCAGCAGTCATTAAGCTGCCAGTATAATGAGCCCATGCAACGCCCCCGATTACGACGCCAATGTTCCACACCATATTTAATCGCTTCAGCCTGTAAAAGCTGAGATGTATATAGTAACGAGTCAAAGTCTTTTGGATAGAGGAAGTTCTCAGATAGATAAAAAAGAATTTTCCCATTGGCTCCGTCATTTTTCTGATGGGTTTCCATCACATGAGAGAAAATATTTCGATCTTCCTGTAGCGTAAATGATTCCACTGTTTTTAATGAAGGAAATGACTGGAATCCAAACTCTGAACAAAAACGAAAGAAAAACTTTCGATATTCTGTAAATGGTTTCAATCCATGCCATACTTCCCAATAATGGACATCGCCTCGATCTGGATCACGTGGCTTGTCAAACCCGCCACCAGATGATGGAGATGATGGCCAATAAAATCTTTCTGGGTCCATTTCTTTCATAATTCCAGGCAAAATAAATTCGAATAGTTTAATATAATCTGTTCTAAGCTTTGGATCTTGTGGCCAGCCCCAATGCTCCCAGCCTTCTTCTGTTTCGTTGTTTCCGCACCAGATTCCAAGACTTGCATGGTGACGCAGGCGTTTCACATTATCTGCTACTTCTTTTTTCACCGTATCTAAAAATTCATCTGTCAGGTCATATGCACTGCAAGCAAACATGAAATCTTGCCAAACAATTAGTCCAAGTCGGTCGCATAGGTCGAAGAAATAATCCTCTGGATAATGGCCACCACCCCAGATGCGTACCATATTAAAGTTGGCTTCCACACTGTCTTTTAATAGACGCTCTGTTTTTTCAACAGAATTTCTAGCCAAAATATTATCTTCCGGAATATAGTTGGCACCCATTGCAAAAATAGATAGGCCATTCACATAGAATTCAAATGATTTTCCGTACTCATCTGGCTCATGTTTTACTTCAATCGTGCGTAGTCCGATATTAAAATCTTTTCCATCAAGCTTGTAACTATTTCTATCCAATACAGATACTTCTACTTTATATAACGGCTGTGCTCCATATCCATTTGGCCACCAAAGATCTGGACTTTTCACATCAAATGTGATGACCTCTTTCAGTTTTGCTTGATTAATATTCTTTATTTCTACTTCACCATTCGGGCTTATCATCTTCACTTCCAGCTGAACGTTACTCGCTTGATCCCATTCAATAAGCTCCGTACGCACACTTAGCTGTACTTCATTCTCGGCGTGTATTTGTGTAATATACACATCATCAAGTTTCGCGGTCTTCCATGCATGAATAGAAATATTTCTCCAAATCCCCATGTCAGGAATTTTCGGTCCCCAGTCCCAGCCAAACATATAATGCGCTTTTCTTAAATGTGGGTAGCCTTCCACTGCGTGTTCTACACCAGCTAAAGGACGCTCTTTTTGTTGCTCTTGAATATAATGAAGTGGAGAAGCAAATTTCACTGTAATTTCATTATCCCCAGCTGTCAAAAATTGCTGTACATCAATTTCATATGTGCGATGCATATTATTTGTTGTTCCTACAACCTCACCATTGATAATAATCTCAGCAAGCGTATCGACACCTTCACACAGAAGAACAATTTGATCATTTGTTAGTAGTTCTTCTTTAACTGTGAATGTTCTCGTATACGTATAATCATTGGCAGCGATATCTAAACCGATATTTTCATTGTCCCGATAAAAGGGATCTTCGATTTTACCGTGTTCTAGCAAATCATTCATGACCGAACCTGGAACCCAGACATCAAGCCATTCCGCTGTTCCTGTTTCTTGCATTTTCCATTGACCATTTAAATCCACTTTTAACATTTTCCCCAATCCCCCAAATTACATTTCAGAATAAAATGCTTTAATTGTCTTTTCAGCAGGTTTTCCAAATACATCATATCCATCATTTTGCGGCGCATCATTTTCATCGTATAAAAAAGCACTCCAATCCCATAAACCAAATCCCTTTACCCAAGTCCGCTCCTTCGTTTTCTCAAACATCATTTTGTAAAATTCATTCTGTTCTTCCATGTTGACACTGCCCTCATGTCCCCAGTCATTCGGAATAAAGGAAGAGTCCGTTCTGCTTGGACACCCTGCCTCATAAATAGGATAGTAGCCGCTAGAGGAAATAATATCGACCGCATCCCACCATTTCACATTGCCTTCTTGATATTTATCTGTGTTATACGTAATTGGACCTGTGTACACTTCTTTAACCGCTTTACACAGTTGTCTCCATTCATAATCTCGGCGCTCCGTTTGTACCATTTCACAGCCTACGATCATCATTTCACACTTTGTTTCTTCTGCAATTTTTGCATAGTGAAGCTGGTAATCTGTATAGCTTTTGAACCATTCGTACCATTTAGGTTCGCATGGTACGTCTAAATCAAAGAAATTAATATGTGCTCGCCAAGTACCATTTCTCACGTTAACAGTCGGTTTCATAATCACCTTTAAATCAAGACTGCGCGCGTACTCGATCAAACTGACAAATTCTTCATCTTCTGGCATATGCGCACCTGTATAATCAATTTCTGTTGAGTGTGGCGTATCCTGTAAAGCCGCAAACGCAATGATCACGTGATCACTATTTGTCCGTTCCTTCATTAAACGCAAAGACTTCCTCGCTTCTTCTTTATAAAAATCTCCCTTTTTACAAATCCATCCATAAGTAAACCCCTTAATATAATCCATTTCTGTTTTTCCCCCTCTCGCTGCATACCTATATATTTTGTAAATTGTAAAAGTAACTTTTATTGACCATTAACTCTTCGAACGTTCCACAATCAACTATTTTCCTTTTTCCATGACAACAATCCTATCTGCACTTCGGATCGTTGATAGTCGATGTGCGACAATAAAAGTGGTTCAACCCTTAGATTATGTGTCCAATGCTTGTTGAATATGAAACTCTGATTTCTTATCGAGGGGGCAGACGTTGCCTCGTCAATAAGAATAATTATCGGATCACGGATAAGTGCCCGTGTAATTGCAAATCGCTGGTTTTGACCACCAGAAAGCTTACTTCCATGTTCACCAACTTGCGAATGTATTCCCTCTGGAAATTGCGCAATCACATCTTGTAAATTGGCCACTTCAATCGCCCGGCACAGTTTATCTTCACTTACAGTCGGTAATCCATATGTAATATTGTCTTTAATTGTTCCCGAGAACAAGATCTTATTTTGTAGGACCATCGCAAGTGACTTTCGGTATTTTCTAATTGAATTGTCTTCAATCGAAATCCCATCGATTTCGATCCTTCCCACCTGTGCTTTATAAAATCCAATAATCAAATTTAAAATCGTCGAATTCCCCAGATCCCGATTCTCCTACAAAAGCAATTGTTTCAACCGATTTTACATCGAGTGTGAACGACTTAATAAGCGCATGGCTATCAGAATTAGGATATTTAAAAGCAACATTACGGAACGAAATATCTCCCTTTAATGGCTCTAGAAATTTTTTTCCTTTAAATTTTTCTGTATCATGTGATAGTAGAATTTCCGTTACAGAAAATAATGATTCAAAACCTTTTGCGATGATTTGACAAACATTTAATATCCCGCTTACCGCTCCAAGAATTAAAGTAAAAAAGTTTTCCAAAATGTTCCGATATATAACCTTAATAAAATGCCGGATGGCTTCACTTTAGAGACAGTTTCATCGTTGAAAAGCTGAATATATTCTATGGAAGTCTCTTCAAGTTTTGTCATACAAATACCTCGGTTCTTTCTTCAAACTTTGTATATTATTTAATTAATAATCTGTGTAAACACGCGTTTAATACTTTTTAAAAATAGATTCTTGTTTTTTATCTTTATGCCCCCACACCTGTAATACTATCTCAGTTATATGGCGAACGAAGCAGGTTTAAAGCAAGTGTTAAATGGTTTACTTCATAATATTACCGATTTACATACCACTCTTTTAATGTTTGTTCCGCTTTTTTGCCATAGATATCAAAACCTTTATCTAGCTTAGCTTCTTCTAGCGGATACAGATTTGTGCTCCAATCCCACCAGAAAAATCCGGCAAACCATGGTTCATCCCAAAATGCTTCCATTACAGATCTATAGAAATTATTTTGCTCCTCTTGATGAAATGGAAGTTCTATTTGTTCAAAATCCCAAGGCATAGTTGCGCAGCCTTCTGCACTTCTGCAACCAATCTCCATAAATATAATAGGTTTATTAAATTGATAATGTAATTTTTCAATTCGGACTACTCTCGTTTCCAATTTTTCAGCATCGTTTCATAGCTATCGTTCGGTTTTTCACCTACTGGATAGTAGGCACTCGTCCCAATAATATCGATTTTATCAAACCACTTAATCCCATCTTCTTTTCCATGGTTAGCGTTATATACAATTGGCCCATTGTATACGCTTCTCACTTTTTTAATCACATGCTCCCAATGAGTCGTCTGAGATTCTGTACAACCATCTCACAGCCAATACAAAACATTTCGCAGCCTAATTCCTCAAATAACTCCGCATAATGCATTAGAAAATTCGTATATGACTGAAACCAGCTTTGCCAGTATTCATATACGTCATGTGGGGAGCCTATTCTCGCTCTCCAAAGACCGTCTTTTGAATTGACTACAGACTTCAAACAAACTTTCATCCCTAGCCTTTTTGCTTTTTACTGCAAAAATAATATCACTGTCGGACATCGTAAATCCGTAATCAAAGTTTATTTCTGTTGAAAAAATTGTTTTTTGATATGTATAAAAAGATAACGCTATCCATTCGCTACCCGTTTTTTTAACTTTTCTAATGACTCTACAGCCTCAGGAGTTCTATATGCACCTCTTGATGAATTCCACCCATAAGTCATTCCCTTAATGAGTAATTCCTTCACCTTTCATTCCTCCCTAATCATAATCTTACCTAACAAAAACACTTTATATCCAGAGACAGACATGCTAATTAGCAACTTTCTATTAATCTGTTATAATATAAATATTAACTTAATCGTTAACCTTATGCAATTGTTTTTTTAAGATCAAGCATTTCACCAGATTACCTTAGCATCATTCCATATACTAATTTGACTCCTAAGCTTATTATCAATAAAGAAGAAGCCTTACCGTTTTTAGTAATTACTTTTAAAGGAGTTTTGTATAATGACAATCTATCATCAAGAGAAGTTCAACATTTTTCATCTTCAATCAAAGGAAATGAGTTATATTATTCAAATTGTGAATGGCGCACCAGCGCATGCTTATTGGGGAAAAAAATTGCGTAACGAAGCTAGTTTAGATCACTTTTTAGCTCCTCGACTGGAGGATACGCTTGATAGACTTCCCCAAGAATATCCACAATATGGGTCAGGTGACTTTAGAAACCCTGCTTATCAAGTTAAGTTAAATGATGGTAGTAGAATAACTGAATTAATATATAAAGACTTTAAAATAATAAAAGGAAAGCCTGAACTAAAAGGTCTACCTTCTGTTTATTCAGAGGCGGATAAAGAAGCAGAAACATTAGAACTTGAATTACATGATGAATATTGTGGTTTAACTGTTTATTTAAGCTATACAGTTTTTGCCGATCATAATGCCATCGCTCGTTCTACTCGCTTCGTCCATGAAGGAAAAAAGACCGTAAGCTTAACGCGCGCATTGAGCGCTAGCATTGATTTTCATGATGATAATTTTGAGATGATGTACCTTTCTGGGGCATGGGCAAGAGAAGCACAAGTTCAAAGAAAATCGCTATCACCAGGATCAATTGTGATTGACAGCAAACGCGGTGTTAGTAGCCACCAGTTAAATCCATTCGTTGCATTAATGCGACCTGATGCTGAGGAAGACCATGGCGATGTTTACGGATTCAGTCTCGTGTATAGCGGAAGCTTTTTAGCTGAGGCAGAGGTCGATCAATTTTTCAACACAAGATTATCCATTGGGATTAACCCTTTTGATTTCGGATGGAAGTTAGAGCCAGGAAAAGATTTTCAAACACCGGAGACAATTATGGTTTATTCAGCAAAAGGCATCGGTGGCATGTCTAGAACATACCACCGCTTATACCGGACACGCCTAGCAAGAGGGAATTTCCGTGATCAAACTAGACCAATCCTTGTAAATAACTGGGAAGCGACTTATTTTGATTTTAATGCGGACAAAATCGAATCAATTGCCAAAGCTGGAGCAGAGCTTGGGATTGAACTATTCGTATTAGATGATGGCTGGTTTGGCAAAAGAAATGACGACACAACCTCACTCGGAGATTGGTTTGAAGATCAACAAAAATTGCCGGATGGTCTTGAAGATTTAGCTAATCGAGTAAAATCTACCGGACTTCAGTTTGGTCTTTGGGTAGAACCTGAAATGATTTCTCCAGACAGCGAACTATATAGAAAACATCCAGACTGGTGCTTACATGTAGCTGGAAGACGCCGTACATTGTTGAGAACACAAAGTGTCCTAGATTTTTCCAGAAAAGAAGTAATCGATTATATTTTTGATTCATTAAGTGATATTTTTACTCGTGTTCCCATTTCTTATATTAAATGGGACATGAATAGGTATTTAACGGAAATAGGCTCTGTAGAGTGGCCAGCTGATCAACAAAGCGAAATCGCCCATCGCTATGTACTTGGTTTATACGAATTGCTTGAACGCTTAACAGCCAAGTTCCCACATATTTTATTTGAAAGTTGCTCTAGTGGTGGTGGACGCTTTGACCCAGGCATGCTTTACTATATGCCACAAACTTGGACAAGCGATACAACAGACGCTATTGAGCGATTAAAAATTCAATATGGAACAAGCCTTGTCTATCCAATTAGTTCCATTGGCGCACATGTGTCTTCGATACCAAACCATCAAGTCGGAAGAATGGCATCATTAACAACACGTGGAAACGTAGCTATGTCGGGTAATTTTGGTTACGAAATGGACTTACGAACGTTCACAGATGAAGAAAAAAGCATCGCTAAGCAACAAGTAGCAATGTATAAGGAAATTCGCCCACTCGTCCAAACCGGAGATTTTTACCGTTTAAAAAGTCCTTTTACCGGACATGAAGCCGCATGGATGTTTGTTTCTACCGATAAACGAGAAGCATTGGTATTTTATTTCAAAATACTCGCAGAACCGCATATGCCTCACACACGCCTTATCCTAAAAGGCTTGAATCCTGATGTGAATTATATGTCAGAACAAGATGAACTTATCTATGGCGGGGATCAGCTGCTAGCTGCCGGCATCAACCTACCTAAACTGCATGGGGATTATGCTAGTACTTGGTTCAAACTCACAGCTAAATAAGAAAGTCCCAATCGAAGGCATTTTCCCACTTTGATTGCACATGTATTACGTCGGAGGAGGTACAGAAAAATTTTTATGTACTTGTATCTCTAAAATTAATACTTAATTTCAAATATAAAAAGCTCCATTTCCAGCAGCTAGCTGAAATGGAGCTTTTAGATTATCTACTAATTATTTTACTGATCCTTGCGCAAATCCATTGTATATATATATCTTTGCAAGGCTAAAAATGCAATTAACGTCGGGATAATCGCAATCATGATTCCCGCAGAAACGACCTCCCACTGAGATCCATATGGTCCTTTAAATTTGAACAGAGCAGTGGAAATTACATTTAAATCAGTCTTCGGCATGTAAAGGAATGCACCTTAACATTCGGATGTTTTTCATTAAATTTCTTTGCATAATCTTGGAATACAGTGTCAACAATGTCCGTCCTTTGTGTAATAACAGTAATCTCGCCACTTAGACCTTCCTCACTAGTACCTTTTTCCCCTGATGATTTTTTATCTGAACAACCTACAAGAGCAACAAGAAAGACGAGCGACATAGTAAGCAAAGCAAAAAACCTTTTCCCCCTCATGACGAAACCCCTTCCTTTTCTTTATATTAAATTAACGTTAAGCTTAATTATAATTTATCTCCAAGGTTTTAACTTGTCAATTACTTTATTTTACTATTTAAACAAAGTTACTAATTAACTTTGTTGAATTGTATCCTTCATCCTTATATTGCTAAAAGTATATAGAATGCTGAGCCCATATAGAAAAGGACCAAAAAACAAGAAAAATGCAAAATTTACGTACGCCGCAATAAATAGAAGTACGGTTGCTATGAGAACAGCCCCTGTATGCACAAACTTCTTTACCAAAGAATAGAACGAATGTACTATTGCTTGTTTCATGTTCATTCGAGAAAACGCGAGATATTAAATAGCATAAGCCAAAAGCACAAATGTCATTGTAAAAAAGTAAAACGCAGCAATTGTCAATGCAGCTGCCAAGCTATTGTCCTGCATATTAAGTGAAAATAAAACGGACCAAAAAACGATGATTATGAAGGAAAATAAAAAGGATGGAAATTTGTAACGTGAATAGCGAAGCCAATACTTTTTAAACAACACAGCTACTTCATCACGTTCTTTATTATCCTTTACTTCACGAATTGTCAAAATCAATGCACATCCCGCTGGAATCAATCCATAAATAACCCATCCTCTAACGAGATAAAGCCAGAAGTATAAACTAACCTTTAAATATGAATATAACTGATGAAAAAAGGAATATAATTTACTATTCAATATAGACTTCTCCCTTGTTTAAACTTAAGTTTCTTTTGAGAACGATGAAGAAACAAGGTATACTAACTACCTTGTTCTCCTTTAGGATTCTCAAAATTCACTCTCGTTGAACTTTACTTTCCTTTTATCGCAGATTAACAGGCAGTAAAACCCCCACTTCAAGACTTAGAGAATGGATGGGCTACACTAAGTT
Source organism: Bacillus sp. FSL K6-3431 (assembly GCF_038002605.1). NCBI lineage: Bacteria > Bacillati > Bacillota > Bacilli > Caryophanales > Bacillaceae > Bacillus > Bacillus sp. FSL K6-3431. The sequence continues at coordinate 2,113,324 of NZ_JBBOCT010000001.1, forward strand.
AGACAATAAAATTAAGGTCTTGTAGAATACAACTAACAGAAATAAGGAGAATCTACAATGACCCAAAAAAGAGCCAGAAGAACGTTCACAAAAGAATTTAAAGGCCAGATGGTACAACTTTTTGAAAATGGAAAACCAAGAGCTGACATCATCCGTGAATATGATTTGACTGCTTCAGCATTCGACAAATGGGTGAAACAAACTCAGTCTTCGGGATCCTTCAGTGAGAAAGACAACCGAACTCCTGAAGAGGCGGAGTTAATCAAGTTACGTAAGGAAAATCAACGCCTGATGATGGAGAATGATATTTTAAAGCAAGCCGCGCTGATTATGGGACGAAAGTAGATGTGATTCGTAGTAACCGACACAAATACTCGGTATCAGCAATGTGTGACGTCCTTACCATTCCAAGAAGTACTTTTTACTATGAACCTATTGAGAAACCACCCGAAGACGAACTCGTCGAACAAATTCGATCTATTTTCATCTCGAGTCGAAGCAATTATGGGACCCGTAAAATCAAAGTGGAACTCGAAAAGTTAGGTTTCGTTGTTTCCAGAAGACGTATTGGCCGAACTATGCGAGAGCAAGGTCTTGTATCGAACTATACTGTAGCTCAATTCAAGCCATTCAAAGAAAAGTGTAACGAAGAGCCTGTGAAAAATGTATTGAATAGAAAATTTAATGATCAAGAAGAATTGGCCGTTGTCGTTAGCGATCTAACCTACGTACGTGTGAACGGAAAGTGGAATTACGTATGTTTATTTGTCGATCTTTTTAACCGAGAAATCATTGGACATAGTGCGGGTCCCAATAAAACTGCTGAATTGGTTTACAAAGCGTTATCAAGCATTGATAGACGGCTAGATGACATTCAAATATTCCACACTGATCGCGGGAATGAATTTAAAAACAAATTAATAGATAGAGCCCTAAAAACCTTTGGAATCGAACGATCTTTAAGCATGAAAGGCTGCCCCTACGATAACGCAGTGGCAGAAGCAATGTTCAAAGTGTTCAAGACGGAATTTGCGAATGGTGCACACTTTGAAAGCCTTGACCAGCTCCTACTTGAACTTAGAGATTACGTGAATTGGTTCAACAAGTTTAGAATACACGGCACACTCGATTACAAAAGTCCAGTAGAATACAGATTACAGACCTTATAATTTTTGTTCAGTTTACTGTTGACAATCCAGAAATCTAAGAAGGATAAGTGGGGGATAACTGCCCGTAAAGGCCCGATTGGTTCAACTAACCATCAGTGGGGGATGACCCCCCCCCACTGATGGAAGTTTCACTTTATATTTTTAACAGAATCGCGATAGATAATTTTCCCCTTGATTTGCACTCGACCATGCTTTTTATCCTTTTTTCCAATTTTCTCATGGATAAACTTAACTGCCGTATTTGACATTTCTTCCACATCAACCTCTACAGTAGTTAGTCCAGGCTCAGAAATAGAAGCAAAGATATCGTTGTCGAAACCGACTACTGAAAAGTCATCAGGTACATGATAACCACTTTCCTTTAATTCACTAATTAAATTATGAGCAACTTGGTCACAATTGCATACAAACGCAGTAGGCAGCTCTTTAGGCAACTCAATATCTATATACGTCCCATATTCGTCACGGTCATTAATAAGGAAGTTATTATTAAGTTTAATGCCATGTTCTAACAATGATTTATAATAACCGAGAAATCGATCTTGAATACTACTTGTAGAATACAAATTACCTACATATGCAATTTTTTCATGACCACTTCTAATTAAATAATTAGTTAAGTCATATGCCCCATAGAAATTATCAGTAATAACTGCATCAATATCAGCATGTTCATCATAAAAATCCATAAATACAGTTGGTATATCTATCTTTTGAAGCGTTTGGATATACGTTTTTTTAATTTGTCCTAGAATAATAAAGCCATCTACTTTCTGCTCTAAGTAAATTCTTGGCAAAATTAACTTTTCTTCATCCTCTGCACTCATTATATGCAATATGCCGTAATAACCTTGTTTCTCCAATACTTTTGAAATGGATTGGTAAAAGTTTAAATAAAACGATTGGTTTAACCCTGTGAACCTTTCCGGAATTATTACGCCGATATTAAAAGATAGTCCATCTTTCATTGACCGTGCTGCCGTATTGTAACGGTAGCCCATTTTTTCAGCAAGACCTTTAATCTTTTCCTTTAAATCATCACTTACTCCCTCTTTGTCATTTAGCGCTTTTGAAACGGTAACGCTACTGACGCCCATTTTTTCAGCGATATCTTTCATCGTCACATTATTTTTCATATGAACACTCCTCACCTACTACAACAATGGAACTTAATTTTTCCATAGATTTATTGACCTACCGTTAATATACATTGTTACGGCCATTTATTCCATGCTGATTATCGCAGACTACCGAAATGTTACTTAAGCAGTTCATTATTTTTTTCAATTAATGCGTTGCGTAACGCTGCGCTTTCTAATGATCGGAACGGATCCTCCGGTGTATTAAACGTATAATCTATTAGCTTCTCAATCGTAGTTGTTGCAACATGGATGCGCGTGTCACTTGAAGCATAATAAATGAACACTTCATTATGTTCATTTACAACCGCACCATTACAGAAAATAACATTAGACACATCACCCACACGTTCATTGTCGTATGGAGAAATAAAATATCCTCCTGGCTTCGCGATAATTTTCGCAGGATCCTCTAGGCTTGTTGCGAAAACATATAATACATATCGCAGGCCAGCCGCAGTGTTACGCACGCCGTGAGCGATATGAATCCAACCTTTTTCTGTTTTAATCGGTGCAGGCCCTTGGCCGTTTTTCGCTTCACATACCGTGTGATATTTTCTTTCATCTATAACTGTTTCAGATGCGATTACAGGTTTTTTAATATCCTCGCAAACCCCAAATGCAATTCCGCCACCAGATCCCGTAGAAATAAATCCATCTTGCGGGCGTGTGTAGAATGCATATTTCCCATCAATAAATTCAGGATGTAGAACAACATTTCGTTGCTGTGGGGACGGTGTCTGGATGTTCGGAAGACGTTCCCAACTTTTTAAATCTTTTGTTCTAACTAAGGCAGCTTGGGCTACTGCACTAGATGTGTCAAACGGATCAGCGTCAGGGTCTTTACTTTCGGAACAGTAAATTCCATAAATCCAACCATCTTCATGCTTTACTAGCCTCATATCGTATATATTCGTTTCTTCTTTATCAATATCTTCCCATACGAGCGGCGTGTCAATAAATCTGAACTGATCGATACCATTATCACTTACTGCCAAAGCAAAAATAGATTTACGATCATGGCCTTCCGTCCGAACAACCATGTAATATTTACCTTCAAAATAAATAGCTCCAGGATTAAAAGCGGCGTTAATACCTAGTCTTTCCATGAAATGGGGATTCGTTTCTTTATTTACATCAAATCTCCAATGGATCGGCACATGATGACGCGTAATAACAGGATATTTATATCGTTCAAAAATCCCATTATAGAAATCTACATCTTTTTCATTTATTCTAGTCAAAAATTTTTCTTGTTTCTCCACTAATTGATAGTAAGTTTCATGTATCATTATTTAGCCACCCTCTCCATTATTTCTAAACAAAATCTGCCATTATGATATGAGGCTTTCCACGGATCTCCCACATTAAGCTGGAGCGGATTGCCTTCCAGATCTACTGCCCATAACCACTCGCCTTTTTCTCTACAGTCGATGATTTTTTTTTGTATGTATTGCCATAGACCCTCAGCAAGTTCAAGGAATTTTTCATCTTTCGTACGTTCATAGGCATTATAAAATCCTACAATTGCTTCAGCTTGCACCCACCATATCCGTGTTCTGTCTAGCACATTCCCCGCTTGTTCATTAATAAGTGAACCATCCTCTTCGATAGCACATTCTGCAATATTATATGCAATATCAATGACCATTTTGTCATATGCGGGATTCTCGATACCAATTGCTTTGATCGCTTCGTCTATTAGCCAACTTGCTTCGATATCATGACCAAATGACTTAAGATCAATAAGACTGTTCCAATTTTTATCAAAAAACACACCAAGGAATTTTGTTTCACGATTATATATTTTCTCATGCAAAATATATAGTAGATTTGTAATTCTTTCTTTTACCTCTTCTGTTGGCCACACTTTATACAAAGTTGTGTAAGCTTCTAGTACATGAATATGAGTGTTCATCGTAATATCAGCAAGAAGACCATTTTCACTAAGCATTTCATTAGGCATTTCATTCCACTCACGATCAAACTCTTCACGATACGCATTTACTTTCCTATCAAAACCTTTATCTTCAATTAAGAAAAAAAGTTTTTTTGCTAATGCCAATGCTCCCTCATCTTTACTCGCTCGGAAATATTCACTCAAAGCATAAACACCAAATGATTGTGTATAAACATGTTTTCTAGTATTTTTCGGGTTGCCTTTATAATCAACAAGCCAATACAAACCACCGAATTCCTCATCATGGACTTGTTCTTTTAAAAAGTGATACAAATGCTGAGCTGTTTGTATATACGCTTCATTTCCTGTTACTCGGTAAGCAGAAGCAAACGTCCATAAAAACCGCGCAGTCACAATGCCACCTTTATCCGCTTTTTTATCCACAAGTAGGTCATAATCAATTGTTCCAAATATACCCCCGTACTGCTTATCAGTTAATCCCATCCAAAATGGTAAAATTCGTTCAGTTAATTCAATGGAAACTTCACTTTTTAACTTATTCACCTGTGCACCCCTTCATGTATTAATTAATCGGTAACCTTATAAATTAAGTTTACTTTGCGGGTTAAAGTTTGTCAATAAGGTTAGAGATAAAGACTAAGCTGACTTTTTTTAGGAATACTTTAAGGAGGGAACTTCTCTTTATATTGTCATTTCGATCAATCTTTATTAAATCTCTCTTTTACCTTCTGTTACATCATTTAAAAATCATTGTACTCTCTTCACACGATTGAACCTTCTAAATATAAAAAGTGGTTTCCTGTATACCGCTCTTTTAACGGCTTACAGATAACCACTTTTCAATTAATATATTTTACATTCAACACTTTCAATAAATGTGGCGAAGACTATGAAATCAATTTAATTTCACTTTTCGATTTTCCCCATCCATTACCCAACAATACCAGCCCTTTCAACGCTTTCTACGAAATGCCTTTGGACAAACATGTACATAATAATTAATGGTAATATCGATAGCAAAACACTTGTATTTACGAGCATGGAAAGATAAGAAGGATCTGTTGCACCTTGCCCCCCCGCTGTTGATAAATTGTAAGCTATTGTTGACCCCGCAATTTGCAATTGGGATGAGAGAACACTCGCTTGTTCAAGGAACATCGTTGTAAAGTAAATATCATTCCACTGCCATACAAAGGAAAAAAGCATAACAGTAATCATAGCTGGGACGGCATTTGGCAACATGATTTTAATAAATATTTTAAAAACTCCCGCACCATCAACAAGAGCTGCTTCTTCAATTTCTTTCGGAACACCTTTGAAGAATTGCCGGAAAATAAAGATAAATAATCCTGCCTTTAATCCCATCGCTGTAATGGAAGATATTATAAATGGCCAATAGGTACCGATTAATTTGATTCCTTTTCCATCATTAAACAATCCAATTATCCCAAATATATCAAAATTCCTATATTGTAAATATGTAGGCACCATGATTGTTTGCGGAGGAACTAAAATTGTCAAAATGACCAATGCAAAAAGGATATTGCTACCTTTAAATTTAAACCGCGCAAATCCGTATCCCACAACTGCACATGCTAAAGTTGTGAGGAGCATGGTCCCCCCCGAAAGTAAAAAGGAATTTAATAGTACTTTAAAATAATCCATTGTTTCCAGTACATATTTAAAATTTTCTAATGTAAAATTGCGCGGAATATACACAATTGTCGGATCGTATAAATCCATTCTTTGTTTAAAGGCTATAGAAACCTTTAATAATATTGGATAAAGAATTACAAAGGATAACCCGATGATTAATACCGACCTGACAATGACCCAAGCCCAATTTTTTAGTTTTTCTAAACTAATGAGATTACGCTTTCCCTTTTTCTCTTTTGTTACAACTGCTTGCGTTTGTAATTTCTTTTCTGCGATAGTCGGCTGCATAGCTTCCCTCCTATAACTACTATAGATTCTCGGCATTTACCGAGTCAGATGGTACAAGGTTTTCTTGTGCCACTTTTTTATGTCTACTCCTACTTTTAATAGGGGTAGAGTTTATTTTTTATTAGTAGAATTACCCATTCTGTATGGAACGAGATAAATAATCTACATACAAAGTGTTCGCCTGCTACCGTTGATTTCCGTTTCAGGCGGACGCCTTCCACTCCAATCAACTGAGATATTCTTTTGCTTATGGTAGGGCGACTGTTCATACCTTGTTCTCAAATCTATTCCTTTTCATACGATTTCCGTGAAAGGTGGAGCAGTTCACGGAAAATGTACTTCAACGGATACCATCTTTACATGATATCCACCACGATAGTCGATATGATTAACCGTTGTATCCAAGACTTTAACCTGCTTCCCGGCATGATTATGTCAACCTTGTTGACAGCGCTATTGAATTTTCGAAACGTACTTACCTTGGGCACAATCATTAAAATTCTTTTAGATGCTACATACAATGCTGCACCCATTTATTAATTGCTGGATCACTATCAGATCGGCACTTTCATCGATTTAAAAGTCAGTAGATTATCACTTGGTATCTGGGAGGCATCGGTCCACAAAAAGGTGGTACATAAGGACATATGCCATCATGATGTGCCAATACATAGACGCTTGGTATGCTTATCAAAAAGATGAACTATCGTTTCTTTACGGTCATATTTTCTCTTCAATGGCTAAATCTATTTTAAATGCTCTATCCTAAGGGATTGTTGCTTTTAAATGAAAATCTGTTGAAGGTTGATTGGAGCGAAAGTGCGAGACTCCTGTGGGATCAGTGGGACAGGTGAGACCCCACAGGCGTTTACGCCGAGGAGGCTCACCGCCCGCCCCGCGGAAAGCAAGCAACTGTAGCGGAAATCAACCACGCACTATCTTGGTAAAGCAATGTTTGCAAAAACAGCCTTTTAAAAAAATAAATATGTGATGCTTCTTTGCCTTGTCTTTTTTTGAAAAAATTTTTAAAACAAATACCAAATATTCAATAAAGCTTAATTTCCAGTAGGTTTTTGGAAATTCGGCAGATTTATGCCTCGAAATTCCGAGAGTCTACTACTGATAAAACACTTTTTTCGAAATAAAGAAGGTACTGATTAATAAAATGACTGAAATTACTAAAAAGTATATCCATGACATAGCTCCACTCAAACCATAATCAAATTGTTTAAATGCTGTTTCTTGAAGTAATGTTGTCATGTCATTATCCGTAAACGAATCAATAACACTATAAATTACATTCGTTAAAATCAATGGACTAATCATTGGTAGTGTAATTTTCCAGAATGATTCATAGCCAGTTGCCCCTTCAATTTTTGCTACTTCATAGAGCTGAGGGGAGATGGATTGTAGTCCAGCAAGAAAGATAATAATCTGAACACCAGATGAACTAACAATTTCGTAAATCCGATTAACAGCACCTGTTAAATACTCGACAATGAAATCGTTCATACCCGCATGAAGCATCATTTTTTCAAGTTCAAAGCTTTGCAGCCCTGTTTGAATATTATCTTCCCCGCTATTTCCCATCATTGCACTCTGTAGGAAGTCTCCACTTTCAATACTACTAATAACTCCAGATGCTAGTATAACCGGCAAAAAGAAAATCGCTCTGGCAATCATCCGCCCCCGAAACTTTTGATTCAATATGCTTGCTATAAACAAACTAAAAATAACAATAAGTGGAACGTTTACGACCATATCAATGACAACTTCGGCAAGCGTTCTATTATAGTCTACATTCTCTGTTAATGCATTCTGATAGTTGGCTATCCCTAAAAACTCCAAATTAATTCCATTTGGTGAAAGTGTCAATTCACTAAAACTGTAGCGGAGCGATTGTAATAATGGAATGGCAAACAGTAGCACGAAACCAATTAGCCAGGGTGAGATAAAAGCCCAGCCCCATAACCCCTTTCTTTCTTCAAGGGACATCTTATTGCTTTTAAGTAACATCTTTTATTCCCCCTGTCTAATCTTGTAGCTCTCGGCTTCAATAGTCATACCATCTACTACTGCAGAGTGTTCGTTATAATTGACAATAATCGAAAAATGATGACCATATGTTGTTTCATAAATGCCTCTGGCAAGCTCTTTATGTGAGGTGATGGGTTTGTCGCGCACATCATTTAACACTGAATTTACTGTCTTATACATAAGGATCGCATCATCTTGCCATAATTGAAAATTAGATGAAATCAAATGATTAAATTCAGTCTCTTTAATGGTGGAAGCTTCTTCATAAAACCAGTTAAAATATACGTTTGAACCTGTCTCTAACGACTTTAAAATTTGATATTGTATATTTTGGTCAGCCGCTAAATTCACTGGACTTCCAGCGTAATCAATATACCCATGGAGAACCATTTGATAGAACGGAATACTCCGATCAGTTATATTGAAACCGCTGCTTGAAAGCGGAACATCTAAAATAGACTTTGCATATGGAAGAACCGGTGCATTACCTCCAATTGTTAATAAATTGGGGTATAGATCATTTAATTTACTCATTTGTTCTTCCCCTATTTGCTTTGATTGCTCTCGATTAATAACTTTCTTCTCTTTATAATCAGAGTGTATTCTTTCTCCTAAATCTCGTAATGATAAATTCTTAATATTAAATTTGTCATAATCTGTGATGAATTCATTAACATAAGTCGGAAGTTTTGTTGGTGATAGTAGGTAATAAGATGTACGGTTTGCCAAATCTTGCCGATAGGTAGCACGATTTGTTGGAAATACTTCCGCAACCTTTTTTGTTATAAATCGTGACGCATCTTTCGTAGGGCTAAAATCTATTGTCTTACGATAAACATTTGAAAAAGCAACGTCAGGATATAGCTCAATATTGTTATCTGTTAGGAACTCAGTAAATTCTTGTAGCCCCTTTAGCCCCCCAATCTCATTATCAACCTCCACTTTCTTTGGTATCTTATGGTTTACACCATCGTTAAACCATCCCATATAACGTACCTTTAGATTACTAATATCAGAATCCAACAATTCCTTTACTATTTTTTCCGCCTCTTCAAATGTAGTAAGCGGCTCCAATGATTTGTACGGTATACCAAGAAATGTATTTCTCTTCCAAATAGAACCTGTTAATTCAAGATAAAAAGGAATGTCATCTTTTTTCGTCAATGGCTCAAGTTGATGATTATCAATTAAATACCTTTGATAATAACTTGCCATTCCTGCATAATTTGCATCTTTACCTTCTAGAAATGCGTACCTTATAGTAAGGTTTTCTTTAAAATCACCCTTTTGAAATATAGAAATAGTATTTGAACGCTCTCCACCCGCAAGAGTAAATTCGCTAGATTCTTTAATAATGAATGAATGAGAGACAGTATTGTATGAATTCAAACGCCCCGATACATCTGCTTCAATTGCTGCAATCCCATCGCCTTCTTCTATGATGCTAATAAACGCATGATTACCCTGCTTCATTCCAAAAACAGGTAGTCTTATCGATTCACTAATTAAACTATTTGTCCTCTCGAATATAGCCTCATCGTTACCATACACACGTGCCTTATATGGCTGATACTGACTTTTCCCATTATTTAATTCTATTAATGCACCTGATCCATCGGGTACAAACATATAGCCGTCGTCATTTTGACCAGCAGCTCCAAAAAAAGGAAGAACTTGAAGTGTACTAATAGGGTAGACTGGATTATACTCCAACTCGCTTCCCTCTATTCTCACTACTACATTATCTTCTTCAAGTTGAACAATAAGAGGTATTACAAAATAGGGGAAGCTTAGTTCTTCCTCTAGTTCCACTTCATGCTCATCATTGTCCTTAGCTAATTCCTCCTCGGTATAACCAATTTCCTCAAATAATTGTACGGTTCGGTCAATTATATAATCTCGAAAGGTATTATCTCTTCGTTCATATACATCTTCTTCCTCGATATATTTATAACGCTTTTCAACATCTTTTCTTTGTTTCTCATCATCAATTTTATCTAAAATAAGTGATTGAAATCTATCTTTACTGATTAATCTCGGAAGCTGTTCAATACCTTTTGATGCATTTCCAAACGTGTAGATTATTTTAATACCGTTTTCTATCTGTTCAAACTCGAATTGTTCTTTCTGTACACTATCTCTATAACTATCAAGGCGTGTAGTTTGGCCATTAGGATTAAAATAAGTTAACGCCAATTGCGCATAAAGCATCCCTTTATTTTCAGCGACTGCAATTGGATCGCTGTCACGGTCTATTGGATTTGAATACCAAACCTTTCCACTCTCTAAATCTTTCACAGCAAAATCTAGTCTTTTTTCATTAAAATAAAGCTCAAGTTTGTCATTAGATACTACAACCTTCATATCATCTGTATTAAGTGAATTTACTTTACCAGTTACATTGACGGCGTCATTATTTATCTTAGGCTGATCATTGTCTACTGTTATATCTGATTGTTGCAAGCCTTCTGCTGATTCACTTTCCCCATTATCTTCTGTATTTGCTGCAACTACATGAACCATCGGATTCAATCCAATCAACAGGAAGAGTATACATAGCGAACTGATAAATCTAATTTTTCGGGACATCACATTACCTCCCCCTATATTCGATACACTATTTCTCTATAAATCGTTCCTACGAATGAAGCTAGCTGTTGAATCAAGCTAAAGAATAGTAAGCCCAAAAATAGCATAATTCCTATTACAATAGCGGTAAGGAAAAAAGTTATAATTGTTTTACTGGCAGAATATTGATGAATAGTCATTATGCCAACAAATAGCAGGCCCAGAAACCACACCATCGCAACAGCTTCCAATAAAAAAAACAGAGGCGTCTCTTCGAATGTAATAAAATTACTAATGATCATTGTTGTTGCATAAATTATCGCCAATGGGAGCAATGCATAGGCCGTTACTGTAATAATCTCAATGATTTTTCCTTCTCCATCCAAAAGCGTCGTAATAGCCCAATTCGCAATACAAAAGATAAAAAAAGGTAGTACAATAAACGTTAACTCATCAATGCTATTTAATTCATTTGGATTGTTAAAATTAACTATAAAACCCGTAAACTGACGTTTTAAAATAATAATCATAGTTAATAGAAAAAGGATAGAAAAAGCAATTATTGGTTTTCCTTTTCCTTCATATTTAAGATCCCAGAAACCTTTAAAAGGATGAATCGTTACATAAAAAGGATATTTAATCAACTCACTCCACAATTGCATTCATCCTCCTTTTTTTAAAGCTTTTCCGTAACCATTTGTATAGAAGGAATAGGAACGGTACTAGTATGATACCGGACATAATTAATCCAAAGTTTTCCCTTAAAACTTCCTGTCTATGTCTTTTAAATGCTTTGGAATAATAAAGTCTATTATTACCATTTTCAAAATACTTCATTGCTTCCTTGTTTTTTCCTTCCATAAGGAGTGCTTTACCAATTCCTACATAAGCAATTTCATTATTGGCATCAAGACGTAGGACTTTTCTCCAAGCTACTGAGGCTGCATCATCGTTTCCACTATTATAATGCATCACCGCTTCATTAACGTTTCGACCAAAATCAGTCGGTTTGAAGACAACTAAATTATTAAACCCCTTATCTAGTACAAGCATATCTTCATCCAATCTTTCAATAGCCGAAGGAGTCTTAAATGTTCCTGATTGATTTCCCAGCTTTCCAAATATATAAAGTAAATTTCCATCTTCATCATAGGTAAAAATTCTACCTCTCTTGGAATCTAGCGCGCTATACATTCCATAATTATTTACACTTACATCAATAAACGTGGACCCTCCTGCTAGGCTACCTGTATTTGGATAAAGTATATCCCCTTTAACATTGTGATATCCTTCTTTTCGTATAACGTCCTCACCACTTGGATTCAAACGTTGGATTGGAGTTTTTGTATCTTTTTCCGAATTGGTCACATAAATAAACCCCTCTTTATCTAGGTCTATGTTGTTAAACTCAATAGGAATAAACAATGCCATTTTCGCACGCTGAGATTTCGTAGCCATCAGTCTCCAAAAATAGTCGATAGGATTAAAGGTAACTTTGTTAGCACCCGTATAACCAGTAAAATTCCCATCTGAATCAAACTCAATAATTCCATCATAAACACCACGGCTAATAACATAAATTCGCTTTGCTTTATCCACTGCAATTTTAATAGGATAATATTCGAACCCCGCACGGATGACATCTGATTTAGGGGATCCCATTTCTCTAATAAAATCTCCCCCATCGCTCAATTCTACAATCCGCTGATTTGCAGTATCCGCAACGTAAATATTCCCTTCTTCTGTTACGAAGATCCCTTGTGGCTGGTTAAAGCTATCCGTTTTCTTTCCATTTTGAAATTTCTTTATTTCTGATACGAATTCATATTGCTTATCTAAAATTACAATTCTATTATTTCCAGTATCCAAAATATAAATTTTGTCATTGGCCACATATAGGTCATCCGGAGCACTTAGTGCACCAAACGGAGCATCACTGCCATCAATAACCAAGCCCGGTATATAAGGTATAGCAGACGGTTCTGATTTTTCCCAATACGAATAATTATATCCACTATATGGCACTTCAGCTGAAGCAGAAGATGCTAATGAGACTGTCACAAGTAAAATTACAATGATTGAACAAAAGATTTTTGAATATAGCTTCATATCTCTTTGCCCCCCTAGTCTTTCATTCCAGAAGAAGACATCGTCTGAATAATACTAGATTGTGAGAATAAAAAGACCGTGATAGGAACCGACATTAGAAGCAATGCGACTGCCGCTGCAGCACCTGCCCGTGCTATTCCACCCTGAATGATTTGGCCCATTGCGTAATTCATTGTTTTTAATTCCTCACTATAAATAAAGTTCCCTCCATCTGTCCCCCATAGTTGCTGAAACAGCAAAATCATTAAAGTTAGCCAAGCCGGTTTCACCATTGGCATTACTATTGTCCAAAAAATTCGGTATTCGCTTGCACCATCAATCCTTGCTGCTTCAAGTAATGTATCAGGTATTTGTTCCATAAATTGCTTCATCAAGTACAAACCTAGTGAAAAAGCAAATGAAGGAACGATAATGGACCAATATGTATCTACCCAGCCCAAAGTTGCCATCGTCATATAATTAGGAATCGCTGTGACATGTGGCGAAAACATTAAAGACAAAACAACAATATGAAACAGAAAACTTGACCCAGGGAATTTGTGTTTGGCCAATGGGTAGGCGGCAGCTGCTGCAAAAATAATATGACCTGCAGTTCCTACAATTGTAATAAAAAAGGTGTTGAAGACGTATCTTGTAAACGGAACCCAAGAATCGGCCATTAAATTAAATAGGTCAATAAAATTATTGATCGTTGGATTTCTAACAAAAAACCTTGGTGGGAATAAAAATATTTCATCCAACGGCTTAAATGCATTATTGATTGTATAAACTAAAGGCAATGCCATAAAAGCACCGAAAAATCCAAGAAATAAAAAGAGGATAAGTGTACCATACCAAGAGCGATTAACCTTCTTTTTTCTTCTAATTGGCAATCTGAATGCCATCCTATTCACCCACCTTCCGCAGTAACTTTTGTACAACCAGGTTTGTTGTCATCATAATAATGAAGAGAATAGTGGCAATTGATGAAGCATATCCCATTTCAAACCGGATTGTCCCATAATCAAGTAAGTGAGTAACAATTGTATGTGCTGCATATTGAACACTTGGGAACCCAGCAAGTGCCATAGCAACATCGGAGACTGCAAATGTTGTAGTAATTTGAATAACTGCTCCGAATAGCAATTGCGGTTTCATTGATGGAAGCGTAATAAACCAAAGCTCTTGCCATCTATTTCTAATACCATCAATTGCAGCGGCTTCGTATAATGTTCTATCAATCGTCTGTAAACCTGCGATAAATGCTAGGAAACTAGTGCCTAAACTAAGCCATAGCTGAACAAGCATTACAACAGCCAAAATATACGTAGGGTCATGTAACCATTGAATTGGTTCATAAATTAAACCTATTTTCATCAGAATTCCATTCGCATAACCATATGTGTCACCAGAAAAGATAATAAGCCAGATAAAGTAAATATTGCCTGAAATAGAGGGAGCAAAGAAGATCAATGTCATAAACGCCCTGATTTTCGGTGGGAATTCATTAATCAACCAGGCAAAGACAAAACAAGCAATATAACTTACTGGTCCCGTAATAGCTGCAAATAAAATCGTATTTTTTAAGGAGATTAAGAACACATCATCTTCTAAAAATAATCTTGCATAGTTATCCCAGCCAACCCATCTCGGAAATTCAAGCATATTAAAATATGTAAAGCTGATGATGATTGAAATCAAAACTGGTAAAATAGTAAAAAGAAAAAATAAAATAAAGTAAGGTGCCATCAAAATATATGAATGTTTATGTAACATTACATTCCTTTTAGTCCTTTGAAAAAATGATGGCTTTTTCGCTGCAACGGAGCTTACTACATTCGCTTCTGATTGCTTTGTTTCTGATAAAATAATATTCCCCTCCTATTCCAACGGCAAATTGAACTCTTTTCTCTTCACACGAATTTCATCATTAATATAAATAATGTAATCATTCAGTGCTTCACGGGGATTCGTGCCGTTATTCACAACTTCTCTAAATGCGTTATCCAAATGCCTTCCTGTAAAGTATCCTCCCGGCACCTCAGGTACACCTTGGACCCACTGCCACTGCTCTTCAAGCTCTTCATAATCTTTTACAGGCCAAGGAAGTTCTTTCAATGCCTCAATATTTGCGGTTGGATAACGAGCTGCTGCCCCCATTAACCCTTCCATTTCTCTTCCAAATCGAACTTGAACATCTTTACTAGTCCACCATTTCATAAATTCCCAAGAAGCATCCTTGTGTTTCGATTGGTCCATAATGATAGCTGATGTTCCGGCACTACCAACATCACGTCTAATACTTCCATCTTTTTGAACAGTCCCAGGGATTTGCACGAATTCCCAAAGCCCCCGAATTTCAGGTGCAGAAACGGACAAATGATTATAAAAAGTATAATCAGCGATTCCAAGTGGCATTTCACCGGTTCTGAAACGGTTAGGAAAGTCAAATTGCAAAGGCAATTTATAATTTGTATATAGAGTTGTCCATTCCTTAAAGGCTTCCATTGATAATTCTGACTCAAGTGCACTTGCTTTATCTTCATTTTTGTACAGCTTTCCATCTTTTTGATATAGCATCATAGTAAATGCTTGGTTCGGAATTAAGTTCTGTACTTCACCTGGGTTCTGAGGATCTTGCGCTAGTGGCAAAGCAATGTCCATATGATTTTTCTGCAAGGCCGGTATCACCTCATATAGCTCATCCCATGTGTTTGGTACCTTCAAGTTCAACTCTTCAAAAATATCCTTCCGGTAAAAAAGCATATTGAATATTTGCTGTTCGGGCAGGGCATATACACCACCATTAAAACGATAAGGCAAAATAGCACTCTCTCTAAACCTTGTACTGATATCATTAAAATCTTCGAATTGCGCTAAGTCGGCAACTGCATTCCGCATAGCATAATTAACAGGGATATCATTGCCAACTTGCATCGCTACATCTGGCCCTTGCCCTGCCAATGTTGCAGGAAGCAATACCCCCATTTGCACTAGTTTCAAATTCACATTAATATTCATTTCGGGAGTAAATGTATCATCAATCATTGATTTTAGAACTTGTGCTTGGTCACGCCCTGTTCCAATCCAGACTGTGATTGACTCTTCCTCGCTTCCTTCCTCCGTTACATTACCGATGCTATTGTAGTCCTCAATAAACGAGTAAAAAAAGCTGCCAACTTCATGTGCCGCCTTTCTTACGACGGAAACATCAGGCTTTGGCATTTCTTTGTCTGGAGAAGATAATACCAAATAATCGATATCCAACGGCTGTTCTCTGACAGTCAAAATCCATGTCCCTAGTCCACCGACATTGATTTTATAATTTTCAAGACGCCTCTGAATGGTTTCGGGGCGTTGAGTAAAGTCTTTGAGCTGATAAGCCATCGTTTTTAATATAGCCGTTTGATCACTTGTTTCTCCTGTCACTCTGGCAAGCTCATCTGCCACTTCATAAAGAACATCACTTTGACGCGCGAAAACTTCCAACATTTCAGGTATGTTTTTTTCTAGTTGATAGTCTCGATATTGGTCTGGCGTTGCTCCCGTTACCATTAGTATTTTCCTGTAAATATAATTCAGTTCAAGCACACTATCTTCTACGGTCCGTAAAAGCGGAGCCATATCACCAAGTGTAACTTCTAGTTTTATTTCATGCGTACCTTTAGGTAGATAATATAAATATGGATCGTCTCCTCCGAACACTTCCATATCCCAGCTATTATGATAGTAAAATGGGATATTTTCCATCTCTTTAAAAGGAACTTCATTGTTAATCAAGAGTTTTCTAGCCGAATAAAGACCTCGTAACGTATTTTGTTTATATTTCACACCCAGTTTGTACAATCCATCCTCCGGCACTTCAACATTCCACGAAATCCATTGTCCTGGCCATCTCCAATTCTGCCCACCGATCATATTCATCCTAACTTTTGAAATATCATATGGTTCTGTGGCTGGACTTGAACGATCATTTATCGGATATAAGGTTGGGGCCGATTTTAAAACAGCATCTTCTCCTTGTATTTTTATCCGTGTATCTTTTATTTCCTGGTAGCCTATTTTTTCATACTCTGACTTTATTTCTTCATACATTTGTGGCTCATTTACTTGGTAAAGTTTTATGTAATCTATGACCATTGGTTCTCTTGAAGATACAAATGTAATCGTGTTTTTTCCCTTACTAAAATAAAATGAATAAGGTTCCGTATAATAACCTTCACTATCCCGCAAATCAACTTCCATCCAAATCGGTTTTTCAACTTGCCTTGGCCTTAAATCGTTCCCACGATTATCGCGCCCAATTTCTGGTAAAGCATTCTCCCATGTTCGCGGGAAAGTTAATGTTGCAGCACCCCGGAAAGGTAGTTTTCCATTAATCAGTAGTTCCCTTTCAATTGAAGAACTTTTCCCTTCAATTGGAAAATACTTAACTAGCAGATTGTAAAGCCCTTCTTCTGGAACCTCAACTTCCCATGAAATTGCCCCTGTCTCATCTGTTTTAATAGCTTGTCCATCTAAACCCTCGTATTTAGATAATATTTCGGCGGTCATTTCATCTGTTGAGGTGTATGCTTCCCCCTCAATGATAATTTCTGTTTGTGGCTTTATTAAATCTCCATAAGTATCTAAGTAGTTCGAATACAAATCTGAACGGACAAATTGACCTTCCTTTATTGGTTCCTCTACATTTTCCTTCTGGGCATATGCTTTAGGACTTGAAAAAGTTAGATCTTGCGACAAACTAACTCCAGAAAGGAAAAAAGTAAAAACTGTAAATAAAGAGAGGATTTTTCTGATTTGGTGATTGCACATTCAAACCACCTCCTACCTGGTTATTTATATCACTGTCTGAATATGAAATTCCCGCTAATGTATATACTATATTAGACGGGAATTTCTTTTATTTTTAATACTATTGCTACTAATAAATCAGGATTTCCATATATTTATGGGTACTATTTCTTCCCCATGAATTCATCTATACGGGCCTGAGATTCCCCTTTCACTTTAGCAATCGCCTGTGTTGGTGATTCAGTACCGGTAGCTATATTTTCAAAAGTTTCGTAAAACGCATCTTTTAGATTGTATGACGGCCAATAGTTTGACTTAATATTATCCAACATTTCAGTCGCTGTATTTACAGATTCTTCATTTGGCATAACGATTTCAAACCAATGAACTACATCCTCTTCCGATACTTCAAACGCTGTCATTTCCTCCCAAATTTGATAAACAATCTGAGGATCTTCAACCCCTTTTGGAATTACATCTCCACCAAAGTCGGAGAGAGGTGTGACATAGTCGGTTGCTTTTGGTCCTTTCGGCCAGAAAACATACCCCCACTCAAACGGAGCCTCTAGACGCCCTTCCGCTTCCCATACCCAACCTTGAGTCATGCCTACTAAACCTTCAGTAAAGTAATTACGGGGATCTTCATAGTTGTTACCTTCGTTTGGTTTAATTACCTTATGTTCATTGTATAAAGAAGAAACAAATTCCAATGCTTCAATTGCATTTGGTGAATCTACGGTTACTTTCCCTGTAGATGAATCAATAAACTGTGCATCATTCGTAAAAATTGAATACTCCGCCAGTAGATTCGGATCAGCGCTCAAGCCGTAAGTAGTGCCATTTGTAAGCTTTTTAGCCGCTTCTAACATAGCTTCCCATGTCCACTCTCCAGCTTCCTGCAATTCGTACGGATCAGGAAGACCAGCCTGTTCAAACATCGTTTTATTGTAGAACATGCCACCACTTTGATTTACTTGACTAGTCAAAAAGTAAACCTTTTCGCCAAGCGTACCTAACTTTTTCATTGTCTCAGTCATTTTTGATGATTCAAGATCAATAATCTCGTCTAACGCATACACATAATCTTGTTGAACAAGAGCGGCTACATCTGTAGTACCGAGCCCCCAAATATCAGCAGCGGGTTCGCCGGCTAATAATGTAGTGGTCAACTGATTTACTTTTTCCTCGAATGGGATAACCACCCATTCAATTTTGACATTATATTTTCCCTCTACTTCTTTCCACTTTTCAACCTTTAAATCTTCAATCTCTGTCCCACCCTGTGGAGTTCGGTCATAGTGATCCGCGATTTTAATTACTCTCCCACCTAAATCGTATGTTGCTTCATCTTCTTTTGGTCCCTCCGTTTTTTCCGAGTCATTTCCCGTTTCTGACTTCTCTCCAGAGGTTTCTTTTCCGCCACTACATGCAGTTAGTAACAAAACAAATATTGCCATGATAAGAAAAGACAGTTTAGCTTGTTTCACATTGACCCCTCCCGTATCTTTTAATTAAATTCAAAAGTAAATGCCGCCATCCTCCTTTCATTAAGGGAAAATTAGTAATCTTCCCAATTTTTAATTAATAACTCGCGCGATTAAGTTACACATTAATTACGAAACTTAATTAACGCCTTCCAAATTACTTTGTTTTTTCGATAAAGGTAATAATTGTAACCCCTTACATGTATACCTATAATATTCAAACTTGTGCACTAGGTAAATAGAAAAATACTAGTTATCATGTAAAAAGACTAGTTGTTTTTAGACAAATAGCTCAAAAAGGGAGTAATTGTTTCTTTAACACTATTGAAGTAGGATAAATCCTCCTCGTTTATAAAGTAAATGTCGATTAAGTTATTATTACTAAAAAGAAGGTTTATTTCACTAAAAAAGTAAGATGCGGATTACTAGGGATAGATGAGGCACAATATCATATTTCTATTTTTGGTAATTAAATTTAAAAGAAAAAGATTTCCTTAAGGTTTTGCCCTTTGAGGTTCTTAACGTACAATTGGATAATCATTTTACCAAAGCGTTGAGGAAAAATAATGGAGGTTTAATTAAATGAAATTTCTTTATAGAGCCCTTAAGTATGCAAAATGCGTGTTCACCCAAGACTATATCCAGCGGCTTCTAAAAAAGTGATTTCCCCCTTTATTCCTTTCGGTATACGTTGAACTTTCTCTCACATATCGTTATCCTAATCATTAACCTTATTAATTAGGTAACCATCAGGATAAATGTTTATCAATAAAGTTAATTTATATGGTATAATCATTTACATTCACTTACCCAAGGAGGTAAACTTATGTCGCAAACCTTGGTATACGTCCCAAAAAATTTACATTTTAAAGATCTTTATTTACATACATATGGAGTGGAAACATGTTGGCCTGGGTATTTCTTTGGTCCTGCTGTTCGTGAATACTATTTAATTCACTTTATTCTTGATGGCGAAGGAGTTTTTAAAGTTAATGATGAGGTATATCATTTAAAAAAAGGGCAAGGTTTTCTAATTGATCCACATATAGTAACTTACTATAAAGCTGATCAAAACAACCCTTGGACCTATTGTTGGATTGGGTTTCATGGTATTCAATCGGAAAGTTTCATTGGTGAAACAAGGCTGTCTAACCGTGCGCCTATTTTTGATTTCGATTTAAATGATCCTTGTATTCTGCTTTTTCAGGATGTGATTAAACGCGAGGATTCGACCGTTCAAGGAGAGTTAAGAGTGCATGGTTTGCTCTATTTATTACTTGCTCAAATTGTGGAAGCGTACCCAAAACGGAAAGTTAGCCGGCGGCAAATTAAGAAAGAAGAATATGTAAATAAGGTCATTGATTTCATTGAAATGAATTATGTTAATAAAATTACCATCGCAAAGATCGCTGAATATGTCGGCCTTGACAGAAGTTATTTATGCTCCCTTTTTAAGGATTATCTACAAACTAGCATTCAACAATATTTAATCCATTTTCGAATGAATAAAGCTTGTATACTTCTTGATGACAGTGATTTATCGATTGGAGATATCGCACGGTCTATCGGTTATGAAGACCCATTACTATTTTCAAAGATGTTCAAGAAATATAAAGGCGTATCACCTAAAAAATATCGAAATAACGCCTACACACAAATGCCTGCTGAAGACGGAAAACCAACAACCTATTATGGAGGAACATAATGAAACTACTTGACTCCAAATTCTACTCAATATTAGAATCGCTATCAAACTTCTTCTTACTTAATTTAATATGGATTCTATTTTCCTTACCCTTGATCACCTTATTCCCTGCAACTGCTGCAATGTTTGCTGTAATAAGAGATTGGAAACTAGGAAAGCATACTAGTATATTCATTGCATTCCTTACGTATTTTAAATCTAATTTTATGATAAGCTTTATCTCGGGATTATTATTTTTCCTATTCGTGTTCATTTTTTACATAGACTTTACATTGATGGACCAGTTAGGACCTACAATGAGTGTGCTCGTGCTA
Source organism: Bacillus sp. FSL K6-3431 (assembly GCF_038002605.1). Taxonomy (NCBI): domain Bacteria; kingdom Bacillati; phylum Bacillota; class Bacilli; order Caryophanales; family Bacillaceae; genus Bacillus; species Bacillus sp. FSL K6-3431. The sequence goes on from NZ_JBBOCT010000001.1 coordinate 2,134,487, forward strand.
TCCCTACTTTTTATTCTGAGCTTAATTACCCTGAGCGTCAGTATCTATTTATTCCCCGTAATCGTGCATTTTAAGTTATCGTTTAAAAATGCCTTAAAAAACTCATTTCTATATGCGGTTATGTATTTTCCAACTACTATTGTTTCTATATTATTATTGATATCAATGGCATTGCTCATTTTCCTTGTACCTATTTTTTCACTTATTGCTTTCAGTGTCACCGCTTATATTATCTTTCTATTATGCCATCGAAGTTTTAATAAAATTGAGGCCCTTCGTTCAGTCGATTAATTAACAGGTCTTATCATCAGCTAACCTAATGGTAAGCCGTTCATAGAGAGCGAGGACTTTCTCTATTTGTAAGCAAAAAAAAAGCGGGGATCCCTTACGATCCCTACTTTACTATATATATTTTTATAAGTAATGATGTTGCACAGGACTTGATCCTCTTCGTCAGTATTCCTTCTCGAACTTAATCAATGTTCAATTTTACATATACGATGATAGCTAGGCCACTTTCGTTTTTCGGTTCATCAATTATTCAATTCCACTATTTGTCCCGCTTCCATATAAACAATCCATTCACAAATATTCGTAGCGTAGTCGCCAATGCGTTCCAAGTACTGGGCAACTAATAATAAATGTGTCGCCTGACTAATCAATTGTTTATCTTTCGTCATCATATCGATTAACTCAGAAAATACTTTTCTATACTGAGCATCGATCGCATCATCTTGCAGTGCAATTTTATATGCACCTTTGTGATCCAATTGAATATAGGCGCTAATCGAATCTCTGACAATTTTTTGCACATGCTCACCCATTTTCGGGATATCGATTAACGGTTTTGCATATGTTTCATCTTTTAAGATAATTGTTGTTTCAGCAATGCTAACTGCATGGTCTGCCATTCTTTCTAAATCGGTAGCTACCTTTAACGTTGTTGCAATTCTTCGCAAATCACCGCCGACCGGTTGTTGTAGAGCAAGTAGAGAAAAACATGCTTTTTCAATTGCAATTTCGGCATCATTAATTGCTTTATCCCCAGTAACAATCGATTGAGCTAAAACCACATCTTTTTCACTAAGAGATTTTACAGATTTAAAAACGGCTTCCTCGACCATCATCCCCATTGTTAATAATTGCTGATGAAGTCCATTCAACTGTTCATCAAATTGGCTTCTTATCGCCATAACAAACCCTCCTCTTTAATTTTCTCAACCAAATCTTCCAGTTATATAATCTTCTGTTTGCTTATTAGTAGGATTTGTGAAAATCTGGTTTGTATCGGAAAACTCGACCACTTCACCGTTTAAAAAGAAAGCAGTCTCGTCTGAAATTCTAGCAGCCTGCTGCATATTATGAGTGACAACAATGATCGTATATTGCTTTTTCAAGTCTAAAATTAATTGTTCCAACTTCAATGTTGAAATCGGATCTAAAGCAGATGTAGGCTCATCCATTAATATAATCTCTGGCTTGACAGCGAGGACTCTTGCTAAAACCAGACGTTGCTGTTGACCACCAGATAAACCCAACGCAGATTTACCCAAAGTATCCTTTACCTCATCCCAAAGCGCTGCTGAACGTAGGCTTGATTCAACTAATTCATCCAATTCACTTTTGCTTTTCCGTCCATGGATACGAGGACCATAAGCGATATTGTCATAGATTGACATTGGGAATGGATTCGCTTGTTGAAATACCATGCCAACTCGTTTCCGCAACTCTACAGCATCCATATTCGGATCGTTTACATTCCAGTCGCCTATCATAATTTTACCTTCTGTTCTCGTGTTAGCGATCAAATCATTCATTCTGTTTAATGTTCTCAGAAAAGTAGATTTACCACAGCCGGAAGGACCAATTAGAGCTGTTGCCCTGTTTGGTTTAATATTCAAATTAATATCTATTAATGCATGCTTTTTTCCATAATAAAAATGCAATTGTTCTGATCGAATGGCGAATTTTTCAGCGACTTTGTTTTTTTCATTAAGCATTACGGTCATCGTAGTCCCTCCTTTTAGCTAAAATTACCTGAAATATAATCTTCCGTTTGTTGCTTACGTGGATTGGTAAAAATTTGTTCTGTTTTTCCATATTCAACGACATTCCCCATATAGAAAAATGCAGTGTAATCGGAAATCCGCGCAGCTTGCTGCATATTATGTGTAACAATAATAATCGAGAATTCTTCTTTTAACTCACTGATTAACTCTTCGATTTTTCCCGTTGAAACAGGATCAAGTGCAGAAGCAGGTTCATCTAGAAGCAGTACTTCAGGTTTCATTGCCAATGCTCTTGCAATACAAAGACGCTGCTGCTGACCACCAGATAACGCTAATGCTGATCGATGTAGCTGATCTTTTACTTCATCCCATAATGCTGCTTTTTGTAAGCTTTCTTCCACGATGTCATGCAGTTGTTGCTTATTTTTCACTCCATGATGGCTCGGTCCGTATGCTATATTATTAAAAATCGACTTTGCAAATGGATTTGGCTTTTGAAACACCATGCCTATTTGTTTTCTCACTTCAAAAACATTTGCTGCATCACTATTAATATCTACTTGTTTATACATAATTTTTCCGTCTGTTCGACATTGTTCTATTTCATCATTCATCCGATTTAAGCTACGTAAATACGTAGACTTCCCACATCCAGATGGCCCGATTAAGGCCGTTACATTTTTTTCAGGAAAACGTAATGATACTTGGTGAATTGCTGTTTTCTCACCGTAATGCACACTTAAATCGATTGTTTCCATAGCTATCTTCTCTATATCAGCACCAGTTTGAACTGGTTGTTTATCTGTGTTGAACACGTCTTGAGTTTTTCTTTCAAGTATTGCTGCCATTACTAAACCCTCCTGCTTATGCTGAAGTCATTTTCCGATGGACAAAGCCACCGATCCACCGTGCTCCAAGATTAAAGATAAGAATCGCTATTACAAGTAATGCTGCTGCACCGTCAGAAACTGCTGCTGCATCAGGCATAATTCCTTCCCCATTGATTTTCCAAATATGAACCGCTAATGTTTCAGCTGGTCGCATAGGATTGAGAGGAGAAGTTGGCGATAACGGATTCCAGTTGGAGAAATCAAGATTAGGGGTGCTCATTCCTGCTGTATAAATGAGCGCTGCTGCTTCGCCAAATACCCTTCCTGACGCTAAAATAACGCCGGTAATAATTCCTGGTAATGCTGCTGGAAGCACAATTGTTGTAATTGTTTCCCATCTTGATACACCGAGTGCTAATCCTGCTTCTCTTTGCTGCTGAGGAATATTGCGGATCGATTCTTCCACTACTCTGACCATTAATGGTAAATTAAACACTGCTAGTGCAAGTGCACCTGAAAGAATCGAAAATCCCCAGCCCATATAAATAACGAAAAACAAAAAACCGAACAATCCAACGACGATTGATGGAAGCGATGAAAGTACTTCGATCATCGTCCGAAGAAAATCTGTCCACGCATTTTTTTTTGCGTACTCAGCCATATAAATGCCAGCCCCGAGTGAGATTGGAATGCTAATAATCATTGTAAGCACAAGCAAATAAAATGAATTGAAAAGCTGCGGCCCAACACCTCCACCAGTTTTAAATATTTGTGGTGGGGAGGAAATAAACTGCCAACTTAATTTCGGAACACCGTGATATAAAACATAGCCTAGCAAACTAGCTAATATGAGAACGATAATAATCGCAATCGCATAAAAAATTGCTGTGGCTACCCGATCTGCAAATTTAGCATTCATGATGTCTTTTTCCCCTTCCCAATCATTCTGACCGCAATGATAAATATAAATGACATAATGAGGAGAACGAGTGCAAGTGACCAAAGGGCATTATTTTCCGCTTGCCCCATCACCGTATATCCCATGCCCATTGTCAAAATACTTGTCAAAGTCGCGGCAGGTTCAAATAATGAAGATGGGATAACTGCTGAATTCCCAATAACCATTTGGACGGCTAATGCTTCTCCAAAAGCCCGAGCCATGCCGAATATAACAGCTGTTAGCAAACCAGGTCTAGCTGTTTTCAAAACAACGCGGTAAATCGTTTGCCAGCGCGTCGCTCCAAGTGCTAACGATGCTTCTCGCAACTGCCTAGATACACCTCTTATTGCATCTGTCGCTAAGCTAGTAATCGTCGGTAAAATCATCACTGATAATACTATTGTTCCAGCTGCAATCCCAAATCCACTACCTGTTAGATGATCTCTAATAAATGGAACTACTACTGTCAGTCCAATAAATCCGTAGACAACAGATGGAATTCCAACGAGTAATTCAATTACAGGTTGAAGGATTTTCTTTCCGAATCCTGGGGATATTTCTGTCATAAAGATAGCTGCTCCAATCGCAATTGGTGCACAAATGAGAGCAGATAAAAAAGTAACAACAAAGGAGCCAAATATGAATGGCAAAGCACCAATTATTGGTTTCCCAAGTTCATTCACTGTCCCTGGATTCCATTTCAAACCGGTGAAAAAGTCAATCACACTACCTTTATTAATGTAAAATGTAGATAAACCTTTTGATGTAACAAGAAATAAAATAGCAAAAGCAATGGTAATTGTTATTCCCACTGCTGTAAATGCAAGTATTTTTCCAGTCCGTTCTATTCTGACTTTTTTATTCGGCTTCAATAATTGAAGTGAAATATCTTCTGTCCATTTCTCCACAGATGTTACCCCTTCCCATTAAATGGCTTGAGGTGGCTGTTAAGCCACCCAAGCTGAGCATACTAATTTTATTTCACATTGCCTTCTGCATCGCGTTCCACTTTCATACCTGTAACAGGTAAATAGTCTAGTTGCGGAACTAATTCTTCTTGTACTTCAGCTGTTAACATATAATCAAGAAATGCCTTCGTTAAGCCGGTTGGCTCACCATTTGTGTACATATGTTGGTATGCCCAAATTTTCCAATCATTTGTTTCTACATTTGCTTGTGTTGGTTCATTTCCATCAATAGTCAAGGCAACAATGGAATCATCAAAATAGGAGAATGCTAGATAGCTTATGGCCCCAGGTGTTTCACTAACAATTTTTCTAACCGTACCTGATGAATCTTGTTCTTGTGCTTCCGTTGCCTCTGCACCATTCAAGCCAAATTGTTCAAAAGTCGCTCTAGTACCTGACCCTTGCGCACGGTTGATTACGATCACTTCTTGATCAGCTCCACCAACCTCTTTCCAATTTTTAACTTTACCTGTAAAAATATCAATCAACTGTTCTTGTGTTATATCTTTAACATCCACCTCTGGATGAACGACTGGTCCCATTCCAACAACTGCTACTTTATGGTCAACTAATTTTGCAGTATCAATACCACCCTTTTCCTCTGCAAAAATGTCCGAGTTACCAATATCGACTGCGCCTTCGCTAATTTTGCTTAAGCCCGTCCCACTACCGCCGCCTTGCACATTAATAACTGCTTCAGCATTTTCAGTGGAAAACTGTTGAGATGCTGCTTCCACTAATGGTTGTAATGCACTTGAGCCAACGGCAGTGATCGATCCAGATATGGCGGCAGCTTTATCTTTATCACCTGTTTTTTCTTCTGCTTTCGCCCCTGTATCTTCATTTTTACCGCAACCTGCTATAACAATCATACAAATAAGTACAAAGCTGTAAATAGCTAACATATTCTTTTTCATGAGTGAACCCCACCTCTTCAATTTTTATAATCTACTAACTGCTTGCATATATAATGTAACCCCCTATGTTTAAGTTCATATGAATCTATTGTTAAGATATTGTAAAGATTAAAAGAAAAGCAGGAAGCGCCTCGCAATGGAAGAACGACTAAGTTCGCCTCGTCCTGTGGCAACACCGTCCTGACCCGCATCGTGCGGTACGGGCCGTATTGTGAGATTTTACTGGACTCCTGCGGGGTTTGTTGGCCACTCACCAGATTTGTTGGCCACTCGGGGGATTTACTGGCCACTCACGGAATTTACTGGCCACTCACCAGATTTGTTGGCCACTCACCAGATTTGCTGGCCACTCGCGGGATTTGCTGGCCACTCACCAGATTTACTGGCCACTCACCAGATTTACTGGCCACTCACCAGATTTGTTGGCCACTCACCAGATTTGCTGGCCACTCGCGGGATTTGCTAGCCACTCATGAGATTTGCTGGATTCTATAAAAAATCCCTGCATCCGTAATGAATGCAGGGATTAGATATGATCAAACCATTAATGGAGCTTCAGCTAAGATCACTACTTGAACTTAACTATTAATTGATTGTTTTTTTGGTAGGGTGACGGTAAATGTCGTGCCTACTCCCTCTACACTTCTCACATCAATTGTACCATGATGTGCATCGACCAAATGCTTTACAATCGCCAGTCCAAGACCTGTTCCACCTGAATCACGCGATCTTGCTTTGTCTACTCTGTAAAACCTTTCGAAAATTCTTGGTAGTTCTGATGTACGAATCCCGATTCCTGAATCTTCAATTTGTAACATTACATATCTATCACTTTCAGTCATACTAATCGTAATTTTCCCCTTATTTGGCGTATAGGCTATCGCATTGGAAGTTAAGTTCAAAATAATTTGTAAAATGCGATCTTTTTCACCTTCGATCCATATTTCTTTTTTCTCAGGAAGCTTCATTTCCAAATTCTTTTTCATCGCTTCCTCTTTGACAGTATCGAATGTTCCATACACGGCTTCCGTCAAATTGACATTTTCAATTTTGAGCGGAATTTGGTGTTGCTCAATACTAGATAGGTCGAGAATATCATTAATTAACCGATGGAGTCGCTCACTTTCATCATATATAATCGTGAGAAAGCTGCGTAAAACCTCTTCATCTTCCAATGCTCCATCTAGTAATGTCTCCGCAAAACCTTTTACAGACGTAATTGGTGTCTTTAATTCATGTGAGACATTGGCCACAAATTCACTTCTCATTTTTTCAAGTCTGCGAATATCTGATACATCATGGAGCACCGCAACAATACCTTTCATATCTCCTTCATCGTCTACATATGGAGCGAGATGTGCATCCAATATCCTCTCTTTCGGATAAAATAGTCGAACTTCCTCCCGCATTTCTTTTCCAGTTTGTAAACACTTTTCTATTAACGTACTAAGATCTACACTTCTGCCTACTTCCATATGTAACTTACCAGTAAACTTATCTAATTTCTCACCAAGTAGGTGCCCTAAGGCTCTATTCGCTAATAATATACGCCCTTCCGTATTAACGAGCAACACACCGCTCATCATATTCGCTAAAACACCAGTAAGTTGTTGTTCATTTTCCTCGATCATTTCCATTTGTTTTTTTAGGCTGGAAGCTAGGACATTGATCGCCTGAGCTAACTGCCCAAGTTCACCTTTTGGATTAATTATTACACGCGCATCATAATCGCTATCCTTTAATTTATCCGATACTAAAATCATTTCTTCTACAGGTCGCGAAATTCCCTTCGCTATCCTAATACCAATCAAAGTAATTAATAAAATGGCAGCAACTAATACAATTATAATACTTGTCCATAATTTATTTATCGCAGCATCAATATTTTTTAATGTGAGCGCTGTTCTCATTACTCCGCTCACTTCTCCATCTTCATAAATCGGAATAGTCGCATACATCATCCGATATCCAAGCGTGTTACTATACCTAATCGATAATCCAGATGTCTTATTTTCTTCAAAAATTTGTTTTACTTCTGGACGGCTCGCATGGTTACTCATCTTTTCCGGATCGTCTTCAGAATCTGCCAACACATTACCATCGCGATCAATCATCGTAATCCGTGCATTGATTGGTTTTGATAAATCTGTTATTCTATTTTGCAAATTAAGATTACTATCATCCATTTCTATCGACTTTAATATAACTGCTGCCGTTTGATTTAGATAGTTTTCTTTCAAATCAAGATATGTATTTTTCATAATTTCCGCAAGAAAAAAACCCGCTATAAGCAATACAGATGAAAACAGTACTAAAAACGAGAGAGTAATTCGGAGCCATAGTCTTTGCATAATTATGGTGTCTCCAGTTTATAACCAAATCCACGAACTGTTTTAATATAAAGCGGTTTTCGCTTATCCATTTCTATTTTTTCACGTAAATGACTGATGTGTACGTCAACAATTCGCGAATCACCAGCATAGTCATAATTCCAAACAGCGGTTAGCAGTTGATCTCGATTTAACACTTTTCTGCGGTGATGCGCAAGGTATAGTAATAATTCAAATTCTTTCGGAGTCAAATCGAGAATATTGCCACCCATCGTCGCTTCATATCTCTCAGGATAGATGACGAGCTCTCCTATTTGGATAGAAGACTTTTCTTCCGTTTCATTATTTGCTCCCTTTTCACTCATATTTACTCGTCTTAAAATCGCCTTAACCCTAGCAACTACTTCACGGGGGCTAAAAGGTTTGGTCAAATAATCATCTGCACCAAGTTCTAATCCAAGTACTTTATCAAATTCATCATCCCGGGCCGTTAACATCAAAATAGGTGTTTCCACTTTTTCCTGTCTGAGCTGTTTGCAAACATCCATTCCATCCATAAATGGCAGCATCAAATCTAGCACGATTAAATCAGGCTTTTCTTCCATCGCCAATGAAAATCCTGCTTTTCCATCCACCGCGGTAATCACCGAAAATCCAGCCTTTTCCAAATTAAATTTAAGCAATGTAACAATCGATGGTTCATCATCCACTACAAGTATTTTCTCCACAAATTTACCTCCCTCAAACAAAGGTCAGATTTTTAGACCTGACCTTATATCTATTTTCTTTTTTCGATTAATACCGTCAAGCTAATTAATGTTACGAGCACGGTCGCTCCCATATCTGAAAGGATTGCAATCCACAATGTAAGCAAGCCAGGTATCGTCAGCAGCAAAGCAATGATTTTTAATCCTAAAGCGATTGAGATATTCCACTTGATAACAGCATTTACACGTTTTGAAATGTTAATTGCCTCAGGTAATTTCCCTAGATGATCCTGCATTAAAACAATATCAGCCGTCTCTATCGCGCTATCTGTTCCTTTCCCCATTGCAATGCCAAGGTCAGCCGTGGCGAGTGCCGGCGCATCGTTGATCCCATCACCAACCATCGCAGTTTTACCATTCAGTGTCAATTCCTTCACTTTATTTACTTTCATATCAGGTAATAGATTTGCGTAATAATTTGTTAAGCCAGTTGCATTCGCTACTTTCTTCGCTGTCATTTCATGGTCACCTGTCAACATGACGACATTGTGCACACCTGCTTTATACAACTCATCAACTATCTTTTTGCTTTCAGGACGTATTTCATCCGCGATTCCAAATAGCCCAAGCACTTGATCCCGATCCGAAACAGCAACAATCGTTAATCCATCTTCTTTATATACTGCAATTTGCGACTGGATATCTGCAGTAAATGCTGTGGGAGGGATACTTGCTTCATTTCCAAGCCAATATTCTTTTCCACCTATCACGGCTTTAATTCCTTGACCAGCTATTGTGTTAACTTCAGTCGGTTCTTCTAGCACTACTGAATATTCACTTACCTTTTTCAAAATCGCTTTCGCTAAGGGATGGGAGGATGACTTCTCTATAGATCCAGCTATATGTAGAAATAATGAATCATCATATACATCCATTTTTTCGACATGTGGTTCTCCCTTAGTCAGTGTTCCAGTTTTATCAAACGCCACCGTTTTGATTCGTCCTAACTGCTCTAAAAAAACGCCGCCCTTGATTAAAATACCATTTCGAGCATTACGAGCAATCCCGGAAACAATCGCAATCGGTGATGAAATAATAAGTGCACATGGACAACCAACGATCAATACAGCAAGACCTTGGTAAAACCATGATCCCCAAGTGCCACCAAATAAAGGTGGTACAACCATTACCAACGCAGCAATAACCATAATAATTGGCGTATAGTATTTCGCAAACTTATTAATAAATTGTTCAGTAGGTGTTTTCGTTTCTTGCGCTTCTTCTACTAGATGTAAAATTTTTGCAAGAGAAGAATCCTCGTAAGCTTTAAGAATTGCTACTTTTAAAACACCTTCATTATTAATACTTCCCCCAAATACTTTTTCTCCTGGTACTTTATCCACCGGCATGGATTCGCCCGTAATTGCAGCTTCATTTACAGAGCTTTTACCAGCTTCAATCGTCCCATCTGATGGAATTTTTTCGCCTGATTTAACAAGTACAATATCGCCAACACGTAAATCAGCAATTGGAATAACTTTTTCTTCATTCCCTTGTATAATGATCGCTTCTTTTGGCGCCACCTTTAATAAGGTTTCCATAGATTTTCTTGCTTTTTCCATCCCCATGCCTTCAAGATACTCATTAATACCAAATAAGATAGCAACGAGCGTACCTTCTTTCCATTCACCGATTCCGAATGCACCAATTAATGCAATTGTCATTAATGTATCAATATTAAATTTGAACTTGAAAAGATTTTTCAACCCTTTTAGAAAGGTAGAATAACCGCTAAATGCCGCAGCACTTATATATATAAACACCGCAAAAGACTCACTCCATTGCTTTTCAACAATAATTGCAACTGCAAATAGAATAGCTGATAAACCAATTAAAAAAAGCAGCTTTCGTCCACTTCCATGACTGTGTATGTGGCCTTCAGAATCTGAAGTTGTTTCTTTTACAAATGCTGCTCCATCATTTGCTAAGATTTTCTCCACTTTATCTAATGCAATCTCATCTGAAACAATCAGTTTGCTTGAATTAAATAAAACCTTTGCATCGTCACCATTGTGAAGCTTTTGAATTTCTTCTTCTATTTCTCGGGCACAATTTGCGCATGATAACCCTTGAAGCTTATACTCCGCCATAATGCTTCCTCCTTTACCTGCTAATTCGCTCATTATCATGTACAATTAGTTGTGCATTGCGTGGTCAATTGTATGTTCTAACATATTCATTACATGATCATCATCATGCGAATAATAAAGGCTTGTGCCTTCTCTTCTATATTTAACTAATCTTAAATTTTTTAAAAATCGTAACTGATGCGAAACCGTTGATTGTAACAGGGATAATTTTTCGGCAATTTCATTGACAGAGCACTCTCGATCTGATAATAAATGAAGAATTCTAATTCGGGTCGGCTCTGATAAAGCTTTGAAGGTTTGCGCGACAATAAACAATGTTTCTTCATCTAAACCCTCTGTTCCACCATGCTTATGAGATGTTGATTGATCCTTTTCCATTTGGATTAACCTCCTTTGAAATCTATATATGAACATATACTCATGTATTAATATAAGTGTATGCAATACTCGATAAAGTGTCAAGGAAAATATAGAAACTAATAAAAAATTCTGTTGATTTGATGAAAATTATATACTAAAAGTCCGTGTAGTGGTTAATGATATTACACCATGTACATATAAACTGCATTGAATCTAAGTCGCTTTTTTGTTATATTAACAATATTAGTCCAAGTAGATATCTAATATGGTGGAAGCATATATACTTTCATAAAAGGTGGTTATTTAGAATGGCTTATGTAATTACATCACCATGTATTGGTGAAAAGTTTGGGGAATGTGTGGACGTTTGTCCTGTTGATTGTATCGCGGAAGGTAAAAGTCAATTTTTTATCGACCCTGATATTTGCATTGACTGTGGCGCATGCCAAGCAGTATGTCCAGTTGATGCAATTTTCCATGAAGAAGAAATGCTACCAGAAGATGAAGTTTATCTCGAAAAAGCACGTGAGTTTTTCGGAGCAGCAGAATAGTTGATTCTATAAAAAGACAAAGTAAAAAAATTCACTTTGTCTTTTTTATTTTGTCTGTAAAAAGATAGTTATTTATTCTCTAACATATGAAATACTTGCTCGACATCCTTATCTCCACGTCCAGAAATGTTAACGATAATACTCTTCTCGCTATCTAGCGTTGGAGCCAATTTCATTACATGAGCTACTGCGTGTGCACTTTCAAGTGCTGGAATAACCCCTTCCAATTTTGACAATACTTGAAATGCTTCTAATACTTCCTCATTTGTTACTGATACATAATCAGCGCGACCTGTTGTCTTTAAATGACTATGCTCCGGCCCACAACCTGGATAATCTAAACCCGCAGCAATTGAATATGTAGGCATCGGGTTCCCTTGTTCATCTTGCAAGACAATACATTTGAAACCGTGTAATGCTCCAGATGTACCAGTCGTTAATGTTGCAGCTTCACTAGGTTCTACACCGATTAAACGGACTTCGTCATCAGAAAAATACTCTGCAAAAGAACCAATTGCATTACTCCCACCACCAATACATGCCACCACTGCATAAGGAAGCGTTCCTTCTTTTTCAAGGATTTGCTTTCTGCTTTCCTTACTAATCACAGATTGGAAATGTTTAACCATAGTTGGAAACGGGTGTGGTCCTACTGCAGAACCTAATAGATAAAACGTGTGTTCATAATTTTGAACAAGATCTGCAAAAGCAGCATCCACTGCATCTTTTAACCGTGCTTGTCCTTCTGAAACAGCCACTACTTTAGCACCTAATAATTCCATCCGGAAAACGTTTAGTGCTTGGCGTTTTGTATCTTCTTCCCCCATATATATAGTACATTCCATACCAAACATCGCACAAACAGTAGCAGTTGCAACACCATGTTGACCAGCACCAGTCTCGGCAATGACACGTTTCGCTCCCATTCGTTTCGCTAGAAGAATTTGCCCCAACACATTATTAATTTTATGGGAGCCTGTATGATTTAAATCCTCCCTTTTCAAATAAATTTTTGCCCCGCCTAATTCCTTCGTTAGCCGTTCGGCAAAATAAAGAGGTGACTCTCTACCTACGTATTCCTGCAAATAATATTGAAATTCCTGATTAAACGCATCATCATTTTTATATTTTTCAAAGTTCTTATCTAAAATATCTAACACATTTTGAAGTTCAGGCGGAACAAAACTACCTCCAAATTCCCCAAAATATCCTTTTTCAAGCTGACTTGTCTTACTCATCTAAGCTCATCTCCTCTATTTATAAAGTGAAACTTCAATCAGTGGGGGTTCTCTATCATCCCACACTGATTGTTAGTTAAACCAATCGGGCCTTTACGGGCGTTGATACTCCACTTACTCTTCATTGCTTAAACCTGAATCCTTGAAGTGGGGGTTTTACTGCCCGTTAATTCTGCGATAAAAAAAAAAAGAGCCCCTCAGCCGATTAAAAAGGACGAGAAACCCGTGGTGCCACCTTTGTTCGTCTACTCTAAGTAAACGTACTTATTGTACGCAAACAAGCTTCCTCGTTCCATACCTTGCCTCTTTTATCGGTGAGACTATCCGCCATAACCTACTATTTATTCAGTCTGGATGCTCAGAAGTCCATTCAACAAAAACCCACACTGATTTCCACCAACCATCAGCTCTCTAAAGTGTTATTCTTGTCTACTCCTCTTCCTCTTCGCATACATTATATATTATGTTGATTTTATTACCTATTCAGAAAATAGTCAACCACTAATATCCCTTAATTATAGTTACTTGCACTAACACTCTGCCAATGATTCTCGATTTCATTTACTAATTCATCCATAGAACACGAAAGAATCTTTACTGGAATATTCACTTGCGCTTCAACAAGGCCTTTATTAAGTTTGTTCAGTACCCTTTTAATGCCATTTGAGCGATTTACTATTAAATTGGGATCTTGCGTTTTTATTCCGAGAAATAATTGTCCCGAAAAATAAATAAAATCAATATCCTCTATTTCTTCCCACTTAACTAAACCTGCTCCTATAAAACTGGATTGATCAAAAATACCTTCATTTGAGACAATTAAGGCGGGTTTTCGTTTGATTAATACGTTAATATAATAAATTAAGCATAATCCAAATATCACACCAGTAATTACACCGATAATCTTTAATAAGAGTCCCCCTGTCCCTGGGTCTCCGGACGACAATATGTAAAACAAAATGCCAAGCAGTAAAAATAGAAAAGATGCTAAACCTAACATGACAATTCTTCTTACTTTAGGATAAACAATAAAGTCATTCATCTTCAGAAAACTCCCCCGATAGATATTTCTTATTTTCTATCATTTTACCATTTTCGCTAAATAATGTTGCATTAATTAGCAAAAATTCTCATGAAGAATCCGACTTTTAATTATTTGGTTCGTAGGAATTTTTTAATGGAGAGGCATATACTTGATGGTTGCTGAATTTTCTAATAATATATACATAGGAACGCTATATGATAAACCGTTTGCATTGGAAGACGATCCAGTACATATTATTTATTCAGAGGAGCAAAAACGATGATAAAAAAAAGAGTTTCTATTGTTTTAGTTGGGATTAATGGATATGGAAGTGTGTATGTAAAAGAGCTATTAAACGCTAGTGAAGATGCGTACATAGTAGGTGTGGTTGACATTTTTCCAAATAAATCTAGGTATTATGATCAATTAGTAGAAAAAGACATTCCGATCTATGAATCTCTCCACGAATTTTATGCAAAATCAAAAGCGGATTTAGCAATCATTTCTACACCGATTCATTTACATAAAGAACAGTCCTGTTACGCGATGCTGAATGGAAGCCATGTATTATGTGAAAAGCCTGCAAGTGGAAATCCGCTTGATCTACAAAAGATGATCGATGTTCGTAATAGAACTGGAAAGTTTTTAGCAATCGGATTTAATTGGTCATTCACTCCCGCTGTTCAACAATTGAAACAGGATATTTTAGACGGTGTGTTTGGTAAGCCGAAACGAATGAAAGCGATTGTACTATGGCCACGCGATGAAGCTTATTACAACAGGTCCTCTTGGGCAGGAAAAAAATATAGTACTTCTGGTGAAATGATTTTTGATAGTGTCGCTAATAATGCGACATCCCATTTCTTGCATCATCTCTTTTATCTTTTAGGTCCAACAATAGATACAAGTTGTCATTTAAAAGATCTTACAGCAGAATTATATCGTGTAAATAATATTGAAACCTTTGATACTTGTGCCGTTCGGATCCATACAAAAGAAGAGACAGAAATATTATACTTCGCTTCACATGCAGTGAACAAGGAAGTCAATCCGCGTTATGAGTTAGTATTTGAACATGCCACTATCTCCTATCAAGCTGGCAATTCTATAGAGGCACATTTTGCTGACGGAACTTCAAAAAGCTATGCTGACCCAGGAGAGGACTCGCTTGCAAAGCTACAAATATGTATTGAAGCCGTAGCCAATAGCCATGGCCATATTTTATGTGGGATCGAAGCAGCTTCTTCCCATGTCTATAGTATAGAGGCAATGCATGAATCCGTGCCAACGATATCGACTTTTCCGGAAAAGCTTGTGAAATTTGAGCAACAAAGGAAATTACATTGGTTTGAAGGATTGGCCGAAACATTAATGGACTGTTACGATAACGAGGAGCTACCTAGTGATAGGGGCTTAAGTTGGAGTGAAAAAGGTAATAAAATAGATTTTGAATAGTAAGTACGAAAGCCAGATATAAGTGATATGTCTGGCTTTTACTCCTTTATTTCAGTATGGGTAACTACAAACACATATGATATTATGGATGCAATAGACATAAGCTAATTCAGCTATTAATTGCTATTTTCTTTGCTTTTGTTCGTATTGATATAAAGACTCCAACGATAATGACAAATGCACCGACCAATTGCAGTGTTTTAATACTATTACCTAAAATCAAAAAGGCAAAGACCATCGCTATAAATGGCTCTAAATTCAATAATAAGGCTGCTTTTGTAGCCCCTACCTTATGTATCGAATTATTCCATAAAAATGTACATAAACCATGCATGATAATTGCAGTAATGATGAGCAACGCCCAGTAACGAAATGGAACGGACCATACAAGAGATGTATTTTTCCACGGCACGAATGGGAGAAGAAATACAAGACCAAATATATTACTATACCAAGTGATGGTAGCCGGGTGAATCGATTTGGATAAATGCTGTATCAGGATTAAAAAAATAGAAAAAGATAGCATCGTCAAACCGATTAATAGTTCTCCTTTACCAATATGTGGGACAAAAAATGAACCTTTTGTAATGACTAACCATACACCTAATAAAGCAATAACAGAACCAGCCCAGAAAGGTAACTCCTTTCTTTCTTTAAACCAATAGGATGAAATTAATGCCGTGACAACAGGTGATAAAGCTAGTATTAATGCGGCTGTAACAGGTTCCGTATATTGCAAACTTGCATAAAAGCTCCATTGATTTATTGTTATACCACAAAAGCCAGCAACCGATAACCATATATATTGAAGCATATCTAACTTGCTTTTACGAACGTGGCGAAAGGTCACAAAGAAAAGAAATATAATAATGAATATAAGTCGAAAAAACGCAATGACGCTCGGATCAAAATTCCCCACTAGTATTGCTCCGAAGACAAAGTTACTCCCCCAAGCGACTACGCAGAATAATAAGATAAAGTATGTGATGAACGATTTATTCATTCTGTATAATAATCTCCTTCCTAAAAAAAGCTCCCTAGACCTAAGCTTAGGAAACACTTTTACCGCAAAAATCGCTACTGCCCATAAAAATGAAATCGGATATAATAATTTAGGCAGTACAACATTTTTTTCAAACGTACTAAGCTATTCTACTAAAACCCAATTTCCTTGTCTAATTTAAGCTTAGTAACAATTATCTCCACTCAAATATGCCCGCTTCTTCAATCAAGGAAGTACGAGCTGACTTGTTATATTTGATATTTAATCTTATTGATGATTACATTCTTTTTTCTAAGTCCAGTCATCCAGAAACAGGTAATAAAATCGATAAATGAAATAAACATTCTAATTCGATAAAAAAAATAGGCACCTCGTTTATGAGCGCCTATCTGATAATCACATTATCCCACTTCTTCTGAAACTGGTGTTACACGCTTTTCTACAAATAGTACTCCTAATGCATGATGTTCTCCTTCAAAAAGGGCACGTTGTAATAAGCGAACTTCCTTATTAACATCCAACACTTCAAGTTTGCAGTATGCCCGGTTAACGAGCAATGCCTCGTATAAATCCTGTTTATTCTTTACTGGAATACTATTACAAGTTTTAATAATCTCGCCTGTTTTCAATTGTAATTTATCTGCAGGTGAATCCGGGATAACATCCAATATCATAATTCCACTATTTTGTTGAGTAAAATAATATGGATTAGCATTTTCGCGAACCCGATGGCGATGAGATATCCATAATCTACCAATAATCGCTACTATACCTGCAACAAATGGCATTATTTGTGGTAACCAGAAACC
Source organism: Bacillus sp. FSL K6-3431 (assembly GCF_038002605.1). Lineage (NCBI taxonomy): Bacteria > Bacillati > Bacillota > Bacilli > Caryophanales > Bacillaceae > Bacillus > Bacillus sp. FSL K6-3431. The sequence continues at coordinate 2,151,778 of NZ_JBBOCT010000001.1, forward strand.
AGAAAAGGCGAGTGCAAACGTAATGACCCCTAACATAATTACATGCTTGGCAAGTGTATGAATTGCTATTTTGGGAAGTACCGTTTGAATTTGATTTTGAAACCCAATAATAAAAGGTACTAAGATAGGCGAATACACGCCCGTTCCCCATTCAAAAACCGGCCACCATTCAAATGGTGCAGTTAAAGGACCTGCTGGTAAAAATAAAAAGATAGGTAAGAACCAAAAACGTTTCGTTTGGTGGGCCCCCACCGTCATTCCTCTACGACTTTTCCTTAATTTTGGCGATATGTCTTTCAAACCATCTTTTAATAAAAGGAACCCTTCAGTTAGAGTTAAGATTCCTAGTAATAAGGCCGTCGCTATAAAAAAATTATTTTCAGTCAGATAGCTTTGATCGAAATAAGGTATTTGAAAATCAAAATATGTAACAGCATACAAAGATAGCAATGGAATCCCAATAGTTAACGCTGGTGATAATAAACGTGCATTTCCAATTAACCCTAGTACTATCGTAACAGTTGCTATACTAGCAATTATTATCGCAGGGAGTGCAAAGCCAACCACGATAAATGTGACCGATAAAATACATCCAACCATAATCCCAACAGGCAATAAATTTCTAAGCTCATGTGAAAAGTCATTTACTCTTACGTTGAAATCACGACGCTCTCTCTTTACTCTCAAGGTGCCGGCAATAAGAGCAATCATAAACGAAAAATAAAACACGGGATGTATGAACATTCTCCCAAAGCCTTTCGCAAACTCTATTAGCCACATTTCATCCATAAAATCACGCACCTTCCTAAAACGATAATCCTTTCTCTTATTCTATCAGAAATTTTAGCATAGCGCCTTTAATATTTGATAGAACGAATGACATCATTTTATAATCTTCACTTGCTCAAACAAGCATTCTAAGAAAAACTTAATATTACAGACTCTAATCCTATTCTAAGATAAAAAAATACAAGCCAATGTATAAATAAATTATACACTAGCTTGCCTATATATTTTATCTATTAAAAGATTTGATTGCAACTTGCAATTGCAAATCATTATCCTCTTTTTGTACAGCATCGATAATTGCTGTCATTAACTTCTCAGATGTCTCTACTGTAATTTGACCTGTGACTGGTAACTTCATCATTGATTGAAATGCCCTTACTGCTATCTCTGTTTGCTCATCAAAATATCCATCTTCTCGACCCGGTCCATACCCTAAACCTGTTAACATTTCCTGAGCAATCTTTATATCTTCATTATTCATATCTCTCACTAAAGCTTTTTCTAATTGAAGCATATGCGTTTTAAAGTAAGCCGGCTGCGCCACTTCAAGTGTAGGTTCAATTCCCTTTCCATGAATCCAATTTCCATCTGGCGTTAGCCATTTGGCCATTGTAAGCTTAATATTGCTACCATCATCCATCGGTATAGCCTGCTGAACCGTACCTTTTCCAAAAGTCTTTACACCAATCAGTGCATATCCCTCTGCCTCTTCTAAGGCTCCAGCTAATATCTCTGAAGCAGATGCGCTTCCCTCATCAATCAGCACTTTAATTGGATATGGTTTGCCTTCTTTCAACTCTGAAAAATAAGGTTTTTTATTCCCGTTCCGATCTTCAATTTGTACTAATGGCTTCGTTTCCGTTACGAGTTGACCTAGAATTTCCTGCACACTTGATAACATACCTCCTGGATTTCCTCGGACATCAATGATTAGGCCTGTGATGTTTTGTTCCTCTAAGTTCTTAAGGAGGGCTGTAAAATCCTTTGCTGTTGATTGTGCAAATGAAGTAATCTCCAAGTAACCTATCTTTTGTCCTGCATTTTTTTTCACATCCGAAAACACTGTTAATACTGGGACTTCATCCCGAGTTACCGATATGTTTATTGGATTTGCTAATCCCTTTCTTCTAATATCGAGTTTAACTACTGTACCCTTTTTACCACGAATTTTCGTCGAGGCTTCATATAAATCAAGTCCTTGCACACTTTTCCCATCAATATTAATAATTTCATCCTTCGGCTTCAATCCAGCCTTCTCTGCGGGTGAATTTTTAATAGGTGAAATAATGAGTAATTTACCTTCCTCAATAGCAATCTGGGCACCAATTCCATCAAAGGAAGAATCCATGCTGTCATTAAAGTTGGCTGCTGCATCTGGTTCCATATACACTGAATATGGATCCTTCAACGTTCCGATCATTCCTTGAATAGCCCCTTGAATTAACTGAGATTCATCAACCTTTTCAATATATGAATGCTGAATTAATTCATATGCCTTAGCAACTTTATTAAGGTCAGCGTCACCGATCTTTACTTCTGACTCCGAACCTACATCCACTTTCTTCCCTGTTGCATTTTTCCATTGTGGGATAATCCACGTTATGCCAGAATATGTCCCCCCAACGCCAATGAGGAATGAGCAGACAATAATTATCGTAAGCCACTTTTTTTTCATCCTATCCCTCCACCCACTCACGTAAGAATATTACTTCCATACATGATATGTTGTATGTGGACAAGATATGATAGGAATGGAAACATGTCTTCTTCTTAATTCAATGCATAACTAGCTTTTTTCTTTTGAAAAATATGAGCAAAATCTTCGATCATTGCGCTTGCAGTTGGATCGCTCCCCGCTCCAGGACCTTGTATTGTAATCGTACCAGCTAATGTGGCTTGAACAAGTATTGCATTGTCCACACCTTCTACATTATAAAGTGGGTGATTTGCATCAGTTAATACAGGACTGACAGACGCAAGTATTTTTCCGTCTTTTTTTGTCACTTCAGCAATATGCTTATAACGATGGCCATTGTTATAAGCCACTTCAATCTGTTCATTGGATACGGCTGAAATCCCCTTAACATTTACTTCATCCCAGCTAGGCTGGCTGCCGAATACAAGACTACTTAATATCATCAGTTTATAAAACGCATCAAATCCCTCTACATCATTAGTCGGATCTGCCTCCGCATAACCAAGTTCCTGAGCGGTCTTCAATACTTCCTCAAAAGATAATTGTTTATTTCTCATTTCTGTTAATATATAGTTCGATGTACCATTTAAAATAGCTTGAATACGCTCTACCTTATTCACCTGCAATTGATGTGCCAGTGTTCTGATTATAGGCACACCACCGGCTACAGTTGCTTCATAACCAATCTGGACGCCTTGCTCATAAGCTTTGCGTAATAGCCTTTCTCCATGCCTTGCAAACATCACCTTATTTGCAGTGACGATATCGCAGCCTTGTTCCATCGCTCTTTCCAAATATATATAACTTGGATCCTCGCCCACAATTGCTTCAAATACAACTTGTAGATCTGGGATATTTAATATCTCCTCGAAATTAGTTGTCACTAATACATCTTCGGAGATACTACGATTCTTTTCTAAATCTTGGATAAGCACTCCAACAATTTGCACTTCAGCATCAAGTATATCCTGCAATTGCTGCTGATGTGTTTGAACTGCTTCGTACACTCCTTCTCCTACTGTTCCAAAACCGAGTATTGCTGCCTTGATGACTGCCATTTGTTTCCCCTCCTAATGTTTAAAATCAAAAGGCTGAGACGCAATGCGCTCAGCCCCTGTTATCCTGAAGTATTATTTAGTAGTAGCTTCAACAGATTTTGCGATTGCTTGTTCCAGATCTGCTGTTATATCTTCAATTGCCTCTAATCCAACTGCAAGGCGAATCAATTCCTCTGTTACACCTGTTGCTTTTAAATCATCTCCACTTAACTGCTGATGTGTAGTAGAAGCAGGGTGAATAATCAATGATTTAGCATCTCCAACATTAGCAACATGAGAAAACAGTTTGACATTATCTATTGTATTTCTACCAGCTTCGCGGCCACCTTTTATTCCAAAGTTCACGATCGCTCCAGCACCTTTAGGGAAATACTTCTGTGCAAGTTCATATGATGGATGACTTTTAAGACCAGGATATGCAACCCACTCAACTGCATCATTTTGTTGTAAATATTCTGCCACTGCTTTTGCATTCTCCACATGTTTCGTAATGCGTAGATGTAATGTTTCCAATCCTTGCAAGAAAATGAACGCATTGTCAGGACTTAAGCAAGGTCCAAAGTCACGTAGCAGCTGAACACGTAATTTAGTAGCAAATGCTGCATCTGGTACATCGATGCCAAAACGGATGCCGTGATACGAATGGTCAGGCTCAGTGAATCCAGGGAATTTCTCATTGTTCCAATCAAATTTTCCGCTGTCTACAACAACTCCACCTATTGCTGTTCCATGACCACCAATCCATTTTGTAGCTGAATGGACGACAATATCTGCACCGTGTTCAATCGGTCTGCTTAAGTATGGAGTTGCAAATGTACTGTCTACGATTAACGGAATATTGCTTTCATGCGCAATCTTAGCAACTGCTTCAGTATCAAGAATATGCAAGCTTGGGTTGCCGATAACTTCTGCAAAAATTGCTTTCGTTTTCGGAGTTATTGCTTTACGGAAGTTTTCCGGATCTTTCGGGTTAACAAAGTTTACTTTAATTCCGTATCTTGGGAGCGTTACAGCGAACAAATTGTATGTTCCACCATATAAATCTGTAGCAGCTAAAATTTCATCACCTGCATGTGCAATATTTAAGATTGAAAATGCAATAGCAGCCATTCCAGATGATAATGCAACTGCGGCAGTTCCGCCTTCTAACAATGCGACTCGCTTTTCAAATACGTCGACTGTCGGGTTCATGATTCGAGAATAAATATTTCCAGAAACCTCTAAACCAAATAGTTTTTGAGCATGCTCCGTGTTTTCGAATACATAAGAAGTTGTTCTATAAACTGGTACACCTCGTGACCCTGTTTCATCAGGCTCTTGCCCACCATGAAGTAATAAAGTTTCTGGCTTAAAGTTTTGTTCTGACATTTTTTTATCCCCCTAAATATTATAGTAATTTGATTGGTAAACTTGGTTAAAAGGTTGCATAATATTTTCTGCAATCTTCTTTATACAAAAAGCCCTCTTCTGAATAAGAAGAGGGCGTATATACAGTTCCTCCCCTTATCTTCCAGGTTACTAAATAACCTGTAGGAATTAGCACCTTTTCAGATAAAATCATCTGAAGGTTGCCGGGCATCGCAGGGCCTATTCCCTCCGCCGCTCTAGATAAGAGTAATGCTTATTATTAAATTTTAGATAGTTCAATGAACTCTTAAAAATTAGTATACTACGTATTTGAATAATGTCAACCCTTTTTCACTTATTTTAAAATTTTAAGTTTTTAAATGCTGTCTAACCTAGATTGTACACAAGGCTAGTTCTTTTGTGATAAGGAACTCATGTATGCTTTAGATAGTGTAATCACTAAACGTACGGATCTAAATAGATGCTCGTTCCTGTTATGAAACGAGCATCTATTTACGTGGTAATGTTCACTACTTCATTTCCTTAACTAATTTTCCAATCATTTCTTCATCCATTGGACCGACAATTCGTTTATGAATAAATCCATTACTATCAATCATATACGTTGTTGGTATTGTTAGTATTTGATATTCATTACCAACATTTCCTTTTTCATCTAGAGGTATTGGAAATGTTAATTCATACTCTTTAATAAATTTGCTGATTTTGTCTCTTTTATTGACACCACGTTCTGCATTCGTTAAATTTACTGCAATTATTTCAACATTATCATTCTCGGCAGCCGTTTTGTAATAGTTCTCCATATGAGGCATTTCCGCCTTACATGGGGGACACCAAGTCGCCCAAAAATTCAAAATCACTTTTTTGCCTTTATAATCAGACAGTTTAATTGATTCACCATCCAGTGTTTCCAATTCGAAGTCGGGTGGTTGATCTCCTGTTGTTAGCCCAGGTGCAGCAGTATCTACTTGTGCTTCCTTTGTTGATGATTCCATTAAAAATTCTTCTTGGGCCAATTCCTCTGCTTTTTTTGCTTGTACTTCTTTTACAATATTCACTGTAACAATACTGATTAAAATCACGATAACTATTAACCCAAAAATATTTTTCTTCACTTGGCACCAACTTTCTTTATTTTAGATATGATAAGTAATGCAATAACTACTATTATATATGTCATAATTGGAACGGAAAAAAGTCGATCCATTACCGAATAAATAAGTAGCTGAATAACCGTAAACAAAATGAGTAATTGCTGTAGCCATCTTATTTGGTTATTTTTTAAAATGGCCATTACAACAAATCCAAAATTGATTAAGATGAGTATCACTCTAAACAATAAAGGGTAATCATCTACTATGCTTATAACAATCTCATAAATAGAAAACGTCATTAACCATACTTGGAAAATGTCACCTATGCTCATTTCCGCTTGTTTTTTTCTTTTACCTATAATAAATAAGTATATGCATCCAGCGATCAGTCCAAGCCAAAAACCTTTTATCCCACCATTAAAATACAATATAGTTAAAGGGTTCTGTATACTGAATTTAAATTGAAATAAAATTACACTCAATTTCCACGTGATAATAAATATAAAAATAGCATTCCCATAATAATCAGCTATATGCTTTTTCTTTAAAAGCAACAACATGCCAGTCGTTAGAAAAAATGCTATTACGATCGCTACCCAAGAGACTGGGAAGGATAAAGAACCAATTGAAAGCCACATTTCATCCGTCCCCCCTTTCTTCCTTTAAAGAACTGGTGATAGTAAGCGTGAAACGGATTCTTTAAATCTTATATATAGTGGACGTTTTTGATACTCTTCTAATGTAAGCTCCTTCGATTGTTCCATATCTTTGTTAAAAATATCGACAAGCTCTCCAACGAGTTCTTCATCATACAGAAATGCATTCACTTCAAAGTTAAGTCGGAAGCTACGTACATCCATATTGGCAGTACCGACGGTAGCTATCTTCCCATCGGCTACAATTGCTTTCGCATGAACGAAGCCATTTTCATATGTATATACCTTCGCACCCGTCTGTAGAATTGCTCCTACATTTGAGTACGTTGCCCAGTAAACAAAAGGATGATCAGGCTTGTTAGGTATCATTACCCTTACATCTACGCCTGATAAAGCAGCAATTTTGATTGCATCCAATACACTTGCATCTGGAATAAAATACGGCGTTTGAATATAGATGTAATTTTTAGCAGAACTAATCATTTTTATCATTCCATATTTAATTTGTTCCCATTCCGAATCAGGACCACTAGATACAATTTGTACATCGGTTTTACCTTTAGGCTGTATTTCAGGGAAAAGTCTATCGTCGTACCTAATTGGAGTTACTGATGCTTGATTCCAATCAAGAATAAAACGAGTTTGTAATGCATATACCGCTTTTCCACTAATCTTCAAATGCGTATCTCTCCAATTGCCAAACCTCTTATCCAGGCCAAGATATTCATCACCTATATTGAAACCACCAATATAACCGGCTTTCCCATCGAGAATGACAAGCTTACGGTGATTGCGATAATTAACTTGTAAATTGAGATGAGGCAATATAGCAGGGAAGAATGCACTCACATTTCCACCGGCATCAATGAGTGGACGAAAGAACTTCCGGGGTAGTCTTCTGGATCCCATCGCGTCATGCAGCACCTTTACTTGCACCCCATCACGCGCTTTTTGTATTAACGCTTCAAGCACTTCATTTCCTAAACGATCATTCCGCCATATATAGTATACAAAATGTATATGGTCTTTGGCGTTCTTAATATCATGAATAAGTGACCGAAATTTGTCATTACCGTCAATGAATATATCTACTTTATTATCTTGAGTAAGGACAGCGCTGTCGTTCACGAGTAGCATATATACTAAATCTTTATATTTAGCTGTCTTATTACCGTGAAATGGAAACTCCCCTTTTCGTAGCAATTCAATCTGATATTTAGTAATTTCCATAATGCCGATTTTATTTTTATCTTTCCAGCTAAATATCTTTTTTCTACTTAGATTTTGACCAAAGATTAAATAAAGTATAAATCCAGCTATAGGTATAAAAAATAATACAAGTAGCCACGCCCAGGTAGCACCTACATCCCTGCGTTCTAAGAATATAACAAATCCAGCTAACACAATATTCAAAATGACGACCATGCTTAACAATATAGCCGTAACTGTAGTAAGTGTCATAAATTGGCCCCTCGCATTCCCTTTGTCTTTTTAACAAACAATCGATTTATGTATAATATTAGCATATTTACAAATAAAAGACCGTACCCAAAAGGATACGGCCTAACTATTATATATTATTTTATTAATTAATATATCCCCGAGGATCAACAGCATTAGATTTTGCACCATTCCATGGACCTAGGTGTAACTCAAAATGTAAATGTTGGCCAAAGGATTGACCAGTGTTCCCCATGTAGCCAAGTTGCTGACCTTTTGACACTGATGCTCCTGATGAAACACTCAGACTACTCATATGTGCATAAACCGTTGTATATGTTTTTCCTTCAAGATGGTGAGAAATGTATACAACATTTCCGTAGCTTGGAGAAAATTCGGATCTTATTACAACACCAGCTGCTGCTGCAACAATTGGAACCGTACCACTAGCGGCAATGTCAGTTCCGTAATGCATACCACCAAAACTCGCACGATAGCCAAATCCTGAAGAGTAATAGCCATTCGCAGGCTTCATAAACAAACCGGATGTAACTGGTGGCTTGCCAACACTAGGGCCTTTTGAAACATTGGAGTTACTAGAATTACTTGAACTACTAGTACTCCCAGCGCTACTGCTACTACTACTTGTTTGTTTCTTCGTAGTATTAGATGCTACAGAACTCTGCTCTGCCTGCTCGCTTGCTTTACGCTCCGCGTCTGCTTGACGCTCAGCTTCTTCTTTTGCTTGACGGGCTGCTTCTTCTGCTAAACGATTTCTTTCCATATCAATTGCTTTTTGGATCGCTTCATCTTGTGATGCAAGTATTGCTGATTCTTCTTCTAAGCTCATTTTTTCACTTTCAACATGCTTTTTCTCAACATCTAAAGCCTTCATAACTTCTGCTTTTCTAGCATTTTGATTTTTTAAGTCTGACTTCAATGTTTCTAATTCGGATAACATTTCTGTTAAACTAGCAAGTTTCTCTTCTACTAGCTTCTGATTATCCTCAAGCTGCTTCTTATCTTTCGCTTGCTCTTCAATAATTTCTCTATCTGCTTTAACTAATGTCGACATTGCAGAAACCCTATCGACCAAATCACCGAAACTTTCAGCACCAAGCACAATATCTATGTATTTCACAGATCCACCGTTCATTTGGATAGTACGGGCCCGTTCACGAAGCATTTCATTTCTAGCTTCGATCCTTTCTTTTAAGTCCTCTATTTCTTCCCGTAATCTTTCAATCTCGGCTTTTGTGTCAGAAATTTGTTTTTCTTTTTCAGCAATTTTACTATCTGTATCCGCTATTTCGGATTCAATTCTTTTCATTTCAACTTCTAATTGACTTTGTTCTGATACAATGTCAATAATTTTATTTTCTTTTTCATTAATGGAGTTCCCAATATTCGACCGTTTATTTTGTATGTTTGACTTTTCCTGTTCTAAATCTGATAAATTTGCACCTAATGCTGCTCCTGCGCCTGAAAAAATAGTTCCTAACCCTAAAACGGCGGCCAATGAAAATGAAAGTAATGAGTGTTTATTCAAAAAGTACTTCCCCTTTCTCTCTCCCTAGTTTTATCTACAATCGTAATGATTATAGTTATGTGTCTCTCTCTCAAACCAATTAAATCTTTAGGAAACGTCGGACTGACATAAAGCTTCCCCAACCGCCTATAATAACTCCAATTAGCAAAATAATCACTGAAACTTGATACACGAAAGGATTATAGGCTAATGGTATAAGCAATTGCCCCGGAATACGAGCTACCATGAAATCATAAGCATAATAATATCCAGTAGCAACTACCGTTATTGGGATAATCGCTCCTAATAATCCAAGCCACATTCCTTCTAATAGAAATGGCCAACGAATGAACCAGTTTGTAGCTCCTACCAATTTCATTATTTCAATTTCTCGTCTTCTAGCAAATATTGCAATCTTTATTGTATTTGATATTAAAAACATCGCGGTAAATAACAAGCCAATAATTAAAACAATTCCAACGTTACGACTTGTCTTTAATATATTGAATAAGCTTTCGACTTTTTTCTCGCCGTATAATGCCGAATTCACAAAGTTAAGTTTATTAATTTTCTTAGCAACAATCGGCGTATCAGTAGGTTTCTTCGTTTTTACGACAAATACATCATGCAATGGGTTTTTTTGTTCTAAAAGCTCCCATTCTTTTCCCATCGATTCTATTAGATGTGTCAATTCATCTTCCTTAGATGAAAATTTAACAGATTCAACTAGATCTATAGACTCTATTTCTTTTTGAAGTTCTGCAATATTTTCTTTATTTGCAGTAAGTTCAACATGTGTCTTAATCTCCACATCTTTTTCGATATCCGTTGCAAACTTATTCATGTTCAGCATAATAACGAAGAAAACTCCGACTAACAGTAAAGTGACAGTCACTGCGCTTGCAGAAGCAAATGTCATCCAGCCGTTGCGGCGCAAACTCTTAAAACTTTCGCGAAAATGCCGCCCAATAGTTCTAGCCTTCATAACCATACTCTCCTCGCTGCTCATCACGTACAATTCGTCCATTTTCAATAGCCACAACACGATGTTTAATTGTGTTAACAATTTCTCTATTGTGAGTAGCCATGATAATCGTCGTACCCTGTATGTTAATTTCTTCAAGCAAACTCATAATCTCCCATGATGTTTCTGGATCAAGATTACCCGTCGGCTCATCCGCAATTACAAGTTTAGGTTTGTTGACAATGGATCTTGCGATCGAAACCCGCTGTTGCTCGCCCCCAGATAATTCCGTTGGAAGCATTCGTACTTTATGTTTTAAACCAACTAGCGAAAGTACTTCCATTACTAGCTTTTTAATTTCTGCAGGTCGTTGTTCGATCACTTCAAGTGCAAATGCAACATTTTCAAATACAGTCAATGTTGGCAATAGTTTAAAGTCTTGAAATACAACACCAATATTTCTACGTAAAAATGGAACTTGCTTGTTTTTTAGTTTTGCTAAATTTATACCATTTACAATGACTTCACCTGAAGTAGGCTTTTCCTCCCGGTACATCATTTTGATAAACGTAGACTTACCAGCTCCGCTTGGTCCTACTACATAAAGAAATTCGCCGTCTTTGATACTAATATTCAAGTCATTAGCGGCGATAATACCATTTGAATATTTTTTTACTACCTTTTTCATTTCTATCATATATTTCACCCGGCTTCCAACCAACTCGTGCCATCGCAGTGGTCTTGTCCCAACACTTGGAATTTCTAGAACAAAAACGGTGGTTTAACTTTTTCTGTTTTTCATCATTATTTTTATAAAGATGAAAAAGCTGAAGTAATTAGTCTGATGCTGACAATTTATAACCCAAACTAATTATAACATCAGATTTTAATATGTTAAGGGAAATCTATATTACAATTTCATTTCATTTTAGATATTTTGTAACATATTCATACAAAATGCGTGTAATTCCTTTTACTCAGACGGAAGTAGGACTTTAGAATGGAAATTGTTGGTTAATATCTTTTCAATATAGTCATTAGTATGGGGTTTTTTTGAAACTTTAGTTGAATTATCAAGGAGAATTCTCGTCGATTGATCAATATTACATGGAAGAACCATATTCCCTCTTTTACACGCAAAAAAAAATGCAGCCGCAACAGCTGCATTTTTTAACTTTTTACTTTTTTTCTGATAACCATTCGGCAACTTTAACTGCTTCATCGCCTTCAATAAGGCCAGCCGGCATTGCACCACGGCCATTTTCAATTACATCTAAAATTTCCTCTTTATCTAAAGTTGCACCAATTTTGTCTAATGCAGGGCCATTACGGCCTTCTAAGTTTTCTCCATGACAAGAGATGCAGCTTTTATTAACAATTGCTTCAGCATCATTTACAGATGCACCTTCATCGGCATTTTTATCGCCATTACCACCGCCGCAAGCTGTAAGAATAATTGCGAGCGTTGCTCCCATCATTATACCTAATAACTTTTTTTTCATGGATACATCTCCTTAACAAATGTTAATTCTAGTATACCAACTAACAGGCTTTTTTAAACATTTTGTCCTTGATCCCATGGAACGAATGCTTAATTGTATCTAAAGGGTGACAATCATATCAAAAAATTAGATCCGCGAACGTAAGTATGCATCTATAAATGGATCAATTTCTCCATCCGTTACAGCATGCACATTGCCAATTTCTGCATTCGTTCGATGATCCTTAACCATTGAGTACGGATGAAAAACATAAGAACGAATCTGGCTTCCCCAACCTATTTCCTTTTGTTCGCCACGAATTTCAGCCATCGCCTTCTCTTTTTCCTCAATTTCCCTTTGATAAAGCTTTGCTTTCAATAACTTCATCGCTTGTTCACGGTTTTTAATTTGCGAACGTTCGTTTTGACATGTAACAACAGTTCCAGTCGGAATATGGGTAATTCGAACAGCTGAATCTGTCGTATTAACATGTTGTCCACCTGCGCCACTTGCTCGGTACGTGTCAACCTTAATATCTTCTGTTCTAATTTCAATTTCAATTTCTCCGGTGAATTCAGGAACAACATCACATGACACGAAAGATGTGTGACGGCGACCTGATGAATCAAATGGAGAAATTCGTACAAGTCGATGTACGCCCTTTTCTGCTTTTAAATAGCCGTATGCATTATGGCCTTTGATGAGCAACGTCACACTTTTAATGCCAGCTTCATCCCCTGGTAAATAATCAAGTGTCTCTACTTTAAATCCTTTTTTCTCCGCCCAACGAGTATACATCCGGAGTAGAATGGAACCCCAATCCTGTGATTCCGTTCCACCTGCTCCTGGATGCAATTCCAGAATAGCGTTGTTTTGATCGTATGGATCACTTAATAAAAGTTGTAATTCAAACTCATTTAATTGTTCGATCAGCGCTTTTAGTTCTTCCTCAAGTTCTGCTTCCAAATCTGCTTCTGATTCTTCTTTTACAAGCTCATGTGTCAACTCAAGATTTTCCTGAGTTTCCACAAGATCTTTATACTCATTGACCAGATCTTTTAATGCATTTACTTCATTTATTATTACTTGTGCCCCTTGCTGGTCATCCCAGAATCCAGGTTCAAGCATTGTTTCATCCAATTCAGCTATTCTTGTCTCTTTTTCTTCTAAGTCAAAGAGACCCCCTAAAATCAGCTAAACGCTTTGCTGAGTTTTCTAATTCTGCTTTTATTTCAAATAATTCCATTACAGTCCACCTCAATTATCAGTTTAGCATGCTTTAATTCAAATATTTTTATCCCGATTTTTCTTTAGGTTTTAAGAACCCCACATCTAAGCGAAGCGTATGTGGTAGAATCCCCGCTTGATTTCACGATGTTTCAGCTTGCTGAAACGAGTTCACTTATGCGAGTCTTCCGTGACAGTTTTTGTATTTTTTTCCACTGCCACAAGGACATGGGGCATTTCGCCCGATATTTTCCTCTTTACGCATCGGTTTCTTTTTTACTGCTCCGCCTTCTTCTTTCGGATTAACAGCTTGCCCTTTGGCTACTTCTTCGCGTTCCAAATTATTACGTATTTCCGCCTTCATGACATATTTAGCTGCATCTTCTTCAATCGATGCGATCATACTTTCAAACATCGCGAATCCTTCACTTTGGTATTCTCTAAGCGGGTCAATTTGACCATAAGCTCTTAAATGGATACCTTGACGAAGTTGTTCCATCGCATCGATATGATCAATCCATTTTGTATCTACAGATCTTAGTAAAATAACCTTTTCAAATTCGCGCATTTGGTCCGAAGTCAAAAGCTCTTCTTTTTCATCATAACGAACTTTAATTTGATCAATAATCATTTCAATCATTTCATCCGGCTCTTTACCACTTAAGCCCGAAACAGTAATATCTCCTTCTGGCAAAAGGTTAGCATGAATATAGTCTACAATTCCTTGCAAATTCCATTGTGTTTCTTCTTCATGTTTAGGCGTATGAGTATGAATGATATTTTCTACGACAGTTCGAATCATATTCTCAACAATTTCACGCAAATTTTCTGATTCCATTACATCGTTCCGTTGTTTGTAAATAATTTCTCGTTGCTGACGTAGTACGTCATCATATTGAAGTAGCTGTTTCCTTGCATCAAAGTTATTACCTTCCACTCGCTTCTGCGCGGATTCTACAGCTTTGGATACCATTCTACTTTGAATTGGTTGGGAATCATCCATACCAAGACGTTCCATCATCGATTTCATATTATCTGATCCGAACCTTCGCATCAGTTCATCTTCCATAGATAAATAAAACTGAGTAATACCAGGGTCACCTTGACGTCCCGAACGTCCACGCAACTGATTATCAATTCGACGTGATTCATGGCGTTCAGTACCAATTACAGCAAGACCACCTAGAGCTTTCACTCCATCACCGAGTTTAATATCAGTACCTCGACCAGCCATATTAGTAGCAATTGTTATTGCACCGGGCTGCCCCGCTCCAATAATAATTTCCGCTTCACGACCATGATTTTTTGCATTTAGTACATTATGTTTTACGCCTTTTTTCAATAGAAGGGAAGAAATCAATTCTGATGTTTCAATTGCTACAGTACCAACGAGAACCGGTTGGCCTTTTCTATAACGTTCTTCTATATCCTCAACAACTGCTCTGAATTTTCCTTCCATGGACGAATAGATAAGGTCTGCACGATCATCCCTCATAATTGGTTGATTAGTCGGAATAGCGATAACGCGCATATTATAAATATTACGGAATTCTTCTTCTTCTGTTTTCGCTGTACCTGTCATACCAGCTAATTTTTCATACATCCGGAAGTAGTTTTGAAAAGTGATTGTCGCCATTGTCATCGATTCATTTTGAATTTCCGCGCCTTCCTTTGCTTCAATTGCTTGGTGGAGTCCATCGCTAAAACGGCGCCCTTTCATTAGTCTTCCAGTGAATTGATCGACAATAACAATTTCATTTTCTTGGACAACATAATCAATATCCAAATGCATACTAACATGCGCTTTTAAAGCTTGATTAATATGATGATTTAACGTTACTTGAGATATGTCGAAGAGATTATCTACTTTAAAATACCGCTCTGCTTTATTGATACCTTCTTCTGTTAGCTGAACACCTTTTGTTTTCTCATCATACGTATAATCCTCTTCTTTTTTCAACATCGTTACAAACGAATTTCCCTGCAAATACATTTGCGTGGATTTTTGTGCTTGTCCCGATATAATAAGTGGAGTTCTAGCTTCATCAATTAAAATCGAATCGACCTCATCAATTACAGCATAATGAAGTGGACGTTGAACTCTTTGTTCCGCATAAAGAACCATATTATCGCGTAGATAATCGAAACCAAACTCATTGTTTGTCCCGTAAGTAATATCCGCTTGATATGCTTCTTGCTTTTCTTCCTTTGTCATACTGTTCAAATTCATGCCAACTGTCAAGCCAAGAAATTCGTACAGCTCACCCATCTCACTAGCATCACGGCTCGCTAAATATTCGTTTACGGTAACAACATGAACACCTTTTCCCGTAAGGGCATTTAAATATACGGGCATTGTTGCTGTAAGTGTTTTACCTTCACCAGTTTTCATTTCGGATATATTACCTTCATGCAGGGTCGCAGCCCCCATAAGTTGAACCGGATAAGGATATAGTCCTAGAACGCGACGAGCAGCTTCACGTACTACAGCAAATGCCTCCTCAAGAAGGTCATCCAGGGTTTCACCATTCTGGTATCTCTCTTTGAATGCATCCGTCTTTCCACGCAATTGATCATCCGATAATTTTTCCATCTCAGATTCAAGACTACCTACTTGATCCGCAATTTTATCAAGACGTTTTAATTCACGGTTATTAGGATCGAACATTTTTTTGATAAAAGTAACCATTTAATACGCTCCCTTTACTTTCAAATATGAGCAGACTTCTTTATATATATCAACCTGGACAATTTTCCAGAAAATATGATAAAAAACTAAATCTAAGGAAAACCTTATAGTAAAATAATACAAATTACCCTACTTATCTTATCACTATTAAAGGCCAGGTTCAATTGTCACCTCTGAGGTGTACCACAAAGTTCCACTTTCCTTTAGGCTATTATAGAAAGATGGCACCATAAAGAAGCGCTCCCGCAATTACATATGCCGGATGAACTTTTCTTAATTGAAGTAAAAAGATACTAACTATACTGATTAATATCGTCTGAAAATAACCAGCACTATTTTCCGAAATTGAGCTCGAAAAAAAGTTAACAGTAAGCATTCCAAGTAAAACGGCAATTGCTGGTCTCACGAGCTGGGTCATACGTTTCACCTGAGGAGAATTTTTAAACCTTAATAAGAGTCCAAGCAAGGATATCATTAATAGTAAAGATGGAGCTACGGTTGCAAACAAAGCTATAACTGCTCCTGGAATACCAGCTTGTTGATAACCGATATAACCAGCCATTTTCGTAGCAATTGGTCCTGGTAAAGCATTTCCCATTGCTAATACTTCACTGAATTCATCTACTGTCAGCCAATCATATTTTCCGACCACTTCATTTTCAATAAGTGGGATCGAAGACGGACCACCGCCATAACCAAGTATGCCTGGAATAAAGAATGCAATAAAAACATGCCAATAAATCACGAACGTTCACCTCTCTTACCTGTTCTCCTGCGAGAGAAAAGTGCAGCACATAATAAACCTGTAATTAATATAGCTGGATGAATGCCGAGCAGTTCTAAACTAAGTATACTTAATACGATCAGTAACACCGTCCACTTCCAACCTAGAGTAGCTTTCGACTTTACAATAAAGTCCCATGTTAACAACCCCATCATGACTCCTGCAACTGGAATTACCGCACGCGACATACCAGCTACCCATGGTTTATCTTTATGTGCAGTTAGAAGAGTAAGAAAAATGACCATTAGCGCTACAGTTGGAATAACAGTAGCAAATAAAGCATTCAACATACCGACTAATCCTCCCACTCGCCAACCAATATAGCCAGCCATTTTTGTATTAATTGGCCCTGGTAGTGCATTTGCTAATGCAAGCACATCAGAAAACTCTTCATCATTCATCCATTTATATGTATGTACGACTTCTCTTTGGACAAGTGGAATCGCAGATGGACCACCACCAAATCCAAGTATCCCGGAACGAAAAAACGCAATGAATATGTCTTTTTGTTTCATCATCTCAACTGCTTTCTAATGGAAGTTAGTTTCATAATCCTTTAATAAATTAAGTATATTTACCGAATTGTACAGTAGACACTATAAATCAATAAAAAAAGCACACACCCAAGGTGCGTGCTTTACTTGTATTAATTTGTTTCGATTAAGCCATACTTTCCATCTTTTCGTTGATAAACAATATTGGTAGCATTTGTTTCCGCATCTGTATATACGAAGAAACTATGTCCCAGCATATTCATTTGCAAGACAGCCTCTTCGCTATCCATAGGTTTTAAATGGAATTGCTTTGTTCGAACAATATTTAGTTCGTCTTCGTCATCCTCGGCTACTGAGCCATTCGCACCTGTTGCAAAAAACTCATTTATATTGCCTTTTTCGCGGAATTTACGATTTACTTTAGTTTTATGTTTACGAATTTGTCTTTCTAACTTGTCTATGATTAAATCAATCGCTGCATACATATCATTATTCGTTTCTTCAGCACGTAATACAAGCTGCGGAAGCGGAATGGTTATTTCAACTTTAGATTTTTTATCTGGATTTACTTTTAAATTCACATGTACATTTGCTTCTGGAATTTCATTAAAATAGCGTTCGAGTTTACTTACCTTTTTTTCAATGTGGTCTCTTAATGCCTCTGTTACCTCGATGTTTTCTCCACGTATTTGGTAGTTTAGCATAAAAACTCCTCCTTATTAAAGGCTATATATATACTATTCTATATACCACATAAAAATCCTGCTTAATCTCGATAAAAATTTTGTCGAATTTATGAGAATCTAGAAAAAAGATGGAATTACACTGATATTACCCATTTTGGCGATAACCTGACCAAATTTATGGTTAAACAATTTTTTTAATCACAATTTAATATGTGCTTCTCTAAGCTTATTTTAGAACCGTCAAGAAAAGAACATCATCTAGATAACGTCGATGAGCAAGACGCTTATTTACGTTTGTCATAGAATGCTCCGTCAAATTCCTGCATACTTGCATATGGATTGGAATACCGTGTGGCAGAGGCACGTTTTTGTTCAAGTTGATTTAAGTCTTTTTTTATATGTATCCGAATATTTGCTAATAATGGATCCAGTTCTTTGTTAAGTTTTAAAATTTGCTTGCCAATTTTATTTTCTTGCGGAGAAAAGGGACCTTGGATAGTAGGCAATATTTCCTCACGTTTTTGCATTAACTCTTCAATTTGAAATATTACTGTATCACGGTCCACATGATTGACTGTTTTCGCCAGTTCAATAAGTTGCAATGTAATAAAAACGCATGTTTCTAGCTGTTTTTTCATTATATCGAGCCACCAGCTACTGCGTGCTTTTGCTGCCTGTTCATCTGAATGGCTTGTTTCCAAGTATCACGAAACTCAGTAATCAATTCTTCTACTTCTGTTAGCATAGCGATATCATTATGAATATTTGCCTCAATTAATCGGCGATTGGCGTAATCATATAATGACATCATATTATTTGAAACCGCTAGATCCATGTTCAATGTAACCATTAGCTCACTAATAATATTTTGCGCCTTTTGGATATTAGTATTTTTCGCCTCTATATTTTTCGTTTCGACCGCATTTTTCGCCATATTAATAAATTTCAAACAGCCATTATAAAGCATTAATGTTAATTCTCCAGGTGATGCAGTGGTTACAGAATTCGTTTTATACGCTTGGTAAGGATTATTCTTAGCCAACTTTATACCACTCCTTGTTTCTCTTCAGCTTATTATAATCCGCTAAATTGTTGCATTAAATACGCAGACTGACTATTCGCCTGCTGAATCGCCTTTTCCATTGCTGTGAACTGCTTCCAGTAACGTGCCTCTACAGTCTTCATTTTATCTTCAAACCTGTCAATACCTTTACCGACGTTTAATAATTCTAGCCCTAATGAAAATTGTTGGTTTGTAGAAGTCGCTCTACCTGCTTTATCTTGCACTTTTTTAATAGAACCATCTACAGTGTCATAAAGCTTATGAATAATCCCTTGACTAGCTCCATTACCAGTACCACGGAATAAATTTTCGACAGATTCGGGATCCTTTTCCAGGGCGGCTTTTAATTTCGCCTCATCAATTTCCAATTTTCCACCTTCCATATAATTGGCTGTTGTTTTAATACCAATACTTGCAAGTTGATTGAAAAAACCGTTCGTTTCAACCGATTTCGACATATCGAGCCGCATTGCGGATAAGACACCTGACAAAACAGGATCATTTTTCAATAAGCCACTTCTCGCAATTTCATCCCACTTCTCTTGCTGCTTATCCGAAAGTTCTTCACGTTCTTCTTCTGTCAAAGGTTTATAATCACGATTCTTTTCTTCATTTAATTTCTTACCAACTTCTGCAATAAGCTCATTGTATTGTTCAACGAACCTTTTGATGTTTTCAAATACTTGGTTGCTATCATTGGCAACCCCGATAGAAATGGATTCCTCAAATGTTTGTTTGAGTGTAAATGTGACTCCACTCATATCGAAGGTGTTGGAAGAGCGTTCAGTTTCAAGACCATTTATTGTGAATTTGGCGTTTTGACCACCAGTTTCGTTTTCTATTTTATTATCGAAATGTAAAACATTCTCCATGAAAGCCCCTGAGACAACAATTTCAGCATTTTTAGTCGAAACATTACCATTTCCATCTAAGGTATCTTTATTAAAATCGCCAGTTTCTTTTCTCGTTAAAGTCATTCGTTGAGTATGAGAATCATAAAACATCGTGACTCCTGCTTCAGATTCATTTACTTTACGGATAACACTGTTTAATGTATCACTTTTTGTAATAAAGAATTGTTCGTTCTTTTCACCTTTTGATGTATGGGTATTAATATTAAAGGTTGAGTAATTTTGTGTATAGGTTACTTGAATATCCGTTTCCTCAGTACGCTCTGGGTCAAAAGTAATTGTTCCTGTTGTAAGATTTAATTTACCTACACCTTCAAGTTTAACAAAACCATTTTCATCAGCAGGAGTAGTATTATTTATAGTAAAATTCTTATCTCCGATAGTAATGTTAGCAGTCGCAATTGACCCTGCTCCGATATTCCAAACACTCATAGGGTTGTCATTGTCTCCATGATAACTAAACACCACTGTTTTTTCCTTAAGTATATAATCAACTTTAACAACGCTATCTTTTGCTATCGGGGTACCAAAATCAAGGGTGCCATCCTCGGCAATGGTAACTTGTCCTGCCTGAGGAGGAGAAGTAGTGACTACTTCCAATCTTTGTCCATTCACTTTTATACTTGCTGTTCCCGACTCCGGTTTACCCTCAAGTTTCAGAGTTTGATTCCCATCTTTAACATTAAAAGTTTGTGACTGTACGACACCTTGACTCCAAAAACCTGCCCCCATATCTTGACTACCAAAACTTTTCTCAGGATCAATCGTAACATTACCAGCATTAATTCTCGTCGCAGCCGTCGCCAATTGTTCCACTTTAGATATCGAATAAGAGGCTTGCGACGCTCCACTTGTCACTGTTGCCGATATTTTATCTTCATTTGACGATGTAACTGTTCGCGCTCGGTAATTTGTTGTCAATTTCAATTGTGCAAGTTTGTCACGAAAACTAAGTAATTGTGTATTTAATGCGCGGTAGTCATCGCGCTTCCATTCAAGTATTTGCTTTTTTTGTTTTAATTTATCTAATGGCAATCGTTCTGCTTGCATTAGATTTTTTACCATCGAATCAATGTCCATTCCACTAGCCAATCCAGCTATTCTCATCATCATGCACTCCTATCAATATAAATCAAATTCGCCTTGGGTATTTACGCCCAGCTGAATTGGATACCTGTTTGGCATTCATTTCGCCACTTATAGAAGTGGGAGACTTCTGCTGAGCAAAGTTAAATCTTTTTATCTACCATTAAACCGAGAAATTCCGTCATTGCTGCAAACATATCCAGCATTTTCTTTGGCGGAATCTCTTTAATTACTTCATTGGTTATATCATCCACAATAGTTACATAATATTCATTTAATTCGTCATGAAATTCAAATTTTAAATTAGTATGTGGTGATGCTTGCAAAAAATCATTCATCCCACTAACAATCTTTTTTACTTGTTCTTTAGGATAAACTTGGGACTGTTCTATTTTTCCTAGAATAGCCTTGGCATCAACTTTTGACGCATGAGTGCTTGTTTCTAGTGTATTCTCTTTGGCATTATTTCCAACTGATACAGCTGTATAATCTCCATTAATCCCCACTTGTCCAACCATTTGATTCTCTCCTTCATACATAATGTATGCACTTATTTCTATTATCGGCTTATCAATGGGTTTGTTTAACAAATTTTTTCTTCGGAAAACATTGTTTAATTTTTACCTTTAATCTTCCTTGTGGTTATCGCCCATTTTACAATACCTTCAAGCTCCATTCCTAGTACAAACGCATATAATGGATTGTTATAAATTGATTGTAAATTAAAGGGAGGATGCTTTATGCAACCATATAATGATGTACATGAATATGGATACTACAATTACAATTCCATGGGACACCAAGACGAAAGAATTATTGGTCGTCGCCCATTTGGATTTGGAAGGCGACCTTTTGGTTTCGGTAGACCTTTTGGATATGGATATGGTTTCGGCGTACCATTCGCTACTGGATTACTAGGTGGGCTTGCTGCTGGAGCTCTAATAGGCAGACCATATGGATACGGATACGGCTATCCATATCCGTACCCATATTACCCAAACTATTATTATTGATAAAACGAAACAGACTGGCACTCAAGCCAGTCTGTTTCCTTTCGACATTTCCCGGGAAATTACTCCTAACTCCCATTGCCTCATATGCTATAGATTTACATACTATTTAATTGATGTTTAATATCTACTTCCATATTTTGCGGACTAACCATTGGGGAATAGCGTTTTACAACCTCTCCTTGACGGTCAATGAGAAACTTTGTAAAGTTCCACTTAATACCACTAGTTAAAAAGCCTTTACTCTGAGCAGTTAAATACGCAAAAATTGGATGTATTTCTTTCCCTTTTACATCTACTTTCATAAACATAGGAAATGTAACTCCATAATTTTTTTGACAGAAGGATCGTATTTCATCTTCATTTCCAGGTTCTTGATTTCTAAATTGGTTACATGGAAATCCGAGAACAGTAAAGTCTTCACTTTCATATTTTTCATATAATAATTGTAATTCCGCGAATTGCTTTGTAAATCCGCATTTACTCGCGGTGTTTACAATTAATAAAACCTTACCTGCAAAATCACCAAAATTTATCTCATTTCCATCCATAGATATTGCAGAATATGGATATATGGACATCATATAACCTCCAATCCATTTACACTTAGTTAAGTGTTTTATTGTTATTAACGTAATCATAACAATTTGTTTTTATAATATTTTATTAAACTTCGTGTTTTTTTAAATCAATAGGGAATAAGAAGGAAGGACAGCCATTACTATTAAAGGAGAATGCCTACATGAAAAACAAAGCATTATTTACATCTCTCGCACTTGGTGCAGCATATTTATTAAGAAATGAGAAATCTCGCAACAAAATAATGGATCAAGTTAAAAGTTTTAGCGCCCCTAGAAAAGAAAAATAACAGATATAAGTAAGGTTGGTTCTCCCTCGATCGATACGTGTTGCAATCAGATTTTTCTAATTAACGGAAAAACCCTGTGAAGAATGTATGTCTTCCAGGGTTTTAATTACTAAACTTGTACTTCGTCCGAGACCTTTATCCCCCAGTCCTGAAGCGTATATGACATATCCCAAAAACAGTATTCATAATAAGTACTGATTCTGAATAATTCAAGCATATCAGCATGCTCTTCCTCTGTTGCATTTTCCGCTAATTCATCGAGCCTATCGACCTGTTCTGTTACAAGCGATTTAAACCAATCGCCATTGTATGTGTTAATCCACTCTTGGTATATTGGTTCATCTGGTGTACTTTCTTTTAAATGGCTGCCAATTTCTAGATAAAGCCAATAGCAAGGTAAAAGTGCTGCAATGACATACCCCAAATTCCCTGATAAAACCGCTCTGTATAAATGCGATGTATATGCATAAGCCGTCGGAGCTGGTTGGAATTTCTCCCTGTCTTCACTTGTGATCCCAAGCAGATCTGAAAATCTACGATGTAATCCCATTTCAGCCTCATACGTACCTTGCGCGTGATGGGCCATACGGTTTGTTACAAATAAATCTTTTGATAGTGCAGCACCATATGACTGTACTTTTGCAAATTGAGTTAAATAATAAGAATCCTGCAATACATAGTGACGAAATTTCTCCAATTCCAATTCACCTGTTCCAATTCCCTTTACAAAAGGATGTTCAAAACTAGCATCCCACCATTTTTTTGATACTTCTAAACAATCTTCTGAAAACTTCATCTCTCCAGTCCTCCCCAAAAATTATAATAAACCACATCCTAGTGGAGGAAAGTGACCATTTAAAAAGTAACGAAAAAACATTCATTACTCCGTCATCCACTTCCCTCCGCTGGTATCAACCAGATCAGGTTCCAAGAGTCTCAAAGTCATCCTTTAATCTCAGCCTTTAATAAGGCACCCCTAGTGGCAAATCTTATGCAGTTTTCTTCCTTATTGTACTATATCATGTTAATATTTCAATAATATGAATAATTCCCTATACTTTTTCACTATAATTCGACAAACACAGTTGCGGACCTACTTTCAAACGTAGCTGTCGAACTAAAGACATCAGTTAATAGATTTACGATTTAAACAACATGACGTTGGGGCTAGATAAAAAACAGCATTCCCAGTAAGAAAACTGTTGGAATGCTGTTTTTCCTTATGCAAAGTCATTATCATAGTGAACGCCAAACCAAGCGCTCATTTTCTGACGGGCTTTGTCTTTCGTTTCATCATCGATTGCTTCGTACAGTTTTCCGAGTGCTGCGATTAAAATAGCAGCATCATCACTCAATCCTATAATAGGGAGAAAATCAGGAATAATATCAATTGGTAAAATAAAATAACCTAATGCCCCTAAAATAATCAATCGTGAGCGCCGTGGCAATTTAGGGCTTTTTAGCGCATAAAACAGAACAAGTCCTGCATATAAAGCTTTATGCGCTAGTTTTGTCCCTGTTTTCTTTATCTTGTTAAGGAATTTCGAATCTGAATAATGCTTTTCCATATTATGTGTATGTTCATCAAAGTTTAACTTTTCTAAATGAATTTCAGTTTCTTTTTCTTTTTCCAAAATGCTTCACTCCTTCATTACAAGCACCTCTGTTTACAATACCCTATTTTGGCACTTTTAAGCAAAGCGGAATCTTATGTTACTGCATAATCCTTTCAACTAAATCTCTGCTTTGTTCAAGCCTATCATAATAGCTTCCACTGATTTCATGAAATTCCACCTTGAATTCTCTAAGCATTCTTTTCAATCGCTGATTATTTGCTTCCCTTACGTGATGTTCGCCGTGTGCTCGTGTTCCATCATCTACCCACTTAACATCGGGTTCGAGAAATAAATATAAATCATAGTCTTGGAGTTCTGCGATACTAGTTAAAATTTCTTGCTTTTTATTAACATAAAGCTCTGAATAATACTGTGTAACGATGGCCTCTGTGTCAATAAAAAGCACTTTATTTGCACGTTCCGCTTGTATTTTTTCATGATATTTTTGTTCAAAAGCAATTTCGTGATAATCACCTTTCATTGTAACTGAAACGCAATCTTTGAATTTTTCATAATATGTGCGTCCATATTCTTCTACATATCTCGTATTGAAAATTCTTGCTAGGTTTTTAACAAGTGTAGATTTTCCGCAGCTTTCTGTTCCTACTACAACAACTTTTTTTACAAAATAAGGGCGTACCTCTTCAGGAATCATCTCCCAGTGCTTATATACACCTTCTTCACGAATTTTCGTTGCTGAGATATTTACCATTAAGCGTTGACTATCGATGATTTCATGTGTTGCTAGTGGATACAATTTTTCAAAATAGGGAGAATAACTTTCTTCTGAACTAAAAATGACATCAATTTCCGCTCCGATTGATTGTTTGATTTTTCTCGCACCTTCTTCCCAATCAACAAAAGAACCAGTTTGCTTTTCTTCAATCGCATGAACGTAAACATAATCCATATCTTTAGTTATTTGGCTCCACCAGCGAAGCCGCTGTTTATAAACAATTGGTATGAGATGGCTCTTTTTAAAATAATGTTTTTCATATTCCTCATCGTAGGAAACAATAATATGCAATTCATCTACCATTGTAGAGGCAATAATCATTGCATTCACATGCCCAAGATGAACTGGTAAAAATTTCCCACCAAACATACCTACTTTTTTCATTGATCCAACACCTCCTGTTTACGATATAATTTCCGCCAATTTACATATCCGTATATGCTGTTAATTAAAAATGCAGTCCACATTAGTGCAATAGCCCAGTCATTTCCATCTTGGCGAATCAGTTCAATTATCCACATCGCAATGGAAAAGATATTAACTAAAATCCACACGAGCCATTGTTCCACATATCTTCGAATCATTAGAATTTGTGCAATCACAGATAATACGGTAGTCGCAGAGTCGAGACCGATACTTTTCCCGCCTATATTGACTAGAAACGTCGCATATATCGCCCAAAGAGCAATCGTTAACATTATTAATTGAAACTTTTTCTGAATTCTAGCTATAGCAACATCTTCTCCTTGAGTAATTCCAGTAGCACGATGCTTTCTCCACACATAAATCCCAATAAATTGAGTTGGAAAATAAAATAGTAGATTCAACATCGCGTCACCGAATAGTCCATACGTATAAGCTAAATAGCCATACGTCAGGGTATTAACAATACCAAAGTAATAATTTGTTATTTTCCCTTTTGCAACAAGCACGACACAAAGCATCCCAGTTAAAGATGATACGAGTCCGAGTAAACTATCTTTTAAAGCGAAAAACAAATAGATTGTGATAACCGTAAATGTAGTAAGCCATATTTTTTCAAATAATGTCCATTTGCCAAAATAATGAGTAACTCTTTTTGTGTTGACACTTTCTACAGCTTCCATCACCCATCGCTCCAATCATTTTTAAATGAAAATAATTGTGAAGGCCTATGCCCTGCATCCGTTGTATATTCATTTGTTTCCATCACCATATGGGAGACTTTCCTTCTAAAGTTTGCTTTAATCAACTTTTTATCAAGAATGGTTTCATACACTTTTTGTAGCTCTGTAAGAGTAAATGAATCAGGCATTAATGTAAAAACAATATCCGTATATTGGATTTTGTTACGCAAACGGTCTAGCGCATATACAATAATTTTGGCATGGTCAAAAGCAATTCCATCACTTAGTGTAATTTCCGTATGAACATTTTCTACTTTTCCGCTTTTTACACGATTTACAACCACATCTGCTGTCATTGTTATCTCTTCGTTTTTCAACGTAAGTAGGAATATCTCCTTTTTAACAAATCCGTCTTCCATCATTTTCTTTTCTTCTTTTTGCATTTTTAATGAAGCATTAAACCACTCCGCTTCTTCCGCATCATCTCCCGAGCTAATAGTCAATTTCTTATGATCAACAAGTGCCAAATAAGAGACACTAATAATTCTTGTTCTCGGATCGCGATCAACATTCCCCCAAGTGTAAAGCTGCTCCAAATACACATCCTCCACATTGGTCTCTTCTTTTAACTCCCTATATGCAGCATCTTCCAGACTTTCATCCATCTGTACAAATCCCCCAGGTAATGCCCATTGGTTTTTAAATGGATGCTTTCCTCGCTTAATAAGTAAAATTTTCAATTCCATATTAGGAAGCTTACGATAGTTCTGTTGTTCGCCCCTTGCTACTGTAAAAAGCAACATGTCTACTGTGACCGATGGTCTTTCATAATGTTCTGGATTATATGTTTTTAAAAAACGTTGTTCTGAAGTAGAAGTTTCATTATTCATATAGCACCTCTTCTTATTATCATTTTGATAATATCATTTTGATAATATCATCATACCTGACTTATTATGTTATTGTCAATATGATACTATCAAACAATAAAAAAAGACCTGTTCTTGAATGTGTAGCCATCAGAAACAGGTCGTTTAGATTATATGTGATTTTGAATTGTATTGATGAATCCATTGCTTTACTTCATTGATTGGCATTGGTTTTGAAAAATAATAACCTTGTAACTGTGGACAGCCAAGCTGCTTTAATATTTTCCATTGCTCTACTGTTTCCACACCTTCACTAATAATATTTAACTTCATCATTTTCCCAAGATCAATAATTGTTTTTGTAATACCGAGACTCTTTTCATTATCCGCAATATCTTGAATAAATTGACGATCTATTTTTATCCCATTAACAGGGAAATGCTGTAAATATTGAAAGGCCGAAAATCCCGTACCAAAATCATCAATGCTCACAGTAAAGCCAAGTTGATGAAGTTGCTTCATCCGAGCTTGAACTAAAGTGAAGTCCTCCATCGCTACGTTTTCAGTAATTTCAATATTAAGATTTGCAGGATTCACATTGTACTTTTCTAGACTCCGCTTTAAATAGTCATATAGACTTACATGTAAAAAGTGACGTGGCGAAATATTCACCGATAAGGTAAATTCATCAGTCTCGCTTACATTCCATTTCTCCAATTGTTCAAATGATTGCTCAATGACCCATTCACCAATCGGTATAATAAGTCCCGTGGATTCAGCCAAATTGATGAACTCCATTGGGGTGACTAGGCCACGCTCTGGGTGGTTCCAGCGTATCAATGACTCAAAGCCGATGATTTTTCCTGATAGACAGTCGATTTGTGGTTGATAGTATAATTCAAATTCATTTAAATCTAATGCTCTGCGCATATTCATTTCAATGATTAAATCATTGGCCATCACACTAAACATATTACTTGTAAACCGCGCTTTCACGTTACGGATATTTTTCTTTCTTCCCATGTTTAAAGCAATTTGTGCGGTTTGTAAACATTTCTTTGCATCATCGCCATGATCAGGATAAATACTCACACCATAGCTATGTGTCATATACACTTCCTGTCCCAAAATATACATGGGTTGTAATAATTGATTCATCACTTGTTCAATAGAATCCATTGCTACATTCGTATCACGTCCCGCTGGAAGGAAAATGGCGAAATGATCAAAACCGATACGTCCTAATATCCCATTATCACCGAATATTTCTTGAATACTGTTAGCTGTATGAATGATCACTTCATCCCCCCCGGCATGGCCGAGAACATCTTGGATATTGCTAAATTGATCAAGCTTTAAGTAAACCATTAAACCTTTTTCTTTCACCTTTATCTTTTGCATTTTTTTATTTACTAATTCAAAAAATGCATACTGGTTGGATAGCCCTGTTAACTGATCTACATATGCAAGTTGTTTCATTTCATTTTCCGTTTCAATTCGCTGTTTACGTTCAAATAGGAAGCTTATCATATCAACCAGCGTCCTAACAGTCTCTTGGTTTAATTCAGTCCATATCCTTTGCGAGAAGGATTCACAGCAAAGTATCCCTAAAATACCAGTACTTAAAACAAGTGGTACTTCCAATATTGATTGTGTTTCCGTTACTTCTTGAAAATATTTGAACTTATACCCAAGTACTGCATCCTCTGAAATATCTTCTACAGCAAAAGATCTTCCATTTAGTATTTGTTCGAAATATAATGGCGCATCCTTTTGTTCATATACCCAATCAGAAAAACATTCATCGATATTGCGATTGAATGAATATTGACATTGCAAACTTGTCTTGTCTTCATTAAATAACCATATACTTACACGGTCCGCATCAAGGACCGTTGTAATCGTTTGACAAATTTCTTGTATTAACGATTCAATAGCCTCTTTCGACATTAGCTTTGACTTTGCCAATTCAAACAAACGATGTTGTTGCATGCGTAGCATCTTCTCATGCTCTAATGATAAATATAATCGTCTTTGATCACATGGTGACATATACAGAAGTAGCGATTCTTCCTCAAATGGCACAGAAATAACTTCATAACGTCGACTGTTCATATCCATATAAAACAGTTCCTCTGTGACGTCTTCTTGCCTCTTAATGCGCTGCAAAATTTTTTCGCTATTATTGTTCAATACATTGCAACGATCACTAATCGAAGTATATGTATGGTTTTTCATGTGGTATAGCAATACACAGGGAGCTTGCTGCTCATCCATGCTGTTGCCCCCTTCTTAGAAAATGTTAAATTCCGACAAATCATTATCGATTATTATATCGACTCAACAAAAAATATTTCCAGTAAGATATTAAAATAATATTCGAACGATGTCGAAAACACCGTGCATTTTGTCGAAAAAAAACACGATTTACTATTCAGGAATATCCTTAAATAGTAAACCGCTAGCTGGCTTAAAAGTTAATTTAATGTGTTTTCTTAATTTAAACTCGGTTACTTATTCTTACAACTTTTCAAATTTGTCTTTACTTTTTTACTGAGCCAAGTTTAGTTGCCTGTGAAAATCGCTTTTTTTCATTTTTTTCAATTTGTGTAACCTTACCATCATGCACGGTAATAACGATAGAACCATAGTCAATACTGCTTAATTCCGATTTAATGTAATCAATTACTTTTTCATCTTGGGTAGCCATTGCCATCCCCTCCATTTCTTAAATAAAATGTC
Organism: Bacillus sp. FSL K6-3431; assembly: GCF_038002605.1. NCBI lineage: Bacteria > Bacillati > Bacillota > Bacilli > Caryophanales > Bacillaceae > Bacillus > Bacillus sp. FSL K6-3431. The sequence goes on from NZ_JBBOCT010000001.1 coordinate 2,181,739, forward strand.
AGATCCATAGTGCTTACACAACATTAAGAGTGTAGAAATAGGTATATAATTAATTAAAATTCATGCGTTCCTAACGAACAAAAAACCTCCAACTCTAGTACATATGAGTGGAGGTTCAACGGACATCATGCCCAATTAAAGCACACTCATCTTTAGAATACATAGTATTCTTCTGAAATTAGCACCATACAATATACAATTGCTGGTTGCTGAGGCATCGCAGGGTCAGTCCCTCCGCCTCTCTCGATAAGTTTTACTATTCAGTTATTTAGAATTTTTTAAATAAAGCTATGTATAATATTGTAAATTACTTTTCACTTTGCGTCAATCCCATTTTTAAAAATGGTTAAACATACATATAAAGCACTATATTAAAATTAATTAATACGCTGCATTTAAATAATGCCAAAAGTTTTTAACAAACTAAGAGCAACGATACTGTAGCCGATAAATGCCCGAAATTTCTTACCACGTCGGTAATATAAAATCGCGACAATTATTCCTAAAAGAGGCGCTGCTGTTAATAAAGTAAGAAGCAAACCGACAATCAACGTTACAATGATAGATGATTTATCCAACCATGAATTAGCTGAATCTGAGTCTGCCCCGGACTTTTCACGGGCAACGTATTTTTTTAATTCCACAATACGAGCATTTAAATCATGATCCTTTTTATCATTTAACTTATCAGCAATTGCAACTAAATATTCAACTCCATCTAAGCTATCTCCTGGCTGAATATTATCGACAAAATGTAGTATCATGTTTAATTCCTTTTCACGTTCTTCTTCATTTTTAGGTATCGAGAGGATTGTTTTGCGCACACGATTAAAATCAGTGATATACATATTAACCATATTACCTGGTAACATTAAGAAATCAATAAAAGTCGGTATAAAGTCAATTGTTTTTTCAACCTTTTTATTTCTCATTAGCTTGTTAATGAGAGTTTTTATCTCTTTATATTTTTTTTGTTTCTTGTATATCCGAACTAATAGCTCATATGGCTCACTTTTTTCTGGAAAGTGGGAAATAAATTGCTTACCTGCCTTTTCAGCTTCGTTATTTTGTTCGATTTGTTGATGAGAATATATTGTATAATAATAGCGAAACATATAATCATCTTCTGTCATTGGTTGCATACTTTTCAATTGTCGCAATACATATGCAATATTACCGAGCATATACTCACAAACAATATCTGCTCTCAATAAATCCATACTTGGATCGCCATTAACCATTTCTTGCTTTACTAAATCAAGTGCATCCTCGTACTCACTTTGTTCTATTAATTGAAGAATATGATCCAGCACATTGTCGTATATACTTTCCGGATGGAACATCTGATCATAAGCAATCCTCTCGTTAGCATTGCTTAATATTTCATATGCTTTTCGAATCAACTTAAATTCTTCTGGGTGCTTTTCATTCGTATACATTCTAATTTTACGATGATAGGCTCGCTTTATTTCCTCTTCTGTCGCCTCGTAATCTACTTCTAATATTTCGTAATATGTTAAAGTTTCCGTTATCATTCTTTCGTCACCTATCAATAAAATATAATTTAGAAAAGCACAAGCGTCCTTTTTGCATAATCCTAACATTGGCTATGTGTTTTATATTACAGTTGATTTTTGGCTCAACACTATTCTTTAACTATAAAATGTGATTTCTATTAAAAATTAAATGCTCTACCTTATCTTTACCTAGAGAAGTGAAGATAATTGCTGCTCAAGCTTTTTGATTAAAACGATATTTCCCGTTTCGATCGCATGAGTTAAAGCAGTAAGTAATCCGCCGATTATTTCGTTCTTTTCTGGTGAATTATGTTCCATCTTTCGTTTTGCCTGTAATGTTAGCGCATGTACACTAGCTAGTAGTTCCGAATCAACACGCTCATTTTCCAAACGAGCAAACGATTGATCGATTTCTTTATCAGACATAACCCCTGGTTGGTATTGAATTACTTGTGTTACCTTTTTACCTGTACTTAAAATCTTTGCGTCCACTTGAATCAAACCATTAATATCATAATTGAAGGTTACTTCAAGAGATTGCCGTCCAGCAAGGTCGCGGGGAATACCATCAAGCTTTAGATCATCGGATACTAGTTCTGTCTCACTAATAAACCGCCCCTCCCCTTGATAAACGCTAACATCTACCACTTCCTGATAATCATTTGCAGTATAGTAAAGCTTTGTTTCAGAAACAGGGATTGTACTATTTCGATGAATAATCGGATCAAAAAATCCGTCCATCATTCGACCATTAACATGTAAATTCACTTCAGTACCAAGTGTATATGGACAAACATCAATCGCCATCAAACCGGTTGTGGAATCGATCTCGCCACTTTTTATTGCTGCTTGCACAGCCGCACCAATCGCAACGACCTCATCCGGATTTAAATCTGTCCTAACTGTTTTCTTAAATTCTCGCTCCATGCTTTCGCGTACAAGTGGAATACGTGTACTACCACCGACCATAAGGATTTCGCTAATATCTTCAGCTACTAAATCGGCATCACTTAATGCTAGATTGATTTTATCTAAAGTAGAATTTACTTGGTCGCGAATAACATCTTCAAATCTTGATCTAGTTACTTTCATTTGATGACTAACAGGCACATTGTCTCGCATTCCAATCAGTGGCAGCATTATTTCCGTTTCTAATTGAGTAGACAAGTCAATTTTTGCGTTTTCTGCAGCTTCCTTTAGCATAAAATAGAGCATGTCACTATCAAAAGCTACTTCATCTATTGCATAGCCTTTTTCGCTAGTAAAATCAGCTTTTATCATATTCATTATTGCTTCATCAAAATCTGTTCCACCGAGGAAATTATCCCCAGCACTGGCCTTTACTTCAACTACACCTTCAAATAATTCAACGATGGAGACATCAAATGTTCCACCTCCCAGATCGTAGACAAGCACATGCTGATTTTTATCCATATGCTCATGACAATATGCTAATGCTGCTGCAGTTGGCTCATTAATAATCCGTTCTACCTTCAGTCCTGCCAATTCTCCAGCGATTTTTGTTGCTTTACGCTGTGCATCTGAAAAATAAGCAGGGACAGTAACAACCGCTTCTGTCACTTCTTCTCTTAATTTTTCTTCAGCACTCTTTTTAAAATAAGCTAATATTTTTGAAGAAATTTCTTCTGGACGGTATTTGCGCTCGCCAACTGTTATTTGCTCATCTTTTCCCATTAAACGCTTTACTTCCATTACTGTGTGCCTAGGTAATGATAATGCACCTTTTTTTGCCGAAGAACCAATGATTTCCTCGCCATTAGGCTTTAATTGATAAACTGAAGGAGTCGTTCGTTGGTCACTTCCATTTAACACGATTTCGCTACGTCCATTACGATAGATTGCCATCGCAGAGTTTGTTGTACCAAGATCTATTCCAATTACCGCCATCTATTACACTCCTTAACCATTGAGGTTTCAAATTATTGTCTTTACAAGTGCATCTTGTATCACCTTTCCGCTTTCCTTTAGCTTAAAAGCTCGACGAAATACATATGCAACATGATAGGAAGGGATTTCTTCTATTATTTCCTCGTTTGTTATCGCTCCAAGCGATTCCATAAAATCACCATCGAATTCCTGCCCATATACTGAAATTTCCTCAATACCTAATTGTTCAAGTCGGATAAGCAATTGCCTATGCTGACTGCTAAACTGATTTTTCTTAGCAACATCTATGTTTTGTATAATCGTCCATTCCAACTGATCAATGAGATTAAATGCTGAAACTGCAATACGAGCTATCTCTTCCAGCTTTTCTATTTTTTCAAATGTATGTACATCATGTTCAGCTGTATTCCATATTTTTTGGTATTGTTCTTTTATTTTTTCCTGTTGAAGTTCCAGCGGCTGAATATATGCTACACCCAACAACCCCCGAAAAATTTCGATACTTTCGAAAAATACTTGAAAAAAATCTACAGCTTTCACTCTAGTATTTTTAACTACACCCATAAACTACACCTCATTTTTTTACAAGGGAAGCTCAATCAGATTGCACGTTTGTAAAACAGACATATTTTCCCATGACTAGCGACATTATTACAATTTTACTTGTCAACTTCCATTCATACAACCTATCCAGAAGGTTTTATCAAAGTCAACACTTTAGAACTAGGATAAAGTGAGTAACGATTGGACCTGGCACAGCCAAATGATTAGTCTGTCATGATGTGATCGACAGGCACTGTGTATTTGCTTTCACGAAATTGGCCAGGAGACATACCTATTCGCTTGTTAAAAACTTTAATGAAGTAATTACCAGTTGAATAGCCCACCATTCTCGCAATATCGTCAATAGAATGATTCGTCATCCTTAGTAGCTCAATCGCTTTATCAATACGAATTTTCGTTAAATATTGAACAGGAGTTAAGTTTGTCGTTCTATGAAAAAGTCTTGTAAAATGATATTTAGAAAGTCCCGATGCAATAACCAAATCTCCCAAACCTATTTGATCAGAATAATATTTTTTAGCAAATAAAATGGCCTTTTCCACTTGCTCCGGCCACTTTTCCGTCGATACACCGATATTTAATGCATAGCGGTAAAGCTCCATAATAAAGGAGTAGGCCATTGCAGATGACTCATACGCATCTGTAATATTCCTATTGATCGCCTCTTGAAAAATACTCATTAATAACTTAATTGGCGACGATTCCGGATTGAACTGGATAACATATCCGAGTTTACTATTAATAAAATCGAATGCCTTAACCGCTTCTTTTCCATACAGAGTAATGAACATAAATTCCCAATGTTCACTATCAGCTGGCAAATAATATCGATGCTTACTCGGAATTTGTACGAGAAAAGCTTGTCCTGCCGTCAAAGAGTATTCTTTTCCATCGACATCTATTTTTCCTGCCCCAGAAAACGTATATTGAAAGACACATTTACCATATTCATTTCTTGTCATTCCATCATAGTCGTAATCCTGTGTAGACTTTCTTTCCCACCCTATAGAATAAACTCCTGAAACTTCATTTTGATGCTCACCTGAAAACCGAAAACCAAAAGCTTCAAACTCTTCATTCTTAGTAAGCAATATATTACCCCCCTTTCATTCAATTTTACCATTGAAAGAGCTTACACTAGGATATATCATAAAGTTAATTCAAGCAATTATTTACTATGGAGGGAATATATCATGGCAAAAATAACATTTCTTGGTGCCGGAAGTACAGTATTCGCAAAAAACGTGCTCGGAGATTGTATGACAGTACCAAGCTTACAAGATTTTGAATTCGCTTTATTCGATATTGATCACGAAAGATTAGCAGATTCAGAGAATATGTTAAACAATATGAAAAATGGTATGCAATCAACTGTAAATATTAAAGCATATACAGATCGTAAAGAAGCATTAAGAGGCGCTAAATACGTTATCAATGCGATTCAGGTCGGTGGATATGATCCTTGTACGATCACTGATTTTGAGATACCGAAAAAATACGGACTTCGACAAACAATTGCTGATACGGTTGGAATAGGTGGTATTTTTAGAAACCTAAGAACGATTCCTGTTATGCTTGATTTTGCAAAAGACATGCAAGAAGTGTGCCCTGACGCATGGTTCTTAAATTATACTAACCCGATGGCAGTATTAACTGGAACGATGCTACGTTACGGCGGGATCAAAACAGTCGGCCTCTGCCATAGTGTCCAAGCTTGTGCTCCCGAATTACTTAAATCGCTCGATATGCCTACTGACAATGTCCAGTGGAAAATTGCCGGTATCAATCATATGGCATGGTTGCTTGAAATCACACGAGATGGTAAAGACTTATATCCAGAAATTAAAAAACGAGCTGCTGAAAAACAGAAGACGAAGCATCACGATATGGTGAGATTTGAATTAATGAATCGATTCGGTTATTACATAACGGAATCATCTGAGCATAACGCGGAATATCATCCATATTTCATTAAAAAGAATTACCCTGAACTAATCGAGAAATTCAATATTCCACTTGACGAATATCCACGTAGATGCGTCAACCAAATTGCTGGTTGGAAACAGATGCGCGAGGACATGGTCAATAATAAAGACTTAACGCACAGTCGCTCTCATGAATATGGCTCATATATTATTGAAGCAATGGAAACAAATATTCCTTTCAAAATTGGTGGTAATGTCCTGAACACAGGAAGATTAATTAGCAATCTACCTGAGAATGCTGTTGTAGAGGTACCATGCCTCGTTGATAGTAGCGGTGTTACACCGACATATGTTGGTGATTTACCAGAACAACTCGCTGCCCTTAATAGAACAAACATCAACACACAACTATTAACAATCGAAGCAGCTGTAACTGGCAAAAAGGAGCATATTTATCAAGCTGCAATGCTCGACCCTCACACTTCGGCAGAGCTATCTATGGATGATATTGTTTCATTATGTGATGATTTGATTGAAGCACATGGAGACTGGATTCCAAAGTTTGTTTGATAATAAAGGATTAATAAGCAAATTTACTGATATTTTCCGTCAGTGAGTTTGCTCTATTTTTCGATTACTTATTTATTTTCAAATAAAAAGAATTGTTTACTAGCCAATATGAAAAATCTATCATAATATAAATATAGTACATAAAATTAGGAGGCTACCACATATGTCCGAACAAAAAGTAAGATGGGGAATTATAAGTACTGCAAGTATTGGACAACGCTCTGTCATACCAGGAATTCAAGAATCTAAACGAAATATAGTCGCAGCAGTTGCTAGTAGATCGCTAGAAAATGCAGAACAATTTGCTAAGGAACTCAATATTCCTAAAGCGTATGGCAGCTATGAAGAATTGTTAGCGGATCCAGAAATTGATGCCGTTTACATACCACTTCCAAACCATTTACATATAGAGTGGACACTAAAGGCCGCTGCTGCAGGTAAACATATACTGTGCGAAAAGCCAATTGCACTAGATGAGGTGGAAGCACAGGAAATGGTCGACGCCTGTGAAAAAGCTGGAGTCATTTTGGCGGAAGCTTATATGTACCGTCATCAACAGCGATATGAAGATATTAAAAATCTCATTAGAGACGGAGAAATTGGTGAGATCCGCGGGATTCATGGCGTATTTTCATTTAATGGTGCAGCAAATTCAGGGAATATCCGCTACACAAAAGAATGGGGCGGTGGCTCGATTTATGATGTAGGCTGCTATCCTATTAGTGCTGCAAGACTGATACTAGATGAAGAACCTACTGCTGTAACGGCTCACGCATTGTTCTCTCCTGAACATGGCGACGTAGATATGATGGCCGCAGGAATAATGGAATTTTCTAATGGAGTAGCATTAACATTTGACTGCGCAATGTGGGCAGCATTCCGTAATGAATTGGAGATTCTTGGTACAGAAGGACGAATCGTCATGAAGGCCGCATTCCTTGGGGACCAATCATACGACATCATCAAAGGCGACGAAGTGACAACCATTCAAGTAGAAAATATCAATCCGTATGCACTGCAAGCTGATTCTTTTGCAGAAAGTATACTTGATGGTAAGGCAACTAGATTTTCGTCGGAAGATATCGTAAATAATATGAAAGCTGTAAAAGGTGCACTTCTTTCAGCTGAAACACAAGAAAGAATTATTTTAAATGAAAAGGAGGAAAATTAAATGCGCAATATTCAACTTAAAAATATAAAAAAACCAGTATCTGAACTAATTATGGGGACGGATTACTTTTCTCCAGACATTATTGATAAGGTGACAGAAGTATTAAACGATTATATTGAAATTGGCGGAAATACGATCGATACGGCTTATATTTATGCTGGTGGAAAAAGTGAAGAAGCAATTGGTATTTGGATGGAAGAAAACAAACGCCGTGACGATGTACTCATTTTAACAAAAGGCGGTCATCCAAACCAAGATGGTCCTCGTGTAAATAGACAAGCAATAAACGCAGAACTAGAAGCAAGTTTAGAAAGACTGCGAACAGATTATATAGATTTGTACGCACTACATCGCGATGACCCTAGTGTTCCTGTCGGCGAAATTCTGGAAATCTTAAATGAACACGTCGAAGCTGGACGTATTGGTGCATTCGGTGGTTCGAATTGGTCAAAAGAAAGACTTCAGGAAGCAAATGATTATGCTGTCCAACATGGTTTAATTGGCTTCACCTACAGTAGTCCCAACTTAAGCTTGGCAAAAGCGATCGAACCTTATTGGACTGATTGCATTTCAGTAGATAATGAAACACTTGCTTGGCATGAAGAAACAGGCCTACCTATTTTCTCATGGTCATCACAAGCAAGAGGATTTTTCACAGGAAGATTTACTCCTGAAGATCGATCCAACGAAGATCTTGTCCGCGTTTTCTATAACGATGAAAATTGGGAGCGCTACCGTAGAGCTGAACTATTAGCTAAAGAAAAAGGCGTGGAAACGATCCAAATTAGCTTAGCTTACGTATTAAATCAATCATTCCCAACAGCTGCTATTATTGGACCACAAAATAGTATAGAAATGGTTTCTTGTAAAGAAGCGACAGAAATTGTCTTAACTTCCGATGAAGTGAAATGGTTGGACTTGCGAACTAAATAAATTTAGAAGTTGATTCATCTTCTATAAAAAGAAGAACTGCCTGGAAATTGACTCCTCGCAGTTCTTCTTTATATATATATATTTTTCATTTTTGTGATAGTATCTGCCTTTTGTTACGGGCTATTTTCTATTGATTCTATTGGTCATGGGTGCATCTCAAAGACAAATGGAAATTTTTTTGCGATCTTTCTAAGTGAATAGGTAGGATTCACCAATAATGTCGGTAGAATCCTCACCTTATTCCACGATGTTTCAGCTTGCTGAAACGAGTTCACCGACTAATCTTCGCTTGCCTTTGCTGAAAATCTGCTTCTGGATAATATGCATTTTTCACTAAAAGGTTCGGTCCAAGACACCGAACCGCTGGACAATGACAGTTTAGCTCTTTTGCCATAGGTTGATCTAGCCAACGATCAAACATCGACGGAAGTGATTCCGTGTTAATGTTTCCAAGTGGTGGCAGATCACCAAAGTCAGCGACGATCACATCGCCAGTAAATATATTTACATTTAAACGCGATCTCCCATCTGGATCATTACGGACGGACACATTTTTACTGTTAAAAATTCTTTTCTGTAAGTCAAGATCATCCTGATTCTCATTACACGGATAAAATGGCAACGTCCCAAATAACATCCAGACATCCTTATTCCGTATATCCAAAATATGATGAATGGCCGTTCTCGTTTCTTCTAAAGATAGCACCTCGAGATTAGCAGCAAAGTCACTTGGATACATCGGATGAATTTCATGACGTGCACATTTCATCTCTTCTACAACCTGCTTATGGATATGCGCAAGATGTGGAAGAGTTCGTTTATTAAGCATCGTTTCCGCTGATACCATCACTCCTGCCTCAGATAGCGCCTGACTATTTTCAATCATCCGCTCAAATTGTTGTGCCCGGCGTTCGTGTGGTGGCTTCCGCTCCATATTCGCAAATCCACCATCAATAAAATCATCGACTGTTCCCCAATTATGTGAAATATGTAATACATCCAAATATGGTGCAATTAACAAATAACGATCTAACGGTAGCGTCAAGTTGGAATTCATCTGTGTCCGCACACCGCGTCCATGAGCATATTTTAATAATGGTAGCACATAGTGCTCCACTGATTTTTTTGAAAACATCGGCTCTCCACCAGTAATACTTAAAGCACGTAAATGGGAAATTTCATCTAGTCGCCCAATTAGCATGTCTATTGGCAATGCATCTGGGTCTTTATGTTGGAGCATATATCCTACTGCACAATGCTCACAACGCATATTACACAAATATGTTGTCGTAAATTCAATATTTGATAAGGTTAATTTGCTATGCTCATCCACATCCAAATATGCTTCCCATGGATCATACGTCGGTGTCATATTTTTAAGTGTTGCCGCATTTTTAATCATTGGTAAAACTCCTTTTCTCTTTAAAATCAAGGAATTAAATCACTCATCCCTGAAAAATACTATTCCTATTGTAGCATGGAAAGTTAATCGTATTCCGTTGCTTTTATTTTTATGTAAAAAAAGAAAAGGGCTGTCCGAAAATAAGTAAGAAAATCGTTAAAACGGCTTTATGCTGATTTTTCATCTTGCTCAGATTTTAAAAAAATGTAAGTTGATTGGAGTGGGGCGCTCGATTTACCTTAGTTCTGCTTTTTTTGCAGGGAAGGGCATTCGAATGACGTTCGATTTACCTTAGCCCTGCTTTTTTTGCAGGGAAGGGCATTCGGCAGACGTTCGATTTACCTTAGTCCTGCTTTTTTCGCAGGGAGGGGCATTCGAATGACGTTCGATTTACCTTAGTCCTCCTTTTTTTGCAGGGAGGGGCATTCGAATGACGTTCGATTTACCTTAGTTCTGCTTTTTTTGCAGGGAAGGGCATTCGAATGACGTTCGATTTACCTTAGTTCTGCTTTTTTTGCAGGGAAGGGCATTCGAATGACGTTCGATTTACCTTAGCCCTGCTTTTTTTGCACGGAAGGGCATTCGAATGACGTTCGATTTACCTTAGTTCTGTTTTTTCCCAGGGAGGGGCATTCGAATGACGTTCGATTTACCTTAGTCCTGCTTTTTTCGCAGGGAGGGGCATTTGATATGCGTTCAATGACCAGGTCGTGCCTTTTTCGCGATGAGAATAAAATGGAGAGGGCTCCTAAAAAGCCAAGTATATGACTTTTTGCCCTCCCCTTTTTCATATCATTATTTACTAGACTTTTTTTCTATAAAAAATGTTGTAATGAAAAATAAAACGAAACTAATTAATATGATCACGCCTCCGCCGATATAAAAGACCAAGGAAACACCATCTGGTAAATTAAAAGGCTTAAGGAAATTAAGCCACATCCCTATCGTTAATCCTGATGCACCAACTATTGCAGTCCATGTTTGCCATAGCGCAATTTTCTTCGACTTGATATTAAAAATCTCATAATATACCCCCCAAGCAAAAAGGGTTAGCCAGCCAAGAACAAGTATATGAGCGTGGATCGGACGAAATGCATAGGAACCCGAACCAGCCATATGCGCACCTAATACTGCCCCAATTACTGAAAATAGAGCTGAAATTCTAATAAGCAATAAACTTCTTCCATTCATAAAACTTCTCCCCTATCTATATATAATAAATCATTATCATTTACTTATATTTTTAGTATAGGGAGCTAATATGAACAGAATATGAATAGCAGATTACAGTTATGAAAACCGCTATGATCAATAACTCTACAACCGACAGCACTCGACAAAAGCCGGGTGGTGCCTGGCACTCAATCACAAATCGATTGGATATGACTGGAGAGCACTCGCTGAATCCTTTCCTTATCTATGCGTTTCGGCTCGAGCATTGCATGAAGTGCGAGTCCGTCAACCAATGCATACAATTTCTCTACTTCTATATCTATATCTATATCATTTTTCAACATTTGAAAATGTTCTAGTGAGTTAATTAACTTGTACATTCCCTCCAGAATCCCATCATGATTGGCATCAAACAATGATTTATTATGCATAAAATGCGCAGTAAAAGCGAACCATACTTCCATTTCCGCCAAGGTTTCATTATTCGTTGGAATCATTTCAAGCAATATATTCAAAATTAATTCTTTTGCAGGCAAATCTTGTTGGGCCATCTTTTCAATTCTTGCCTTGGCATTTTCTTTGACAAGGTTCATCGCAAACATAAGTAAGTCATCCTGGGTAGAAAAATAATGACGCAATGCACCCGTCGACAAACTAGCTTCCTTAGCAATATTTCGCACTGTCGCTCCTTCCATCCCTCGTTCTAGAATAACCCGCCAAGTTGCCTCAGCAATTTGTATTTTACGTTTTTCATGATCAATAATTTTTGGCATACTTCTATTTTATCAATAATAAATTTCTTCTGCAATTTTAAAAAACACAGTTGTGTTATAAAAACATTAATGATAAAATATTCCTTAATAACACATTTGTATTATTAAAGGAGTGCGAATACTGATGAGTGTAGTTGCATGGATGATTATCGCATGTGAAATAGGATTTTGGGTCGTGATCCTAGGGGGCCTATTAACTAGATATATATTCAAAAAGAAAAAACTCGGACTTTTTCTACTCGCCTTAACTCCAGTCATTGATTTAATTCTCCTTGTCATCACGAGCATGGATTTGCAGCGCGGCGCTACCGCAACCCAAGCGCATGCCATAGCAGCAGTGTATATCGGTGTCTCGATTGCATTTGGTAAAAGTATGATCCAGTGGGCTGATGAAAGATTCCTTTACTATGTGACAAAACAGGGACCAAAACCAATGAAACGATATGGCCTTGAGCACGCCAATCATGGCATCATCGGTTGGTTGAGACATGTTGCTGCTTACTTAATTGGTATTACAATATTAATTGGTCTCATTCTTTATATTGATAATACCAATCAGACAGAAGCATTAGCAGGCATGGTGAAAATTTGGTCACTTGCCTTAGGTATCGACTTTCTTATTAGTGCCAGCTACTTTATCTGGCCTAAGAAAATAAAAGCTCAGTAAAAAATACTGTCCTATTTATCAGTGTGTAACTGATATTAGGACAGTATTTTTTGATGCTACCTCAATAATATTTATATTTTAATATCAACACTTCCACCTAGATGTGGCTGTGCAGCGTGCTGTATAGCTGATAAATTTGTTGAACTTAGCAGATTCACCAGTGCGTCTCCTTGCTGCTGTACAGTTCCCTTTGCCATTTGCATAACAGAAAGCGATGCTTGCTGCTGAATCTTACCTTGGCTAAGTGCCATGGATAATGCTGCGATATCTATAATAATCCCACCCTTTTTTGTGATGCTTGTCTTAGGTTTATTTTATCACAGGTAGGATATCCCATAAAGCGGACAGTAGTATTTATTTATCACCATTCCACTTCACATCAACTAGACTCCAGTTTCCGTTCTCATAATACCACCTGGCTTCTACAGTCCCTAGTCCATCCGCATGATAAGCGCCACTAACTTGCCTAAAACTCTTCAGTCCAAATCCTTTTTTATTCTCGATCTTTACTATTTTGAAAAATGCAATGGGATCAATCATTAACTCAGTAGCCTCATTTAACATGCCGTTCTTTTGAAACAAGCCTAATGAAATATATTCCTCTTTTCGACTGCTAAGGTCCAATATCACTGGATTTTTAAGTCCTGGTATTTTAATGACTGCTTTAAAGTCATTTTCGAACGTTCCTTCAATATCCAGTGGTGTCGGTAGCGGAATTTCTTTAAGCTCCCCATTTTTCACAGTATGTAGTGCATAATTATATAGTCCCCCACTACCGCCTGTTGCACTGGAATATAGAATATCGTCTACACCATCATGATTCAGATCAACAAACTCAAGCTTTGGCTCATAACCACCCTCATAATCAATTCTGATCTTTTTACTATCTGGTAATGCTATTTCTGCCCATACTTTTTTATAAAACTTCGCATTTTCATCGAATGGGATCCCATATAATGTGATTTTATTAGGCACACCATCGCCTGTAACGTCATGATCATATTCCAAAAGAGCTACCGCTTTTTCCTGTGAAAAAACCGGTTGATTCCACGCAAAGATAAACAAAATTGGAATAAATAACGACAATATTATATTTCTCATTTTACTTTCGCCTCCTAAATAGATCTCATCTTTATTTTCCACTAACAGCGTTGAATTATGTAAATGAAAAAAAGAGCATTGATAAATTTCCAATGCCCCTAAGATACTTCTATTCATTTGGCGCGACTCGCCTATTGGTAAAACACTTTATCAATATTATATTTCGCTCGTTTCATATTGATTAAATAGGTTTCATAAATCTCACGTTCCATCGGATCTTCAATAAAGGAAACAGTTATTCTCTTAACCTCATCACGATTATTTTTGATAGGAGAAACCGAATCCTCAAAATGCTTCTTTACGCGTTGGCGAAGCTTCCGTGCTTTTCCTACGAATAATAACTCATCACGATCATTATAAAACTGAAAAATACCACCTTTATCACGAGGGATCTCATGAAAATCGATAAATCCGTAAATCGGTTTAATTGGCGCTTCATCGTTTTCAATCACTTGCTTACGCTGCGTAATCGTTAGATCTGCTGCGGGTTCTTTAATATTAATCACATCATCACGTCCTCTATATTCTCAAGGGCTAATATTATCACATTTGAAAAGGCAAATCTATAAAAGGCTTGTGGCTATACCTGTTTTGAATTGTTAAACTTTATTTTTCTGTGCTTACTTCTTTTCATACATTTCCTTGAAATACTCTAATTTATTCGTCGTACCTAGTACGGATGGATAGCGTTGCATCTTTTCAAACTGCCCTTCTGTATCAACCGGCCATACGACAATCGTAATTCCAGCCTCCTCGCAGAGTTGAACATAATAATCTGTTAGATATTCCACTCTTAAAGACAAATATGTCGCCTTTATTTCCTTCATAAATGGAATAACCGCCGGCGAGGCTCCATGTTGGATAATACCTAATTCTATTTCATCAGATAACTTTCGCATCCTCTCCACGGAAAAATGGTCAAATGAATTTACATATACTTGACTAAGCATGCCCGTTTTAATAATGACTTCAATCACAGCCTCTTCCAAACCTGGATATAGGTCTCCATGTTGTTTCAACTCGATACTAACAATCATTTTATCCTTTGCAAACAGAAGCCCTTCTTCCAATGTAGGAATGTACTCATTTTCACCTACAACAAGCTGCTTTAACTCTTCATATGTAAAGTCCTTAATCATCCCTTTGCCATTAGTCATTCTATTAATTGTTATATCGTGCATGAGGATGGGAATGCCGTCTTTGCTTAGATGAACGTCCAATTCCAAATGTGTAAACCCAAGGTCATAAGCAGCTTGATAAGCAGATAGCGTGTTTTCTGGATATTTCACAGGGTAACCCCGATGGGCCAGTGCTCTTACTTTCATTCGTATCCCCTCTTCACTTTTATTTTTATACTTGTAGACAATTTCGAATTATTTAATTTCATGTTCTATCATATCAATTCCATTCTTTTTTTTAAAGGCATAACCTATGTATAAACATATGTTTTCATTAAGCAATCATAGCAGCAAGAAATGTCGTTTGGATACTATCTCATACTCTTTTTTAAAGAAAAAAGCCAACCATAAAGGCTGACTCATGTATGTATTATTAGGTTAGTAGTTAATCTGCTATTCTTTATATTTAAAATGGTTTTAAAATCATTAATACAATGATGACTAAGAAAATAAAACTTCCGATGTTTTCATAAAAGTCTAGCTTTTTTGATAAGCGCTTATATTCTTCTGGAATTCGATCACCCTTATGGGAGTTTAATAAGGCTTTAATAGGTTTAGATATTGGGGATAGCAATATAGGACCCATTGCTAATCCAATTAAAAAGAGAGTTAAACTTACTACATACCATCCAGTCTGAAATAACCTTGGATTTATTACACCCATTAACAAACCCGATACGACTAAAAGGATTCCACCAATCATAACCATCATATGGATACGATGCTTAATAACATAAGCATTTCGTAACTCTGTCATTGTTTTTGCAGATTTTGCGATCATGCTTAAAACAAAACCAGGACCCATACCGAGAATAGCGGAAAATATATGTATAAAAACTAGTATTTTATAAAATGTGGCCAATCTTTATCCTCCGTTCAACAGCTGCAACACCACTATTTATTCTCTTCTGAATTAACCATAATTGCTGCAACTTGTGTTAATCGTTCATAAAACATTGCCCCAGCTGGGTGATCATGCAAACCAACTTCTTCAAATGCTTCATGCATACAGCGTAGCCAGCTTTGAGCACGAGTGGGTGTAACTTCAAACGGTAGATGGCGATGTCTCATTGCTGGGGGACCAAATTCTTGACTATAAAGTGGTGGACCACCAAGAAACTGAGTCAAAAACATTCGTTGTTTCCGCATGATTTCGTTTATATCCCCTTCAAAAAGAGGAATTAAATTTGGATCTTTATATACTTTTGGATAAAAAGCATGAACCAATTCGCTAATAGTAGTCGGGCCTATTTGATCATACAATGTTTGTAAACGAGGTTTTTCCACTGTTCATTCCTCCTGATTGTTTCTTTCTTATTAGTATATACTATTAACTGTATTTTTTTGTGATATCAATTACAGCGCTAGATATTAACAAAAAAATATGCAATATTTTAATTACAAACTTCAAAACAATCGTTCAAATGCTTCGTTTTTATTTTCACATAATATTTTCCTTGTCAGAAAAGAATAGTACAAGTGTAAATTTCAAATTAAAAAGCTTCAATAAACAGTTCCTTTGAACACAATTCGCGTGCGTGATACAGTACTTGTGTACAGAAGTTATCGTTTCATCATTTAGGAGGGAATTCAATGACAAAAACAAATCAACAAATCATTTTGGCTAAACGTCCGAAAGGTCTACCAGATGGGGATACTTTTTCATTTATCGCCAATGAAATACCTTCCATTAGCGATGGTGAAGTTCTCATCCACACTTTGTATGTATCTGTCGATCCTTATATGCGGGGACGAATGTCAGATGTAAAATCCTACGTTAAGCCATTTCCAATTGGAGAAGTCATTGAAGGCGGAGTGATTGGAGAAATCATTGAATCCAAATCTAATGATTTTGAAAAAGGTGATTTCGTAATCGGAAATCTCGGCTGGCAGAAATATTCGGCTGCCAATGAAAAAGCTATCAGAAAAATAGATCCTGCTCTTGCTCCTATCACTACTTATCTTGGAGTTCTTGGCATGACTGGTTTAACTGCCTATTTTGGATTACTAGATATCGGTAAACCAAAAGCAGGAGAAACAGTTGTTGTCTCCGGAGCTGCGGGAGCTGTCGGTTCCATTGTTGGACAAATTGCAAAAATTCAAGGTGCTCGTGTTATTGGTATTGCTGGCACAGATGAAAAAGTCCAACTTTTAAAAAGTAAATTAGGATTTGACGAAGTGATTAATTATAAAACAGAAACAAATATGGCCGATGCAATTGAAAAAGCATGTCCAAATGGCGTAGATGTTTATTTCGATAACGTTGGCGGCGAAATTTCAGATGCAGTTATGCAACACTTAAATAACTTTGCTCGTATCCCAGTTTGCGGTGCTATCTCAACATATAACAAAACAGAAGCTGATATCGGCCCACGTGTTCAAGGTAAACTCGTAAAAACACGCTCGCTTATAAAAGGCTTTCTTGTTGGAGATTACAGCAACCAGTCCACTGAAGGTGCTGAGCAGCTTGGAAAATGGTTAAGCGAAGGGAAACTACAATACGAAGAAACAATTATCGAAGGTTTTGAAAATATTCCTGAAGCATTTATTGGCTTGTTCAAAGGAACGAATAAAGGCAAGCTTCTTGTCAAAACAGATGACCCTGAAATAGGAAAATTGTAATCAGTATTGGAATAAAAATAGACCTAGCATTCGTTCAAATAAAGAAATAACCGTCAATCCCAAGGGGGAAGGACGGTTATTCAATTATTATCATAGATGATAGGCGATATGATTGAATGTTTTTAGCATTTATTCATTCTTTTTATCTATCGTTTCATTTATCTTTTTATTCCCCTCGTCGACGTATTCACTCCATTCCGCGTTTCCATTATCAACACTTTCTCCCCATGCCTGGTTTCCAGCGTCTACCGCATATCCCCATTTTGCATTTCCGTAATCAACAACTATGGAAAACATTTGAGAGGCAGGATGATCATAATCATCAAATCCTTTTTTCAGATAACTTTGTGCCTTTTTTAATCGTTCTTTTTCAAGATTGCTTTTTCTTTTCATACTTTCTTTTGTACTACTTGCTAACTTTTTCTTTTCTTGCTTGATTTCTAACGCCTGCGATTTTCCAGCTTCTTTCCATTCACGCCATTTTTTCTGTATCTCTTCGTATTGTACTCGCATATACTTTTTAAAATCACGTTCTGAATTTACATAAGTAAACTCTCCTTTACCAGCTGTCGCTACTTCTTTTAGTAGTTTCTGCCCTGCATCATCGACATCAAAACCGATGATGTTCACAACTGTTTCGATGTCATCAGCAACTAAAGCTTCCGCTGCTTTAACTGGGTCTCCATCACATGTTTCAATTCCATCACTTACAACATATACAACGACATCTTCCGTATTTTCCGGTATATCTTCCTTTACAGTTTCTAAAGCTAAGGCAATCGGAGTCCATCCTGCCGGTTTTACTTTATCAAGAGATTGCTGGAACTTTTGGTGATCAAAATTGGCATTGTAAAAGTTCTCCGAACTGCTACATGAAAGTTTTTTATCTGCATCAGAGCCTGAACCTTTATGACCATACACACGCATCGAAATCGTTGCATTTTCCGGCACTTGCTCGGCAAACTCCATGACAGCTGCTTTTGCGGCTTCCATTCTTGTCTTACTGCCTGATAACGCCTTCATACTCCCACTTGCATCAATTAAAATCGCATAATGCGCAGTTTTTAATGTTGGCGAATTTACTGTTTCATCAGGGCGATCCACATCGACATTAACGGTTGGATCAAAGTTCACTAGTGTTTCCATTTCTTCATGATAGTCCTCAGCAAGCAAATAAAGCATCTCATCCATATATTGCTCCTGTGTTAAATCATCTGGCAATTGTTCAAGTGCTTCGTTCACTTTTTCCTCATCGTACTGATCTCCACTATAAATGCCAGGATAACGTAATAATTGTTTTTCTATATCAGTAAATTCACGACCTGCATTTTCAATTTCATAAAACTTTACTTCCTTTGGTGTGTATTCGACTTCTGCTTCTTCATGTTCTGTTTGCTTGATATCTGCATCTACAGATTTAGACTTTGCTGGTAGCTCCTCTTTTGATGAACATGCAGTTAATAAAAATGTTAAAATGACTATTCCGTATAGCAACTTCTTCACAAATTGATCTCCTTTAACAGACAGAATAGCAACCATTATATACCAAATACATTCATCTAAAAAGGTACAAAATGACTATTTAACTTTCATCCTATATTTCTGCGTTAATACAATGCAAAATATGATTAGAATATGTTTTTTTAACTATTTATTTCTTAAACTAGG
This sequence comes from Bacillus sp. FSL K6-3431, assembly GCF_038002605.1. Classification (NCBI taxonomy): domain Bacteria; kingdom Bacillati; phylum Bacillota; class Bacilli; order Caryophanales; family Bacillaceae; genus Bacillus; species Bacillus sp. FSL K6-3431. The sequence goes on from NZ_JBBOCT010000001.1 coordinate 2,200,911, forward strand.
ATATTGTGCTTCTATCGAAGGATCAATATTTTTTCCGTCACGATTTCATACTGCCAATCATCACCAAAATTATACATATACAAATTTATCCTTTTCAGTTAAAACAAGTCTGACAGTTTTTTATTTTTCCATCGAATGTCTCACACATAGAAAAGTTCCAAGCATGTTAATGTTTTAAACTAATCTCCATACCATCTACTTTCTACCCATCCCTCTTGTCCACCATAACGTATACAATTATAGCTTGGAGCACCTCGTGAAATGGATAAAAGGTCAAATCACAGTCAATCCGTCATCTTCTATAACCGATGGAACAACCTCACCTAAGGCAGGAATCTTTTCTCATGATGTAAGGGGAATAAGCGGGAAGTTGCTAATAGAAACTTTCATATTGACCAAAAAAATAAGATAAATGTGTAGGCGATGGTGGTACTGAATTGATCGCTGTATAATCCTAAAAGAAATAACCGCCCTCTAATATGAAAGAGTAACGGTTTTTTTGTACATGATTGAGTTCCTTAGGAAAAGAAAATATTCCTTATATTATTAAAAGCGAGATATATTAAAACGAGTAAACCCAATACTCCTATAATATTTTTCCATAAAGAGTTCCTCAATGAACCCATAATCTTTTTATCGTTCGCTACAACCAAAATGGCAATTGCAATAAATGGCACAACTATGATCGTAATTGCTTGTGCAAAAATAATCAGATTAACTGGTGCTTTTCCAAAAATAACACCAATGGACGATCCAAAAATCATAACAAGAATAATCGAAAGTTTAACTGGCATATTGGAAAGCTTATTGCCAAGACCAAGCCCGTCTGCAAGCATTGCCCCACCAATTGTTGCATTTCCTATCAATGAGGAAAATGAAGCTCCTAATAAACCGAGCATAAAAATAAAAGTAGACCACGAACCAAATAATGGAGTGAGAGCAAAACCCATTTCAGATGCATCATCAACAACTAGACCCTGTGGTCTTAAAATGGCGGAAGCAGCAATCATTATTAAAAATGATATGAATCCTAATATAAAAATACCAAGATATGATTCACGCATCCCCGATTTTGCGTCTTTGATTGTCCATCCTTTCTCCTTTACTAAATAGGATTGATAAATGGCACCCACAATCGAAAAACTAGTGGCAAATAACGCAATAACTAGCCCCATACTACCTGATGGAAGTGTTGGTACAAATCCAGATATAATTGAGCCAAAAGATGGTTTTACTAAAATTACGGTTACTAAAAAGGCCAGTAACATCGTCAAAACTAAGATCAACATAATTTTTTCAAGAATTGCATAAAATTGTTTTGTAAATAACAAAGCTATCCCTAATATAGTCATTAATATAATCCATAATGCTGAACTAGCTCCTGTGATCGATGAAACAGCAATTCCAGTACCGATCGCGTTCCCCGCCTGAAACGAAGCAGTCACAAGAAACGCGCCCACCCCAATCAAAACTCCTGCAAACTTACCCCAACGTTCTTTTACAACATCTATAAAACTATTTTCTGCTGCCAAACCAATGCGTGTACTCATTTCTGTAAATACCATCATAAATAATACAGCAAGTACTAATGCCCAAACAAGCTGTGTCCCGTAGATTGCTCCGATCTTCGATGAAAGTGTGATACTACCTGGCCCAAGCACTAATGCAGAAGTAATAAACGCTGGCCCTAAAAAACGTAAAAACCCTTTCTTTTCTTTACGAATACCACTTGTAACTGCATTCATTTTTGATTCCATCTAATCAACACCCCCTTAGATAGTTACATACTCTTATTCGCCTTCCTATCATAATATATGATAATTCAAATAGTTTACATGTCTTTTATAAGTCTTTAATTGCAGGTACAATTATCACTCCCCGTTCTAACATAGGAATGAACAGTAACATATAGTCTTAATAGTGACGTAATTACTCTGCACTAAATTCAATAGACATCATACTCTTTACTATCCTATTCATTATTTGTGTTTGCAAAGTCTCTAAACTATCTTTTCCAAAATTATTCAACAAGGGACTTATTCAGATTACCTTTCAACTTAAGCTTTGCTTCAAATTTCTCAGACTTTCGTATAGTAGCTCCCCTTTTTATAGTACTGATTCTAATCATTTATCTTACTGTACGAATAAGACTTAGATAAAAGATATTTGCTTTAACTTAGAAATTTCATTATTAGATATAACTTTATCCAGTAGGACGGACGATCTGGCCTCTTCATTCTTAATATCGAGTGCCTTTTTATCCCAAATCTAAGTACTAGAAGTTCCCATTATGGTTCATGTGCTTATTAAAAATCTTTTTTTGTTAGTTGTAAATATCCTATTGATCGGATTAACGTATTTATACCTTTATAAAGTTCGAAAATTAATCGGATTTCAATTATGTATTTAACAGGGGTTGCAAATGGGCATATGATGGGTATTTGGGAGGGGTAGCTGCGCAAAACAGCTTTATTTTTTTAGCCTTTTTAGAGCTGATCATTTTTCTTGTATTGTCCTGCTTATCCTCTCTGGAAAATATATAAAATGAGGAGATGAATGAAGATTGAACTTCTTCCTATACTTTATCCTCGCATTTAATAGTTTATTAGGATTGCTTTATTTGTATGATGATGTATAAAAATAGAAAGTTGCTAAGCCACCACTATGTAATGATTATGGCCATGTGTAGTTAAAAAAGCGATTCCACATGAAAACAAGCACCGAAGATCTTCCTGTTGTACTTGTAGGTTGCGATGAAGCTCTTGGAAATATTAGCGGGACAGTTGAGCGCATCTACACTTTAGTAGATCAGAGCTATCATGATTTAATAGAGGAAGCAAAGTCCGAAGCAATTCAGGCAGCTATTGATTCAGGAGCAAATCCAGCCAAAATTAAAATCATCAAACTAGAGGACTTTCCGCTCGCCTACTTACCTGGAAACGCAGCCTGAGTCAGTATCAATACGGTTGGACCACTTGCACTTTAAGGAAATCAAAAATCTTCAGTGCTTGCCCGTAACCCTTGTAATGGATATAATATGAGGCGGCTTTATGAAAACATAAAAAATTACGGTTGAATCAACTAGCGTATTCAATACATAGTTGACTCGACCGTCCGTTTACTTTTTATATAAATGGAATCTGTTACACTGCGGCTGATAATTCCATTTCAGAATGCTAGCCGACTACAGTTATTAATGACTTTTTCTAACCTAAGAGCCCTGCATCCGTTCGACATCAATACTGATTATATCTTTTCGAACCTCATCACATGGGTCGTTTCAGATGTAGTGTCGTCCAATTCGAAACCATTCGATCGATAAAACGCATCTGCCTTCGAAGATTCTGTTCTAACTGTCAGTTCATTAAAATAGGTACGTGAATGGTCGATGATTTCTTTAAGTAGAAGTGATCCAGCACCTTGACGGCGGGCTTCCGATAATACATAAAACCTTCGTAAGCGCGCAACTTGTGTAACATCAGAAAAAGGAGATTGGTTGACTCCACCGATTGCAATAACATTCTCATCTACATTTCGAATACAGAATAGCGCTTCACCTGGCATACTAAACGTATTCTTACCATCCTTATATTCATCCACTAAACGTGACAAAAAACGATACCCTTCTAATTCACTTTCCTCTAGTAACTTTTCAATATCGATTATTTGCAAATCATTGACCCGTTCGACTGAAAATCCCATCCATGTTCCCCCCATCAATTAATTGCTAGTGACTATACATTCTATTTCAACAGATACGCTAGAAAAGCCTGCATTAATAATCTAACAATTAAAAATAACTCAAAGAGGTGTGATTCTAGTCCACTTTCTGTTTATTAATCTTTATGCAATGATATAACTAAATTTTATTCTATTCGCCTACAAACTCAAGGATAGCTTCAATAACGGAATTTTCCCAATGAAAGGAACTAAAAGTGTGATCGCCCCCTTCAATTGGATGAAGCCTTGCTTGTTTTCCATAGCATTGTTCAATATAAAGCTTGGAAACATTAAATGAAACAGTCGGATCTTCTGTACCGTGTATGAGCAATACCTTCCCTTTATACTTAGCAGCCTGCTGCCATACATCAATAGTTTTTACATCTTCAAGGAACGCTTTTCCAACAAGATTACCTCCATAATCATACGCATTATGGCTTGCAATAAAAGGAACAGAATGGATCGATGGTTCCAGTGTTTTCCCCATAGTCCCAGCAGGAGCCATTAAAATTAATCTCTTAATCTCGTTATCCAGTTTACCTGCAAGTAGACTCGCAACAAGCCCACCCATACTGAGACCAAGTATAATAATCTTGTTTTCATCAATTTGTGGATGTGATTTTACATACTTGAAAATCGACTCTGCCTCGTTAAGTTCCCTTGTCACTGTCATATCTTCAAAATCGCCATCGCTTTCACCGCTACCAAGAAAATCAAAACGAAAACTTGCGATCCCCTTCGTTTCCAACTCCCTCGAGATTTTCAAAAATAGGCGATGTGGCTCAAGCTTCGTTCCAGTAAATCCGTGGAAAAGAATCACAGCAGGCAGTTTTTCACCAGTAGGTATATGCTCCATACCGCGGAGTTCAAGACCTTTATGAGTAATCGATACGGCTCTTTGCATAGATAACATCCTCCATAATCTTTTTATGTATTGTTAATATTTTAACATTTCATAGTAAAATACGGTAATGAATAGGGTTGCAAATACTTTTTACTTTTTATTTCTTTCAACAAAAAATACCCCTCTCTAGTAAATTTAATACTTACTAAAAAAGAGTATTAGGATATGTTGAAGTTTATACCATAACGCTTGTACGCTCAAAAAGATGATCTCCCGTTTCTTAACGGTCACTTTTCCCTACATTAGCCTATCAAAAATAATTTTTAAAAATTGAAAATGAGCGTTACTTACTCCATAAAGTGAAACTTCCATCAGTGGGGGTTTTATTCATCCCCCACTTATCCTTCTTCGATTTCTCTAAATCTTGAAGTGAGAGTTTTACTGCCCGTTAATGCTGATTTCCACTGTCAACTTTCCTTCCATACATCCGACTCATCTCCTAATTAAATCCAAGAAGATCTTTTTAACATAGTTAAACATGAAAAGTTTTCCATAACTGGATTCTTAAACGAATCGCTTTTTTCTGGATCCTTATCTTATTATTTTTATTCCTGACTTTTCAACTCTTCTACAATCACCCTATACTCTTCTCCCATTTCCCGAATATAGGTAACTGCGTCTTTGTCTGAAGCCAAAAACTCAGTCGCTTTTGTTCCTACAAATTCGATAAAAGGCTCATCGTACTTTGAGTATGGTGCCAACTCAGCTAATGTTTGAATAAATGGTGCCTTTGTATTATAGGTTTGATCCAAGCCATCTGTACCCATAGCTGTAAATTGCTCGATAGCAGCCTCATTATTAATGGTTGGTGGACTTCCAGCGCGCGACAATTCAGTCTGTCCCTTCTCCGAGGCTAGGTAAGCAATCACCGACCACGCGGCATCTTTATGTTCGCTATGTTTCGTTATATTTAACGATAATGCTCCATAAGTTGGAGCATTATCAGGATTATCTTCCCATGTCGGGACTGTGACCATATCGAAATCAAACCCATCAACACGAAGTAGCAGCTCAAACCACGGCGCGTTAAGTACCGACATTGCTATGTTTTGGGGACCATCATGAAAACCGTCTAGTTCATCTCCTGTGTTAACCAATCCAGGAATGGTTCGGTATTGGTCGAGCAAATCGAAGAACTTTTTAGTATCCGGATTATCCGCAAACAAAATCTCTCCTGTCTCTGAATCTGTGCCTTGCACACCTAATTGCATGAAAGGAACACTGGTTGGATCAATGGCTAATCCTCTGTATTGCACACCGTCACGTTCCACAGTCAATCGCTTGGCTAAATCTAGCACCTCATCCCAAGTCATGCCGTCCTCAGGATATGGTAAACCAAACTTATCAAAAATCTCCTTATTATAGAACATCGTTCTAACGCTATTTTCTATTGGTAGTCCGTACAAGTACTCCTTACCAAGAGGATCAACAGAGCGTAAGTTTTTGATAATATTTCCTTGGTAGATACCTAAATCGAAGTTTTTCTTTTCAATATACTCTTCGATTGGCTCTAGAAAATCAAGATTTTCCACAAGTTCTTTGGTTGGCCTCCCAATATGAATATCAGGCATTTCTCCCTTAGCAAACAGTTCTTGTAATTGTTCAGAACCATCACCGCCACTTATTAATTCCAAGGTTATATTCGGAAATTCGGCTTCTACTTGTTCCTTATACCGGATCCGAAATGTTTCCTCATCAATCCAGATCAACATTTTCAATGTGACCGGATCTCCATCATAAGCCCATACTTCTTTAGTTGTTGTCTCTGAATTATCCCGGGTTTGTTCTTGTTGTTTATCTATTTTTTCTTCTCCGCCTGTTTTATTATTTGATGAGCACCCTACAATTAAAGGGATGCTTAGGGTTAGCAACAATACAAACATATACCACTTTTTCGAATTAACTTTCAATACCTTCATCTCCTCAGACGGTCATACTGCATTAATAAATGCCAGACCTAGCAGAATCATTCATTTACAGAAGGACTTAAAATTCCACAGTAATACCTACACAATCTATACCTGACGTCGATGATACTGATTGCTAAACAATAGGTGGCTAAAAACTCGCATACCTTGCCAATATTCCATCATGTTGAAGATTAATAATGATAGGGTTCATACTATTAGCAAAAATCTATTGGAACCAATTTCAAATTGCAAGACACATAGTCCTTTATTAATACCACTTTGTCATTCGCTAGAGTTATTGCCCCTGCTATTTAAGATAGAGTATACATAGTAAACTTAGCTGCGAATCATGTGCCAACTCAACTTATTTCTTTACATTATTGGTTATCTCTACATGTAATAAAGTGTCAGATTTTAAATGAGCAGAATAATCACCCTCACACCATTCTACAAACCTAGTTTATAAACGCTTGTTTTCAAAGAATACTTACTCCATTCAATAATCTCTCGTGTCAAAACTCTCATCTTCATTTATATTTTATTAACATACCATTGTATGCAGCCGTAATTCCAAATGGTTCTAGTAACTCTACTAATTATCATGAGTAAGCTTTGTTTTATGTGAGAAATGAGTAGCAATGAATGTAGCCATTTTGTTTAAACTATTTCTTTCTATAAGAATTTCCTTTATTTCTTTTACCGCCTCAATATCTAGGTGATTCTTTCTTCCAGGTATTAGCCCCTGTGTGCAGTCTAGGATAACTAGGTCTAATTTTTTATTACCAATCCAGTTCCATGTTTGTTGTGGAAACCATCCTGTGTCATGTCCATACAAAATCTTCTTATTTCCTTTTCGATGTAAAATATAAAACATGTTTCATATGGGTCATGATCCGCTAACAATGGGGGTAACATTAAAATCGCCAACTTGAATAGAGACGAATGGCTTAACATGATGATACTTAAAAGAATCCTTTGAGAATTGAATGGTATCCCTACATTTTGAGATAACAACATCATTTCCATAAATATTTAATGGATACGTAATATTATGGAAAAAAACGGGAGACCGCATTGTAAGATCATCTGGATGGAAGTGATCATGATGGGTATGTGTGAATAGTATATTTTCAATGTTCCCTAATTCGAGCTCATTGGTTATCATAGATGCAGTGAGTCTGGCGGGAAATCAATTTTAAGTTCATCGTCAATAACTGCAGATGTTCTTGTTCGAATATCTTTTCCTCCTAATATCTTGGCCCGCTTGCATGCATCACAATTGCAAAAGATTGCCGGATACCCTTCAGCAGCGGCTGTTCCTAGAAGTTCTTCACCTCTGATTAGTGTGATTACCGATTAATAATTAGATATAGTTTATTGTTACTTAAATATTGCATGCCATTTGAACAAATCTCGGTCTCATAACTTCTAGTAAATCACTTCTCTGATATAATGTATTCGCCTTCATCCCAAATAATTGGTCACATCGAGTAGATTTATGTTTTGAAAATATACTTTAACTACTTATCTACAAAAGGGAGTTTCCCCCCTATTTATCTGGCTTTCTAAGGACTTGTTTCAAGGTTACCCTGTTAATAACTTTGTACTATGTTTCCAAAGGACTTAGCCTGTACGCAAAGTTTAAATAAAATTTTTTTCTTGTTTTCACCTTCAAATATTAACACTTGGAGGTGCAATCATTTGATTTCATAAGATTATATATTCGAGTTGTGTATATCATTTATCCTCCTAGCATTAAGCAAGTTACAAGTTTTTAGAGGGGTCTTCGTAAAACAAAATATGAGGATACTTGTATTATTCCTGTGACATTGCATCTATTATCTTCGCATTGGACTCTTCTTCTAGTTCGCGCATAAGTGTATTGACATCGATATTAGTCTCCGCGAGCTTTTTTAAAGCCCCGTTAATGTCCACTTGGAAGTCCCACCTACTTTGCGTTTCTTCATATAAAGCCGGATCGCCAATAAACCATGCAGCTCGATTTTTATTATCATAATGTTCATTATCAATTGCGAACTGCTCAAGAATATCAGGATCCTTTAGCACACTGGCAGATGACCCGTTTTGAACCATGGCAAGTTGATTCTCAGGTGAAACATACTCCTTAAGTACCTGAAACGCCTCATCTATATGTTCACTATAATTCGTAATGACCATTGGTGAAGAACCTAAATACGGACCGGTGTTTGGGTCGTCTGTCCAAGCTGGGGTTGGTAACATGTCCATATCCTTTTGGAATTCCATGTCACCCCATTCTCCATCTAGTAACATATTTGATGCCACAGCCATTGCCGCTTTTTTTTCGCAAAACAGGCAGGAACCTTCTGTATCCGCATTGTAAATTCCAGGTATATTATAAAATGTATTCATCATATCAAAAAACTTTTTGAATTCCGGTCTATCATTAAATAATATTTTTCCTGTTTTTTCGTCAGTGATATTCATTGCGAATTCCCTTAATGGAGTTAATGCACCCGCACCCGCATTACCCCAAGAAAATTCAAATCCAACATACTCCACACCGTTTCTTGTTCCTGTCATTTTTTCTGCTAAACTAAACACTTCATTCCAAGTTAAAATTTTATCCGGATCTGGGTATTCTACACCAAACAAATCAAATATTTCTTTATTATAATATAAAGAAACATGTGAAGATCCATCAGGTAACCCAATCATTCTGCCTTCCTCATCAAGCGAGCGAATATAAGATACCAGCGAAGGGCGTAATGTATCTAAATCAAGACCATGTTTAGCCGCCAAATCATCGATAGGCTCTATAACATCTAGCTCTTTCAACGGAGACATATCGTTGTATTGGATAATAATATCAGGATTTATTTTATTTGCAAAAATCTCTTGAAGCGATTCCAAGGTGTTTTCATATGGCACATATTCAATGTTAATATTGGATAACTTTTCATCAATATGATCAAATCTGCCCTGAAACGATTCTTCCCCGAAGGCATAAGCAATTTTAATCGTGACAGGTTCTGCATTCTCATCGTCTGTTGGATCGTTTTCTCCGACTTCCTCTTTTTCATCGACTTCTTTTTGCCCTGTTCCCGATTGAGCTGAACAAGCGGCAACTAGCGCTGCAATTAAAATGATCGCAAGTAACACCAACCAGTTTTTTTGCGTTATAAGCATCTTCATTGATTTACCCTCCTAAATTTCATATATGTCTAATCGTCCCCTAAAATCCCTCGGCCATTTCCTACTGTCATTTCTACTTCATTATATTAGACACACCTCCTGATTAAATCCAAAAATGGCTCTAGTTTCATATACAGATAATCTATTTAAAAATAATAATTTTGCTGATATTGCTCTGTCATTCGCCAGGGTCATCAATGTAACCAGTTCGCCCCTTTTGTTGTCATGGTTTTATTAAATGAACATCAGTTATCATACTGTTATCAATGCCAACTTAACATCATTAAACCTGTTTTATATATGCCTATTTTCAATATATTCCGTTGCATAAAAGTCATAATACTCAGTCATATTAACTCCTACTTTATCAATAGCCGCTTCTATTAATAGTAGGCATATTTGACCAGATTTTGCGTGCATGAAACCATTCTTGTAGCAACATACTGGCCAATATGAGTGATGACTACCTTTTCAATAATCCATAAATATGTTCGGAGTCTTCTGCGTCTTTTAACTCTCTTTCTTTTTCATCTTTATAATTCTTTCCTTAAGATACTTTATCTCATTCGCTATTTAATCCTGATCCACGTATCCCGATTTTCTAACGCCTTTTTCCCGGCATCAATCAGCGCTATAATTTCCAATGTCTCTTCCTTGGGTACTGGCGGTATGCCAGTTTCAAAAAAGACTAGAATTGAGTCTATCAGTCGTGTAAACATGTCAGTACACTCTTGGATCCACACTCCTTGTCCATTCTTAAATTGCAAATTGACCTGGAAAGGTGCATGTTGCATCTGGGAAAACGATGCTTGTCGTCCATCGTCATATTCAATTACTAACAATGAACTGTTATTTGATGACAAGCTTTTGATTTGTTTCGAGCCAGGCCCCATCTGTGAAACAATCATTTCATATTGATGAACCGAATAGTTATCATATGTGCCAGGTCCCGTTGTTGCGATATATTCTAGCGCTTCACGATGAACTGAATCGTTCGGATAGTCTGACAGTTCTTTTGCGAAACGTAACGCCGAACTCGAAAATAGCGGAGTATCATGCTTATTAGCTAGCTCGAACATCCGTATTCCTGAATCCAAATTGGATGAAAATGTTTTATCCATATAGACCGGTTTACCTGACATAAGTGGGAGACGTGCAAGTCGTTCATGATGTTCTGGATGATCGGGAGAAAGGACCACAATATAATCAGACTTCTCCACAAGTTCTTCGATTGAAGAAAGCATTTGAACCTGGTATTGACGGCACCAACTTTCAGTATCTAGACCACTTGGTTGATCGATCTCCGCCCAAGCATAGGCTACATCACAATTTCGTTTTGCTGCAGCCGCGTTCTCTCTGATCCATGCAGGATAATTGTTGGCATGCCATTCATCAAGATAATAATCAATGAACCCTATTTTCTTCATAACACGATCTCTCTTCCCTTTTCGGCGGACATATAAATAGCTTCCATCACCTCGGAGGTGACAATCACGTTGTCGATATGGGATCTGCCTTTTTTCAGATCCTTCACTGATCGAATAAACCCATCAATTTCTTCATAGAACATATCTGATGTCGTGTAGGACGGAATTGTTTCATATAAGTTTCCATTTTTCGCAGAATATATTTTGAAATTGCCTCCATACTGGAGCTTGACCCCAGCTTTATCGCCGAGAAATTCTACAAACATGGCCGATTCGCCAATGTTTTGCGCCCACGCCCCGTTTAAGCTGATGGTCGGCCCAGTTGTCCGTACTAGACCTGTAACGAAATCCTCTACATCGTATGTTCCGTTGTAGTCGGGAGGGCCAGCCCACATATCAGTGTATGTATAGTCCTTCATATTCTTAGCCAATTCACTGTGAGTAGCACCAGTCACGGTCAATACTTTCGGTTGATTCAAACTGTAAAAAATCAGATCGAGAAAATGAACGCCCCAGTCAATCAATACCCCACCTCCTGCTTTAGCCTTGGTTGTAAACGGTCCCCCAAGACCAGGAATCGAACGGTGCGAACGGAAAGAACAGTAAACATGATAAACTTTGCCAAGCTCGCCATCATCAATCATTTGTTTGATTTTATTAACCGCTGTATTGTATCTGTTAACGACGCCAATGTTGAGAATCCTATCGTTGCGGTCTGCAGCCGCTTTCATTTCACTGACTTGTTTTATGTTAATCGCAGCCGGCTTCTCACATAGCACATGTTTCCCTGCGTTCAGGCACTCGATCGCTATAGGTGCATGGGTATCGTTTGGGGTACAGATGGAAACGACCTCTACTTCCTTGTCATCAAGTATTTTTCTAAAGTCTGCCTCTGTATAAGAGACACCGTAGTTTTGCGCTTTTTCTATGGCACGTTCTTGCCTGATGTCCACGAGATACTTGATTTCTGTTAATTCATTATTGATATAGGATTTAATATGATTGTCAGAAATCGTACCACAGCCTATAACCGCTACTTTTACTTTGCTCATCTTGTCATAACCTCCAATTATTTTCATTATGTCTAGCCTATCAAACTTTTTAAGGTAATGATTTATCCCTTTTTACTGTCGTGTTGTTCCTTTTTTGTGTTCCTTAATAAGGTTTGGTATTCAGTTGGAGATACGCCAAAGTTTTGGCGAAAGGCTTTGCTGAACGTATGAATCGATTGATATTGTAGCTTTTCCGCGACCTGCGTTACATTCAGTTCTCCGCTCTTCAGCCATTCGATGGCCTTCTCGAAACGTTTACGATTGTAATAATCCTTAATGGTCAGTCCAACATCTTTTGCAAAAATACTGGACAAATAAGAGTAGCTGTAGTGCATTTCTTCAGCAATCTCGGTCAATGCTTTCATTTGGTAGAGGTTAGTATCGATATAGTTAATCACCTTGTACACGATTTTCTTTATCTCATTTCCTTTTATGCCAGGCTGATATTTGGTTGACCAGTTGTCGCAAAAACTGCGGTAGGCTAAAACCACAATTTGATGAAGGTACATTTCTATCATGTGTGTAGAATATTTCTCGAGGTTGATCAGCTCGTTAAAAATACTGACAAAAGGAACATCAATGTTTAGCTTATTTGATACGATGGATAGTTTGACTTGATCAAACATTTTTTTGATATGAGAAAGTGAATTTTGTTCATCTGCACCGTCGGCAAAATTAAAGCCAACATAGAAATAACGGAATGGGTGATCGACATCTGCCCTGCAGCTATGAAGCTCTCCAGGTACATTAAGAATGATATCTCCTTCTTGAACCGGATAGCTATTGTACTTATTCATAAAAAAACCGGCACCGGAAACGATATAGCTTACCTCATAGCAGACCTGTTCATGCTCGGGAACAACATACCCTCCCTTGCAACTTAAGTCTCCAATCTGGTACAACATGATTGACTCAAACAACTGAGGGTCATTGAAATAGCTATTATCAAAATGAAAGTTTGTGTCTTTACTGAATGATTCTTTCGACGATTCCTTTTCCATGGTTTCAGCCCTCCTAGGAAAAACCCATTTGAATTTATTCACGAATCACGCACTTTTGCCTTTTATTTATGTGATCGGATTTCCATCGATACAAGATAGATTCTCTAACTATAGATATGAAAATAAAGAATTCTCTAATCAGCATTTGCGTTCATGCTTAGCGAAGTAGGAACTACAAATATGCCTTCAACACATTCATCCTTGAAATGTCCGTTCATTTTCAAGGCTCCCCCATAAGCTCTTATCATTAATTAGGTTTGAATTCTAGATAAAAAGCCTATTACCTCTCCTCCCCCAGATTGACTTTTTCCAAGTCGTTGTACAAAATTATCCAAGTTAGAACTAATAATACAATAGAGTAAGCATTATCTATATATCTAATTGGATTAACAAGCAAAATCTTCTTCATTGACTAAAGTAATATATGAGCCCGTTAAAAAATCATTATTTTTGCTTACATCACGATTGTATTTCATAGGCTTGTTTACCCGGAGGTTATTAACTTCTAATCAATCATTTTATTTCCGAAAAGAAATATACAGATTCCGGATTTCCCTATTATCATTTTCGCCTTGCATCTTGATTTTGGACATTTTAAGGAAAAGGATACAATTCGAGGATATCATCAACTTTAACTTTCTTATTATGAGAGACAATATTCATAACACCTTCAATAAGTTGAACTCCCAAAGCCGAGGGCGAACTGGAGATATGTACTTGTGAGTCTTTTGAGGATTTTCAAACAATGAACTATTACAATTGCCAACGTTATGAGTGAACATTATAAAAGATGACTCCAGCCCAATACTGGAATCATCTCTTATATGCCTCGCATTAAAATAATGTTTAAATATTTTACTTAAGAATATTCTTAGCAATAACCTCCAACCTTTTACTTGTAGCATTCTTCGCACCTTTTGCAATTTCTTTGCCATCAACGTCTTTTTTAATTTGATTGATAGAACGAATATCTAAATGTTGTATTTGAATGACTTTGACATTTTGATTTAGACGGTCAGCAACCTCAATCACAGCTTTATAAGCCTTGTCGCTGCAACAAATGATATACTCTTGAACATCTTTTAATTCTTCAACTAAGCGATTTAAATTTTCTTCAGATAACACTTCACGAAAACTTGCTTCCGCTCTTCCAGTTGCCATTTTATATTCAACATTATTCCATGCACTTGTTACAGTGATTTTCTCTCTCTTCCAATCCTCGCTTGTAGACGAAGAACGCAATTTTTTTAATAACGAAGAAAGATTTTCACCAACTTGTCCAACAGCTGGTTTCCCTTGCTTCTGTTCTTCTTGCCCTGGCCCTAAAAAGACGAAAGCAATTTTATCTTCCAACCCTTTTTCATAATGACATGAAAATTCATACCATAATGCATTTGCGGAATCTTTTCCGATTGATTTAATCGAAGACCAACTGTTCTTAGACACTCTACGGTTAATCATTCTTCCAAAATCTCTTCTTACTTGAACCGGAATCTCATCCCATTCATTAGAATCAAATAAATCACGAATACGAAATTTTTCTCCGCTTTTCAAGTTATAAACAGCTTTTTTGAACTTTGCAAGTAATTCATCATAATTAAAGTCTGGAGCTTCCTCAAACAAAAAGTTCCTCAAATAATCTGTAATATTTGCAAAACCATTTCCGTTTGCTTCATCCATTGCAGCTTCGTATTCTGCTTCACTCATTGTTAGCTTTACTAATTTTTCCGTCATCATTGCACCTCATTTATATTGTTAATGTTATTGTACATCAACAATAACATTGCGTAAATTCATTAATTATTTGTATAATTGTATAGTTGGACATAGAAGCTGTATCACTTAAACTTTTAATGGTACGATGAAAAGAAGGAAATAGGGAGTTTCAATAATCAGCTCAAAAACACTATTCACTTCAAACAAATAAAAAGGATGTTTTTCGATGAATCATAAAGGTAAGAAACAAATAAAATCAAATAAAGAAGCAGTCGAATGGACTGTAATCGAATCAATGGAGCTATTGAGTTATTTATTATTACAATTATCAAATAAAGGTCGTAATTCCGTGAAGGCGATTCTAACTCGTGGACAAGTAGTTGTGAATGGGCAGGTCTCAACAAAATATAACCATGTCCTACAAACTGGAGACCTAGTAAGTATTCGTACGGAAAGTAAAGCGAATAGCATTAAAATGATTGGTATTGAAATTATTCATGAAGATGATGATCTGATTGTGATTGAAAAAGAAGCGGGCTTGCTATCTATTGCCTCGGAAAAGGAACAATTAGCAACTGCCTATCGGCAACTAACGGAATATGTTCGAAGTACCAATCCTAAAAATCGAATTTATATTGTTCATCGGTTAGACCGCGACACTTCTGGAATAATGATGTTTGCTAAAAGTAAACAAATCCAGCAATTATTGCAAAACTCATGGCAGGAATCCGTACAAGAACGTACGTATATTGCCCTTGTCGAAGGAGTTGTCAAACAATCCGGAACAGTAACTTCGTGGTTAAAAGAAAGTAAAACATTCGTCATGTATTCAAGCCAAAGACCGAATGACGGACAAAAAGCTATTACCCACTATAAAATCATTAAATCAAATCGGAAGTTATCTTTACTACAAGTAAATCTAGAAACCGGCAGAAAGAATCAAATTCGCGTGCATATGCAGGATATTGGTCATCCAATTGTTGGAGATAAAAAATACGGTTCGCGTGAAAACTCCATAGGTAGACTAGGGCTGCATGCACAGGTATTAGCATTTAAACATCCGACAACAGGCGAGACCTTGCGTTTTGAAACGAAGATTCCAGCGGCTTTTCTACGTACGTTTTAAGATTTTATTGAAAAGTCATTTTGTATACCGATAGAAAAAAGTAACCATCTTTTATTTTAAGGTGGTTACTTTTTTAATATAGAGATCTTTAACAACTGCTCTTCTCTTTGTCACTTCATCCCATGTAATCGCAAGAGCATGTTTTTCTTTAAAATTAGCAGCATTATTAATATCTTTAGAAAAAAAACGTTTTTCCCGATTGATTTACAAAAATAACAATAGTCTTCCGGAATTTACAGCTCAGTAGTCGACGAATCAGGGAGTGAAAAGCTATTATCGTTAGTTGATAAATTGGGCTAAGGACAAAGACAGAGAACCTCGCTTCTCATCTAGAAGCCAGGTTCCTTATCTATTTACGCATGCTGTTTGATCGGGGTTGGATCAATTTTCTCATTATATTTATTTTTCTCGATTGTTTTTTTGATCATTGGTGTTAAGAAACGATCTACCCCCCAATATGTGGCGCCTTTTCTAGCGAATAACAGGATGACCGCTATGATGAGAAACGTTGGGTTTGTGCTAATTGTTCCCGCCCAGAGGAAGTTCAGGTTCATAAGTCCACCAGCAATTAATGCAGGTATGGTAAGAGCTCCAACAATTAATCCGATACCGACTAGTAACTCACCCCATGGAATCAAAACGTTAAACAATTTCGCGTTTGGCATTGCGACAGTTTCGAGAAATGTTGCATACCATCCTTGTACTATAGGTGCCTCTCCACCTGCTTTAGCAATTGCTCCATGTAAAAATCCAGTTGCATCAAAATCGCCAATCACTTTATGCCATCCAGCTTGTAACCACTGAACACCTAACCATATTCTTACTATTGCCCAAAGACCTGCTACCACTTTTCCTTCGAATAATTTTCTCATTTTCCTCACTCCTTTAATTCATTAGAGTTTGTGAGACTTTTCACATAATTAATTAAAAAAATTAAAATGACTGCTGTTCTGTACATTGCTTAGTTTATTGTGAATTGTTTCACATTCCCTCTTCACTATTAATATACTACGATTCTCCTCGATATGCAACTACTTTTCCGATAATTCATTCATCTGACACAATTGCTTAGATATTGGACAAACAACACCTTTAGGTCAAACTTTGGTGAATAGGACAATCTTCTCATTTCATACTTGTATAGAGAGCCTATTTGTCTTGATTCCTATCTTTCTTCCTTGAGGTGAACCTTATGCTGATTAAAAGTCTTGGATTTTTATTATGTGTAAATATTTTATTTATAGGATTAACGTATTTGCGCTTATATAGCAAGCGAAAGCAAATTGGACTTCATCTAGGTATGAGTATCGCTAATTTATCAGGTGGGTTTGTAGCTATTATCACGGGCATAATTTTGATATATCAATTTCCATTAAAGTTTGTGATAATCACTATTATCACTACCTTCGTTGGGATGCTAATTGGAGGATTATTTGGTGGATTATTTAACCATCAAGCATTGTTAACAGGGTTTATTAATGGGCTAATGATGGGCATTATGGCACCTATGATAGGAGCTGCTGCGCAAAACAGCTTTATTTTTTTAGCCTTTTTAGAACTGATCTTTTTTCTTAATATGTTCCTGCTTGTCTTCGCTGCTAAATATGGAAGGCGCGAGGAGATGAATGGAGATTGACACTCTTTCTTTACTTTATTCTCATTTTCAATAGTTTAATAGGGTTGTTCATTTATAAAATAATGTATAGAAAAAGAAAATTGCTAAGCGAGAACTACACCATGACTATGGCTATGTGCGCTAGTATTATTTTAAGCTTAAATATCGGAATGAACATGCAATTTTTGCTCCAAACCAATATGTCATTGACTTTTGTTATTACTGTGATCATTGGTGGATCAATTGGCACTTTATTTGGTTTACTTGTATCATTCCAATCATTATTATCCATTTTATTTCACGGAATTGTTGGAGGATTAATGGGAACCATGCTCGGTGCTGTAATCCAAAATCCTACTCTATGTAGTTTGCCTACAGCAAATATAAATATGATAGAACAAAACATAGAGATTTTCAGCCTTTTTGGATCAGCACTTATGGTTATCACAAACGGCTTACTGCATTATTCATATACTAAAATTTTCACGTAAAAAGAATGATGCGGGGAATCATTTGCTTGCATGAGCTAATAACCTCCCGCTATTGCATTAAGGTGACCATATTATTAGTGGGAGGCATTAATTGGATGAAAAAGTATATCATTCTCTTCTTTACATTTGTTGTGAGTGTGTCGTTGGTTTATTGGTTCTGGCCAAATAGCAAAGGGTTACCGGTATTGGAAAAAGTAAAAGCTTTTGAACTAGAAGATGTTCATGGGACTGTTTACCATTCAAATAATAATAAAATCAAATTGCTTACATTTTATTACACAAATTGCCCTGATATTTGCCCTTTAACAATGGTAGATTTCAGTGAATTACAAGAGGAACTCAAAAAGGAAGACTTATTTGGAAAGAAAGTAGAATTAGTGGCCATTACTTTTGATCCAACAAACGACACACCAGAAGTAATTAGGAATTACGCGAGCGCCTTTCAAGCAGATCCATTAGGCTGGAAATGGTTAAGGGGCACAGAAACAGAAACAATTGCCAATCAATTAAAACTACAATATGTGAAATCTAAAGAAAGTATATACACACATTCAACGACAATGTATTTAATAGATGAAGATAATAAGGTACGCGCTTTATATCAGATGTCCAATTCAAGGGATTCTATTGAAAAGGAGAAGATTTTGGAAGATATTCGGATTTTGGTTGGTGGTTCCTAGCTTATAAAACCCGATCATTAAAATGCGACAGCTTTCAAGATTTCCTGGGCCAAGTTCAGATTTTGCTTCTTTACTCTCTTAAATATCCTCACCTAACTTGGTTCCTCAGCCAGTATGATATATATAACATTTGTAAAATAATTACCTTGCATTCCAACTCGAATGCAAGGTAATTATTTTTTTTCATTTATTCTGCAAATTCCCCAACTGCTCTTCATCGATCTATTACAAGTTTAGTGAGCTTTTTGTATATCTACTATGTAAGATATTGAGTAGTTTCATTGAAGCATGAACTTAGGTGGAATATATTTCAATTTATATAAAAAGTTATATTTATGAATTACGTGGAATAAAAATGTGCTTGATTTTCAAGAACCCCTAGTTTATCATTAACCTAACATTCATTAGGTGGTGAATTTTTTGACTAGAGACAAAATTTTGGAAGCGGCTATTAACCAATATTCGCTATTTAATTACCATGGGGCTACTATGAGAAAAATTGCAGAGGAAGTGGATATTAAACCTGCCTCTATCTATTTTTTCTTTAAAAATAAAGAAGAATTATTCGTTGCAGCGTTTCAAATGCTCTTAGAAAAGCATCTCATACAGATGAAAAGAATTTTAAATGAAGCTAGCGACAAGTCAATTTTGGAAATATTCCATTCCTTATTGATCGGGACTGTTGATTATCATAAAAAAAATATGCATGAGACCAATGCTTATATCTCGCTAATCACTTCTCCTCCAACCGAAATAAATCGATTTCTACAAGAGCATATGAAAAATTTTGATTATTGGCTTATCGATTCTCTAACTGACTTAATTAAACGGGACAAGCCATCTATATCTGATCAAGAAGCGAGTACCATTACGAAACAGTTCCTTCTTTTAATGGATGGAGTTTTTTGGGAAATTAATTTATATGATGAAGAAGAACTATGTGAGCAAATCTACCATGCTCTTCACATAATAGCGATTTTACTCGGAGGCTATGAACATGAAAAATGATTACGCAAGAGAAGTTGTCCCATTGAATGAAAGAAAAAAGTGGTTTTCTATTAGTTTGGTCTGGATTGCTGTAGGAATCGATTTGTCTGCCATGCTGTTCGGGGCTGAACTAGGAAACGGCATGACATTTAATGATGCATTGTTTTCAGTGATTATCGGATCAGCTATTTTAGGAGTACTTGCTGCATTTTGTGCGTATGTCGGCGCGGTTACTGGATTATCGACCTCTATGATCTCCCGTTTTACTTTTGGTATATCTGGAGCAAAGTTTGTTTCCTTTTTCATCGCTATTTCTTTACTTGGTTGGTTTGGCGTTCAAGCAGGTTTTTTCGCAGAAAATGCTTTTGTTGCCATTGAAGGATCCATTGGTTTAAGTGTCCCCATTCCTCTACTTGCAGGTATTGGCGGAATATTGATGATGACGACTGCCATCATTGGCTATAGAGCAATTGAAAAACTAAGTTCATGGTCTGTGCCATTATTACTTATATTAGTTATTCTCGCTGTTATTTTAGCTGTTAATAAGTTTGGACTAAGCGAACTAAGTGCACCTGTAGACAATATTTTTTCTATAGGCATGGCGATCTCACTCGTAATTAGCATATTTGTTGTTGGCGCGGTTATTTCTCCTGATGTATCTAGATGGGCTCGGACGAGAAAGGATGCAGTTTTAGCATCATTTTTTGGCTTTTTCTTTGGAAATAGCTTCATGATTATTGTGGCAATGATTTTATCGCGGATCATGGATGAAAGCAGTTTGACTACTATTATGATTACAGTGGGATTAGGAATTCCAGGCATTTTAGTTTTGATCCTTGCACAGTGGACAACGAATACAAGCAATGCATACTCTTCTGGTTTAAGTCTTTCCGTCATTTTCACGCGGACAAATAAAGGAGTACTTACACTCATTGCTGGAGCAGTTGGCACACTGCTAGCTGTGCTGGGTATTTATGATCACTTCATCAATTTCTTGACGATTATGACAATGTTTATCGCACCAATAGGTGGTGTATACACTGCTTCATATTATATTGGGGGCAAGAAACTATTTGACAGTGTGAACGATCAATCATTTAAATTTCTGCCTCTCCTTGCATGGGCACTTGGATCATTGATTAGTTGGCTTACAATGGAAGGCCCGATTGGATTGGAAGTTTTCACCCTTACAACCATTTCATCGTTAGATAGTTTTTTAATTGCCTTTATTTCACAATCTATATTCTTACTATTCTATAAACAACGCATGCAAAAAGGAGTTTATTAATATGAAGTGGTTAAATGAAGAAGATATTGAGAATATTGCAGTTGGTGCTGCAGTACTTGGCACTGGCGGAGGCGGAGATCCGTATATCGGTAAAATGATGGCCTTGTCTGCGATACAAAAATACGGTCCAGTTAAAGTAATTACAGTAGATGAACTAGAGGATAATCAATGGGTATTGCCTGCTTCTGGAATGGGATCACCTAGTGTCCTTGTTGAAAAGATTCCTTCATTTGAACAGTTAGCGGCTCCTCTCAAAGCTTTTGAAAAAGCATCCGGAAAAAGAACAGATGTGGTGATGCCGATCGAAATTGGCGGAGTTAATTCATTGATCCCAGTTGCTGTTGCAGCAATGATGAGAATCCCAATTTTAGATGGGGACGCCATGGGACGAGCTTTTCCCGAGGCCCAAATGGTTACTTTCCATTTGGATGGCCTCCAACCAGAGTTCGTTACGCTTGGAGATGAACAAGGAAACGTTGTAACCATTGAACCCGCAAACGGTCATTGGAGCGAAAAGCTTGCTCGTAATATAACGGTCGCAATGGGCGGCTCTTCCATTGTTTGTGACTATGGTATCACAGGTGCTCAAGCGAAAAAAAGCGTCATTCCAGGCACTTTAACTTTAGCGAGACAAATCGGAGCTTTATTAAAAGAACAAAGAACTGCAGCTATTCATCCTATTGTTCAAATGCTCGACATTCTGGATGGTTACCAATTATTTAAAGGAAAAGCCGTGCTAATTAAAAGAGGCGTCCAAGGTGGGTTTACACGAGGCGAAGCAAACTTTGACGGTACGGATCATGATGAAAATAAAACATGCACATTATTTTTCCAAAACGAACATCTTTTAGCAGAAATAGACGGCAAACCAATTGCCATGGCACCAGACTTAATTGCTGTCTTGGATGAAGAAACTGGAATGCCTATTACAACAGAAGGCTTGAAATATGGAGCAAGGGTTGTTATTGTAGCCTTCCCAGCTAACGAAAAGTGGCGGACGAAGATTGGAATTGAAACGGCTGGTCCGCGCTACTTCAATTATCCGTATGATTATGTACCATTAGAAACCTTAGTAAAGGAGCAATCACCTAGATGATACGACTTGGAATTGACGTAGGAGGCACAAATACGGATGGCGTTATTCTCAATGATGCCAATGAAGTATTAGGAAGTGCAAAGACAGCAACAACAAAGGATATTTTTTCAGGCATTCAAATGACAATAAAAAGCCTTCTTGCGGAAACGAAAATAAATGTGAAAGAAATAAAAGTAGCCACTCTTGGGACAACACATTGTACAAATGCGATCGTGGAAAGGAAATCATTGAACAAGGTCGGAATTGTACGGATTTGTTTACCTTCTGGAACTACTGTCCCTCCTTTACTTGGCTGGCCAAATGATTTAGTTGAAAAGCTTCATGCAAAAACAGTGCTTATTCATGGCGGTTACGAATTCAACGGCATACCAATCGCAGATCTAGATTATGATGAGTTAAAAAACGCCGTAGATCAATTCCGTGGCCAAGTGGACTCAATTGCCATTTCCGGTGTTTTTTCCCCAGTCCTTGGTGATCAGGAAAAAGAGGTAGCCGCATACTTTGAAAAAGAATTGCCGAATATCCCTGTGTCCATTTCAAGTGAAATTGGCTCAATCGGTTTAATCGAACGAGAAAATGCGACAATATTAAATGCTGCCTTAATGACAACGATTAGTCATGTTTCCAATGGCTTTAAACGCGCATTGCAAGCCGCAAACATTCATGCAAATATTTTCTTTGGCCAAAATGATGGGACTTTAATGACAAATGAATATGCACAAAAATATCCGATTTATACAATCGCATGTGGGCCGACAAACTCTATTCGGGGTGCGGCACATTTATCTAAAGAACCAAATGCCATTGTCGTTGATATTGGTGGAACAACTACAGATATCGGTGTGCTAGCAAATAATTTCCCTCGGCAAACTTCACTTGCTGTAGAAGTAGGCGGCGTACGTACGAACTACCGGATGCCCGATATATACTCGATTGGCTTCGGAGGAGGAACCCGTGTATATCTTCAAGAAGATTCTTGGACAATTGGACCTGAAAGTGTTGGCTATCAATTAACTGAAAAAGGCATCGTTTTTGGTGGCACTGAATTAACTACAACAGATGTCGCCATTGGTGCAGGGTATATGGAGATTGAAAATACGGATGTATCACGACTAGAATCGATCCCTTGCGAAAAAATTTATCCGGACTTCGTAACCTTAATTGAAAAAGCCATTGATCGCATGAAAACAAGTGCTGAAGATCTGCCAGTCGTACTTGTCGGTGGTGGAGCATCACTCATACCTAAAACATTAAAAGGAGCAAGCCGTGTCATTCGACCTAAACATGCCCAAGTCGCTAACGCAATCGGTGCAGCACTTGGAGATATAAGCGGGACAGTCGAGCGCATCTACTCTTTAGAAAATCAGAGTTATCAAGAAGTAATGGAAGAAGCAAAATCCGAAGCTATCGAGGAAGCAATCAATGCTGGTGCAAATCCAGATAAGGTTGAGATTATTCTACTAGAAGACTTTGCACTTGCCTACTTACCTGGTAATGCGTTACTGGTGAGGGTTAAAGCGGCGGGACCGCTGGCACTTTAAAGATCTCGAGATGTCTTATGATCTTCATGCATATCACGGATTTATCAACCGGGTGTTAAGCACTCGGTCTTTTTTTTATAATTATGTAAAGTAATGCAATGGATAATGTTTAATGATACACAGGATACATCCGCTTCTCTAGAGATGTGACTTCATTCTTTAATACATCTAAGTGTCCATTTAATATAATAACTTCCGATGAAGTAAGTCCATGTTCAAGTGCGTATTCCACTTTTTCTTTCATTTGATGAAATTTCCGGTTCATTTCATATAAAATACGAATCTGTTCCTCACTCCATTGAAGCTGATCTTCAAGAAACTGTTTTATATCTTGGTCGTCTTTATTCATTATTGTTTCTCCTTTGGCATGAAATTGTTTTCATTATAATACATGTCTAATATTATGATTACTGCTTTCTTTAATCATAGAATCAAGTATCTTATCTATTATATCGACATATATGTAAGGACTTTAAGAGAAAGAGAGCTTTGTTTTAATAGATGGGTATATCGTTGAAATACATGATGACACAGTGGTAGTTGAAGGTATTTGGAGCTATATTCGACATTGAAGCTGCTATCGATCTGAGTGCAAAAGGCAGTAGTTTTATTTGAAAAGGATCTAGGTTTCGCACACATGTTGTCATTTAGGTCATTTTCTCACCCCTATAACCAGTCTATGAACGACAAATCGGTGTTATATCTGCTTTTTTATATGCCCATGTAAATAATAGTTCAACTTTAATAGGGACGGATAATCTTCAGATTACTCAGCTGGATTCTCTATTTCATCTTTTGATAATTCTGTAACTAAAGAAACAAACTGAATATCCATACCCTCCTTAAGCAGGTTATGTGCGGTAATCAGCTTACCTATCTTAATTCCTTCAAGTTGGCTTTCATCTTGGGATGAAGTCATATCCTTCGGTCTTTTTTCAATATCACTGCTATCTATATATGGATGGTCTAAAATAAACAACTTTAATAGGGTTGCAATTTTATCTGGACTAATGCCCTTAGATAACATCTTTTCCATCATGCTTTGCATGACTCGGAAGCTAAAAGTCTCTATTATTGAATGAACAATTGCATTTACACCAATCGTTTTATACTTGTCTATATGGTCTTTCATTAATTGTTTTTCACTGTCACTAAGGAATAGTAGCTTATCAATGTCCTCTAGGGAATATCCATTTGACACTAGTAGTGCTGCCATGCGCCTTTTTTCGATTGATTCCATAATATAACTCATCCAATATAATTGGTTTTCATTAAATGTAGTGGCAACATAAAGGTCTTCAACCGACCCGTTCTCTAGAATATCTTCAATTACCTTTTTCAATATTCTTCAACTCCATTCCTTTAGACTATAATGGGATTCTTCAATTGAAATGTTCTTTCATATTTGTAAAATGTATCGACTTTATATTCTAGTACACATAAAAAAATAAAGAATAGGAAGGACCAATGACGAGTAAACAGTTGATCAAGAAAATACTTTTTGTATGAAGTTGCCATCATTCCATCTGAAGGCAGCATTTTCATTATAGCGATCGCTTTCTTCCAAACAAATGATAAAATTATCTATGTAGCGATATAGGCGGATGGGCGGTTGACACTCCCATTTTAATAGAAGGCAGAATAAGAGCGCCGCGTCCTGCAGCAACGTCTGCATGACTCACCTCTTGTGAGCATATATGGTGACTTATGAAGCAATGAATATGCTTTTCCAATTTGGAATATTCCTAGCAACAGTTGCAACTGCAGTCATAGCGATGATTGCTTTATACACCAATAGAAAAAAGTAACCACCCTCCACTTTCGGCCAAAGTTTGTAGGATGGTTACTTTTTTAAAACATCCATACTACCGGTCAACCACTCTTGCGATACCGGCCACATCGATAGAGTAGTAATGCATTTGGTCTCTAAAATTAATCTGCCATCTATAAGTTTAACAAGTAATGTAAGGCGTTACAATAGGAGTGAAGAGTGAATGAACAAAAGAACTGAAACTTGATACTTTCATTTAAATTTATGCGGCAAATCCTCTTAACCTATATTGGATTCTTTCACTTTTATGTGCCTATTCACCGAAACCTCCCGTTGTTTTCGTCAATCATATCTTATAACCTTATTTCGAACACAAATGAAAAGTAAAATGAATATGAACCCTATATCGAACAATTCAATGAAACAAAATTACTTGGAGCGACAGGCACGGGGAGCATGGAGAAAGAATAAAGTTTGTAGAAGTTGATTATTTCTGAAGTGGAAGAAACAAAACCTATTGAATTGTTAGGATTATGTTGACTTTTGGTACTCGTAGTTACGTAGCACTTGCTTCTATTTTGCTTTATACATTCCTTTACATTTTGCTAATAATGATAATCTGGCATGCGAATAATAAATTCATTTAATACATTAAATGCAATAATTGGATCTAAGCTTTCCGACTTTGGAGTCTTTTTCCCATGTGCAACCCAGTTTCGATATTTATAAGCTTTCTTTGCGTTTCCAATGATTTGAGAATCCATTATTCCTTTAAACAAATCTAAAATGTCTAAAAATCTCCATCGTTCCGATTGCATTTCAATATATTCACATAACCTTTTTCAAAGGAAGATCCCTTTTCGGTTTTAGTATTCTTCACTACTTGGTTTAAATAGTCTAATATAATACTTTCAAAAACTGACACTAAGGAGAATACAGCTAAATCATCCAATTCAATTTTAACACTCTTCATTTCTTCAAAAATTTCCTCGCTAGATAAATATACAAACTTACTTCCTCTTGCAATTTTCTCTGTTGACTTTAGATGCTTTCTTGCAAGTAATTGAGTTTCTGAAACTGTCTCATACCAATTCATCACACTGGAAAGAGAATCTTTCATGATATTGCCCACTCCATAACTTGTAAAAAATACTCTTCATCCCACTTTTCATTCATACCATTTCTTTTTTTCTCTTTTGCCAACCACCGATTCTCATCCTCTAATTTTATTAGCATAATATCACCTTTTTCTGTAAATAAATCTACCCTTCCTTGTGCCCCAATAATTAATCGTCCAACTGGGATAAACTCTAAGTGTTTTCCCTTTGTAAAGATTTTCATACCTGGTGCAATATATATTCCTAAATGTTCTTCTATCAGTTCATGCTTTGTAAATTGAATCGAAATCAGTCCTTCTTCAATCGGTTCTTTTAACCAACGTTCAAGCTTTTCATAAAAAAGTTCAAGTTCATGTAACCATCTTTCTTGTTCTTCTTTCCAATGAGTTTCATTCGCCGCATAATCGTTTTCCCTTAAAAAATCAAATTTACTCTCCATTCCCTTCACTCCCACATATTCTTAATTGAATTGCAATTTTATTTTGCTACATCAAAAATCAATTATACCATTAGCCTCAATCTTACATTACAGTAATTTTTTTCAAAGTATCACCAATTTTGTGAATACTAACAAGCAAATATTCCTACTTTAATTGTAGTATTTCACCTCCTTCTTTCAAGAAACCAGTAAACACACTCTCTGTGTTAAAACCTGACATAGATATGTTCATATGTGATATATTATGATGGAAAAATCAGCTCTTTAAACAAATGGTATGGTCAGTGTACGAGGATTTTTATTCGTGGGCTAAAATAGAAGATAAGTACAGATCGGCCAATAATTTTCTTAAAATTCTAAAATACATTAACTATATTATATCAACTAATCTTCATAGCTGCAATTACTACAAAGGCTGAGGATTATTTCATTTACTCTCGATACTAAACCTAAGGTTTTACATTTGGAGTAGCTTAAGGGTTGTCATAAAAATCTTCCTATTCTACGAGATCCATATTTTTAATATCAATGAAGGGAATATTCGATTGCCTCGAGATTCCATGATGTGTATTGGCAAGGTTTTGGCATGGAAACCATCCCACTTTCTGGACGCTGTATGGGATGAGAATATAGGAGATATCTAAATATTTTGTTTAGGCTTCGTGTAAATCATTTCTTATTTATATACACCCCTCTGTAACTGGTTTCTAAAACAAAGATAATTAGCTCATTATTTTCAATTCTATATAGTATCCGCAAATCACCTACTCTTAATCGATAAATATTTTCGATAAATATTTTCAAAACCTTTTAATGGTTTAATATCGTTTAAACGTGCGTCATAAGGGTTTTCGGCTAGTTTTAACAAGTTTTCTTTTATTCTAATCTTTGTATTTTTATCTTGTTTAGTAATAAATTTATTTGATTTTTTTGAAAAAATTATTTTATACATTACTCATCATCACCAAACACTTCTTCGAACGTATAATATTCTCCTTTATTATACTCCTCTAACGATTCTTTAATGCTATGTTCTGTTTCTTTGCCAACTTCTATTTCATCTAGGCTTTCCAGATGTTTTAAAAATTGCATCACTTTTTTTAATTTTTCCTCTGGTAAACCTTCAATCATCTTGTGAATATCTTCTTTCCAAATAGCCATATCTATCACTCCTTTTATGGTCACTAAATTTCAATTTCACTTAAATATTTTATAGAAGGAAGTAGACTAAATAGCGCCGAGTTCCATGGCAACGTCTGCATGATTCACTTCGTATGAGCCTTGTTTGTATATGGTGATCTATGCTGCAATGAATATACTTTTCCAATTTGGAATATTCCTAGCAACAGCTGCAACTGCCGTCATTGCTTTATACACCAATAGAAATAAGTAGCCATCCTCCGCTAACGACCAAGTAAGCAGGGTGACTACTTTTTTGTAACACTTTTAACTACAGCTGATCAACCGCTCTTCATACGGTTATGAGCTGCATCGACCAAGTGTTAACGCACTTGGTCTCTTTATTAATATTTCTTTAACGAAGTATGTAACGCACTGTCACAAAAGAGATTGCTTTCGCAACTATTTGGATCATCCCAAAATCATATAGAAATCCCATGCATTAACATTTTCTTTTGTGCATTATTTAAAATCGAGTGTTCCACAATATATATGGATATTCTCTCAAAGTACTATTGGCCATTACTCTTAGTTCACTTTTTCTCTCAATTTGTACATAATTAGGAGAATTATAATCAATCTTTCCATCCTTACACTGAAACTCTAAAAATCGATCCGAATTGTTCCCTGAATGCAGAATGTTATCAACTAAAATTTTCCCTGAACACTTAAATGTATTTTCTATACTTTTCAATAAATCTATGGGACTAGAGATATCTAGAGTTGTTAGAAGAGCAAAATAAGTAGGATCGTCATTTAAAATTTTTATCGAGACATTTCCCATAAATTACACCCCCTAAAAAAATGTATAATAATAATTAATTAAATCCAAGTTATTCACTATCAAATTTCTTGCCTCACTCATGGTTTTAAGCGTTCTTGTGGTGCCATTCTTGATCTTATGGTAGATAGTTCAACGTTTTACTTTACACGGATAACAAAATTCTGACCGTCCAAAATAAACTTGTCGATGCGCTTAATTTTAAAATAAGCTCGATCTTCTACGAGTACAAATCGCTTGTATGCTATCCCTTCCCCGACAGGACCGTCATGTTTCAGACCTACAGTCTCAATGAGTTTCAAAGGCATATTTGTTTCTGGCGTAAAGCTAACATGGAGCTTAATGCCAGAACGCTCACCGTGAAAAACCGTCCACTGCAGACCACAATTACCGACGGTAATTGCCGTTGAATCAACAACCAATTTGGAATCTTTATTGCACGCCTGGTCACTCCATTACATTTACTTACAATCAGTGCAAAGACCTACTTTATTAATTTATAATCAAGCTGCCCAAGCTTTTTAGATAATGTAGAGCAATCAACCTTTACAAGACCGCTAGAATTGGCGACTACCAAGCAATGTCGAAGACTCTTCCATTCCGATGCTGCAGCAATTACAAGGTATTGGATTAGTGTTTTAACCGTTAATTTTCGTGCGGTATCCTTATAAGCTACTAGTTCAATTAGTGGTTGTAACTCTTGAAATATAATTTTGAATCAAATTCGGGACACATGGTATGCTCTTTCATTGGGAACGCCTCTTCTAGTAAATGTTTGGTCGTACTTACATTTTACAAGAGAGCGTTCCTTTTTGTTATTTATTTATGGAATATTATTCATAGTCAACACGCCTGATAAATTTATTTATTAAAGACTCTCCAAATGCAAAATGATATATTTTTAGTAAATTCATTACGTTTCCTTAAATACTTGTATGCCTTCAAATTAGCTTCGCGCTCTATCCAACTACTTTTATATGCTTTACCGTTCAATTTGCCATGTTTTTTTAGTTCCTCATTACATCCTCTTTTAAACTGAGCTAAGTGCGTTAATTCATGTATTAACAGAAAGTCTACAAATACCTTTAGGATTTCTTCTTTTTTTCTTCCGTTCTTATAAGCTGGATAAAGCCTTTCCGCTTCATTTGCAATCCTACTTGTTAAAAAATATATTTCACAAAATTTAGTATAATTATTGTCGAAGTGGATAAAAGCCAATGAATTTTTCATAGGGAATTTTTCCTCTACTTCTCGATATTCTATGCCAAAAAATAAGTCATTAACATTTAGCCATTTTGAAACTTCAATGGAAAACCTATTAAACTCATCACTAATTAAGTATCTTTCAACCTGAGCTGAACTAAGTGAAAACATAGCCAATTCAATATCCCTCTTTTCACAGCAAAAGAGACCCTAGCAATACTAGAGTCTCTCTTAAATAATCTAAAATTATCGAAGTAACTGCAATACTCCCTGAGGAGCTTGGTTCGCTTGTGCAAGCATAGCTTGAGCTGCTTGAGAAAGAATAGAGTTTTTCGTTTGCTCCATAATCTCTTTCGCCATATCGACGTCTCTTATACGTGATTCTGCAGCAGTTAGGTTTTCAGAAGAAGTTCCTAAGTTGTTGATTGTGTGCTCTAGGCGATTTTGGAATGCACCAAGTTTAGAACGTTCAGCAGAAACTGATTCGATTGCATTATTGATTACTTTAATTGAATCTGCTGCATTTTCATGAGTCAATACATTTAATGCACTACCTACTGGATTATTGTTTGTACCATTTGTAACTTCTAATCCAGTTGTTACAGTTTCATTAACCAATTTAAGTGCTGCTGCACTCATATCATTAACATCTAATTGCATTGTTTGATTTTTGTTTGCACCAATTTGCAATGTAGCCGTGAAGCCATTACCTGCTTGGCCAGCTGCTGACAGAGAAACTTTCGCCACATTTGCTGATTCAGCTCCTGTTGCCTGAGTTAAAACAATTTTCCCATCAGCAACTGTACCTACTGCAGTATAAACACCTTTATCTTCAATTGCAGTCGCTAATTCAGTTACATCTTTAAAATCACCCGTACCATCTGCTTTAAAGGTAAATTCTTCGATACCTACTTTAACCTTTTGACCATCTTGAAGTGAAGATATATCTAGGTTAAACTCAAACTTACCCGCTACTTCTGTAACTGCCGCTTTTCCAACAACACCATCTGTTACTTTAGTTGCTGTCCCTTCTACGGTCGCATTTGAACTAGCAATTTGCGTCGGTGTAGTTGAAGCATTTCCAGCTTTTTGAGTGAATGTGATTACGCTACCAGTAGCTGCAATATCATATCTAGCAGCAAGATCAACATCTGCTTGGATATCAGCTAGAGTAGTATCAAAATCTGTATTAAAAGCAATTTCTTTTCCATCAATTGTGATAGTTTGACCAGTAGTTAAAGCAGTTAAATCAACAGTCGATACACCTGCAACTTCAACAACCTCTGCTGCTGCTGCTACACCCGCAGTTGCTGTCGTTACTGCAAGATCTTCTTTACCACCGTTCAAAAGTTTTTTTGTGTTAAATTCAGTCGTATTTGAAATGCGGTTGATTTCAGAAGTTAATTGGTTAATTTCTTTTTGGATTTCTGTACGGTCGCTTTCGGCGTTGGTGTCGTTTCCTGCTTGTACAGACAATTCACGCATACGTTGAAGGATATCATGTGTTTCATTTAAAGCTCCTTCAGCAGTTTGAATCATAGAAATGCCATCTTGAGCATTACGTGAAGCTTGGTCCAACCCTTTTACTTGCGCTCTCATTTTTTCAGAAATAGCTAGTCCAGCAGCATCGTCACCAGCACGGTTAATACGAAGACCAGAAGCCAATTTCTCCATTGATTTACCTTGTGCGCCGTTAGCAGCACCTAGTTGACGGTGCGTGTTAAGCGCCGCGATGTTGTGATTGATAATCATTATGATTTTCCTCCTTGAATGTGCTATTCACATCCTTGTGAATAGTTTTTTGTTTTATTAGCGAAGGAGTCAAGGTCGGCCGCCCTTTCCCTTTCACTTACAATAGTTATATCGTCCCGCTTTTGGAATGTTTAATAGTTTTCGCACAAAAGTTTATTGTTTTTTTGCCTTTGATAGGATTGTGAATAAATCGGTGACTTCTTCAGATGCTACGGTGTTTTCATTTTGGATGTCGAGCCATACTTCCTTACGATGGATTTCGATGTTTTTTGGTGCATCGATGCCGATTTTTACTTGGTCGCCTTTAATGGATGTGATGGTGATTTCGATGTCGTTGCCTATTTGGATTGATTCGCCTTTTTTTCTTGTTAATACGAGCATCTTGTCACCCCTTTGCCGGCAGCCCAAAGAGCGGGTGTTTTGATTTGTATTTTTCATCATTTAAAATGACTTGCTTCGCATGATTGTTTTTTACATTGACGATGATCGGCGCGGCGAAGTTTGCTGTGCTCGTTTCAAATGGGTCATGCACAGTTAAAATTACGAATGCACTTACATCTTCTGCCCTATTAATTTGCAATAGTTCAACTGTCGTGTCATCTAATGCAAAGTCATATTTTTCATAAAAGCTATATGGATCGGCAATGACAAAAGCGAGTGCAGGTGTTTCGACCGACTGTAAGACAGTAACAAAGGTTTGTTCAGGCAAAGGGAGTAAGGTAAATTTCTTCTCGTCTGCAAATCCCGGAATACCTTTTTCAAAATATAAAATTGTTTCTTCGGTGATTTCGACTTCACCATGATATTTCGTTTGAATATTCATAGGTTCACGCTCCGTTTTATTTTACAAAATCAATTTTCAAGTTATTACGTTGTTTTAAGGAAAAATCGACATCCCCAGGATGATAAGAAATAATTGGTTTTTGTGTTCGAACTTGGATCAGCGGTTTGTTTTCTTGAAAACGAATATCGGTTTTCCCAGGCTGATAATGTGTTTTAACTGAAAAGTTGGAAGGGATGTAAGTAATATATGTTTCTGAAGGTGGTGGATTTGCCTTTCGTGCAGCTTGGTCAGCGGCGACATTTCTACCTTTTAAAGATTGTAGCATTTCATCACCTTCCCTTGATACCCTTGCGATCCCTTGTAAAACGGCTTGTTTTGCTTTTTGTGTATTTTCCTGTGTACTTCGAAATACACTTTTAATCCCCATCTCTTCCCATGCTTGCGTTTGATCAATCGTTAGTTTTCCAGGTGTTGTCCTAATCGTCATCGTCGCTTGCTGTTGCTTAATTTGCAAATCCGCTTTCGGTTGCTGGATTGATTGAAACGCTGGCCTGGATTGAATAGCCAATTGTGCAGATTGCGACTGCATGCGAATGTGAGGAATTTGCATCAATATCAACTCCTAAAAAGTGCCAGGCACCTCCTGCCATGTGAGTTATTCACCATTGGACGAATTTATGGAGGAGCCAGGCACTTGTCTGTCTATTAGGCTATTTATTATCTTAAAAAGTCCATCAATGTCGGCTGGATGATTCTAGCTCCAACGGCCATTGCAGCTTGGTGGACTGCTTCTTGTGCTTTAAATTCCATGATAACTTTTTCGAATTCAATATCCTCATTGTCTGACATGATTCGTTTTGCAATAACTTCTTGATTATCTATACGTTCTTCCATAAATTCAAGACGGTTTGTACGAGCTCCAATTTCCGCCCGGGCAGATAATAACTTATTTGTACTCGCATCGATATCATCAAGGAAAGAAGTAACTCCTGTTGTTTCACCATTTTCAAGGGCAGTTTGCAGTTTATCTAGCATACTGAAGATGCTGTTTTCACCTTCCCCAAAAACAGCTTCACCCTGCATGTTTACAGGTACATAAACGTCTTTTGCCAGTTCAAAACTAACATCATCGGAGTCGAAATTAGGTAAATCATTATTTAAATCTTTAAATGGTGCATTTAATGTATTCGTTCCATTAAAAATATATTTATCTCCAACCTTAGAGTTAGCAAGAGTTTTCATATGTTCTTTTAATTGTGCTACTTCTTCAGCTACAGATTGTAATTGCCCTTCATCATATGTTTCATTACTGGCCTGGGTAGTAAGCTCACGCACTCGTTCCATAATTTTCGTCGCTTCGCCAATCGCTGAATCCGTCGATTCAATCCAATTATGTGCCTCAGAGAAGTTTCGTTTAAATTGTTCGACTTCAATTACATTTGTTCTGTAATACATCCCCTTCATCGCAACCACAGGATCATCAGAAGGTCTTGAGATCTTTTTTTGTGTCTGTGCTTGTTCAAATAATTTATTTAATCTTGAATAGCTTTGATTAATATTATTCATCATATTTCTTGACATCATTCCATCAGTTACACGCATATCATTCACTCCTTATCTTCCAGCTGTTCCCATACCATTAATAATTTTATCAAGCATTTCATCTACCACTGTAATCATTCGTGCTGAAGCAGAATATGCGTGCTGATATTGAATCAGATTTGAAAACTCCTCATCCAACGACACTTCACTCACAGATCTGCGGTTATTATCAACAGAGTTAAGCAACACGCCTGTATTGTAATATAAACGGTTAGCTTGTTGACCTTCAACAGCCATTTTTCCGATAACTCCCTCGTAAAAGGATTGGAGTGTACCAGATTCAATATCCAATCCTTTTAGTTCCTTACCTGAAGGTAGAGTAATTGTTCCTTCAGTGATCACCAAATCTTTTATTTTTCCAAAATTTAAAGCATTGTCTCCATTTCCTTGATGCGTTGGCTTTAAAGAAGCTGCGATATCAGATGGGTTTTTAAGAGAAACACTGATGCTACTTGCAGCGCCTTGATAAGATCCATCATTATCTACACTGAAGAAAGCTTCACCTTTCTTACCATTTATATCAAAACCTTCTTGGTGAACAGCATTGAATACCTTAGCAAATGTAAATGCATATTTGTCAAGATCCTCAAGCATCTCAGGGTATAAACCTTTAGCAGGTGGACCATCTTCTCCATAAGCCTGGATAAGTGCAGCTATTTTCCCTTTTCCTTCTGCACTCTCACCGAAAGTAATAGAATCCGTAGAACCTTTTATACCTAATTGATCTCCATTTAGCTCCAATTCATTTCCTGTTCGATCATCTACTAACATAATTCGTTCACCACCTAGTACGATTTCTACATTCCTTCCACCTTCAGCGAATGCAAGAGAATTACCACCATAAGAAACGGTACTGGTCTCAATCGGTACAATATTTGATAATTGATCAAGCAAGCGATCTCTTTCATCGTACAAGTCATTCGGCAAATAGCCATGTGGCTCCACATCACTAATTTGCTTATTAATTGATGCAATTTGTTTTGCGAGTGAGTTGATTTCTGTCACTGATGCATCCAGTTCCTTCTTGATATCACCTCGAACAGTTGTTAAAGATGAATGCAAATATTTGAATGTTTCAGCAACAGCCATTCCGCGCTGAAGCACGACTCTTCTTACACCTTCATTATCTGCATCCTTACTCAAGTCTTGTAAAGACTGCCAAAATTGTGCCATTGCTTTGGACAAACCAGTATCACTTGGTTCATTCATAATATCTTCCATTTTACTAATCGAATTTGCGAGATCATTATAATATCCGAATTTATTGTTTTCATTACGGTATTGTTCATCAATGAATGATTCACGGATTCTTTGAATACTTCCGTCCGTTACGCCCGTTCCGAGTTGCCCCGGTATTTGTGGTCGGTTCATCGATGCAGCTGGATATGGTTCCGTCTGTACGAAGTTTACACGTTGGCGTGTATATCCTGGCGTATTTTTATTAGCAATATTGTTTCCCGTAACATATATTGCACTTTGCTGGGCATACATGCCGCGCTTAGCTGTTTCAAGTCCCATGAATGTGGATCGCAT
Organism: Bacillus sp. FSL K6-3431; assembly: GCF_038002605.1. NCBI lineage: Bacteria > Bacillati > Bacillota > Bacilli > Caryophanales > Bacillaceae > Bacillus > Bacillus sp. FSL K6-3431. The sequence goes on from NZ_JBBOCT010000001.1 coordinate 2,236,801, forward strand.
CGCTTATCCTCCTAAGCTTTTGAATCGAACATCGATCTACCAGTTTCCGGTTGATCGTTTTCATTATTTGTTTTCGAATAGTTTGGTAGCTCTGGTTCCGGTGCAAGTATATCGAGATTCATATTGACGAATTGCATCGAATATGTGAGCAATTGCTGATTTAACGCATTAGCGTTTTTCAACTCAGCTATTACTGCTATTAATCTTTCTTGTAAAAGTTTAAGCTCTACCTGCTCCGGTCCAATGAGTTCCTCGATTACGTCAGATATCGTTGCCTCATTATTATTCATTAAAATGGCTACAGCCTTCTGACGCTTTTGGTCTGCAACTTGAATCGCAGTTATATGTTTTTGTTCCTCACGTAAGAGGCCGCTCAATTTTTGCATATCATTCTTTTTAATAGCTTCTGTTTTTTCAATAGCTGCCTCTAATAAAAGATTATGTATAGTGAACAGCGTTTCCATTGATTCAACTAGTAATTGGGTCGCCATCAGATGACCCTCCTCTTTTGTAATATCGGTAACCAAAGTCATTTTTCAAGTGTAAATATTAATTAAAAGCCCTTGGATCTCACCAACAAGTCCGAGAATTTCCAGCCCTTTTTGTTCTTTTTCAAGAACAGTATTTGCCAAATCAATTAGCTTTTTATCGACTTCTTTAACGATCTTATACACTTTCGTCCGGCCACGCCAGTCAAATCCTCGTTGCTCTTCAAGCTGAAGCCCATTATTAACGGCATCATCCATAAATGATTTAACGAGTTGCTTATATTTTTTAAAGTCTTCAATAGTCTGTGATTTGGCAAGCTTCTCACCTTGCTGTTCAATGTCCTGACGGAGCTTATCCATCCGCTCAAAAACAACATTCTCTCGTTTTTTAGACATCACTTGGGAAAAATGAACAGAGTGAGCCGCTTGCTGTTCTTTCTTCTGGACACTATGTACGCCCGTACTTTCCACTTTACGCACATCCATCTTGATCACTCCTAGGTATTACGTTATCTGCGGTTTATTATCGAATGTTCATGTATTACTACCGATTACGCCATGATTACTACCGATCTTTCAAAAAAGTCCGGCACCATAGATAGGCGCCAGACACCGATCATACTAATTATTGAAGTAATTGCAAGACTCCTTGTGGTAGCTGATTTGCTTGAGCTAACATCGCTTGTCCAGCTTGGTTTAAAATATTATTTCTCGTAAAGGTAGTCATTTCGAGCGCCATATCAAGGTCTCTGATACGAGATTCCGCAGCTGTTAAGTTTTCATTCGCTGTCTGTAGATTCGTTACTGTGTGCTCTAGACGGTTTTGATAAGCGCCGAGTTTGGAACGTTGTTCAGATACAGCTTTAATAGCTGCATCATATGTAGCAATCGCTGCAGATGCCCCGCTTTCAGTTGCAAGATTAATACCACCAGATCCGCCGACTTCGATACCTAGACTTTCGGCATCCATTTTTTCAAGAACGACATCTAAAGTTTCCCCAGTATTTGCTCCCACTTGGAAAGTTAGGCTTAATCCGCCTCCTACTGCAGTACCACCATTCAACAATTTTTTCTGATTGAATTGTGTCGTTTCAGCGATTCGATCAATTTCTTCTGTTAATTGCTCAATTTCTGCCTGTACAGCTTTTCGATCATCATCTTCCATTGTCCCATTTGCTGCCTGCACGCTTAGTTCGCGCATTCTTTGCAAAATCGTATGCGTTTCATTCAATGCACCCTCCGCTGTTTGAATTAAAGAGACAGCATCCAATGAATTGCGCTCTGCCATACCTAATCCACGAATTTGTGAGCGCATTTTCTCAGATATAGCTAGTCCTGCAGCATCATCTGCTGCACGGTTAATGCGGAGGCCTGATGATAGTTTTTCTAGGCTTTTCGAAGTACTTTGCATTGTTTGTGAAAGGTTTCTATATGCGTTTAATGCTTGAATATTATGATTGATTCTCATGATTTAAGTTCCTCACTATTCTCGGTCTAGGACCATGATATTTTGCTCGTATGCATTTGTTTTCTGGTAATGTATACGCTGACTTGGTGTCTCGCCTGTGTTTATTGCTTCATTCCAAGCGCTTGCCAGCTGCTCACATATATTTAATACTTCTTGAATGATTGCTTTGTCTTTTTTTAAGTTTCCCATAACTACTTGATTCGCCATGTAATTATAGAGAGTATCAAGTTGGTCTGCGACGATGCCTGCTTCGTAATTAAGGCCAACGCCGAGGCGTTCTAATACATCATTTACTTTTTGCAGTTTTTCATTAGCTTCCAATGGTTGATTTTCATCAATATGTTGAATGGCACCTTGCAGTTGATCGATGCACACTTCATATAGAAGTGCAGTAATTTTTTGCGGTGTCATTTGGTAGATTAATTCTTTAGTTAAAAACTCCACTGGCTTCCGCCTCCGTTCATTATAAATATCGACCTCTTATTACTTTTATTAAGAGAATGAATCGATTTCCTTAATAAAGTGTATTTTTTTAGATGGAGAGATAATGGAACAGCCTTGAACCTTATACGCAACTTCAGGACTCCATTTACGCAACCACCAAATAATCTACCTACGTTCCATCTCTTCCAACAATATTAAAATCTCAGCGATAACAGAATAAAGTTGAGGTGGTACATTGTTGCCTAGGTCGATATCTAACAGATGCCCCACTAGACTAGCATCCTCTTGCATTTGTACGTCATGCTCTTTTGCGAGCTCCATAATTTTAACCGCTAGTGTACCGGTTCCTTGTGCAACAACCTGTGGTGCTCCACCTTCCGCTTCATCATAACGGATCACCGCTGCTGATGGACCGTTTTTCATGCGTCGATTTTTCTGATTATAATAATTAGGCATCATACGCTAAAATCATACCCTCTTTCTGTAAAAGTCGACTGCTTCACAGTTTCTGTCTTTTTCTCTGTTTTCACTGCTTCTGTTAGTGTTGAAAATTGCAGTGTCCCAATTTTATAGCCAATTTCCCCGAGGCGATCTTTTGCTTTTTCAGCGAGTGGCATCATTCTTTCTTTAAAACCATGCTGATCATTTTTCAGTGTCAAAGATATTGTCCGGTCAATAGCAGTGAGCATAATGCCGACATCGCCTAATTTCTTTGTTTCCAACAAGAAGTAGAGGCTGCAATTCTCCCAATCTATTTTTTGTCCACTATTATTGGACTTTAAAAACACTTTTACATTCTCGACTTGATCTTGAAGAACGATAGGTAAGGAAAATAACATCGTTTGTAAGCCTGACGTATCCGGCTTGCTCATTAATTGCTGACCAGTCAGATTTTGTAATGCTTGTTCTGCTTTTTGGCCTGTTTGGTTGGTACCCTCTATTTGTGCAAGCTTTAGCAATAAATTTTTCAATGTAGTATCTGCGTCCGCTTTCGCGCTTTCTCCGGCAACAAGTCGATGAGCAACATCCGAGTCATATGACAATCCAAGGCTACGCATATATTCAAGCGCGTGTCTAGCTGTTGGTTCCTGTCTCATCGTCTGGAGTGGTTCTTCCATCACATATGAAAGCTGTCGTGCAAGTGGTGGCTGTTCCAGTTGGAGTAATTCTTTTGATACGTAATGCTTCACGCGCACATCTGACGGCTGAAACATCAGTTTGTCCACTGTAGTTTTCACTTGTTGGACAATTTCACTCGCTTTAGCCAATTCACCTTTCGTAAGTAACTTTCTGGCTTCATGCAATTGAGAGCTTGCTTGTAATAGCTTCTTCTCTGTTCCCATATCTGTATAAAGCATGAAGTCGCTTTTTAAAATGGCATTGTCCAGTTGCTTGATAGCTAATTCCAGTGGGGGTCTTGCTTGAATTGGCGCTTGTTTTATTAAGCTTTCTGTCGTTTGCAAAGCATTGCTAATATCCCGTTGCACCGCTTTAAAATCTAAAGCTGCCTGCGAAAGCTTTTTTGATATGGTCGTTACGATCAAGTCACGTGATTCAACTGGAATCGCCGCTAATATCTCGCTATTAAAACGATATGTAGTTTCCACTTCTTCAACTTGTGCTTGCATCTGCTGAGGTTGTTGCTTTTCCAATTGAGTTAATGCAGTAGCTAGCTCTTGACGTGCTGCAAGCTCTCTTCCAGCAGATTGAAATTGCTCCGCTTTTCCAACAGCTTCTTGTAAAATAGCTTTCTGTACCTGTGACCATTCATCCTTTGCGGCACTTTCTTTTACAAATTGGATGACGTTAGCTAGATTCGGAACTGTTTTGACTTGTTTTAATGCATTCTGGACTATTGATTGTAGCGATGCTTCTTTTGTCGTGTTTACTGGAATATCTGTTGTCGGCACCTGTAAGGTAGTAGTTTCTTTCATTACAGAAGAAATTACCTTTTCCAATTGTGGATTCACTTTTAATTCCGCCGACATTTCTGAGATAAGCGCTCTTGCTACACTTTTCGGACTTTCTCCTTGCTGAAGTGCCTTTGCAAGTTGCTGAATGTTTGCTAATTTAGCTGGATCCTTGACTATCTGTTCAAGCTTCGCTAACACTTCCGCCAGTTTTCCTTGCGCAGCATCTTGTTGTCGTACAGGAACTTTCATCGCATTATCTAAGTCCTGTTCAGCAACTAACTTTTGCAATACTTGACCGAGCGCTTTCCCTTCTACTGTTTCAGGAACAATTTGCAAGGATATAAGCATTCTTGCTACAGCTTTCGGACTTTCTCCTTGCTGAAGTGCCTTTACAAGTTGCTGAATGTTTGCTAATTTAGCTGGATCCTTGACTATCTGTTCAAGCTTCGCTAATATTTCTGCCAATTTTCCTTGCGAGGAATCTTGTTGTCTTATAGGATTTTTCACTGCGTAATCTGGGTCCAATTCGGCAGCAAGCTCCTGCAACACGTGACCGAGCGGTTTACCATGCAGTGTTTCATGAACGGCTTTCATTTGTGAAGTAGTAAACTCTAACTTTTTCCCTGCCATTTGGGCAATCGTTTCTAGTTTTTGCTCGGGCGTCCCTAGTGCTTTTTCCATATATGTCTTTACATTAGTTAATGTTTCTTTCGTAATCGGAATATTATTATCTTGAAGAAGTCGGACAGCTTGTTTGACATTGTCTGGAATCCCAGCTTGTTGTTGCCTCGCGTTTAGCTGCTGAGCTTTAACCTCATTAACAGCAGCTTTTACCACTGGTGGCTCCTGCTGTACATTTGTCACCTGCATCATTACTTTTCCTGTGCTTGGAAAGGCGCCTTCCACTTTGACCTTCATTTCCTGCCCTTTTATTTGTATAACTGCTTCATTATTTGGCAGCTTTTCCTTTACTATCGCGTTGTATGTTCCGCCTTCTTTAAGTGGTAAAGGATTTTCAGTTTGTGATCGAGGCTGAAGCATCGATTCATTTTGAATCAACATATAATTCACGCTCCCCTATAAAGTGAAACTTCAATAAGTGGAGGTGCTTTCCCCGACTTATTGAAGAACTTAGGCTAAGTGCGCCACATCGTGCGGCAACGCCTAAGTAAGCAACATCCTGTTGGCCCGAACCAATCTGACTTATACGGGTATTTATACCTCACTTAAACATTCACGCTAGTAGTGGAACTTTTTAGTGAGGGGGTACTGTCCGTTAGATGTGGGATAAAGAGAGGGAACACACCCCGTCAGCCATAAAACGGCTGAAGCATACTAAGATGCTGGGGCATGTTCCCTCAATCATCAGATTCTTTTGCCCTAAGTGGAAACCAGCTTTAAATAGAACCTGTTAATTTCTAAGGTTCTGCCTAATTGCTTGCTGACAATTTGCTACTTAGTTGCTCATCCTTGAGCACTAGTCGAATCCGTTCGAATGTATTATTTTATTATTTTATTATTTTATAAAAAGGTGATTATCTTTTGTAAAATTCAGCTATGCTTTCTGCTATATCGTCTGGTTTAATTTCGTACGTCCCATTTTGCACTTGCTCTTTTAATTTGGCAATTCGTGCTTCACGCTCTTTTGTAATTGACGGAATTTGCTGCATTTCTTTAGCCTTAGCGGAAATTTCCACTTTATCCGTTTTACCTGTGGCTGGTTGTTGCTCCACTTTATTCACTTTCTGTTTGTATGGATTATATTCTACAGGTCGAAAGGGATTGATTTTCATGGTCTTTCCTCCTTTTATTCCGTCTCTTATATGCTCTGTACTATTATTATCGGATATTAATATTAAATGTTTAGCAACAATCGATAGTCCATTTATCTCATTTTTTCAATCGCTTCTCTAGGTCTTGGGAATGATAGATTGATCTGTTGAGTTGTTCCTGTCTTTCTTTTTCCATCTCGAATGTGTCAAGTTCCCGTTTCATCGTTGCCGCGCAGTTTTCGCATAATCTATCTTTTCTAATTAATGTACCACAACGGTCACAAGGATATCCGAAATTCGGAAACTGTGCTACTTGTAAACGCCCTTTTTTCACCCACTTCTGAAGTAAGGATTTATCCACTTCAGTTGCTTCCGCTACTCTCTCCATTGTTGCAGCCCTATTTTCTCTTTTTCGTAAAAATTGATATACCTTATCATAATCTACCTCTTCTTTTTTATAACAAGCATCGCAACAATCGCGAACGGCATTTTTAAGATAAACGCTACCACATCTTGAACAATTTTCTAAATCCATCTTCCGTTCCCCCACTTCTAATGCGTGTTCAAAAAGGTGCCAAATTAGAAACAAGAAGTTCGAGGCGTGAAGGTTTTGAGGATCGGACTTGCACTTGCACACGACGTGCTGACCTCTGTGTTGCTCACAGGACGTGAGCGATCTTAACAGAGGCTCCTCTTTTCCTTAACAGGGGCTCCTTTGATCTTAACAGAGGTTTCTTTTACCTTAGTAGAAGTACCTAATTGCCAACGAAGAAATTTGCCGTTTATCATTTGATGACTTTTTGAACATCCTCTTCTATTTACTATATCGGCTTCAATTTTTGATATTTAACTTCTAGCTAATGTAAAAGCTGAAACAGAATTAGCACCAGCTTGCTTTAACACTTTCGCAGCATGACGAATCGTTGAGCCAGTAGTATAAATATCATCTATAAGCAAAATACGTTTTCCTTTTATATTATCTTTTTCAGAAAATGCAAATATATTCTTTGATCGGATTCGTGCTTGTCTCGACTTTTTTGATTGTTTTTCGGAATGCTTTCTTATGAGCAAATCAATTGTCGGAAATCCTGCTTTCTGCGCAAGGCCAACAGCTTGATTAAATCCACGTTCTTGCAATCGCTCTTCACTTAATGGAATCGGCACTAGGAGGTCATACGGTATTTGATTTATATTTGCACGTATTTGTAAAGAAAATGCTTCTGCTAATTGGTAGTCACCACGGAATTTATAACGGGCAAGCAATTCTTTTAAAAATTCATTATACTCAAATGCGGACAAATTCTGTTGGAGAACGCCAGTCCAAGTGTCATTGGCTTCCCATCGAACACAGTCTGTGCACAATTCCTTATCGATAAATTCTGCTTTGAGATTTGCAAAAGACCTAGAGCACTTTTCGCAGCGCTTGCCTGTAATTAGTTCCAATCTCTCCAAACACCTATTACATAGCATTGGTTCCTCAGGCGCATAAAATAATTTTTTCCATGTTATTTCCGTGATAATCTGTGCATCACAATAGAGACAATAGCGGTTCATAATGACAACAGTCCTTTTTTCCGCGCTTCCTGATTCATACCGTCAATATGTGTGAGTGCCTTAATCATTGCTTTCGTTCTTCCATAATGAAAAAACGTTATTACTCCCGATGGAAACGCAGTACTTCTACCTACCCGACCAGATATTTGTACTAAAGCCGCTTCGGGAAATGTATTATCTTCTGCACCGATAACCGCTACATCGATATTGGGAAAGGTGACCCCACGTTCCAGGATCGTAGTCGTAAGCAAAATAGGGATCTCTTTGGCACGCATCTTTTCCACCTTTTCTTTACGATTAGGATCTTCCGCATGAACAGTTTCGATATGTTCATGGAGACGGCGAAAGAGAGGTAGTGCTTTTTCCATCAATTGAATATGCGGAAAAAATAGCAAAGCTTGTTTTTTTGCAGTGATTCGTTGCTGCACCCACTGTAAAATACATTTGGGCACTTTTTCATTTTCAAGTTGGCTACGCCAATTGCCACACCAAACAAGTACCGGTACTGGAAGTGGTTTCCCATGGAAACGAGCGGGGATTTTCATATGTGGACGTTTGCCAACTTTGCATTCAAGCTGCCAGGCGGCGCTCGGTGTAGCTGTTAAAAATATGTTAGCTGCTTGAGGTTTAGCGGCTTTTTTCACTGCCCATTGCAAGCTTTCGTCAAATGTATATGGAAAGGCGTCGACTTCATCCACGATGACGACTTCAAAAGCTTTTTCAAATCTTAGGAGTTGATGTGTCGTAGCAATGGTTAAAGGTGCAAAAACGTGGCGTTCATCGCTGCCACCATACAAAGCAGCAGTTATAATATTAGGGAACACTTTTTTCAATCTAGGCGCAAGCTCTAATACGACATCAGTCCTTGGTGTTGCAATACAAATACGATAACCGAGCTGCAATCCCTTTTCAATGCCTGCAAAAAGCAACTCAGTTTTTCCAGCTCCACAAACTGCCCAAATCAATTGCTCCGATTTTGTCTCAATTGCTTGAATAACGGCTTCTGAAGCAGGCTGTTGTCCATCTGATAATACTCCTTGCCATTGAAGTAATGGGATACCGGTGTTTTTAGGTGCCGGCCCAGTCCAACTGTATAAAGGAGTACATGTAGAAACCCTGCCCATCATGATACATGCACGGCAATAATGACAATCCTGCTTACAGCGAGCACACGGAAATAAAGCGAATAAACGATTGACGGTATTGGCACATCGTTCACATCTTAAAATTTTTTTCTGAACACTGATTCCCGGCTTTGAATGAATAAATCCTTTGGTTATATGTTCGTTAATTATTTTTATAGAAAAAGGAAGTTCCCGCTCTAGTAAAGAGCGCCCAGAAAGAAATAGCTGAATGTCATGTGAATATTCAACTGGAAGAGGTTTTACATGTGGTGTTTGCGAAGGGGATCGTAAATCGGGGTGTACATTTTGTTTCAAAATATCACCTCATTTATATTCTTTAAAAATTGGAACTGGCCTTACACAGCGCCAGTCCTAAATCTTAAGCTCTTATCGTCCATCCTAAACCCATTGCGCCTTCCCCAAGATGGGTGGCGATCACGGGGCCAAAATAGCTAATACTAAAATCAACCGTTGGATAAAGTTGTTCTAATTCTGATTTCCATTCTGCTGCTTCTTTTATTCGATTCGCATGGATGATTGTTGCTTGTAAGCGAACACCTTTTTCCACGTCTTCACCGAGCAATTCAGCAACACGTTTCATTGCTTTTTTCCGTGTGCGAATTTTTTCAAATGGAACGATTACTTTATTTTCAAAATGAAGTAGTGGTTTGATGTTCAGTAAACTACCGATGATTGCCTGTGCACTTGATAATCGACCGCCACGCTGTAAATGTGCTAAGTCATCAACCATAAAATAAGCACGCATCGCTGTTTTCAACTCATCCAGACGCGCAATAATTTCTTCCGGATCTTTTCCAGCTCTGGCCATTAATGCAGCTTCAAGCACATAAAAGCCTTGGGGCATACAACTAATCTCGGAATCATATGCATATACCTTGGCATTTCCCACCATATCTCCGGCAGAAACTGCACCTTGAAACGTGCCACTAATGCCGCTAGAAAGATGAATACTGATAATAGCATCGTAGTCCTTCATCAATTGACTGTATAACGCTTCAAATTCACCAATCGGTGGTTGCGTGGTTGTCGGTAGTTTTGTTCCAGTTCGGATTTCTTCATAGAAATCTGATGCTGAAATATCAATTTCTTCCCTATATGTTTCGGAATTTATAACGACACTTAAAGGAATCATATGTATATTTAATTCTTCCCGTATATGCTTCGGTATATATGAAGTGCTATCTGTTACAATTGCAGTCTTCATTCACTATCATCCTTACTCATTATTTAATATGTTCGACCTTATCATTCTATCTAATAAACAAAGTTTTGAAAAGGGGGACTAATAACACGGGTGTTACGAAGTTTGTCGAATGATGCGAGTGGTGGTATTAAGTAAGATAAAGAACTTTCTGAACTAATTGTGAAAATGTCCACGTTCCACAGGACAAATGTTTTTAACAAAAAGAGGGAGAGGATTTTTTCATTGTCGAAAAATGGATCAAATCTTTTTTCACCACCATTTCCCTTCAAGCTTCCTAAAGTAATGTTTCCTTCTATAAACTAATCATACATGATTTTCAATGTTCTCACAAAAAAGAGATTATTATTTTTCCTGGCTTTCACTCGTCTGACCCTCCCAATATTTTCAAGGACAAAAGAGCGGTTAACTTTATCGTGATTTACTGTTAAGTATTGAATCGCGTAATCTTAGTTTTGTCTGGAAATTTTGCAATCAAAAAAGCGTTCCAAGATGGTTTCTCTTGGGACGCTTTTAATATATTATTATCGTACTTCCACCCAGCCATTTTTAATTGCGGTAATGACTGCCTGCGTGCGATCTTTGACGTTCATTTTTTGTAAAATATTGCTGACATGGTTTTTGACTGTTTTTTCACTAATAAAAAGAGAGTCGCCAATTCCTCGATTACTTTTTCCGTCAGCTAGTAATTGTAATACTTCACATTCTCTGCTTGTTAGCAAATGAAGCGGAACATGTACTTCAGGCTGTTGATATCCGCGACCTTGATTGCTTTGGTTCGCTAGACGACGATACTCGTTCACAAGTTTATCTGTAACTTTTGGATGAATATATGAACCGCCATCTGCAACACTCTTAACCGCTTCAATCAATTCACTTGAATCCATTTCCTTTAACATATATCCCGATGCACCTGTTTTTAGAGCATGTGTTACATATGCTTCATCATCATGAATGGACAGGATCATCACTTTTATTGTTGGAAATGCATCAATTAGTTGCCGTGTTGCTTCAATTCCATTTGTTTTCTTCATATTTATATCAAGTAAAACTACATCTGGTGAAAATTCTTCTACAAGACGAAGAGCATCCTCTCCATCTTCCCCTTCCGCTACAATCGTAAAAGATTGTTCAAATTCGAGAATTCGCTTCACACCTTCTCGAAAAAGCTGGTGGTCATCTATTATTACAATCTTGGTTTTCACGAACCATTCCCCCTTAAAATCTCTATCTGCTATTTTTAGTGCATGTTCAAAAAGGTGCCAAATTAGAAACAAGAGGTTCGAGGCAGAAGGTTTTGAGGATCGGACTTGCACAGGATGTGCTGTCTTCTGTGTTGCTCATAGGGTGAGCGAACTTAACAGAAGAGCCTTCCTATACTAAGTAAGAACCTGAAAAACCGAGCAACGAAGAAATTCGCCGTTTATCATTTGGTGACCTTTTGAACATCCTTTTTGCTATTCTTTATCAAGCAACGGTATTTTTATCGTAATAACAGTACCGGAACCTGGATTAGAGTCAATAGTTATTTCTCCCTCTAAAATCACAACTCGTTCTTTCATACCTAAAAGGCCAAATGAATCATTTTTCCTATCCGTAAGATCAAAACCTATACCATTATCTTTAATAATCAAAAAAACACTATCTTCTCGTATTTCAATTTTAACTTGTATTTGTTCTGCTTGTGCATGTTTAAGTGCATTTTGGACAGCTTCCTGGATAAGTCGAAAGAGCGCCACTTCATATTTTGAAGAAAGTCTTTTATCTTTTCCAAGATGAACAAACCGAATAACAATATTCTTATTATAATCTTCGGTCGATGCTAGGTATTTTTTGAGGGTCGGGATCAATCCTAGATCATCAAGTGCCATAGGTCGTAAATCATAAATGATTCTACGTACATCATACAATGCCGATCGGATCATTTCCTTTAGGCTTCTAATTTCTAGAAGTGATTGCTCCGGTCCTTGTTCCTTATGTACTCTTTCTGCCAAATCTGATCGAATCAACACGTTGGCTAATAGTTGTGCAGGCCCATCATGGATTTCTCGAGATAAGCGCCGTCTTTCTTCTTCCTGCGCTTCAATGATCCTTAGACCAAAGTCCTGTTTCATTTTGGCATCTTCCAACACTTCGCCAATTTCTTTAATATCACTCACTAAATAATTAGCAACAATGGTAACCTGTGATACTAGTGTTTCTGCACGCACAATTGTTTCTTGCAACGCCACCAGCTGTCTTTCCAACTCATCACGTCGTAATCTCAATTGTTTTTCAGATTGTTGACTAACTAACAATCTAGCATGTAACGCATGTGCATTTTCATATACCTCACGGACCTGAGATTCTGTAAAGTTGTTAAAATTCTTACTCACTTGCGATAAACGCTTCCGTGCCAACCTCGTCTTAATTTCTAAACTATCACCCTCATCAATATGCTTATTCACTTGTTCCTTAATTACCTTTAATTCAGCAACTAATGATTGATGGTCTGCGCGGCATTGCTCACCAATTCGAAAGATCTCATCTTTACTTTGATCGACAGTTGTGATCATTGTATCCACTATATAATCTAATGTTTTTACGTCGATTTTTCTTAAAGGCATCTTTTCCTCCTAGGATACCCTATTTTTGGATTCATTTTATTTTATAATATAATGAAAAGTATATACGATATTTAATTATATCTTCAACCAATCGCATCCTTTTATACTAAATAAACTTATAAGTTATATCCGCACTAACTTTATACCCATAAACACGAATGTAAATCCTCATTTTTAAACAATTAATCTTAAAGGATGAGATTTTCACAGTATAGAGTCCATTTTGATTCTGTATAGTAATTATATCATGTATAGTAATGAGTGTTGATAAACATTGAGCTTTCGTATTGTTTTGTATATTGTTGTTCATTACCGGCAAATTGGCATACGATCGAATGGAACGTTTGTGCACTTAATTAGCTGTATGGTTTATTATATATCTAGATTTGAAAATAAAAAAGTCTAGTCTCAAAAACGAGATATGATTGAAATCAAATAGTAATAATAGATATACTATTTGATTTCATTTCAAAGGTATTTATTTTGTACCCGTTAGAAATACCTAGTGTACAATTAACATTAAAATCCCCGCTCTTTTTGAACGGGGGGGTTTCTAATTCACATTAACAATTATATTAACGCAAATTTTAACACGATCAATCTCTCCTATATCAAGATCAATCATTTTTATCCTAGCGTTCATCCTTCTTGAAGGGGTTTTAATCCGTTATAAAGTCTAAATTACTTATGCTTTGGTATTTGATCTTGTGTAAATCATTTGTCCTGTCCCTGATCCACAATAATTTATTTATTTCATCAACCCTTTCGAGCATGCCTTCTACCTCTTCAAAAAAGCCATCAAACCAGAGTTTAAATTTTAAAGGTAAATGAAATTCTAGTGCAGTGTGAATCTTCTCATCGATCTCCTCTAGCTGATATTCATCAAGTGAAAGCATACTCATTTTATAGTAGTCGTTATTCATTTCTTTTAACATGGCTACATGCTCAGGCAGCATCAAGCCTTGCCATTTTTTGTTTCCGCGATCTTTAATCATCATGCACCCTTCTTTTGTCGTAGAGGTCCGACTGAAAGGGTGTTATCCAACTTAAACGTGCGGAATTTCTTCCTGTAGTAGCAATATGCTTTAAAAGATACTTCATTAACATCGAGTACATTGATGATCCTTTGTGAAATAATTCCTTCATTATTAATATAAATCATTTCAACTTGTTATTTATTAGCTGCAGCACCATTAAGCAATCCTTCCATGTCAAAACTTCCCGAACGTTCGTTTGTATTATATATATAGCATAAGGTAACGTGTGTTTTATCACAACTGGGGAATTATTCAAATAAACAAACAAAAAAAGCCCTTCTCGAAGGGTTTAAAATGAATACAAAATATAAATATGTGTTAGGCCTACTTACTGCAAATGTGTTACTCAACTCCCCATTAATTGATCCGTTGTCCAGTTCAATAGAGAATTTTTGCTGACCTATGTTATTTATTTTTATATAAAAACTATATTTAATAAACTTTTCATCTATCTTAGTGACTAATGGATTTATTAATATATACTCATATTTCCCAGCATAGTTTTTTCCAAATTGACGTTAAGAGGATACAAATATTTCCCATTTAGTATCCGTCTTCAGCTTAATGTCAGGTACTGCTGTAATTGGGACTGAAGAGGTAACGAACAAAAAAAGCGTCCCTATTAACTATCACTTTACTCTCGGAGAATATCGACATTTGTATTGTGTTTATGCCATTTCCTTTAAGCATTGTTAATGCTTTAACTTTACTTTTAGCTTTTTCCTCGGTGCTATTATCAAATTTTAGAATCAAATCGCTATCTTCAGTTATAATAATGCGTGTCTTTGAATAAAAACTATACTGTGTTTCTGTAGTTGTCATAGCATCATTCTGAAATGTAGTATCAAAATAATTACCTAGGTTTACAAGATCAGTACCATACGCTTCCAATACTTCTATACCGTTTCTATTTTCAAAAACTGGATTTAAGAAGTCCCACTGATCCTTCCATCAGTACCAATTGTAGCAACTTTCTCACTCATGGCTCTTCTGACTTCTTCTAATTTCAATTTATGCCCCTCACTCACCACATCCGCATAAGGTCTGTCTAGTATCTCATACGTCAAACCACCAAACGCACTAAGACGCTGTTTTACTTTACTGGCTGCAGCTCATTTTGTACGTTCTCCAAGTTCTAGAGGCTGCCGCTAATCATTTAGTCCGGTCAACACGCCAGGCTATTTTTATAGAATAAAAAAACCTCCTCAGTTACGAGGAGGTTACTGCAAATATGAACTAGAAGGTTACATCTATTGTTGCTCATGCTATTTTTCTTATACCCAGGCTTTGCTTATGAGATAATAATGTGTAAAAATATCTTTGTTCAACTAACGTGGCAGGTTAGTTCAACAAGGTATTCCAATCTTTGAGATATTTTTAGGAAAAGCCCAAAAGGAATATACTCCTTTTGGGCTTTGAAGGTAGTTTATCTAATATGGTTAAATAGGCTATCAAATTTCGTCACTAATTTAGTCTTCACTTTTCACCAACTGCTAATACCCAGTCATTACATCGTATGAAACTACCAATGGGATATTCAAAATCACATTCACCAATAAGCGAGAAACCGAGCTTGCGACAAATTACATTAGAAGCGGGGTTGGTGATTTTTGGGAAAGCGTGAACAAAACTATGCTTCTTTTCAGAATTAATATTAGCAATGGCTGTGGCTGTTGCATTTGTCGCTATCCCTTTACCTTGAAATGCAGCTAAAACACTCCAACCTATCTCATAAACAGGTTCTCCTTGCCAAATCGTATCCCAATAGCCGACACTACCAACGGTTTCAAGATTTGGAAGCAAGAGAATCTTGAACATACGTCCAGTTCCCTTTTCCGAGATCTCACAATACCGTTTATGACGAGCCAGGACTTTTTCCTCTGTCTCTGGACCTCCAAAGTGTACTGTCATCTCAGGAGCATTTAGAAGATGAAGTAAATTAAGATCGCCTTCACTCCAAGGTTCAATCCTTATTTCTGGCATATTTCTTTGTTCCAAAATGTCACTCACCCCTTGTTTGTATTTCTGACTGTACTGCGGCGGAGAACAATTATCTAATAATTAAAAATAATTATAAATTATATTTTATACATACATATATTTTGGGTCAATTTATTTTTGAACTCTAGATATCCATACTTAGAAGGAATTACGTATATGGGGAACATTAGCAATTAGAATTAAATATTTAAGGCGAGTTACTTCACTAACGGGTGCGTTACTTTAAGATCCAGCTGGCTTATCGGCAGCTTTTTTTATTGAACTATAGTGGCAGGTTAGTGAAAGAGCGCAGTTTAACTTGTGTTCAACAATCGGGACATATTGTTGAACACATCATGTTAAAATTAAATCAAGAAAAGGTAAAACAAGGAAGGAGAAAGTATATGGGTCATGAGTTGAGCAAAAAAGGGGTAATTATAGGCAATATTGTAACAATCGTCGTAGGTCTATGCTTATTTGGAATCACAATTTTTTTTAATTTTATTCCTTATATTACTAGTCCGTCTATTGCTATCCTAGGCATGTTTCTTATAGTTGGTGGCATTATTGGATTATTAATAGATATTAGGACTACTGATAAACAAAAGAAACCTCCCCCGTGGTTGCCAAATTTGCTTTCTGTGTTGGGCATTTTTCTCATTATTTCTGGCACATTCTATGTTTTTTTGAATTCATCACACAATCTTCCCTCCGTTCCTTATGTAATTGCCTCAACTAGCATGGGAAGTGTATTGTTGATATTTTCTTTTGGCAATGACATTTGGAGAAAGTACAATTGGATTTGAAAAATGATTAGGATAGGGAAGCAAATTAGAGGTAACGGAAGGCAACGAATGAAACAAGAGCGTGTGTAATTATTAAGCAAACTGGTGTGATAGTTAAGCAAGGTGATCACCAAAACGATTGTCTTTTTTTGAAATATATTTTTGAATATTATGGTAACGTTGGATAGAGTTATTTAACTAATGTGGCAGGATAGTTCAATAACTTGATAAAAGGAAAACAAAAGGAATTTAGGAGAGTAGCTAATGAATATTCGTATCTTAAATGAGTCTGACGCACTGTTGTACCAAGAAATACGATTGAGTGCATTAAAAATCAACCCGGAGGCATTTGGTTCAACATATGAGAGAGAAGTGAAATTCTCACTAGAAACTGTTGTAGCGAGATTAAAACCAGCTAAAGACAAATTTGTTCTAGGTGCTTTTGATGACGGTGTTTCGTTAGTTGGAATCGTTACTTTTATGCGTGAAAGCAGTCTTAAAACCGGTCATAAAGGGAATATTTTCGGGATGTATGTAACACCAGAAGGTCGAGGGCAGGGTTTAGGGAAATCACTAATGTTCGAACTAATAAGGATGGTAAAAAATTATGATGGTTTGGAACAAATAAACTTAACTGTTGTATCTGAAAATGACTCTGCAAAGAAGCTATACAACTCCGTAGGATTCGAGGTCTATGGCGTAGAAAGAAAGGCTCTTAAATTTAATGGGCGTTATTTTGACGAGGATTTAATGGTTCTGTATATCTAATTATTGAGCTAAATGGTCCGGTTTGTGGAAGTATCTCCCTGCAACTCCCTTCTTCCCTCAAGTTAGTTCGTATTCTAATGGTAAAGAATAAAGGGTCGGGAGAAATTAGTGGAAATCCTATTCCGATGGTTTTTCAAACACCATTCAATCACAAATCAATAAAATTCAGGCTGGACCCAATAACATGAATGACTAACGGGTCCTTTTCTTCAGAAAGAAGATGTCACCTTTATTATTGAAGTATATGGCGGGATTGTTGAATATAATTTGTCGATGTATCGTATGAATTTATATTGAAAATATATTCATTCATTAAAAAATGAAAGGAATATGCTATATGAAATCCGAAGGTAATAAGTTTCTAATTGTAAAAGCCGATGAAGTTGATTTAGATGTAAGGACGCAAATGTCTGAAATTTTTGCGGAAGGCTTTACACAATGGCTTGTCTTTTTTTCTAAAGATAAAAACGTTATCGCAAAGGCTTTTGCTCATATGTTTATTTTAGATCAATTTTTTGTAGCTATAGCAAATGGAGAAATTGCTGGAGTTATTGCATGTACAGATGGAACAAAAAAATCGGTAAGATTAAATAAAAAAGAGTTGAGAAAGCACTTAGGTTTCTTCAAGGGAAGCATGGCAGGAATCTTTTTAAAAAAGGAATTTGAAGCTCCTTATGAAAACTTCCCTCCAAATACTGGATCAGTTGAGTTTGTTGGAACAGCTCCTGAATTCAGAGGACAGGGCGTAGCATCTCAAATCATCCAGCATATTTTCCAAAATACAACGTACAACAATTACGTTATTGAAGAAGTTGCTGATACGAATACTCCGGCAATGAATTTATATAAAAAAATGGGTTTTGAGGAGTATAAACGGAAGGCTGTTCCACAAAAGGTAGCGAAAAAAATTGGAATCAATAATTTTTTGGCTTTGAAATATGTGAAAAAATAAGGCCTTATTATAAAAGTAACTCCATTTTAATCAATCTTTTTTATACACAGCCTTTTAACTGGGCAGCATTCCAGTTATGAATGAAAGTAATGGTTCATTATTTCATATGGAAAATAAACTTTGTGAAAGAATGTACTTAAACTATCTGGTGCTTTAGTTTAATAAGAAGAGATCGACAATTAAAAGCTAAAGCGACCCATCCACATATGGATAGGTCGCTTATATAATTATAAGCCCGGCCAACGCCTGGCATTTTTTATGCGATAATAATGTGTAAAAATATCTTTGTTCAACTAACGCGGCAGTTTAGTTGAAGAATGATTTGCATCCGAAGTTAAAGAATAACTAATGAAATACATTTTACAAGGAGTAATTTTAAAGTGATTAATGAGGAAGAAATCGTTTCGCTTATTAGAGAAGATAAATGGATGATGGAAATTTTAGAATCTGCCAAATCATTGAATTTGCCTGATTGGTGGATATGTGCTGGATTTATCCGATCAAAGGTCTGGGATGTGTTACACGATTTTAGCGAAAGAACAACTATTCCAGATATTGATGTGATCTATTTTGATTCAACAAATATTGACAAATTAGAAGAAAAGAAAATCGAAAAAAAACTAAAATCCCTTATACCCAATATCCCTTGGTCGGTAAAGAATGAAGCGAGAATGCATGTTAAAAGTAATATGCCTCCTTATTCTTCGTCTGTTGATGCTATATCGAAGTTTCCAGAAACAGCAACAGCTTTAGGAGTAAAGTTAGATGAAAATGACAATGTAATATTAACAGCCCCTTGTGGAATTAGTGATGTAATTAATTTAGAGGTAAAACCAACACCTTATTTTAAAGAGACTAAAGAGCGAGTGGAAATTTACGAAGATCGCATAACAAAAAAGAATTGGAAATCAACTTGGAATAAGATAAAAGTTAACCACATTAAAATCCATTATTAAGCTCACGGGCAGATACTTGAGTAGAAATATTGAAATACTTTTATGAAATGCCACTCAAAAAACGGAAATAGAACGTTATATGAAAGATCAGCAAACTCATAAAAATAAGGGGGAGGAATACGATGCCAATTGAAAGAGTTACATCGCTCGAACAGTATGAGTTGGATTTACTCATAGACGATAGCTTATCTGAGGGATATAAATTTATAAAGAGATTAGTGGATGAATATGCAACGGGGAGTAACAGATTTGATAAAAGTGGTGAATCACTTTATGTTGCGAAAATAAATGATGAAGTTATTGGAATTGGAGGGCTAAATATTGATCCATATCTTAGCCTTCCCAATGTAGGACGAGTGAGACATCTATATGTTTTACGTCAGAACAGAGGTACTGGTGTAGGTAAGAAACTTTTAAACACAATAATTGATGAAGCAAGGAAGCATTTTCGGACACTAAGGTTATCATCTACTGATAACCTAGTTGCCGAAAATTTGTATATAAAATGTGGCTTCTCTAAAGTGGAAGGAATTCATAAAGCTAGTCACATATTGGAAATATCAAAAGCTGATAATTAGGGATTGGTGTTAAACAAAAAGGTGCTATTGTGGAATAAGGGGCTGCTGCAACTGTTTTCATCTTCAACTAACAGGTGTTTTCCTTAAGGAGCTGGCCGTTAATAAAATGCAGCCTTTTCCTTTGAACTAAAGGGCAGAATACTTGAAGAAGAATATCCTAAAATACACAGGAATTCTTTTGAATATTACAGAATATTTTATTATGAATAAACAGTGATTTTGGAGGTAATCCTGGGGAGTTTGAACTTTTCCCCGATGTTGCAGAGTCATTACAGCAATTGAAAAAGTCTGGTATATTAATTTGTTCTTTTACGAATCAACCTGGAATTTCTCAGGGAGAAGCCTCCTTTCAAAGTTTTGAAAAAGAACTCAAAGATATTGGTTTTGATAGAATTTATCTCTGCCCACACCAGCATAATGACGGTTGTCAATGTAGAAAACCTTCTCCCGAAATGCTAAAAAAAAGGCTGCTAAAGATAATAACTTGAATTTAAACCAATGTGTTGTAGTTGGGGATAGATGGACAGATTTATTAGCTGCCGATGAAGTGGATGCAAGAAAATTTTAGTAAAAACAGGTAGTGGTAAAGAAACCTTTGAAAAATTCATAAACAATGAGTTTTTTGGTCAGTGGGGAGAAGTTAAACCCGATTATATAGCTCAAAATATAAATGATGCTATTAAATGGTTAATGGCAGACTAATACTATTTATAACTAATTGGTGCTTTAGTTTTAGAAGAAGGACAGTCTTACAAGCTAAAAAGCGACCCGTCCACATATAAAATGTACCCTATAGAATAGACACTTTGAAAAAAGGAATACTCTATAGGGTGCTTTTTTGTATAATTAATTTATAAGAAAAAGATCGAATCGGGGAATCAAGATGACTAAAGAGTATTTTTCAGAAAAAGAAGTAATCGAGCTGCTTATAAAGCCTAATGTAAAATCTGTAAGTACGAAAGCAATTACCTATACAGATGAATTTAGGAGATTATTCATTTCAGAGAGTGAAAAGGGAAAAATTTCGCGTGAAATTTTTGAGGAGAATGGTTTTGATATTAAAGTCATAGGTACAAATAGAGTAAAAAAAACGGCTTATAGATGGCGTACTGCTTATAAAAAATCTGGAGTATTAGGGCTGGATGATTCACGCTCAAACACTTCAGGAAGAACACACAAGAAAGAACTTACGTTAGAAGTAAAAAATGTTAGAATAGAAGCTCAGGTTCAATTGTTAAAAGCTGAAAATGAGTTTTTAAAAAAGTTAGATATGATCGAAAGGGGGCTGAGATGAAAGCAATAGGTATCGCTGAAATGAAATTTCTATTAATACGTTTTACCATTGAAAAGTATAATCTGCGAAACA
Organism: Bacillus sp. FSL K6-3431; assembly: GCF_038002605.1. NCBI lineage: Bacteria > Bacillati > Bacillota > Bacilli > Caryophanales > Bacillaceae > Bacillus > Bacillus sp. FSL K6-3431. The sequence goes on from NZ_JBBOCT010000001.1 coordinate 2,257,814, forward strand.
TGGTGAGTTTTCTATGTAATCTTTCTGGGGTCTCACGGTCTGGCTATAATAATTATTTCTCGTTAAAATCCCAGGAACGGAGAAATGAACGAGAGAAACAAGATAAACTTTTTAAAAAGAATATATTAAAGGCCTTTAACTTTAAAAAGCGTAAAAAGGGAGCCCGTCAAATTAAAATGACGTTAATGGGCCAATTTAACCTTAACTATAACCTTAAACGTATCAGTAGAATCATGAAAAAATACAATATTTTTTGCCCGATAAGAAAAACCAATCCATATCGAAGGATGGCGAAAGCGACGAAAGAGCATACTGCCTTGCCTAACTCACTAAATCGTCAATTCAAGCAGAGTATACCAGGTAAAAGTATTGTTAACCGATATCACATATTTATTCTATGGGAAGGGAAAGAAAGCTTATTTATCTTCGATTAAAGATGGTTAAGAAATTTGGATTAGGCCAATCCATGTCTAGACGAGGAATTTGTTGGGATAATGCACCACAGGAATCATTTTTTGGGCATTTCAAAGATGAAGCATATATTAAATCCTGTGAAACATTGAATGAACTAAAACGCGAAGTTAAGAGATATATGATTTACTATAATAACAACAGATACCAGTGGAATTTAAAGAAGATGACCCCAGTTCAATATAGGAATCATCTTCTCGATATAGCTTAAAGTCTTTTTTAAAATGTCCTTTACAAAGGGTACACTTTAATAATGGATAGGTCGCTTTTAGTTATTAATCCAGGTCAGCGCAGGCTTCTTCTTACTCATTCCTTAGTAGCGATCGTCTCTACGTTCTCTGCATCGACATTCGAACTCACGGTCACGGTCTCTATCACGATCATGGTCACAATGATGTTCACGTTCTCCTCTTACTTCTCTACATTCACAAATTAACCTTACCCGTCGTCTACGTCTACGATCTTCTCTTTCTCCGCCAATAAAATCATCTTCAAAACACATACACTCATCGCCCCTTATTATTATTAAAATCGGCCGACCTTAATAAATAATATATTGTTAAATGGTATGTGATGATTGGACAATCTGTCTGGTAAAAACGAACATTTTCATTTTCTGCAATAAAAAAATCCTCCTCAGTTATGAGAAGGTTATTGCAAATGTGAACTAGAAGGTTACATCTATTATTACTTATACTATTTTTCTTAAACCTGTCCAGGCTATTTTTATGCGATAATAAAGTGTGAAAATATCTTTGTTCAACTGAGGGGGCAGGTTAGTTGAAGAGTGTTGTTTAACTTGTGTTCAACAATCGGGCCATATAGTCGATAAATAGCAGGAAAAACATTAACTTTGACAGACGTAAAAATGTGTTTCTAAATCCAGAAGGAAGGTTAACTATGAGTGTATTTTTAAAATTTAATGGAATACGTCCTAATAATGAAATAGGCAAAAAGCAGAAAACATATTCTGTTTTATTTTCTTTCATTTTTGGATTTGCATCAGGTCTTATTGCTAAAATACTTGATTCGACTTTATTTCCTAATGAACTTTCACTCTTAGGGTTAATTGGAAGTAACTTAGGTGTATGGATATTTATTCTTTCCTTGGTAGCTGCCTATTCTTACACGCCCAAATTAGCCGCAACACGTGTTTTTGTATTCCTTATTTCAATGCTATTTTCGTATTACATGTATACGATCTTAATTCTTAACCTTTTTCCATTAAAGTATATTGTTTTTTGGTCCTTGGCTGCATTACTATCAATAATTCCAGCCTACATAATGTGGTTTTCTCGTGCTGACCACTTAATTTCTAGTATTATTACGGCTTTACCAATCTCTGCAATTGCATTTGAAGGTTATAAAATCTATCTTTCCACAGTGGAATATTATGAAAGATTTTCGAACGTCGAAAATGCTCTTGTAAGTGATGGAAACTATTTTTATATGCTTGGCACTGAAATAGTATACGCTTTAATGATAATTATAATTTTGCTTCTTGTACCGAAAAGAAAAAAGCAATGTTTATATATTATTCCATTTTCCGTAGTCGTATTTTTTGCCTTAGTGACAGTATTACCTTGATTATTAGGATATCCCGATGGGGTAATCTTCAAGAATCGGGCGCGATTGTTTAATAAGCGTCTCTGTTCTTATTAAACTAACGGGTGTTTAGTTCAAAAGATAAGACCGCCAATTACAATCTAAAAAGTGACCCGTCCACATTAATGGATAGGTCGCTTTTAACCATTAGACCCAGTCAACGCCGGGCTCCTTCTTACTCAAATTCCTTAGTAGCGATCGTCTCTACGTTCTCTGCATCGACATTCGAACTCACGGTCACGGTCACGGTCACGGTCACGGTCACGGTCACGGTCACGGTCACGGTCACGGTCACGGTCACGGTCTCTATCACGATCATGGTCACAATGATGTTTACGTTCTCTGCATCGACATTCGAACTCACGGTCACGGTCTCTATCACGATCATGGTCACAATGATGTTTACGTTCTCTGCATCGACATTCGAACTCACGGTCACGGTCTCTATCACGATCATGGTCACAATGATGTTCACGTTCTCCTCTTACTTCTCTACATTCACAAATTAACCTTACCCGTCGTCTACGTCTACGATCTTCTCTTTCTCCGCCAATAAAATCATCTTCAAAACACATACACTCATCGCCCCTTATTATTATTAAAATCGGCCGACCTTAATAAATAATATATTGTTAAATGGTATGTGATGATTGGACAATCTGTCTGGTAAAAACGAACATTTTCATTTTCTGCAATAAAAAAATCCTCCTCAGTTACGAGGAGGTTATTGCAAATGTGGTCACGAATTGATTACATCTATTTTTGCTCATTATTTTTTCATTATACCTATCAGGCTATTTTTATGAATAAAAAAGCTCCTCGATTTGAGGAGGCCCAAATGGATACGAGGTTACATTTAATATTACGCATAATATTTATTCTTATGACCCTTTAATAGATAATTATATATCCGATCTTTTCACCCAAGAATAAATCTCTTTTAGCAACACCCTATCCGATTTAACTTGCTGGATCGTGTACGTTTTATTTTTTACAAAAAAGGCCTCCAAAATTAAGAGGAGGCTCGCTCAAATGTGAGAAAAAAGGAGGATTGGTATCAGTATTGCTCATTACGTTTTTCTTAAACCTGTCCAGGCTATTATTATGCGATATAAAGGCGGAAATATATCTTTGTTCAACTAACGAAGCAGTTTAATTTAAGAAGGGATTTAAATACTTATATGGAATTTAATAAAGATGTAACATAAAGGAGTGAATAAAAATTACCATAATATGTTTGATAAGACGTTTATCCCCTTTTTAATTGTACTTAGAAAGATGAGAAATTTGATTGAAGTCTTTTATTATCCATTTATCTTGATGCAAATAAATATTACTGATACAAGCATTTATTAACTTCGTTTTCCCCGAACCTATATCACCATTAGATAAAACAGATAAAATAGAATTGATTACTGCACCATGTGCTACAAGCAATACTTTTTTGTCTACATATCTTTTATTTATCTTCTCGATACCTTCCATTATTCTCTTATTAAGGGATGTTCTTTCTTCCTGATTTGGATATGTACTATCTGGAAACTTAGATGATCTTTCAGCATATGCCATCCCCTCAGCATCCCATAATCTCTTTCTAAAAACTCTTCCATTTCAATAACAGGTACATTGACATTTTTATTTATAATTTTTGCAGTTTGTTTTGCCCTTTTTAGTGGACTTGTTATGATTACATCCCATTGTGATTTAAGGAACTCGCTACATTCCTCAGCCTGTAAAATACCAGTTTCATTTAATAGTATATCAGTTCTTCCCTGAAGCTTTCCTATTGCATTCCAATCCGTTTCTCCGACCCTTATTCAACTAGCGTTTGTATTAGTTCTATACTGAGTGATTCTTTTTCTTCTTCAACAAGGGTAAAGCTTTTATTAAAAGTCAAGGGATAGCATGCTCTTCTTGATATACCAGCATTCTTTATACAATGTGCAACATTATATGAGCTATATTAATTGAACAACAGGAGATCGTCAATGACGATCTCCTTTTATGTCGTATCGGGACCATAACGTGTGGCAGAAATATCTGATACGTAGAACTTTTTAATACCTCCTAAATGGACAAATGTGTACAATATATAGATAGCTCTTCAACAAACGGGCCGATTGTTGAAGAAAAACCCGTTCCATTTATACTTGAAACTAAATGGAATACTAATCATAAAATACTTTAAAAAGTGGGGATATCAATGGTTGCAAAGAATAAAGAGGATTATAATGGATTAAAAGTAATTGGTGAAATCTGTGGGGCGATTCGAGATGAATTAGTCCATAGTACGAAACCTGGAATTACCACAAAAGAACTCGATGAAATTGCAAGAGAGATGTTTGAAAAAGCAGGAGCTCAATCTGCCCCAAAAGGAGAATACGGTTTTCCTGGATATACGTGTATTAGCATAAATAAAGAAGTAGCGCACGGGATTCCGGGGAAACGGACCATTCAAAAAGGGGACATTGTAAATATTGATGTTTCAGGTTCAAAAAACGGGTATTTCGCAGATACCGGAATTTCCTTTGTAGTAGGAGAAGGAGATACAACTTTACAGAAAATATGTGACGTTGCTAAAGAAGCATTCGATGCTGGACTTAAGAAAGCAAAGCCAGGTTCAAAAAAAAGCGCGCTCGGAAAAGCTGCACACAATGTAGCAAAACAGCATGGCTTAACAGTCATAAAAAATCTTACTGGACACGGTATTGGGCGTTCGATTCATGAAGAACCAACACACATTTTCAATTACTTCTCCCACTGGGATGACGAAATTTTAAAAGATGGTATGGTAATTGCCTTTGAGCCTATGATCTCTACATTTGAAGAGGAAGTTTTCCAATCCGAAGATGGATGGACCTTCCTAACCAATGAAAGCTTTGTGGCTCAATACGAACATACGGTTATTCTTACCAAGGAAGGACCGCTTATCACTACATTGTAAGAGCACTAACACCACGACTGGCTGTCCTAATAATACGATAGGGTGCTTTACTTGAAGATCGTTGAGCTGTTTGACGGCTCTTTTTTCTTATTGAACTAAGAGGCAGGTTAGATTAACAAGGCTATGATATTATTGTTATTATCAAAACACTTATTTTTGATAAGGAGATTCAAAAAAAGAAAACTGAAAAAGAAAAAATGTTCCACAAAGACTTACATTCCGAAAAAATTAATAATAGTAAGGTGGCAACGATTATGAGTGATAGTATCATACTGATAGAGGAGTTCAACAATACCGAAATAGATAAAAATTTAAAATGGTTTTCCCCACCTAAAGAGTGGAATCATAATTGCGAGAGCTCGAACTTAATTATTAAAACTGATAAGCAAACAGATTTTTGGCAAAAAACACATTATGGTTTTCAAGCTGATAATGGACATTTTTTGTACTATGAAGTAAACAGAGACTTTAGATTAACTACTAAAGTAAAATCTAAACCAGGGAATAGATACGACCAAGCTGGCTTAATGGTGAGATTTTCAAGTAATACTTGGTTAAAGACTTCTGTTGAATATATACCCGATGGCAATAGTAAATTAGGTGTTGTTGTAACAAATCAAGGTTATTCTGATTGGTCTAGTCAGGAATTTTCAGAAGACCAGAATTCACTTTTTTATCGAATAACCAGAAGAGAAAACAATTACTATGTTGAATATTCATTAGATGGTATTTTGTGGAGACAAATAAGAATGACGCACCTCGTTAAAGAGACAGATAATATTAAAGTTGGCATCTATGCTTGCAGCCCACAAGGAGTAGGTTACGAAGCAGAGTTCGACTTTATTAAAATTGAAAATATAAATAATGATACAAAAGTTTATTAGGATTACCTTAATGTCTTATTCTATCGGGTGCTTCGTATTATAAGGTTAACCAGTTTTTACTGGTTGACCTTATTTTTATAGGATTTAATATATCAATAGCCAGGGTAGGACGTACGGGTGCGTGGGACAATGATCCCGTGAACTAAACTGTCCACCCCCTACTTGTAGAAACATGTTTGAGGCTGGTTGGGACATAGATCTCGTATAACAAGCGAAGCTATGATACTGCATGGAGGAATAGGGATACTGGTGAGTGAGTCAGAGGAGGAAGCTAAATGAACCCAGTAGTTGGTCTGGATGTGGCAAAAGGAGAGAGCCAAGTTCAGGCATTTTTAGATAAATCGAAGCCGTTTGGAAAGAGTTATTCGATGAAGCATACAAGAGAGGAATTAGACCGTTTTATAGGCTTTTTAAATGAGCTAGAAGTGATGACCGGGCAAATGCCTATGGTCATTTTAGAATCAACAGGTCATTATCATTCTCCTGTTATTCAATACTTGGAGGTGCACGAGATTTTATATATCTTGCTTAATCCTATCATTTCTTATCAGGCTAAGAGATCCAGTTTAAAGAAAGGTAAAAACAGACGCAATTGATGCGTATCAGTTGTGTGTGCTTTATTACAAAGAAGATTTTGAACCTAATAAAAACAGAGGAATTCAACTATTAAATCTTAGAAATCTTTCCAGACAACAGGAGATTGTGACGAATATGTATGTGGAGGCTAAGCTGCAGTTTCACACTATTTTAGATCAAGTGTTTCCTGAATACCGCAAGGTTTTTGGTGATCTATATTCGAAGGTTTCTTTACTGAAGTTAAAGAAATATCCTACATCAGAAGATGTAATAGCGGCTGGAGAAAGTAAGCTAGCGGAGTGTGTTATGGAGTTTTGTCCAAGACGATCTAGTCAATGGGCATTGGATAAAGCAAAAAAATTAATGGATTCCGCATCTCGAAATCCATTTCAAAAAGTGGTGTATGACAGTCATTTAATCAATCTTCAAATGTATATTGAGTTGCTTTTTCAGTACCAGGGACACCTTTCAGAGCTAGAAAATCGTATTGTGACGATGGCAAATGAATTAGAAGAATACAAAGTTGTACAATCGATTCCTGGAATCGGAGAAAAAATCGCTGCCACGATTATCTCAGAGATTGGTGAAATCGATCGGTTTAGTCATCCGAAAAAACTAGTTGCATTTGCAGGAGTGGATCCAAGTGTTCACTCATCAGGAAAGTTTACTGCGACAACCAATCGCATTACTAAAAGAGGCTCAAGTAGATTACGCCATGCCTTGTATCTTGCCGTATTGTGCGGTATCAGAAGTTCAAGAAACAAAAAACTGAAAGAATTCTATGATAAAAAGAAATCGGAAGGAAAGCCTTCCAAAGTGGCTTTAGTAGCCTGCATTAACAAACTGCTTCACTGGATTTATGCTTTATTAAATAGCAAAGAAACTTTCCTGGATATAGCATAATTAACGGTAATAAGTAATAAAGAGAAAACCTTCCAAAAGGTTTTTGGAGGGCTATTTGTCATGCACAAAATAATATAACATAGGATTAATTATAATTTTAAAGAATAATATTGACATCCTATTAGCTGGTTTAGTTCAATAAGATAAGACCGCCAATTACAATCTAAAAAAGTGACCCGTCCACATAATAGATAGATCGCTTATATAATTATAAGCCCGGCCAACGCCTGGCTATTTTTTATGAGATACTTAACAATGTGGATAATCAAGGGTTAGTTACTTTAAATCCAAACACTAATGAACTGGTTTATTATACTAATTAAAAAAGCACCTAAAAAGATGCTAAGCGTAAAGAAAAATAGCTTATCCTAGTTAAAATAATAATTCTCTAACTCTTTTTGCTTAATTTTTCAAGTTCAGTCTTTAAATAGTTAATCTGTTTCTGCATCTTGTTTATTTCATTTCTTTTTTGAGACTCTTCAAGAGAATGTAATAATACATCCGCGGTAATAGAATCAGTCACTTTAATCAATTTTTTACCAATTTCAATAAGCTCATCTAATTGAGCATCGGTTTCGTGATTTGAATCATTATGTTCAAAATTATTATCATTTAATTTCAAAATTCTAGCCTCCTATGCAAAAGAATTTTCATATTAATTTATGCATTATTTATTTTTAAGTGACGTGTTGAATTACCTGACAACTAATAAATATAATAAGTCTAACAGACAACAGACTAATAGAACCCTAAGAACGCCGAGGATTTACGTTGTTCATTTGTTTTTTTAATTGTTTCACTTCATTGGTCAAATAATCAATCTGTTTTTGCATATTATTATTACTAATTTGTTCTTGTTGTTGTTCTTGTTGTTCTTTTTGTTCTTCTTCCAACGCTTGAACTGCTGCGATGGTAGATACCACATCGCCAAGTGTAGATAACAATTCACCCCAAACAGCAAGCTCTAATGTACTAATTGCTTGATCTTTTTGATTATCATTTCCACTACTTGTCATAAAGAAGCCTCCAATAATTTAAATAAAAACAAACAATTTTTAACTTAACTAGGTGTATAAAGAGGTTGCTAAAAAAATGGTTTAACTTACAAGATTTAATTTTTTCTTATACCTATAAGTATTTTTTATGAGATAGTAATGCGTAAAATATCTTTGTTCAACTGAATGAGCAGTTTAATTAAATAAAATGTTTGATATTATTTATCAACCATTTAAATTCATACGCTTCACCATTATTTTCCTGACAACCTCCTCAGATGCAACATTTACCTTTTTCTCAATTTTTTTTAAATTTATAATTTCCTTTTCCAAATCTACTTCCTTTATCGTTAACACCATCTTTAATTCAATGCTACGTAACAAATATTCAAGTGCATCAACCAATCCTTTAATAGATTCTACTAACAGCTGATGTTCTTTCATAATGTATTTTGGAGGAATTAATGTTTCTAGAGATTGTAAGCTACTTTTACTTACACTAATTGAATTTTGTAGGTCCATACAGACCTGATCCTTATTTTTTATTTTTCCATCTAAAAAATCTGGATACATCCTATTAGAAATATAAATTAAAGTCCCGCCTACCAGTTGAAGTGTTTGACCATATTTAACTAATACATTATCGATGTTATTTCCCTCCTAGCGAGTCACTACATTTAGTACTCGTTCCTTTAATGCTATGGTATGCGGCCCAAAGTGGATTGTTAATGCCCTTTTATAAAATCACTAAATTCATTCATTGGTATTGAGCAAAAAACCTTTTTGAACTTGGAGTGCCTTAGTTTAGTATGAAGGTCCTTCAATAACAAAAAAGCCATAACGAAAAAATAAAAAAGGCTCCTCAATTAAGAGGAGGTGCCAATGGATACGAAGATTACATTTATTAGTACGCATAATATTTTTTCTTATGACTCTTTAATCAATAATTATATATCTGATCTTTTCACCCAAGAGTAAATCTCCTTGAGTAATACCCGATCTGATTTAACTTGCTGGATCATGTATATTTTTTTCAATAAAAAAGACCTCCCCAATTAAGAGGAGGTTATTGCAATGTGAAAAAAAGAAGAAAATACTAGAGTTATAATTTACCCTTGATTTATTATGCGTTCTTATTATATATATGAAATACTTAACAATGTGGATAATCAAGGGTTAGTTACTTTAAATCCAAACACTAATGAACAGGTGCTTATTATACAAATTAAAAAAGCACCTAAAAAGATGCTAAGCGTAAAGAAAAATAGCTTATCCTAGGTTCAATAGGGATTCTTCATAAATCCTTGGTTTTTAATTTTCTCTTATTGTTCTTTTATCAAGATAAGCCACCTATTGTTAGCTTTTACCCCTTACCATTTTTTTCAGTCCGGTTCTTAAAAATCTCCATGGGGCGCATCATTTCGTGATCTTCATGCTCCAACATGTGACAATGCCACACATAACGCCCGGTGAAGGGGCCAAAACGGGCTATAATGGATGTGACGTAACCGAAGGGGGTCCGAACTGTATCTTTTAATCCCATTTCATAGGGATCAGGAGGAGTGGGAGGTCCTGTAAAAATTAGGTTTCCGTTTTTTTGAAATTGAGCAACATCAAAAGGCTGGCGATCAAGAATTTGAAAGTCAACCAAATGGAGATGAATGGGATGAGGATCATCATCGATTATATTAATGATTCGCCAAGTTTCAACGGTATTTACTTCAATTCTTTCGGAAACTCTGTCTATCCACATTTTTCCGTCCAATAAATTCAAGGATCTACCATATTGGTCCTTGATTCTAACGAGTGTTAAATCTCTTGTTTTCTTTGCCATACTTCTTGGAAGTTGTTCGATGGGCCCTAAATAGTAAGGAATGGCGCTGGTATCTGGACTTTTTAACGGAACGTTTACTCTGAATTGTAAGACGTCAGTTGTTTCGGGGGATGCACTCTTGGTGACGTTTTTGAGAGTAATGGTTTGACCGTAGTATTGAGAAAAATCAATGATCACATCTACGCGCTCGGCACTCAGAAGTATAAACTCATTTAGTAAAACACTTGTCTCAAGAAAGCCTCCATCTGTGCCAATTTGATAAAAAGACTGATTGGAATTCATCATTAATGTAAGAATTCGACTATTGGATGCATTTAAAATTCGAAATCGGTATCTTCTTGGTTCAACGTTCAAGAATGGATAGACCTTCCCGTTTACTAGAATCGTATCCGCATCAAAAGGAGGGACCAGAGAAGGACGCGGAAGGCTTGCGTCGTTTTGATCCGATGTGCTAGGGTAGTAAAGTGATCCGTCTGGATTGAACGAGCGGTCCACAATTAAAAGAGGGATTTCATATATACCTCTCGGAAGATTAAGGGATTGTTCATGCGCGTCACGAATGAGATAAAAGCCCGAGAGTCCGGCGTAGTTGTTCAATCTCGTAATTCCTACTGTGTGGTCGTGATACCACAATGTTGTGGCTCGCTCAATGTTCGGATACGTATAAACCTCTTGTTGAAATAAAGGCCCCGTTTCTTGAAAGTTTCGCGTAAACCATGCTTCGGGGTAACCATCACTATGGGCAGGCGTTCTTCCTCCGTGTAAATGGACAACGCTTCTACCCTCTGGAAGCGTCATTTCGGAACCATGAATGGTTGTATCAACGGGAAGAAAGTGTTTAGTGGGCAGATCATTGATCCATTTAACGTACACTGTTTCATTCTTCATCACTTCGAATGTAGGACCCGGAAATGTTCCATCATAACCCCATAAACGGGTTGGTCCAAGGTCCCTGTGCAGCTTCTGAGAAAATTCCTTCATTGTCACTTCGTAATAGGAGTGTTTATTATTTCGCATCTTAGGAGATAAAGTGTTTAGAATAGGCAGTTCATCCACGAATTTTTGAAGCTTTATCTTTTCAGGCATAAGAATGGAAGACCTCCTCTCTGTTAATATCTACAGAGTAAGTTTATGAGCATGAACTTGTCCATTATGTCTATTGAGTCCGTCAACAATAAATATAAAACCGACCCACTCTCAATTTGAGTAGGTCGGTTTTCCTTATTTACTGAACATCTGATATTTTCACCCAAGAATAAATCTCTTTAAGTAAAACTCTATCCGATTTAACTTGCTGGATCGTGTATGTCTTATTTTTAATCGATGCAGAAATCTTTTGTCCTGTTGCATATTTTGATGCACTCGACTTTAACTTTACTCGTTGGCCAACTTTTAATGTTGTCGGTGCAGCAGATGCGGATCCCGAACCATTATCTGTAGGATTGATCCAGCTACCTGGAGTTCCATTTTTGGTTGTAACGTTTATCATGTCACCAGACGTGTTGAAAAGAAAATATACCCCCGCCTTCACTGTCGTCTTTTTATTCTTACCTGACTTGGCATCAGCTGCTGTGGCATACCCTCCAACTGATTTGTTCAACTTATACGTCCCTCCGATTTTATTATCAGTGGCGGCAGGCGTGTTTGCAGATTTAGATGTTACTGGTTTTGATTCGCTCACTATTAAAACTTGACCAACATAAATTAAGTTAGCGTTCTTGATATTGTTATCTTTTTGCAACTGCTGGATAGTCGCTTTATATTTTTTCGCAATAGCGCCAAGAGTGTCTCCCCTTACCACTGTGTACATGTAGATGTGGAGTTGGTTGGTTCTTGAGCAGGTTTTCCTAGCGATTGTTGATATGCCGCGTCAATTCTTTTTCTATATGGGTTAAAGCTACCATCCCTCTTTAGGATTACAGCAGGGCAATATTTACCTGACCAAGATTGGTGAGGAACCACCTTTCCAGAAGAGAAGCCAAAAGCTTTCATCAAGTAGGCATGCAGTGCAATCGCATTTTCTTCAGTCTTCGTTCTATTCCCATCAACGTTCATACACTTCTCGACCCCAATCGATACCCGGTTTCCTGACTTTGTATTGGATCCATCTCCACAATGCCATGCGTTTTCGTCAAATGGCAAGTGTTGATAGATAAAGTTTCCATCAACCGATAAATGCCAAGAAACATGCGACGTGTCTTTAGGCTGATAGCTCGCCATGTTATGAATGTAGCGATTATGCATTTCAGCATTTGCCCCGCGCCCCGCATTTCCTGTGTCGTGGTCGGTAATGTGTGTAGGCTTCATTGAATACCCAGGTCGAATTTTAGGGTTATTTTTAGATATAATATCCACAATGACTATAGCATTTCCAATTTTTGAACCGTGCTTTAGAAGTTTCATATTAATCATCCTTTCAAATTTAAAATAAAAAAAGAGCAACGATTTACTCGCCGCCCTCTAACTCATTTTTCCTATTTGCTGCCCGTTTCAATTTTGACTCCAATTCTTCTTTAACCCAATCTGTTATTCTTGTAAGTATCCAGTCTGGAAAAGAATCTCCCCATCCTGCACGTATTGCATTTGCTGTCATCGATTGCAAGGTGTGATATAAAACGCCAAATGCCAACATTCCGAAAATGACATCTGGTGCACCGAGTACTACATCTAATAAATGACCACCTGCCGGTAATGCCAAAACAAAAAACGTGCGGAATATACCGTCGATACCGTATTTACTCACATACGTATTATCTTTCTTTGCTGCTCTCGTTCCTGATATCCAATCCATCACGATAAAAAATATCAACGCCGTCATGACCGATCCAACAACATGACTATCACCGTATAAAAATTTAAAGCTTGGTCCTACAATCGCACCAATAATGCCTGATATGATTGCTCCTGTTTGTGTATATATTTTATCCATTTCAACTCTCCTCTTCTAATTCAAAATAAAAAAGGACTGAATATCAGCCCTTGAGTAACAAAATAAAAAAGCCTACGCTTCGTATGGCTCTTCCTGTTCATCTCTCGCTTTTTGTTCTGCTATTTCTTGTTCCACAATATTTGTGATAACTGTGATCATATCCTCCTCAGAAGCTTCTAAACCTAAAACATCTGGAGTTAGTCATAATAGCCTCTCTTCTCCTTCAACACTTGCAGTGATATTCCTGCCGAAGAAATGTTCCGGTATTGCCTTCGATGCTTTACCTATCTGCGGGTTCTTAAATTGAATGCGTGTACTTTTAATGATAATATTCATCATATTGCCTCCTCAGAAATTTCAGTCACTTCCACGATTTCGTCTAGTTCGAACACATAAGTTTCGCCTGTCCACGATTCTCCGATCTCACGCTCTACACCTTTTATGTGCCAGTTCTGTACGCTATCGTGCTTGTCGTTCCTTGTGCCAATAACCAGCACTTTGTATTCCCCAGCTAGCTCACAGGTTACTTTCAGTGTATCGCCTTCTACTTCACCAAACGCTCTTCCAAAGTGACGGTGCCCATTTACCCAAACATCGACGTCCTTGTTAAGGTACTGGAAGTAGTCAGGCAACTCCAGCACTACTGTTTCATTAGGCGAGGTTGCTTCAATGGTGAAACGGTATAAAGTATCCCCCGCTGTTGGACTCTCTACTGCACCATGCCTAAGTACGTGCGTATCTTCTTTATCAGGATGTGGATGAGGTATTTCAAAGTTCTTAGTCCCTGCTACAGAAAACGCTCCAGGCACCTTCCAATTATTAGTTTCTTCAGCTGCACCCAATACTCTCTCATTATCATTCAATGCTTTTGCTCCGACACCTATAGCCACTGATGATCTTCTGCTGGCCTCAGCTTCCGAACCTAGAGCAACAATTCGAATCTCTCCCAGTTTCTGCGTACACCTAAAGCAATTGCATTGTTACCTGCTCCATCGGCATAACGACCTATTCCTATACCATTACTATTCGAACCCGATCCTCCTCGAGCCTCCTGTCCGATGGCGATGCCGTAGGCAGTAAATGAAGTGTATGCATTAGCATCTTTTCCGAACGCTACAGAAGTTCCAGTCAATCCATGAACGTTGGTCAATGCCGCATGCGTTGCTATCGCAGTGCTCTGTTCGATCAGAGATGGAGCTGATTGCCAGGAAGCCCATACATTGCCAGCTGCTCCACGTATGATCAAACGACCTGAGCGCGTTACATACAGCTGTGCGGCGCCTTCAGCAGTAAGTATATGATATACCGCCCCGAATCTGTTGACGTTACCTGTAGGGACTTTTAAGGCATTATCAGAAGCGTAGTACATACCCGACTCGGAAATAGTGTTTAAGTCTTCAGATACCTTAGCAATACCTCCTAGTCCAAAGGAGCGCACCCAGTTAACGACACTCTCAGTATCACGATCCGTCTCTGTTTATTACTTCGGAGGCGTTAAGCATTGCCACCTTGTCTTCAAGACGATCCCAGTTCTCATTTAGTATTGTATCAATGTTGAATGTCTGGTTGCCGTCTGTCTGTGGGTTAATCTTAAGTAAATCTAACCTCTCTGTATTACTAGCCAACATTACCACCACTGTTTCCCAAGGTAAGCGAACTGCTGTTGTCGCATATTTGATATCTGAGAACTTCGGTTTCCCGCGGTACCCATCATCTACGTTTTCAGTTTTCCCTCGTAGAATACGAGAATCAATACCGATTTATCAATTTCACCTGTTTTCGCCTTACGCATTTCTTTACGAATTAAACCACCTAGCGCTGTTTTTTCAAACGTTTGTTGAATAAATTTACTAGCTTGCTCTGGCGCTAATAATCCAGATGTAACATCACCTGTCACAATTGTTTTCATGATTTGTTGATTTCTCATGTGTCAAATTCCTCCTTTTATAGAAACCCGTCTAAATAATGTTTTTGAACCGTTACTTGCTCTTGTCCTTCCTCATCTGCTTGCTTCGAAATACCTCGCGCTTTCTCAACCGCATTAAGACGTTCATTGAGTGGCGTTAGCTTTTCTTCAAGAACCTCACCAAACTGCTTTATGAGTGTTTCTTCTGGAGTTGGATCATCAGCATCGTCTCCAACTTCTTCTTTCTCGAATTCACTAAATTTATTAGTAATTGGTTCTAATTGTTTCATCTAGCATTTTTTCGATATCTTCTTTTTTCATATCCTTTTCACCCTTTCTAATAGACTCCGGTTTGTCCTCCAGCACCTTTTGAATATCTCTAGAACCCTTAATTTCTTGAAGGATTCCCAAAAATTATTTTGCAGCTTCTATTCGTTCGAAATCTGCAACGTCCGGCGTACGTTTGTCCCAAAACAACGAAATCACTTCCCAGACGGAACAGTCTTAGATGGTGAGATTGTCGTTTCGGACGATCAAGGCAAACCCGATTTTGAAGCTGTAATGCAACGATTTAAATCGAAGAAGTCTCCTCACCAGATAACCTATGGTGTATTCGATATCGTTTACTACGCTAATGAAAATTTGTCTTCTAAGCCTTTACTAGAGAGAAAAGAAATTCTAAATCAATCTATCCCAGTTGATACCAATTTACTAACTAAAGTTAACTGGACCAATGGCAATGGTATGGCCTATTTCGACTCCGTTAAGCAACTAGACCTAGAAGGCCTTGTACTAAAAAGAGCCGATTCAGGTTATCAGGTCAATAAACACTCTAAAGATTGGTTAAAAGTTATTAACTACAAATATGAGAATGTTTATATTGCTGGTTTGCGTAAAGATAAATTTGGATTACTTTTAAACTATGAAAATGGGACTTATGCTGGATTACTAGAATTCATGCCTCCCCAAAATAGAAAAGAATTCTATAATGTTTACTCTGATTTTGTTATTAAAGAAAATGATAAATTTTTCTATTTAAATCCTAACCTGAAGGCATCTGTAAAATTTCGTAATTTTACTAGCAAAGGATTACTTAGGATTCCAAGCTTTGTGGAGCGGGTATCTTAATTTACCTTCTCCACACTTTGTTCGAACTATGAATTAGTATTTATATAGTTTTCTTTTATTACAGTCACAGTTAAACTTATTTGAAACCTTTTGTGACCTACAACGTAATTATTTATAAATAATCATTGGAGGTACCAAACTTATGTGGATAGTATCATTAGCCATTGCAGCCTGTGCTCTTGCTTTAATCAGTAATGCAGAATCTAAAATTAAAAAGCTTGAAAAAAGAATTACAGAACTAGAGAAAAGACAATAACATCTATGGGACCTCAGTAATTCTCTGGGGTTTCTCTTCCTATTTTTATTGAACAAAATGTGTCAATATCCCAACGTTGATGAGGATAGTCCACCCTACTTATAAATCTGATTTCCATTGCTTTTTTCCGAACATTCATAGTAGGTTCGTACTCCCAGCCCCATACTTCTTTATAATCATTTAGATGCCCTTGTTCACTAAACATAATAAATCTGCCTAACTGACGAATGATTTCTTGCCCTGTACCACCCTCAGTACATTTTCTGCGTAAGTCTTTACTACGAGGATGTAGTGATACTAACTCTTTGGTATAGGGATCAACATAGCGCAGTTGGTCTTTGGCATTGAATAAAAAATAGCCAGCTATCAGTGAACCCTCATCTGTTTTATGACCGAAAAATGGATTGTGTCTGTCTCCATCAGTTTTAACAATGAAGGCAAGTAATTCATTTGATTTATTTAATCGTTTTACACGTTCTTCTGTTACGACTCACTCCTTCCTTCGCTCTTTCTGTCCACTACCTACCAATCAAAATCAATTCCCTACGATACGACCACTGCTTATTTTTTTGTTTAACAGCTTCCTTGTTCTCACCAGGAGCGTATACCTCCACGACTTGCAGCAACTCATTGTCCAGTGACTTCGCCTTGCGCTCGATCGACCACCTAACTGACATGTCCTCACCTTCTTTTCAGTTTTTAAAGATGTATATTTACACTGCATTGTTTGTCCAATCGATTTCACTTCAGAATCATAAATTATTAATGTAAGACAGCCTTACAAAACAAGAAAGGAGGTCCTAAAAATGACTCGTAGAAAATGTAACGGGTACGACTCTTGGAATGAAAATCATGAAAAAGATGACAATCACTGCCAAGGATGTATTTGTAATCAATTAAGAAGATTACAAACACAGACTGAAGTTGATGTATTTTTATCCGGTGGTCAAGTGTTAGAAGATGTTGTTTTCATCTCTTTCAACCGTAAAGATTGCTGTGCATTCTTTACAGATCCAATGACAGAGCCAGGTTCAACACTTATTGTTGACTGTGAAAAAATCGACGCTATCCGTATAGAAGCAGACTGAGTTGTGAGAGGGTTTCTTTCTTAGCGAAGGAGACCCTCTTCAATAAAATCCGCATTCTGCGCTTAACAAATCGCTTCATTCTTTCAACCTTTTCAGTTCTTTAAGCTTGTCCAACTCAATCCACCCAAACACTGGATCCAACGTAACCACCGACAACTTATGGGGATACTTGATATGGAACATCTTCTCTTTCATCTTGAATACGTCCGTCTCAACGCCCTTCACATCAATCACTTCAATGCTCTCGTCCTTCTGGTGTACTTCAAAATCGGCTACATACTCTATCTTTCTATGAGTCTTGCCATCCTTTTCAAAAGCTTCTTGCAAGAGATACCGTGGCTGCGTCCGAAAGAACAATATTTCTTTGCATTCCTGCAGCCATTTTAATTGCTCGTAATATTTCGCTTCTGCTTTGCTATCAAAAACAATGCCGTCCAATGTTGTTTTCTTATTGCCGTACTTAGATCGTTTAGGTTTCTTGATATTCTGATATTCCTGTACTGACATGCGTTGTCTCATACTGAACTCCTTTTGCTAAATCTAGTTAATTCACCCATTTTTTCTTGACCTAGCTCGCTTCGCCACAACCCGCATATGCTGAAGTAACCTTTAAGAAGGCGGTGAAGTTTATGGGATTCTGCGGTGGTTATGGTAGCGGTGGTTATGACGGCGGCGGCTATGGAAACTGCAATTCTTTCGCTTTAATTGTTGTCCTTTTCATTCTGCTGATTATTGTCGGCGCAGCATTTATCTGTTAGTTGCCAGTTAGCCTCCGCACACATACAGGCAGTAAAAAAACCGATTCGTTCAGTTTAATCTTTACTCACCTCATGAAGAGCGCTTTCGCCAGGCGCTCTTTTAATATCCACTCGCCTGACGTTCGTGATTGATTTCATTTTTACTGATGTAAGCTTCCTCGATCTGCTCCCAATCAAAGCCAAGCATGGCACCAAGACCAATGAATAAGTCAAAGATCACTTGATAATTCCCAACTGTTTTATAATGGCTGAAATCCCCGACTTTTCTAAACAACCCATTAAATTGGTTCGTAAGGTTTTCTGTTCATATCATCCAGGAAGTATCGTATTTTTTCCAAACTTCTAAATCAATGGAGTTACCGAACGACAAGATAAAATGCAGACAGTCCACATATTCCTTTAACGCCTTATCATAATCATTCTTCTTATTACTCCAAAACTTGAAAACTACCGGTAATTCATTAGCCATTTCTCCCAGCTCAACCTGTAAAGCAAGAATCTTTTTATCTAGCAAATCCTGACCTTCTAAACCTTTTTCTTTTACGATCCGATCATCGAGCACCTTCTGCGTTTCAAACAATTAACAAGCTTCACACCATCCACATCCTTATCACTTTGTCGAAGCAAGTAGAGCAAAAACTACTGCGTTTTTTCTTGAATGACTTTTCGTATTTCAGGCATTTATTCATTGGGTTACCTCCGTTGTGGGGGTTTATGGTCGCACTGTGTAGCAACTACATTTCATTTATTAGTTCCAGTTGCACATCGCTTAATCGATTTTCCGCATTTTTTATATATTCCGGATTCAATTCGACACCAACAAAATTACGGCCATGTTTTAATGCAACTAACCCTGTTGTTCCGGATCCGAAGAATGGGTCTAATACAATTCCATTTGCAGGAGCGCCAGCCAATTTATTAGGTAGATCAAATAGTGAAAGATCTTTAAACAAGGTAACTGTAGCTGGTAAAGATCTTTCTATAGAAGAACTAAAACTTTTTGAAGAACTGAAAAAACATCCTATTCTATTCCATGACCTCACCACTGATCCAGAAGCTAAGGTGAAAGAACTAATAAATATTATGCAAAACGTGAAGAAGCTATGAATGCCTTGGCTGAATATAATAAAAACCCTTTCGATTTATCAGCTGCAAAAATTTCATTTACAGACTTGTATCATATATTCATGAAACAAAGATTCCCTAACTGGGATGAGAAAACAACCGAAGAAAAGGATACGTTAGTGTCATCTTATAATAGCTATGCAATGGCATATAATCATTCAGAAACCTTATATGACATAAAATTTGTTGAAGTACGAAAAGCTCACTTGCAAGAAGTGATAGACAATTGCCCCAAAGGTCAGACGAAAATTAAAATTAAAACACTTTATAGCCAGATGTATAAAGTAGCGATGGAAAATGATATTGTTGATAAAGACTATGAGGAATTTGTTGATATTGCTAGTGATGACACCAAAAGTAGTAGAAAACCTTTTACAGCTGCTGAAATAAAGCTTCTTAGGGATAATATTGATAAAATACCTGATGTTGATGTAATCTCAATATTGATCTATACAGGAATGAGACCGGCTGAACTTCTTAAAATGGAGAATGCTAACATAAATATCGAGGAAAGGTATATGAGGGGCGACGTCAAAAACAAGCACAGTAAAAACAGGGTCATTCCTTTAAATAAGAACATTGTTGGTTTTGTTGAAAAAAGAATGACAGCTAATCAGTATTTATTGGTCGGGTCCAGAAACAAGAAAATGGATTATCAGAGTTTCCGTAATCGTATATGGAACAAGGTGATGAAGGAGCTTGAACTCGTTCATTTACCACACGACAGTCGACACACGTTTGCAACGATCATAGATCGTGCTGGAGCTGACAAACTATCAATAAAAAGAATCATGGGGCATGCTTCGAAAGATATTACGGATGGCGTATATACTCATAAGGACATAGAAGATTTATTAAAAGCAGTCGATTTGTTAGAATGATAGTAAATAGTATTGTATATTGTGTGTATACTTTTTGTATATTACGCGCAAATTTTCAAGGGAACACATATGTTCTTAACTCCCGACAAACCTTGTTACACCAATCACCCCAACACCTTAAAAAACACTCATTATTATATCATGTATAATTTTCCTTAACATTAAGATTTATTTACAATCATATGTTAAGTAAATTTCTGATCTGAGAGGAGATTGATGTGATGCTTCCGCACTATTTTACAATCAAGGAAAAGGGAGAACATGAAATCATTATTCAAAAATCAAGATTTATTACCTATATTAGCCGAGCGGAATCAGAACAAAATGCTCAGGAGTTTATCCAAATAATCAAAAAAAAGCATTGGGATGCCACGCATAATTGCTCCGCTTATTTAATTGGAGAACAAAATCAGATTCAAAAAGCGAATGATGATGGCGAGCCGAGTGGCACTGCAGGTGTTCCGATGCTGGAAGTGCTGAAAAAGCGTGATTTAAAAGACGTGGTAGTAGTTGTGACAAGATATTTTGGTGGTATTAAGCTTGGGGCTGGAGGGCTAATCCGTGCCTATGGTAAATCTGTATCAGAAGCGATTAATGCTGTTGGTGTTGTAGAATGCAAGTTAACGGTTGTAATGCGCGTCAAAGTGGACTATTCATGGCTAGGTAAATTAGAAAACGAACTGCGCACTTCGGTCTACCAATTGAAGGAAATCCATTACTCTGAACAGGTAGAGGTTGAAGCATATGTCGAAGAGGCACAGATAGATAACTTCAGCGCATGGATGACAGATATCACGAATGGACAAGCGGTTATTATGGCAGGAGAAAAGTTATATTTGGAAATAGATATCTAAAAATGCCTTCTAAGAGCTAGACAAAGATAACATTTCCTTTAAAAAGCATCTCTGAAAACCAATACTTTCTTATCAAAAAAAAAGATTGACTTTAGAATCTACGATTCTAGTCAATCTTTTTTTCGTTTATCATACAGTTGTTTCAGATGCCTGCTTCGCCAACATAAGTGCCCCAGTAATTCCAGCATCATCACCAAGTGCAGGTGGTACAATATACTCATCAATTGACTCTGTAATTTGCGGAACTGCCACATATCCATTCAATAACTTTTGTACTTGTTGCTGAACGAGTGAGAAAATTTGCGCCTGTTTCATGACGCCTCCACCCATAATTATTTTTTTCGGCGTTACGATTAAAATATACTGCATCAGCGCTTGCGCTAAATAATAAGCTTCTAACTCCCATACTTCCTGACGATCAGCGAGCTGAACCCCCTTCGCACCCCAACGTTCTTCAATAGCAGGTCCCGCGGCCATTCCTTCCACGCAATCACCGTGATATGGACAGCGGCCTTTATACGTATCTTCTGGATGTCTACGAACTGGTACATGCCCCATTTCTGGATGAGAGAGCCCTTGTAACAACTTACCTTGAACAACAGCGCCCGCACCAATGCCTGTCCCAACAGTGATATATAAGCAACTATCAAGTCCTTGAGCTGCTCCATGCATTAACTCACCTAAGGCAGCCGCATTTACATCAGTATTAAATTCAATCGGAACATTCAAGGCTGCTTTCATCGTTTCAACAAATGGGTAATTTCCCCATCCAGGCTTAGGTGTAGAAGTAATATTTCCGTATGTATTACTTGTCTTTTCAATATCAATCGGTCCAAATGAACCAATTCCTAGTGCTTTGATCGGATGCTTTTGAAAAAAAGCAATCACTTTCGGCATTGTTTGTTCAGGAGTCTCAGTATCAACTTGTATCCTTTCGATCAGTTCTCCCTCTTTCGTACCAACCGCGCACACAAATTTCGTTCCCCCTGCTTCAATTGCTCCTAACATAAGAAACACTCCATCTCTACTATAATTTATTATGTTAATAGTTTACCATGTTTATGGAGGTATGACATCGCTTAAATAAAAGCCCAAAACCCAAGTCACATACGTTATTATTACAGGTAACTTGGGCAAACTTACAGGATAGTCAACTAGATTAGAACGGCTCACTATGATTTACTGGCCACTAGGACAGTTTATGAGCCACTCAACATGTTTTACTGGCTGCTCAGACGATTTATGACCCACTCAACTTACTGACCACTCGGACAATTTATAAGCCACTCAACATGTTTTACTGGCTGCTCAGACGATTTATGACCCACTCAACATGTTTTACTGGCCGCTCGGACGATTTATGACCCACTCAACATGTTTTACTGGCTGCTCAGACGATTTATAAGCCACTCAACATGTTTTACCTGCCACTCGGACGATTTATGAACCACTCAACATAATCACATAAAGTCTAGGTCTAGCAACGCTCCTTAGCATGCCAATGATAAAAGAAACACGAAGACCTTTAGCTTGTTCGTGTTTCTTTATCGTAAAACACATTTATATGCCACATCCTGTGTATCGTAGCTAGGCCAATTTTCACATCTTTTAATTTCCCTTTAAAAAATGATACAAGGCACCGATTAGCCCCGCTTGATTTCCTTGTTTGCAAGCCTCGATTTTTACTTTTTTTGCAATTGGTGTAGGTACTAATGCCACTTGCTTTCGAACAAATTGGATTAGATCTTCTCGCTCGCTAATGCCACCACCGACCATTATTTTTTCTGGGGCAAAAATGTGCATTAAATTGATAATTCCAAGTGACAATCGATAATAAAATTTTTCCACGATTGCACCTACTTCTTTGTCACCACTATCATACAACGCAAACCACTCTTCTCCGGTTCGCGTCGTGTGGAAATTTCTGTTTAAATGATCAATCATATTCCATGTAGAAGAAACACGACTAAACGACCACTTTGCGAATAAATCATCCATCTCCCCTGTGTGATTTAAAAGCATCAACCCAAATTCTCCAGCCATTCCTTCCTGCCCATGTAAAATTCCATCATGTAAGTAAATCGCCCCACCTATTCCCGTTCCCACCGTGACACATAAAAATGA
Organism: Bacillus sp. FSL K6-3431; assembly: GCF_038002605.1. NCBI lineage: Bacteria > Bacillati > Bacillota > Bacilli > Caryophanales > Bacillaceae > Bacillus > Bacillus sp. FSL K6-3431. The sequence goes on from NZ_JBBOCT010000001.1 coordinate 2,281,075, forward strand.
TTCCGCATCTTGCGCATTGCCTTTCCATTTCTCAGCAAGTGCTGCACAATTCGCATCATTTTCTACTTCAACAGGTATTCCTAGATCGGCAAGTTCGGTTTTTATTTGGGTACCAATTAAATCTGTAACGGAGCCAGCATATGAAACAAAGCCGTTATCAACATTCACAGCTGCTGGAACACTCAAAGCAAGACCGGAAATAGCTGGATGTTCGTTCATATGTTTGTGCACTATGCTGCGTATTAGCTTATATGTCTCACCATTACCTTGCTCTGGAGTTGGTATTCTTTCCTCTGATATGACAACTCCTGCTTGATTCATCACAGCCGCCTTCACGAACGTTCCACCAATATCCATTACTGAGTAAAGCTTCATCTTGTTGAATCCTTATCATAAAAACCATTTTGGACAGATAGCTCTCGATACCATTCTCCACTCTTTTTAATTGTCCGCTTGTAGCCATTTTCTAAATCGAGTGATACTAAACCATAACGGTTTTTGTATGCATTTAACCACGACCAATTATCTATAAACGTCCAGACATGATATCCTTTTAAATCGACGCCTTCTTCCAATGCTTTATGCATCCATTTCAAATGGTTTTTATAAAAATCAATGCGATAATCATCCTGAATTTGACCTTCATCATTAAGAAATCTATCTTCGTTTTCGACGCCCATACCATTTTCTGAAATGAAGCATGGAATATTTCCATAATTCTCTTTCACATTTACTAAAATATCATAAATACCTTTTTCATAAATCTCCCATCCGCGATATGGATTCATTTTTCTTCCGGGCATTTCATAATAATCAAAGTAACGTTCAGGCAAAAATGGAGCATTTAGATTAGGCATATTTTCCTTCGCCTTCACCCGCCTAGGCTGGTAATAATTGATTCCTAATAAATCAACGGTATTATTTGCAATGAGCTCTAAATCTCCCGCTTCGATATCTGGCATGAAGCCTTCTGTCTTTATTAAATCGACAAGCTCTGTTGGAAACTCGCCTTTTACAAATGGATCTAAGAACGATCGGTTAAAAAATAAGTCAGCGATAGTTGCGGCTTTGACATCTTCTGGATGATTGCTACGTGGGTAGGATGGCGTCAAATTTAAAATAACACCAATTTCACCTTTATGTCCTTTCGCCTTAAATTCTTTCACAGCTTTTGCACTTGCTAGAATGGAATGGAAACCAGCTTGTACAGCTTTCGAAAAATCACATTCAGCAGGGTAATGAGCACCATATAAATATTGTTGTTCTACAGGAACAACCGGTTCGTTATGTGTAAACCACTTGTTCACCATCTCGCCAAAAAGCTCAAAGCAAATAGAAGCATAACGCACATAGGCATCAACTACTTCGCGGCTTTCCCACCCACCTTTTCTTTGCATCACCATCGGCATATCGAAGTGATAAAGATTTACAAAAGGTTCCAAATTTTGATCAACCATCTCTTTTAACACATTTTTATAAAATGTAACAGCCTTTTCGTTGACCGCACCATCACCAGTCGGAATAAGTCTCGACCAAGAGATAGACAGACGGAAGCTATTGTGACCAAGTTCTTTCATTAAAGATATATCCTCTTTATATCGCTCATAAAAATTAGATGTATTTCCGGGACCAACGCCATTAAAAAAACGATTAGATTCCTCCTGAAACCAATAATCCCAAATATTCTCTCCTTTTCCCTCTAGCGTCGATGCTCCTTCCATTTGCGTCGCAGATGAAGCAGACCCCCACCAAAAACCGTTTGGAAACTGATAAAATTCTTTATTCATATCAATCAAATCCTTTCTATTCATCATATAAAAGGCGATGGAAGCTAATTTGCGTGCTGCAATAACCCTATCGCCTTTCTAATCTTCCGAAATAACTTTTATATTAATAGATTACTAACTTATAGTGCGTGTTCAAAAAGCTGCCAAATTAAAAACAAGAAGTTCGAGGCGGCATAGGATGAGGACCAGACTTGCACACGATGTGCTGACCTCTGTGTTTCTCACAGGACGAGAGAGAGATCTTAACAGAGGTTCCTTACCTTAGTAGAAGTACCTAATTGCCAACGAAGAAATTCGCCATTTATCATTTGGTGACTTTTTGAGTATTCCTTTATAGAAAACCCTTACAATTCTATTATATAAATAAGAAACTGACCATCAAAGTGAACAATACTAAGTTTTACTGTTAAAACTTAAGAAGGGAAGAAGCCCCCTGTCGAAAAACAACTGAGGGCTTCCATTTATTAAATATTTCTCCACTCGGTTGGTGTTGCTCCGACACTTTTCTTGAATTGCTTATAGAAATAGGTTGTATCAGAATAACCAACTTGCTTGCCAATATCCCCGGCACGTAAATGTGTATTTTTCAATAATTCCTTCGCTTTTTCCAATCTGTAATGATTAATATACTCGGAAAATACGATTCCTAGTTCTTTTTGAAATAACTGTCCCAGATAAATAGGATTCACGTGAAAACGTTGACTTAATGTCTTTAATGAAAGTTCTTGATCATAATTTGCGTGCATATACTCCAGAACATTTTGCACAATTGGGCTCCGTGTATCGTTTTGGTTATTAATCGTATGGAGCAGCTCCTCACAGTAATCCTGAAGAACCTCGGCGATTTGCGTTATATTTGATGCATAAACAAGCTTTTCAATCGATGTTGTATGTCTATAATATTTATCTATTTGCACAGAATAATGGATGTAAGATATTAAATCGATCGTATATTTTCTAATAACAATATGTGATTTATAATCTTTATTCACGTTTAATCGGTCAAAATATAGTTCGATACCTTTTTCCACATCTTCTTTAGATGTCATTACACGTTTAGCCATATCAGCCTTATACTCTTGTTGCATCTTTAGTAGTTGCTGCTTATCGATATTCACTTTATCCGAAATCAGCATATTAGGTGGTAGACACACTTCATACAAGGTTAATTCTCTTGCCTGAATATAACTGTCTTCTAGCTTCTCCATAGATGTGATCGGTTTCCCGGTCGCTAAGTAATAATCTCCAGTTTCATCATATGCATGATTTAAATCCTCAGCGAGTTGGCGATTATTATCGGTTAATTCCTCTTCACTCTCTGCTTCAAAAATAATGATCAATTCTTGATCTGGATTGTAAAGACATGTCGCTGGATAGTTTACTTCAATATATCTGCGCATTTTTTTGCTCTGTGTTGCATCTGCATCCTTTTTAAAATGAAGAATCGAAACACTATAATACGGTTTATCCAATCTCATATCATATAGTGCTAGTCTTTCTTGCCATTCGCTTTTTTCAATTTCTCCATTTAAGAGACGCCATAGTGTATTATCTTTAAGTGTCGTAAATTCCGGATTATGCCGTTCACCGATAAATGTATATAATTTTTGACTAACCGCTTGAATTGTTTTTAATAATTCTTCTTCATCGACGGGCTTTAGTAAGTAATTTTCAATTCCGAGCCTCATACCTTGTCTTACATATTCGAATTCTTGATAGCCTGATAAAATAATACATGTAATCTGCGATTGAATTTTTTTAGCATGCTCAATTAATCCAAGGCCGGTCATCTTCGGCATCATAATATCCGTCACGAGTAAATGCACAGTATTTTCTTTTATATATGAGAGGGCTTCCTCTCCATCCTGAGCGATAAAAACTACTTCAAAGCCGTAATCTTCCCAATTTATTAAAGCTTGTAATCCTTGTGTTATGATCGGTTCATCATCTACAAGTAATACTTTATACATGCCTGTTTCCCCCTATAGGAATAAAAATCGTTACGATGGTTTCTATCATTTCCGTACTTTGAATCGATAGGCCAAATGGTGGTCCATATTTCAATTTTAAACGTTGATGTACATTTTTCAGACCAATTGATTGTATCACATCACCTTCATCATTAAGGTGGGTCATAATTTCTTTTAACCTATCCACCGAAATACCTAAACCATTATCCTTTACATATATCTCGATTTTCCCATCCACTTCCGAGACCTTGATTTCTAAACGATTATCCGTTTGATCTTTTCTAAATCCATGGACCATATAATTTTCAATGATTGGTTGAAGGATTAATTTTTGAATAGGTACATTCTCGATATCATTAGGAATATCAATGATAACTTCTAACTTATTTGGATGATGAAGCTGCATCAATTGTAAATATTGATTAGTATGCTCCAACTCAATGTGTAACGGAACAGTTTCTTTTGATTCAAGCGTATATCTAAATAATCTTGATAAATGATAAATCATTTTACTAGAAGTTTTTGACCCTTCTATTACTGCAGCCATCCGAATAACTTCTAATGTATTAAATAAAAAGTGTGGATTAATCTGCGATTGCAACGCTTTCAATTCAGCTTGTTGCTGTTTAATATTTAGTACATAAAACCGATCAATATAATTATTTAATTCATCAAGCATCGAGTTGAAGCTTAATGCAATCGTGGAAAGTTCATCTTTTTGTTTGAATTCTGGTATACGTACATCTAGATTGCCCCGTTCCACTTCTCGTATCGAGGAGTCTATTTTATTGATTCTCGACGAGTAATTGCGCATAAATGAATAGGTGATTAATATTGCAATCAGTGTTGAAACTGCGATCATTAGCCACATTGTCCCTCTGACAATCGTTAATTTATTCAGTTCTTTTTCAGGGATTATACCGATGTATGTAAAATCTTTGTTGCCAGCGACCGAGTTCACATAATAGGTTTCTCCCTCCCATTTCTCAACACTTTCATTCGTTTCCTGTGGGAAACCTTGTATCATTTTCAAAGGAATATTCTTATCATTGGAGGCATATATCACTTTTCTATCATTATTCAATATAAAAATGGAGGGTTTTGCCTCTGTTTTTCTTTTATTAATAATATTATCTAATCCTTCGGTCGTATAATAAACAGATATCTCTCCGACTTTATCAAGTGTACTAGGATTATTAATATTGCGTTCAATAGTAAATGTATCTTGTACTTCCCTTAAAGTAGGCCCAACAGATGGAAATGCATCTACCCTGTCATGAAAATGAGCGATCGTTGAATAGTCGATAGATTCGTTAACAATGGATTTACTCCAGCGTAGAAAGTTATAAATATATAAATATTCTATCGATGGCGTTTCATCAGAACGCAAGCTAACTGCATTCACATCATTACGTTGATCAAAATAAGTATTAAAAAAAGTATTCATATCGCTTGGAACAAAAGAAGGACTATCTGCATATCGATCTAATCGATACTTGAGATAATCTTGATATCCATTTTGGAGAGCATAGGCCATATCATTAATTAGTTCATTTTTTCCATAAAGCTCTCTGATCATAGTCGTTACATCTATTTCTCTTTCATTGAAATAATCATGCACTCTTTCTAATATTCGGGAGTTCAAATCCATTTCTCTTTGGATAATACCGTCTGAATAGTAATTTGTAATCGTAACGAACAAGACAGAAACTGTCGCTATAATCGTAATCGAGGAAGTTAATAGTAATTTATTAAATATTTTATGCTTATATGCAAGTTTTCGCTTGAAGTCCACGTTCGTTGCTCCTCATTAAAGTTTGATTAACAATATAATTATTATATCACGTATGAAGTAACGTTGGACTAAGAACACTTGTGCCGTGCAAACATTTTTTACTGATTTATAGTTCCTATCATTCTTACCTTTTGCATACATTTGTATATCGTTGCTCATTATTACACAAGAAAGCAAGCCGGAAATTCACTCCGGCTTGACATCCAATATATTAATTATTCTTTTTCCACTCGTCATATTGCTTTTGAATTTCTTCCATTACCTTATCCAAACCTGCTTCTTTGAATTTTTTGTTTGCTTTAGGCAAATATTCTTCTGGGTCTACTGTTCCAGTTGCCAATGCAGGATAAAATTCTTCTGCTACGTTTGAAATAGAGGCGATTTCAGATCTTACTGCACTGCTATCAAAATGGAAACCTAAAGTTGGTGCTGGTTTTGATGACTCATTAAATGCTTTGAATGCTTCCCACTTATCTGCAGGATCTTCTTCATATAAATAAAGATTGAAGTGATTTCCTAACGAATAAGTTGGCATATTATATCTTTCTACACGAGCTGGAAGGTCTTTAATTGTACCATTTTCATTTTTTTCATAGTGAACATCTTCAATACCTTTATCTACTAAATTACGTAGGTACTCATCTGTATTCAATAGATTCACGAATTCCATTACTTTTTCAGGATTTTCCGATGTAGATGAAATAGCTTGAATCGCTCCTGTTACTGAACTGTTGAAAGTAGTTGGTTCTTCTGCAGGTGTTGAAACTACTTCATATTTTGCGGAACGTGTCCATAATAAATCAGCATACGGCTGTGAATCTCCCATACGAACGAACCAATTTTCTACATCCATAGGCCATGAATCTTTACTTGTTGCTGCATCAGCCTTAATATATCCGGCTTTATAATAGTTATGCATTGTTTTATATGTTTGCATTGCTAGATCAGACTCAAAGAAATTGATTACTTTGCTTGTATCTCCTTCAATTGGGAATGCAAATGGCAGTTTACCAGTCATGACATAGTCAAATGGAAGATACGCATTAAATGTTGCGATCGGAGTAATGTCAGATTCTTTTTCTTTGATTGTTTTAAGCATCGGCTCTAAATCTTCCAAAGTCTTTACTTTACTGATATCGAAATTATATTTATCAACTAAGCGTTTATTAAAAGTATAAACAGTTTGTCGGCCTGCTTCTTTATTGGAAGGAATTCCATATAATTCACCATTTACTTTTGCGCCAGCAAGTAAAGCTGGATCAAGCACTTCTTTTAATTCCTTTCCATGACTATCAAGCAATTTGTCCAATGGTTCAAAAGCACCTTTTTGTGCATCTTGTACATATTTACCACCGCTTGTATATGCCAAGTCGAAAGGTTCACCGGAAGCAATAATTACTTGCATTTTTTGCTCATAATCGCCCCAGTCAATCTGAGTTAGTTTTACAGTTGCATTAATTTTTTCTTTCGTGTATTTATTTACTTCCTCAAATACTTTATCCGTATCTTTTTGCGGCGTTCCAATCGTATACCATAAAATTTCATACGGTTTTTCTCCGCCACCTTTGCTTGTTTCTTTTTTCTCGTCTTTACCGCAAGCAGCTAGGATCGTACCAATTCCTAATACCATTACAATAAAGAGCATTAATTTCTTCTTCATCATTTTCTCCCCTTTTTACTTTTATTCTAATTATTCTTTCACGCCACCGATAGTTAACCCACTAATGAAGTATTTTTGGAAAAATGGATAGGATACAGCTATCGGTAAAGTGGCGATTACAACCATGGCCATTTTTGCAGTATCTGCAGGAATCGATGAGAATAAACTCGACTGTGTAGCACTAATTTCGATATTTTGCCTCATGAACTCAAGATTACTTTCAATTTTCATCAACAAAGATTGTAACGGTACTAGAGTTGGTTTATCGATAAACAGCAAGGCATTAAACCAATCATTCCAATAACCGAGTGTGCTAAATAACGCAATTGTCGCAATCCCTGGTAAAGATAAAGGAAAAACAATTTGGAAAAAAGTTCTTAATTCACTGGCCCCGTCAATCCTCGCTGATTCCAAAATGGATTCTGGAACAGATCTCATAAAGAATGTTCTCATAATGATAATATAGAAGGCATTCATGGAAAGAGGTAAAATTAATGCCCATATGGAATCTTTCAAGCCTAGAAACTGTGTAGCTACAATATAGAATGGAACCATGCCGCCACCAAAAAGCATTGTAAAGAAGGCAAAGAATGTAAAGAACCTTCTATATTTAAATTGTTTTCTTGAAATCGCATAAGCATAAAATGCAATCATCATTACGCTTATGACCGTTCCAACAACAGTAATAAAAATTGTTACACCATATGATTGTAGCAATTGCTCTTTCATATGCCATAAATATTTGTAAGCCTCAAGACTCCATTTTTCAGGAATAAGCTGATACCCTTTTTTCGCAATTGTCGCTTCATCCGTAAATGAAATCATGATGACGTAGAAAAATGGAAACAAGCACATGAAAGTAAATATTGCCAAGGCTATATTCATTCCCCAGTTTGTCACTGGATGAAATCCATGTGGATCAAATTTCTTTTTTCGTTTACGATTCATTTCACCATTTAATTCACTAGTAGAAAGAGATACTGCTTCAGTAGATGTATTATTCGTTTTTTTACTTTCCATACGTCTCAGCCGCTATGCGACCTGCCCCCTTTCGTAAATAGGTGATAATATTAAAATAATGCATTTTCTTCGTCTATTTTCTTAACGATATAGTTTGTCAGAAGGACGAGAACCAATCCTACAAATGACTGATATAACCCTGCTGCCGTACTCATGCCTATATCGCCCAACGTCATAAGACCGCGATAGACAAAGGTATCAATTGTGTTTGTAACAGAATATAGCGCCCCCGAATCTCTAGGTAATTGATAGAATAGCCCGAAATCGGAGTTGAAAATTTTCCCTACGTTTAATATTGTCAGTATCACAATTAGTGGGGTAATCATCGGAAGGGTTACGTGGCGAATTTGCTGCCACTTTGTCGCACCATCTATCATTGCTGCCTCATAATACGTTTTATCAATTCCGACAATTGCGGCTAGATAAACGATACTCCCGTATCCGACACCTTTCCACATACTCATAAATATAATGATGAATGGCCAATATTTAGGTTCGTTATACCAGGAGATAGCTTCAATGCCGAACCAATCCAAGATGTTATTCATTAATCCTCTGTCGGCACTCAAGAAGGTGAAAACAAAATAACTGACGATAACCCAAGAAAGAAAATGGGGAAATAACATTCCTGTTTGGTATACTTTCGCTAGTTTCTTATTAGCCAGTTCACTTAAAATGATTGCTACTGCGACTGCCAAAACCAGTCCTATGACAATGAATACTAGATTGTACAATATTGTATTTCTTGTAATTACAAATGCACTATCTGTGCTAAATAGATATTTGAAATTGTCAAATCCAACCCATTCACTATTAAATACACTGGCGAAAAATCCATCTCGTGATATACGAAAATCCTTAAATGCGATGACTGTACCAAACATCGGCAAATAGGAAAATAGTAGAAACCAAATAGTACCAGGAAGTACCATAAGGAGCCATATACGATTATTTATTAGGTCTTTTAATATCTTCTTCAATTTCCTTGTCGACCTCCTTTGCATATATTGTAAACACTTTCATACTCTTATTATAAAAAACGTGTAAGCCTATTCATAGTTGACTTATTTGAGTTTAACTGGACAAATTAAATGAGCCTTGTAATAACGAAGGAGCCAGCTCAAATTTAAGCTAGCTCCTTCGTATTAATTATTTGTGTATAGTAATAAAGAATGCACTTCCTATGGACTATTGTAAATAGCAAGCTATTTATCCTGCATAACTTTTTGCACGTTGTTGTTGAGGCCCTTTATACCAGAAAACTAGTAAAAAAAACATTAGAATACCAGTAGCCCAAAATAACCATTGAAGACCAATGAAATCAATGACTAAGTAACCAATTAATGGCCCAAGTGCTGAACCAAGATCGACAAATAAAGTGTAATACGTCATTGTTTTTACGGATGAAATGTCACCCGATAAATCTGCCGCCATAGAATCACTAGTCGTAATTAATAATGTAGCTACTAATTGAAAAACAAGAATTACAAGAATAAAAACGATAAATGGGATATTAAGTGGGATGATAAACAAGCAAATGGTTCCAAGTAATAGAGCAAACATTAATAAAGGGATTCTTCCAAATTTTTGATCCGACCATTTCCCGACAAGTGGTGCTAAAAAAGGATCTAACCCCATTCGAAAGGCTTGTAAAATCCCTGCAACAGCTACCGCTCCAACTGTAAAAGATAGAAATACAAGATTTTCACCGATTTGATGTTCAATCACTTTGCTTAATGTCGATGTAAATATTCCGTATACAACAAAGGCAACCAATAAACCATTCAATAATACAGGTAAAAGTTTTTTTCGATTAACTAAACTGGAAGGATGATCCTCTCTTTTCTCTATCCCCGCATCACTTACCGTATTAGGAACATAACGGATAACAAATGGGATACTACATATACCCAAAATTGCAAACACTGTTGTGATTGTTGGGATTCCTACAATTTCGGTAAAAATGCCACCTATTAACATACCAAATAAAGTACCTAAGCCCCAAAGACCATTATATAAACCAATAAAATGGCCTCTTGTTTGACGATCACTACACGAAATCACGGTTAAGTATCCCCCTAAACGTAGAAAGGACCAAGCGATCCCCCATAGAATACGCATAGCAAGCAATAACCAAAAACCTTTTAAAGTACCATAAGAGTAGGTAGAAATAATGGCAAGAATAACAGCTAGCAGTAATCCCGTTCTTTTATTCATATTTTGATAACACCAACCTACTAATGAATTGATAGGAAGGCGAATGATTCTATTCGCAGATAGTAGAACACCAATCTGCCACATTGATGTTAATCCAAAAAACTTCCAATATATCGGCATAACAATAAACAGCATTTCGTTACCTAATACACTGATCGCAGTTATTAAAGCGATAATTACAACAGATTTTTTACCCGTATTTTCTATTTCCATAAGGTTCAATATATATCCTTTCGAAAAGTATTTGAAGTATTGAGTTAAGCCTACTTTTTTATCCTATAGTTGTGGCCTGTTATTATGCTTTTCAAGGCATAGAAAGGCATCTTTCCATTTCTGTGGGCTGGTTTTCATCAAGTGAAAACTAACAGATGAGAAATATGCCTTAATATCTATCAATATGATAAGCCAATAAATGTCATAAGCAAATTTTTTTTATTGTTCTTTGGTCCTTCTTTAGGAGAAAGCGTAGGTGAGAGTTACCAATTAGGTGGGGCTCTCCCCCACCTGATTCCCCGATGTTTCAGCTTACTGAAACGAGTTCACTTATGACATTCATCTATAATAGATTGAATTTATTAGCGGACTACTTAGCTGCTATCCATTCTACACTTTTTTGTTCCAGTATCGACGTCCACGAAGTCGGTGGTTCTTTGTCACTAATAATAACGTCTATCTTATCTAAAGTGATAATGCTGCTAAATGACTGAACACCTATTTTACTATGATCAGCTAAGACAATGACTTCATTGGAATAAGAAGTCACTATTTTCGATATAGCAGATTCATTTAAGTCATAGTCGCTTATACCTGTTTTAACAGAAACGCCTCCAACTGAGAGAAAAGCTTTATCTACATAAAAATTCTTTAACATTTCTTCACATAGATAACCACTTACAGACTGTTGATCGGGCGATACTTCCCCACCCAAAATGATTAACTTCCCTCTAAATAATCCTTGAGATAGCGAGTCTTTCAAGAAGTTTGCTGTAGGCAAAGAATTGGTGATGATAGTAAGTCGCTTAAAGCCTTCAATAAACTTTGCAGCCTCTAATACCGTTGTTCCAGTATCTAAAAAAATAGTATCTCCATCATTAATAAGCAACGAAGCTTGTTTTCCAATGGATATTTTCTCTTCTCGATTGATAATCTGACGTTGTTGATATGGAGGCTCTCCATCTTCATATGAACTTTTCACAGCTCCACCGTAAACCCTTTTTAGCTTTTCAGTCTTCTCTAGCGCTTCCAAATCCCTTCGAATTGTTTCATTGGAAACTTGTAATTGCTCTGCTAACGAAACAACACGAACTTTGCCCCGTATGTCTATTTCATCCATAATAATCTTTTTTCTTTCCTCTGATAAAAGTGACAATTTACTCCGCCCCTTACTAAGGATCATTATTTTCCATCTAAAATAAATTGTTTTTGTTTTTCAATAACAACACGGCGGAATTTTCATTATTGATATCCGCAACAACTTCATTTCACCTAGAATCCTATTCAACTGGTTCATTTTTCAGAAAGCAGTTTGATATATAGCAATCTAAATCAATTATATTTTAATCTATCCATAGATGATATATTTCCCATCGTATTTACTTGGTATATTACTACACCATATCCGGCATGGCTAACGATAGAGCTACCAAAAATCTAATATGTATTTAGTATGTCACCAATTTCAATTTTTTGTTTTATTTTTTTTCTTTGTTTAAACGTTGTTATTTGTTTGACTCCTAAGGACTGCAACATACCCAACTGCTCCAGAGCGTAGTTTCCTAGATCATCGGGAAAATGAGCATCAGAAGAAATAGTCATGCATACATGATGGTCAGCTAATACCTTCAGAAATGCTGGACTAGGGCACATTTCTTTAACTGGATAACGATAATAGAGTCCCGCATTAACTTCAGTAGCTGTATTAGTATCTAACAACTTTTTAGCAATCTGATGATAATAAGGAATTAACTTTTCTTCGTCCGGACGGTTACCAAATACTTTTAAATTATCAAGATGTGCAATATAATCAAAAATCCTTGAAGAAACAGCATTTTCAACAATATGAAAAAAATCTCTATATAGTTCTAGTAAATCGTATTGCATAAACAAGTGCTGAGTCTCCGGATTATCAAATCCCCATCCATAGATGAAATGCACAGATCCGATGATATAGTCATATTGCTTTTCATGAAGAATATTTGTTAATTCTTCTTCTCCATTAAGAAAATAATCTGCTTCCATTCCTAATCGAAGCTCTATCCCTTCATTTTTCCACTTTTGTTTCGCATTCTCAATTAGCTGGATAAATGGATCAATTGATTCCACAGATACTTGATCTAACCACTTTTTCTGAATAGTTCCTAAGTGATCATTTTCTATATATATATGTTTTTCATAGTAAGATTTGTATTCTTTGAAACGATAAAGATGGTCAACTATTCCTACTTCTCTTAGCCCTAATCGCTTTGCTTGCATTAAATATAAATCAAGCCATTCCATAGTATATGGACCGCTTTCTATTCGTTTTCCCAATAGCTCTGATGCTTCTACCATCCATTCGCGTGTATGTGCTTTATACTGTGAATCCCTTATATTTTTTATAGCATCAAATGTTCTTTTTAACCAATTCGAGGAATACGGACCTTCTTCTAGATGAATATGATAATCAACTTTCAATTTGTCCACCCTTTTTTTAGATTTTTAAATAGATTCTTATACTTTATTATGAGTATAGAAAGAGGTAATTTCTCCGTTATCAAGGCGAATCCATGATTCAAATCGGCGTTCACCTTCAAAGAGACGAATCACTCTTGCTCCACGTTGCAACTCACCATAAGTGTTATACCCACTTACACGGCCATAACATAAGGATATACCGTATAGCTCCCCACAATAATCATTATCATGATCGTGTCCCACAAACGTTCCCATAACGTCCCCGGATTCAAGGAGTGCTGTAAATAATCCACTATTAATCTTAGGGGCACAAACCTTTTCCATTCTAATTCCTGATACTTTTCCTACCTGTAAGACTTCATTATACTCAGGTATTGGAATATGAAAAAAGGCTAAAGCAGGAGCTGGTTTTTCTTTTACTTTTGCATATTTCTGTGACTCCGAAACAAACCAATTCACTTGATCGGAATGGATCCATTCATACCCACCAATATCCTCTGGAGCCAATGCTCCTGAATCTAAAAAGTATAGTAACGCTTCATTTTCTTCGCCTGTCGCTGATTGAATTGCTAGAGAGTAATTGCCCACACCATGTATATTTTCTGGACCAGTTATAGACACAGAACTATGATATCCCTCTTGAATTAGATGCAGTTCTTTCCTCGTTATTCCCTCTTCGGTATCATGATTTCCATAAACAATAGCAAATGGAATATCCCATTGAGAGATATGGTCCAATACTTTCCGATACGAATTATCTGGGCGATTAACACCTTCACTCCAGATAAGATCTCCTGTAATTACGATTAAATCAGGCTGTTCTTGCTGGATAGATTCACTAATTAAAGTGAACGTCCGTGCATCATCTTTATGATCATCTTCACCGCTTACGTGCAAATCTGTAAACTGAATGATTTTAAATGACCGATCTTTACGAAACATTAGTTTTGATTCCATATGTTCATCTCCTTTTATTCTTTTACAGAGCCGATATTGACCCCTTTGATGAAATGTTTTTGCAAGAGAGGATATACAAGAATAATTGGTGTTACGACAATGACAATTGTCGCCATTTTTAACGATTCACCGGTAATAAGAACTTTATCTACTAGATCATAATTTGTACCTGATGAACGCAGCAATGCATTTTGCAATGCTTCTTGCCTCGTAAGCATTTCCTGAAGCAATGTGGACAAAGGCTTTAATGATTGGTCACGCACATAGAAGGCACCTGAAAACCAGTCATTCCAATGTCCTACTGCGTTAAACAATCCAATTGCAGCGACAACCGGTATACTCATGGGCAATATAATTTTAAAGAAGATAGCAAAATCTCCACACCCATCAATTTTCGCCGCTTCTTCCACACTCTCTGGAATTTGATAAAAAAAAGTCCTCATAATAATGATATTCCAGACGCTATATAATGAAGGAATAATATATACCCATATACTGTTAGTTAGTTGTAGTTCTTTTAACACCATATAATAAGGCACAATCCCACCACTAAATAACATGGTAAAGAAAATAAAAAACGTAATTTGTTTTCTCCATGGCAATGTTTTACTTTTTAAAGCGTATGCAGCCATTGCCGTAAGAAAAACACTTATCAAGGTACCTAAAATTGTTCTGAATAATGATATATAAAAACCACCTAAAATACTTGATTGTGAAAATACTTCTTTAAAGTTGTCAAATGTCCATTCTCTCGGCCAGAAATAAACTCCACCTTTTTGTGCATCTACACCGCTATTAAACGATAATGCAAATATGTTAATGAAAGGAAGTATGACTGTTAAACAAAAAGCAATAATAATAAAATAGTTAATATATGAAAAAACTTTTTCACCTTTGGAAGTTTGATAGTAATTATTTCCCACGATTTTGTCTCTCCTTGGTTAAGAGATGTTTTAGTTAGCTCCTCTTTTTAAAGATAACTTCCTTCTTTATATGCAATGAAGAAGGAAGTTTCTCATTTAAGAGATTAAGAACGATTAATACTGGATAACTTCCATGCCCTTCGACTAGTATTGCTCCTTCATTTTGTACAAGATAAGTTATTGTTATCCTACACATAAATCTATGGGCAAGAGTGAGTGCCTTCGCTTTGCTTAGAAACTTAACAATTAATACTTTAATTTAGTTTCTTCATTTTTATCTTTTTCTTCCAAGTACTTAATATATTTGTCAAGTCCTGCTCTATCCAATTGCTTTGCTGCCTCGTCCATAATATCTTGTGCTTCCTTCATATTTTTGCTATAAAATGCCCGTAGTAAGCTTTCGTTATAATTCTTAAGCGCGATATCCAAATCTTCCCCTCCATCTACTTCATAAATAAAAGATGTTGGTGTATATCCATCCAACACTTTAGCGTTCGCAAGCTTTTCATCATATTTCCACATTTTTATAATATCCATTGCCGCTTTGTTTGTCTCACTAGATACCGCTTGTCCATATTCAGCTTCACCAAAATCTTCTTCAGGATGAAGGTCTGTATACCCTAAATGCTCAGCCCAATAGGAGCGTACTCCCCTAAAGCCTAGTTCTTTTGCTGCTGCTGGATCTTCTTCTAGTAAATCAAGCACTTCCTGTTTAACTAATGGATTCCCATGCTCATCGAGCGTGTAATCCCGCCCTTCTAACCCATACCATGAAAGCAATTTCCCTTCACGGGATGCCAGATAATCCGCAAATTTCACAATTTCTTCAGGATTCTTTGTAGTTGCCGGGATAGACCATCCAGAATATCCAGATTTATACGGGAGCTCCATTTGGTATTCACCTTCGATAGAGTTCAAAGGGCCTAGAGGGATATACTTCATGTCACTATTTGCAGATTCAAAATTATGCATATCTGCAACGATTCCAAATGATCGATTTACAACTCCTTCTTTTGCCCGATTTTCCTCCATTGTATAGAATTCTGGGTGCATTAATTTTTCTTTCAGTAGTTTCTGAACAAAATCTACTCTTTTAATGCCGTAATCTGTTTGACTTTCATGCTTGATTTTATCGTCTTTCGGATCACGGAAGAATTTCTCCCCACTATTACCTGTCCAGATCATATCCCTGTATAAATGATCACGGTCTGAACCACCCCAAATTGTCGGACCAATCGGACTAATAGCTTTTCCATTATCATCCTTAAATTTTCCTGCTTGTATTTTTTTAGCGAGGTCATACATTTTTTCGGATGTATTAATTTCACTTGGGGTTATTGCCAATTCATCTGCAATATCTTTACGGATATATGGTCCTCCTACATACTTTCTAGACTCATAGCCTGGTTCTCTCGTAATAGACATGTGAACTAGGTATGCTGCATCATCAAATTCCGGACGAAACATAATATTATTTTTCGTGTCTAATGGCAAATAGCCTTCTTCAAAATATTTACTATATACTTTCGATTCTTTTAAGTAGGGATTCAAATCCGTAAACATTCCTTCTCTTGCCGCTTTTAATAGTACTTGCATTTCGGGACGTCCACTATTATTTAGGTAATAAGCGATGAAGTCAGGCAAGTCTCCTGCTGCAATTCCTGCTGTAAGTGCCTGCAAAGAACTATCCGAGGAAACAGTTTGTAGTTCTAACGTAATTCCAGTTCTTTTCTTTAGTTCAGCAGCAATTTCAGGATTCATTTCTTTTGATGCATCACCATCACTCATGAATACTAAACCAGTAATTTTTCTATCTGCAATCCATGTTGCCGGTTTATCCCCGTTGTCCTTTTCTACTTCACTACCAGCATCTTTTTTGAAGTTACAACCTGATATAAATAAAACTGTTATTAATGAAAGAATAAATAGTTTTCCTGCATTCCAATTAGATAATTTCATATTCATCCCCCATTTCAAATGATCACCATAGTGAGGTATCAAACTTGCGCTTTGAAATTGCATTTACGACTAATACAAGCATTAATCCAATTACTCCCTGTAACATCCCCACTGCTGTTGCATAACCAAACTGACCGCCTTGGAGACCTACTCGTATAACATAAGTATCAATAATCTCAGCTACATCAGCATTTCCTGGTGTTTTTAATAAATAAATTTGATCAAATCCCGCAGACAATATATTACCAAGAGATAGAATAAATAAAATGATAATTGTAGGTCTGATACATGGCAGGGTTACATGCCAAATTTGTCTCAATTTACTGGCACCATCTATTTTTGCTGCTTCGTAAAATTCCGGATTGATCCCTGCAATGGCTGCAAAATAAATAATAGAGTTCCAGCCTATTTCTTTCCAAACATGACTCCAAAACATAACAGGATAAAAATAATCTCTTTCCATTAAAAAGAATGTATCACCCTTTCCCCCAAAAAGTTGAATTACTTGATTTAATAAACCTGTATCAGGTGCTAAAACCCTTTGTAAAAGTCCCACAATGATAACCC
Source organism: Bacillus sp. FSL K6-3431 (assembly GCF_038002605.1). Lineage (NCBI taxonomy): Bacteria > Bacillati > Bacillota > Bacilli > Caryophanales > Bacillaceae > Bacillus > Bacillus sp. FSL K6-3431. The sequence goes on from NZ_JBBOCT010000001.1 coordinate 2,298,603, forward strand.
AAGACAAAAAGTGTGGAAGATACGTTATACCTTGGAGTAAATTCCTTATTTTATTATTGGATATTTCTTTAAACATCAACGCTAAAAGTATAGGAAATGGCAATCCTAAAAATAATTTCATGGAGCTGATGATTAATGTGTTTTTTATAAACACCCAACTTTGAGGATCCTTAAAAAATCTCTCAAAATAGGTAAAGCCAACCCATTCTCCACCCCAGATTCCTGTATTAAATTTAAACTCTTTGAAAGCTAACACTAATCCCGCCATAGGCATATAAGAAAAAAGAATAAAAAAGATAAGACATGGCAAAAGCATAATATATAGTTGTTTGTGACGCCATAATTCTTTCCAACTATTACGTTGTTTACTGGTACGTAGTGCTCCGTTTTTATTTGCTCCTAGAGGATGTTTTTCGCTAATTGCTTTCAAGTTCATCACCTTTCTAGAATTGCATTACTTTTTTGTAACAGAATTATGTTCTTGTTGTTTATTGTGGTTTTATGTAATTTATATAATCATTTGTAACTTCTTTTATGGAAATATAAACACTAGCAATACTCTTACACTAGTTCTCCCTTATAATCTGTAGGTTAATAATCCTACTATTTGTTCGCTATTTTTTATGAAACCGCCTACGTTTTCTATTCATCTTAATCTAGGATCCTTTTATTGCTCCCTCCTTTACATTATTTATCAATTTGTGGTTTTATGAATTTCTTTGTTGTTTGTTTTTTATTGTTGTTGTTATTATATCCACTTACTAATGAAGTTGTCAATTTAAATTTTTATATAATTTCAACTACTTTGTCTTTATTGAATACGTTATATAAACATAGGAATTGTCAGTATTTTGGCCGAGAATACCTTAGGACCTGATACATTGTAACAAGTGTGACCGGCGTGCATGCTACTGTTACATATGTAAATAAAACTTATTAGAAAGCATCCTCCTTTCAAATTAAAAGGAAATAGAGTTAACTTCTACTCTATTTCCTCTTAATATTTTTGGACATAACTCTTCAGTCATCTAATTCAAGTAGTCCGGCTTGATCCAGACTGTCAAAAAAAGGCTGCGGGGACCTTCATCCTGTTCAACAGTCCGAAAACTTCCTTTCTATTATTTTAAATAAATAGGATTAGTAAATCCGATCATAGTATAGACGCCCTCTATTACACCATGTAACTCGGCAATCACCCACGAAACATTCTCTAATTTCGTATTACATTTGAGCGTATTATTCCTTAGTCTACTCTCTTCTAAAATCCCACAATTGCTCCTTACTCTAATTTTCAAATCTTGTTTATCTAGTTTCCATTGATTTTTCCTTACCGAAAAATCAACGTTTATCTTCAGCTTAAAATGATTTTCAAATGGTGCTTTTTCTATTTCATCACCTATAGAATAGGATTTTCCTTGTTCATCAACTATATCCAACGTTATTAAAGGCCCCATAGTAATGGATAACCTACCTTTTTTTAGCGCATCTATCATACTCTTATCATTCACATCATTCTTCTCCAGAATATTGAGATAGGTGAGAGCAATCGTTTCCTTATTTTTTGATGATACATGCCAATCCCTTCCGCTCGTACCTGAAATTCGATAACCATCATTTAATTTATCGATCCATAAATCATACGCCCGTTTATTCTTTTTTCTAATCGAAGGAAAAGTCTCTGACCAAACCTCTATATAGTCAACATCATTCCAATCTGATATTTGATATTCCCAAAAACATCCCGTACAAATTGGGCTACCAATTTCGAATGGGTGGGCAATCCCCGCTAGCCCGCCTTGTTTATGTACATTGGCAATTCCTTTATGTATATCTAAAGGTGATAAATTTCTCCAATCCGCATAACCACTAATTCCTAATGTGACCATATGACCATAAAATGTTGTCCATTCCAGTCCAGACAAGATATAAACACCTGTCTTTGCCATTACTTCCTCTTTATCCATAAGCCCCGACATTGTATTATGGTCCGTTAATGCAATGCCCGTAATTTCAAGTTCCCTTGCTTTTTCTGCCATTTCTAATAAGGTATGCTTACCATCACTATGTACAGTGTGGGTATGCAGTTCAAAAGGAAGCCACTTATTCATTTTGTTCGCCCCAAACTTTTAATTGATATTGGCAATTTTCCGTAACTAGAGAATGTATATCAAGACTCACTTTCCATAGTCCTCGTGGATTTTTTTTAGATATCATTCCTAGTGACGATTTCGTTTGGCTCAAAGTTAATTCAATTTGTGAGAAATGTCGATGTGTTGCACCTCTACATGTATCAGGATCATCAATGGAAAGGGTTATATGGTTCAACAAAGGTAACATTGACTTCCAATTATCGAACTTCTCATACCCGTATTTATCTATGCAGTTCAATATGAGATCTTTTGACAGCTCTTCGTCTTTTAATTGTTTAGGATTGTATTCGAACGCTACCTTCAACAAATCATATTCCTTGTCAATAAAGAATGAATAGGTAATATGGCTTTTGGAACAAGTCGGATTTATCGTTCCTTCTCCCTGGTATATCACTTTCACTTCATCTCCTCCTAAGTATTCAGATAACTTCCCACCTTGTTAACAACAGGAATATCAAACAACAAAAACCACAAAGTAATTACAAAATTCACAAAACCAATATACACCTGGCAGAAATTTCAGTCAACAAAAACTGTTCTAATAATTAAAGATAAGCGCAGCCTACTATTAAGCGATCTATAAGCTACACCAGCCTACTTTGCCACTAGCACATCGAGTACGTCGAAGCTTGGGCAGATACATCTTTTAGAAATTGGATCTAAAGAAAGAGTCAGTCCCCGTGGCATTGTATGCCCGTTGAACTGACCCCATCTTATTTCATATACAGTTTAATAGTTTTCACTTCATATGGCGTGATTGAAAAAGTAATTTGTGAATTACTTTGCTCTTTTCCAATGGCTTGTTCCATTAAATTAGTCTCTACCCACGATGAAATATTTTGCTGCACATCTAACGATACTTTCCCTCTACGCCCTTCATATTCATGGAGGCGAATAATCAGTCCATTGCCGTCTTGAGCAGGTTTAACCGCGTCAATCCACACATGGTCAGAATCGATATCCAGGAAAGAAGTTTCTTTATCCCATTTTCCATGGAGAGTTGCTATTGGGTCATTTAGATCCCATGCCTTTTCAACTGTTTTTGCTTTTCTCCAATCCCCAATATGTGGGTATAGTGAATAAACAAATGCATGTTCACCTTGGTCAGCCAGTGGATCTGGATAAATTGCCGATTTTAGTAGTGTTAATCTCATATTACTTTCTTTAATATCATAGCCATACTTAGAATCATTTAGTAGACTTACACCGTAATCGGCTTCGGATAAATCTGCCCACTGATGGCCTACCGTTTCAAATCTCGCCATATCCCAACTCGTATTCCAATGTGTCGGTCTTTTTACATTACCAAATTGAATATCATATGTTGCTTCTGTTGCACGGATATCAACGGGGAATGCGACCTTTAACATTTTTCGTTTTTCATGCCAATTCACTTCAGTGGCAAAGTCAACTCGTCTATCATTTGCATAAAAAGTGGATTTTTGCGAGATTTCGGAGTGATGATATTTCCATTTCATCTGGATACTAAAGCTAAGTTCGCCATTTTCTATTACATCAAACTCAAGAAGCTCTCGCACTTCCTCCATCTTTTCTTGATAAAAAATATCAATATCCCATGCATCATGAGCAAGTGGCTTATCTTCAAAAATTTGCAGTACATTGCCATTTTCATGATCGGATAATATATTTCGGTCCGCTTCTTTATCGTATAAGCTTGATATCTGTCCCAATTCATTCCATTCTACAATATAAAATGGCGTTTCCAATCGCTTTTCATTGTAACGAAAGCTTGATATTGTTTCTGAAACTACTGATTGGTCAAAATGAAGTGTTTTCGCACCAAAAGAAGGAAGAGCATCCACTTCAACTAGCCAGCCTTCTCTGTTTTTCTGTGTTTTTAGCGCCATTCCATCACTTGTTCTCCAAATGCCATCCTCATGATTTTCCATTCCAGGGATCACTACATTACGCGATCCTTGTATGTGAGAAACATTTAATAAAGCAACAGTATTCGTTTCATTTATTATAGATTTGCTTATAATCTCTGACTCAACATCATTAACAATTTGAAAAGCCTCTGCGTATTCCAGCTTCGCATCATCATAAACCTCCGTAATCGAAGATCCCGGAATTATGTCATGAAATTGATTTCTAAGAATGATTTTCCAACCTGATTTTAAGTCGTCATTGCCAATCCAATCTTTCTTGCCAGATAACCAAGTAGAAAGAAATTCCGCTCTACGGTATTGTAATTCCAATTGTCGATTCATTTTTTTCATAAACGCTTGGCTCGTATATGTACCACGATGGTATTCCAAATATAACTCGCCATCCCATTTATGAATATATCCATCAGATTCGCTTACATTCTGATGTAGTTTGTCAAAAAACTCTCCTGCCGTAGATGTCTTGACATTCGGCATTCCAGGCAGTTGATCAAATCTACGTCTCATCTCAAGCATGTGGCGGTTTACACCACCTCCGCCATCTCCATATCCATATGAAAGAAGAAGATCCTTTGACAAGTCTTTATCCCGATATCCATCCCAAGATCCTTTGACCGTTTTCGCTGAAATAAAGCCGTTATATGTATAAAACCATGAGTCAGGCCCATTCCACGGTTCCGGTGTTGTAATAAAATGAGTGAGGATTTCAGAACCATCGATACCTTTCCAATTAAACGTATCATGTGGCATCCGATTATATTGATTCCAGCTAATTTTCGTTGTCATCATCGTTTTAATGCCTGATTTTTTCAAAATTTGCGGAAGTGCCCAACTGTAACCAAATACGTCTGGTAGCCATAAATAATCACAGTCTACGCCAAATTCTTTTTTGTAAAACTCTTTACCATACAGTATTTGTCGTACGAGAGATTCACCGCTTGGAATATTACAGTCTGCTTCCAACCACATCGCTCCGCCAGCTTCCCATTGACCTTCTGCAATCCGATCCTGCATTTCCGTATAAATCTCTGGATAATCATCTTTGATATATTCATAAAGTTGCGGCTGCGTTTGTAAAAATAAATAATCAGGAAATCTCTTCATCAATTGCAGGACTGTAGAAAATGAACGTGCTGATTTTTCCCTTGTATGTTTTAATCTCCATAACCAAGCAACATCAATATGTGTATGCCCAACTGTATGAATCGTAATTTCCGATGTTTTATCGATCGCGCTAATTGTTTCTGTCAACAGCTTTTCAGCTTGATAGCAAGATTGATAAAAAGCTTCACTTCCTGGCTCTGTCCAATCAATAATAACAAGTGCGTCGGAGATCATTTTTTTCAATGAAACAAAAGCAGGATCTGCTTCATTCGTTTCCATTAATACTTCATAGGCAGCCAAAAGCGTAAAATATAAGTTATCCACTTTTGTATCGAGCCAGCCAATTTTTGCAGTTTCTAGCTTATACTCCTGCTCCTTCGGCTCGCCACCGCCTTCAAGTCCTGACCAAAGTCGAAAATCTAAACGCAATGATCCGTTACTGACCGTATCATCAAAAAGGACTTCCTCATGATTAGAATCCACCCCTTGATATGGTTTACCATTTACAAATAACAATGACTCAAATCCAGAGTTATTGCCACCACCAGTTCTTCCGAAGGAGAACAGTCCAACAATTTGACGATTGGCAAGTTGAATATGAGTGTCTATTTTTGAATGGAGCCACAGATAACGATCTCGCCCTCTCCAATACTCACCAAGAGCAAGTGTATCTCCAGCGTAATCAGCAGGTGGTTGTGCTCCAATTTCCCCATTATCTTCGCTTATATAAAATTGTTCGATAGATACACAATCGCGATAACGAAACCCAGCTAATTCCTGAATACGCGCCTCAAACTTTCTTTCTGTCAAAAACAAATCATTCACTCCTTAGTAGCTAATTTATTTTCCAAGTAATGAAACCTCTTCATACACACCGTTATAATCCAATAGGCTGGAAGTGCGCCGCTGAAAAACGGAATAAGCCCTGGTATTTTCAAAAATAAAAATCCAATTAAAAATAAACCGAGTAAAATAAAGAAAGTAGCTTTCAAACTGACAAGTGAATAAATAAAAGATTGTTTAATATACTCTTTTATACTGAATTTGTATTGAACATAAATGGGAAAAAAGAAAATGAGCGTCATCATAAAAATTAGCATGAGAAAGATGAAAAAGATATAAAGAAAAAGCGATAAAAAGCCATCCATCTGTTCAGCAATGCTAAGATCAAAAAACAGGATAATACCGATCAACCAAAAAATAGCACCGATTTTATTACTGTTTTTCCATTCTTTAAAATACGTTTCTTTAAATAGCTTCCATATAGAGAAATCAAATTCTTTCATTGTCCACCTTCTAGCAACAGCAAATAACGCTATTGTCGCAGGCATGATTCCAAATATGACAAGCCCCAAAAGAGTAAATCCTAACCATAAAAAGTTTGTCCAAATCAATCTCATTATCCATTCGCTTACCTGTTGAAATACTCTCATTTGTAAAACTCCTTTATATAAAAGAGAGGACAAAGATACAATTACTTCTGTCCTCTCACAATCAGTTTGGATTCCAGCCAAATTGTAGTTGAATTCTGGGCATTAAGCAAATTTAGGGGTAACTCCACACCAGGTACTAGCTAATCAGCCAATTTATAAGCCACACATGTCTGATTACTAGCTACTCGGTATTTTTATGAGCCACTCACTTCGATTGACTGGCCACTCGGCTTTTTTATGAGCCACTCGCGACTACTTACTGGCCGCTCGGCTTTTTTATGAGCCAAGTCGCGACGATTTACTGGCCGCTCGGCATTTTTATGAGCCACTCAACAAATTTCACAGCTATACGCCCAGACTGTTACATCACTTCGTTATTTGTTTATGCAATGGGCTGCCTTCTACTGCCATATCACACATGCTTAGGACAAATTCGCTAAACATGGAGTTCGACCAGGCAAACCAATCTCGGGTAAATTCTTCAGGTTTACTTGCATTGAATCCTTCATGCATAAAGCCTGTACCGCCGTCAGTTGCAATCATCGTTTGTAAGATTTTTGCTTTTTCTTCGGTACTAATACTTGTCATTCCTTGAATAGATAATGCGATATGCCAAATATAATGATCTGGTGTATGCGGACTGCCAATTCCGGATGCTTTTTTACCTTCATAATAATACGGATTGTCTCTGCTCAACAAAAAGTTTCTCGTATTTTGATATATTGGGTCGTCAAATGAACAATAGCCCAAATAAGGAGCGGCAAGCAAGCTTGGTACGTTTGCATCGTCCATTAAATTATACCCTCCTGCACCATCTGTTTCATATACATATATTTCCCCATAAACCGGATGTTCAATCGTTCCATATATCTCAATACCAGTACGAATTTCTTGGCCTAGGTTTTTACACGCTAGTGATAAAGCTTCGTCTTGTAATACGACTTCACATATTTCAGCAGCATAATCCAATACAACAGCTGCGAACATATTAGCTGGAACGAGATAACCATACGTACATGCATCATCACTTGGTCTAAACGCACTCCAAGTCATGCCTGTAGGAACGACTTTACTTCCTTTTCCTTCACGAGTTAGCGTATCAGACTGTCTGACGTCCTTGCGCTCAAAACGATATGGTGACTGTTCTTCGTGGTCTTGTTCGGTTTTCCACACATTTATAATCGTTTTAATCGCTTCATGAAAATCTTCTTCTAAATGAGCGGTTTCTCCCGTTGCTTTCCACAATAAATATCCAAGCTGTATCGGATAACATAATGAATCAATTTCATATTTCCGCTCCCAAACATGCGGTGACATCTCTGTCACATCCGTTTGAAATCCTTTTCCGTTTGGAGAATCATTAAACGCATTTGCATATGGGTCATGTAAGATAAATTTCAGTTGCCTCTTCACAACACCAGCAAGCATATTTTTAACTTCTTCGTCTTGATTAGCGACCATTAAATATGGACGAACTTGGGCTGCTGAATCACGTAACCACATCGCAGGAATATCCCCAGTGATAACGAAGGTTGTTCCATCATCTAAATGTTTTAATGTAGTAGAAAAGGTGTTTACATAGCACTGAGCAAACATATCATGTAGCTTCGTCTCATCTGGAAATGCTACTTTGACCTTTTCGATAGTTTCTTGCAATGAATTCGGTAATATTGAGTTCATTATTTTTTTCCCTCCATGGCAACTGTCATAATTTTATATTTACTTACAGGCATATTTGTATAAGTCTCGCCGACCTGTTCTAATTTCTCCTCGATAATATTGCTCGAAAAGTAATTAGCAATATGTGGACTTTCAATGGATAAACTCTTTTCAGCGTCTGCTGGATTGTAAAATCTCATCAAAATATCGTCTTGTTTTTCTCCCTTTTTCAAGCTTGTAAAAACTAATCCATCACTGTTCCAATCTATAAATGAACCATTTGTAGGAATAGATCCTGCTCTCATCTCAGTTTGTTGGCAGACAATAGGGGTTTGGAAATCATATGCTTGCTCATACACTTTTGCCTGAATGGCATTACCTTTATGTGGAATGACAAACCATTCAGCTGTCTGGGTTCCTAAACATTGTGCTTCCGGTGTTGGGAAATAACCCCAATCACCAAGCTCTGACACGGATCGTAACACGGTTACAGCCAATGTCGTTTGTTCTTCAAGTACTTCATATTCATGTAAGCCTTTTGTCGCAACTGCTAAACCATATTCTCCATCAGATAATGATGCAAAGGATTGTTGATGATGATCAAAGCTAGGATTTTCCCATTCTGCTTCAGGCTTATTTGGTCTTTGTACAATCTCGAAGGCACTCTCTGCTAAATGATAATCTGTTTGTAAATTTGTTGGATAAAGTACGCGCAGTCGATGATCTTTAGCTGTATTGTCAATGTTTACTTTTACAGCTAATCCTTCTGAATCTTTGTCTAATGTTAAAATTGTTTTCAACACAAGCGTTGTCATTTCTTCAGATCTTCCTACTTCGCGATCACGATGCCAAACAAGTCGATCTTTCATATCCTCTAGCTCAGCCGCAGCTGATACTGGGATTTCCCATTCATGTGTTATTTCCATCATTGCCCTTGCCGCATTGTTTTCGATAATTTGGATATCCGCTTTGAGCGATGATGTTGTATAAGGTTTTTCATTCATACCTTTCTTAAACATATATTCATTACCGATGTCGCTCGTATTCTCATATCCGCCAACATGATAATAACCTTTTCCAGACGACTTATGTTCAATGTCGTATGTACCATTATCATGAACGGAAATCCGTATATGATCATTTTCCATCACGCGATCATTTTTCATCATGAACGTTTCATCCGTCTTAGCTAGCTTTTCTACAAGAAAATACGTTTGATAACCCAATGCTGGAAGTTCGTCAGTTGCAAAAACAATTTTCAATTTCCTAGCGAAGTAAGGCTGTCTAAATGCATCATCTGGCAAGTCATAACCAAATTCCACACCTGCATCTTCAATCGAAGCGGCTTGTACTTCTCCGGAAGCATTAACGATTGCTAGTTCTGGTAATACTTTTTCTTTTAGATAATCTGGTATTTTAGTAAATGACATATCTCTAAAATACACACGCTCATAATCTATCACTTTTTCAATCACTGTATGTCTATCATGACCAACAGTATTGAAGACAACGAGCGGTTTTGCATGACTAAATCCTACAGGTGCATTTATTTCTATTTTATCGGTCAATTTCTCCATTTGTTCTTGAATGATCATATCTGTCATTTGCTCGACTTTTTTAAACCTTGTCACCATTTCTTCATGTACTTCATCAATAGAACAGCCACAAATACTATCATGTGGATGATTCTGCATTAACTGTTTCCATGCAAAACGCAAATAGTCTTCTGGATATTCTTCACCAAGCATGTAGACAAATGTCGATAGTGGCTCTGCAAGTCTTTCCAATTTAATTTGGCAAAGATGGTTCATTTGTTTCAAATAAATTCGAGCGGAAGCTGTATTTACAAGTGTTGACCAGCCATCCGTTCTTTGATTTCTTAATTCACCTTGAACCGTTTGTAAATTTTCCGGCAAGGTTTTCTGCACAGCTTCCATATAATCAGAAAAATTAGAATGAACGAATTCGATATCTGGATATAAATTCTGCGCCATTCGAATTGCTTCAGGTAAATCTTTTTGTAATGGCTGATGATCGCAACCATTCATATATAATAAATGCGGTGTAGAAGCATATTTCCTAGCATCAGATAGTTTTTGCTCCCAGAACTGCTGTGCTTCCTCTTTTGAAGTCGGCACTTCATTACCATTTGAATACCAGTTAGCTAGTAATATACCAAGTACACTTGATCCATCTGGAGATTGCCATTCCAATTCTGAAAATGGTGATTCGAAATTGACACTATCGCTAACCATATTGTTGAAACCTGTTGGCTTTACACCTCTTCCAAATGTCGCAGTTGAAATCCCAGCCTGCTGTAACATCTGTGGCGCTTGTCCATACACTCCAAATGTATCAGGAAAATAACCCAGTTTTGAGAAAGAACCAAATTTCTCTGCGTCATGCATACCAATAATTAGATTACGTACATTTGCCTCTGCGCTTGTTAAAAAGGCATCCTGCAAAATATACCATGGGCCAATAATAATTTTATTTTCTTCAATATACTTTTTTAGTATTTCACGTTTCTCCGGTCTAATTTCTAAATAATCATCTACCGCAATGGTTTGACCATCCAAGTGAAAGCTTTTATATTCAGGATCATTTTCTAGCTTTTCTAGTAAATCATCCATTAGTTTTACTAAGTAATAACGATGCTTTTCAAAAGGTAAATACCATTCCCTGTCCCAATGTGAGTGGGAGATAATATGAGCTGTTGTTTTTGTCATGTAATATTCACAATCCCTTCCATAATTGAGCTTTTTTCCAACACACTGGAAAGCGCTGTCAACCACGCTTAAACTTCTTGTTAAAAATAAACTTTTATCTGTATATTACTTTAGTTTTATATACGCTTTCATTTCCTATTTCTATTAATTATCTTCTCTTGCATCTCTACATTAGTTTTCTACAAACGTAAAGTCAATAAGGCTGAAACAATGCATAAGTTTTTTTCACTAATTCTAAATTATGTGCATATGAATAAATACTTTATACAGATTCGGCTATCCTACGATAAATGTTATTTTATAAAAAACAAAAAGAATCATTCCTTTCGATATGGTGTTGTCTCTACAGCAAACACCGCGAAAGGAATGATTCTTTTATAAAGTGAAACTTCAATCAGTGAGGGTTTTCTATCATCCCGCACTGATTGTTAAGGAACTCAGGCTAAGGTCGCCGCGTCCTGCGGCAACGCCTGAGTGACCAACATCCTGTTGGCCTGAACCAATCGGGTCTTTACGGGCAGTTGATCCCCCAATTTCTCTTCATTACTTTTACTAGGATCCTTGAAGTGGGGTTTTTACTGCGCGTTAATCTGCGAAAAATTATTGTACTGAGCTAACGTTTTCTCACAAAGAGTATAATTAACTTAGTTCAACTCTTGTCTTTTCCTGATGTGACTTTGCTGCCGCTTCATTAATCAAAGTTAAGTTCAAGACGTCTTCTTTCGTAATAGATGGTGTTGTTTCGTTCTGGATCGCCTGCACCCATTGTTCCATCGGCATTGGTAATGAGCTAACTGTCTCCGCAGAAATTACTTCATCACCATGACGACTACTTAGACGGATCTGGCCTTCTTCAATCATGATTGATCCTTCTGTGCCATAAAGTTCTAACTGAAACGGGCTGCCATGAGAAACGAAGCTTGTTTCAATTATACCAAGTGCTCCAGATTCATACTCGACTAATACAACCGCATTATCGTCTACACCGTGATTATTAATTTCTTGTAAACGCGCTTGTACAGCTGTAGCCTTGCCAGCTAAACGATTTGTTAAATAAATCGGATGTGCGCCAAGGTCCATCAGAGCTCCGCCACCAGTCTCTTCCAAATTAAAGAAACGTTCTGGAAGCCAACCGCTTGCTTGTCCTTCTGGAGCAACTGCGCCATTATGAGCGAAGCGACAACGGATCGTCGTTAATTTCCCTAATTTTCCTGCTTGCAATGCTTTTTCTGCATATACAAATGGGCTATCTGTTAACTTAGGCAATGATACCATTAGCTTTACGCCTTGCTCCTCTACAGCTTGATAGATTTGCTCGCAAGCTTCTGTCGAAAAAGCTAATACCTTTTCAGTGAAAATATGTTTCTTATGATTTGCCGCAGCAACCATTACTTCTGTGTGCAAATTTGTTGGTGTAGTAACAATAACAGCGTCGATTTCAGGATTCGCAAGTACAGATTCTAATTCTTGTTCAAAAGGCACTCCCAATTCATCTGCCCATTGTTTACCACGTTCCGCATCTTCATCCCATACTAATTCAATGGAAATTTGATCGTTTGCCTTTGCACCTCTTGCATAATCATCCGCATGTACATGCCATCTACTTAATAATGCTACCTTAATCATAAAAACCTCTCCCTTTTTAAGAAAAGCAGAAGCGCCTTGACAGCCGGACAAGACCCACAAGGATACGGATCCCTCGGTATACTAGGCGCTAGAGCTAAATTAATTTAATTTATATATTTTATTTTACCTGTCTCATATCAATCGAAATAAACAGCTTTTCCTGTTTTTGCAGATTCATAGATTGCTTCTAAAATTTGAGTAACAACGAGCGCTTCCGCAGGTTTTACAACCGGTTCTGTGTCATTAATAACACTTTCCACCCATAAGCGTGCTTCTAAGTCTGAATCATTTTCTACTTTACCGTCATAAAATGCAACGCCACCGGCACCAAGTTCAATTTTATTCGTGTAAAGTTTACCCATATCTTCCCCATTCAAGCGCAAACCATCTTTCATATCTGCTCCGCCTTCTGTCCCACTAAGGCTACATTTCGCTTCATCCACATCAAGCGAATTCAATGCCCAGCTTGATTCAAGCACAATCGTTGCACCATTTTCCATTGTAATAAATCCGAATGCAGAGTCCTCTACAGTAAATTTCTCTGGATCCCAAGGACCCCATGCATTTGCAGCATCTTTCTTTTTCCCTAATTTATGATTGACCGAACCCATAACAGACTTTGGCTTGTAGTTATCCATCATCCATAGCGTTAAATCAAGTGCATGTGTACCAATATCAATTAGTGGACCGCCGCCTTGCTTTTCTTCATCTAGAAACACGCCCCATGTCGGAACAGCTCTTCTACGAATTGCATGTGCTTTCGCGTAATATACTTCACCTAGATCTCCGCGTTTACACACATTATGTAAGTATTGGCTATCCGGTCTGAAACGATTATTATAACCAACAGTCAACTTTTTGCCTGTCCGTTCCGAAGCTTCCACCATTAATTTTGCTTGTTCTGTGTTGATTGCCATTGGCTTTTCACACATTACATGCTTGTCAGCTTCCATCGCTGCAATGGAGATTTCCGCATGAGAAATATTAGGTGTCAATACGTGAACAATATCAATCTCTTTATCTTGCAAAAGTTCTTCATAATTTTCATACACTTTCGCGTCAGCGCTTCCATATTGAGCAGCAGCTTTCTCCGCTTTTTCTATTTCAATATCACAAAATGCAACCATTTCTACTTGGTCTACCTTGCTAAGACTGGGCATATGCTTGCCATTAGCAATTCCCCCACAACCGACGATAGCAACTTTTAATTTTTTCGTCATGATTCATTCTCCTTTTAAACTAAATATTTTTTATTTGATACATTGTAATACCTTCTCACATTTTAACCTTTTATTCCACTAAAAGTAATACCATTAATAAATGTTTTTTGCATAAAAAAGAACATAATTATAATTGGCAAGGTCATCATCGTTGCCACTGACATCATTAAGCCCCACTCTGTACCCATCTGTGTTTGGAATTGCTGAAGACCTAAAGATAAAGTGTATTGAAATTCATCTGTTAAATATAGTAATGGGCCAATAAAATCTGTCCAGCTATTCATAAATTGGAATAATGCAACGGCTAAAACGGCTGGTTTTGCTAATGGTAACATAATCTGCCAATAAATCCTAAACTCTCCTGCTCCATCTATTTTAGCAGCATCCCTTAGTGTATTCGGCAGTCCCATGAAGAATTGACGCAATAAAAAGATGAAAAATGGTACACCGAAAAATGCAGGAACGATCAATGGTAAAGGTGTTCCTACCCAGCCAATTTTATTAAATAATAAAAACAACGGAATCATCGTTACTTGCGCTGGGATCATCATGACCGCAATCGTAATAATAAATAACACGTTACGTCCTTTCCATTCCAGTTTCGCGAAGCTATATGCGACCAAAGGACACGAAATAGCTACCCCTATTGTACTTAAAACAGTAATGACCACTGTGTTTTTTAGAAATGTAAAAAATGGTATGTATTCCATTGCATCTAAGTAATTCATCCATCGAAATGGACTAGGAAGCCATTCAGGCGGATAAGAAAAGATCTGTGTAATTGGCTTTAATGAAGTAGATACCATCCAAATAAACGGAATTAAAAAGAACATCGAAGCAATAATGAGACATATATGAGCTACTGTAAACTTAAATCTTTTTTTTACTATAGGTTGCATTTATAACACTCCTTTCTACTCTCCTTGATAATGAACCCAACGTTTAGAGGTCATAAATATGACAGCTGTTAATGCCATAATAATAATAAACAAAATCCAAGCCATCGCTGATGCGTAACCCATCTTAAAAAATTTAAATCCATTATCATACAAATACATAACATAAAATGTTAGTGAGTTTGCCGGAGTACCCTGCCCTGAAGTCATTGTGTATGGCAGTGTGAACTGCTGAAACGCCCCAATTGCGCCCATGACTAAATTAAAGAATATAACAGGAGTCAGCAATGGTATTGTGATATTAATTGTCTTTTGAAACCAGTTGGCACCATCCACATCTGCAGCTTCATAGTATTCATCTGAGATATCAGCAAGCCCAGCAAGATAAATGATAACAGCCTGCCCTATTCCCCATAATGACATCAATATAAGTGATGGTTTAGACCAAGCCACACTACCAAGCCAGTTCGGTCCTTGTATGCCGATTAATTCTAGCATCCCATTGACAAGACCAAACCCTGGGTTTAGTAGCCACATCCAAAGAACAGCTAGAGCAACATGCGGCACAAGGGTTGGTAGAAAAAATATCGTCCGATATACTGCCATGCCTTTGATCTTCATATTTAACATCATAGCTAGAGCAACACCAAAGATAATACTTAAAGGGACGAAATATACGGCAAAATAAATAGTATTATAGATAGACTTCCAAAATAAATCATCTTTAAAAAGATCCTTATAGTTTTGGAGTCCAACATATTTACCAGGTTGTAAAATACTATAGTCAGTAAAACTAAAGTAAATGGAAGATACTAACGGTACAGCATAGAACATAACCAAACCAATGATCCACGGAGAGGCAAACAGCCAACCGGTTCTATTTGATGCAGAAAATGTTTTTTTCTTGTTGATGGGTAAGCCTACGACACTAGTAGATTTGTCTGTCTTCGCCAATTTCAGAAACCCCTTCCTTCTTAAATGGGAGGGGGGTACCCCTCCCCATTTATAATTATTTCTTCAACGCTTTATTTACAGCGTCAGTGGCCTTATCTAAATTTTCTTGTGGCGTACCATTACCTCTAGTAGCGTTTTCAACAGCAGTAACTAATTCATTCCATAACAGTTGACCTTCCGTAATAACTGGTCTAGAGTTTGAAACCGGTAATATTTCAATAAACTCTTTTAGAATTGGATCATCTTTATGACCTAATTTCTCATTAACTGAATCTATAACGGAGAAATCACCAGATAGTTCTCCATAATAAACCTCTTGCCCTTCTTCACTACCATAATATTTCAAAAAGTCCCATGCTTCCTCAACATTTTTTGCACCTTTGGGTATAATAACAGCCCCACCACCAGACCATGATGTGAAATCAGTTCCAGTTGGTGTAGGAATTGGCGCAACACCATAATTTAAGTCCGGCTTGAATTTGTTTATCGCTGATACTGTCCAGTTCCCATCTACTTTCATACTAATTTGTCCTGCAATAAATGGATCCATTGCATCACTTCCTGCAGAACTTTCAAATCCAGAAATATCCTCAACATTGTATTTTTTACCAAAGTCAACCATCCACTGTAGGGCATCTACAATCTTAGGATCATTCGCAGTCACTTCCCCAGTTTCCTTATTATAAAAGTCACCGCCGAATCCCCAGCCCCAACTATACAACCACCCTTGACCATACCATGGAATAAAACCGATTCTCTTGAAACGCTTTCCTTCTTTTATCGTTAATTTCTCAGCTGCGTCTTCCAATTCCGCAATTGTTTTAGGCGGATTTTCCGGATCTAATCCAACTTCCTTAAAATGATCTTTATTATAGTAAAGCATGCGTGCATCAGTAGAAGTTGGGATTCCATATAATTTCCCATCATAATTCGCTTCTTCCCAAGCATAAGGATAATACAAATCCTCTGACACACCATCTGCAGCCGCCATTTCTGTTAAATCTGTCAATGAACCTTGAGCCGCCCATGATCCAACTTTGAATCTATCAAAAGTTGCTACATCAGGTGGATTGCCGCCTGCTACCGCAGTAAGTAGCTTTTGGTCTGCTCCTTCGCTAGCTTCCGTGTATACCATTTTCACCTTAATATCAGGATTCTTCTCTTCATAACTTTTCACTAACACTTTTAGTGCATTTAAACCAATTCCCGTACTACCATGCCACAATGTAATTTCCTTTTTACCCGAACTTGACCCACCGTTTGCTTTTTCCTTCGAGGAACACCCTACTAGAAATAAAGACATAGTAAGAATTAAGAGCACAATCAACTGTCCCATCTTTTTTACTTTTCCATTCATCTTTACACCCCCATTTTTTCTAGCACACTCACAAACTACTAAATTCAAAAACCCGATTCTTCAAACGCTTACATTTTCATTTGTGTAACTTCCTAAGATGTTGGTATATTCAGTATACACAACATAATATATTATCATATATCAACATGTCAACTATAATTAAAAAAAATGAAGAATATAATTAATTCTTCATTTCTAATTTAATAGATGCGGTAGACAATCCTTCAACTAAATCAAAATCCATAAATTCTGTTAGAATGTCCCTCTCACCCAATATTTGTGCCATTAGAATCTGTACAGCCTTTTCACCTAATTTATCTTCTTTTTGATGAACATGGGTGAATCGAGGCTTCGCAAAAACCGAAGGTGGAGAATCAAAACAAATAATAGAGTAATCTTCTGGCACTCTTTTGTTCATAGAATGAATTACATGAGCTAGAATTTCTCCAAAAGAATATCTACATACAAAAAAGGCCGTTATATCAGGATTGTCCATGATAAATTTTTTTATTTTTGCAAGCTCCTTATTAAGTTCCTCGCTTTTTGTTGGTTTATATGCGACTTCGCTGGCATTATTCGTAAAAAGGTAATCGGGATTAAGCGGTAGTTTCCGTTTTGTATGTGCAAGTTGATAACCTTTCATTCTATCTTCTAATACAGTTGTGCCGTCGTAAGGAAGCGTAATGTAGGCAATATGTTGGTGTCCAAGCGAAATTAAATAATCCGTTGCTTCTCTGGCTGCTTGCATATTATTTGTTGAGACTGAACTTGCAGGAATTCCACGTAAATAGCGATCAACTAGAACAATTGGAAACTTTTGTAGCACAAGTTCAAGTATTTTCGGATTATAAAGTTCTCCATGAATCGGAAGAACAATCATTCCATCCACTCCTACTTGCAAAAGTTCTGTAATGGCTTTTTCCTCATTTTCAATCATCTCATGTGTAAACTTAATGAGCAATTGCGCACCATAAATACCGACATTACTTTCAACTACCTTGATTAATTCCGTGCCATAACTATCAGATATGTCTGTAATAACCAATCCAATTTTCAGTATTTTTATTTCTGCATTCCCAAGATCGGAATTAGAGGTAGTTATAGTCGTTTCATTAGAATATATAACAAATGACCCTTTCCCTTGGACCCTTTCGATAATTTTATTTTGCGCTAAAAGATCTAATGCTTTTTTAGAAGTAATTCTACTTACATCAAATTGTTTAGCTAAATCTTTTTCCGAGGGAATCTTTTGACCTTTTTTTAGCTCTCCTCGAATGATTTGATTTAATACATTCTTATAAATTTGTTTATACAATGGCACATTCATCATAACATCACCTTATTAGTTGTTATGTTCACTATAACAACTAATTCGTTTAATGAAAAGTTTTATTCCCTTTCCATAGGGCACTTTTTACTATATAAAATCTATTGTTCATCTCTCTAATCTTTCAATCAGATTATTAGTTTTGTTACAATAAAAATAGATAGAACTCGATATAGTATGCTGTTAAATTTCTGGAATCCACACACGCATTTGCCCTGGATCACGATTGTCCCATGAATAATATGGGATTGCAGTTAAATTATATCGCGCGACTTCCGCATTTTTGGATCTATAAAGACTTCCTTCCCAGCCATTATCTTCAATAATAGATGCATTTCCTTCAATCTTTATTACTCCCCCCAGTAACGCTTGATCGAAAGAACAGTTCAATTCTCCACCTTTTCGAAGCCCAATTGTATGAAGTAAATTAATATTATCAATAGACTCCAGACAATATAATATTGGTCCTCTTTGAATAGCAACATGATTTATATTTTGTCGTACTTTTGGATTTGAATAATAACGTTCTACAGGCATTGGCAGTGTGAGCTTAATGGTGTCAGTGTTAGACCATTCCCTATCGATTGTTATATATCCTTTAACGATCCTATCTTCAATATCGACCTTTTCCTCATTAACTTCTAACTGAGCTCCATGACACCATTCCGGAATTCTAAGTTTTAAGCCAAATTTCTGCGTTTTATATGTATCTATTGTAAATGTGATTTCACCATTCCATGGATAGTTTGTCTTTTGGTGTAAAGTAATTTCTTGATTATTTACTTTGAATTTTCCACTTCCCTGAATATATAAATGTGTTACTATCTCATTATCATTTTGCGAATATATATATTCCCCCAAAGAGGCAAATAACCTAGCAATGTTAGGAGGGCAACAAGAACAGCCAAACCAATCTTTACGATGAACATTTCCGAGACTGCTTAGCGGATTTTCATAGAAAAATTTTTTACCATCTAGTGATATACCACTTATAACCCCATTATAAAGTGCTCGTTCTAATGCGTCTGCATATTTCCCATCACACTCCAGCTGTAAAAGGCGATGGTTCCAAAAAACTACTGCTACAGATGCACATGTTTCTGCATATGCCGTTTCATTCGGCAAGTCATAATCAAATGTAAATCCTTCATTATTCCTTGTAGACCCAATTCCACCTGTAATATACATATTCTTATTGTGAAGATTATCCCATAAACGTTCACATGCTGCGATTAAAGATACATCATTATACTCTCCTGCTAAATCTGTCATTGCAGCATACATATACAGTGCTCGTACAGCATGACCTACTACTTCACTTTGCTCCCTAACTGGTAGATGGGATTGATTATATGCGTTCATATCATGGAGAGAATTCATAAATGGATCAAAATAACCCGGCACTTCCTTTTTTTCAAGTTCAAAGTAATGAGGTTGCCTTCCTCTTTCGTCTATGAAATATATACTTAGACGTAAATATTTCTCTTCATTCGTTACTTTGTATAGTTTTACTAAAGCCAGTTCAATTTCCTGATGTCCTGGATAACCTTTTAACTTATTTTCCTCGGGGCCAAAAACTGTATCTATATAATCGGCGTAGCGACAAACTACATCAAATAAAGTTCGCTTTTTCGTTGCTTTAAAGTGAGCTACTCCTGCCTCGATAAGATGTCCAGCACAGTATAATTCGTGCGCATCTCGTAAATCCTTCCATCTTTTTTCTGGCTCCACAACAGTAAAATAAATATTTAAATATCCATCAGATTGCTGTGCAGATACTATCGTTTCAATCACTTCGTCTAATAAAGAATCGAGCTTTTGATCTGGATTGGTTGCAAGACTATAACTCGCAGCTTCAATCCATTTTGCTACATCGGAGTCCCAAAATATATGAGGTTTTGGGTCCATTCCTGGCTTCCATTTAAGCCCAAATGCATCAATGCGACCGGTATTTTTACATTGATCGTATTGATATGGTATTGTTTGTTCGCGATTAACTTTTAGTTTCGGTGCCCAAAATTCATCTTTTATTAATACATCCGTAAATGAGATTGGTTTTAGTAAAGTACTAGATTTTGTTTCCATTTTATTCGTCTCCTTCAATTCTCTTTTTTAACCTTTTGTTCCTGTTAACGCAATACCCTTTATAAAGTAGCGCTGCATAAAGTTCAACTAACAATCAGTGGGGGTTTTCTATCATCCCCCACTGATTGTTAAGGAACTCAGGCTAAGGTCGCCGCGTCCTGCTGCAACGCCTGAGTGACCAACATCCTGTTGGCCGGAACCAATCGGGCCTTTACGGGCAGTTATCCCCCACTTACTTTTCATTGCTTAAACTTGAATCCTTGAAGTGGGGGTTTTACTGCTCGTTAATCTGCTAAAAAGAAAAATAAAAGAATAATAGGTGTTACTACTGTAGCAGAAGCCGCCATTAAGTATCTCCTCCAAGAAAATCTTTCCATATGCCTGTAAACGTAAAGAGCCCAACTACAATTAACTTCGGCTTCGAGAACGGAATAATTACCTTGACCTGAGAAGAACGAACAAACGAATGCACTATCTCAAAACTGGAAACTCGCCAATCCGCAGCCGTGCGCAGCCATAAGGCACGAGTTCGATTGTTTCTAATAATGCATCGGGATATGGTTGTGGATTCAACGGAGGTTCTGAGGCAGAGTTTTTCTCCATAATCCAATTCGATAATAGTTTTCCCTTTGTTATCAATTTAATTGGAGCATCTTCAGTCTTATAGGGCTGCTTTGTCATTTCGTGGGTCTCTACTTTAAATCCAGTATCGTTAACCAAAGCATAGCGCCATGCTGTTGTAGGATATATTTCCCAGTCGTGGAAACGTTCACGTTCTTGAACGCGCACCCATTGTTCTCCTATTGGCATTACATATACAAGTGGTCCACGATTTACACTCATTGCGAAGTTATTACGTTCTTCCATTTTAATTTCCATAGGCAGGACTATTTCTATTTGATCATTAGGATGCCATTCACGTTCAAGACGTGCAAATCCATTTACTGCTTGAATATGTTGGATTTCTCCATTTACACTCACTTCGATATTGTCACACCAATTTGGCACTCGTAATAAAATTGGGAATATTGCTTTTTCGGATACATTTATATGAATAGATACTTGCTCACGAAATGGATAGTTACTAGTTACCAAAACATCAACTTGGATGTTGTTCGCAATCGTTGTTTGAATGTGGCATGGTGCATACGAAATAGCAGCTAGCCCCCCGTCATGGGTCGCCATCCATAGACTTGCTGCAAACTTCGGCCATCCTTGGTGCATATTGGCCGTACAGCATCCGAAATTTGGTTCTAATCCAAACATGTTGGAATCAGGGGCGTTTGACCATGGGCGTTTCGCCGCATTACAGATGATTTGGTTCACCTGTTGGTCATACTGATGGGAATCCCATTCAGGAGATATCGTTGCAGGGAGTGCATTAAATGCAACTTTTTCAAGGATATCTCCAAACTTTCCATCGCCTAGAATCCTGACCAAGTTTTCCATACTAAACATGTATTCTACAACGGCACATAATTCAACACCTTGACTAGGATGTGTCCCAGACAACCATTCATCACCAGAAAACATTCCGTGTGCTTGACCATGATATGTCATCAAACTTTCAATCCCTTTATAGACCGCTTCTTTCTCCCATTCCTGACCAGTCTGCCGATAAAAAACAGCCGGTGTCTTCATTCCCATCGCCACGTTTACAACATGAATACGATGATCCCATTGTGTTTGTTTACGCCAATATGGAAATCTTGTAAAAATAGTACTCCAATCAATTGTTTGTTCTCGAACAATTTCGGCCAACTCAAGGAATTTCGACTCTTTTGTCCGTTCGTATAGCCAATGAATGGACAATAGCAAATCCGCTCCTCGTGCTTCGGCCCATTCTTTTAAAGGATAGTGAGTTAAAGCATTTGTGAGATAATCAAAATACTTTGTCATAAAGGGAATCACACGCTCGTCTTTTGTAACTTCTTCGTATTGGGTCAACACTTTAAGCATGATCATTTCTTGCCACCAGTCCTGATTATCATGCACAACTTCATTCAGCTGCTTCAAATTACTTGGACCAAATGATCCATCCTCACGTTGACTGGTTAGCGTCCATTCAATCCAAGGCTGTACTTTTTCAATTAGGTTTTTATCCTCTAATAGATATGCTAACGGAAGAAGTCCATCTAAATAATATGGACCGCGTTCCCAACTTTCTCCATCTCCCCCTAGCCATCCATTGTTTGTACCAACGTCTTGCCATTGTTCATCTAAATGCCCACTGAACCCCCTTGCCTGGATTTCCAATTGATCCCGCAGCCACCCCTCTGGTTTAATACTTCCAAGGGGTAATGAGTGAAATGCACTTTCTTTTAATATTCGATTCACAGTTTTAGTCATACAGTCCTCCTACTTGATTAATCAGTAAAATTGCAATAATCTTAAATTAATTATAGTGATATATTTAAGGGACAGTAATGCAGAATCATAACAATAAATTGTACAATCATAACAATTCAAAGGAGGACATCATGCTACAATTAATCGCTCCGCCTTTACCAACCCTTTTAGAAACTGGGGAGGATACATATTCATCTGGTCAATCACACCCAAATCGTAGTCAGATTGGAGTATTTGATTTACTTATCGTCACACAGGGATGTTTAGTGATGGGAGAAGACCAAAAGCAGTTTCACATAGAGGCGATGCAAGCTCTTATACTTTATCCAGATCGACACCATTTTTCGGTAATACCATGTGAATCAACGACTCATTTTTATTGGTTTCATTTTACAACATCAAAGGAATGGTCAGAATTAAGTGAAGTTTCTCCTAAACAAGGGATGGAATACATGATAAACAGCAATAGAAATCCCTTTTCGGAACTTCCATTCTGGATAAGGCTTCCTAAACATTGCAAAATACATAATTGGAATGTTGTTGATCTTTTATGTAAACAAATACTATCTTCTGAAGTCGAATCTACTTATTCTTCGGAATGGCAAAGGCAAATGCTGTTTCAACAATTATTGCAGGAACTGGCAAGCACTACTCACTTGGAAAAGTCCTTACCTACATTAGCGGTGGCAGAACAGGCTGCGGATTATTTACGAAGGAATTTTTCGCGAAAAGTTAGCTATAAGGAGCTTGGCGAATCACTTTGTTATCACCCTAATCATATTGCCAGATGCATGATCAATACGTTAGGTTGTACCCCAATTGAATATGTCAATAGGGTTCGTTTGGAACAAGCAAAGGTTTTATTGGTTTCAACGAATTGGAGCATTGAAAAGATTGCTGAAAACTGTGGCTTTTCACAAACAGCTTATTTCAGCCGATTTTTCAAAAAGGAAGAAGGCATGTCTCCAAAAGAGTTTAAACAACAGTATGTAAGATGTTGACAGGAAAAAACTATTTTGTTCTGTAGGTGGTAAAAGTCAAAAAACTGACTTCCAAATGGACAGCCAGTTAATTGATTTAATATAAAAGTCGTACCTTTTTAATCGTCCCACCTAAGCATTACTCGTTGCAATAGTCTTATCTCCTAAACTCACTCAATTGCTCATTTAAATCCTTTGTTTTGCTATACACATCTTGATAAATAGGGAAAAGCTTTTCGTATGTAGCAACATTATCTGGATTTGGATGATAGGTTTCCACGACTTGTACAAATGTATCAGCACATGCTTGAAGTGATGTAAACCAGCCGCTTCCATACGCTGCGAGCATTGCAGCTCCCATTCCTGGCCCTTGTTCGCTGGCAAGTCTTACGATTTCCACATTAAAAATATCTGCCTGCATTTGCAGCCAATGTTTATTTTTGGCACCGCCGCCGATCGAGACAACTGTTTCGATCTTTTTGCCATTGTCTCTAAATATTTCAATCGACTCATGCAAAGAAAAAGTAATTCCTTCAAGAACTGCACGGACAAAGTCCTTTCTTTCATGAGCTGCATCCATTCCAATAAAACTTGCTCGAATGGTTGAATCAGCATGCGGACTTCTTTCTCCTGCCAAATAAGGCGTGAATAATAAACCGTTTGCGCCAATTGGAACTTCGTTCAAATCTTTAAGTAAACTGTCGAAATCTACATCTGCTGCAAAGGTTTCTTTAAACCAGCTTAAGCTATAACCAGCGGACAAAGTGACACCCATTGTGTAGAACCCTGCCTCTTCTCCATGGTTAAAATAATGAACTTTCCCTTTGAAATCTTGATCGCTTCTTTCCTCATATGAAAGGACAACCCCGGATGTACCAATGCTGCACAACGTTTTCCCTTCAAACAAAATTCCCGAACCGATTGCACCGCAAGCATTATCTGCTCCACCTGCAAAAACTTTTACCGATTCATTTAAACCAGTATTCATTGCAACTTCATTTGTAATCGCTCCTGTTTGCTCATGTGAGGCAATAAGCGGTGGACAAAGATCCAAATCAATGTTCAAAAGCTCGCATATTTCCTTACTCCATTTTTTCTCCCCGACATCAAGTAGTAATGTCCCTGCCGCATCGGAATATTCACTATGTATAAGTCCAGTCAGCCTGTATCGCAAATAATCCTTTGGGAGGAGAAAGACTGTTGCTTTTTCATATATAGTAGGTTCATTTTCCTTTACCCATAAAAGCTTTGGTAATGTAAATCCTTCTAACGCAGGATTTTTAGTAATTTTCAAAAGTGTATCAATTCCTACTTGTTCCTCAATATCCCTACACTGTTTTGTTGTTCTCGTATCATTCCAAAGGATAGCATTTCTTAATACTTGATGTTCATCATCAAGTAAAACGAGACCGTGCATTTGCCCAGAAAAGCTCATTCCTTCAATATCTTCTACATTTCCAGCGAAATTTTTTACAAGTTCAGCAAGTCCTTCTATCGTCTTTTCTACCCACTCTTCAGGATTTTGTTCACTATAGCCAGATTTTTCTTGAATGAGAGGATAAGATTTTGAGACCTCTTGACACACCTCACCATTTTGATTCATGAGTAAAATTTTCACTGCACTCGTTCCAAGATCGACACCGATTACATATTTCATCATTCTCACCCTTTTTTTAATTGTAATGAAGAAAATGTGCGGGAATTAGATTCCAGCACATTTTTTCAACTTATTTTCCTTGATTAGCAAGTGTTTCAAGTAAATATTGGTTGACGATACCTTGTAGGCGTTCTTGTCTACCAGAAATATTTTTAATTTCGCCTAATTCCAATGCATACTTTTCAAGTTTATGGAAGTCAGCGCGACCTTCAACGATATCAAGTCCGATTCCTTCTGTATAACTTTGGTAGCGTTTATCAATGAATTCTTCCAATGCACGATCTTCTAAAAGTTTGTTAGCTACTTTTAAACCAACCGCAAAGCTATCCATTCCTGCAATATGAGCATAGAACAAGTCTTCCGGTTCAAATGAACCTCTGCGCACTTTTGCATCAAAGTTCAATCCACCTTTACCTAGTCCACCATTTTGTAAGATTTCATACATCGCTAGTGTAGTAGAATACAAATCTGTCGGAAATTCATCTGTATCCCAACCTAGTAATGTATCACCTTGGTTAGCGTCGACTGATCCAAGCATGCCATTGATACGAGCAACTCTTAGTTCATGTTCAAATGTATGGCCAGCTAATGTCGCATGATTCGCTTCGATGTTAAATTTAAAGTGCTCGTCAAGACCATAATTTTTCAGGAAAGCAAGTCCAGTTGCAACATCAAAGTCGTATTGGTGTTTCGTAGGCTCTTTAGGTTTTGGCTCAATAAGGAATGGGCCATCAAAACCAATTTCCTTGGCATAATCAACTGCCATATGGAAGAAACGCGCTAGATTATCTTGCTCAAGCTTCATGTCTGTATTTAAAAGTGTGTCATAACCTTCGCGGCCACCCCAGAACACATAGTTTTCCGCTCCAAGTTCTTTTGCCGTCTCTAATCCTTTTTTCACTTTAGCAGCAGAAAATGCATAAACATCTGCGTTACTGGAAGTAGCAGCACCATGTACATAACGCGGATGTGTAAACATATTTGCTGTATTCCAAAGCAATTTTACTTTGCTGTCTTTCATATAATCTTTAATCATTGCTGTAATAACATCAAGATTTTCATACGTTCCTTTTAACGTATCAGCCTCGGGAGCAATATCGGCATCATGGAAGCAGAAAAATGGAACATCTATTTTTTCAAACAGTTCGAACGCTGCTTCAACACGTGCTTTCGCAAGGTCCATTCCTTGGAGATTATTCCAGGGGCGAACCGCCGTACCTACACCAAATGGATCTGTTCCATCTGCTGTGAATGTATGCCAATATGCTACTGAGAAACGTAGTAGCTCCTCCATTGTTTGGCCATTTACTATTTCCTTAGGATTGTAATATTTAAAAGCAAGCGGATTTTTTGAACCAGAACCTTCATACTGAATATTGTTTACTTTTTCGAAATAAGCCATTTTAATACCTCCAAATATAATTAGTTGAATACGGTTACACTTTATCTCTGAACAAAGTATACCATATAAAAATAAACTTTGTCTATTGATTAAACAAAGTTTATTAAGTGCTTTGTTCCGTGTATGATAAGTCTAGATTAATTTTTGCGGCTAAAAGGAGAAATCAATGAAAATTTCAACATGGAATCAGCAGTTAATAAAAATAGAAAATAAAACAATTGTGCTTCAACTGGTTAGAAATAAAGCTCCCCTTTCTCGTGCAGACATTGCCCAATTGTCTGGTTTAAATAAAGGAACAGTTTCAACTTTAGTTGCTGAATTGCTTAAAGAGCAACTTATTTTAGAGACAGGACCTGGTGTATCCAGCGGTGGAAGACGCCCAGTCATGCTAATTTTCAATCAAAAGGCAGGCTGCGCAATCGGCATTGACCTTGGGGTTAACTATATTCGTGGCATCCTAACAGATCTTCAAGGCAATATTTTACTACAGGAGCAACATTCCTATATATCATCATCCATCACTCAAACATTGAAATATGTAAAAGCTAATATCACTCAATTACTATCACAAGCCCCTTCTACACCATATGGAATCGTAGGTGTCGGCATTGGCGTCCCAGGAATTGTTGATAATAACAATGATTTGTTACTTGCACCAAATCTTGGCTGGAAAAACTCCTCGATAAAAAAAGAAATCGAAGCCGAATTTAATATTCCCGTTATTATAGAAAACGAAGCAAATGCAGGCGCTTATGGAGAGAAAATGTTTGGATTAGGCAAAGATGTAAATGATCTCGTCTATATTAGTGCTGGAATGGGGATAGGAACTGGCATTCTTTTCAATGGTCAATTGTACAAAGGTTCTGGCGGGTTTTCCGGAGAATTTGGCCATATGACGATGAATATAAATGGAGAAAAATGTCGTTGTGGAAACATTGGATGTTGGGAATTATACGCATCTGAACAATATTTAATCAATAAAGCCACCAAACTAAACCTAATTACGCGGGAGGAGAGATACGTCGATCAAATCATCGAATTGGCCGAGAATAATAACGAAAAGGCTATCGCACTTCTCAATGAAATTGCCACACATCTTGGTATGGGAATCGTTAATATTGTCCATGCCCTTAATCCGAAAAAAATTATCGTTGGCAATATATTATCTGGAGCAAAAAAGTGGATTGAAGAATCTGTACAAAATTATGTTAAAAAACATGCAATGATTTCTCTTCAAGCGGAGGTAAGTATCCAATTTTCTACCCCCTCTAAACCATCAACTGCCTTAGGTGTATCTGCCTTTTCTGTAGAACACTTTCTTAATAGTACGTTGGGGGATAGTGAATAATTATCTTTGGAGATAGAAAGATAAACCAGAAATTATGTTTAATGAAATCTAGTTATTTTCATGTCAGTACGGATCATCTTGATGCTGAAACGGTATTATACTCAATTTTTGTTAGTAAGAAATCATCCTTCCTTCGAGAATAATTATGTTATTTTGGTAAGGTAGAGTAATTCAGATAAAACACGCGCAAAACTTTAATGTACATTTTCTATTCCATTTGTAGAAGGTATCAATACAATCGGTACAAGAAAATCATTGTACCCTATGATTCGAACAATTCTATTTAACCTATAGGAGGATATGCAGGATGAATTATGGTGACCTATTTTATGAAGTATGTATGAATGTTTTGCGGTTAGTTTATGTGAACTTGCTATGGATTGCTTTTACTTTACTAGGACTTGGCCTTTTCGGCTTCTTTCCCGCGACAGCCGCTATGTTCGCCGTGATTAGAAAATGGATCATGAAAGAGACAGAGATTGCTATTTTCCAGACTTTTTGGAAGCATTATAAGTCGGACTTTATGAAGATGAATGCGTTTGGGTTCTTTTTTAGTATTATTGGATTATTCTTTATATACGATTTAAGTTTAATTAAATTTCAAGAAGGGACTTTGTTCATTTTTCTTTATTACTTTGTTCTTCTATTGTTTCTTCTTTTTATTCTATCATTATTATTTTTCTTTCCGATATATGTCCAATATGAATTCTCATGGAAACAATATATTAAACAGTCATTATTAATGGCGCTTTCAAGTCCGATAGAATCATTGATGATAGTCGGTGGGCTTATTATTGTTTGGTTTACTATCACTTTCGTTCCTAGTTTAATACTACTGGTTAGCGGCGCGACATCAGCATATTTAATAATGTGGATTACCTATCATCGAAAACTAGAAAAGTAATATAGAATCCTATAATTGATATACCAATCGAACTTAACAAAGCAAAAGCGTTTAAGGAAGGCGAATATTAAAAATATATATTTTATATTGACTATTCAGATTAGATATTTTAAACTAGGGTATACCAAAGTAAGCAATATTTCTTACAATGGTATATCTTATTTTTTAAAAAAAAGGTAGTGCATACATATTGAAAAACAACAAACCGTTATACAGAAAAATTATTGATTATCTAAAAGAAAAAATAGCAAATGAAGAGTATCTTCCTGGAGAGCGTATTCCATCAGAGATTGAATTAGCAGAACAATTTGACGTAAGTAGAATAACTTCGAAAAGAGCACTTGTAGAGTTAGAACTAGAAGGGATTATTTATCGTGCTAGAGGAAAAGGTAGTTTCGTTAAAGGTGATAATAGATTGAATATCCAATCAAAGGATGTCAAGAACAAATCAAAGATGATTTCTATGATTCTACCATTTAAAGATGAAAATGGATCCCTTGATTATATTAAAGGAGCCTCTAGCTTTCTTGAATCGAAAGGCTACTACCTCACCATCCAAACAACGGATCAAGATTGGCAAAAAGAAAAGAAATTCCTTGAGGAACTACCATTAAAAGGAATCGAAGGTATTATCTTTTACCCACAAACAACTAACCGCCATTTGGAAATATTAAATACTCTAGCTATGAATAAGTATCCGGTTGTAACGATAGATAAACATTTTGAAAGCGCTTCATTGATTAGTGTTATATCAGACAATTTCCAAGGAGGGTATGAATGTGCTTCCCACTTAATTAAACTAAAACATCGAAGAATTGCTTTCGTGTCCTACCGTAGTATTGAAACACTCCCAACAGTAAGAGATCGTTATTTCGGATATTGTCAAGCCTTATTAGATCATAGCATAGAGGTTAATCCTACTATTGTAAAAATTAATTTCAGTGTTGAAATTAGTCAAAAGGATTTAAAAACATTTTATACAGATCTAATAAGAAACTTTTTAAAGAATGGGGTGACTGCAATACAGTCAGAAAATGATATTATCGCTATTGGTTTAATTAATACGGCAGGAGAAATGGGGTTAAACATACCCAGAGATTTGTCCATAATAGGCTTTGACAATCTGCCCATATCAGAAAACTTAGAACCGCCATTGACAACGATTGCACAAAATTTTGAACAGATTGGAAAGTGTGCAGCTAAGTTAATAGTAAAACAGATTGAAAGAAGAACAAGTGAGACTAAAAATATTATACTTCCCGTAAAATTAATTAGTCGGGATTCTACATCCACTAGAAATGTTCTAGAAAACTAAAAATATTCACCGGACTCGACTACACGGTCCTTAATTCTATACAAAGGGGATGATTTAGCCGATGAACATTGTTCGTAAAACTGAATCAATGGTTGTAACTAAACAAAGTCGTTTTACTATTATGAAGAAACAATTAAAGAAAAACCTTGGTTTGTATCTTATTATTGCGCCTGTAATACTTTATTTTGCAATTTGGCATTATTGGCCAATGTATGGAGTGATAATTGCTTTTAAAGATTTTTTGCCTGGAGTCGGGATTTCACAAAGTCCCTGGGTTGGATTTGCACATTTTGAACGTTTCTTTAATTCTTACTACTTTTGGCGTTTAATAAAAAATACGCTTGGGATTAGTTTGTATGGGTTAATTGTTAGCATCCCCCTCCCTATTATTTTAGCCTTAATGTTCAATGAACTTAGAAATAAACGTTTTAAGACAATAGTACAAACTATATCTTACGCACCGCATTTTATATCTGTAGTTGTTGTAGTTGGTATGTTGATGTTCTTTATATCCCCTTCTTCGGGTGTGATCAACGCGGTAATTGAATTTTTTGGCGGGGAAAGCAAAGATTTTTTAGCTGATCCAAAATCTTTTTGGCATTTGTTTGTATGGTCTGGAACATGGCAGTCTATAGGCTGGGCATCACTGATCTATACAGCTGCTATGTCAGGTATTCCTCCCGAGCAATATGAAGCAGCCTATATTGATGGTGCAAGTAAAATCCAACGAATGTGGCATGTCACTGTTCCAGGAATTGCACCAACAATTATCATTCTTGCTATTTTAAGTGCAGGGGGAATTATGGCAGTTGGATTCGAAAAGATCTTATTAATGCAAAATGGGCAAAACTTGAATGCTTCAGAAGTTATTTCCACATATATGTATAAGAGTGGGATTTTGAATGCACAATACAGTTTCTCTGCAGCTGTTGGAGTATTTAATAACGTAATAAACTTTATTATATTGATTATCGTAAATGCAATTGCTAGGAGAATAAGTAGTACAAGTCTATGGTAATATCACGCTGAGAAAGGAGAAATAGCCATGTTACATAACATTAATCGAACAACAGGAGATAAAGTTTTTGATAGCTTAAATGTTTTCCTCATTTTAATTTTCACATTTATTATATTATATCCTTTAATGTTTGTAGTTTTTGCTTCCGTGAGCGATCCAAGATTAGTTTTTTCAAATCCAATACTTTTATGGCCAAGAGGGTTTCATCTTGAAAGCTATATAACAGTATTCAACAATCAAGATATTTGGAAAGGTTTTTTTAACTCTGTTATTTATACGACGGTTGGTACCACAATTAACATTTTTATGACAGTATTGGGCGCGTATCCATTATCAAGAAAAGATTTCTATGGCCGTGGGATAATTACTTTTATCATTACATTCACAATGTTCTTTAGTGGTGGATTGATTCCTTTATATTTGGTTAATCAATCGCTCGGTATTGTTAATTCCATGTGGGTACTTGTTCTTCCTGGAGCTATTAGTGTATTTAACTTAATTATTATGCGTACATACTTTCAAACGAGAATTCCTCGCGAATTAGAGGAAAGTGCTTTTATGGACGGCTGTAATAACATAAAATTGCTATATAAAATTGTACTTCCCCTTTCAACACCGATTATTGCTGTTATGGTCCTTTTTTACGGTGTTGGCCATTGGAATAACTATTTTGAAGCTATGATATATATTTCCGATCGTGGCAAATATCCCTTGCAGCTCATTTTGCGCGAAATATTAATTCAAAACGAGCTAAAGGACATGCTATCTGTTGCCACTGATGGTGAGTATGCAAATCGAATGATGTCGAGGGAGGGAATTAAGTATGCCGTTGTCGTAGTTTCTACATTACCATTACTGATTCTATACCCTCTTTTATCTAAATTCTTTGAAAAGGGAATTTTAGTTGGTTCAATTAAAGGTTAAGACCGCCTCACATCTCTTGAAAGGGGGGAGAAACGAAATACATGTTATCCAAATTAAAAACGTGGAGGGTGGAAAAATGAAGAAATTTTTAAGTGCTTTTTTATCTATTACACTAGTTTCTGTTATTTTGCTGCTTACGGGCTGCCAATCTAAGGAGCCTGCATCAAAAGACAAAGAATCAGATGACAACAGTTTTAAAATTGCCCGTAAAGGTTTTAATGATGTCCATCCAGCATCAAAGGATTTATGGATGTGGAAAAAATACGAAGAAATGACAGGTGTTCATATCGAATGGGAAGAAATTCCTGACGCAAGTATGGATGAACGGAAAAATATTATACTCGCATCCAATGATTTACCAGATGCATTTTATCAAATAGGATTTTCCCAGGATGAGTTAAATAAGTACGGGAAACAAGGCCTCTTCATACCATTAGAGGATTTGATTGAAGAACACGCCCCTAATATAAGGGAACTTTTTAAAGACAATCCTGATATTAAACAAGCGCTTACGATGCCCGATGGTCATATTTATTCCTTACCATATGTCGACTTTTCAAAAGAATATGCTTCCATTCGCTATTATATCAATAAGAAATGGCTAGATAATTTAGGACTTTCAGTTCCAGAAACAACAGAGGAATTTGCAAATGCCTTAAAAGCGTTTGTAGACAAGGATGCAAATGGAAACGGAGATTCAGATGATGAGCATGGTTGGTATATGTCAAGCGGTACACTTAACTGGGCATTAGAAAGACAGTTATTTGGTAGCTTTGGGATGGGCAATGGTGGTGGAAATGCAGCAGAACAATTTATTTATAAAGATGAAAGCGGTGAGCTTCAAACAATTTTTGATGATGAAAAGTATAAAAAAGTATGGAAATATTTAAATGAACTTTGGGTGGATGGAGCACTCCATCCACAAACATTTTCTGGTGCTGACTATGCCCAGTGGGTATCAGATGCTAACGAAGATAAAGTTGGGGCTTTTTCGTGGGTAGGGCCTGGATATATCGGAGAAAATATTAGAAAAGATTTTGTTGGGATAAACGCATTAAAAGGACCAGAAGGCGACCAGCTATTAAACTGGTTAGATCCTCCTACAAGAGGTATTTCTTCATTTATTATAACAAATGTTAATAAAGATCCAGCGGAAACACTTAAATGGGTCGATTATTTCTACGGTGAAGAAGGTTCGATGTTTGGATTTATTGGTCTGGAAGGAGAGACTTACAATCTAGTAGATGGAGAGCCTGTTTATATTGATGAGATTAAAGATTACAAAGGAGGGCAGCAGCTTGGTGCTTTCCAGTATGTTGATAATGTTTACGGCGGTGGCTACCCGTATGTTGAGCCACCAGTAGAACTTCGCGTCGGAATAAGAGGAATGACTATAGAGGATGATATACAGGCAAACGCTGAAGAAACAGAAAAATATGCACCTGATGAATTATGGCCGACTTTTGCACCGACAGAAGAGGAAAGCAATGAATTAAGTGCCATCTTTACAGATATCAGCAACTATATTGAAGAAATGCGCGCTCAATTTATTACAGGTGAATTAAGCCTTGATAAAGATTGGGATAATTATGTAAATACATTAAAGAAAATGGGATCCGAACGGTATCTAGAAATTAAAAGGGAACAATATGAAAGATATAAAAGTTCTAACTAAGTAATATGTATTTGCAGTTTAGAAGTAAAATAGGTACACTGATGTCTATTTATCACCAGAATTTTGAGCTCTTTAAAGAAGCACGCTGAGAATTCTGGCTCCTTTCTCTAAATAGGTTGTATACACTATTAAAATTTATATATTGATAAAAATAATATTTAGGAGAATTTATTATGGAAAATACAACTAAAATAACATCAGGTAATCCAGTTTTCCCAGGATGGTACGCGGATCCAGAGGCAAGGATTTTCGATAATCTATACTGGATTTATCCAACTTATTCAGCTTCATATGATGAACAAACATTTTTTGATGCCTTTTACTCAGAGAATCTAGTGGATTGGACAAAGGTAGAACGTATTTTGGAACTTAAGGATATCTCATGGGCTAATCGAGCGTTGTGGGCACCATCCCCAATTGAACGGAATGGAAAATACTATTATTACTTTGCTGCCAATGATATTCAGAGCAATGAAGAACTCGGTGGGATAGGAGTCGCAGTTTCTAATCGACCTGAAGGACCTTTTAAAGACGCTTTAGGTCGACCATTAATAGACAAATTTCATCACGGTGCTCAACCAATCGATCCACATGTATTTATAGATGATGATAATAATGCTTATTTATACTATGGAGGCTGGGGATATTGTAATGTTGTTAAATTAAACGATGATATGATAAGTATTGGCACTTTCGAGGATGGGTCCATTTATAAGGAAATTACGCCTAGTGGATTCGTTGAAGGCCCTTGCATGATAAAAAGAAATAACAAGTACTATTTTATGTGGGCAGAAGGCGGTTGGGGTGGTCCAAATTATTCAGTTGCATACGCTATTTCCACATCCCCGCTTGGACCATTCGAAAGAGTTGGAAAGATTCTAGAACAAAATCCGGAAGTAGCTACAGGGGCTGGACATCACGGAATGATTCAAATACCTGGCAAAGATGAGTGGTATATTGTATACCATAGAAGGCCTCTAACTGAGACGCAAGCAAACCATCGTGAGGTCTGTATCGATCGACTATATTTTGATAAAGATGGATATATTATCCCTGTAGATATTACATTTGAAGGTGTATCCAATCGACCATTATTAAAGGAAATATAGAATAGCTAAAATTTACATAGACATTAAAGATAGTAGTGACTTTTTGATCCTATCAAAGGTTGATGATCATATAGTGCAAGATCATTCTTGTACTATATGAATTTTAAAAAACAGCTCTCCACCGCATCACTGCGATGAAGAACTGCCTCACTTAATAGAATCAATGAATCGCTGAAAGGCTTCTTGCCCCTCCTGCGTCCGTTTATAAACTCCCGCATGTTCAAGGACAGTAGAAAACACACGTCCTACTTCGCTTCTAATAATATCTTGCACATTTTCTTCATTTATATCACTATGTGCTTCTTTAATTCCTAGAGCCCATGAAGCATGCTTATTCGTGAGTTCGTCGGTACGTAGTTGCTCGTAGGCTGACTCAAGTAAATAAGTAGCTACTTTATGCAGTTCTTCTTTTAATCTACCTGGCAGGACTGCTAGCCCCATTACCTCGATTAAACCAATGTTTTCTTTTTTTATATGATGAACTTCTTCATGCGGATGGAAAATCCCCATTGGATGTTCATCATTTGTCCGGTTATTGCGCAAAACAATATCAAACTCAAAGTTTTCGCCGGAACGTCGGACGATTGGTGTTACAGTATTATGTGGTTCCATATCACTAAATGCGTGAATATCAGCTCCTGGATCACTGTAGTTTTTCCATGCGTTTGTAATATAATCTGCAAGTTCAGCGATTTGGTAACGATCTTTTCCACTTAGACGAATGACGGACATTGGCCAGTGGACAATCCCTGCCTCCACCTCTTCATACCCTTCGATAGTAAAGGTCGATTCCAACTTTGCTTTTGCCATTGGAAATGCATGGTTTCCACCTTGGAAATGGTCGTGGCTAAGGATGGATCCGCCAACGATTGGTAAATCTGCATTCGAGCCAACAAAATAATGTGGGTACTGATCGACGAAATCTAGTAGTCGCTGAAAACCGACTTTTGATATTTTCATTGGTTCATGTTCTCCAGAAAACACAATCGCATGCTCATTGTAATACACATATGGTGAAAATTGGAGATACCATTGTTCCTCATTCAGAGATACGGGAATGATCCGATGATTTTGTCTCGCAGGGTGATCGACTCTCCCAGCATACCCCACGTTTTCCTTACATAACAAACAGTCCGGATAAGCAATCTTTACTTTGTCTTTTTCAACTGCAATCGCAACTGGATCCTTCTCCGGTTTTGATAAATTGATTGTAATTTCTAGATCTCCATAAGGTGTTCCTGCATACCAATGTTCATTTTTTGCTACTCTATCTGTTCTTATATAATTAGAGTCTTGTGATAAACGATAAAAATAGTTTGTCGCCTCTTCCGGACCCTCAGATTGATACAATTCATTAAAGGTTCGAATCACTGTGGATGGACGAGCAATAAATGCAGCCATTATTTTAGTATCGAGCATGTCACGGTATGTGATCGTATTATGCGAAATTTTTCTATTCTCTGCGGCCCAATCTAAAATTCGTTTTAAAATGAGAACAGGCGATTCATCATTTATTTGCGCTACTTCAACCGATTTCCACTCGTCAAGACCTAATGTTGCTAGCAAGTCATTGCGAACAAAGTCGACATCCCATTTTTCAATTAAACCCTTTTTCAATCCATATTGTATGAGTAGCTCTAATGATTCATATATATCCATGGATATACCTTCCTCCTTCATCTCACTGTCCGTAGCCTTCAGGATGTTTCTGGAACCATGCCCATGCACTTTCGATCATTGACTCTAATGATTCAAATTTCGGTTTCCAACCTAGTTCTGTTTTTGCCTTTTCTGATGAAGCAACAAGTCTAGCTGGATCACCACCACGGCGTGGAGCGATAACTGCTGGAATTTCCTTGCCAGTGACTTCTCTAGCAGCTGCAAGCACTTCGCTAACGCTATATCCATTACCGTTACCTAAATTATAAATAGCGCTCGTACCAGATTTACGCAATTTTTCAATCGCTAAAATATGTGCTCCAACCAAGTCGATGACGTGAATATAATCCCTAATACATGTCCCATCAGGTGTTTCATAATCATCACCAAAAATAGAAATCTGATCACGTTTACCTAGAGCGGCTTCTAAAATGATTGGGATTAAATGTGTTTCCGGATTATGATCCTCTCCGATCACACCATTTGGATGTGCTCCCGCAACATTGAAATAACGAAGAACAACATAGTTGATTCCATATGCCTGTTCACTCCACTTCAACAACTTTTCGATCGCAAGCTTCGTTTCACCATATGGATTTGTTGGTACAGTTTCAGCTGTCTCGGTGATTGGGCTTTCCTTTGGTTCACCATACGCTGCAGCGGTGGATGAAAATACAATGTTTTTTATGCAATGCTTTTGCATTGCCTTCAACAAAGAAATCGCTCCGCCAACATTATTATCATAATACTGCAATGGCTCTTGGACGCTTACGCCTACAAGTGAATCGGCAGCAAAATGCATGACAGCATCGATCTTATTTTCTGCAAAAACAAGATCAAGAAAAGATTCATTACGTAAATCACCTTTGTAAAATTTAGCCCCTTCTGTTAATGCAGCAGCATGACCTGTTTGCAGATTGTCCACAACGACAACATCTTCTCCGTTTGCAATCAATTCCGCCACAGCATGACTACCAATAAACCCAGCTCCACCACAAACTAAAATCGCCATCAATGATTCCTCCGCTTCCTTTTGCTATTTATAAATATTATTCAACAAAGCTAGGGAGAGGCCTAGCACTAGCACCATCGCCAATTTTCACGATATAAAAGTCGGCTTTGATTCCCGTTTTTGTTTCGTATTGTTCGCCCACATTTTTTATGAATTCTTCGCTTTCTTCTGTATTTACAAGATTGATCGTGCAACCGCCAAAGCCTGCACCTGTCATGCGTGCACCAACGGCACCAGCATTCCAAGCCGCTTCAACGAGCGCATCCAACTCAGCGCCTGTCACAGCATAATCATCTCTTAGTGAAATATGTGATTCATTCATCAATTTTCCAAATGCTTCAATATCTCCACCATTTAACCTCTCAACAGCTGCCAATGTTCGCTGATTTTCATAAACCGCATGTTTTGCACGTTTACGATCTACCTCATCTTGAATAAGATGTTTATTTTCTTCAAACAGATCTAGCGATAAATCTCCAAGTGAAGCAATCTTAAGCTCGCTCTGTAACTGATCTAAGGCACGGTCACATTGCTCTCGTCGCTCGTTATATTTAGAATCAGCTAAACCACGACGCTTATTCGTATTCGCAATAACGAGCGTATGTTTCTCAAGACGGATAGGGCTATATTGATAATCTAATGTTTGGCAATCTAGTAATATAGCATGGTCAGCTCTTCCCATTCCGCTTGCAAACTGGTCCATAATACCACAATTCACACCAATGAATTCATTCTCTGCTTGCTGTCCCATTTTAACAAGCTTAACCATATCTTGGCGAAGATCAAATAGATCATTTAGCATGACAGCGGTTACCATTTCAATGGACGCTGACGAAGACAAACCTGCACCATTAGGGATATTGCCAAAGTATAAAACATCGAATCCAGCATCTAGCTTAATATTATTTTTTTGGAAGATGGCAGCTACACCTTTCGGATAGTTCGCCCAATTATCTTCTTCCTTAAAAACAAGCGATTCCAAACTTACTTCAATAACTCCGTGATCAGGAAAATTGATCGAATAAAAATGCAACTTCTGATCCTTTCTTTTTCTTGCCACCGCTGTGGTTCCTATATCAAGTGCACATGGAAACACATGGCCTCCGTTATAATCTGTATGTTCCCCAATTAAGTTGACACGTCCTGGGGCAAAATAACAATGAATTTCTCCCTCTGCACCAAATACTTCTATGAACTTCTCTTTTAACTTTTCCATCATGACACCTTCTTTTTATTTATTTTCAAAAAAATACTTTGTTAATTAATTTAATTTACTTTTTATGTTATAATAACTTCATCATATTTGCAATGGTTTTCTTATAAAAAGGTGGTATTTTATGAAAAAGGGTAGCTTTCAATGGATGGAGTCGCTAAATCGATCCATTGTTTTAAATAAAATTCGCGTTGGTGGTCCGATTTCTCGAGCAGAAATTGCTAGAGATACAAAACTGACTCCACCGACTGTTAGTAAACTGGTGAGTGAATTATTAAGCTCTGAACTAATAATGGAAAGTGAAATTGGTGAGTCACTTGGTGGACGTAAGCCAACGATGCTTATTATTAACAGCGACCGTTTCTTTGTCATTGGTTTAGATATTGGAACGAAGTCTGTTCGCGGGACTTTGACGAACTTAACTGGAGAGTTGATAGAACATAATCATTGTCCAATACCTAAATTGATCACGAATGATACACTTGTTATTTTAATAAAAAATGTCATTAGTCAACTTATTTCAGCACACGAAGATATAGAAGTAATTGGTATCGGTGTGGGCATGCACGGGGCTGTCGATGTGGATAATGGTATTGCACTATATGCTCCAATGCTCAACTTGAAAAATGTGATGTTAAAGTCTGAACTCGAATTAGCATTTGATTTACCTGTAATAGTAGATAATGATGTTAGAGCAATGGCTTTTGGAGAATATTGGTACGCACATGGCGAAAGCAATGAGAATATGGTGACGGTCAATCTTGGACATGGTGTCGGCGCTGGAATTATCTCGAACGGGAAACTTTTTCACGGTGAACATGATCTTGCCGGAGAAATTGGCCATATGACAGTCGATCTATCAGGTAAACAATGTTCATGTGGAAATATTGGCTGCTGGCAGACACTTGTTTCTGGTCCCGCAATTGCTGATGAAGCCAAACTTGCTCTCGCGCGTGGAAGAATTAGTATATTAGAAAATAAAGATTTGGAAGGAAAAACAGTGTACGATGCAGCGGTAGCAGGAGATCTGTTAGCGATTGAAATATTATCAAAAACCGGAGAATACATTGGTATAGGTCTAACTAATTTAATTCATATATTAAACCCCGAAAAAATTATTATTGGTGGTGGCGTATCTGGTGCGAGTAAATTTATTTTACAAAACATTAAAGAAGCTATTAAGAATAGAGGGTTGACGGAACAAGCACGATCGACTGAAATTTTTTGTTCTAATAGAGGTCCATACAGCACAGCAATGGGAGCAGCTTCCCTGATGTTAGCAAATGTCTTTTTAGAAAACTAACTGTCATTGACTTTCCTTTTCTCACATACATCTAAACTGATGACGATTTTGAGGGGGAATGCTTATGGATGTACGTGTTCGATCCGGCGATACGCTTTGGCATTATAGCCAGCTATTTTATATACCGCTAGTATTACTAATTGATTCAAATCCAAACATCGATCCAAATGCACTTCCGTTGGGTGAATTCGTTAAAATACCCGGTTTTTTAACGAACGAATACACGATTCAAAACGGCGATACTTACTGGAAGCTAGCACGTGCACGAAATGTAGACATCGATGTTTTAATGCTATTAAATCAAGATGCAAACCCAACCCATTTGAAAAAAGGAACAATCATCCGGTTACCATCAAGGGTGACAAATATTATCGTTAACGGCAATCAAGCATATGATTTTCAAAAAATGAGTAATGATTTAAAACAACTTCGATCCATTTATCCGTTTATGAAATGTGATAATATAGGAAAAAGTGTACTTCAATTACCACTTCATCAAGTAAGGATTGGAAAAAGTAGTAGAAAGGTAAATATCAACGCTTCCTTTCATGCGAATGAATGGATTACGACACCAATTCTTATGAAATTTTTAAATGAATACTTACTCGCATTAACAAATGGGCAAACCGTTAAAGGAATATCTGCTCTTACTCTATATTTCCGATTTCAGCTATTCGCTGTTCCTATAGTGAATCCAGACGGTGTAAATCTCGTGTTGAACGGTCCACCTGCTCCTGTAAGGGAGGAAGTGCTTACCATGAATAAAGGTAGCAGTGATTTTTCCGGCTGGAAAGCGAATATTCGTGGAGTCGATTTAAATAAACAGTTTCCTGCAAAGTGGGAACTTGAAAAAGAGCGCAAACAGAAAGAACCCGGCCCCCGTGACTTTTCAGGTTACGCTCCCTTATCACAACCAGAATCGCAAGCAATGGCAGCATTAGC
The DNA here is from genome assembly GCF_038002605.1 of Bacillus sp. FSL K6-3431. Classification (NCBI taxonomy): domain Bacteria; kingdom Bacillati; phylum Bacillota; class Bacilli; order Caryophanales; family Bacillaceae; genus Bacillus; species Bacillus sp. FSL K6-3431. Next base: position 2,339,860 of record NZ_JBBOCT010000001.1, read on the forward strand.
CGAGCAAATCAAATTCGAGCGACTGCTAGCCTTACACACACAAGGAAAAGAGATATACTGGGGCTATGAAGGCCATGAACCAGCCGAATCAGAAATACTTGCAAACGATTTCTCGATGGTGAGTGGTTATAAGGCTGTTCGTTACGTAGACAACTTCGCTGGATATAAAGATTGGTTTATTCAGCAGTTCCACAAACCTGGATTTACACTAGAGCTTGGAAATGGGCAAAACCCGCTACCCATTGAACAATTTGATGAAATTTACGAGCATGTATCAGGCATTTTTGTGAGGTCACTTATGTAAAAAAAGCGCAAGCGATCTGTTCAGACGTACAAATTGCTCCCACATGAAGTTAAGTGCGTTGTCGCCACGTCACGTTTAGGAGGTGGCACTAGTACATCCTGTACGTTGAAGCTAGAACATCAAAACTGCAAAACTTATACTTATCTTGAAAAAAAGTTGACTCGATTATGAGTCAACTTTTTTTAAACCATATTTTTCATATAAGCTAATCGCTTTATGATTTGCTGTTTGCGTGGTTTTATCAGCCGCTCGCAACTATTGATTGGCCACTTGGTGTTCTTATGAAGCCTCTCGCGACTTTTTACTGGCCACTCGGCATTTTTATGAGCCGCTCACGACTAATTACTGGCCGCTCAGCGTTTTTATGAGCCACACACAACTTTTTACTGGCCACTCAGCATTTTATGAGCCGCTCACGACTTTTTATTGGCCACTCGGCATTTTTATGAGCCGCTCGCGACTAGTTACTGGCCACTCGGCATTTTTATGAGTCTTTCACGACTAGTTACTGGCCACTCGGCATTTTTATGAGCCGCTCACGACTAGTTACTGGCCACTCGCCATTTTTATAAGCCACTCACGACTAGTTACTGGCCACTCGCCATTTTATAAGCCACTTACGACTTTTTATACATGCGAAACAATCAACATTGCTTTGCCGTCTATTTCAAATTCACCGGAATTAGCTGGAATGATGAAATGCTCGCCTTTTGTGATAGGATATGTTTGTCCAGCTAAGGTTAATGTTCCCTCGCCATCTAACACACTGGCCAATAAAAATGGTGTAAATTCAAATTGTGCTTTTCCGTCAATATCCCATTTATAGACAGTAAAGTACTCCGCTTCCACGAATTTTGTTATATCGGCACCTGGGATTGTGCTTTGCTCTGGAGTTGCCACTGCATCACGATGTGGAATTGTACTTACTGCTATCGATTTATCTATATGTAGTTCACGTAATTTTCCATCTTGACCAACACGATCATAATCATATAGGCGGTAGGTTGTATCAGAACTTTGCTGCGTTTCAAGCACGACGGTTCCTTCACCTAACGCATGAATTGTTCCACTTGGAACATAGAAAAAGTCCCCTGGTTTTATCTTCACTTTTCGCAATAATTGGTCCCATTCTCCTTTTTCAACCCGCTCTATAAATGCTTCTTTCGTATTAGCATTATGACCGAATATGATTTCCGCATCTTCGTCACAATCTACTATATACCAGCACTCTGTTTTTCCAAGTTCCCCATTTTCATGAAGGTCCGCGTATTCGTCATTTGGGTGAACCTGTACAGATAAATCTGTATTCGCATCTAAGATTTTTGTTAAAAGTGGAAATACCTCCGTATCATAATTTCCGAATAATTCCGGTTGTTCTTCCCAAAGATCAATTAACGTTCTTCCGGTAAACTCTCCGTTCTTCACGATGGAAGGTCCATTCGGATGTGCAGATATCGCCCAACATTCTCCAGTTAGATCAGATGGAATATCATACCCAAATTTTTCTTTCAGAGCAGTACCGCCCCAAATTCTTTCTTGAAATACTGGTTCTAAAAATAATGGTTGTTTCATTTCTATCATCCTTTCAATGCATATCTAACCTATCTCATATTTTAACTCACTTTAACTTCTATTCATATGTTGCTGTTGTTTTTTCTTTATGTATATAAGGCCAAATAAGGCGAGCAGTGCGCCAATAGAATCTAGTCCAACATCAAAAATAGCACCTGTACGATCCGGTAAAAACGCCTGATGGATTTCATCAGTTATAGCGTAAATTGTTGTAAGCAACCAAGCCAACCACAACTTTTTTTGTTCAAAACCGTTATAAAATAAAATGGCAAGAAGTCCGTATGCACTTAAATGAACGAATTTCCGAAAAACCACATTAACAAATACAGCCTGACTATCTGTAAGTTGAAAAAGCTGCTGAATGAGGATTCCGGTATTACCTCCCGTTGCGGAAGGAGATGAGGCAGCTAAATAAATAGCAACACACCAAATAATTGCAACTGCTAACCAAAGGTATTTTTTGTTTATTTTATGTTCACCTACTTTTCTGAGAATATAGTGGGCCCCCTTTGGGTTTTCTAATTCCAATGTTGTTTTGTACAATTACTTTAAAAGGTCTATCCATGGATCCATATAGAGTTCCTCTTAGACAAGGATAATCTAATATTAACATTTCTTGCAAATAAAACTCTACCTTTGCAGCGCCTATCCCCCAATATCTCATATCAATTTTCTTTCGATTTTTCACTGTTTGCTCCGAAGCTCATCTGATTAGCGGTCTGCACAGCGCCCAAACATACGGATAAATTGATTTACTTGAATTGGTGTCCTCTTTTTCTAACATATTTCATACTCCATCTCACGTTGATGAATAATACTACTAGTCTTATAAAAAAGGCATTATGCCTTTTATTCTATTTATTGAAAGTAGTTCTGTCTATACGGAATATAGCTTCTACCTACATTATTTAATGGAATCCTAATTGAGCTTACCAAAAATAAAAAAAGCCTATAAAACATGTTATTTATTTACCTTATTAGTACGAAAAGGATTAGTCTCAGTATTGATATTCCGATCTTGGGTATTATGTTGACAATTAAACTGAAAACATTAAAAAAAAGATAGGGTCAAATCGAATAGCACTTTTATTTTTAAAACTTTCAAAAAAGAGGTAAGATGAGGATGAAGACAAAACATAGGACCATTTCCATTCTGGATCCCATTTTTAGGTGGTGGATCAATCATGCATAAATATCAACTACAATTTCAGTCTGTTTGGGAACAAACAATGTCCGATGATCAAAAAAAGAAATTCGCTCGTATCGTCTCTTCTCTTCCTTTTGTAGAAAACCAATTAACAACTAAATCAGTGATCGCAAACTATAAAGAAAATGGTGGGTTCGTTGTAACTGTTTTACTTAATAACGGTTATCCACATTCTTTTGAAATCCATCAAGCCTTCGTAAAAGTTACAAACTCAGATAATGTTTTAATAGCTGAAGGAAGATTCAAACCCGGACTTACTATTGATCGACATTGTTCACAGCCATGGTCATTTGTTTTTTCAAAAGAAATGGTACTACATCCAAACGGAGCGTTATATCAAGTTAATGTGGAGGTTTTTACTAATGATTAATGTACTTTTTGTTTGTCTAGGAAACATATGCCGCTCACCAATGGCAGAAGCAATGTTCAAGGATATGGTGAAAAAAGAAGGACTAGAGGAGCAGATTTCTACTGATTCTGCAGGTACTGGAGATTGGCATATCGGTTCTCCCCCTCATAAAGGAACATTAAGTAAACTGAGTGAATACGGAATCAATGCTGAGGGGCTCGTTGGGAGACAGTTTGCGAGTGAAGACTTTGAAAAATTTGATTACATCGTCGGGATGGACGAAAGTAATATCCGCAATATGTACGAAATACTCGGCCAGCCAAAACATCCAAAAATCTTTCGCTTGCTAGATCTAACAGATCATAAATCTGATGTTCCTGACCCTTATTATACTGGTGATTTTCAGGAAACGTATGACCTTGTTGGCGAGGGCTGTAGAGTATTGCTAGAAAAAATAAAAGAAGAATTATAATATGAAATCATGCTGCATCTGATAAACATGGAATCACGAGTCACTCTTGAGGTTATACGCGTTTTTGGTAAAAAAATAAAAGCATGGGCTGATTTTCGAAGGCAGCCATGCTTTTTTTGATTTGGGCGTTTTATAGCAGCTAAACCATCTTACTTTCTCTGTTCATTCCCCCATAATTTGCTTCCGTTCCCCATTGCTCTTCTCCATTCATGACGCCATTTGTGTACATCAGCTACTGTAATTTCCGGCATATTTTGACGATGTATCTTGCTAGGTATAGGTGGGAATATCTTATGTGGCTCTGTTTGATACCAATAAGATACTGTACTTAGATCTAATGTCAGGTTATTATCATGTCCATGTTCTATACTGGCGCGTAATGATTTATTAAAATAAATAGGATCTTCTAGAAGAAATCTGTAACAGTGTGTTCTTCCCATCCATCCGAGTTTATCGGGAACTCTGGCATATCCAAAGTATGGATGAAGGTAAAGTTCATTTGGACACCAGGAACTGTTAAAAAAGTCCTCTGTCCCTGTTCCATGTAAAGATCCTGGCCATGTTTCTCCATCAACCATAAACATATCGTCCCCTTCTCCATACCACATTGGACCAGGGCTATCTACATAATAATTCACACCAACAAAATGGCCTGTTCCTTCAATATCTGCAAATAGATAATTATGCTCATCTGTTTTATTATTCCCTTGTGGCCCTACAACACCCCATTCAGTCTCACCCGCTTTAGGATTTACTCCTGTTAACTCCTTGTTCCACCATGCATGAAAACGTCCTGCTGATTGTGGCATTGACGGATGAACCTCATAATCAATGTAAAAATAGAAACTATCAATGTTTACATCCGCTTGATTTTCAATTGTAATTCTTGCTCCATTTCCGAAAGGCATTGGAAAATAACAATTTAAAGCTTTACCTGCTGCTGGTGCCGCAGCCAATGGAAGTGAAATGAAGTTGTATTCCTCTCCCCACCCTTGTCCAAAAAAGTCACCGATGGGAGACTCAACACTAGGATTCTCTTCGCCATCCCAATACATCCTTATTATTGCATTCCGGCGAATAAAAGGATCTAGAGTAGCAATCGTTATCCATATATGCTTAACAATACCCGCGCCATTAATATTAGCAATCTCAGAAATTTCTCCAGACTCTATGACAATTTTATCTGAATTTCCTCCAGTTTTATCATAACTAGAAACACGTTTAGTTTTTATATCCGCTTTTATCTGATAAATATTACCTAATGGTCCTAACATATCGCTACACCTCTTTTAATTTTTTTAATATCATCTCTGCTTACCCTTTAATACCAGTCATCGCAATCCCCTCAATGAAGTATCGTTGTCCCATAAAAAACACAATAATAACAGGCAAGGTTACAAACGTAGCAGCTGCCATTAAAATCGGCCAACTTTGTACATACTGCCCGGCTGCCAATGAAGCAATAGCTAAAGGGAGTGTTTTCATAGAATCACTACTTATTACTAGTAATGGAAATAAAAAGTCATTCCATGCACCTACAAAGGTAAATATCCCCAATGCTGATAAAGCTGGCTTACTAATAGGGAGAACAATTTGAAAAAAAATTCTAGCTTCTCCAGCACCGTCAATCCTCGCCGCATCCAAAAAATCATCTGGAATATTTAACATAAACTGTCTCATAATGAATATCCCAAATGCTGTTGCTAAACCTGGTGCGATCAAACCATAATAAGTATCTAAAAAACCTATATTTTTTAAAATTAGATATACTGGTATCATTGTAACTTGTCCAGGAATCATCATTGTCGAAAGGAGTAAAAGAAAGAGTAGTTCCCTTCCTCGAAACCTAAATTTTGCGAATGCATAACCCGCCATACTATTGAATAATAAACTAAATATCATAATTGTTGATGTAATAAAAACACTATTAAATATATATCTACTGAAATCAGCGATCTTCCATGCCTCTATATAATTATGCCACTGCATATCTTCTGGTAACCATGTAATTGGAATTGTAAATACGGTTTGATCCGTTTTTAATGAGGTTAATATCATCCAAATAAATGGTATTAACATCGTAAACGCTCCCAGAAATACAATAATAACGACTGTTAACCTTATTGGTATACGTAGCGATTGTACTAAACTTTTCTTTTGCACACTTTCTTCAGAATTAGTATCAGAAGCCATCAAAGAAACCCCCTATTGTTTAATTACTATAATTATCTTGTATATTATTAGTAATGTACTCTACCCATAAATCTGTATTGAATCAGAGTAATTGCCAGAATTATTAAAAATAAGATCATTGATAAAGCAGACGCATAACCAAATATCAACTCTTTAAATGCCTTTTGATAAATATAAAATACAATAGCATATGTGGATTGTGCTGGGCCTCCACCAGTAATAATGAAAATTTGATCAAAAATTTGAAATCCACCTATAACTCCCATCGTACAAACAAAAAAAGTCGTTGGTATTAAAAGGGGCCATGTAATAAATCGAAATTTTTGAAGTGAATTTGCACCATCCATTTCTGCTGCTTCATAATAACTTTTATCAATCCCCTGTAATCCTGCTAAGTAGATAACCATATTAAAACCTATCGCTTTCCAAACTCCAATGATAATTAACATTGGCATTGCTAACTTTGGATCACCAAAAAATTGTTGATTGGAAATCCCAAACGTTGATAACCACTCATTAATTGGGCCAAACTGTGGATTAAAAAGCCACATCCATACAAAAGCTACTGCTACCATCGAAACAATAGTAGGTAGAAAATATGTAGCTCTAATAATATTTTTAAATGGAAACCATTTCTTATTTAATACAATTGCAATTGCTAATGAAATAACTACTGCTGGAACTAACGATCCGAATACATAATACACCGTTACAAGGAGTGACTTTATGAATAATTCGTCCTCTAATAAGTAAGCGAAGTTTTCTAAACCTACAAATTTAGCTGGATTCAATGCATCGTAGTTAAAAAAGCTCAATCCCAAACCTGCTACTGCAGGTATAGCAACAAAAATAAGAACTATTGTAATAGCTGGAGCCATAAATAACCATGGTGCAATATTTCTCGATGTTAATTTTCTTTTTCTATTTACCACTTTTATTAAATCAACAGAGGTTATTCCTTTATTCATTTCTGACATTTGCTTCACCCCTAACTATTAATTTCTCATAATGTATGATATTTCCGTAATGTACAGCACAAGAAGTTATCCTTGTGCTGTACAAGTACTTCCTACTTTTGTTGCTGTTTTATCGACTTATTGATATTTTTTGTAGCTTTTTCTAGTGCCTCTTTTGGTGTAACTTTTGAACCTTCTACCAATACAGATTGAATCGCATTATCAACTTCCGGCCCATAAATAGATGTATAAGGACCTATCCATTCTTGGGTATCCCACTCGTTTTCAAATGTATCGATAATCCATGCACCTTTATCTTCAAATTCTTCGGCGTCCATTCCTGGAATGTCTTTGAATCCCGTCACATTCTTAAATTCGTCACTTTGCACTGCTGAATATCTAGCTGGAGGTGCAACCCACAAAGTTTGCCAATACTTAGTTAATGCCTCTTTCGATGATAAATATTCAGCTAGCTTATATGCGGCATCTGGCTGTTTTGAATCATTATTTACTCCCCAGAGAACGGATCGAGCAGTGACTACCTTCCTTTCTCCTGCTGGAAAACTAGTAGCTTTGAATTTTAAATCTGGTGCAGCTTTAGTAATGGATGGGGAGATCCAAGAACCCTCAATAAACATAGCTGCTTTTCCCGTTTGAAAGTATACATCTGGTCCAATTTGTCCCATTTCGGATTGATAAGGAGTTAAATTGAAGTCGACCATTAACTGCTTCCAATATTCTAACGCCTTAATTGATTCATCAGAATCGACCGTTGATGTTTGCTTGTCTTCACTCCATAAAGATCCACCAAATGCCATGACATAATTACTAAAAGTAAAGGAATTCCATGCTTGTACTAAACCATATCGCTCAATTTTGTCTCCATTTTTTTTCGTTAACTTTTCAGCATCTTTTAACATTTGATCTAATGTATAATCGTGATCAGGTTCTTTTAACCCAGCTTCCTTAAAGGCGGCCGGGTCAAAATATAAAGTCAACAAAGCTTCATCTTGTGGAAGTCCATATGTTTTTCCATCTTCTGTAGCTATATCCCATACAGTTTTTACAAAGTCATCTTTATCTAGAGCCGACTTAGTAATATAGTCATCTAAAGGCAATAACATCCCTTTAGATAATAGCTGAGGTAATCCATCTCCTCCCACCCTCATTACATCAGGAGCATTTCCTCCAGCTGCCAATGTGATCAATTTTTCTTGATATTTTGTATAGTTATTAAAAACTACTTTAATATCAGGGTTTTGCTTTTCAAATTCCGGTATATATATATCTTTATATAGAGCGTCTTCCCAAGGCATCCCCCAAACTGACATGCTAATTTTGGTTTTCCCACTATCACTGTCTCCTGAAGCTTTATCATCAGAACTACACCCTGCGATTAACGCCATGACCAAAAGAAGCATCAGTCCTATATTATATTTAGCTTTCATGTTTATCCTCCTTGGAATGATTCGTCTAGTGAAAAGTTGTGGTATTAAATCTAGATGATGTGGTTTTTCATTGCAAAACAACCTTAACCTTAATTTTCAGCAGTAAGTTATCACACAATGTTGTAAGAGTTCGTAGATGATCTTGAGGAAATACTTCGTTGCTATTCGCCATATTAAAGTTTGTGGTTTTTTAATGGCGAGAACAAATGCTATGCAGCAGATTAAATAATTGATCCCCTATGGTGTTTGTAATTTTTTCTCATTATTTTTCTAAATTACTGTCACCTCCATTTGGTAAATTAAACACATATTTATTAATAAACTAGGAACTTCTAATAAACCATATCCTCAATTAACCCCCTCCTTTTTTGAGGAATTCTGTTTAGGCGAGTATACCGGTACATAATAGGTAATCGTTTACACACAGTTTAAATAAATGAGTAAAAATAATATTAATACTCATTTATTTGGAAAACACGCCTATCATAATACCTGATATTATGAATTCCTATTCCTAGTACAATAGTAGATCTTTATTGTCTGTTTACAATATTCCATTTAATTTATTCGTATGTCATATTAGCTACGGCTTAACCTACAACGCCGTATATCCCCCATCAACAGAAAATACAGAGCCTGTAACAAATGATGATGCTTCGGATGCTAAGTATAGGGCTATCGCACCCAACTCATCAGGCGTACCTGGTCTTCCCATTGGGGTTGAATTCATCCACGTTTCAACCATATTCTGATTCTGTTCGAAAAACTTTTTTGTCAGTTCTGTTTTCATATAACCCGGTGCTATTGTATTGACTCTAATATTATGCTGCGCCCATTCCATCGCCAAACTTTTGGTAAGCATAATAACTCCCGCTTTCGATGCATTATAAGAAGACTGACATTGTGGAGTATTAGCAATCAACCCTGACATGGAAGATATATTTACAATGCAACCTTTCTTTTGCTTTATCATGACTTTTCCAATAGCCTTGGAAACGATAAAAACACCATTTAAATTAATATCAATTACTTTATACCAATCCTCAAAAGACGTATCTTCAGCTTTTTCATTAATGACGATTCCTGCATTATTGATTAACACATCAATTTTTCCAAAATGATCTAATACATCATTCACCATTGCGTTTACTTGGTCTTCTTTTGTGACATCCATAGCTAAAGCAATTGCTTCTATTCCTTCATTTCTTTTTAACTCGTCAGCCGTTTTTTGAGCTTCACTAAAATTGATATCTGCAATTACAATATTTGATCCAGCTTGAGATAGTGCTGTTGCCATTGCTTTTCCCAATCCTGTAGCAGCACCTGTAATAACCGTGACTTGATCTTTTAGATTAAATCGATCTAATACTTTCATGATTGTACACTCCTCTGATCGGTGATAGATTTACATTGTTCTTTTAAAACGTCCTCCGGTTTTATTATCTTCCTTCCATAGAGCCACGATCTTTTAATATTAGTTTATATAATTTCAAGTTCATCTTTACTTGAAAGCTTCGGAAAAACAGTATGTGGTTCTAATTGATACCAATACGCAACAGACGCAATATCATCTTGTAACGGAAGATACCTTCCTTCAGAGCGCCAACCAAGAGCTTGAATTGTTACTTTCAAATCCTCTTCAAAGCGAATTGGATCCATCACATGCCATCTATACATTCCAAATCGTTGTTGGCTACGGTAAAGACCATCCGCTTTAATCACTTGTGGCATCCCTAGATATGCAGTAGAGTAAGCACAATACTCACCCTTAGGTTGCTCAAAATTCCAAGCGCCTCCGAAATAATCCTCTGTACCCGTTCCAACAATCGTTGGAAAATCATCATCTCCATCCATATAAAATTTAATTTCACCTTCTCCCCACCACCCATTATTGTTAACACCCCAAGCAATATATGTTCCTACATAGTGACCCACGCCTGTTATTCCATCTACGATTGTATGAACATCTTTGTATTTAAGCGGATTGCTCCTATTCCATTGAGCATGGAAATAAGCCATATCTTCAGGAATTTCCGTTAGGGCATAGTCAAATTGGTAATATAGAGGGAACTCTACTTCATCTAGATTTTCAATTGTAATCTTAGCCGATTTTCTAAATGGCATTTCCCAATAGGAGTTCATCCCTCCAGCTGGATTAACTGCGATTGGCAATGAATTCACATTACAACGTTCATTCCATCCATTACAGAAAAAGTCGCCAAATGGAACTTCGACTGAAGGCGTTTCTTCTTCATCCCAATACATTCGGATAATCGCACTTCGCCAATGAGCAGGGAAACAAGTCATCCAAATATGCTGTATCACACCCGGCCCTTCAATTTCTGCCAAAGTGATTGTACTTTTCGGTTGAAGCATAATGGACGGGGATACTTTCCATCCTTTCCCTAAGTCACGAGCAGCATTTTTCCCTGTTCCTTCTGTAGCCATTGCTCCTTTGCCTTTTTCACCTGTAAAATTTTCCGCACTAATCGACCTTGTTTTTGCTTTTGATACTCTTGACAGATTTCCCAACCCCATACCTAATCCGTTAAATTCACTCATTTTTTTCATCCTTTCGCCTATTTTTTATATGTTTCTATTAAACCCCAATACAAAATGGAAACTCGGGCAATATATTTTCTCCGTGATAATTAAATTCTTCTTTATTTTTCATATTTATATTTCCAATATATGAACACGCTTACAAATAACCTTTTAAATTACTTTTTTGATAATTGTTTGCCTAGACTCCCACCTGGATGATATAGGTGAAAGTCTTCTTTAGTGAAAAACTTCAATTTCGAAAGTGCAATTGCTAAAGCATCCCCAATAACTAGAGTAATAGTTGAGCTTGTAGAAGGTGCTAGCCCTAGGTGATCAGCTTCAGATACGTACTCATAAGTTAAGGCAACATCACATGATTTTGCTAGCGTAGACGCCCCCTTAGAAGTAATCGCAATTTTTTTAGAGCCTATTTTAGATAGGGATGGAAGAAGATTTAACACTTCTACAGTTTCACCACTATTAGATATCAAAATGACAATATCTTCTTTTTCAATCATGCCTAAATCACCATGCACCCCTTCTGTACTGTGCAGAAAAAATGCAGGGGTCCCTGTACTTGCGAGCGATGCAGCAATTTTCTTACCGACATGCCCTGATTTACCTACACCGGTAATAATCACTTTCCCATTGCTATTTTGAATTAAATTTACGGCTGTTTCATAATTTGGACCAATTTGTTCTAACATTCCTTTAATAGCAGTCGCTTCTGTTTCAATGGTCTTTTTTATATCGTGTAGGACTGTCATCTCTCGTCTCCTTTATATATAGTAAATACCATTCGATTTCCATTGCTTAATGAAAAGTATTCATATTTATATTGATGCTAGGACGAAATTTTTCATGGGTAGGTGTCTGCACTTTATTTATCAATCTATCAATTAAAATTTCCCCCACACGGACACCCATCTCATATGGAACTTGTATAATGTTCACAATGCCAGGAGGTTTTAGAAATTGTGCTGCATCAGTTTCGCCATAAGATGCAACAACCAGATCTTTAGGTATGTCCTTTCCCATCCTTGTTAACTGAAGAATGACACCAAATGTCATTGTGTTATTAAAAGATAGAATTGCTGTCGGCGGCTTAATAATTCTATTAAAAAAATGTGCTACTGCTTCAATGCCATCTTCCTGTGTAAAATGACCGTTAAAAACTAAGTCGGGATTAAGTTCAACTTCATGTTCATTCATTGCATTTTCATACCCTAAATAGCGTTCCTTACCTGTACTTACATTCAATGGACCGTTGACTACGCCAATCCTCTTATGTCCTTGTTCGATTAGATACTTTGTTAATTGATATGAACCATCAATATTGTCTTCTTCAACTAAATCAAAATCAACTGCTTCATTCTCTAACTTCCTATCAATTAGAATGATTGGTACTTCTGCTTCTTTTATTTTATAAATAGTCTCTTCATTTCCACCAGATGTTGCTAAAACAATGGCATCAACCCTCTTCTCTATCAACACTTGTAACATCCTTTTTTCTTTATCGGGATTTTCATCGCCACTAACAAATATTAAGTTATAATCATGTTTTTGAATTGTATCTTCTATTCCTCTAGAAATTCTCATGAAGTATGGGTTAGATATATCAGGAATAATCACCCCAATTGTATTTGTTCTATCTGTTTTTAAACTTCTGGCAATTGCATTTGGCTGATAATTTAATTTCTTCGCAACCGAATGTACTTTTTCTTTGATCTTATCACTTGCATACCCTGTATTAGTCAGAACTCTAGATACAGTTGCAGTAGAGACTCCGGCTTCTTTAGCAATATCTTTTATTGTTATTTTATTCATTTAAGCACTTCCTAGGTGTAATCGTTTACATATTACAAATAACATTATATGTGTAATCGTTTACACTATGATAATATAAATTAACTTTCTTTTCAAGCCATTTTTATAATTTTTAGAAAGTATTTCCTGACTTTAATATGAGCTACAGTTCACGTTCACTTCGTTTATCAAAAGAAGTTAATCAGGTAATCCTTTATATCATTTGAATAAAGATAAGTAGACATATATTCATTTAAAGCTATTAATATTAAGAGGACAACTCTCTATTATCCTTCTACGAAATTATATTTATTTATAAATTCATCTACATCTTTATCAGTAGGCAAGGATGGAATCGCCCCTCCTTTTGTTACAGTTAAGGCACCAACCGCATTGGCATACTTCACCGCGTCCTTTAATGGTTTTCCTTTCAAAATCCCAATAGAGAGCGCCCCATTAAAAGCATCGCCTGCGGCCACTGAGTCAATAGGGGTAACAGAAAATCCATTGACATAACAAATTTCGTTTTCATTAACGATTAACGATCCTTTTTCAGCAAGTGTAATAATAACATTTTTAACTCCCTTATCCAAGAGAACATTCCCTGCTCTTTCTGCATCTTCTTTAGAAGCAATCTTAATTCCAGTTAACATTTCAGCCTCTGTTTCATTAGGAGTAAGATATGTTATGTTCCTAAGTAAATCATCACTTAATACTTGGGCAGGTGCAGGGTTTAAAATAACTGGAACTTGATAAAATGCCGCATAAGATACTGCTTGTTCAATCATATTGAGTTCCATCTCCAGTTGAACGATTAATATTTTGGAATTTCTAATCAAACCTTTTATTTTTTCCAAATCTGATGATTTATAGTTCATATTAGCACCAGGGACTACGATAATACGATTGCTTCCATTTTCCTCCAATGTGACAAAACCGACCCCAGTAGCAAAGTTCTTATCACGTAAAAGATATTGCGTATTAATCTGCTCTTTTTTTAATGTAGCTAACGCCTCGTCACCATATAGATCTGTACCTACTTTACCAACCATTGTTACCTTTCCACCTAGTCTAGCTGCTGAAACCGCTTGATTTGCCCCTTTACCACCAGGAAATCTAGAAAAGCTATTACCAATAATGGTTTCTCCGTCTTTAGGCGCTCGAGGTGTATAAACAACTAAATCCATCATAAAACTTCCAATCACTAAAATCCCCACAAGCATCTCCCTTTATTTATTTTTAAGTAATCGTTTACATATACAGATCCCAAAATAGGTAATCGTTTACATAAATATAATCTGTATATTTAATTAAGTCAACATATTTTTGTAATTTTTATAAAAGTCTAGCCTGATGATGAACAAAGCATATATATGCAGCCCCATCTGTTTGAGCATGTAAAAAGTTTATAAGGAAGTACATATTCCATCTATATACCTACCCACCATGAATTAGAACTACCTGATTATATTCACACAATTAGCTTCCTTTAACCATTCATTTTGATCGCATAACGTAGTTGTGACCAGCCCTAACCCTAGGACTGGCCACTTTTGGCTAGTATTATACTATACTATTAATCGCCGAGATTTGGATAGTATCCCTTCTTTTTAGCGAATTTTCTTATTTTCCCATTACTTCAACAGAAGCATTGCTTATTTTCATATTCCTATATTGAGTTGGAGTAATATTAGTCAACTTTTTAAAAATATGGACAAAGTATTTATAATCTTTATAACCGACCATTTCTGCTATTTCAAAGATATGATAGGGTGTTTCTTTCAACAGTATTTTTGCATTGTTAATCCGAATAGCATGTAAATAATCGTTAAAATGCTGCCCTGTTTCCTGTTTAATTAATTGGCTAAAATAATTGGCTGATACATTAATCGCATCTGCCACCTCTGTTGCTTTTATGTCACTTGAAAAATGTTCATTCATATATATAGTCGCCTGTTTTGCCAGCGTTTGCTGGCTACTATGCGCGAGTGTTTTTCGATAAGTAAAATATTCTTGAAGGTCTTCTAAAAATAGACGTTCCATTTGGTCATATGAATTGTAGATATCTACTTCTATTTGATGAAGTAAATTAAAATGTAATATATCCATAAATTCTTTGAAGTGTTTTTCTTCCATTGCTTTTAAATAACCTACGATTTCTTTCATAGACCAATGATTTTCTCGAAAGTATTGAAATAGACTATTGGAGAATGGAATAAAATCCTCTGAAACCTCGTCAATCTTTTTAAACTGATGCTCAAAAAAGTCAGGTGCTGCTTTTTCAGATAATATTGCTACCTCATTTGATTTATATACATTTTCCTCTGTAAATGGATGTGCCTGCATTCCATTGTTCGTTATTTTAAACAAATTAGGTAATTCACTTGCTGATTCCGAATAAGCCGAAAAACATATATTGAGTTCATATCCGATCTTTTTATTAACTACCAAGATTGCTTCGTTTAACACAGATAATGTTTGATTATCATCGAGATTAAGTTTGCTACAAGTAATCAAGCGATTTTTGCTGATAAAAACGGAAGTGCAATAAATACCTTTCTTTACAAGTTCTATTTCTAATTGCTGAACCCATTGCTGCTTAATATAGTTTTTTTCCTCATCAGATAAAGGGTGGATCTCCCTAGCATACTCCTTTATTTCACTGCCAATCAGCCTGTAGCCTTTCATTAATAATCGATTTGTGGAATCCCTTTTTTCTAATACATGTTTCATAGCCAACGAGGTTAAAGATTGACTAATAGAATATTCCCATCCCTGCTGTTTCTCTTGTTCATCCTCATTTTTAATTGTTTTTACTAGCTTTAACAACTCGTCAATATCAACCGGTTTTAGTAAATAATCTCTTACTCTATATTTGAGTGCACGCTTAGCATAGTTAAATTCATCATAGCCGCTGATAATAATCATTCTGATATAGGGATACCGATTCGCAATTTGCTCGGCCAATTTTAGTCCATCCATTACAGGCATTTTGACATCCGAGATGACTAAATTCACTTCCATACGCTCAATTATTTCAAG
Organism: Bacillus sp. FSL K6-3431; assembly: GCF_038002605.1. Classification (NCBI taxonomy): domain Bacteria; kingdom Bacillati; phylum Bacillota; class Bacilli; order Caryophanales; family Bacillaceae; genus Bacillus; species Bacillus sp. FSL K6-3431. Next base: position 2,355,753 of record NZ_JBBOCT010000001.1, read on the forward strand.
TGCTTCTTCACCGTCATATGCTTCACCTATCACTTCCGCCCCAAAATCTTCCCAGGGAACTGTCTGCCTAAGTCCCTTACATATAATTTGTTCATCATCAACAAGTAAAACTTTAAACATTACTTGTCCCACCTCCGCTAGCTTCGCTCTCGCTTTCCAATGGGTTTTCTGTATATGGATGTGTAATTCGCACCCATGCTCCAGGTTCATCCTTTTGAATGATCGCGATGTGTGCAGTGTCACCAAATGCCGTTTGTAATCTAGTCTGAATATTTTGCAGAGCGAATCCCTTTTTTATAGCTGTGTCTAAATGATCCGTCTCAAAACCATTTCCATTATCTATGACATCAATGACCAGCATGTCTTCATCCTGAAAACATCGAATATATATATGACGTATAGTTCGCATGTTTTCAAAACCATGCTGAAGACTGTTCTCAATTAATGGCTGAATGGTTAGTTTTAACACGAAGCTCTCTAATACATTATGGTCACAGTAAAGCGTAAATTGTAACTTATCCCCAAGTCTATTTCTTTGTAATTCTAAATAGCTTTGGCTATATGTTAGTTCATCCTTTAATGTTAGCCATGGTTTTCCACGATTTAAGCTGATACGAAACATTTTGGAAAGCTGTTCAATTGATTTGCTCGTATCCAGCGCATTTTCAAGACGGGCCGTCCAACGAATCATATCTAAAGTGTTATATAAAAAGTGAGGATTGATTTGACTTTGCAGCATTTTTAATTCAGATTCACGATTCCTAATTTCCATTTGGTATTCATTTTCTATCAAATGCTTCAAACGAGTCACCATTGCATTAAATCTTAAACCCAAAAGGCCAATTTCATCACCGGATTTTACGGAAACATTAGCAGAAAAGTCTCCCTTCTCCACTTGTTTCGTTTGCTTCGCCAAATCTTTAATTCGTTTAATATTAAAATGGTAAAAACCAAGCAATGCGAGCAAACCAAAAATGCTTAAAACGACCATCATGGTCCTAATGGAATTTTGCATTGGTGATATACCTTCCGCTACACTTGCCTTATTCACAATCCCAAGCACAATTGCGTTCGTACCTTCCACTCGATCTGCAACAGCAGTATACTTTATATTATCTTTTAGAAAGCTAAACGAAGCTGATTTTTCCTTATTTTTGCGAATAGTGTGAATGACTTTCTGCTCTGGGTAAGGTTGACCAATTAACCTAGGATCAGAATGAAGCAGAACATTTCCATTCACGTTAAGAACGATAATTTCATCTAAACTTTGAAGATCTGGTTCCATTACGCGATACAACTTTTCCGCATCAAGGCGGATCATAACCATTCCTAGTGGCGAAGTAAAATTGTTAATATCATTAATGACTCGATAAAGTGTCAACACCTTTTTTTCCCTATCCCAATGATCGACAATGGAGTAAGCATCGCTCCAAAAAACCTTACCTTCTAGATTCTGCGCTTTATTTTCCCATATACTTTCATCATTCTTGCCAAGATTTGTTCCAATATCGATCTGATTCCCGTTGATGCTTTGTAGTGAAATAGAATCCAAATATGGTTTGGATGTAAGATGAAATACGGCAAACCCATTAATCCGCTTCTCAAAAATATTGCGATCTATCGGATTAGATGCCTGTAAAAAAGCACGGATATCTTCGCTATATATCATATATGCTGAAATATCTTCTATATCTTGTATAGCGGTCAGAAAGTTTTGATCCATCTTTTCAAGATGACTTTTGACATTATTAATGGCTTGGAGCTGAACAGCTTTATTCGCTTGAGCGTAAATATACATGCTGAAAGCAAGCATAGGCAGTAATACGAGTACCAAAAATATGAATAGAAATTTCCACTGAAGTTTCCATCTGGAAAAAAACAGAATATTTTTCATAACATTCGCCTCTTTATGATGATCTGTCACTCCAGATTATCCTTTTACTGCCCCTGCTGTCATCCCTTTTACGAGATATTCTTCAAGCAGCATATAAATTACGATCGTCGGAATGATCGCGAGCGTCAATCCAGCCATTTGCGCACCATAATTTGTTGTGTACTGTCCTGCAAAATTAGCAAGCCCCAATGGCAGTGTCTTCAACGCGTCATCATTGATTAAGACTAGTGCGAATGAGAATTCATTCCAGTTATTAATGAAATTCAAAATGACGACTGTTGCTAATGCTGGCATGGTCATTGGTAAAATAATCGACCAGAATATGCGAAACACACCACATCCATCCATGATGGCTGATTCCTCAATATCCTTTGGAAAAGCTCTCATAAAGCTAACAAGAATAAATATAGTTATTGGCAAATTAAATGCAATATACGGCAAAATCAGTCCAATATGTGTATTTAATAAATTTAAGTTTTTCATCAGTAAAAACATCGGTACCAATGTTGCGTGAATCGGGATAAGTAAACCGAAAACAAAAAATGCATATAATAATTTTCCCCATTTATACGTAAATCTTGCTAAAAAATAAGAAGCTAAGGCACCGATAAATACGGTAATAATAACAGCTGTGACCGAAATGATGACACTGTTTAAAAAATACGTATCTAAATGCGCTGTTTCCCATGCAGTTTTGTAATTTTGGATGAGCCATTGCGTTGGTATTTCAAATGGATTTTTTGCGAATTCAATATTACTTTTAAATGAATTCAATACCATCCACAAAATTGGATAGGCGTTAATCAAAGCATAAATTGTTAACAATATATAAATAATTGATTTTTTTGAGATATTTCTCGCTTTAAGTTGGTTATCACTATGTTTTAAATATGTTTTTGCCATCTGTTCTTCCCCCTTTCCTTATTTCGACGATTTCCTTTGAAGTATCAGAGTAGTTAGATATACCAATGCTAAGCTAAAGAAAAAGATAAATAAGGATAAGGCACTTCCATAACCATATCTAGTTGACGAAAATGTTTGATCAAACATATACATTGCTAGTACTTCGGTAGAATGTCCTGGACCTCCAGATGTCATGACATAAATAAGGTCAAATGTGCGCAGGCTTCCACTAATACACAAAATAACAGCAATTGTAATAATATCTTTCATCATCGGAAGCGTAATAAAAAGTGTTTTATTCCAGCCAGTTGCCCCATCTATTTCTGCAGCTTCATAAATCTCTTGAGGTATATTTTGCAGGCCTGCCAAAAAGATGATTAAGTATAGACCAACGAATTGCCAAATAATTGTTATACAAACAGATATCATTGCCCATTTAGGGTCACCAAGCCAATTTTGCGTCCAACTTTCCAAGCCTATTGAAGTTAGTAATTGGTTGAATAATCCCATTCTTGAGTTATACATCATGCCCCAAACTAAAGAGATGATGACAGTAGAAATAACAACAGGCATGAAACCAAGTGTTCTGAAAATTTTTCCACCTTTTAATTTTCTATTTAAAAGCAGCGCAAGGCCAAGAGCAATCGGTATCTGCCCAAAGACGGATGCACCAACAACAAACATATTATTTTTTAATGATTGCCAAAAGATTGGATCATGAAGCGCTTCCTTAAAGTTTGCTAGACCAATAAATTTCATCTCTGTGAACCCATCCCATTCCATGACCGAATAATAGAATGAAATAATGATAGGAACAATAGCAAAAACAACGTAAATAAGCACTGCTGGCGCTAATCCAATAATTGCTGGCCACTTACTTCGGCTTAATAAATGCATAATTTCCCTCCTAAAAAAGGGAGGAAATCAAGCGTAAATCTATCTTGATTTCCTACCAGTCTTTTTACTTTTGTTTATCAACTGCCTGCTGCAGCTTTTCAGCTAATTGTTCAGGAGTCAATGTTCCTATTGTCATTTCCTGTAATCCTGAATTAAGAATATCGGTAATTTCGGTTGGTAGCGATGCGTCGTAAACAGGTACAATTTTTTCAGATGTTAATTTCGATACTTCTTTCGCCAATTCACTGACTTCTGCGGGTGCTTCAATATCTGCTACAACTAAAATGTCAGCTTTCATTAAGTTATTAAAGTAATCCTCCGAATAAAAACTTTTCAGGAATTTCTGTGCTGCTTCTAACTTTTCCCCTTCAAGTTCATTATTCAAAGCTATCCCTGTTCCTGTAACTGCTGAAACGGCTTTCGGATCCCCTAACCCCCCTGGTACTTCAGGAAATAATGCCATGCCAATGTTTTTGTCAGGTGCGCCTTCCAATACCGGCCCAAGTGACCACGCTCCGTCAATCATCATTGCCGCATCACCTAACATAAACAGGTCTCTATGTTGGTTGTTATCTATAGAGTTAAAGTCCTCGTTAAAAGCTTTCAAATCAGACAGTTCATTAATGATACCTAATGCTTCAATAAACTTCTTATCCGTAAATTTCTTTTCACCAGTATCTAAAACAGCCGTCAGAAAATCATCGCCAGTTAAGCGGTCGCCAATCGTACTAATGTACGAGGACTGTAATAACCATTGGGCTTTGTTCCCAAGTGCAATTGGAATAATTTTTTGTTCGTTAAATTTGTTAATTAACTTTTTAAATTCAGCGTATGTTGTGGGGAATTCATCGTATCCTGCTTTAGCCAGCATATCTTTGTCATAATATACAAGGCTTGTCGGTGTAACGTTCGCAGGTATTGCATATTGTTTCCCATCAACTTGATAATCTCCAAGCTGTCCTTCTGGAATTAAATCTTTCCAGTGACTCATAATATCATCAATTGGCTGGATCAATTCGCCACTAACTAATGGCTTTAGTTCTGCTCCGGGAAACACTTGCACTAAATCCGGAAGTTGCTTTCCTGCTGCCTGTGTTTTTACTTTCACCTTGAATTGGTCATGAGGGATACTTTGTTGCTTAATTACAATGTCAGGATTTTCATCCATAAACTTCTCGATTTGTTCCAAGTTGGCAGTGTTTTGAGGAGATGGTTCAGTCCAAATATTCCAAAGTGTCAACTCCACTTTGTCACCATCCACTTTTCCCTTGGAACTACTATCTTTCTCTTTACCAGAACAAGCTGCGATAACTAAGATCATTGCAAGCAACAGAGCAAATAAACTATGTCTTTTAAATTTATTCAACTAATTTCTACCCCCTAATAATTCTGATTACTTAACAATCTAATTGTAAGCGCTATCCCTATTTGCAGTAATCCTAAAATTTTAAGATAGCATCCTAAAATTTCACTTTCGACAAGCATACTTCTTATCCTTCGACAAAAAATATAGTCTTTACTTCTTCCGAATAATCAGATATGATGTTGGCGAACGAACAAAAAGGCGCAAGCGATACTGTTCGTTCAACATTAATTAACTGCATATGATCTGTTGCACTAGGGGTGCCGAAATGGCTGAGATAAGGACGTGGAAGAGCGTTCAAATCCCTTATTTACCCGATCTGGATAATACCAGCGTGGGGAAGTGTAGCTGTTTTACGGACGCTTAATTTTCCGTATACTGCTGCATCTTCCCATAGATGCAGTTTTTTTATTGTAAAAAAAATAGATTCAAGGAGGATTTTTTATGACACATTCAGTTTGCGGTACTAGTAGAATTGTAGGTTTAAGGTTTTCTCTTTACCCGATGAGCGATCAGTTCGTTGAGATTATCAAAACTACTTTGAAGGATGTAGATACATCAAAAGTGTGGATGAAAACCGACGATATTAGCACATGCATTCGTGGGAAAATGGAGCATGTTTTTGACGTGGGAAAAGCCGTATACATTCATGCAGCAAAAACGGGTAAGCACATTGTATTAAATGGAACCTTTTCCATCGGCTGCCCTGGTGATTCTGATGGGGATACATATATGTCCGAAGACAATTTCCGCAATAATGAACCTATTGTTGCCGACCTTCATATCGAAGCACCAACCCAATTCGCGCTTTACCCGTTGAATAATGAGAACTATATGCAAATTATTGCTGATGTTTGTGGGATTGCAAAAGAAAAAGGCACATTAACAGGCGGGGTCCACTATGCAAGTCGGCTCGACGGTGATGCTCATGATGTATTTGCAACGCTTGAACAAGCGTTGCGTTTTACCCAAGAGCAAGTAAGTCACGTCACAATGACCGTCAATATTTCGGGTAATAGTCCATCAAGAAAAAACAAGTGAACTCGTTTAAGCAAAGCTGTCGGGGAAATCAGGTGGGGACTCTTACCTTACCTGATTGGTAACTCCCACTTACGCTTCGCTTAGAGTGAATATCATCAACCCTAAAGAAAGACCAGGGTAAATGTGAATAGAATAGACTCTCGGAATTTCGAGGCGTAAATCTGCCGAATTTCCAAAAAACTACTGGGAATTAAGCTTTATTGAATATTTGGTATTCGTTTTCAAAATTTTTTCAAAAGAAGCGTCACATATTTATTTTTTAAAAAGGCTGTTTTTAAAAACATTGTTGCCAATTATGCCCAAGGTAGTACGTTGCGAAAATTCAATAGCGCTGGCAACAATGCTGACAGAATCATGCTGGGAAGCAGGTTGAAGTCTTGGATACAACGGTAAATCATATCGACTGTCGCTGGTGGATATCATGTAAAGCTGTGATTGAGGTGTTGGAGTTGAAACCTACTGTTGTTCCACATGAAGATTATCAAAACTTCGTCTTGGACCATTATTCTGAAAATGTGCTCACCATTGTAAATAATGATTGGCCTATTATTTACAAGCTATGGATTACAGACCTATCGTATCTTACGCCGTGGCTCCAAAGTTCTTATTCGAATAGAGGCCCTGAGCCTCGAGACCCGGCTTCAATGATTCGTTCCTACCTTCTGCTTCTCTTAGCTATTGCAGTGCCCAAGGACTAACTAAATGTAACCACTCGCGCAAGTATTCCCAGTCTGATATCGACTTAAGGTGGGACAGTTCACGGGAAAAGTACTCCAACGGAAACAACCATCTTTACTTAGTAAGGAAATAAATCCTTTCACCGGCGATTACTGTGATGTTTCCAAAAAGTCAAGGGTTTTCGACAGAAATAGCAACAAAATTTCTTTGTATAAAACGGAAATCGTATGAAAAGGAAAAGATTTGAGAACAAGGTATAAACAGTCGCCCTACCATGAGCAAAATAATATCTCAGTTGGTTGGAGTGGAAGGCGGCGACTCCTGGGGGGTGACAGGTGAGACCCCGCAAGGCGCGTAGCGACTGAGGAGGCTCACCGCACGCCCCCCGGAACGCGTCCGCCTGGAACGGAATTCAACGGTGGCAGGCGGACACGTTGTATGTAGTTTATTTATCTTATACATAATGGGTAATTTCACCAATAAAAACTGTACTATCCCCCTATAAAAATTAGGAGGAGACATGAAAAAGTGGCACAAGAAAATCTTGTACCATCCGGCTTGGTGAATGCCGAGAGTCTATTAGAATCATAGGAGGAATAAAAAAATGTTCAAGTGGAATCTTCGCGAAATCGTTGTGATGTCAGCCTTGTCTGTTGTGTTTGCGATCGTCTATTTACTATTTTTCCAAGTTGGTAATGTCTTTGTGGGCTTAATGGGGCCAATTGGATATGAACCTATCTTTGGCATATGGTTTATCGTCTCAATTATTGCCGCTTATATTATCCGCAAACCAGGGGCTGCTTTTTTAGCGGAAACAATTGCGGCTTTTGTTGAAGTGTTGATCGGAAACGTGAATGGTCCACGGTTAATTTTAGCCGGCATGATCCAGGGACTTGGAGCTGAGGTGGTATTCGCGGCTACTGGATGGAAACGTTACTCCGTTTGGGTGCTAATGGCAGCTGGGATGGGGTCATCAGTTTTCAGTTTCGTTTGGGCCTATTATATATCGGGTTTTGCCGCATTATCCCCAACCTACGTTTTCTGGATGTTCACCATCCGCTTACTATCAGGTGCATTGATGGCTGGACTGCTTGGAAAATATATTAGTGATACATTAGGTAAAACAGGTGTCCTCAATGGCATGGCACTTGGTAAGGAATTGAAACGGAAGAAAACAGCATGACAAGCGAAATGCTAACAGTCAAAAATCTTTCATTCTCTTACGATGAAACAGAAGCACCAGTATTACGCAACCTTTCTTTTTCATTAAAAAAGGGAGAATCGATGATGCTACTTGGGCCTAGTGGTTCAGGAAAAAGTTCGCTCACCTTATGTTTAAACGGTTTATATCCTTCCGTCATTGATGGACATCTAGAAGGTTCTATACAACTTTTCGGAAAAAGCATCGCTGATTATCTTCCTGGTGAAGCAAGTAAACATATAGGCGTTGTGTTCCAAGACCCTGAAGCACAATTTTGTATGCTCACTGTGGAAGACGAGATCGCCTTTGGTTTAGAAAATATAAAAATACCACGGGAAAAAATCGCAGAACGAATCGGCTGGGCTTTACAGCTTGTTGGTCTAGAAGAACATCTTTCAGCGAATATTGCCGCGCTCTCTGGTGGGATGAAGCAAAAACTAGCCTTGGCATGTGTACTTGCCATGAAGCCAGACCTAATCATTTTGGATGAGCCTACAGCATTGCTTGATCCTATTACCACGAAAGATTTTGCGCAAACAATTAAAAGGCTGCAAGCGGAACTACAATTTTCACTGATTGTGATTGAACATAAATTGGACCATTGGATTTCATTTATGGATAAATCTCTTGTATTCTCTGAAAATGGAGAGGTTATTTTTGAAGGAACACCAAAAGAGTGTTTCAAACATTATCGTGGGGATCTAAAGAATCATGGGATTTGGTTACCGAAAACACTTTTACTAAGCGAGCAATTGGGTTTAGATAACGCGGTGCCACTCTCAGAAAAAGAGTTATTAGAAACATTGGTAGATTATAAGTTCACTGTAATAGAAATTCCACTCAATCAGAGGAAGAGTGTTTACACTTTACACCCTATTCTAGAAACGACAGAACTCACTTATACTAAAAGTGAAAAAAGCATAATAAAAAATATGAATATACGTCTTCCGGAAGGTGCACTTACGGCAATTGTCGGCCCGAATGGTGCAGGGAAATCAACTTTATCATACTTGCTAGCTGGACTAGTTAAACCCACGAGCGGTAAAGTTTTACATAAAGAAAAGTCTTTAAGGCACTTATCTGACGTGGAAATGAGCAAGACAATCGGCTATGTATTTCAAAATCCAGAACATCAATTCATCGCTGATACTGTCTACGAAGAAATAGCATTTTCATTAAAAATGCAAAAGAGAAGTAAAGCTGAAATAAAACAAATTGTTGAGGATATTTTAGGCGCATGTCGACTGCAACATTTATCTCATCAACATCCATTTGCATTAAGTCAAGGCCAGAAAAGACGACTTAGTGTTGCGACAATGATGGTGGATGAACAACCACTACTTATTTTAGATGAACCGACATATGGTCAAGATGCCAGAACAACCGAAGAATTGATGAAAATGGTGAATAAACGCCTGGAAGTTGGATTTTCAGCCATAATGATTACTCATGATATGGAGCTTGTATCTTCCTATGCCGATTATGTGATCGTAATTATTGATGGAGAAGTATTGTTTCAAGGAACGCCTCATCTACTGTTTTTAGCGTCCGACCAACTACTTGAAGCGGCCCATATTGAACTTCCGATCGCCTATTCATTACAGAAAAAATTAACTATTCGAGGTGAGGCTTTTGCAGCTTCATACACTTAATCCGACTATTAAAGCTTTAACAGTCGTTATCCTTGTATCCATGTTATCTTTCGTTTTCGATCCCGTGACACCTTTGCTGTTCTGGATGCTCATCCTTGTCATTACTTTTGCCTTCGGAAAAGTTAACATTCGTAAATGGTTGCTCATTTTTATTCCGTTCTTACTGGTCGCTCTTGGGTATGTATGGACAACTGCCGTATTTTCCAATCCTCCTGAGGGCATCAATCTTGTCGTTTACTGGACTGCAGGTCCATTTAAAATCACAAACTACGGCATTTCCACTGGACTGGCTCTCGGATTCCGAGTCCTTTGTTTTGCAGGACTTTCACTGTTATTCATTTTGACGACCGATCCGATAAAATTTATTTTAAGCCTTGTTCAGCAATGTAAATTACCGCCAAAATTTGCCTATGGATTGCTCGCAGGCTACCGCTTTTTGCCATTACTGACAGAGGAAATTAGAATTATCCGACATGCCCATAAAGTACGTGGTGCAAATCGCGAAGCAGGTATCAAAGGGAAACTACTTGCTTTGAAAAGATATGCCATTCCCCTACTTGCTAGTGCCATTCGTAAAGCAGAACGCGCCGCAATTGCAATGGAATCAAAGGGCTTCACAGGTGCACGTGACCGAACATATTATTATCGCTCAGAAGTAAAAAAACAAGACTGGATATTTTTTAGTTTAATGGTTATTCTATTTTTAGCCTGTGTCATCATTTCTATGAAACTTGGAACATTTAGATGGTATGGAGAGATATTGTAGCACCTTATTGCCCCGACAAACGCTAAGGGTTAGATCAAAATAAAAAGACACATAAAGTGAAACTTCCATCAGTGGGGGGTTTGTTCATCCCCCACTGATGGTTAAGGAACTCAGGCTAAGGTCGCCGCGTCCTGCGGCTACGCCTGAGTGACCAACATCCTGTTGGCCTGAATCAATCGGGCCTTTACGGGTAGTTATCCCCCACTTATCCTTCTTCGATTTCTCTAAGTCTTGAAGTGGGGGTTTTACTGCCCGTTAATCTGCAATAAAAACTGAGCAGCATATCGCTACTCAGTTTTTACATTTTAAACTAAAACCGATTGTTTTTATCAGCGTTGGTATATGGATTATCATCGCCAGTTTGCAATTCATCGCCTTTTTCCTTTTGCTCTTTATCAATCCTTGCCTGTTGACTAATATCCGTATCGGTTTGTACATTTAAGCGCTCTTCTTCACTCATATAGGACTCACTTCCTGTATTATTAACTTGGGTTGAAGGATCTAAGGGTGGATTTAATGGATTTGGTCCTAAATTCGGATCAGCAGGTTTGACAATATTAGCCCCGCTAGCATATAAAACCCCGTAGTCTTTATCAACATAGAGTAATATGTTTCCATTTTGAATTTCTTGATAATAGCGCTTTACTTCTGCATCGGATGCGCCCATCTTCTCGAGTGCTTCCCTTACTGGTTCTTCACCAGACAGAAAGGCTATAAACTTGTCAAGCCAACCGACATCTACTTCTTCTGAGGATTGCACATCCACATCTGTTTGTCCTCTTAACATCGAAATTTCCTTTTCTCCTTGAGCTACTGCGTATATATCGTCAGCTTCATACCCTTGGATTTTCAACTCTTGAATTTTAAGAAAGGCTTCTTCTTCAGTTGGAAAAGTACCAATAAATTTCTTCTTATCCATGAATATCATTCCTCCTTAGGTCTGCCTGGACATTACTCATAACTTACCCGTAAAAAATTTGATAAAACATATATATGAGTCAATTTCATAAATAACTATTTTAGTAAATTACACGAACATTAAGTTTAGGGGAAACAATTTGTTAGTTTCCAATTTAGTTGATTGGAGCGAAAGGCGGCGACTCCTGCGGGATTAGCGGGACAGGTGAGACCCCGCAGGGCGCGGAGCGATCGAGGAGGCTCACTGCCCGCCCCGCGGAAAGCGTCCGCCTGGAGCGCAAATCAACGTTGTTCGGATTCTAATACTGAAATCTCTATTATGAAATTGCTTCATATAGGAATTTAAAAGAAGGAAGCATAATTACTTTCATCCAGTTTGCTTCTATGTACACAATGAACTCCCCTGCAGTAGCCAAAAACAATAATAGAAAAGCAAAATCACGTTCCTCGCCTATTTTTCAGCTGGATACGTGATTGTTAAAATTCTTCATGTTATATTATCAATTATAGTAACCACTTATGTTCTTCTACCATAATACGTTCTTGCCAAGGGTTATTGTCTAAGTGACGAATCATCCAACAAAAATACATTGAATAGCCTGGGGCTGTAGCTTGTGGATGATCAAGTCCACCTGGAATCGTTATAAAGCTGTTATGGACAACACGATGGGCATCTTCTCCGACCATTGCACACCCAAACCCTTGTGATTGATCAAACCTGTAATAATATACTTCTGGTTGATCGTGATAATGTGGTGGATAACTTGACCATCGACCCGGATGTGAAATAACCTCACCTATGACCATATTTGAATAAGGGGCATTGTCATAATCAAATATCGTTCGAATCGTACGAAATGCTGTGCCGTCCCATACTCCATCGCCCGCATTGATGCTTTGGCAGTCCGTCGGTTTATATAATTTCGCAGCAAAACTTTTATCATTGATTGTCTTTTGTATAAGCACTTCACTTTTGCCTTGTGCTGTAATGATCACGTCGATTCCCGCCGGAACATGGAGACAGTGCGGATCCTCCGTAAACACATCGCCTCTTATTACATCCACTGACTCTCCATCCCACTCGATCTTAACAGAACCTTCAAGTGGCAAGATAGCTGATTCTTTTTCACTATCAAACAGTGTCACCGATTCACCTGCTGATAAGGTATAGATGCCAATATCCTGTAGCATATCTCTATGCTTTCCGTTTATTTCTGTTAATGATGTGTAACCCTGTTCTAATTCACCTAATTTTTCAAACATCAAAACTCCTCCTTAGCCGACCATCACTTTTAAATATTCGCATATGATTTCTGATACTTTCGCTTGCAGCCTCAACAATGCGTTCATGATAAGAATAATAATCACTAAATGGAGCGTCCTTATTAACGGCATGAACGACATGATTAAATGTCGATGTAGCTACATTGATTTTTCGAATACCATGGTGGATGCATGTACGAAAATCAACTTCAGTTAACCCAGAACCACCATGTAAAACGAGAGGCATTGCTACTTCGGAATGTATTTCTTTGAGACGGTCGACGCGTATATTTGGTTTTTCTTTATACATACCATGTGCATTGCCGATCGCTATTGCTAGTGCATCAATATTCGTTTCATTTGTAAATCGTTTCGCATCTTCTACAGATGTTATTAAAATATCTATATCGGCCGAACCATCTTCACTCCCACCAACCTGACCAATTTCCGCCTCTAAGGTTACATCGTATTCAGCGGCCAATGCGGCTATTCTATTGGTTTCTTCTATATTTTTTTCGATCGGGTAATGTGAACCATCATACATAATCGAAGAAAAGCCGAGTTCTAATGCTTCTCGAATCTTGGCCTCTGTTAAGCCGTGATCAAAATGAACAGCTACCGGTATCGCTGCCTTTTTCGCTGCCGCAACCATCATAGGCCCAATTAAATGCAGTGGTGAATGCTTAAGACGTACTTCCGCAATTTGCAAAATAAGGGGAGACCGAAGCTCTTCCGCCACATTAATTGCCGCCTTGATCATTTCCATATTGGCCATACTAAATGCGCCGACGGCATAATCCCCTAATTCTGCATCGACTAAAAGTTCTTTCATTTTTACCAATGGCATCTTTTTCTATCCTCCTTTACATTCCACTCGTTTCCCGGATGTACTGACGCGCATTTAATGCATATTCTAAGGGATTTGCCTTGGCCGGATCCTGTTCCGCTTCAACAACGAACCAACCTTCAAATCCACATTTAGAAAGTGCGTCAAATACTGGTGTAAAATCGATCACACCATCTCCTGGAACTGTGAATACGCCATTTTTAACCGCATGTAAAAAACTCCACTTTTGCTCGCGTGCTAATTGTGCTATATTGCCTCGGACATCTTTTAAATGAACATGATGAATGCGATCTTGATATTTTTCTAGGATGTTAAGGTGATCTTCTCCAGAAAATACGAGGTGACCTGTATCATAGAGTAGCGATACTTTTTCTCTATCCGTTTCTTCCATCAATCTAGCTATTTCTTCCGTCGTCTGGATTCCTGTACCCATATGGTGATGGTATACAATTTTCATTCCTTTTTCTGCTGCCAAATCTCCGAGTCTATGTAGACCTTCCACGAGTAATTTCCACTCATCATCTGTGAAAATCGGCTTCTTTTCAAAAAGTGGTGTAGACATTTCTCCTTGAATACTCTTTCCCTGTTCGGAGACAACGATGACTTTCGCACACATTTCAAACAAAAAGTCACGATGCTCGCGAAAAGCTGCTGCTGTTTCTTCAAAGGGCTTAGTTGTTAAAAATGAACTAAACCATGCGCTTGCAATAGTTAAACCACGTAGAGAAAGTGCTTTTTTAAGCTTTACGATATCGCGTGGATATTTATTCCCTACTTCACATCCTTGAAATCCTGCTAAAGCCATTTCACTTATACATTGTTCAAAAGTGATTTCACCACCCAGTTCGGGAAGATCATCGTTCGTCCAGCCAATTGGTGCAATCGCTAGCTTAACTTTCTTATCATCGACCATGGGCATTCCCTCCATTAATAAGCGCGAGCTTTTTCTAGATTTACTTGTTTATCTTCAAACGCTCGATGAACACTGTCCTTCTTTGATATTTCCGCAATACCAACATGCCACCAAGAATCATAGCCATGTGTCATTGTTTTCGGTAATACTTTAATATCAATTAATGTGGTAACAATCTGTTTTTTCGAATCTTCTATTGCATCTTCTAACTCTTGCATCGTTTGAACCGAATATGTTTTTGCACCGTAGCCTGCTGCCACCTGTGCGTAATTTATTTTCATAATAGAACCGTCTAATTTCCCAGTCTGTGGATTGCGATGACGGAATTCAGTACCAAAACTGCCACCACCATTTTCCATTTGTAAATTATTAATACAACCAAATCCTGAGTTATCAAATAAGATAATGTTAATTTTCTGGTTTTCTTGCAAACTAGTAACAAGCTCGGTATGAAGCATTAAGAAGCTACCATCGCCGACCATTGCATACACTTCTTTATCAGGTTCTGCGAGTTTCGCACCAAATGCCCCAGCAATCTCATAGCCCATACAAGAGTATCCGTATTCCATATGATATGTGTTCGTTTTTTTAGATGACCACATCCTTTGCAAATCACCAGGTAAACTACCAGATGACCCGACGATGACCGAATCATCAGCCAATAATTCATTCACTTTTCCAATCACACCAGTTTGTGTAAGCTCCGTTCCCAACACTTCTCTATATTCCGGTAAATAATCATCTAAATGCCCGGGATTTTCAGGTATGAAATTGGGTCCGTATGCAATGTTATTAAGACGATCCAGTTCATTCTGCCAATCCATTTTTACATCGAAGATCTCATTTTCAAAATTAGACTTATAACCGTGGAGCGCATCTGCAATAGCTTCAAGCCCTGCCTTTGCATCCGCAACGACTTTTACGGCATCAAGTTTTGCAGCATGAAATTCGGATATATTTATCGTTAATATATCAGCATGTTCAAATAATTGTTTTGATCCAGTTGTAAAATCAGTGAATCGAGTACCAACACCAATAATCAGATCTGCTTCTTTTGCTAGCGTATTTGCCGCTGAATTTCCTGTTACACCAATACCGCCGAGATTCAATGGATGGCTACTTTCCACGGCACTTTTACCTGCTTGTGTTTCACCAAACGGAATATTAAACGCTTCTGCAAATGCAATAAAAGATTCAGCAGCTTCTGAATAACGGACTCCGCCACCACAAATCAGCAAAGGCTTTTTCTTCCCTTTGATCAAATTTACTGCATCTTGCACACTTTCCCTTGAAGGCTCACGCCGTTCAATACGATGCACGCGCTTTTCGAAGAACCTTTGTGGAAAGTCCCATGCTTCCCCTTGAACATCCTGTGGTAAACAAATGGTCACGGCTCCAGTATCAGCTGGATTTGTTAATACACGCATAGCATTGAGCATTGCCGACATCAGTTGCTCCGGACGATTGACTCGATCCCAATATTTACTTACTGATCGAAAAGCATCATTTGTTGAAACCGATAGATCATTCGTTTGTTCAATTTGTTGCAAAACAGGATCAGGTTGACGTGTGGCGAATACATCGCCTGGAAGTAATAAAATCGGAATATTATTCGCAGTTGCTGTCCCGGCAGCTGTTACCATATTTGCAGCACCGGGGCCTACGGAAGATGTACAAGCAATAATCTGCTTGCGATGCTTTTGTTTAGCAAATGCAATCGCTGCATGAGCCATTCCTTGTTCACTGCGCCCTTGATAAACTGCCAATTCTCCCGAATCTTCTTCAAGCGCTTGTCCAATCCCCGTTACATTTCCATGGCCAAAGATTGTGAAAATCCCTTTTACGAATAATTCTTGCCTACCATCAAATTCAACATATTGGCTCTTCAAAAAGTGCACAATCGCTTGTGCCGTGGTTAATCGAATTGTGTTCGTCACTTCATATCCTCCTCCTGTGCTTAAAGATAGGAATGGAGTCCGCACAGACAACAGACCCACTCCATCCATTCTTGATAGATATAATCAAATTCGCCTTGGCGTATTTGCGCCCAAATTTTTATCAAGCTTACTCGATAAATTCCTTAAAAAATCTGAGGCATCCGCCGGAGGCTTAGCTTTATTCAGCTGGGGTTTGAACCCCAGCTGAATTGGATACCTGTTTGCATTCTTCTCGCCACTTGTAAAAGTAGGAGACTTCTGCTGAATAAATTTAAATATAACGGGCAGTAACTACCTTTTTCCTAGTGTAAAACTCAACACCATCCGTGCCATTTGCATGAAGATCCCCATAAAACGAGTCTTTATATCCAGAGAATGGAAAGAATGCCATTGGAGCTGGAACACCTAAATTGATGCCCAACATACCTGCATCAATGGTTTCCCGGAACTGTCGAACAGCCGCGGCGCTATCTGTATACAAGCATGCGCCGTTTGCCAGCGCGGAAGCATTTGCAACTTCCACGCCTTCAGCTAAATCATTTACGCGTACGATCGATAAAACTGGAGCGAATATTTCATCCTGCCAAATTTTCATTTCTTTCGTTACATGATCAAAAATAGTCGGGCCAACAAAATATCCTGCTTCATTCGTTTGCTGATCGTCACGGCCGTCGCGTACAAGTGTCGCGCCCTCTTTAATACCAGATTCAATATAACCAAGTGTCCGTTCTTTATGACCTTCACGAATGACTGGACCTAAAAATACGCCATCATCGAGTCCGTTGCCAATCTTAATTTGATCTGCCGCCTCTTTTAGCTTCTCAACTAATTGATCAGCAATACTTGCATCCACTGCAACAACAGCAGCTGCCATACAACGTTCACCAGCTGAGCCGAATGCAGCGCTAATAATTTCTTTAACAGTAAGATCCAGATCCGCATCACTTAATACAATGGAGTGGTTTTTCGCTCCCGCTAGTGCTTGTACACGTTTCAAATTTGCCGTTCCTGTTTTATATACATATTCTGCAACAGGTTGCGATCCTACAAATGAAATCGCTTTAATATCTTTATGTTCAAGGAGACCGTTCACAACATCATGAGCCCCATTAACAATATTGAGCACTCCTTTTGGAAGACCCGCCTCTGTAAATAATTCCGCTAGTCGAGATGCCAATAATGGCGTGCGTTCAGATGGTTTCAGTACAAACGTATTTCCACAAGCTATGGCAAGTGGATACATCCAAGCAGGAACCATCATCGGAAAATTAAACGGTGTAATTCCACCCACGACTCCAAGTGGATAGCGATACATACCAGATTCAAGATTAGTCGCAATATCCGGTAGCTGTTTCCCCATCATTAGGGTTGGAGCACCTGCTGCAAATTCTACACATTCGATGCCTCTTAGAACTTCCCCTTTAGCTTCAGAAAGACTTTTCCCATTTTCAATCGTCACTAGCTTAGCAAGCTCATCCCAATTATCAACAAGAAGCTGCTGATATGCGAATAAAATACGTGCACGTTTTGGAACCGATACCTGTGACCATGTTTTAAATGCTTCTTTTGCTGTCTGAATAGCCAGATCAAGATCTTCCTTTGTAGAATAAGGAACTTCTGCCAATACTTCACCTGTCGCTGGATTAACTACTGTTTCTGACTTTTCCGCTGAAGATTCGACCCATTCTCCATTGATATAGTTTTTTAACCGTTCAACTGTTGTCTGTGACATGTTTTAATCTTCCTTTCTTTATTAGACTGATACGTAAATACCTGTATTCATATGGTTGATTAATTCTTCAAGGGTAGGCATCGCATCAGAACAACTATGACGAGAAATGACAATGGAAGCTGAGGCACTACCCATTTTCATCGCTTCCGATACATCTTCACCTTTCATTAAACCGTAAATAAACGCAGATGCATATGAATCACCAGCCCCAAATGTTTTTAACACTTCCGTTTTGTATATTCCACTCCGATGCGATTGACCATCTTTCGTATAGGCAACGGAACCAGAACCCCCATGCTTGATAACAACAATTTTTGCACGATATGAAAACCATTTTGATGCTGTGTATTGATCGTCTGATCCTTCGATATTCACAAGCTTTTCCATCATGTCGAACTCTTCACGGGTCCCAATAATCACATCACATTTTTCTGCGACAAGATTATAATACACTGCCGTCTCGGCTTCATCTTTCCATGTATATGGACGATAATCCAAATCAAAAATAATTACAACATTGTGTTTTACTGCATATTCAAGTGCAAGAAGAACAGCTTCACGTGAAGGACTGGCCGCCAGTGCTGTTCCCGAAACTAATAGTGCTTTCGTTCGTTTGATATAGTCTTCCTTTACATCTGATGGATGAAGTAGTAAATCAGCTACATTGTCACGGTACATGAGAATGCTGCATTCAGAGGGACTTTTAATTTCTGTAAAGGCAAGTCCAGTAACGGCCCCAGTTTTATCAACGGCTATTCCATCTGTATTAATATTGTCATTTTCTAAGTATTGGGTAATGAAACGCCCCATTTGATCATCTGAAACCTTCCCGATAAACCCAGTCTTTTGACCAAGGCGTGCCGAGCCAATCGCAATATTTGCTGGAGAACCCCCGACATACTTTGTAAAAGTATTCGTTTCTTCCATCGGACGGTTTGTTTCATTTGCATTTAAATCAATACATAATCTGCCAATAGCGATTAGATCATAATCCCTGGCATCATTAAATAACAGATCATTCATCTAAACTCCCTCCTTTTCTTTCATTAAGCGAATAGGTCTGCGAGTTTCAAGTGACTCTTTAGCTGCTCTTGCAATACTTTCTGCTATCAAACTATCAAAACCTGAACAGGAAACTTCGTGTCCTTTCTCGCAGGCATGTACAAATTCTTTCACTTCTTCAATATAAGCCTCTGTATACCGTTCTAAAAAAAAGTAGAGTGGTTTATCTTTCACTACTCCATCAGCTTTAGATACTTCCACTGTTGTAGCTCTATTATTTTCCGCTGATGCCATACCTTTATCACCAAAAACTTCAACGCGTTGATCATACCCATATACAGCTTGGCGACTATTATCAACCACTCCTATGGCACCGCTTTCAAATGTGAGTGTTACGACAGCTGTATCTATATCTCCTAGCTCCCCAATAATTGGATCGACCATGACTGCACCAACCGCAGAAACACTTTCTACTTCAGACCCAACAATGTAACGAGCCATATCAAAGTCATGGATCATCATATCCATAAATAGCCCGCCTGACTTGCGTATATAATCGGTACTCGGAGGTGCTGGATCTCTTGATGTAATTTTAATAATATGTGGATTTCCTACCTCACCGTTTTCTACGATTTGGCGAAGTCGTTTAAAATTAGGATCAAATCTGCGATTGAATCCTATTTGTAAGTTCACTCCAGCTAGTGCTGCTGCTTCTATAGCTTCCTTCGTGTCTGCCGCTGAAAAACTAACTGGCTTTTCACAAAAAATATGCTTTTTCATCAATGCAGCTTCTTTAATAATAGTAGTATGACTAGGAGTTGGTGTACAAATAAAAATCGCTTGAATATCTGGATCTTGAAGCAAACGATGATAATCTGTTATCAACTCCTCCACCTGATACAGATTTGCCCATTCTTTGAGATGAGAAACCGAAATATCTGCAACTGTCTTTACACGTACAAACGGAATCTTCGATAAGTTCTCTACATGTAACTGTCCAATTCTCCCAGCCCCAATTACACCAATAGTAAATGTCATATTTCTCCTCCATTCACGAATCTATTCAAATCTAGCAATTGATCAGTTAGCCTGATCCTAATTTTTCGGATTTCTAATCTGACACTGACCAACTTGATAAAATTTCAACTCTAAAAAACTTAAATTTCGCTATCAATGTTAGATGCAAAGCATTGTATTTGCCTTTTAAGACAGAATAAATTCTCGATGAATCATAGCGGTGTTCTCCTAAGAAGACTATTAGTTAAGCGCTTAACCTTTAGACAACACTTATAGATAACACTTTTCTTATTACGGATTATTATAATGTAACCGTTGTGAATAAGCAATGTATTTTGAAAATTTAATTTAAGAGTGATCTTTATGCATACTATATAATCCTTCATAAATACTCCATTTATGTGGTATATACGCAAAACAAAATAGGACGTGATCTTTTCAAATCATCATCCTTTGTATATTGGTAGTATCAGATTATAACAGACTAACGAATAAGTATCACTTTCACCTTGGACATTCTTTGGATTAGGTAGTCCCTCGTACAATCAATTCAGGATTAAATAGTATTCTTTTTTTTACAGAATTACTATCTTTGATTTCATCGATAATTATCGACACTACTTTTTTTCCCATCTCTTCAATTGGTTGGGATATCGTTGTAAGTCCTGGTACAGTAGTCGTAGCTAAAATTGTATTATCAAATCCGATAATTGCTAAATCTTCAGGAATTTTAATTCCTTTTTCTGTTGCACCTTGAATGATACCTATCGCGAGCAGATCATTACAAGCAAATATTGCTGTGGGTGGACCAATATCTAGCTGTTGAAATATCTTTTCAAAGCATGCTTTACCATTTGAAATAGAGGCAGTTGTTCGAAATATAT
This sequence comes from Bacillus sp. FSL K6-3431, assembly GCF_038002605.1. NCBI lineage: Bacteria > Bacillati > Bacillota > Bacilli > Caryophanales > Bacillaceae > Bacillus > Bacillus sp. FSL K6-3431. Next base: position 2,376,661 of record NZ_JBBOCT010000001.1, read on the forward strand.
ACTCCTCTTGAAATACTAAACTATGATCTGAATATGCGTCGCAATAGCCTTGAAGACGCAAGTTACTACTATATGTATGCTCAGCAATGACAGCTATTTTAGAATGTCCGCCAGAGAGAAGATGTGTTGTAGCATTATATCCACCTTTAACATCATCTACAGATACCTTTGAAACATCTAGTGATGGTTCGTCATATGCCAGCATCACTAAAGGAATATTACTTTTTATCAACTCTTGTAGTAAGCTTTTATCATGAAAAGTCGAAGCAATAATAAAACCGTCCACTTGTTTTCTTTGCAATACGTCTAAATATTTCTTTTCTTTTTCAACATCTTCGTCTGTGCTACACATAATAACGCTCATTCCTCTTTCATGTGCACAGTCTTCAATTGTTCGAGCCATCGCTGAAAAAAAAGGATTAGATATATCTGGTACTAAAAGTCCGAGCGTCTCTGTCCCTTTTCCTGATAAAGCAGACGCCATTAAATTTGGGCGATAATTCATCTGTTTCATTATTTCGCTTACCTTTTTCCTCGTTGTTTCTCGCATATTACCGGTGTTATTAATCACTTTAGAAACTGTCGCGATCGATACTCCTGCTTTTTTAGCAACATCGTATATGGTTACTTTCATACAGCTTACCTCCTTTCATTTGAAAGCTATAATAATATACTCTCCTTCATCTATCATTATATGCCTAGACGATGATTTAAAGATAAATTGTACTTTGATATTTTTCAGTTATTATACTCTAATTGTGCGTTCATAGTGTTAATCTGATTGGATTTCTTTTATTTCGGACACAAAAATGTCCCAAAAGTAAATTTTGGAACATCACTTTGCTTTAATAGTTTACATGACTCATTCTATTATAAAAGCACTTTTTGTCCCGTTCTAGCACTTTCCACTGCTCCGAAAACCATTGCCATACTTTTTATATTATCGGTACAATCTGTTTCTGCCTGGCGATTTTGTTCGAGTGCAGTAAACATTTCATCCAAACATCCCCAATGGCCTTCGCGTCCTTTCCACATATCTGGAACATCAACTGATTTAGTTTTTTTCATAAATTCAGCAGACTGGGTTTCATCCACTATTTCACAAATCGGTAACTGTTCGCCATCCCAGCGTACAGTTCCAAATTCGCCAATCGCACGCCAATCACCCTCCCAAGAAGTTTCAAACCCCTCTGCACACCATGAACCACGGTAGGTAAAAACAGATCCGTCACTCATTTCAAAAATGCAGATTGCCGAAGCGTTTCCTTTATACCAAGATCCAGGTGGGTTGTATTCATGACAATAGACGGACACAGGATCTGCCCCCATAAGAAATCTAGCCTGATCAAAAGTATGAATCGCCATATCGACAATGAGCGGACTATCCATTACATCCCTGAATCCACCAAAATGCGGACCAAGAAAAAAATCAGCATGAAGCGATCCTATCGTACCAACAGTTCTACCCTCGAGTAACTGCTGAAAAGCACGGATCTGACTATTGAATCTACGATTTTGCATAACTGAATATGTGTTGCCTGTTTCTCCTGCAGCATCAACAACTTCCTTAGCGTCTGCCAATGTCTCAGCGATCGGCTTTTCACCAAACACATGACAGCCCGCTTTAAGTGCAGTCGTGACAATTTCTTTATGCACTTTAGGTATCGTGATATCAAACACAAGGTTTGCATCACTCTCTTTAATCGCTTCGCCTAAATCAGAATAAAGTGGAACGTTAAGTCCACGCTTCTTAGCCATTGCTTCAGCGGCCGGGATATGCACATCAACGAGTGCAACCACCTGTGCATCTATTCGTTCAGCGAGATAATCAAACCATGTATTCGACATTCCCCCACAACCTGCTACGACAATTCGATGTTTGCTCATTGCTTATTCCCCTTCAACTCATGAAATTATTTACTTTTTGAATCAACTTTAATCCTTACTATCGATTGTTGCTACTTTACTACCGATTATGACTTATTACAATATCTTACTACCATTTATTGATCCATTCTTTCTATTAATCGGGGCATTAATTCCTATTCCAACCCGACATTAAAACATTTCAACATCGTATATCTATCTCGCAATAAGTAGGCTTCTTGCAAACTCCGCTCAACGAGGTCTGCACCTATTCCAATATCGTCTGGAGTCGTGGGACCACCCATTTTCACAAGCCAATTTTTCAAGATGTCAGCATCTGGAATGTTTTCAACGATTGCAGTTATTTTAACAGCATGCTCTTGTAATTCTGAAGGTAAATGTGAAAAGTCAGCTCCGTACCACTGTTTGTAAAGCTTTGCTAATATGATGGAGCTAACGCCAACTTTAGCACCATGTAATACCTGTGGACGATCTTTTTGTAAAAATTCCATCTCCCAATAGTGAGAAAGGTGATGCTCACCACCTGATGCCGGATGTGATTGCCCAAAGATAAGCATTGCAAGCCCCGATTGAATGAGAGCCGTGATCAAACTTCGAATCCCTTCTTCCTCCCTAGCTGCAATTTGATCTACCTTTTCCACACATTCAAGCAATGCTTCCTTTGTAATAGAAGCAGAAAGTGGACAATAAGCTTCACAAGCGATCAATTGACTGAAACTCCAATCTGACAGTGAAGTAAATTTTGCTAACATATCTCCAAAACCCGCCGCAGTCATTTCTTGGGGAGCGTTTACCAATACATTGATATCAGCAAATAATGCAATTGGTGAGACCGTTTGAAAAGTCTTTTTCACACCCCTTACAATAATCGGAGCCCCCAGTGATGTGAAACCATCCACCGAAGCAGCAGTTGGAATTGAAATGAATGGTTTGCTCGTTTTCGCACCGCAAAATCTTGCAATATCATGAATCGTTCCAGAACCAACAGCAATGATAGCATCGATATTATCGTTCAATTCCAACATTACTTGAACAATCGACACCTCGTCCGCAACAACATCCCCGTTCACATTCGGTTCAATCAAACAGACAGAAGTCACACTCCCCTTTTTCTCCAATATAGTATTAAGATTTTCTCCCGCGGCTGCATATGTACGTACATCAGCAACCAACAAAACATGCTCATATTTTTTCATCGCAGTAAAATCTGCGCATTTTTCAAAAGCATTATCTCCAACGGTCATTGCTTCTATCGTAATTTTATTATGTGGATTTCCACAATTGCAATCCTTAGCAGCTAGTTCAATCTCTGAAATCATCTCTTCTAGTTCCATCTTAAAAACGTCCTTTCTTTTGCTTTGTTGGTATTACAAGTAGTTCGGTTGAGTTCATATGGCCAAGTCTCTACAATCATGAACAGGCATATTATTCTATCCCATGTTCAGTAGATTAGTAGCATTACTTTGAAACGCTTTCAACCAACTGATACGGACAACCAATAATATACCTTCAATGCCTCTTTTCAGCCGATGGTTGACTGGGTTTTAATGTACAATCTATTTATATTTACATGATATAATGAAACACTTTTAATAAAGGAAGAGCTCCGAAAGTCACCTTCTTGTAAAACTAGTGCTTTCTAAACTGATAACAATATTATTCCCAATTGAAATTTCCCTTTTATGTAAAATAATGACCTACCTCTGATTATTGCATATATTCGGCGAATTTAATATACATAAAATTGCTAAATGGTTATCTCAAAACTACATAAATTGATATTTACAGTTGATTCCAACTGACATCTGCTGCCTCTATTCCGCTAAATTTCACTGCTTAGTATGGCATGTTATTTTTTTTTAGCAGTAAATAATCATCAATCTTTTATAATTCCACCATCGCCTTAATCACCTTAGATTCAGGTAAAAGCCAACTTTCAAATTGACCTATCATTTCGTCAAAGATACAGCGATGTGTAATATAGCGATTCGTATTTATTTCACCAGTAACTAATACATTCAATACGTATTCAAAATCCTCACGAGTTGCATTCCTACTACCCATCAAGGTGAGTTCTTTCTTATGAAAATCCGGATCAAAAAAGCTAATTTCATTATCTACTAGTCCCACATAGATTAATGTTCCACCGTGAGCAACGTACTGAAACGCTGTTTTCATCGATTGTACATTCCCTGTAGCATCATAAACAATCGTTGGCAAATCACCATTTGTCATTTTTTCAAGTGCTTCAATTGGCTTATCAAAAGCGTTTATAATCGCATCCACATGCGCCCAAGATTTACAAAACTGCAATCTTTCTTCATTTACATCCATTGCAATCACTCTAGCACCTTGATTTTTTGCGAATGCCATCACACCCAGACCGATTGGACCTGCCCCAATAATGAGAACAGTTTCTCCTTTTTTGATCGCTGATCGTCTCACAGCATGTGCACCAATCGCTAACGGTTCAATCACTGCTGCTTGATCAAGTGTGATTCCAGCTGTTCTCAAAAGGTTTCTAATCGGAACCGATATTATTTCACGCATGCCACCATCTTCATGGACACCAATCACCTGCATTTTTGTACAGCAATTCGTTTTCCCACTTTTACACGCAATGCATGTCCCACAGTCTATATAAGGAATAATTGCAACCTGGTCACCCACCTGTAATCCTTTAGCATTATCATCAATTTCTGCGATTATTCCGCTCAGTTCATGACCAAGTACTCGTGGATAGGTGAAATATGGTTGATTGCCTTTAAATGCGTGTAAATCTGTCCCACATATTCCAACTCTTTTTATATGAATAAGTGCTGCACCATCCTGTAGGACAGGAGGCTCGATATCTTTAGCAATAAATCTATTTGGTTCTGTACAAACGATACTTTTCATTCAATCCCTCCTACCAAGTTTTATTATGAATGGGGGCGAGGATGTCCAATACTTCTTTTAATAACTCCTCATTCATTGGCTCATTTACCCATTTAATATTATTTTGAATGTTTTCAATACTAGCCGAGCTCACTAAAGTAGTCGGTATTCGCTCATTACTAACAGCATATTGAATCGCTAATTTCGAGAGGTTTTCACCTTTCTTTTCACAATGCGCTAATGCTTGCTGGCAAACGCTTTTTATTTGTTCATCAGCAGGATGCCAAGCTGGTACACCTCTTGTGCCAAGTAAGCCCATCGATAGTGGTGATGCATTGAGTAAACCAACTTTCTTTTCTTCTAAAAGTGGAATAAGCCCCAGTAGGGACTGGTCATTTAATGAATAATGACAATACGAAAGAATGACATCTAGGTCTATCTGTTCAAGGACATTTTCGAAAATAGAAAGTGGCAATCCGGATACGCCAAAATAGCGAATTTTACCTTGTTCTTTTAATTGAAGTAATGCTGGGATTCCTTCCTCCATCACTTCCTCAAAGGAGCCAAACTCAATATCATGTAGGAATAGAAAATCTAAATAATCGGTATGAAGCCGTTCTAAACTATTTTCCACACTATCTAAAATACTCTGCTTAGAGAAATCAAATTCATTCTCACCGTAACGACCAGCCTTGGAGGATAGTAAATACTTGTCTCTCGGTATTTCCTTCAAAGCTTTTCCGAGCACCGTTTCAGCTTTCGTTAACCCATAATAAGGGGACACATCAATTAAATTTATCCCACCGTCTACCGCTTCATGAACAGTTTTTATTCCTTCCTCCTCATTAATATCCCTAAAAACGGAACCTAAGGAAGAAGCACCATAGCTTAATACAGATACATTCAGGCCAGTGCTACTTAGTTTTCGATATTTCATATACAAAATCCCTCCTTATAAAGGAAAATTTATTTGAGTATTCTCAATCGGTCCAGCCTACACACTAATATTGATTCCGCTAACAATAACAATTTTTTAAAAGATTTGTTTAGATGGATGTACAGCTTAATGTTTTCCTGTTTGATTCTCCTTTTAAAATAGGATCAGATTATAAGCCTAATATTATCACCTATTAAAGGCTATTAAAATTGCTAAATTTGACTACTTTATACCTTTTATTGATATTTTATGTTAAAATTCACTAACCTCATAATAATCAGTTAATGAGGAATAGGAGGTGGATATGAAACCGGTTCGTAAGCATTTTAATCATGAAAGTTCATTTCCGTTTTACCTAGTTTATAAAGATAGAAAAAGCCCCCAGCTTGAGCTTCCAGATCATATGCATGAATGGAACGAGATTATCTTTGTTTATAGCGGTAAAGGAACCATTTTTATTGATCAAACATTTTATGACATAGAAAAAGGCGATGTAATCATTATCCCGACGGATACGATTCATCGTGTTATTCCTGAGAAAACAAATCTTATTTCATCAACAGCTATCTTTTTTTGCTCGTCATTAATTCAGCATGCCTCCATTGGAGATTCTTTTACATATTCACAGATTTTCGAAGAAGCAAAAAAAAGGAAAAGTTATAAACATAATTTCTCTCCGCAACATTTCACTAAGTTGGATGAATATATTGATCAATTAATGTATGAGGAACGTTCACTAGACGCAGATAAACAAAATGCGGTATTACTTTGGTTACATCTAATTTTACTAACATTGAACCGAAAATCACTATCAAAAAGCCTAGTCGAACATACACAGTCGAGATATGGACCAAAATGGATGAAGGAAACTCTAACATATATCAATCAAAATATAAGTGATGAGTTAAACTTACATTTTCTATCAAAGCGTGCATCTGTATCCGAAGCTCATTTTAGTCGTGTTTTCAAACAATTAGTAGGAATGAATGCTTCCCATTACATTACAATAAAAAGGATTAATCTTGCAAAAGACTGGTTATTGAATCATGAAATAAAAATATCCACAATTGCTAATCAATGTGGATATAATAGTATGCCGCATTTTTATCGAACGTTTAAAAAACAAACTTCCATGACTCCCTCCGAATTCAGAAAGCGTTCGGCACACTAGTGATTTATATTTTTCAGAGATACAAAAAATAGAGTCTATCCAAGACAAAATTCCTAGGATAGACTCTATTTTCGTTACTTTTTAATCCCCTTCATCGTATACGAATAACGGTATGTCTGATCCGCATATAGTGTGAATTCTGGATGAGTTTTTTGACTCCAACTATCATCGCCGCCAACACCCATTTGTTTATGATTGACGCGCACGACTGATTGCCTGCTTTCAGGCAGCTTATAGCCATGGCTAGCTTCTTCAAGTTCGGATGGTGTATATGGAAGAACGTTAACTTCGACTGTTGGATGTCCGGAAATTTCCAGTCCAAGACCATCCTCATTCGTGATCGTTGCCCACCTTACCTCCGTCTTATTTCCACATTCCTGTGGTTTTAAATAAGGGACATATTGGTCTTTAACCTTCCCTGTATATAAACCGATTTTAGCGCTTTTTTCCTTATCTATATAGTTCTCATGTGGTCCTTTTCCGTACCAGTCGATATTTTCAAAATTAGCATCCATTGTCAAAAGCATACCGATTTCCGGAACTTCTGGTAGCTGCCCGCCTGGAGCTATTTCGGAGTCTACTGCAATTTCTCCGGTATTATTAATCGTATACCGAATCACAATATTAGACTCAGTCGTTGTTGGTAGCTGATATTTTACGGTTACAGCAACATGCTCACTCGTCTTTTCTACTTCAAAGAAGTTCAGAACTCGTTTCAGTCCAGCTTCCCGCCATGTTACGCTTCGCTGATCAAGCTTACTACCTTTGTCATTGTCCGTCATTGCCCTCCAGTAATTCGGAGCTGGTGCAGTTTTTAACAACTCCACTCCAGAAAATATATAGGATTCTAGGTCTCCAGTCTGCTTATTGAAATGGACGGAGAAATTCTCACCTGTAATTGCCAAAGCAGAATCATTGTCTACTACTTTCAAATCTAACTCAGCTAGTTCCCGATTTTCTTTTGTTTCCTCGCGGAGTACAAACTGTTCAAACGCTATTTCGTGACCTACTTCCGCCCAAACATTCGCATCCTTTGTATGCATGCTCACAGTCAGTATGAGCTCAGTTTGAATAGCATCAAAGTCAGACAAATCGAAGTCCAACTTCACTTCCTCAATGGAGCCCGGTTCTACATTTACTTCCGCGACTCCCGTCTTAACGCTTTTCCCTTCTTCGCTAATCTCCCAACGGCACTCATAATCGCTAAGATTAACAAAAAGATTCTTATTGTTAATCTTGATGATGCCATTTTCAAGATCTATACTAGTAAACTCAATATTTTGGTAACACTTTTTCACCTCATAGATTTTCGGTGAAACAGTCCCATCCGCGAAAATAAGCCCATCACCAGAAAAGTTTCCATCATGCGGTGACTCGCCAAAGTCTCCACCATAAGCCAGAAACTCGGTCCCATCCTCCGTTTTTGTACGGATGGCTTGATCTCGCCAGTCCCAAATGAATCCTCCTTGCAAAATCGGATAGCGATCGAATAACTCTGTATATTTAAATAAATTTCCGCAAGAGTTTCCCATTGCATGACTATACTCGCAAATAATATATGGCTTTACTTGTTTGTCTGATTCTTCGGCATCAATAGCATATTTCTCCATCAGATGAGGCGGAACATACATCGTACTTTCTATATCGGATGCTGCTTCAGACTCCCTGAAATGGAACACTCCCTCATAATGAACGAGGCGAGATGGATCTATTTCTTTGAAAAACTGATGCATTTTAATAAAGTTATCGCCGCCAAATGATTCGTTTCCTAGTGACCAAATAATAATGGATGGATGATTTTTATCACGTTGAAACATAGAATTACAGCGATCCAACACATTTTCTGTCCACTCAGGCTTGCTTCCAGGCAATGCATTGCCTTCTTCCTGCTGACCATATGTCCATGACCCATGTGTCTCTAAGTTATTTTCATCGATAACATAAAGTCCATACTCATCACAGAGCTCATATAAAAATGGATGATTTGGATAATGTGACGTTCGAACAGAGTTGATATTATGCTGTTTCATTAACTTAATATCGTGAACCATGTCTTCATAATCAATAGCGCGCCCTTTATCAGCAGAAAACTCATGGCGATTAACACCTTTGAACACAATCCGTTCACCGTTGATCTTCATCAAACCGTCTTTTATCTCAAATGTCCTAAAACCAACTTTGCAACTTTCAGTTTCTATCAGACTTCCATTTTCACCTTTTAAACTGAGCACGAGTGTATAAAGATTTGGATTCTCCGCACTCCATTTTAAAGGGTTTTCAATAAATACCGATGTACTAATTTCACCATTCGCTTCATTAGAAACATCCATTTCAACACTTACCGGCGCATCTAATACTGCTTGTTGATTTTGATCAAATAACATCGCTTCAAATACGACTTTCCCATTATTCTGCTCAAAATAATTCGCAATTTCCGCCTTGATTTTTAGTTCAGCATGCTGGTATTCTTCATCTAGTTCCGTTTCTACGAAGAAATCATTGATATGAATAGTCGGAGTAGAATATAAATACACATCCCGGAAAATTCCGCTCATCCTCCAGAAATCTTGGTCTTCAAGCCAACTTGCGTCACACCAGCGATATACTTCTACTGCCAGTTTATTTTCTCCCTCTATTAAATAAGGTGTCAAATCAAATTCTGCTGGCGTAAACGTATCTTCACTGTAACCAACAAGGTCGCCATTTACCCAAATATAAAAGGCAGATTCAACTCCTTGAAAACTAATATATACCGGCTGACCATCCCATTCTTCCGGTACAGTAAATGTTTGTATGTACTGTCCAACAGGATTGTATTTCGTTGGTGCAAAAGGAGCTTTAATATCTTCCGTATTCTCCCATGGATAGCGTACATTCGTATACTGCGGATAGTCATAACCTTGCAGCTGCCAATGTGCCGGTACTTTTATTTCATCCCAGTCATTACTATCAAAATCAGCTCTAAAAAACGTTTCATTCCGCTGCTCCGGATTTTCTGCAAAAGCAAACTTCCATTGCCCGTTTAAAGACCTGTAGTAATCTGATGCATATCGATCCCCTTTGAATGCTTCTTCCACTGCTTTATACGGCATCAAGCTTGCATGTGCTTTAAGTCTGTTTAATTGGAAAATCTCAGGGTTATTATTCCATTCCGGATACCCATTTTTCGGTGGAGTGTATTCAAACTTTGTTAACTGTTTTAGCATGTAGATCCCTCTTTCTCTCTTTTTTATTCAAACTGAAATTCAAATTGGATTTCCTCTTTTTTACTAGGATTAATAACTTTAAAATCAAGAGCTGAAATAGTTTCTTTATCACCAAAGTGATTGATAAATGAAAGTTCTTTTATATTTAATCGGAGCAAATTGCGATCATATAGAATATGCAATTTACTCTTGCCTTGTAAAATGACTCCTTTATTATCTTCATAGATAGTTAAAGCAGATGTAATGAATCGTTCAACAATCGATTCAGGATCAGAGTTAAAAAGAAATATATCTTCTAGTATTAGTTTAGGATTATCCGATCTATCCCATGTAAATGTTCGGATGAACTCCTGTAAATCGGGCAATACATATGCTTTAGACATTTCTAGTTTGAATGTTTCAACTTCCTGACCAATCTTTACTTGTTTTACAACTGCATGATGGGCTGCACCTTCTATTTGATATTCGTCATTTATGATTGGTACAGAGTGACCTTGAGATCCGGTGCATAAAAAGGAATAACGTTTTTGTCCAAAATAATCTTTGCTGTACATGCCTGATCCCAGATCTTTTAAAAATACCTCATCATCGGCGAGCAACATAAAATGACCAATATCATTATGGTTATGTGGCTCTGCGTTATGACCGCCTTTTGCTGCGAATGCATATGTTCCATGCTGCGTACAATGTCTTGAAATGAACCATGCAGATTCCTTTAAGTGGTACGAAGCACTTTTCCACGGTTTTCCTTCGTCTTCTTCACGAGACCAAAGTAAATTTCGAAATGCCGGTGCCCAACGACTGCAATGATCATCTGTATATTTTGCTCTAAGTATTAATTCTGGCAATTCAACATCTGGATATATATCATTTAAAAAGTGACTAAGTCCCAAAAAAAGATTTGTTTGTGGAAGTGCATCGGAAAAATTAGCAATTACATTTTTATTCAAGAATACCTTCTGCTGGAATAATGCGATTTGATGAATCTTTTCTGACTGAAATAAGTCGATTGCACCATTTGTTCTTTTCTTAAGCAAATCAGTAAAGTACACATAATAACCGAAACCATATTGCCAATATCCATACCCCTCCAAACATGTGCCATCTTCATTGAAACCACTTAAATAAGCACCTAATGCAGAAAGAACTCGTTCTAATATCTCGGAAAGTTCTTGATTGTCTTCAAGTAAATAAATCGCTGCCGCACCGATCGATCCGGCGCAAACCGCTGCCCAATTATGAGTAGATTTTTCCCAACCAAATGATTTTTGATTATGAAAAGGCCAAAGGATCCTTCGATAAACTTCATGATAAATTCGCTTACATATAAGAGGATCTAAATATTCTTCTGTTAGTATTAATATTTCACTAAGTGAAAAGGCAGTTTCAGCAGCAAATAAATCAATCGATATTTCGCTGCTCCGTTGTTCTTTTAGCGAATAATGATGGTTCACTTCCGTTTCAGAACTATTTGAGAGATGGGCGGGAAGACACCAAGTGTATTCATTACAAATCGACCAAATAATATTTTCCAGTTCCTTAAGTGACGCTTTACAATCAGGTTCCAGCAACACCATTATCGCAAATGTATTAAGCCTTCTTCTTTTTTCGAAATATGCCTGTTCATATGCTTGCCGAGACCCAGTTTCTTGAAAAATTCGGAATAATGAATAGGTGATTTCCTGTGTTGGCTCAGCTACCAATCTATCAGCTTCCAACTTTATTTCTCTAATCATAGGGTCAAGCACTGATGATTCTTTGACTTTTTTTCGCCACGCAGCTTTTTCTTCCCTATTAGAAAATAGTAAAGTGTCAAAGTTCTTCGAAACTAAATATTTTTCAATATCGGCTATTTTCATATTCAGACCTCCATTATGGAGATTTATTAATAATTTTCAAACTTGAATCTATTTACCTTAATTTATATTACCTCATCCATATATACAAATTATTTATTATATTTATATTGCACCTGATAATGCAACCGGTGTCATTTTTGGAAAAATTCCTATTTTATCGTTTAACTAGACTCTCTGATTATTAACTTTGTATCAATCATTATCTCTCTTTCCAAAGGTTCTTTTTCAATTATTTTACTAAGCGATTGAACAATTTCAGAACCTAAAAGATCATAATTATGATTGACAGTTGTTAAGCTTGGATGCACAATGTCGGATGGAAAAATATCGTCAAAACCAACAAAGGAAAAATTGCTGATTGAAACCTTCTGCTCCCTACACTCCTTTAATGCTCCATATATAACCATGTCATTGATCCCAATAATAGCTGTTGGAAGGCATTCTTTTAACAATAATTTCTTCATCGCTTCTCGTCCATCATCAATGCCAAACCCCGAATAAATTTGCCAATCTTCATTGTAATCCAAACGAAAGCTTTTCAATTCCGCTTGAAATATCTCTACCTTTATATCGGTAGATGAAATTCCATTTGTTCCCCCGATCATACTAATCTTTTTATGGCCCTGTGAAACTAAATGGGAAAGAATCGACCTAATTCCTTCTTCTTCATTCGTACGAATTATATGGCAATCAATCCCTTTCATTCGGCCATTGACCATGATAATTGGAACCCTCTTTATCACTTCTAACATTTCATCTATTTCTTTTTCATCAGGATTGGATTTATTTATCCGTCCACCCATAAAGACAATACATTCCACCCGTCTCTCCTCAAACTCCCGCAAATGAGCCGATTCCATCTCACTTCTATTCATCGAATTTCTTAATAGAACTGTATAGCCTTTTTCACGCGCCTTACTTTCAACATCAATATACGTTTGAGAAAAGAATGGGTTTGTAATATCTGGAAGAATAAAGCCGATCATATTCGTTTGATTCGTCGTCAAACTTCTTGCCGCTTCATTGGGCGAAAAATCTAACTTCTCCATTATTTCAAGTACTTGCCTACGTGTACTTTCCTTTACTAGTGGACTTCTAGTCAGTACTCTGGAAACAGTTGTTGGAGACACATTCGCTGCTTTTGCAATATCATAAATAGTGATATTTTTCTTTGTCATATTTGCATACCTCTTTTATAGTAGGAACTGCTTAACTTAACTATACTACTTGCATATTGAATATTCAATAAAGCGAATACAAATCTTTCTCTATTACTATCATTTGAAAACAAGCCCTGAAATGCACTCACTTTCAGGGCTCCTCACTACTATTTCGAAAAGATCAAATTCCCAATTTACTAGTAGTCCTATTCTTCACTTTTTTTCCCTGGTTTAGGTTTTACTATTATTGAAACCGTTTCCGAAAAAATACCTTTCATTTGTACAACTGTAATTTGATCTCCAGCCTTTAAAAATTTATTCGATAGTTTTGCTTTCCATTTTCCACTCTTTTTAACGTCTGCAACAACCTTTTCTCCATTAGGCAGTAAAACTGTTACATCTTCTGATCCCGGTTTAACTGTTCCAGTAACTTTATTCGCCAACTCATTGATCGGATCAAGCGTTACTGTTTTTTCCTTTTCCGCATTGTCGACGACCATGATCCAACTAATTTGCGAATCAGAATTTGGTTTCCCGGCAACGCTGGCCGACGGCTGTACTTTTAACTCGATTTTTCCGTTTACTGCGTCTACATTTTTATATTCCCGTACTTCATATTGATCAGAATATGTATATTCTGAGTCTACTAATTTCTCATTTACAAAAACATCTGCTTTCCTATCGCCTTTGGCATATATAGCCCAAGGATCATAAAATCCAGCAAATACTGTGTAATTTTCTCCATCTACCTCAAATGTATAGGAAAGTTTCTTTTGATCACTGTCTTTAACAATATACCTAACGGAATTGAAAATATCATTTCCATTTGTAGTTTCAGTCGTACCTCCCGAGTATCCCCATGTATTTTCAAGACTAGCAGCATCATATAATTGATCATTAATTCCTTTATTTTGAAGCGTATCTTCCATATATGAAGACATTTCTTGATAATCCTTTGTCATCGCATTACCGGGACTAATAAAATACTTTACATCGTTAGGGATCACATAAAATTGATGAGTAATTATTTTGTTATTTAAAGTTGGCAAAATACCTTTAATTGTAAAAACCCCGGGCTTAGAAAATGTTTGTTCATCTATTTCCCAAGTTACTGGAACCTGTTGTTGGGTACCACTATTAATAATCTCTAATGTATCCGGCAATTCTGGTTCGTTTCCTAAGGCAACGGCATCTGGAAGTGTTGTGACTAATTTTATCTTTCCTTTATCGTCTAAATCGCTTAATATCCATTCATCATACCAATTAAGGAACATATTTCCTTCCTGATTAAATTCAAGTGGTAGCCAAATATAGCGAGAATCCTTTAAGTTCCCAGAATTCCATCTGTCTCCCATATAGATAAACTTCCCATTCTCAGGGTCCACTGGAATAATAAATGTACTTTGGCTTTGGAAGGTTGTATTGGCGCCTGTCCCAACGCTTGGATCTCCCTTGATTGTCCATTCTCCCAACACCGAATCCGCTACTGCGTAACTGGCTTGATTCGGGCTCCATCCCGTGGCTCCTGATGTCATCAAGTAATATTTTCCATCATATTTGAACATAGCAGGAGCTTCTCGCTGTTTCCCCGGGAGTGCTCTAATATAATCCACACCATATTCCTCGCCTGTTATTTGCAAATAATCATCTGTAAGCTTAGAAATATACAATGACATATTTTCTTCACTTGAATAAACAGCATAAGCTGTACCATCATCATCCTTAAATAAAGTCATATCTCGCGCCATACCAGTATCTGGACCATATACTGGCTCACCTTCAGGCGCTTTATTTAAACGATTACTCTCTAAATATTCAAAGGGACCTGTGGGTGAATCACTAATGGCCACGCCTGACTTCGCTTTAGCATAATTGGCATCTGAGCCTTGATATGGGCCATCTACATGTAACCATAAAACATATTTCTTCGTTTTTTCATTATAAATAACTTTAGGTCTTTCCAGTATTCCTCTTTCCGAATTGATATCACTGAAAATGAGATCCTTCTCTTCTTCCGATCTATGAGCATATAAATTTACAAAATAAGGATCAGTAGTAAATTGATCTCTGCTTTCAATCGCTCTCATTACCACTCCTTCATCTTTCCAGTTATATAAATCTTTTGATGAGTATGCGTGTACACCAGTAGCTGGAAGATAACCGTTTGTCTTATCCTCGCCATACCAGTAATACGTATCGCCATCTTTCATTATTCCTCCACCATGAGCTTGGATAGGGGTACCACTCGTATCATTCCAAACAGCTCCAGGGACAAAAGATGAATATGGAGTAGCTAGATTGTTATACGCATCATTTAAATTTCTATACGCTTTATCTATTTCTTCCTGCTGGGCTTTCCCGTTTTCCAGAACGGCTTTCGCTTCAACAATTGCTTGATCTAATTTATCTAGCGAATAGTCTGTGTAGTCATCTCGATTAATCGATTCCGCTTTATTGATCGCTTTTTGCAAAACTTCCGTTGTTATATCTACCTTCAATTTAATTACAATAAAACTTACCAATGGGTCTGCCCATGTTGACGTCGCGGAACCACCTTCAGCTGGTCTTACAATCTCAATATTCAACTCACTATCAGTTACTTCCACTTCATATGTTTCAGTTTGTTCCTTCCCTTGAACTACTGTGTAACGATTATCAACATTGCTATTTTCCAAAATAATATTCGATTCCCTTGTACTCCAAGGATTTTTAAAACCAAGTGTTACCTCGTATTTATCATTCGGTAAATCAAATTTATACTCCAATCCCTTTTCGGGTACTTTATCTGCGGCTGGAGGGTCATAGTAACGTACTGTATCAAATTTATTTGGAGAAGATGAACTCGTAGCTGAACTTTTATATGTTGTAGTATATCCCCAACTATTACCTGTTACTGCATCAACATTATAGGCCTGTTCTGTTTTATTCTGGTATAATCCTAGCTTCTCTCCTGGTGGTATTTCATCTGGTGTTGAAGCACCTGCATTTACAAAGTACAGAATATAATCATTTGCCGCCAATTCATCCGGACTTGGTGGGCTCCAACTAGCTGCTTTCACCAATTTACTACTTTGAAAATTAGCCATGACTAAAACCATCATCAGAAAAACTCCGAAATACGAGCATACTTTTTTCATCCTTCTCCTCCAAATAATTTATTTAATACTCCAACCGCATATATAATTAATAAACGCTAGGATCATCGTTAGGCTTTATTATTTTGTTATAATTTTTATTTAACTTCAATTGTTATAGAAGAACTTTCAAAGTCTACAGAAGATATCATTAATGAAATGGTCCCTAGTTTCTCAGTAGCTTTCACATAGATTAGTAATTTCCCATGATAAGCCTTTCTGTAATTTACTTTATATTCCTGATGGCTTTCAGGGTTACTACATTCAATCCCAATGATTTCACCAGGTCCTTCGATGTGACAATATATTTCATTCTCAGCATCATAGACAAGGTTATTGTCCTGATCAAGGATGGTTACCTCTACATGTGCTACATCCTGTTTGTCAGCTTTAATAGTTAGGACGTCCGAATATGAATGTATCTTAGTGGGCTTACCTGCTGTCTTTAATTCATGTATACACTTAATGGTTCCATTTCTTTTCCCTATCGCCTTTAATGTTCCTTTACAGTATGGAATGTCCCAATAGATTGTTCCACCAGGGAAGTCCTCACGTTTTTTGACACCAACAGATTCTCCATTTACATGTAAGTCCACTTCAGGACAATTTGTACAACATGCAACCCTAACTATTGCCCCTTCATTCCCTTTCCATTGACAAACAACTTCATGGTCCCAGTTAATTTGAGCAGGATTATCTTCCTTAATGGAAGTCAATCCTATATGCACCATATCTTTAGCTGACCATTGGCTTTGTTTGAAGAAGTATAAAGGTTTTTTAAAACCTGCTAAATCGAGCATTCCAGGAGTGGCATGTCGAATGGGCCATCCTCTCGCTTCTCCCAAGTGGTCAATCCCTGTCCAGATAAATTGTCCTGAGATAAAATCATTATTTTCTACGGCCATCCATGCAGCGTGATTTCTTCCGTTTTCACTTCCATAAATTACCCTTTTGGGGTATTTTTCATGGTCTTCATGATAACGAAACTCTTGATAGTTATAGCCCACCACGTCAAGAACATCCGGAAACTCAGTTTCATTTGCCATGATGACACTTGCTAACGCAGCTGTAACCGGTCGCGATGGATCATATTGTTTCACAATCTTTGTAAGTCTCTTAGCAATATCACCCATACCCTTTGCTTCAGGTTTGCTTGCTTTGTAACGTTCTTCTAGTACAGGATGTGAATATGGATCATTAGGATAATCAATTTCATTCCCTATACTCCAGAAAACAATGGATGGATGATTGCGATCTCTTAAAATCATATCTCTCAAATCGATTTCTGCCCACTCAGTAAAATCAGAAGCATAACCGTCTAATGATGGTTCGCCTATATTCCAACCCTCTACCCATTTGTTTTTAGGATATTCCCATTCATCAAATGCTTCGTCTTGGACTAAAAATCCATAAGAATCACACATATCTAATAACTCCGGAGCAGGTGGATTATGACTCATTCTAATTGCATTTACACCAGCTTCTTTTAAAAGTTGCAATCGTCTATTCCACACCTTTTCAGGAACTGCTGCACCAAGGCATCCCGCGTCATGATGGATACATACACCTTTCAATTTTATATTCTTTCCGTTTAGATAAAATCCTGAGTCCACATCAAAATGAAAATATCTAATACCAAATGGAGTAAGCTCAAAATCTATCACTTCACCATTTTTTATCACTTTTGTTTCAACACTATATAAATACGGATTATCCGGTGACCAAAGATTTGGGTTTTTTAGAAAAATTGAATGTGCAAAGTCTTGTTCAGCATTTGCTTGAATAGTCTCCACGGATGAACTTTTGATTATTTCTTTGCCGGTAACATCTTTAATTTGATGTTCAATTTGTATACTTTCTACGTTATGATATTCATTTTTCACAGTTGTTTGGATGTTAATTTCTGCTTCTGATGTTGATACTTTCGGCGTTGTAACGAATATTCCATACGGCTTGATATACATTTTATCAGTCAAATGGATAAATACATTTCGATAAATACCAGATCCTGTATACCAACGTGAATCAGCAAATTCCGAGTGATCTACCTTGACAGCAATAATATTTTCTTTATTATTAAGGCGTAAATATGGGGTTAAGTCGTAATGAAATGAGCTGTATCCATAGGGTCTTTTACCAAGATATTGTTCATTTATCCACACTTCACTATTTTTATAAATTCCATCAAATCGTATAAATAATTTCTTTTCTTTCATGCTATCAGGTACAATAAATTTCTTCCGATACCAACCAATTCCTCCTGCTAAATAACCAGTTGAACTTGCAAATTCCTTTTTAAAGGGACCTTCAATACTCCAATCATGTGGCAAATCTAATGTACGCCAATCTGAATCATCGAACTTATTCTTAAATGCACTAGAATTGTCAGCTTTTAAGAACTTCCAATCAAAGTTAAATTTTCTACTTTTAACAGACAGATCCCAGTCTTGATTTATTACATTTACCATATTCAGCTTACACCTCTTATCTTTTAATCATCCTAATTTCAATAGACTTATAATTAAAGGGCTATCACACACTTGATAGCCCTTTTTCACATGAGAGTACTCTAAGGTTAATTACCTTCTACAAGCTCTTTATATTCATCCATCTGTATTTGGATTTCATTTAAAACCTTTTCATAACCAGCTGCCTCTAATCTCTTTCTGAAATCATTAACAGCTTTTTCTGGATCTCCAGCTTTACCAAATGCAATCGCTGGCACCATTTGTGCAGTCACTTGTGATAGAGCAGCAATTTCGGCATCTACAGGTGTACTATCAAAAACAAATCTACCATATGGGAATGGCTTCTTAATTTTATCGTACTTTGCGTAGATATCAGCCACTCCATCCCATGTATCCTCAGATGGAATTTCAAACTTATCTACACGACCACCCCAAAAATTAGAAGCGAATGAATCTTTTGTTTCGTCATATCCTTCAGGATGAGCACGCTTACCGTCTACAATTTCGTATTGCACCCCTTCGACACCATAGTTGAATAGTTTGTATATTTCCTCGTCGTTACGGATTAGATCATATACCATAAGGGCACGCTCAGGATTTTTACTATGAGCTCCTACAGCTGTTGCGCCATGAGTAATTGACATGGAAATTAAATTATCTCGTGTATCAGACCAAGCAAACATATCGATTTCTGAACCTGGTTGTTTTAAGTCCATTTGCGTACGCAGGCCTGAAAATGTTTGCGTATGATGCTGATCAGCGCCTGTTTTACCAGCTTGGAACAACTCGCGTGTGTCACCTTTGTAATTCAACACATCAGTGCGCCAGTAGCCTTTATCTGCCCATTCCTTCATCAGTTTCGCATAATCTACAAATATATCTTCGAATACTGGACTTGTAACATTGGTGAATTCGTCATATGATTTACCCCAGTAAATCGGGAATACTCCCGTAGTAATTGGAAGCTCAATTGCATCTGAATAAGAATTTAGGTATCCCCATGCTGTAGTAACGTTTGTTCCTGGTGTATCCCAAGGAATGACCCCCTTTTTATTATCTACAATCCCTTGAAAGTATTTTCCTAACATTTCAAAGTCTTTAATATGCTCATTAATTCCAAACTCTTTTGCCCAATCTGTACGATAGAAAAAGCCATGGTTAACCCATTGCGTATAAGCATCCTCTGGGATCATCACAATTTTTCCATTGTATTTTGTTTCCTCCCAACTTTCATCGGAAACTTCTTCCCATGTCTGTGGAGCAAATTGTGGTAGAAGGTCAGAAATATCCATGAATGCACCTTTTTGTGCATTTCCCCAAGCATCCAACCAGTCAGTTGCTGTAATAATTAAATCAACAGGTTCACGAGAAGCCAGAGTGAGGTTATACTTCGTCATATAGTCCGCCCATTCAATCCATTTCAACTCAATATGAGCGTTTACTTTATCTTTTAATTTAGCATTTACTTCTTCCATTACTTTCTCTAATTGTCCATTGGTCGGTTTATCTCCCAGCGTCATCATAGTAATAGTAACAAATTCAGAAGTATCTACTTCCCCGTCTTCATTTACCTTTGTACTGGGCTTGTTATTTTTTGTACCAGTTTGGCTTGATCCATTGCAGGCCGCAAGGCTAAAGGTCAATAGCATTACCATCACTATTACAATGAATTTCCTCATCTTCAACATTTTATTTCCTCCCTTTTTCCCTTATTATTTTTGTACAAAAACTCTATGAAATGAGGGAAGTTCCTCAACCATATTCAAATTACCCCTTAACTGCACCAATTGTAATACCTTTAATAAAGTACCGTTGTACAAACGGATAGAATAGAATAACTGGTCCTGTAGCCACAACCGCTGTTGCCATTTTCATCGTTTCCAATGGCACATCTTGTGGAGTTACATTGGAAGATGCAGCAGAATTCCGTATAAAATCAGCACTAGTGATAACGTTATAAAGAAATAACTGTAGCGGCCTATATTCCATGTTAGGTGAAAGGAAAAGCATCGAATTATACCATTCATTCCAATACCCTAGAGCAATGAAAAGTCCAATTGTTGCCAAAGCGGGAGTAGACATCGGTAAGATCAATTGCAAAAATATTGTGAAATCTCCGGCGCCATCCATCTTCGCAGATTCCGTAATTTCATGCGGAATGGATTTTACGAACGATTTCATCATAATGATTAGAAATGGACTTAGTAATGCTGGTAGCAATACTGCTAGATAATTATCTTTAAGATGCAAATACTGCGTTATTAATAGATAAAATGGGACAAGCCCACCTGAAAACAGCGTTGTGAAATAGATAAAAAATGATATTTTATTACGATACAGGAAGTCCTGGCGTTGCAGGGCATAACCTGTCATCGCTACAATAAACAAACCTAGCGCAGTCCCGACAATTGTAATACCCAACGTTACAACATATGATCCAATGACAAGCCTTGGATTTTGAAAAACGATTTCATATGCAAAAACCGAAAACTCCTTGGGCCATAATGTAAATCCGCTTTCCATAATTGCGCTTTCAGATGTGAAAGAAGATGATACGATCAAGACAAATGGCAAAAGACAAAATAGAGCAAAAAGACCAATGAAGCTGTATCCAATAAATCGAACTATTATAGTTGAATAATCTATATTATGTCTGGCTGTATTTTCCATAAATTCGTTCCCCCTTTAAAACAATGAATTTTCTGGCGAAACTTTTTTAACAATCCAGTTTGCTGTAATAACAATAAAGAATCCAAAGATAGATTGATATAAACTTACAGCACTTCCCAATGAAAAGTTAAAATTCGTCATCAATGTTCGGAACACGTAAGTTTCAATAATATCTGTAGTTGGATAGAGCATTGTATTATTAGCACCAACTAAGTTATAAAACAAACCAAAGTTCCCTTTTAAAACTCCACCTAAAGAGAATAGTAGTAAAATGATAAAGGTGGGCTTAAGCCAAGGAATAACGATGTATCTAATACGTTGGAAAGCATTAGCCCCATCAATTTCAGCTGCTTCTATGATAGATTTGTCAAGACCCATGATGGCTGCAAAATAGATGATCGATCCATAACCTGTCGATTGCCAAAGAAAAGCAATAACAATAATATAAGGCCAAATTGCTGGATTTGAATACGTCTGTACTGGGTCTAGTCCAACCATTTTCAAAAATGAATTAAGTACGCCATAATCGTAACTAAGTATGTTATAGGCTAAAAGTCCAACTAAAACTGCGGAAATAAAATGTGGTAGAAACATAATTGTTTGTGAGATTTTTTTAAACCATTTATTTGTCAGCTCATTAAGCATAATGGCTACACCAATTTGTAGTATATTACCGAGCACGATGAAAGCGAGATTATAAGCAATCGTATTAAAGGTTAACTTCCATAGATCGCCGGTCATCACTAAAAAGCGAAAATTATCAAACCCCACGAAAGCGCTATCAAATATACCACGTGCGTAATCATAGTTTACAAATGCAAGATATAACCCCGGCATCGGTAGATATGCAAATACAGCAAAAAATATAATTGCGGGTAAACACATTAGAAGAAGGGATCGGTTCCTCCACATTCTCTTTAATACAGTATCCTTTACTTTTTTTTGAATGATAGGTGCTTCCAATTGTACAGTCACATTTTTCATTTAAATCCCTCCAAAATACCTGTCTATGAATATCTCTATTTATTCATAGCTTTCATTATAATTAAACGCTAGAATTGTCGATTGAAGAAATATTTATCACATTATTCATCAATCTCTTTCAGAGACTAGCACTTAGTTCACCACACCTCCTGAACTGATTACTTCAAAAATTGCAACCGGTGTCATTTTATTCAAAGGAATGATTGTTAAACAATCGTTTATTTCCATGCAACAAATTTCAACATGAAGAAGCAAATAATATTAATGGATGAAATGTAATGCGTAAGCTGAAACCGGTTGCAATTAAATATAATGCTATTTCCCTCCTTTGTCAACCATTTGTTTGAAGATTCTATCAATCAATAAATTCCGACATTTAAAAATATTAAAAATGTATTTTCCCTTTTTCACGATTATTTGCCCATTAGCAAAATATTAATTTCCTCCTGTCAAGTTAGATTCTACCGTTCGCAAAATGATAGTTTGCTAGCGTATTCATATATCTATCACATTATCACCTGGCTCTTTAACTCCCTTCCCGTTTATTTTCAAATTGATGAAGGTAATATTTCCAACTTTTTTTGATTATAACCGTGAATACGCAATGGATTTTCTAGTGTACCGTTGTATTCAATATTTTCAAAATGAATATTTTCTACTAACTTCCCTGGTCCCGGACTGTACTTTTTATTATAGACAACTCGAACATCAATTACCTGTCATTGTTCAAATTGCTCCACTCTAATCCCGTAATAATGAACATTTCTTACCGTATTATTGTCGCTTGCATTAATAGATATCGCACCCCAATAAGTCTCTTGAGGTTCATGATGTTCTAAAATATCAATAATCTCAAATTTAATATGTTCAATTATGTCTCCAATATTGTATTATGATAGACCATGTAACCCCATATTAAGAGCATGGGCAACATCAGCCCACAATGTTGAGTTTTGTACATTAATATCACAGGTATCTACCTAGATAATCCCAACGACTTCTGTAGATGGCAATACAGTCATCTGAAGTTTCGTAAGAAGATATCATCAATAAGAATCTAGTGCAGCTTTTAATGTATCAACCGTCGCATCAATTTCTTTTTGACTAAAGTCGCTTTCAAGGACTTTTTTTGAAGCTTAAATCACTGCTTTTAAATTGTAAGATAGATTCTTTGGTCTACTCCATTTCACCCCAGCAAATCCTAATTCCGATTTTCAAGTCAACGATAAAGCACAACTAAAAACGTTAGTGGAAACAGCAGGGCAAAGATTCTTTTTACTTGTCCTCAATCAGAAGAGCACTCAGTGGAAACCTGGGCTCTCACAAGGGCGACACTTTCATCATTTACATATGGATAATAGTTTCATTCTCAATACCTTAATAAAGTGATAGCTTTCCTATTAATTCTTCTTGTACAAATCCCTATAATTGGTTCATCTGTTCACTCATTGGGTATAATTCAAAGTATTGTAAAGAACTTGAATGCTTCATATAAAGTACTTTTGATGAAAAATGCTATACTAGAATCTAAATAATTCTCGTGTCTATCACCATGTGGAAAGTTAGAGGAGTTTACATCATGAAAAATCAAAAAGGTGTATTAGCTATTCTGTTAATGAATTTATTTATTGCTTTTTTAGGCATAGGGTTGGTTATTCCCGTACTGCCAACAATTATGAATGAGTTAGAGATCAGCGGTTCAGTTGTAGGGTATATGGTAGCGGCATTTGCGTTTACCCAGCTCCTCATCTCGCCAATTTCCGGGCGATGGGTCGATAAATACGGGAGAAAAATTATAATAGTTGTGGGATTGTTCATATTTGGATTTTCTGAGTTTTTATTCGGAATCGGAAAGTCGATAGAAGTCCTCTTTATCTCACGCATGCTTGGTGGAGTAAGTGCAGCGTTCATCATGCCCGCTGTAACAGCCTTTATAGCAGATATTACAACGACCACAAGCCGTTCAAAAGCACTCGGCTATATGTCAGCTGCGATAAGCACAGGATTTATCATTGGACCTGGGCTTGGCGGATTTTTAGCTGAAATCGGCACGCGTTTACCCTTTTACTTTGCAGGCGTCCTTGGCGCAGTTGCTGCTATCCTTTCCATTTTTCTATTGAAAGAGCCTGAAAGAGAAGCTGAAGAAGCTACGTCAAGACAAAAGACAGGGTTAGGGCGTATTTTCGTTCCGATGTATTTCATAGCGTTCATTATAATCTTCGTATTGTCGTTTGGTCTTGCCTCCTTCGAATCATTATTTAGTCTATTCGTCGACCATAAATTTGGCTTTACGCCAAAAGATATAGCCATCGTCATTACAGGTAGTGGGATTGTTGGAGCTATTGCACAGGTCTTGTTGTTTGATCGAATTGTAAAATATATAGGTGAAATTAATCTTATCCGCTACAGTTTAGGTATTTCAACCATTCTTGTACTTTTGATGACATATGTGAGTTCATATTTCTCTATTTTATTGACGACATTCGTTCTATTCGTTGGATTTGATTTAATACGTCCGGCCGTTACTTCATACTTATCAAAAATTGCAGGCAATGAACAAGGATTTGTCGGTGGTATGAACTCCACTTTTACAAGTATAGGCAATATTTTCGGTCCGATCATCGGGGGCGTGCTATTTGACATTAACCTGAACTTCCCTTATTATTTTGCCTTTATCGTCTTGTTACTTGGTACCATTATTGCTCTTTTTTGGAAGCTACCGAAACATATAACGCTATGATTTTCTTGAGGTGGGCATTTATAGTAACTCTTTGTACGTAAGATTAATATCCGTTCAAAAAGCACACGCCTTTTTACATAAGCGTATGCTTTTTGAAAATAACGGCAAACTATACCTAGAAATTACTCCACTATTCCGATAATACTTAGAATGTATTGCTTTTCATTTTATCATACCCGACTTCTCTCATCATTTCATTGCCTTTTCTTCCTCAATACGAACTAATTCTGCTTCATGTTTTTCCCGCAAAATTGTATTTAAATCAAGCTGATCTTCGTTCACGAGTTCAAATAATGCTCCATCAATGGCACCCATAGCTCCATTATCATATTCTGAAAAGTTTTCAGGTGGATTAGCTACAGGAAGAGAATAGAGTGCCTCCATATTCCGGTTCTTCCAAATGTCCCCTTCCATTTCCAATGCTTTTTCTTTTGCACGATCATCTTCATATAAATGCGGAAATGGAACAGAAAGTGGGCCTTTCGTAAAGGTATTGTTCAATATCTGTTCATCAGTAAACCAAAAGTCAAATACTCGCATCACTTCTTCCTTGTATTCACTTGTGGAACTTACTCCCATTGCCCATCCTCTGGAAGGGACGCCATTTTCTGGTTCAGGATATGTTGCGATATCCCAGTTTATATTTGCGTCTTCATTTGGTTTACTGAAAAATTGTGCAACCATAGCCAATTTTCCTTGCTCAAACAATTCAGTCCAGCCTCCCTCTTCCCAGTGCTCCGGAATATAAGGATTTCCATGAATGGAATAGGCCTTTTTATATAAATCGAAGTATTCTCTTATTTGTTCATTATCTGTCCATACTGGTTCATCTGTCTCTGGGTCAACAAAGTTTTTTACTGTCCAAAATATGGGAGCTTCATGTTTGGGCATATATAAACCCTGATACTCAGTACCATCTCGTTCACCAGTCACTTTTTCTGCCAAGTCAATAACTTGCTCCCAATTCATCCCATCATCGGGATAGTCAACACCAAATTTATCAAAAATATCCTTATTATACAAGAGCGCAAAACGGCTAGTCATCACGGGTAGAGTCCATAACTCCCCATTAGAGGCCGATGTCCATTCAGCCAGATGGTTTGGGTCAAACCGTGAAATATCAAAGTTGGATTTATCAATTAGTTCTGTCATATCATAAGTCAATTCGTACTCTGCTGCTTCCTTAAGACCTCCCTTATTCCAAAACCACAAAATATCAGGACTGTTCCCTGCTGCGATCAATTCTTCATAGCTACCTTCTACATTTTCAAATGTAATATGAGGAAATTCTTCTTCTGCTGGTTTAATAAACGCATCGATAAAGGCTTGGTCTTTACCAAAATGTACTTTTAACGTTATCGGCTCCAAATCTCCATTATCTGGGGAATCAGTTTTCGTTTTAGACGTACATCCTGAAACAATAACCACAGCACAAAGTATCATGCACATAAATAGAGAATAGCGCATACCAAAAAAGTATTTCATTAATTACATACCCCCATCTTAGAATCTAATCAATACCATTTTCTAATCCATGTCTTCTAATTGTTCTCTTAACTCCCATTTTTGAAATCGGTTTCAAAAATAGCATCACCTCCAAAAATATATTCTTACTTGAAACCGGTTGCAATAAATATAATGCTAATTTTTTTCGATGTCAACCAGTTATTGGAAGATTCTATTAATCAGTATTAATGAACTAGCCGGAAAGTTGTCAACTAATAAAGTCAAAGGAGCTACTACGTGCTGCCTTTTTTCTAAATTATGAGTATGCTTGCACCTTCGATTTAAAATCATTTCTTCCTCGCCATAAGACGTGATTTGAACCAAGGGGAGCGTTAGATCATTCTACGTAACTTAGCTTATACCTATCCCCTACAAACTTTCATTCAATTTGAAAAACTAATTGAATTTCACTACTTTTTTTCGTCCCAATCAACGCAAAATCGAGTGATATTCGAGTGGGCTAAGGTCAAGACTATGAATAATTTAGGATGAAGGCGATTTATTAGCCAAAGCCAATGTATCTCCCAAACATACTCTTGTGCAGAAAAGTCAAAATTGAGTTTGTTATTCTCATCCGTCAATATTTTCTCATTCAAATTCATCATCAAAATTCCCCTCAATGACTTTCAAACGAAAAAAGGAAAATAGTACACTATTTTTAGTCCTCAAAAAAACGCCAGAACTATTGAACTCACAATAATTCTGGCGTTTTGTAGTGTCAAACTTGAGATGTATACTCAACCTTTAATCAGATAAAAATTTTATCAACCTCGAATTCCCTACACTTTTTTTCGAATTCATTGGCTGTATTATTCTATTGCTCTTACTTTAATCAGGTAACCTCTCTCCTGAGGGTACTTGAATGGGTACTGAAGTCGATAACGGAACCGCAAAGTCAGGCGTACCATCCACTTTCCATCCGAATTTTTGAATGCGAGTACTGCGCTTTTTGCTACCACCTTCCGATTCAGGAATGGCATGATAAACGATCCAATCCTCCGTCCCATCAGGGGATTGGGAAAAACCATTGTGACCCGGAGCGAACACCTCGTTATCCTCTGATTTTTTGAAAACAGGATTCGGCGATTTACTCCAGGACTGAGCATTTAATAGATCGGTCCCAGCACTAGCAGTTAACATGCCAAGTGAGTAGTCATCCGACCAGGTAGCGCTTGCCGAATATACTAAGAAAAGCTTGTCATTTCTTTTCAACATGACCGGGCCTTCATTTACAGCCAACCCTCCCTGCACTTCCCATTCGTATTCCGGTTTCGATATCATTACATTTGGACCAATCAAAGTCCAAGGATTAGACATTTCCGCAATATAGAGAGCAGAACCATAGGCTGGGAAATTTCCATAACCCGCATAAACAAAGTACCACTGACCATTTTGCTCAAAGACTGTTCCATCTAATCCAGGTTGTTCTGTATTTACATACCCCCGCTCAATCCATTCACCTTCAAAAGGATCTTGTGAGGAATTTTCCAATACGAATATTTTCCGTGCCATGTCACCGCCTTTTCCATCGTTTGCAGTGAAATACACATACCACTTTCCATTAACTTTATGAATTTCTGGAGCCCAAAGGTAGTGGCTATTTATCCCTTCCTCAGGTGGAGTCCAGATTGTCTTACACTCCCCATTGGCAATACCACTCAATGTAGGAGACTTCCATAAGTCAAGATGTGTTCTCCTAGTAGCCATAAAATAATACATATCATCATCTTTATAAACCCACGGATCCGCTCCTGGATCCATTAATGGATTTTGAAAAGTATTTTTAGTCATTTATAATACCTTCTTTCCTTCAAAATTGTTGTATATAAGATTTTAAAAAATGTTTAATTGTTAGATTTCATGTTGGCATTATTCAAAAGATTATTATATAAACTTAAAAATATTTACCCTTTAACGGATCCAATCATTACACCTTTGACAAATTGCTTTTGAACAAAAGGATACATAACTAGAACAGGTATACTAGCTACGATAATCAAAGCATACTTAATACTTTCACCCAGCAACATCTTTTCGTCTAATCCAAATTCACTGCCGACATCCTCTGTAATACTCACCTGACTTACGAGAAGAATTTCTCTTAGTATGCCTTTGCCGGTGCTCCAATCGGATGCAACATAATTTGCTTTCTTCCAATCTCCTTCAGGTTCAGTCAAGGTATATTGATAATTTTGCCAACCATGTTATGCTGTCGGTAAAATCACATTATAATCCAGAAGCATTTGTTCTAAGTTACGTGCAATCAATTTTCCGGGATACTTTGTGCTGTTATCGAATTTGTTATAATGATCAGCTTGTGCTATCCTAGTCTCATAGAGTCCGGTTCTTGGTGCCATATTGTTACCCATATAGAGTAAATAATACTGTCCATTTTGATAATACAATACTGGCCCTTCAAAATTGAACTTATCAAAGCTTGCCCAGTGCCCTTTCTGGGTATGAATCAATTCTTTTCCAAGACTTCGACCAGGATTACCTCTTTCATTAAAAAAAGATTCAACCTTCCACATCCAAGCACTCGCATCAAAGGATCTTTCTGCCCCGGTATTTGGATCTGCCTCAAATGGATTTACTTTCCGTAAATAGAGCAATTCCCCAGCCGGAGCAACAAAAAACTGTACATCGATCCCCATATCGTATTTCTCTTCCAAAAAGCTATGCCTAAAATCAGGCGTAGTTTGCATCGTACTAGGATCTCCATGAATAAGGTTGACCCCATTAAAACCGTAAAACATTAAGCCATTATGAAATAACAAATCTGATGCCCATTCGGTGTAATCATTTTCAGCATATGGGGGAAGCGTACTTGGGTCGCTTGAAATAAATTCATAGGGACTTTCCCAATGAATCATATCTTTGGATCAATATACATTTCCCAACGCCCCTGTTCCCATTAAATAATAATAACCATTATATTTCTCAATTGTTCCGTCATAAACCTTTACTTTTTCTCCCTTGTTGGGACCTAAATCAACTACGAACTTATTGTTAAGTTTTTTAGATTGCTCTTTACCATACACAGTTTGCGGGATAATCATGATGCTTAGGATCGTTATCAAGCCAATTGATCCGATAAAGAACCGATAAAAAATCCTATTTTTCATCAAAGTTCCCATTCACCTACCCCTTTTTTTGGATATTGAACATATTAAAGTCAGTAGTTTGCAATCACCTCCTTTAATTCCTCATTTAGACTTCGAATTCACGCCTTAACATAAAACGTTAATCAATCTACCTTTGCTCAATCCGAAACAGATAATCTACATCTTCCTCTTGTAATGGCACTGTATAAATCCTACAGTCACGGAATATCCCTTTAAACACTGCTTTACCGTCTGATTCACCAAAGGCATCCACACCAAATCGGGCCCCAAGACCACCTGGATCGGAGTGACGTTCGATGAACGGAGAATAAGAGGATTTTGTCTCTGTCAATTTTCCATCCAAGTACACTTTATAAATACCCTCATTGAATACGGCTGTTACGTTATGCCATTTATTTGTTTCTATCGATCCTGCGGAAACAGTTACTAGTTTCCCTTTATTTCGGATAGCTGCTTCTAATTTTCCATCTTTGATTCGGATACCTAGACCGCTATCATTTCCCCCCTCATCATATAAAACTTGGATTCCATCTGTACGATTAGCTTTAAACCACATAGATACCGAGCGCATATTAAACTCATTATGCATAAAGCCACTACTTGAATTGGAAGCCAAGGAAACGTAACTATGGAATGTGGTCGGGTAGTTTGCCTCCAAAGAAAACTTGTTTATTAACTGAAATAGCTCATCTTCCCCTAAAGGGAATACCGTTGCATGACGAATTTGATGTGGGAAACGATACTGTTCACTATCGAGCTCATCAGACCAATCTACAAGATTGGTAGATTCCTTTATTCCAAACCTTCCATATTTCCAATAATCGTAGATAAGATACCACTTTTGCTGATTCTGAATCTTTAATATTTCAGGTCCTTCCGTATAATCCGGAGTAATAAAATCACTAATCACCTCATATGGACCGCTTAAATTGGATGATACAGCAAGCTTATTAGCAATTGGCTGAGAATGTTTTTTGGGTTCATAGACGGCGCTTTCGTCTTTTACAAACATATAATTTGTTCCATTCCATTGTTCGATACTGGCATCAATGGTTTGAAAACCAGGATCAAAAAATAACTTTGTTTCAGAAAAGATATCCCAGTTCGCTGTACGACAGAAATAATGTTTATTATGACTTATATCATCTCCGACACTGGACGCCCAATAGAGAATATAATTTTCTATTTCTGGGTCATAACTAAATTCCGGTGCCCATGAATTTTGAACCTGATTATAGTTAGCCATAACCTCTATCGCCTTTTCATCTTCCCATGTTATTAAGTCTTTTGACTTAGCATATCCTAAAAATTTCCCTTTTGGACGAATGGTAAAGACCATATGCCAGAATCCATCTTTTCCTTTGTTAATAAAAGGGTCACGTAATATTCCTTCTCCAATAGACGGTGACCAAACAGCATTATTTTGATTAAGATCATACCAATGTAACCCATCACGGCTATATGCATAATGAAGTTTCTCATTTTTATTCGTTTGCATAGGTCCAGATCTAAAATAGCCAATTAAATATGCTGGTGTTTCTTTAGACATAGTTTAATTCTCCTTTTTGTATGACTTAGGCAAAACTTTGTCTCGTTGGGATCGGTTTTTCTAATTCACCGTAGATATCCACTAACTTTTGAAACATCTTACATTTAATCTCTGCATAGTCCTTTTTGTTATACAAATTAACAAATTCATTTGGATCCTCCTCAAGATCGTAAAGTTCACCTTCACCCCGATCAAGATAATAATTTAGCTTATATCGATTTGTCACAAGTGTTTTTACATAAAAGCTAGGTTCTGCACGATTTTCCACTAAACACCAATCTCGTGTAGCTTGATCAGGTTGATACATCGTATTTAATTGACTAGTTCCCTGCATGGAAGGACATTTATCTATTCCGGCAGCCTCTAGAAATGTTGGTGCTAAATCCACTAAACTCATAAGCGAAGTTGTCCTTCTGCCTTCCGGAAGCTCGCCTTTCCAACGAACAAGAAACGGAACACGTAAAATATCATCATAGTGTATCGGCCCTTTCAGCCAAAAGCCATGATTACCAGCGTAATCACCGTGATCAGAAGTAAAAACAATTAATGTGTCTTCGGCCAAGCCTAACTCATCTAACCTATCTAAAATACGTCCAATATGGTGATCTATAAGGCTGATCATCCCATAATAAGATGCAAGCCATTTTCTGGCTCTATCGTAACCGAGCTTTTTATTCGTATGACCTAAACACTGAACTCCCCCCGTATTATGGCCCGGATCAGATGTAACATCAATATCAAGCTCATTCATCCGATCTTCTAATAAGCATTGATGAATAAGTGGCTTATCAGCCATTTCCCCCTCTTTTTCAATAAACGGAGGCATTTGATCGGGATCATACATACTATTCCATGGTTCTGGACATAAAAAGGCATTATGCGGATCTTGAAAACTACACCAAGCTAAAAACGGCTTATCTTCCTCTCTGTTTTCGATAAAATCCATCGTCTGATTTGCTGTCCAACGAGTGTAGTGATATTCCTCCGGTAAACCCCAAGAACCTTCGCGATGCCCACCACTAGGTCCAAAATACTTCGAAGGATCAATTCCCTGTTCGACTAACCACGTCCCATAATGCATACCATGGGAAGAGTCTTCATCGGAATGTCCGTGAACCATTGCAACTTTTTCAAATCCGTAGTATGGACCTTGCCACTCCTTCCAAAAGTCACGATCATGTATATGTGGCGGAGCTTCAAAACTACCTTCTTTTAGTACAGGCTTAAAATGGGCTTTTCCAAACAATCCTGTCGTATACCCATGTTCCGTCATTAAATGACCCATAGTTGTTCTGTTTTCATCTAATTCCACACCTATATTCCAGCATTTATGTCTCGATGGGTATTCCCCTGTAATAATAGAGGAACGACTTGGAGAACAAACCGGGCTTGCCACATATGCCCTCTCAAAAGCAACCCCTTCCTCCACCAATCGGTCCAAATTCGGAGTATGTATTGTTTCGTTTCCTAATCCATGAATGGTGTTCCAATGTTGTTGATCTGTTGAAATTAACAGAATGTTAGGCTGTTTTCTTTTTCCCACTTGCTAGACCTCCAGTTGTCACAATATAATAAGTATAAAAATAGACCTTGGTTTCTACCATAGCCAAGATCCATGAAATTCTAAATGTTATATTGTTAGATTAATGGATAACAATTTGTTAGATTCCTGAAGGGAGGAGTTATATTTGAAGGAATTTTCCCATGAACATGCAGAACATTGGTTTCATAACCCAACCCCTATCGAAAAGGCGGGTGGACTTTGGCCCATTAGGGCGGGGCAGAACAAAGCCAAGTCAAATTACAGGATGGGGCCGCGTATAATCACATATTACAGCCTACATTTTATATTGGCTGGCGAGGGATCATTCAGTCAAAATGAAACAATTAAAGAAATTCAGCAAGGAGATATATTTTGCTTACTTCCTAACCAAACACATCAATATTCATCTAATCCTGACCACCCACTTCGAATGTTCTGGTTGGCCTTTGATGGAAGACAAGCAAATCCACTTCTTAAACGGATTGGGATAACGAACTATTCCACTCATGTAAAAGGTATCCTGAGTGAGGAAATTACTGGAATTTTAAGTGAACTTGCTACACATTTTAAAAAGGACGATGAAGATGATGACTTATTTGGCTTGAGTATCATGTATAAACTATTTCACAGCCTTTCTGTTCAATCAAAACAAAAGGACCTTACACCTACACCCCCTAGAAATTGGCTTCAAAAAAGCCAGGAATATATGAATATGCACTTTGCGGAGAATGTTTCCGTAAAAGATGTAGCAAAATACGTTGGGATTCACCGCTCCTACTTTACCGATTCGTTTGTAAATGAGGTCGGAGTAACACCAGGTAAATATCTGTTATCCTTAAAAATGAACAGAGCATTAGAATTGATTTCAGAGAAAGCGCATACTATAACTGAAATAGCACTCTCGCTTGGTTATTCAGATCTTTACTCCTTTTCTCGGGCTTTTAAAAATTATTATGACGTTTCACCAAACCAATACCTTGCAAATAAATAAGTGTCCATAAATAAGGAGGGCCATAATCCTTTTGAAACTAATGGTATACCTAAGAACTCCCCATGCTAAAAATACCTGCACGGGGAGTTCTTAGATACTCCTTTTATTATTAATATATCCGCTGTTAGCTTTGCTTTTACTCGTAGTGACTCATATTAAAATTTTTGAACTTTTCAAGTTCGTCTGTGGTACATAATACAGAAGGATAACTAGCCATTCTGTTCATTTGTTCTTCAGAATTTACCGTCCAGGCAATAAGTGTAATATCATTCTCTTTGCATATTTGTACGTACTCTTCCGTTATAAATGATACCTCTACAGCCAAATATTTCGCACCTATTTCCTTCATATATGGAAAAACGGCAGGTGTCGCTCCACTTATTATCAAACCAATTTCAATATCTTTGGAGAGTTCTCGGAATCGACCTATGGCATAATGATCAAAACTACTAACATAAACTTGATCCATCATATCCACTTTTTCAATCAATTCTAAAACAGTTGCCTCCATTCCCGGATAAAGATATCCTTGTTGTTTTAATTCAATATTAACGGTCATTTTGCCTTTCATAAGCTGCAATGTTTCTTCCAATGTGGGAATAGTTTCTCCTCCTTGAACACGAAAGGATTTTAATTCATTCAATGTATAATCTTTAATTTGCCCCTGTTCTCCGGTCATCCGTTCAAGCTTAGCATCATGCATAATTACCGGAATACCATCTTTACTTAAATGGACATCAATTTCCAAAACCTTAAAACCTAGGTCATAAGCTGCTTGAAAGGAAGATAACGTGTTTTCTGGATATTTCACCGGATATCCTCGGTGTGCAATTCCTCTATATTTCATTTCTATCACTCTCTCTGTCATATTTTTAATACATTCTAAATCCAAGAAAATCATCGAATTGGTAATCAATGCCCTGCCCTTCGTTTCGATTAAAGAACTCTAGCTTTTTAGCTACAATCATCCTTTTATAGAACCGATCATAACCCCTTTAACAAAGTGCTTTTGTACAAATGGATACAAAACAATAACTGGCAAACTAGCAATTACAATAACCGCATACTTCATACTTTCAGCCAACATTACCTGATTCACCATCTCAAAGTCCATAACAGCATTTTCCATAGCAGACTGATTTTGAATGAGTATTTCCCTTAAAATAATTTGAAGGGGATATAAATGATCACGATCTAAATAAATTAAGGCGTCAAAATAGGAATTCCAGTGACCTACAGCGTAAAACAGAACCATCACGGCAATAATTGGCTTTGATAAAGGTAGAATAATCTTCAGAAACAGTTTAAAATCACCACAGCCATCTATTAAAGCCGCTTCTTGCAATTCCCAAGGAATACTGCTTTGGAAAAATGTTCGCATAACAATCACATTATAGGTTGCTATCGCATTTGGAATTACCATAGCCCAAATAGTGTCAATCATCTCCAGGTTTTGTACAATTAGGTAGGTCGGAATGATTCCTCCCTGAAAGAACATTGTAAAAACAATAATCAACATAAAGATGTTTCTTCCCGGCAAATCCTTTCTTGACAACGGATATGCAAGTAAAGTGGTTAATATTAGATTAATAAATGTTCCTAATACTGTATATACAACTGTGTTTTTATAGCTGTTCCAAATCCGTCCGTCCTGAAATACCTGTGCATAAGCATCGAATGTAAGCCCTTTCGGATATAACCACACCTCTCCATTGAGGATCATATTGGGATCACTTAACGATGCACTTACAACAAAAATGAGTGGATACAAAACAATGACAATAATCATAATCGCAATGGTGTAAATGACAATATTAAAAACCTTGTCTTCGGAGAATTTCTGGTTAATCTTTGTAATCATACTCACCCCCACTATATCTTTCTTACCATAAGCTCGTCTCAGCTTTTTTCTTTCCTAGCTGATTAATCAATATCAACAATATAAAATTAATCACAGCATTAAATAGGCCAATCGCAGTTGTATAACTGTAGTCACCATCTAAAATACCCTTTCGATAGGTAAAGGTTGCAATAACATCGCTGGAAGACATATTCAAATCATTTTGCATCAATAATATTTTTTGAAAGCCAATGTCCATAAAATGACCAATATCCAAAATCAAAAGAATGATAATTGTAGGTAAAATAGCTGGAATTGAAACATGTATAACCCTTTGCAAACGGCTGGCACCATCAACTCTAGCTGCTTCGTACAATTGTGGGTCCACACCGCTCAATGCAGCAATATAAATAATGGACTGCCATCCCATATCGGTCCATATGTTTGAACTGATAAAAAGAAATTTAAACCATTCAGGTTTTTGCATGAACGGTACCGGGTCAATACCTAAATGACTTAGCGCAATATTAACAATCCCATTCTCTGGATCCAAAAATAGGCTTAACATCCCTACAACCACTACTACTGAAATAAAATGAGGAATGTAGGTGATATTTTGAAGCGTTTTTTTAAATTTGTTCATTCTAATTTCATTGACTAACAAAGCTAATAGAATTGGGATTGGAAAGCCAATAATCAAGGAAAACATTTGGATTGTAACTGTATTTTTTATTAGTCTCCAAAAATAATAGGAAGAAAAAAACCGCTTAAAGTGCTCGAGCCCAACCCATTCGCTCCCCCAAAATCCACTTATGGGTAAATATTCTTTAAACGCAATCTGCAGTCCATACATGGGGCCGTACGTAAAAATAACATACCAAGCCATGGGTAATAAAAGCATTAAATATAATTCATATCGCTTCAAAATTTGCTTCCAAAGCTTCTTTTTTGGATTCAGAACTGGAACCGTCTTTTTTGATTTTCGATGAGCAAGTTCAGGTTTAAGGTTCATTCGCTCGCCTCCATATAAATAAGGGGGGAGCAAATCTACTGATTTGCCCAGTCCCTTAATGTTTATTTAAATTGTTTATCATATGCTTCCTGATAAATTTCTTCAAGTTTGTCTAGGCCTATATCATTTACCGTTGATACATATTGATCCCAGGAATCAAAACTAAGGTCCCCTGTGATGAATTTTGCCCTACTTTCATTGGTATACGTGTCAAGATCATCTCGTATGTCATATATCTCTTTCGACACATCCTCTTCAAACATTGGTGCTGGATACACACTCTCCAAAACATACGGCTCCATCTTTGAAGCGGCTTCAGCATCTACCGGCGTATTTACCGCTCCTGCAGTTTTGAGCGTTGAATATTGTGGCGTACCACCTCCTGGTCCTGGAAATGCAGAGCCAGTGCCTTTGGGCAAATTACGAATTTCGTCTGTATACCCTGGTACACCGTCTTCATCATATTCAAATGTCTTTCCTTCCTCGCCATATGCGAAAAACATGGATCCCTCATCCCCGTCGTAAAGGTAATCTAACCAGCGAATAGACGCTTCCGGATGTTCATTTGAAGCAGAAATTGCAAATGCTCCTGTATCGCGAGCAATGGGACTAGAAATATATCCTTGATCCCCATCTGGGCCTTTAACAGGCGCTATCCCTTTATATTGATCAGCAACCTGCGGAAAAGCGTCAGCTGCTTGATTGGTAAACAAGCCAAGTTCACCTGATTGCATCTGGGCAATGTATTCAGCATATTCTTGGTCCATAACTTTATGGCCAATTAAACCTTCTTCATAGAGTTTGTTCAAATACATTAACAATTGTTTATACTTATCATCCTTTAACCAAATATGAACCTTGTCATTGTCAATATTGATACTATAGCCCATTTGCCGATATAGTCCCCATGACCCGCTAAGCGCATTAACAAGGTCTTGTACACTACTCGTTAGAAATGGTGTCCGATCGGGATACTTATCCTTAAACGCTTTTAGCAAGTTATATAGATCATCCGTTGTTTCAGGTTCATCCATATTGGCATCTTCAAGCATCTTCTTATTCATCCATAACTTATTAGTTCTTTGTACCAAAGGTTCAATAACACTTGACATTCCATAAATGTGACCATCCGGTGAGGTTACCCCTTTTTCCACCTCCGGATACTTATCAAAAATGGATTGAATGTTTGGTGCATACTTGTTAATTAATCCTTCCAATGGAACTAACGCTCCACTACTGCCATATTTCATTAAATTGTCATTGGAAATATACGCCTTATAAAATATGTCTGGCAGATCCTTTTTACCGAATACTAAATTTTTCTTCTCATCAAATCCCTCATTCGGTACATCACTATATTCAAACTTGATATTGGTCTTTTTTTCATACTCCTGAAACATAAACATTTCTTTATATGGCCCATTTGCGGCAGATCTGGCTGCAAACATTGTTAATGTAATAGGCTCATCGACAATTGGTAAACCTTCCTCATTAAAATCAGTTGGCGGGTCTTCCTTCGCAGGATCGGCCTGATTTGAACTTCCTTTTGAACTACAACCTGAAAAGACTACACATGCTGATACAATCAATAGTAGGAATAAAACACTTTTCTTCAAAACCGATTCCCCCTTTATTTATTTCATTACAATAGAACTCATTCACGAAAAGGCTTTCAATAGAAATTTGTTTCCTTTATCAAGACACAGAAATCACCTTTTTAAGATAAACCCTCCCTCCTGGATTCGTCCTTTTTGTTGTCTTTTCAAGAAAAAATCCTTGATCCACCACCTTTGCGTTCATGATAGTGCTTTCATAGTGAATGGCGAAAAAAAACATTCTTTAGTATCAGTAGGCTTCCTCCCGTGGTCTTTAATCACCTCCTCAACGGTCCGAAGAACACCCACAGGATGCCCTCGGGAAGGACAGATTTCTTCGATACTCCTTTTATTTGCCTTCCCATTTCTCGATAAGCAAGTTCGTCGCTACCGTCAGAATCCCGTACAGCTCTTTAGAGATCAGCTCATTTTCTAGCTGATAATCAAGTAATTGCTTGAAACTTTCCATATGTTTGCTTACTTTCCCAGCTGCACCTTTTTTCTCAAATTGACCTACTGCTGTTAAATGGATCTTAAGAGATTGATATTCCTTTTCAGATAAATCCTTCTGACGCTCCTTAAGGATTGACAACATATCATTTGTACTTGGCTCAAGTGGCATCACAAAAATATTATCGTATTTTGTATCACTGAAAAAACTTCGGACACCAACCTTACCATGTATAAACGCGGTAGGACTATGATCATCATAATCAATTTTTGGCTTGTCCATGTCCCCGACATAAATCTTTATATTTGTTCCTTTCACAACCACTTTAATATGTTGCCATTCATCTATTGGATCATCTAATTTTGCTCCGGCCAGGTAACTCCAATCGTAGTTAAACTTGCCGAGATGAACTCCGTCCTCATTGACATATGCCGTATACCCTTGCAACATGTCGCCATTATTGTGGTTCAGTTCTTTTCCATGGGCGGGGTTATTTACCCTGAATAGGATACCGCCATCCCCTTTTCCATCCACAACCTGGACATCTGCTTCAATGATATAATTATGCCAAGCACTATCGCCGGTCACTGACTTTCCAAATGTTCCGGCCCCAGAACGATAGAATCCTTCTTGGTCCATTTCTTGATACTGATCTTGTTTAATAAAACTGAAATGATGAAAATCAAAATCACCCTTCACCGTTTCTACTTTGATCGTATGTTTTCCGCTAGGTAATGAAATGTTTTCTTTTATCACGCTAGACCAATTATCCAACTCACCTGTTTGCGGAATGTCAATCACTCCCGTGAGATCTATTTCATCATCTAACCACAATCTCACTTGACTACCTTGTATATTAGTCGCAACACTCATATCCAATACGTATTTACCACCGGTGGCAATATCAACATTGTATTTATACCATTCACCTGGTTGATTCCATCCAATGTTAAACGTACCATCAGGATGGTTGCGAATATCAACGCCATCATAACGATATTTACGCCCGATATTTCCCGCGGTTTTATCATGATATGCGATACCTTCGCCACCAAGCATGTAATCTACTGCCATAACTTTCCCCGGCAAGAGGTGAACACTATCAAATGTATGGAAAATCATTTTTGCAAAAGATAATGCACCATCGATCACTTCAATTTTTAGAGTATGTTTTCCTTGCGGTAAGCCTAAATCGGATATGGAAATATTTTCCCAATTCTTACTTCCATCTGTAACCGGAATATTAACAACTCCTGTTAAATCTGTCCCATCATTTAATGATATTCTTATTTTTGTATTTTCATAAGAATTGTTGGCAATGAAATCAAGTCCATATTTTCTCGATTCGGATATATTTACATTATATTTTATCCATTCTCCTTTTTCTAAACTGGTGATGGCGTACCCACCTTCTGGATCAAGTTTAATATCTACTCCATCTTTTCTAAATTCCTCATCGGTATTTGAATCAGTGTGAACATGATAAGCGGTACCTTCACCACCGAGATTATAATCTTCTGCTTCAATTGTTCCAGGGATTGTTTTGTGTATATCAAAGGATCTGAAATGAAATTTAGAGATATCAAATTCCCCTTTCACAATTTCAATCTTTAACGTATGTTCTCCTTTTGGTAATTGTATACTTTCGACTATTAGCCTCTGCCAATTATTCCAATCATCCGTCGTGGGAACATCAACTATACCTGTTAAATCGATGTCATCATCCAACCAAAATCGTACTTTTGCATCTTGGAAAGTCGTGCCGTATTCCATTTCCAGATTGTAGATTCCTTCCTCTTTAATATCAACATTATACTTTAACCATTCCCCGGTTTGATTCCATCCGACCGCTGTCCCGCCCCCTGGCTTATCGCGAATATCAACAGCATCATCTCGTAACACACCCCCGATATTTTTTGGAGTAGTATCATGATAGGCAACACCTTCTCCACCAGTGATGTAATAGGCTGCTTCGATGTCTCCAGGGATCGGTTTATATCCATCAAATACACTTTCGGAGTCAAGATTTGTATCTACCTTCCAAATTCCTTCATATCGATCCCATTTAGAGTCAGAACCATCATTAAAATCTTCAAAAAGAAGCGGTACATCTTTATACTTACTCACTTCAAAACTAGCGAAAGATAATGAGCCTTGAACGACCTCTACTTTCATTTTGTGTTTTCCTTTTGGCAAAGAGACATTATCTATAATAAAGTTTTGCCATTGACCATCAGTATTTGGAACATCGACGATACCAGTAAAATCAGTCTTGCCATCAGCCCATAATCGCACTTTTGCTCCATTTTTTCCTGTAGCCACTCTTAAGTTAATACTATATTTACCTTTCTCTTTTGTATTGACGTTATATTGAAGCCATTCTTTTTTCGCTAGCTGGACACTATACCCACCTTCAGGATTTGGCTGGATATCAACTTCGTCCTTCCGATACGTATGATTCAATTCACCATCGGAAATGTGATAGCCGATACCATCCCCTCCTGAGTTATAATGAACAGCTTCTATTTTACCTGGCAAAGGTTTGTGGAAATCAAATACATTACTTCCATTTACTTTATTGCTTGTTGCGATATAACCAAAAGAGGCATGTACATCGCTTGTCGTGTATCCAATCTTCCCACCATTTAAAGAATCAACATCCCTTGTTTGCTTTTGCATTCCATCTACAAAAATAGTAAACTTGGAATCTGCCTTTTCAACTCTGATTTGATGTAACTGTTTATAATCAAAATCAGCAGGAAGTGCCGATTTCTCCCATTCTTGTTTCACACCATCAACAACGAAATTTGTTTCTAGTTGATTTTCATTTGAACTTAAAACAGCTATTCCATAGTTGTCCTCATCTTGATAGGAAAATACCGCTCCATAATAGGGGTTAGCACTTTCGTTCTTATTCATTAAAGTCATATTAAATTCAGCTGTATAATTTGATTCTGTCTCGTAAGTGGTGACTAGGCGATGCCATGTAGTGTCATTTATTGACTTTTGCTCTAGGCCATGATCATCAATCGACCAAGTACCACCATTAACCTTTGACCATTTAGTACCAATATCATTTTGTTTAAAACGATCACTAAAGTCCGGTAAACTTGGATTTTGTTGTTCAAATGTGGTCGGGCCTAGCACCGTCATTTTATCCCCATTCCATGCGATCCGATCCATATTAATATAGCGACCAGGATTAGCATGACTATGATACACAATAAACTCAGAATCTAAATCTGGGCCTCTTATAATGGCATTATGTCCTAATCCGACATTTTCGCCCTCCGTATTAAGAAGAATTGGATTTTGCAATGGCTTCTCTTTAAAGTTTTTCGTTGGGGAATCACTTGTCGCATAGTTAATGCGATATGCTTTGCTCCAAACATGATTACCCACATAGGTCATATAATATTGTCCATGTCTTTTAAATACCGATGCAGCTTCAGTCCATCCGTCCATTTCCGCTCCTGTGTTTATGGCTGGACCAAATGTATAAGGATCTTCCATTTTGTAAGCACTAATGTTGTTAGCCCCCGTACCATAAAAATACCACTGTCCATCGTCATCAATAAAGACGTGACCATCAATTCCCATTCCCAAGTTATCTGTTTGTTTTACAAAAGGGCCTAAAGGACTTGAACTTTTATAGACATAATGTCCATTTCCACCTGGCGATGTATACATATAAAAGGCCCCATTCCAATACGTCACTTCAGGAGCATAAGCTGCTTTCGTGCTTGGTTCCTCAGTGACAAGCCCAGCATAATCCCAATTAATTAGATCTTCCGACGTCCAAGCCTTTACTTTACGCCGCTTTTATCGTCGACAGTACTTACATAAAGGTAATAGGTTCCATTATGCTTTAAAATATGAGGATCACCTTCCCCGTAGAAATCCCCTTTATCCCATTCCCATGAATCTGATAGATCAAATGGGTTACTGTAAGCAAATGAAATACTTGGGAATATTAATAATCCGCCCATTATGAAGAGTATACGTAAGAACCACATTATGAACATGACCTCCTTTTATTATAATTTTGAACTTTTTCAATATGAAACTATCTTTGTAAATATTATAGAAGTAATATGAGGTTCTACTAATACTAATAATAGTCACCCCCTATCCCCCTCTTGATACCGCTTATAGATAAAGGCATTTTAGCTTAATTTTCTTTTGTAATAGAAAAGATATACTAATGCTATTCTACTGAATAGATTATTTACTCAGTACCCTTCGAGGATACACAACCGTTCTCCCGATTCATTCTTCCCAGACCTTTTTTAATTTTGCGACTAGTACCGGATGCCGTTCTCATAAGTTATGCATTTTGGTTTATCTCATAAGGAAAGGAGATGATAGGCATTTTTTTACTCTATAAGGTCTTGCCAAATCTAAGCACGCAAAAGTTCAATTATCAGGAACGTATCATCATACCTTTTATTTATTTTTGACTATCTATTTTTTGAAGTAACTGCCCCCATGTCGATACAGACGGTGTTTGATCGCCGTAATAAATTGGATTTGTGAAGGCTAACAATTGACCATCCGCCGACCTCACATCAACTCGCAGCCAACGATACCCTTTACTTTTCCAATTAAATGTATAACTGGAGGTGGCTCCTTGTTCTTCCAATACGACTTCACCATTTTCAATCCAACAAATGGAAATATTTTCATCACAATTTTCAAGGGTCACTGCACACTTCCCACTATAATCATTTAGTTCTAGTGCAGTCGTTAATTCCTCACCCATGTTAAATGTTTGATTGCCTATAGAAGCATTCAAATGGATAAATGGCCCTCTCGACACAAATACCTTTCCTTGTTTAACAGCCTTTAAAATAGCGGAGGCAGACAAGTTTTGTGCACGGACATGCGTTGCAGGGTCACCGATCAAAGACGGCTGACCATCGTCATTATAGCTTTCATGCGGGAGAAGATGAGAATCGGAACCACCGATTCCGGTTATATGATACCCTTCATTCCAAGTGTTCGACCAAAAGTTCAAAGCATGTTCAGTTGCGATTAGATTGTCTTTAAACGTCGGATCATTCCAAATTTCGATACTGTCGATCATAGAGAGGGGGATATCAGTGTACTGCCAAGCCCACGGCGGTAAAAACGGGTGGTTAACGGAGCATAGCGCATCGGTGTTCTTCATTTCTTGGAAGAGCTGCTTAGTCCCTGCCTCGGTTTGCAAACCGCCATCAGGCAATGATGTCCTTATATCTGGCCACTGCCGCACCCCCAGTAAATTCCAGTGCCCCTTCGTGGATGTCACTTCTACACCAGGAATGATCAATAATCTTTCGTCTGTCCACGACGTATGAACAATATTGTGTTCAGTCGCTACGAAGAAGTCTAAATTTTGCTTCTGTGCACTTTCGATATTACCGCTGCGTGTCATTTTCCCATCGGAAAAAATCGTGTGTGTATGAAAGTCCCCACGGTACCACTTTTCCCCTGGCTCTTTCATTTCGTCCCAGTCATATCCGTTGATAAAAAATCCCTCACCTTGTTGCGGTAAAACCCAGTGGGTATTTCCTAATGGATGAAAATTCCCCTGATCGATCACATCACCCTTACCTGATTCAACGACTATTTCGTATGAAACATTGGACTCTATTTGGTGACGATCATCGTTGGATCCGTGAGCTGTAAAAGCTTGTATCACCCACTCACCTCCGGTCAATTCACCTGGAATTGTAAGGGCACTTGATTTTTCAGGTTCCTTATGCAGCAATATTTTATTTAACGAATTACCCCGTAAATATTGTACCCGTAATGTTCCATGGGTATCGAACACAAGGAACTGCAACCAAACATTGTGGATGGTATCAAACGTGAAGATTATCCAATCGCTTTCATCAGGCAATATGAAACGATAGGAAAAGAAGGGCAGTTTACTCCCCTTGTCTATCTTTTGTTTAAAGTTGATCCGATTAGTCATTTACCTGTTCACCTCACTAATGATTTTTTTAAATGGGTTTGTCCTACAACATTTTTCCCCTCCTATCAATCTCGTTTGATCATACTAGTAAACTATTCTCTCTTATGTAAGCGCATTCATTATGCCCCAGCCTCTTTTATTAGATCACTTCAAGTTTCCTTTTTTGTACAGTTCCTCCATTTTAAGTTTAG
Organism: Bacillus sp. FSL K6-3431; assembly: GCF_038002605.1. Lineage (NCBI taxonomy): Bacteria > Bacillati > Bacillota > Bacilli > Caryophanales > Bacillaceae > Bacillus > Bacillus sp. FSL K6-3431. Next base: position 2,421,516 of record NZ_JBBOCT010000001.1, read on the forward strand.
CTTGTTTTACCCAATCTTCGACAGACATTTCTCCATTCCAAACCTTTGCTGCTTCCTGATTAAAATAATCGGGCCACTAAACATCTGGAGATCTCCAACGGTTGCTAGCCGACCAAGGTGCTAAATCTCAGCCAAATGAAACTTACATTTACTATGTTATTGGGTTGATAGAACAATGTACATACTATAATTAGTATAAAATAGATTAATTATAGTATTTAGGATATAAAAAAATACCCAATAAGTTTTTAATTTATTAGGTATTAAGTGCTTATTCTTAATGGGGTTATACCACGCAATTGGAAATTAAAAATAAACAATTTCCTTATTGCACTACTGAAGGCCGCTCTTTCGCCTTGTCGGCTTCCCCTGCATTTTTACTTGCGGCATCTCTATCCTCAGCCATTTCTTCTACAGTCTTCACTTTAAGACGGGCCGCACCTTTATAGTCTTTTGTAGGGATTAAATCATCTGAAGCCAATCGTTGTTTCGCTTCTGCGATCGCTTCGCTATATTGCGGTAGCCACTTTTCTTGAGCTACAAGTAGTTCATCTGTCATTTGCCATATTTCTTTAGGGTTACAGACAGCTCCTGTAAGTGGGTCCATCATCATCGCTTGACGCAGTAAAAAGTCATCTCCAGAAACTGCTGCTTCTACTGCAAGTCTCTGCACAGAAATACTCACATTACACACAGCTGCCGGGCCGAGAGGTAATTCTCCCACTTGCGGCATATTGATTCCATTTCGATCTACATATCCAGGCGCTTCAATAATCGCATCATCCGGTAGATTTGAAATCACACCATTATTCACAATATTGAAGTGACCTCGATAAACACGGCCAGTTTCAAGCCCTTCGACAATATATGAACCATGTTCTTCACTGCGATTTTCCTGTTTGTATTCCATTGCTTTTTCCTTCAACCAATTTGGAAAATCTGTTTCGAACCAGTTTCTACCTTCCGTGCAAACCCTAAGATAACCGCCTGTTTCTCCATTAATCCAAGTGCCTAAATCAATCCACTCATTGATCTCTTCCGGTCTTTTTCTATACCATGGTAGATATTCACTTAAATGCCCATTGGATTCTGTGCTATAATAGCCAAATCTTCTCAACATATCGATGCGAACCTTTTCCGTTTTGCTGAATTCAGGATGGTTTTCAAAGGCATCCAATAATTCACCCGTCATATCTTTCCCATTATGTTTTACGCTAATATACCATGTTTGATGATTGATACCGGCACAAATAATGTCAACTTCGTTCTTTTCTAGACCAAGTGCCTTCCCAATTTGCCGATGACCGCCTTGTACGCCATGACATAGGCCAATCGTTCTGACGCCGCCATATTTATTGCAAGCCCAAGTAATCATTGCCATTGGATTGGCATAATTGAGCAATAAACAGTCTGGGTCAGCTACCTCTCTGATATCCTTGCAAATATTTAACATCTCTTGAATACCGCGTTGCCCATACATAATGCCACCAGCACATAAAGTATCACCAACGCATTGGTCAATTCCGTATTTCAAAGGGATATCAACATCCGTTTGAAAAGCTTCTAGTCCCCCAATGCGAACAACGGAAAAGATGTATTTTGCATCTTTAAATGCTGCTCTTCGATCAACTGTAGGATGAATTTTTACATTTAAACCGTTTTCATTAATATCCCTCTGACAAAGCTGTGTAACCATATTCAAATTCTGTTCATTAATGTCTGTAAAAGCTACTTCAATATTATGAAACTCGGGTACCGAAAGCAGATCTCGTAAAAGGCCTCTCGTAAATCCAATACTTCCCGCACCAATAAACGCGATTTTAAATGACATTTGACAATCCCCTTTCAGAAATATATTGATTTAATACTAGATTAACAATACTTTCCGCATAAAGATTGTATCATCGTAACTTTCTTAGCTGATTTGATGTTTAAAATCCTAACTTTCTCGATATTTTTGGATATCACTTTTAAATAATCCCCTATAATCAATAGGCGTTTTTTTTGTATGCTTTTTAAACAGTTGACTGAAGTATTGACTGCTGTTAATACCAACATATTGAGCTATTTCAATGATTGGTATCTCTGTATCTTTTAATAACATTTTTGCCTTTTCTATTCTAAGTGTTGTTAAGTACTCCATTATCGTGCTGCCAATCAACTTCTTGAAAATCCTGTGAAGATAACCTGGATGCAAATTTACTGCTTTTCCAACATCACTCACTTTAATATCACAATCATAATTATAATGAAGAAACTCAGTTGCCTGGTTTACATAAACATTTACAAGCTGATTTTCCTTTTGGACTTCTTGATCCTCTACACCTAATCTAGCAATCTGAATCAGGAGTTGAGCTAATAGTAGCTGAACCATTACGCCTTTATCTTTTTCTTTTTTATCACTCTCAAGCACTAAATTCTTGAGTGTGTGATAGATCTCATTTGAATCTTTCAAGACGATAAATGATCTCTTTATCTTTAGAAATTGCGTTAATGCACTATTTTCATTTGCAATCTCTTTAATAGAAGGAAAGTGACTTTCTTTATGAATAAAAGAAAACTCAACATTTAACATTCTGCAAAGTTGTCCTGAATCAACAATTAATCGATGTGGCACATGTGAATCAAGCAATATAAAATCGCCTTTTTTAAGTAAAATAGACTCCGTTAATGTCTTGACAAGACATTTTCCATCTATCACATACATTATTTCCACATCTTTATGTTCATGATAGGCCATTTCATAAGCTTTCCATTGTTTAAAATAATAAGCATTCACTTTGGCATGATAATTGTCTTCTAATAACTCATGTTGAAATAAACTGGAAATACTCACTGTGCACCCCTAGATGGCATGTTATTATTTTTCCTTCATTAACGAATAGATCTCTTTTATTTTATCATCGCCAATATCCTTTTCTCCATATCTTGTTTGCTCGTAAGCATCTCTTAGCTTCTCGATTTTGTCCTCATCCATCGCTACATTTGGCTTTAATTCCTGCAATGTTTCCCGCGGAGTTTTAGTAGATTTATAAGTGATTGTTTTTAATTGTTGTAATAAAAAATTCCGATAAACAAAGCGTACTTTTTGTTGATTAGAAAGCGACTCCCAACGTGGTTCACGCTTAAATATATTTTGTACAAATCCTTTTGCTTTGTCTTGCTGCTCCTTTTTCCATTCCTGCCAATCAAAAACACTTTCTTTTTCATCAATATATTGACCTGATTCCTCCCGTTCCATTACCCTGTTCCCTATTTGTTGGAGAAAAAGAATAAGCGCACGAAATGCCCTTTTTATCCACATCCTAGTTTTCTTTACAATTAGAAGTAAGATTGCAATAGCAGCAAAAATTAAAAACACATAAAATATATAAGTCACAATGACTTCGAGAAATTTCGCGAATGCTGATGGTTCCCCAGGTTCCAGACCAAGATCCATCGATGCTGGCGGTGGAGCCTGTTCCGTCACCTGCTCGCCCTCAGTTCCAGTGCCAAATCCAAGAATCCACCGAATAAACGCTTTTATTCCGTTCATTAAAGCATCGCGAATCATTTGACCATTTGTTACCACCGCAATTAGCGCAATTGTAATAGTAAGAAATAGCCGATTTTGACTTTTAATTGCCCGACTAATCATTGGCTTGCTCTGTTTTGATAGTGTTGCAGACTTCAGATGATCACTATTAGAAATAAATAGGATTAGCACAATGACAATCGCCCCGCATACTGTGAAGGGTGTCATATATGGATGAAGCTTTTCCACATAGCGGAAAAGGAAGTAACTAATGAAATAGATAATGAATCCGCCAAACCACATGAATCCAGTCGATATAAGGTTGCCCCAGGAATGGCTTGCATACATCATACCTCGATAAATAAAGACGGGATGGATTATTGCTAGTAAAATCCAAAATAACAACTGTTCATAAAAAATCAGACTAGAGAAAACACCAATTGCAAGCGAAAAACCAGCGGATATCCACCATTTCTGATTTGGTATTAATGTTTTAAACAAAATGCCAATGACAAACAAAACGAGTAAACTTAAAAGCCAAGCCCATAATGATGAAGCTACAACTAAAATACCTATGATCAGAATGAATGGGAAAAGCAGAAGATATTCAACCACACCTTGGAAAAACGTTATGAGTAGGTCTCTTTGCCTTGACATTTTATATCCCCCTAATTCGCCTGTTGATGTATAACATCAAGTTCCATCATAAGAACCTCGACTGAATTTCCCTTTGCCTCTAAACGCTTAATCATTTCTTGCATCTTCTCCGTTACAATTACCGTCATTAAAAGAATATCGGTTCCTTCCAAATTTCTATCAATATCTTCTTTTAAAAAATAGTCAAAAAACGTACTCGTCCCCATTTTCACTTTTGCCATCGTTTCAAATAGATATGTAAGCTGTTGCTTCCCATTTTCCGGTTCTATCCGGATCGACTCTTTATTCATTTCATCAAAATACGCATTGCAACCAAAACCAGTACTGATCCCATTTGCAATTGCATATTGTGCGACTGTTGCGGCGTAAGAGAGTGCTTGTTCCAACACCTGTACATCGGTAATTGGCCTCCATACATCTTCATTCTGGTTAAAATTAATATAAATCATCAAGTGATGATCAGCGGAAAAGTCCTTTTGGTTTACTTGCATACGATTTGTTCGAGCAGTTGCCTTCCAATTGATAGAATTCAATGGATCACCAAATGCATAATTACGAACACCAGATGTCAAAAATGGATCTTCAATAATCCAACGTCGAACAATGACATCGCCTAACCAACTATGTGCAGGCAAGGGAATCTCATCGATTGCCAACAACTGTGGGTAGACAGTAATTTCAGCAGTAGATGGAACACTTTTAAATATTTCTCCAATCCCAAATACATCACCTGTTGATAGCGAGACTGTTTGAAAACGATAAAAGCCTCTTTTTGTACATGTTAAATATTGTCTTCTCCTTACTTTCTGATAAGGCATTAGGCTAAAAAGTGTTCGATGAAATTCACCGCTATTAATATCATTATCAGATTCAGATCGTTTTTGAAATTGTAAATGCTCGCTTATTTTTGATTCAAGGCGAAGCCATGGAATTGGAAGAAGCTTTTTATTAGAAATTTCATCAATCATTTCAATTTTTTCTCCTTCAAAAACGGCCTTCTCATTAAAAGATCGAGTATATTGTATACGTGATAAGCCCCATTTACCATATATGTAGGTTTGTACGCCAATAAACACAATGGTGACAACAATAAACCACGCGATATTCATCGATCACCTCGATCCTTTCAACATCAATTCTTCCGCTGGAACGGTAACTTGATCAAGGATTTCATCAAGAAGAACCTCAACTTGATTTTCCCTTAGTCTCATCGTGTGAGCTAGAATGAGTCGATGCCCCAATACAGGCTTAATCATTGCTTTAACATCATCTGGAATCACATATTCTCTACCTTTTAATACTGCATATACTTGAACAGCTTTTAACAAGGCTTGACTTCCACGCGGGCTAACACCCAATTCTATATGTTCATGTGTCCTCGTCTTTTCAATTATTTCCATCATATAGCTTAACATGTCATCACTCACATATACTTGCGAGAATAAACGTCGGGCTGCTAAAATTTCAGACCTGCCAGCAACAGATTCCAACTTATGAAGCGGATTATTCTCTTTAAACCGCTTTAAAATTGCTATCCCTTCCTCTTTAGTAGGATAACCTAAATCAAGTTTTAACAGGAAACGATCCATCTGTGCCTCTGGTAAAGGAAAAGTGCCTTGACTCTCTAATGGATTTTGCGTCGCAATGACCATAAATGGCCCTTCTAAAGAATGGGTTTCACCATCAATCGTCGCCTGTTGTTCCTCCATACACTCAAGTAAACTCGATTGCGTTCTTGGGGTTGCACGATTGATTTCATCTGCCAGGACAATATTGGAAAATATTGGCCCAGATCGAAATTCAAATTCGCCGATTTTTTGATTATAAAAATTAATCCCAGTTATATCCGATGGTAATAAATCAGGAGTGAATTGGATGCGCTTGCAAGAGCAGGATAAAGATTGTGCGATCGACTTCGCCAATAATGTTTTTCCTGTTCCAGGAACATCTTCAAGCAGCACATGTCCTGATGAAATAAGTGCAACAAGCAATAGATCAATCTTTTCATCTTTTCCAATAATGACTTGTTGAACATTCTGTTTTATCTCGTCGGCTAAATCCTTGATCGTCGTTAAATTCATCGTTGTAGCTCCTTTTCAGTAAAATAATTACTTCAGAGTATAATTGATAGTCATCTATAATATATCATGGCGGCGTTATCTATTTATATAGTTTGTCATAAGTTCTCTCTAAACATATATTGTTTAATAGAAAGCAGGTGACAACAATACGTCTTATATATTAAATGCCATGATCCCGATAATCATGGCATTTTTCTACTTCCTTTCAAGTTAAAGAAAAAGAAAGATATTTGCTTCAATTATTTCGTTGCCACTAGAAAAATAGCCGCCATCGAAGGAAGCTGAAAACATATTATAAAAGATTACATAAATAATAAGATTGAAAGATATATAAATATAATAAGGACTAAGATAGAAAAAAGAATTGTTGTAAAAATAATAGAATTGTGAGCAGGATTAAAAATACCTTTTTGTATTTCTTCTCTTTTCCTTGTGTATTGGGTAGTAGATATTACTACTATTATTGTACCCACTATACATGCAAAGATACCTAGAAATATAGCTACATTATTTATAAAATGATTTGTACTAATTTTAATAGTAAAATGTAAAGAAGTTGTCAAAAAGCCTACTCCTATAATAGAGACAGCTGTACGTAACCATGCTAAATATGTTCTCTCATTTGCTAAATGCTGTTGCGCATATTTTACGCTTTCATCTGGTAGCTCATTTATTTTATCCATTAAAGCTCCCATATTAGTAATTCCTCCTTTGACTAGTAACTATTAATAAAAAATTATGTCTTATTATTATACACCTTTTGCTATTAACAAAGAGCATATCCTATACTCCCCTTCAACCCTTTTAAAAATTGTATTAAAAAGAATTAAGCAGGGAAAGCTTTCACTTCATTCAACCGGAGTTTGCACTACCACTGAATTACGTAAATCCCATTCATCCCGTCACTTATAGAAGTGGGGGACTTCTGCTGAATGAAGTTAAAAATTGATTACTGGAAAACATCAACTTCAGACAACTTGTCCCACACCCTTTTTCCACTTAATTCGATATTATGCATTTATCAACATTGTTTATTATCAAAGCCTAACTATTAATCTTACCTTATTAATCTTCTTCTAGTATTTAATACATACTGTATTAAGTATTCAAACCTCCCATATACTTGCCATGCATATCATCAACTTACTAGAGATCTTATTGATTTGTTTGAAAACAGGAATGAGGACTTGTTAATCTGTTTTATTAGTCTTTAAACTGCTCTGTCATTGTTTCGTTAAAACCAAAGAAATAGGTAAATAAAAACCCACATCCATATGCTGTTGCTACACCAGCTGCATATCCAAGCATACCAGTTACCCCGTTATCGATTAGCGGGAAAAGGGATAACCCCGCAACTCCGATAGAAGTTGAAGCAACCTCGAAATAAGCAATCACAGCCCCACCAACTCCGGCTCCCAAACAAGCTGTTAAGAATGGTCTACCTAAAGGTAATGTTACCCCGTACAATAATGGTTCGCCAATACCTAAGAATCCAACCGGCAATGCACCGCCAATTGCTTTCTTTAATTTTCGTTTTCTTGTTTTTACTAAGATAGCTATTGCTGCCCCTACTTGACCACAACCACCCATTGCTTGAATGGTAAAAAGAGGATCATTTCCCGTCTGATTAATCAACTCTAAGTGGAATGGGAAAAAACCTTGATGTAGGCCTGTTGCTAACAGTGGTAAAAAGGTTGCTCCCAATATAAATCCGGTAAAAATACCACCAACATCGAGTAATCCCATAAACATAGCTGTTATACCTTCGGCAATAAACCCACCTGCAGGCATAATAACAATATACGTAAGTAATCCAGTTATTAAAAAGGTAATAGTAGGAGTAATAATAATATCTAATGAAGCAGGGACTTTTTTGCGAATATTTTTTTCCAAGTAAGACATGAATGCAACAGACAATAGGACACTTACAATACCACCATTACCTGGCACTAATTCTTCTCCAAATATACTAATATTTGCAATTGCGGGATTTATGATTAGTCCACCAGCAATTGCTCCTAAGGAAGGTGTTCCACCGAATTCTTTCGCTGTATTAAAACCAACCACGATCGCTAAGTAAGTAAATAGGACTGATCCAATCACTTGAAGAATCAAAATAATAGTATTTTGGGTAATATCGATTCCCATTGTACTAGCTAATATTTGTGGAATCGCTTTAGATAAACCTGTAATTAATCCAGATGCAACAAGCGCCGGAATTATTGGAACAAATACATTTGCTAAACGACGAATAAACGCTTGAACTGGGTTTTTTTGCTTATTTCGAAGATTGGTTTTATTCTCTTTAGCGATACTTTTTAAGTCAATTTCCCCTTCATCGGTATCTTTTTCAATTATTTTCTCAAATTCTTCTTTTACTTTATTCACTTTTCCGGGTCCAATTATAACCTGAAGTGTATCTGCTTGAACAACACCAATAACTCCTTCGACTTGCTTTAAGTTATCTAAGTCAACAAGATCCTCATCTATTAATTTAATTCGTAATCGGGTCATACAACTAAAGGAGGAATCAATATTCCTTTTTCCACCAACTAAATCGTATATTTCTTTGGCCATTTTGTTGAAATTTTCCGCCACTATAATATTCTCCTTTATATGTGTTTTTGAAGTATAGTTCTACTATTATCTATAGCTCTAATGGATTCCTCGTAATATTTAGAAACATAATTAAAAAATAAAATATCAATGACAAATAGCTGATTAATTCTGGATGTTGTATATGCCGTTGGATATATAAATTCTTCCGTTGCTGAGGAATACAGGTTTACATCTGCATATTTCACTAGTTTATTTTTGGAATATTTTGTTAACGTAACAATCTTGATACCGCTCTCTTTTGCAGCCTTAGCTAGCTTTAATACTTCGCTCGTTTCTCCTGAAAATGAAATAAGGAATAATAAATCATCTTGTTCAGCATTTGCTATTAAACTCATTAATAAATGCAAATCCGTCATTGCACTGCATTGTTTATTCACTTTCGACCATTTATGCATAGCATCTAGTGAGACTATATAAGAAGCACCGATTCCATAAAAGTGAATTCGTTTCGATTGATACATTATTTTGGTAACAACTTCAATATCTTCTTCACTTGTTATCTTTTTTGTTTGCTCAATCGTCGACATGGTGTTGTTTGCTATTTTACTTATAATATTACTGGCTTTCTCATTTTTGGATACTTCACGAATTTCGATCGCTTCATCCTTAATACGGTCGCTTGCCAAAAGCAATTTTAGTTCTTGCCACCCTGACAAGCCAAGAGACTTAGATAAGCGTACAATCCCTGCATTACTAGAATTGGAAGCTTGTCCAATCTCTTTAGCTGTCATTCGAATAGCGTTATTAGGATTCTCAATAATAAATTTGGCTATTTTTTGTTCTGACTGAGATAGGTTTGGTAACATTTGCTTTAGTAACGTTATCCCGCTTATTCCCAAGGTTTATTACTCCTTTCTTAAAACATTTCGAATGTGGTTATCATGTCTCAATAAAGCCGCTTTTGCTTGTTCATAACCCATTTGCTTTATTTTCATGATTATAGCTGTTTTCACCTCTTTTTTTGCAGCTTCTAAGAGTTCTTTCGCTTCTTGCTCTTCGATATCAAGACAATTCTTTAAAATACTAAGAGCACGTTTATATAGTTTTTCATTGGTAATTTGTACATCCACCATTAAGTTTTCATACACTTTGCCTAACTTCACCATAGAACCAGTTGAAATCATGTTCAATACCATTTTATGTGCAGTTGCAGCCTTCATTCTTGTAGATCCAGTTAACACTTCAGAACCTGTTTCCACTTCAATTTTCATTTTTGCCTTTTTTCCAATATAACACCCTTTGTTAGAGGATAATGCAATGGTTGTTGCTCCCAATTGATTAGCATATGTGATCGCGCTTACGACATAAGGTGTTCTACCACTTGCGGCTATACCGATAAGACAATCCTTTTGACTTAATTGGATGGATTTCAAATCATGAATGGCATCCTCTTCGCTATCCTCCGAACCCTCTTGTGCATTAATCAAGGCTGCTTTTCCACCTGCAATAATACCTATCACTTCATCATTAATGGTACCAAACGTTGGCTTGCATTCAACAGAATCAACAATTCCAACTCTTCCACTAGTACCTGCACCAATGTATATAAGTCGTCCACCTTGACTTAATTGATTGACAATAACATCAATCACCTCTCCGATAGCTAGTAGCTCTTTTTCAACAGCTACTGCTACCTTTTTATCTTCCTCATTGATTAACGTAATCATTTGAATCGTCGAGAGAGAATCTAAGTTCATGGAATTTTCGTTTCTTTGTTCTGTAATTAATTTTTCTAGTGTCATGTTTTCACCCTTCTCGGAAATTTTAATTCATATTTTTTTATTTTTAACGAAATAATAATTCTTATAGATATAATATTCCGCTTTACCACAATTGTCAACCATTTAAAAAAAACATTCTTTAGCGTAAATCTAATAGCTAGTAACAATTTTTTGTCTATGTAGGGTCCTGCAAAATGCGGGTAATAAACGCTAAGCATTTCGATAATAAAAAGCCGATATCCAAAATAAATAAAAATCTTTTTCATAGGTGGAAAAGATAAAGAAATTCTTATTTACATTGAAGGTTTGTAAAACATAGAGGAAATAGATGACAACGTACTTTCACTGCTTATAAAGAACACAGATGAGAATTTTAACAATGTTAATAGTTTGATCGAAAAAAGAATATCTGTTTCCAATGTGAAAGAAATCAAAACACTTTCCGAGTGCCTACAAGAGATCTACTCGGGGAAATCCAGTGATACTGGTGGATAGGAGGAAATCGGGGTTCTCCTTAGGCCTTTCAAAATGGGAGAAACGTCCAGTTGAGGGACCGTCAAATGATTGGTGCGAAAAAAGTAGAAAAAGCATACCACCAATTGTTGCGAAGTGTAAAGTGGGCATTTGGAATTACACTAGGACTAATTCTTTTTGTTTCATTCTTCCGAGAAAAGATTCTTTATATTTTTACGAATGATCCAGATATTATCACCATAGGATCAGCGATTCTTTTATTCTGTATTTTTCTTGAACCAGGCCGAGTCTTAAACCATGTGATTATTAATTCGTTACGTGCTGCTGGGGAATTCCCTATATATATGCGATAACAACCTTTGTTTTGGTGTTACAACCTATACCCATGTATTGCAATTTTAGTTCAGGACTTCTTATTTTTCTTCTAAGTATGGAAGTGTTTACCCGTAGGTTCCCACAAATCCTTCACGTGGTCCATGTGGGCGATAAAAGTTCCATTGGCATATCTATTGGGTATTCATTTCGGCTATGGAGTGTTAGGAGTATGGATAGCTCATGCTATTGATGAGTGGATAAGAGGATTAATACATTACAAACGATGGACGGGGAAAAAGTGGCAAAAGAAACTAACCAGTGGGGATCCGAGTAGGCAGATTAAAATTGCGTTGTCCATCTATCGCCGGTCATTACGAGATTGATTTGGAATTGGATGAGAGTGAGAAAAAAGAGACCCGTGAAAATCGTTCTGTTTTAACAGGGTGCAATGTCATTGAAACGAATAACGAAGCGTTATCTGCCAAGGAGTTATGGCAGTTGTATACAACGTTGACCAAAATAGAGGCTGCCTTTAAGTCATTAAAATCAGATTTAGGAATGAGACCGGTTTATCCACCAACCAGCCGATCGAACGAAAGGGCACTTATTCATTGGTGTATTGGCCTATCATCTGTTAATAAGCATCGAATATTGATTAAGGGAATAGGTTGATCATCGTGACTGGTCAACAATCGAACAACTATCCAACCATCAACGGTCAACGGTAATCCTGACAGATGAAGTGGATCAGATTCATCATATCCGAGTTTCTGGAACACCAGAAAAAAATTACAGTGAAATTTATAGAATACTAGGGATAAAAGATCCATCAAAAAGAAAACACGAAATTGTCGGAAAAAAGTTATAGCAACCAAATAAAAGGTGGAAATCCCAACATGACGGAATTTCCAGGCTTTCTATATGAAACTTGGGCTAACTTCTCCATCACTTCCATATTTGCAATATTAGCACCTAACATCGGGTCAACCTAGACTCCTAACTCATGTGCCTTTTTAACAAATTGCTTTAAACCTTCTTTTCCACCCATCCTTAAGCTCGGTTCATATTCAGGATAATTATAATAATACCTCCCATCCCATCCAGGCAAAAATGCGAGTACATTTTTACCCTCCATCTCATTAATTATCCATTCCAATCGTTTCTCCATTTCAGCAAAGATGTTAAAAACATGCCCAGTCCAATGCTCACCATGCAGTATAGTTACAAGTTTAATATCTTCTAACCATTTAGGTGTATCTGTTCTTTGATTATATGGAACCAATCCAAAGTTTCTTTCTAAATCTTCGCAGCGTTCCAGTAACACGGACTTCTTGCTTTGATTACATCCAATATGCCACGCTGGCATTTTCATTTCATTTGATCTATAGCGCTTATCCTCCTCATGAGAAAGGTCTAGAACTTGCGTTTCAAGATATGGGTCATAATGGCTTGCGAACCCTTTTAATCGTAATTTGTCATCTTTGGACAATACGAACCAATTATTATTATTTTGGTCCTCTACAAAAACAACTGGCATCTTTAACTTAGATGGATAATGTTGTGCTTTAATGTCACGGAAATAGCTATCATGTGTGAGCGTTACAGTATTATTCTGATCAAAATAAAATGACTTTAGATTAATATCGAATACCTGAATCAGCATAGATTTACACAATTCATCTGAATGACTACCTTTTGCATTAATGATGAATCGATCATCTTTATCTAACGTAATTTCAAGTTCCATTTCTCCTTCTGCCTTTTCCTGGTTTCCTGCCCATGAAAGACCTGTTGCTTTTAAGTAGACCCGATCATTTTCTTCTATTATTTCTACACGGTCGGGATCTGGTGCATAAGCATTTACCTCCGTAAACAATCTAACAGCAAAACGAAGCTGCTTCAACTGAATAAGTGTATCTCCAAAATCATAACCAATTGTATACATGTACGTACCTCCGATTCATTTAATAAAGGGTAATACGGTGATTCAGCGAATAATACAAAGGAGAGAAATTTTATAAAGGGGTCAGTTATTAAATGACAAAAAGTCTAAAGATGCCCATCAATAATCCCGTTGAATTTATTTCTGGCGGACAGTTTATTTCTGAAAAGCCTTGGATTCATACTAAAAGAAATATAAATAGTTTTGAAATAATCATTGGAGCAAATAAAACACTTTACATAGAGCAAGATGGCATTGATTACGAGGTAAATCCCGGTGATGTGCTAGTCATATTACCTCATATGGAACATAAAGGTTTTGATACTAGTGATAAAGAACTTTCTTTTTACTGGTTTCACTTCTACTGCCCAGCTAATTATGAAATTATAAACCAAGAGATAATGAAGGATGAGGTAAATAATGTAAGAGTAAACGCAAAGGATAGCCAGTCCGATAATTATATTTATTTACCGATCTTTTTCACCCCAAGTAGCATCGATCGAGTTAATATCATGTTTCGACAACTATTACATGTTTATCAATCAAACTACTTTACTCCCTATAGTGGTCACTATTTAACAACCTCTATTCTTATTGAGTTAACCGAACAAGCTATCTCACATTTATATTTACCAACTTCAAGTACGGAAGAAGATAATAACCTACATTCATTATTAGAATGGACGCGAATTCACGCACTGGAAAACATTTCAGTCACATCCATTGCGAAAAGATTTAATTATAGTCGGGAATATTTATCCCGTCATTTCAAGAAAAATACAGGAATGACACTAATCGAGTATATACATTTTATAAGAATTTCTAAGGCAAAAGATTATCTGGCCCGCACTAATGAAAGTATTAAAGAAATTGCTTATCAGGTCGGCTTTCAAGATGAAAAGTACTTTATGAAGCTGTTTAAAAAATATGAAAGAATGACACCAACAGAGTATAGATCTTCCTTTTTCCGTATAAAAATGAACAATAATTAAAAGATTTAAAAAGAACAGGGTTGCCCTTTAACAAAAGCACTTTGGGACAACCCTATCCCTAATTAAAGCTTATTCTTCCCTAATCCAAACGAGCATTTCTCCAGGTTTGCGATTACTCCAAGAAAAATATGGGATTGCTTTAATCTTAGATGTCACCTTCTCTATATCCCCTATAAAATAAAGCTGGTCGCGATCCTTTTCTTTCATTCGTAAACCCTCACCTGTAATAACAGTTACGCCATCTAATAAATTTTCCTCATATGTTACTGATAATGCTGAACTGGCGACTAAACTAATTGATTTTAAATTCTCTCCATTGTCCGCTTCTTCGATACAGTAAACAATTGGGCCGCGTTGCAAAGCTATTTTTCCAATATTTTCTCTCACATTAGGATTTGCACGTACCATTTCAACCGGCATCGGAAGTAACAATTCAATTTGGTCATCATTCTTCCATGTGCGGGCGATTTTTGCATATCCTTTATCGGAGATGGATGAAACGTCTACTATTTCACCGTTCACCTTCATTTTTGGTGCTTTACACCATGAAGGCAAACGAAGTGCGACTGTAAATTCCATTTCTTTGTCAATTTCTATCTGAACATTGACCTTTTCATCCCATGGATATTCCGTTTTTTGTGTAATCCTAACTCTTTGCCCATCAAGTTGAACATCCGCATTACCTCCAATGTATTGATGGACGAATACTTCTTTATTACTGTCATTATACGAATATATATATTTACCTAAAGAGGCTATTAATCTTGATAGATTAGGTGGACAACATGCGCAGCCAAACCAAGATTGTCTTCTGTACTGAACAGAGCCCATATCATTTCGATGTTCTACAGTGGAAGGCCATACTTCTAATGGATTGACATAAAAATAACTTTTTCCATCTAACGACATTCCACTTAATATCCCATTGTATAAAGCGCGTTCAATTACATCCGCATACTCACTATTCTCTTCTATTTGCAGCATGCGATCTGCCCAGAACACTAAAGCAATGGAAGCACATGTTTCAGTGTAAGCACGATCATTTGGCAAATCATAGTCCACTGTAAAAGATTCTCGATACTGTGATGAACCTATTCCTCCAGTAATATACATTCTTTGTCTTGTAACATTTTTCCAAAGCTGCCTACAAGCTTCTATTATGCTTTCATCTTGTAATTCTGTAGCGAGATCGACCATTCCACTATATAAATAGACAGCCCTGACTGAGTGCCCTTCTGCTGTTTTTTGTTCTCTAACAGGGAGGTGGGCTTGTGAATAGCTTTTACTGTGAAATAAATCTCGCTTGTTCTTTTGTTTTTCCACTCTTAGCTCCGCTTCTATATCATAATAATGTGGTTGTGCCCCTCTTTCTTCTATAAAAAACTTACATAATTCCAAGTGTTTTTTATTTCCTGTTACTTTGTATAGCTTCATCAGTGCAAGCTCAATTTCTGGGTGACCTGGATACCCTCGTTTTTTTCCAGATTCTGGCCCTAACACTGAATCAATGTGATCCACTAGCTTACATACAATATCGATGATTTTTTGTTTTCCTGTCGCTTCATAATAAGCAACTGCTGCTTCAATTAAATGTCCAGCACAATATAATTCATGATCGTCTCTAAGGTTTGTCCACTTTTTATCTGGATGAGCAACTGTAAAATAAGTATTTAAATAGCCATCTGATAGTTGTGCACGCCCGACTAAATCAATCACACCATCCGCAATCCCCTCCAGGTCTTCGTCCCTATTTACGGCTAAGGTATGGCCAACAGTTTCTAACCACTTAGCTAAATCACTATCCTGAAAAACCATGCCGTAATAATCGTCATTCGATTCTCCTGCTGCAATTCGAAAATTTTCTATTGTATGGCTTGGTTCAGCTCCAGGTATCGCATCATTTAAAGCGGCCCATTGATAAGGTATAACAGTTTCTTTGATGAGCTTTTGCCGTTTTGACCAAAATGAGTCTTCAATTACCACATTTTTTAAATTTACATTCTCTAATCGTTTCATGCTTACTTTTTCCATTCCGGATTCCTCCAATATAGATTATTTTTTATTCACCTTTAATTCCAGATAATGTAACGCCTTTGATGAAAGCATCCTGCGCGAGCAAAAAGATGATAATTACTGGTAGAACGCTTATAACAGTTCCAGCCATTAATACAGGCCAATCAGTTGCATACATACCTTGCATGGATGCCAATCCTAGCGGAAGCGTCATTTTACTTTGAGTATTAATATATACAAGTGGACTAAAAAAGTCATTCCACGTCCCCATAAAGACAAATATGCCCAGAGTTGCCATCGCAGGCATTGTTAATGGCACAAATATCCGCCAGTAAACTCCGAACGGTGTGCAACCATCGATTTTAGCCGCTTCTTCCAATGACTTTGGAATAGTAAGGAAAAACTGTCTCATTAAAAACGTCCCAAAAGCGCTTACTAATCCAGGTAATATTAAAGCGGCATGAGTGTCCACTAATCCATAAAATCGCATAATAACAAAGTTTGGGATCATCGTTACTTGTAATGGGATCATAAGCGTTGCTAAGTATAAACCAAAGATCAAATCCCTACCTTTAAACTTTAATCTCGCAAAAACAAATCCTGCCATGGAGCTAGTAAGGAGTTGAGAAATGACAACAATGCTAGTCACCTTTAAACTGTTTAAAAAATATTGCATAAAAGGAAAACGATCTGATATTTTCAAATAATTTTCCAATTGGATTGACTCACCTAGGAGCGTCGGAGGGAACACAAACACTTCGCCTAATTCTTTTAATGATGTACTTACCATCCATACAAAGGGAAATAACATGGTAATTGCCCCAAGACTAAGGCATATATGCGCAATCATATTTTTATAGCGAATCGGCCTTTTGGTTGTCATTTTTCTCTTTTTAGTAAGATTTACATTAACTCCATCAACTTTAATATCTTTCATTACTAATTTACTCATTATGCACCCCCTTCTATTAAACTTCCCCTCTTTTCTTCTGTAATGTGAATTGTATTAATGTAAAGATGAGAACAAGGAAAAATAAAATGTAAGCCATCGCACTTGCATAACCCATCCTAAAATACTCAAAGCCGTTTTGATATAAATAGTGTACCAGCACGGACGTTGATCGAGCCGGTCCTCCACCTGTCATTAAGAATACTGCATCAAATACTTGGAACGAACCAATGATAGCCATCACTGTAACAAAGAATGTCGTCGGTCTTAGCAGTGGGACTGTAATATAAAGAAACTTTTTAAACCATGTAGCACCATCAATATCCGCTGCTTCATAATAGCTTTCCGATATTCCCTGAATTCCGGCAAGGAATATCAGCATATTAAATCCTAACCCTTTCCAAATGGAAGTGATCATAACTGCCGGCATTGCCCACTTCGTATCACTGAGCCAGCTAGGGCCTTTGATTCCAATTAAACTTAGAATGAAGTTTAGTAAACCGTACTCCGGATTATAAATCCATTGCCATACTACTGCGACTGCAACCATTGAAGAGATAACCGGTAAAAAATAAGCGGCTCTATAAAACTTAATAAACCTTATCTTCTGATTTAGAGCAACAGCTAAAAACAGAGAAATAATAATACCCACAGGTACTGTCACAGCTGTAAAATAAAGCGTGTTCCATAACACCTTTCTAAACGTTTCATCATTAAATAGATTTGTATAATTTTCAAAACCAACCCATTTAATAGGTGTTAGGAGATCCCAACTCGTAAAGCTAAGAAAAAAAGAAGCAACAACAGGGAAAAGAACAAAGATCAAAAATCCGATTAAACTTGGCAGCAATAATATAAACGCCCATGGCCCATCCTTATAAAATATTGTATTCAGATTCAAGCTTTTCCCTCCTTGATCAGTAGATCTAGAAACCTAATAGGGTATAAAGGTTAATTAGTCTTTTGTTAGTTCTTCATTTACCCTTCTATCAATATTAGAGAGAACATCTTCAACAGGTTGGTCATCATACCAAAACTTATCTAATTCTTCTATCATGATGTCATCTATTTGGTTTTTCCCAATCTTGGCAAATGGATCTACATTTGCTGCTTGAAAATAAGGTACTAATTCCTTAAATCCATCAGGATGAACAGTTTCGTTAAACCATTTTTCAATACCTTCCTCGGTATACAGAGATGCTCTGTTTGGCATCCACAAACCTTCACTAATTAATTCAATCTGATATTCCTCAGAGGATAGGAAACTAATAAATTCCCACGCTTCATCTGGATACTTTGTATTAACAGATGCTGCATGAACATGTGCTTGTCCATTTGTCACAGGTTGAGTAAACTTCGGAAGAGCAGCTACACCAACAGGAAAATCCATTTGACTTAATTGTTGTAACGACCACGATCCATCGATTAACATCGCTATTTTTCCTGTTTGCAGCATTTGCGATGCACTCATTCCCGAATCCTCTAATAATTTAGCTTCGGGACTTACCCCATTTTTCTTCAATGCCAGTATTGCCTCTAATACATCTTTTGTTTGTTGTGAATTCATGCTTACTGCTGAATAATCATTATTAAAGATAGAGCCATCATTCTCCATTATTGCTGCAACAGTATTGGCAAATGTTTCAAAGCCATAAGTACCAAATTGAGTTATCTTATTACCTTCTTTTTCTGTTAGATCTTGAGCAACACTTGCAAACTCCTCCCATGTCCAAGCTTCATCTGGATTACTCGGTGGATAGGGAACGCCTGCTTCATCAAAAATTTCTTTATTATAATAAAGAACTGGGGAAACTGTACAACTACTTACACCATAAATATTTCCATCTATTTGCATAATATCTGCTGCAGAAGGTATAAAGTCGTCTATACTTAGATCTTTTTCAAAATAGGTTGATAGGTCTAGGAGAACACCACGATCTTGGAATGCACGATAATCTACGGATCCAAGGAAGAATACATCCGGAGGAGCATCACCGGCCATCATCGTTAACAGTTTAGAAGCATATTGATCACCAGGTACAGGTGTGTATTCGACTTTAATATTCGGATGTATTTCTTCAAATTTCTTTATCCCATTTTTAACACTTTCTGTCTCCAGCGGACTTGCTTCCCATCCCATAAATTTCAGGGTCACAGGACCATCCTTACTGTCATTTGTTTTGGTTTCCTTTGATGAACAACCTAGCAATACAAGGGAAACTGCTATGACTGTGAACAGAATAAGCTTTAATCTCTTTTCCACTTTTCATTCCTCCCCTATTAATGTTTTACTCCTTCTTCTTAAGGTCTCAACATTCCAGTTCTAATGGCGCTTATCCTTGTGGAATTTATACTATCATCTCGTTAATTTTTTGTCGGTGGACTAAAAACTATATTAGGTGTATAAAGGTGACTATTATTTTTAAATTTTCTAAAATTAATGTCGAGTCTTGTTAAACGGGGGTTTTGGAGAGTATTTTATCGTTTTCAAAACAAAAAAGGGAGAATGCCTTTTTCTAAATATCAGATATATAATGAAGAGAGTTTGCAAACTCGACTTTTTCTCGGATCAATGGCTCGCAAAGTGCTCGAAGTGATTAGTATAACTCCATATAATTTCGTTGGCGTGGGGCGGTCCAGTATTCCAGCAAAATGAAGAAAGACTGCCGAGAATTTTTCTCGACAGTCTGAAAGCCTATAATCATCCTTCACATATTTCAATATGATCTATTTTTATTCTATCACTCTACTTTATCCCTTCACGCCACCAACTGTAAGCCCTGCTACAAAATAACGTTGAAAGAAAATAAATAGAAATATAATTGGAATAATAGTCATGACGGATCCGGCAATTAATACATCGTAATTATTCCCGTACGGAGTTAATAATGTTGCTAAACCGATTGGTAAAGTAAACATCGAGTTGGATCGTAATACAATTAATGGCCATAGGAAGTTATTCCAGCTACCAAGGCCTTGCAGTATAGCCATTGCCGCTAAAGATGGTGCCATTAACGGTAACATAATTTTGAAAAATATACCGTATTCAGTTGATCCATCAATCCTAGCTGCATCCATTAATTCTTTCGGAAGACCTAATGCATACTGCCTAAAGAAAAAGACGGCAATAGGTGCAACAATTGCAGGCATGATTACGGCAGCATATGTATCAATTAACTGCATACTGATCATTAATTGGTACAGTGGTAACATTAATATTTCAAATGGTACCATCAATATAAATAGAACGAGGATGAAGAAAAAATTTCTGCCTTTAAAATCATATACCGCTAATGCGTAGCCAACCATTGAAGAAAAAAACAATGATAGGACTATTGTAATTGCAGTGATTATAAGACTATTTCCATACCAAGTCCAATATTTACTTGCTTCAATAAATATATAAGTATAGTTATCAATGTTTAATTTGCTAGGATCGAAGGTTAGGCTGATACCATTACGCATCAACTCAGATGACGGTCTAAATGAAGAAAGCAATAAACTTATGATTGGAAATAGCGCTATAAAGGAAAATATCACAAAACTGATATTAGCTGTCCATTTTAGGGCTACATCATTATTATTCTTTTTCATTTATTCATCCCCCTTTTTAAACGTTCCGGTGAGGATTAGTTGAATGAAGCTAACAACAAAAATAATTAACATTAATACGACACCAATCGCTGCACCAAATCCCATATTATTTTGTTGAATTCCTTGTTGATATATATAACCCACGACACTTAAACCTATATTTCCTGGTGAGCCCGCTTCCCAGAATACAAAGCTTTCTTCAAACATGCGAAAACCATTTATAACTGAAATAGTTGAAACAAAAACAGTTACAGGCTTTAAAAAAGGAAGTGTTACAAACCTAAATTTTTGAAACTTAGTTGCCCCATCAATATCTGCTGCTTCATATAATTCATTAGGAACATTTTGTAACGCAGCTAAGAAGTATAAAATATTTACCCCCATCCAACGCCATGAGCAAAGTAAAACCATTAAAAACATTCCGGACCAGGCATTATATCTCCAATCTACAGAATCTAATCCAATCCAATGAAGAAATTGGTTAGCTGCCGCGGTGTCCGTTTCTCCAAACATTAAACGAAAAACCATACCAGCAACAATCGTTGAAGTTAATGCTGGAATAAATAGCGATGCCCTAAATATTGTTTTAAATTTGATAAACTTTGAATCTAATAAAACAGATAGGATAATTGGAATTGTCACTAAAATGACTACGCTAAAAATAACATAAATAGTAGTATTCGATAATGCTTTGTAAAAGGTTGGGTTAAAGATCCTAGTATAATTATCAATACCAACGAATGTAACCTGCCCGGGCAATACTTTTTGAAAACTCATGATTACTGCTTTAATGGATGGATAAAAAGAAAAGACTAGAAATGAAAGTAGAAATGGTGCAACAAATATATACGGTACTACACTCTTGGAATTTAAAAAAGCTAAGATTTTATTAGGACTTTTAATAGGTGTAAATTCCTTCGTCATACTTCTGGATGTCGGTAACATAAAATCCCTCCCTTAATTAGTACGAATATCTTCAATATGATGCTTAACAAATAGATGTTTGCATGGGTGATATTAAATGACATCTCATCTATTTTCTATAATAATTTCCCTTAGAATAAGTCCTTAGTTATAATATTTTTAAGGATATATATAACAAAATTGCAAGGTACATAGTAATGTGCCTTGCAATTTACTTTTTACATTTACTTCATATTGCTTTTAATTGTTTTTGCGGCTTGTTTAAGTGCTTCTTCAGGTGTTTGTGATTGCTGTCTAAGAACACTATCAAATACATTTGTATTAATCTCATTAGCAACTTCTGGAGTGTATTCTGTAATGTTAACCGCATTAATTTCATCTTTTACATCAAGCAGCGTATCAAAAATATCATTCCCAAAGAATTGATAAAACTTATTATCCGCTTTTACTTCTTCACTTTCCCAAACGTCCCAGCGTGGAGGATCAAAGCCTAAAACTGTCCATAATTTAATATTTGCTTCTTTGGATAGTTTTGCAAAAGCCAAGAATTCTTTTGCAAGGTCTGCATGCTTCGTTTGGTTTGTAACAACAGTACCTGTACCACCCATACCTGCTGAACGGTTTCCGCCTTCTTCCCATGCAGGCATTGGACGAACTACTATCTTCCCTTTAAGATCTCCCATATAATCTGTGAATCTGCCCATATACCAAATCGGCATAGAAACACTAGCAGCTCCACCATCATTCATATAAGCATAAAACTCTTCAGCATGTGGTTCCCCACCAGGAGTTAGCTCGGCAATTTCATGCTTGTAAAGCATGTCATTCAAAAATTCTAATGTCTTTATATTAATGTCGTTATCCACCGTAAGTTCTCCAGCCTCATTAAACCAATCAGAACCTTGCTGGCTAATCATTTCCCACATCGTCATATAATCACCGGTATGGACAGTTGTCATCTTAGCATCTGTGTTTGTGGCAACCTTTTTCCCGGCTTCAACGTAGTCATCCCAAGTCTTAATAGAGTCGATGTCTACACCAGCTTTATCCATAATTTCTTTATTGTAGTACATGACAGATGCTCCAACATGCGTCGGCATACCATAGTAATTATCATCTTTAGAGTAAATATCAAAACGTGATTTAACAAAATTATCTATTTCAGGTTCAACATACTCATTCATCGGTAACAACTGCGGTTCTCCCTGTAAGAAGTTAGGAAAGCGGCCAATTTCAATATCAGATATATCTGGTGCACCTTTACCAGATTGTAAGGCTAATAGAAGATTATTATGCATTTGATCGTAAGGGTACGTTTCCGCTTTTAATTTGATCGGCTTGTCAGGATTCGCTTCATTCCAACGTGGTACTGCGTCTTTAAAAAAGTCCATATGCAATTCAACAAACGTCCAATACGTTAATTCTGTCGCATCTTCTACATCGTCACCAATGAGCATTGTTTCTTCTGCATCCCCTGAACCCTTGTCTCCCCCGCAAGCGATTAAAACCACGGACATTAATCCAATAAGAAACACTAATAGACCTTTTTTAATCATCATATCCCCCTCGATCAATTTATTTTTGTAGTGCTTACAAGTCTTATCAGCTACATATACGCTAGATTTCTATCCTCCAGCAAGATACTTAACCACAAGAATCTGAATAGCCATTTTTTCAATACTCCAATAAAATACAGTCAAAACTTATCACTAGTTGCACAAGTAATAAGAATCAAAACAACAACCTGTACGAACATGTTAACATTTGTCGAAAAGAATAATTATCAGGAAAATACTAATCCATCGACATTATGCATCCTGAACAGACATAGTTTGGTTTTCAACCATATTATAAATTAAGTCTGTAAGTTGGTTTGCCATGTCTTTTTCAATATGTCGACCGGAATGTTGTTCAATCCGCTCAGCAATCTGTGTCAAGGTTTTATAACCACTTCTTTCTGATTGTTTAGCTTGTTTTTCCTTATTTTTTTTAAGGAAGTCTTCCATCTTCTCAAAATGTCGCTGTGCATTATCTAATTGAGCGAGCAATGAATTTTGAATTCCTTTATTCAGAACAGAGCTTTTTACTAGTTCTTCAATTTCATCAAGATTTGCATTTTCTTTTCCAGGGAATCCTCCCGTTTCAAAATAAGCCTTTATTTCCTCTTCTGATAAAGTCATATCATCATAAATAAGTAACTCATCGATCAGTCCCATATAAGGAGTATCCCAATAGTTTACACCTAAACCAAACGAAGCATTATTCGAGGTAAACACATTCGGAAATCCAGTATTGGAAAACTTTCGAGTGCCGTTAACGTATACATCAATTTTTCCTTCTTCAACTGTAAATGCCAAGTGTGTCCACTCATTCGTACTTATCGCCAAACCGGTAGGTGCATCATACCAAGTTTCACCAGACCATAACATCGTTTCACCATCTACTGGACCTTTCGGAACAAGACTAATCCAATTATTAGTAGCTGTCGCTCCAAAGAATGTAGTTGTAAAATCAGTTATCTCTTCAGGTTTAAGCCACAATGAAACAGTGTACTTATTGCTCGAAATTAAGCCGCTTGGCAGTAAGATACCCGATTTACCATCAAAGAAAGCAGCTTTACCACTCTTCCCGTCAGAGTATGTTATTGTTCCACCAGTATTGTCGATTCTATCTCCAGTAATTGTTCCCGCTTCCACATTTTTTGTCTGATCTTTTAAATCGCCATCAAATGGATAATAAGCTACTAGTTTAGCATCTTTACCGGCTAAAACAATGACCATAAATGTTTTTGTAACTGTAATATCACCGTTAGTGATTGTTGCAGTGAGCGTAACAGTTATGTTGCCCATACCCGATTCTGGTCGATTGACGACTCCTTGTGCGGAAACTACATCGGCAGTGGAAGATTGCCAAGAAATTTTAGTCCCACCTGCTGCTTGTGTTGGCAGTGTTAAATTAGCTATCACTCCACTTGTATCACCTAAACTTAATTCATCTTTAATAATCGCTACAAGTTCTTCAACTGTACGATCTACTGTCTTAATAGCCCAAATTGATTCACCTTTATTTGATAAAGCTGTAAATGTCATACCATAGCTTTCGCTAACCGAGCTCCACTGACGTAGAAACACACCTTTGTATATGTCGTTGTCAACAGTCAATGTAGCATGATAATCATCGGTTAGTTCCCATATACCATTACCTAGTCCGGAAACAGTCCCATCCTCATTTAAAGTAATAGTAACGGAATCTTTAATCACGTTAGAATTATCTTTTCCATGGTTAACAAATTGATATGCTCCAACTAAATCTTCTCTACTAACTTTACCAAGTGTTTCACCTGCATACCTATATGGTGCCACTACAGGCCAGCCATCTTCATTCATAAACATTTGATGAATTCGAAGTTCATGTGCCTCGCCTTTTTGTGGGAAACGTGTATGAAAAACCAACAATTGCTGACCTGTTTCAGGATCAAGGTAAACGGAATTATGGCCTGCAGATACATAACCATAACCAATACCTGTGCCAGGATCTCCAACTTTTCTTTTAAATAGGAAGTGGCCCATCAGCTTATTACCATACGGAGAATGATCTATATTACCAGGTAAAACAGCATTTTGTTCCATTGCATCAACATACGGACCTTTAGGATTTTTAGACCGGAACAGCCTCATATTATATTCGCCATCAGCGCCTAACCAGCCATAAGTCACATATAAATAATAATAGCCCGTATTTTTATCATAGACTACATAAGGACCTTCACCTGATTTTCCAAATCCACCAGATATTTTCGTTCCAAAATATCGATCAATGAGTCTACCATCTTCTGTAGTCCCATCTTTGCCTGGATAAATAGCTTTACCCGTAGCTTTATCGATTTCAAGGATAAAAATTCCTCCTGACCAAGACCCATATGTCATCCAAAGCTTACCTTCTTCGTCATAAAACAAATTTGCATCAATCGCATTTGGAAAATTACCATTAGCATATGAACCATTATTATTAAACCAACCAGATCTTTCTCCAGCTAATGTACCATTATCAACCAAGCCTTTAATATTTGTATTTGTCCATTTTTTATTAACCTCACTTTCAGCATCATATGCTTCATCTTTTGTAAAACCTGAATAGACAATAGTATTCACATACTTATACGGTCCTTCAATGTTTTTAGAAACCGCATAACCAATAGCGGAACGGATATATGTAGAGGAGGCACTATAATACATCATATAAGCACCTTTTGTTCCATCCTCATTGAGATAGTTCTCATTCCAGAAAGCTTCTGGAGCCCAAACTGAAAATCCACCTTTACTATCAGCGTCATTCTCACCGGCCCACGTAAAAGAACCCGCTAGATTTTTTGATAAATCTCCATATATTGCATTTCCAGGTGTAGTGTACCCATTAGTAAATCTAGTCCAATTCATTAAATCTGTTGACTTGGCAGCATCAATATGAGAACCAAATACATAATATGTGTCATCTTTTTTAATAATAGATGGATCGTGAACCGAAACTTCCTTAAATACAGGAGGGTCTGTTTGTTGGTACATATTTTTATCATCCTTATCGCTTGCAAATACAGATCCGGGTATAGCCAATAGAATGCCTAAATATAAAATCACGATTCTACCAAAGCCTTTTTTCCTCATATTTTCTCCACCTCTCTTTTTTATTCTGAGGTGCTCCTACTGACATGTAATGACACCTTATTATTGCGTTCATTATCATTTAAATAGATCTAAAGATGACATTTAATAAAGTGAAACTTCCATCAGTGGGGTTTTTGTTCATCCCCACTGATGGTTAAGGAACTCAGGCTAAGGTCGCCGCGTCCTGCGGCAACGCCTGAGTGACCAACATCCTGTTGGCCTGAACTAATCGGGCCTTTACGGGCAGTTATCCCCCACTTATCCTTCTTCGATTTCTCTAAGTCTTGAAGTGGGGGTTTTACTGCCCGTTAATCTGCGATAAAATTGAAAATTCAGTCTCAAATAAATATCAGGTAGTACTAATCAACTACCTGACTTCATTATTTACTTAAAACTTTATTTTTTTAAACGGATCACATTCCATGACAATTTCGGTAACGTAGCTGCTACAAGTCCATTATCATTTTCAGCATTTCCACTATTATGAGGTGCTACGGCTTGAACGTGAGCTGAGTTAACCTTTTTTAAATCATCATTTTCCAATACAATATGCTCCACTACTTTATATTCCTCGAAGTTACGAATATCACATTCTAGTAACAAGCTATCTTCAAGATCGCGGTTGACAGCAAAAATCGTCAATTCTTCTTTTTCTTCATTATAAACAGCAGTCGTATCAAGCATTGGTACATCAGTGAAATCTTTACTGTCATATTTCGGGCTTGAAACGATTGGGTTCAGTACAACTCCCCTACCATAAATTGAAGTATGCATGTATGGGTAGAAAATTGTTTGCTTCCATGCTGGTCCACCGTTTTCAGTCATAATTGGTGCAATTACATTCACGAGCTGTGCCATACAAGCAATTTTTACTCGATCTGCATTTCTGAGCATCGTAATAAGCATGGAACCAACTAGCAATGCATCTTCAAAATTATAAATGTCTTCTAGTTGTGGAGGAGCAATGGACCACGGATCAATTTTTCGATCGGCGTCATTCGAATGATACCAGACATTCCACTCATCAAAAGCTAAGTTGATTGTCTTTTTGCTACGTTTTTTGGATTTAATATAATCTGCAATGGAAATGACAGACTTGATAAAGTCATCCATTTCAAGTGAACGTGCCAAATAGTTTGCTATATCATTATCACGATTACCATAATATTGATGGAGGGAAATAAATTCGACATTCTCATATGTATGATCTAATACTGTCGCTTCCCAATCCGCAAATGTAGGCATTGTACGACTTGAACTTCCACAGGCAACGAGTTCAATCGTAGGGTCAACAAGCTTCATTACTTTTGCAGCTTCATTTGCAATTCTTCCATATTCAACCGCAGTTTTGCTGCCAATTTGCCATGGGCCATCCATTTCATTCCCTAGGCACCATGTTTTAATTTTATGGGGATCTTTATACCCATGAGAAACACGTAAATCACTGTAATACGTACCAGAAGGATGGTTACAATATTCTACTAGATTACGAGCTGCATCAACTCCACGGGTTCCAAGGTTTACAGCCATATTTACTTCTGCATTGGCTAGCTTCGCCCAATCCATAAACTCATTCGTGCCAAGTTCATTCGTTTCAATTGTTCTCCATGCTAATTCAAGACGGCGTGGGCGATCTTCTTTTGGACCGACACCATCCTCCCAGTTATATCCAGAAACAAAATTCCCGCCTGGATAGCGAACAAGAGGTACATTCAATTCCTTCACAAGCTCGATCACATCTTTTCGGAAGCCATTTTCATCTGCATCCGGGTGAGTGGGCTCATAAATTCCACCATATACTGCACGGCCAAGATGCTCTACAAATGAACCGTAAATCCTGTCATCTATATCCGATACTTTAAAATCCTTTTCCACAATCATCTTCGCTTTTTTACTACTCATTCAACTCATCCCCTTCGAAAATTTTCAACAAATTACTGATGATGCCTGAAACCACTTTGGATCATGTGGAAATGGGCATTTGCTCGTAGCAATCTTTGCTTGATAATGTACGAGGCCACCACTATGTTTACAAGTAGTACCATATTGAAGCGAGGGGCAACTTCTACAAAGGAGAAGCCGCTTCTCGTAAATAAAATCTGGAACGATCATTTTCCCAGCCCGCACGGCATCAAGCACCATATCTTCTAATACTTCATCCGCAACAATGACACTTTCTGTACATCCCTTACATAAATTATTCATATGAGAACGCCCCTTATTTCACAGCCAGAACAACAACTGACATTGGCGGTAGCGAAACAGAAAGTGACTGTCCATCAGCTTTCACATCAGTGAATTCAACTGGTTTTACATTTTCAGGCTGTTCAAATGTATTATGAGCGTTCATTTCACTAGCAGTTAAAATTTTCCCTTTGATATTAGCAGATGTTAAATCAATCCCACGAAGATCGACATCAATATTAGTAGCATTTAGATGATCGAGATTGCATAAGCTAATATGAATCACTCCGTTGTCATCTTTTGAAGCAGAAACACTCGTTTGTGGTAATGATTGTCCGTCAAGTTCATATTTATCATAGCTTCCGTCAACAGCCAACAAAGTAGCATCATGGTGAACTTTAAACATTTCGAATACATGATATGTTGGAGTTAATAGCATTTTTTCGCCTTCTGTCAAAATCATCGCCTGTAAAACGTTAACTGTTTGCGCAATATTCGCCATTTGCACA
This sequence comes from Bacillus sp. FSL K6-3431, assembly GCF_038002605.1. NCBI lineage: Bacteria > Bacillati > Bacillota > Bacilli > Caryophanales > Bacillaceae > Bacillus > Bacillus sp. FSL K6-3431. The sequence continues at coordinate 2,450,665 of NZ_JBBOCT010000001.1, forward strand.
CGGTCAGCATGTTCATGGAAAATATTAAAATGCAGTCCTGCAACAAGGGCATCACGAATTGTATTTTGCTGATAAAGAAACCCTGGATTTGTACCTGGTTCTGGATCAAACCATGTGCCCCACTCATCAATAATTATACCGATTCTTTTTTCAGGATCATACTTGTCCATAATCGTGCTATGTTTCGTGATCAAAGTATCCATATGAAGCGCCTTCTGCAATGTGATAAACCATTCATTTTCAGGGAAATCTGTGGCCGATCCTTTGCCATCCCAGAATTCTCCTGGAATCGTATAATAATGTAGACTAAGACCATCCATCATCCGAGCTGCATTTTTCATGAGCACTTCTGTCCAGTTGTAATCGTCTACATTTGCACCTCCAGCGATTTTGTAGAGATGGTTATCACCGTAGTTACGGACATATGTCTGATAACGTCGGTACAGATCTGCATAGTATTCGGGACGCATATTGCCCCCACAACCCCAGTTTTCATTCCCAACACCAAAGTATTTCAACTTCCAAGGCTCATCTCGTCCATTTTCTTTTCGCAAATTCGACATTGGGGACTCGCCGTCAAATGTCATGTACTCAACCCACTCAGACATTTCCTGAACTGTCCCACTTCCAACGTTCCCACAAATATACGGTTCAGTATCTAACATTTCACATAGCATCATAAATTCATGTGTACCAAAATGATTATTTTCGACTAATCCGCCCCAATGGGTGTTGATCATTCTCTTTCGATCTTCACGAGGACCGATTCCATCTTTCCAATGATACTCATCAGCAAAACAACCACCTGGCCAACGTAAAACAGGAATATTTAAATTTTTCAACGCTTCCAAAACATCATTTCTAATGCCGTTCGTATTAGGAATCGTTGAATCCTCGCCAACCCATATCCCTTCATATATCCCTCGACCTAAATGCTCAGCAAAATGACCGTAAATATTTTTATTAATGGTTCCTTTTTCCACATCCGCATTAATAATCACATGATTCTTCATCGAATTCTCCTTATAGAAAACTTATTTTTAATATAGCTTATTTAGTTCCAAAAACTTGTAACACAGTAATTACCTCGACTTCACCATCGGTAGAGGCGCTTCTATCTTCCTTTTATGAGCGATAAAGTAAATCGTTCCACCGTAATTCGTTTTGAAAAGCATGAGTGTTTGTATTGTTATTGATCAAGACTGATTCGATTCCGACAAGTTCGGCAAAATCTTTTAACTGTTCAGGCGTTACTTTATAGGAGAAGCATGAATGATGCGCGCCACCAGCAATAATCCAATTCTCTGCTGCTTGGGCAAGTGAAGGCTGTGATTTCCAAAGCACTCGTGCAACAGGAAGTTTCGGCATTTCTTTTTCAAGTTTCACCGCATCTACCTCATTAATCACTAATCGGAATCTGTGACCGATATCGATAATTGATGCATTAAGCGCAGCTCCACTTGCCCCATCAAATACAATTCTAGCTGGATCTCCCCTATCGCCAATGCCTAAAGGATGCACTTCAATAGTCGGCTTTGTAGCTGCTATCGTTGGACATACTTCAAGCATATGCGACCCGAGCACAAGCTCATTTCCAGGCTCAAAGTGATACGTATAATCTTCCATAAATGATGTATCTTTACCATCAGCAATGATTTTCATCAAGCGTACGAGTGCAGCTGTTTTCCAATCACCTTCACCAGCAAATCCGTATCCTTGCTCCATTAGTCTTTGTACAGCTAGACCTGGAAGTTGTTCCATACCATGTAAGTCTTCAAATGTTGTCGTAAAAGCAGTGTAGCCACCTGCCTCTAAAAATGTTTTCATAGCAATTTCAATTTTTGCCTGATAGCGAATCGACTCTATATCGCTGTCTCCCTTGCTAACGATGTCATAGCTTTCTTCATATTCAGTCATCAACTGGTCTACTTCTTGCGCTGATACATCATTGACAAGTTGAACAAGATCACCAATTCCATACCCATTTACAGTCCAGCCAAGCTGAATTTGCGCTTCCACTTTATCGCCTTCTGTTACAGCAACTTGGCGCATATTATCGCCGAAACGAGCCACTTTCAAATTTTGACTTTCGTTAAAAGCTACCGCGGTCCGCATCCATCCGCCGATTCGTTCACATACCTCTTCATTTTCCCAATGGCCAACGACTATTTTTCGTGTGATATTCATTCTGCTACCGATAAATCCAAATTCACGGTCGCCATGTGCAGATTGATTCAAATTCATAAAATCCATATCAATGCTATCCCATGGAATATCACGGTTGTATTGAGTATGTAAATGAAGTAGCGGTTTCGTCAATGCTTTTAAGCCTAAAATCCACATTTTAGCTGGTGAAAATGTATGCATCCAAGTGATAATACCGGCACAGTTTTCATCCGCATTTGCTTCTAGAGCTAGTCTACGAATTGCATCAGATTCTTTGACAACAGATTTAAACACAACTTTATAAGAAACGTTTGGATTGCTATCAATCCCAGCCGCCATCTCTTTCGAATGTTCTTCCACTTGAAGCAGTACATCTTCTCCGTATAGCATTTGGCTACCAGTTACAAACCAAAATTCATAGGATTTCGTCTTTAACATAGGATTTCCTCCTTGGGTTCAATCAATATTTATCTTGATCTTTCTTTAGGGTTTGCCCCCCACCTCTAAGCGAAGCGTAGGTGGAAGTTACCAATCAAGTAGGGTAATTCCCCGATGTTTCAGCTTGCTGTAACGAGTTCACTTCTGTCCGTAATATGCTTTGGGTCCGTGTTTACGCAAATAGTGTTTGTCCAATAGAAACTGATCCATTGCTCTCACTTGAGGGTTTAACTGAATTGTATGGAACGCCATTTTAGCCACTTCATCTAGTACAACTGCATTATGAACAGCTTCTTTTGCATCCTTTCCCCAACAAAATGGGGCATGTTCCGCAACGAGTACCCCCGGCATCGCTTTCGGGTCAAGGTCCAATTGTTGAAATGTCTCAATGATGACATTTCCTGTTTCCAATTCATAAGCATTTTCTATTTCTTGCTTGGTAAGCGGCCTAGTGACCGGAACTTCACCATAATAATAATCAGCATGGGTCGTACCAAGTGCCGGAATTGGCCGGTGCGCCTGTGCCCAACTTGTCGCCCATGGTGAATGAGTATGGACAACACCTCCAATTTCACTGAATGCCTTATAAAGTGCAAGATGTGTCGCCGTATCGGATGAAGGACGCATATCACCTTCAATCACATTTCCTTCTAGATCAACAACAACAAGGTCTTCCAATAACAAATCATCGTAAGCAACACCGCTCGGCTTAATAACAACAAGCCCTTGGCCGCGATCTATACCACTTACATTTCCCCATGTAAAAGTGACGAGCCCATATTTCGGTAGTTGCAAGTTCGCTTGCAATACTTCCTGTTTTAAAGATTCAAGCATTGTAATTCCTCCTATTCCAAATTAGAGGGTGTTCTTTTTAATATTTTTTAATGTTTTCATCACGTTGTTTTCGCCACGTCCAAAATAGTTATATAGCCTTTCATATTCTGCATAGAGTAATTCGTATACTTCAGCATTTTTTACTACGGGTTTATATATTTCGTCTTTTACTCCGCCCATTATATTTGCGGCATCTGTAATATTGTTGTAGCCACCACGTTCACTACCAGCTGCAACGGCACCAAACATCGCAGATCCTAACGCCGGCGTTTGTGATGAAGCTGAAATCTTAATTTCCATATTTAAGACATCGGAGTAAATTTGCATCATCAATGCATTTTTCTCTGCAATGCCCCCACATGCATATATTTCGTTGACAGGTACGCCATTATCACGAAAGGCATCGACAATAATTCTTGTACCGTATGCAGTTGCTTCAATTAATGCACGGTATATTTCTTCTGGCTTAGTCAAAAGCGTCGATCCAATCAATACACCTGTTAAATCAGCATCTACAAGTGTTGATCTATTACCGTTCCACCAATCAAGGGCTAAGAGACCGCTTTCTCCTACTTCCAATTTGCTCGCTTTTTCTGTCAAAAGCACGTGGATATTCATGTTCTTTTTTTCGGCTTCTTCATAATAGCTTGCTGGTACACAGTTCTCGATAAACCATTCAAAATGGTCTCCAACACAGGATTGTCCAGCTTCATATCCCATATATCCGGGAAGAACACCATCTTCCACTACTCCACACATTCCCGGAACAATTTTTTCTTCTTCACCAAGTAAAACATGACATGTTGACGTGCCCATGATCATTAATAATTTACCCGGTTCAGTAATTCCGACCGCTGGGATTGATACATGTGCATCCACGTTGGCAACTGCTACAGCTGTTCCAGGATTTAAGCCAGTTAATTCAGTAGCTTTATCCGTAATTTCACCAGCTTTTGAACCCATTGAAAAAATCTCGTTGGAAAGCTTCTCTTCGACAACATTTTCTAATCGTGGATCAAGCGCTTTAAAGAATTCCTTTGACGGGTAACCTTCTTTCTTATGCCAAATTGCTTTATAGCCCGCGGTACAACTGTTTCTTCTAATTTCGCCTGTCAGTTGGGATATGACCCAATCCGCCGCTTCCACGATTTGATCTGCTGCTTCATAGATATCTGGTGCTTCATTTAAGATTTGCCATACCTTCGGAATCATCCACTCCGAAGAAATTTTCCCACCATAGCGTTTTAGAAAATCTTCTCCACGCTCTTCCGCAATCTCATTCAAGCGATTCGCTTCATCTTGTGCCGCATGATGCTTCCAAAGCTTCACATAACTATGTGGATTGTCACGCCATTCATCCAACATACATAATGGAGTTCCATCTGCTTTTATCGGCAAAACCGTACAAGCAGTGAAATCGATGCCAATTCCAATTACATCATCAGTCGATACTCCAGATTCCTGCAAAACTTTAGGAATCGTAATCTGCAAAACTTCTAAATAATCATTCGGGTGTTGCAGTGCCCAATCATTTTCTAGTTTTGTTTCGCCATCAGGTAAAAATTCATCCATTACCCGATGTGTATATTCTTTCACCACTGTTGCGACTTCGTTACCAGACGCTACTTCTACAAGTACCGCTCGTCCGGATAGGCTTCCATAGTCAACGCCGATTGTATATTTGGCCAAATAAGCACATCCTTTTACTTTTTTACTAATCGCCCAAGTGATCTAGTGTATCTTTCGAAACACGACTTGTACGTATAACCTACTTTTCATTTTATCATGTGGATTTTTTTTATCAATCAAAATCTTGCAAGTTATTTATTTGATTCTAATAATTGCAAAGTTTCTGTTCACTTTGTGTCCGGTTTAGGAGTCCCAAAGTTTGGCGTACCATCTTCATTCCACTGAATAACTTTTACGCGTGCATGACGATTCGGATCGTACAACGGCTCTCCTTCAATTTCCTTGTAACTTCTAGCATGATAGACAAGTATATCCTGGGAGCCATCCTCTGAAACAGTAAAACTATTATGCCCCGGACCATACTGACTATTTTCTTCAGAGGTAGTAAAAACAGGTTCTGCTGTTTTTACCCATGACTTTGCGTCTAATAAATCACTGTTTTCATCTGCTGTTAATAAACCCATACAATAGTTAGAGTCTGTTGCACTTGCTGAGAATGTCATGAAAATACGACCATTTCGTTTAATTATTGCAGCACCTTCATTAACTAAATAACCAATCTTTTCCCAGTCATATTCAGGAGTAGTAATACACACATGCTCTCCCTTAAGTGTCCATGGATTCTCCATTTCAGAGATATAGATGTTAGAGTTCCCTACTATTTCAGGGTCTTTTTGTGACCATACATAGTATCTAATTCCCTTGTGCTCAAAGGTTGTGGCATCTAGCGAAAATGATTCCCATTTCGTTTTTACTTGGCCTTTTTCCACCCATTTACCTTCTAACGGATTTGAGGATGAGTTTTCTAGTACAAACATGCGATGATCAAATAGACCATCTTTTGTTTCAGATGTACGTGCAGCAGCGTAGTACACATACCACTTTTCATCGATATAATGAATTTCTGGTGCCCAAATATTCGCGCTCATTAACCCTGTTGCATGCTTGTACCAAATCGCTTTCACCTCAGCATCTGCTAATCCTTGTATAGAATCAGAACGTCGTAGTTCAATCCTGTCATATTCCGGAACAGAACCTGTGAAATAGTAATAACCATCTGTATGTTTATAAATCCAAGGATCTGCTCTTTGTTCAATAAGTGGATTTTTTACATTTAATTCATTCATACTGACAACCCCTTTATGCTCTATTTTTCTGTAGTACCTTTGCTTACAGTTATAACCTTTCCACTAAGACGAAGTATCGCTAATTTCATTTACCTTTGATTACCTTTCTTCGAACAAGATGTTTTTAGAGTTATATAGTTTTCAGCTTAATATTCTTAACACATTTAATTATAGAAAGATGGCTTATAATGGACAATGGTAACTAGTTTCATAACTAATCACTTCATTAAATACTTTCAAGTTGAGTTTGAGATAGCTTAATCGCTTTATTTTTTGCCGAATAAATAACAAATACAACCAAAAACAATACAAATCCAACAATATCCATCACTAACAATTGAAATATTCCCCAGCAAGCAATCCATATTAATGTCTTATATTGAATTTCACCATCTTTTATATTTCTTGCAATAAGAAAGTTCACGATTGCTCCAACGAATATTAATAGACCAAAGGTCAAAATCACTTTTGTTACATTATCAATTAATGTCATTCCTGCTACAACTGAATCAACAGTATTATCTTGTATTCCTTGGACACCTGTTTTTTTAAACCACGTAGAATAACCTAAAATGGTTATAAGTGCGGTAAACATATTCCATATGGATCCTGCTATTAACAACTTTTTTTCTAATTTTCTGCCCATGCTCATTCCTCACTTTTTTTAAAACATAAGAAGCTTGTTGTTCCTAACAAGGTTTCTTAACCTTTAATACCTGAATTCAAGTTAATTGACTGCACAAAGTATTTTTGCGCGAACAAAAATAACAGTAATGTGGGGATAATCGCTAATATTGCCGAACCCATTAATTGTCCGATCATACGATAGTTTCCGTAGATATCTTGTAATAACAATAATCCAGCTGTAACGGGCATTTTTTCTACATCTGTATAAACAATAACTGGCCAAAGAAAATCATTCCACGACCCAGTAAAAGAGAACAAACCGCAAACGATTAATACTGGTTTAATTAGTGGTAACATCACAGAGTAATAGATTCTAAAGTCACCAGCGCCATCTACCCGAGCAGACTCGTCCAATTCCTTTGGAATCCCCCTCATGAACTGTCTAACTAAGAAAACGTTACCCATTCCAGCTAACCCTGGTATAACCATAGCCCAAGCGGTATTAACCCAGCCTAACGCATCAATAATTTTATAGGATGGAATTAAGTTAACGACCCCTGGAAAAAAGGAAATACCTAACAGAGTAAAGAACAACACATCTCTCCCTTTAAAATTCATACGGGAATAACCATAAGCAGTAATTGAAATGACAACAACCACTAAAAGCGTATGCATTGTTGCAATAAATAAAGAGTTCATTAACCAACGCAAAATTGGCGCTGTAGATGTATTCGTCAATATATTTACATAGTTTTCAACGATCCAATTCACAGGCAATAACCTAAAACCAGTAGAGACAACCTCCGTTTGGGATCGAAATGATGTGGTAATTCCAAATATGATAGGAATCGCCCATATGACACAGAGAACAATTAAAAATAGATATGCTGAATATTTTGATACGCTTATTTTTTTCGACATTTTTTCACACCTTTTTCCATTATTAGCAAATATCTATCGTTCATCTAAGAAGCATTTCGGTTCATCACATAATATTGCAATGCTGAAATAACTAGAATGACCAATCCAAGTAATACCGCCATTGCTGATGCCATTCCTGCGATTGACTCCCCGTGACTAAATGCCAGTTGACGAATATACATCATCAATACTGTTGTGCTTTGTTTTGGACCACCATCGGTCATCATTAACGGTTGACCGAATACATTAAAAGCGCCGGCAGTTGTCATAACAAACGTATAAATTAATGGAAAACGAATAGACGGTAAGGTAATGCTAACGAATTTCCGAATCGGGCCAGCACCATCAATTGCTGCGGATTCATATAAATCTTGTGATACACCATTTATGGAAGCACGATAAATAATCATGTTTCCCCCTACTCCACCCCATACGGTGATTACAATAATGATGAGCCAAGCATAAGGCTGGTTTGCCGCCCAAACAGTGTCTGAACCAAACAGATTTCCAGTAACCCCTAATTGTTTATTAAAGATTAGCGACCAGATCAACGCGGCTGCAGATATAGAAATTAATCCTGGTATATAGATAATAGATTGGATAAAGGTTTTCATTTTCACCTTTTTATGTTCCAATGCAACAGCAACCATTAACGGGATTACAATTAATAAAGGGACGCTGAGAACAACAAATATTAACGTATTCTTTAGTCCATTCCTAAATTGATAGTGAAAGGTTGATTCACTATTTGAAAGGATAGTTTTATAGTTATCAAGCCCTACCCAAACCGGATCATTTATTAGATTCCATTGAGTGAATGAGGCATAAATCCCGTAAATCGTTGGAAGAAAAATAAAGACAGCAAATAATATTACATGGGGACCTACAAAGAAAAGAGGTGTTAAATTTACTTTCTTATTCATAGCTAATTCTCCTTTTGTAAAAGTAATGTGCCTTGTCCTGACACATTACTCTTTGCTAACTATTCTACTTAGCTTCCCCTTTGCCACCTTCAGCAATTTTATCTTCTACAAAGGTTTGCATTGTTTTTAAACCTTCATCAATATCAATTTCACCATGAACCATATCGGCAACATACGTATCTAATGCTTCCGCAACATATGGATAATATTCATATGTATAAATGTAAAGGGATTCAATTTCTTTATCATTTGAAGTAAAGAACGATTGCATATATTTTTCGTATTCAGGACTTTCGTTAACTTCTTTACTTGCCACGATTTGTCCAGCTTCTGCCCACTCAATTGAATTTTGGCGAATAAATTCTAAGAAATCAGCAATCCCTTTTTCTTTTTCTTCTGTTCTTTTTTCACTCTTTAACATAGCGAATAAGTGTGAAGATGCCCTATTAGTAAATTTTCCAGGTTCGAAAGCATAAATATTTGTCACACCGAAGTTCAACCCCTCTACTTCAGCATGAGCTGTAGAGCTCCAAGTACCATCTGTTGAGAATAAGACGTTCCAGACTGAAACGTTAAGTAACCGTCTTCACCATATGGTGTCATTAAACCAGACTCCGCTACATCTTTCACCGCTTCAATCGCTTGTTTCATTACATCAGTATTAACTGCTGGCTTTCCATCTTCTTGGATGTCCCCACCTACGTTTTGAACCTGTGCAAATATAACCCAGCTTAACAAGGCATCATTGACAACATAATCACCTTTATCTAATTTCCCTTTTAGAGACAACATTTCTTCAAAAGTAACAACATCATCATCTAAAAAATGCTCTACATTATATTTTTTGAGTAAATCTTTATTGTAGTACATGGCATTACTATGAATATCTAGTGGAATTGTATACTGTGTGCCATCTATGTTTCCGGACGACCATGCTTGCTGTATGTAATTTTCTTCTTTTAGTTCAGTTCCCGATTCCATTATTGTCTTCATTGGCTCTAGCACATTTTGCTTAGCGTAAGAAGGAACGCGATCAGCATGAATGATCGATAAATCAGGTATACCTTTTCCAGAGTTTAATACGGTAGACATTTTGGTATACATATCAGATGTAATAACATGTTTCACTTTAATCTCTGGATCTGTTTCATTGTAATCTTTAACAAGTTGATCCATGTACGCACCATCATCACCTGTTAGTGGTGTCCAAAACGTAATTGTATTTTTGTCTTCGCCACTACATCCGGCTAGTATAACTGTTACTAAAAAAACAATCATAAATGAAAATCCTACCTTTTTTTTCATTACTTCTTCCCCCATTTCTATTTTTCTAAAGATTATTTCTAAAAGAATATTCCCAGTTAATACTTAACTTGTGATTAGTATACATTCACAGGAAAACGCTGTCAATAACATATTTATAAATCATATCGACTATATAAGTTGGTGATTAACATAAATGTTTACTATAAACATTTTAAAATTAGATATTTATATCGACTTAACCTTTATATTATTATATATTTATGTTAATCATCTTTACTGTATTATATATACGAGTTAATCAGGCTTGCCTACAAATACTTTGAAAGAAGGGATTAATATGCAATTAGAAATAGACAAGTCCTCACTTGTTGTTTATCAAGCTTTGGCGAGTGAAGTAAGAATAAATATAATTCAATTACTTTCCAAAAATAAAATGAATATTAAAGAATTGGCTGAAGCACTTAATATAAGTAGTCCTATCATGACTAAGCATATAAAAAAATTAGAAGACGCAGGGATTATTAAAACAGAAAAAATTCCTGGAAAATCAGGTCGGCAAAGAATTTCCATCTTAAAAGTGGATCATATTGAAATTAATTTCCCTAAAAAAATCTTCCATTCATTTGCATCTTATGAAACATCTGTTCCTATCGGACATTATACTGATTTTGATTTTAAGCCAACATGTGGGCTCGCAACGGAGAAAGATTTTATCGGGAGAGTGGACGAACCGAATTACTTTATGGATCCAAAAAGAGTAGAAGCGGAAATTCTGTGGTTTACCCAAGGTTTCGTTCAATATAATATTGCTAACTTTCTAAAAAAGGATGAAAAATTACAACAGTTTGAAATTAGTTTAGAGGTATCTTCTGAATTTCCGTTTTCAAATGACGTCTGGCCTTCTGACATAACTTTTTCCCTAAACGGTTTGGAATTAGGTACTTGGACGAGTCCCGGTGACTTTGCTGATACAAGAGGGAAATTCACACCCGAATGGTGGCCACATAATATCAATCAATATGGATTACTAAAAACAATTAGAATTACAAGCCACGGAACATATATTGATGGTGACCCCCTGTCACAAGTGTTAGTGGAGGATTTAGATACCACTTGTGACAGATGGACTTTTCGAATCGAAGTAAAAGAAGATGCGAAACATGTTGGAGGGGCAACGCTTTTTGGAAAAAAATTCGGAAACCATGATCAAGATATCATGTTTAAATCATTTTACCTTTGACATGAATCATGAATTGACCATTTGCTTTTAACCTTATGTCGATTATTTTTTACTTATCCAGACCTTCTTCAAATTAGAATTTTTCTATTAATTCCATCTTTGTAATGGATTATCTTTAAGGGTTTAATCCCCTACTTGTTACCGATGTTTCAATTTGCTGAAACAGGCCGCTTCAACAAAAAGAGGAATGAACATGTTGTTCATTCCTCTTTTTGTTGAAACTTGTTAATTTACCTTTACCTTTTCTTCCTCTGGATTAACATTTAGCTCTATACCTGATAAATTTTCTCAGCTCCACGGTGTTAAAAACGATTAGAATTTAAAACCCTAACACCATAAACACCACCTGCTACCTTACCTTCGATAGATGAAAACTTCACCTCAACAACTTGTTTTCCTTCCGTTAAGATCATCGGAATGTTATAATATATTTTGAAAATATCGTCTGATTTATTACCATCAAGTTTTTGCTGCGCTATTGTTGTTCCATCAATCATTATGTTGAATTCACGTATATACTTTTTTCCATCCACAAAAAATGTTCGATCACCAGTAAAATAAGTTACTTCCAGAAACATTTGTTTAGTAGGCTGAACAGCCAGTTCATAACTAAAGTATCCTTCATCACGACTATCACGCCAACTTTTCTGGATGGTATTAAGGTATCCTGTTGTTGAATTTTTTGTTTTAATCTTATGCTCCACTTCCGGCTGTTGTTCTCCTGGCTGTACAAAGTCGACTGTAATGGCTCTCATCTTTTCGAACACTTCTTTTTCTTTGTCAACAAATGTCGCATAGGCGTCTTCGTCGATTAAATTCCAATATAGTGTGTACCGTTGATGGTGAAGCTGATAAAACGGAATAAGTGTAATTTTTACATTTCCCGGCTGACCAACCGCGTCTGTTTCAAATGTCAACGGAGATCCGTTAATAGGCTTAATCCATTTTGTTAAATTGCCTTTGTCAGCCACAAGATTAGGTACATCTATCAATGGATGATTATTTAATTTTAGATGATCACCCAAAATGTCGCTTTCTGGAAATGCTTCTGTTCCTAAAGCTCCTGCCAATACAATCGGTCCATACATAATGCCCATTTTATTTGGATTATCTTTGGACGTATATGTATGGAGTTCCATAGGGAGATTGATTTCTATTTGATCACCAGCACGCCAATATCCTTCAATAGTTATATATCCATTTTTAGAGCTATAAGAAGTTTCCACATGATTTACAATTACAGTAATTGCTTTTGACACCCAATATGGTATGCGTATATGTACTTTTAAAAATTCCGATTCTGCTTCTTCAAAAAGGAGTATAACCTTATCTGAGTGTGGAAAGTCAGTTTCTTGGCGTATTTTCACTTTCTTTTCATCGATTTTAAGTTCGGAAGCAATGAATAGGTTTACATATAGTTCTTCATCTTTGTTAGAGTAAATACTTCTCGTATAACGTGCAGGATTTTCCATTCCTGTACCCGTACAACACCAGAATGAATCATCAGGGGAACAATATACTTTAAAATGTCCAGGTTGTGACGACACAAAATATGTTTTCATCCCTGAGTCCGGATCTTGCGAAGCAAGGATATGATTATAAAGCGCCCTTTCATAGTAATCCATATATTTAGCTTTTGGAGACCAGTTAAACAAATACTCAGTCAGCTTTAGCATATTGTATGTATTACAGGTTTCGGCTGTTTCGATCCCTAACTTTTCTCGATTTTTCGGTCCAAAGTGCTCCCCAATACTGTTACCTCCAATGATATAGGAACGAAATTTAGTTACTTCATTCCAAAAGAAAACTGCCATTTTTTTATACTCTTCACTTCCGGTTATGTCATATAACTTAGCTGCACCAATTACTTTTGGAATTTGTGTATTAGCATGTTTACCTTCAAGCTCATCCATACTTTTAGATAGAGAGTCCAATATCGCAATATGACAAAATCTAATTGCTAGATTCAAGTAATCTTGATTATCAGTAATCAAATAGAGATCAGCCATGGCTTCATTCATACCGCCATGTTCACAGATAAGCATCTTTTGAAATTGCTTATCATCCAAGTTGTCTGTTCCTTTCTTAGCCCAATCAGCGAGCTTAATTACAACTTCCAGCGCTTTTTTATTTCCTAAAAGTGTATACACATCCATGAGCCCAGCATAAATTTTGTGAATGCTATACCAAGGAACCCATGCTCCTGCTAAGCTAAAATTCTCGACTTCAAAATCCCCGCTAAAGACTTTATCAAAGCATTCGCGTGGAAATCCACTAACATAGCCATCTTGATCAAAACTTTGTATATGCGCGAGTTCCTCCACAGCATAGTCTATTTTCTGTTTTAGCTTATCATCGTTCGTAACCGCATACATAGTCGATGCAGCCGAAAGCCAATGACCGATTGAATGACCGCTAATTCCCGTTGATTCCCATCCCCCGTAACGAGGTTGCTTCGGTGTTTGCGAAATTGCCTCATAACATGGGGCAACAAGTCTATCAACGTCAAGATAAACGAGGTATTCCTTTCCCTTTACTTGTGATTTCTTAAACACACCATCTAGTAATATTACATTCTCCATTATAAAATCTCCTTTATTTACCGCTTCAGTCTATTCTAGTATTTCCATTTCTCAATAAGTAACCTTCCGAATCTAAAACCATAACTAAACTCCCATTCCTCCCAAATCATGAATGATTTCGTTTCCCTTATCTATCTTTTTAACAGATTATGTGGTACTTTTATGTCACAAACTTCAAAGTTGGGTGAATCTAATGAATATATTAAATAGTAGGTTTTATATTTTCCTAGAAAAGGTTTCTAACTTATTTATTTTAAATGTTATCTGGTTAATCGCATGCTTACCTATAATCACGATCTTCCCAGCAACTGCAGCGATGTTTAGTGTCATTAGACAGTGGAAATTACATGACGAAACCAGTGTATTTATGCCTTTTACAAAACATTTTAAATTGAATTTTAAACAGAGCTTATTAATTGGCTTACTATGGATTCCCTTCGCTTTTCTACTGTATATCGATTACTTTTACGTTATCCAAGCCTTGGAAAAATGGAGAACCTTTCTATTAGTTCCACTTTTTTTTATCGCAATGATTTTTATGTTCATGAGTACTTTTTTATTTCCTGTCATGATCCACTATCAGCTAAGATTAAGAGATGTTTTAAAAAACTCATTCATTGTCTCACTTGCCTATTTTCCAACAACATTATTAATTATCATCTTTGGTGGAATATGTTTACTTATAATTATCTACGTTCCTGTAACATTTCTCATCATTTTTAGCATTTGGGCAAATATAAATTTTTTACTTTGTAACCGCTCTTTTAATAAAATTGAAAAGTTGAAAACCGTGCCAGCCTTAGAGGAATGAACCTTCTCATTCTTCTAAGGCTGTAAGAAAGTCTCGTCGACTTTTTTATAGTTACAAAAGCACTTATCAAACTTCGTGACTAGTAAAGATCACTCCGTCCAGGTCAATTTCACTAGGTGTGATTCACTTTATTCGTAATATCACTTATCATCTCGTGTATATCAACTTCCTAATCTTGGTTACGGATAACTCACCGATTTTATGAGCCACTCACCGATTTTGCGAGCCACTCGCTGATTTTACGAGCCGCTCACCGGTTTTACGAGCCACTCGCCGATTTTGTGAGCCACTCGCTGATTTTACGAGCCGCTCACCGATTTTGTGAGCCACTCGCTGATTTTACGAGCCGCTCACCGATTTTGTGAGCCGCTCACCGATTTTGTGAGCCACTCACCGATTTTGCGAGCCACTCGCTGATTTTACGAGTCAAGTCCAGACAATTGTGTAATTTAGTTTACAATGTTTTCTTTATGATGTTTAGTTATAGTTGGCTATTTTATTTCATCAAGTGAAAAGGGGGTACCCCCTTTTCACTTGATGAAATTGTCATTTTATAAACTCTTTTTTCCGCTTCGTTCTCTGTTTTCATAATCCATTAGTATTGCACCGATAAGTCGAAATGCAGATTGATTATTCGGGAAGATACGTATGACTCTTTCTCTCCTGCGAACCTCCTGATTAAGCCTTTCAAGTGAATTTGTGCTCGCTAGATAACGATGATAACGAGAAGGCTGGTTGAGAAATTGAATGGCATCTTCGAAGCCATCCTCTAAAATTTCAATTGCTTTCTGGACCTTTGCTTCTTCTTCATATTTATCGACAAATTGCTCTTTATATTGGCGAGCTTCTTCTACTGAAATACTATTAAAGATGCGCCTCATGTCAGCGATTATTTGTTTTGATTCTTTTTTTGGCAATCGTTCAATGATATTCCGTTTAAAATGGACAGTGCAACGTTGCCAAGAAGTGCCTATGAATTCCCGCTGAATTGCTTTTTTCAGTCCTTCATGAGCGTCTGAAATAATAAGTTTTGGAGACTGAAGAGCACGTCCTTTCAGGTGTTGGAAGAATCCTTGCCATGCCTCAAAACTCTCAACATGATCGATTTTTAGTCCAATCACTTCACGTCTCTTGTTTTCATTTATCGCTGTAGCGATATAAACTGCCTTGGAAATCACTTTATTATGTTCCCGGACCTTGATATACATGGCATCTGCATAAACGTACGGATAGTACATGGTATTTAGAGGGCGGTTTGCCCACTCATTTACGATTGGATCTAGCTTTCCAGTAAGGGAAGATACGAACGATTTAGAGACGTTTTCTCCACACAGTTGTTGAACGACATTTGTGACTTTTCGAGTGGAAATCCCATTGACCACCATCTCTAACATCGACAATACAAAGGCCTGATCTACACGGGAAAACTTTTCAAACACGGAGGGAGAAAAGTGTCCCTCACGGGTTCTCGGGACTCGCAGTTGAACCCTTCCAATACTAAGGAGAAGCTCTCGCTCGTAGTAGCCATTTCGGTAATCAATGCGTTCGATCGAGCGCTCGTAGGCAGCTGCTTGGAGATAATCATCGCGTTCCTTCTCCATATATTCATTTAGGACAAGTACAATCGTGGATTTTACTACCGCTTCCAGGTTTGAATTTAGCACTGAGTCTTTTAAAATTTCAATATCTAGGTTAAAATTAAGTTGGGTCATCATCAATTCCTCCTCAATGTGATCGTGGTTGAAAACATTGTAACATGAGGTCTTGATGAGACCTTTTCTTTTTACACAATTATACGGACTCTATCATTTTACGAGCCGCTCACCGATTTTGGTATTTACCACGGAAGATAAATTAACCATAAATAAATACCCACCTACAGTTAATTCACTTTCACTTTTTCTTCCTCTGGATTAACAATTACGATCTTTCCATCCTCTAGTTCCATTCTGACTTTATTCGAATCCACGATCCCGATTGCCTGTAAATAATTTTCTGGTACTTGGATTCTTCTTGCACTATCGAGTACAGCCAACTCTACATGAGTATCTTGTCCTTCGTCTGAACTCTCTTCATCCAATGTCATATTCGCATAAGCTGAACGACGCAAAATTTCACTTGATGTTTTACCATCGCGAATAGCGACGACTCTATCCATTTTTCTCGTAAGCTGGGAATCATGGGTCACGATAACGATCGTAACTCCGAGTTCACGATTCAAGTTCCGCAAAACATCAAGAATAATATCTGCCGTTTTCGTATCTACACTTCCAGTTGGTTCGTCTGCCAAAATTAAACTCGGTTGATTAGCGAGAGATATGGCGATGGCGACACGTTGTTGCTCCCCACCTGAAAGGGAGTGTAATTTGCTATTGAACCTATGTCCCATGCCGACCATCTCTAGCAATTCTTTTGCTTGCTCACGTTTATAGCGACCTTTAATCAACATCGGAAGCTCCACATTTTCAACAGCTGATAAATAAGGAATCAGATTTCTTGCATTGTTTTGCCATACAAATCCGACCGTTTCCAGTTTATATTTTACTAGGTCCTTATCAGACATTCTCAGCAAATCTTTTCCACCAACAATTAGTTTTCCAGCAGTTGGTCTGTCAAGTCCACCTAGCATGTTTAATAAAGTTGACTTACCACTTCCGCTATTACCGATAATGCCCATAAGCTCACCTTTATCCACTTGCAAATCGAGTCCCTGCAAGGCTATGACCTCATGATCATCATCAATCTTATAAATTTTCATTAAGTTTTGGCATTGTATCATGTTAATCCTCACCTAACTTTATCGCTTGATGGATCTTAATTTTCCTTAAAAAGCCGATTAAAATTGCAGATCCGAGCACAAGCATCAGTAAGACAAAAATGTAAATTTTTATTTCGTCACTGGCATTAGATACAACGGAAAATGGCGGCATCATATTTTGTACATTTAAAGATAGTTTAAATAAAGGTACGAATAACTGACTTGTAATTCCTCCAACAGTAATACCTAACAGACAAGCAAAACCAGAAGTTAATAACTGTTCAGAAATCAAAATACCGATTAATTTCGACATTGGAATCCCCATTGCCCTATAAATTCCATATTGTAACGTTCTCGATCTAATCGTCAAAATCCAGTAAAGAATGAATCCGATAAAAGAAATCATCAGTGAGATCAGAAAACCTAATGTCATTGTTCCGTTTAATCCAAGCAATAAGGCACTATTTTTCAACTCTACTATACTTGGGTACACATCATTCATTGCTAGCACTGGTATTTTCTTTTCTTTAATACTCTCATAAAAGTTAGCCCGAGTTGCTTCAGGGTGTAACTTCATCCATACTTCATAAGGTTCTAGCCCAATCATATTCTGTACATAGGGCAAATTCGCAACGACAAGTGCCCCCGATTGCTCACTGTCTTCAGCCTTTTCAAGAGGATTGAACGCTGGCCAGTAATCAATGATTCCATATATAACAAATTCACCTGTATCTGAGCCTCCCCAACTCATGGAAAGATAATCTCCTTCTTTCACTCCTAGAGATTTAGCAGCGTTTGCTGAAATCAGTATCCCACTCGGTTCTTTTGCGAGTAAATTTAAATATTGATACCAATGATGAGGTAGTAGGGATGATTTGAACCACGCTACCTCTCCAAATGATTTTGGCTCGATTGCCAATAGCTTTGGATAATGAATGCTTTTTTCATTAGATGTAAGCGTGATATCATTTTTTTTAAACACCTTTGCAGCCTTAGCAACTTCCTCCAGCTGTGTGAACGGGTCAAATGGTGGTTCAGTATAAACAACTTGTTCTATTTCCGTAAGGTCTAATTCATCCGTTTTTTCCTCTTCTGAACCGGATCCAGAAGGTGCACTTGGAGACATATATGCAGGCATTGACGCAGGCTTGTTACTATTCCACTTCACAGCGACTCGGACTTCAGCACCATTTTTATAAAGCAGTTGCTCTTCTAAATTGAGATTAATCGTCCGTGCAGCGCTAGCACTGAATACTCCCATTCCTATCGTCATCACTAGAAATAACATAAGGAATTGATACTGTTTGGAAGACCGACTTACTTGTAAAAATGTACTGTATAACGATACAGACCAAAACCTTTCTCCTATTTTATAAATAAGGGCTAAAACCCATGGATAAATCCGCAGGATAAATAAACCAGCTCCAATAATGAACAACGCGGGAATAAAGAATAAAATCGGATCTATCATTAGATCGGCAGGATCACCATCAAATGCGAGTAATTCTTTTTGCCTACGATTAAATGTCCACAGACCATAAATCGAAACACCAAGCAAAGCTAACTCGATAAAAACGGTATACCATTTCTGCCCACCGATATTTCTAGCAATATCTTGTTTATGATTTACGATACTGCGTCCAGATGCTTGATAAACTGGTATCATAATCATAATAATCGAGACAGCAACAGCAAGAAACGCATAGAAAAATGACTTGGCTGACAACTTAATAGGAAGAGCAGATCTTTGGACAAATTCCAAAAATCCATTGGATGCTCCAAGCACTTTACAAAGCAATAAGCCAAGAAAAGGACCAATGAAGAATGCAAACAGTCCTAATATAGCAATCTCTATAAAATATATTGCTAGAATTTGAATCCGACTTGCTCCACGACTAGAAAATACAGCAATTTCATTTAATTGCCGTTCAATAATCAATCGTGAGATCATATACAGATAAACAGCAAGCATAATTAACACAGGTACATTCAGCGACCACAACATGACAGACAGCTGATCTCCCTTATGCTCAAATGAAATAAGAATACTTTTTATTGGAAAATGAAATAAAATCGATGCCTTTTTTACACTAGAAACGGATGACTTCAGCTTTCTCTCTAAACCTAGCAATCGAGAAATGTCTTCATCTGTTATTTTGTGATAATCAAACGCTGTACTAAACCTTCCGATACCTAGCAACCCTTCATGATTGGCCACAAGTTCATTACGAAACCATTTCTCATGAACAATGAAGTCATCACTGAATTTATTCTGAACTAGCGACCAATATTGGCCCTCGTTCCCTGCCGGCTGAAAAGCTCCCACTGGCTTTATAATAAACTGATTGTCATCATCACCAAGAATAAAGGTTGTGCCAAGGACCATATCTCTTTCAAGCAATGCTTGTTCTGAGACGAGTACCTCTATTACCCCATCTACAGGCTCAGCAACTGGAAATTTGCCATCAGTAAGCGTGACATTTTTTTCAATATTAGTTAACATCATTAACTTACCAGGCTTTAGGGACTTCGCCCTCCTTGCTTCCTCTTCATACATTGCTTTTAATGGTGTTGTCCCAACTATATTTACGTCAGCTAATACAGGAATTCCGGCTTCAGTTACAATATCTTTTTTTATCGACTCTACCCTGGAAAGCGCTTCTCCTGGTTGTTTAACAATGGACGTTGCAAATGTATCAGAAAAACTAAATTCACCTGGAAATTCATTTTTACTCGTTTGATGGTCTTCTAGTTCCTTTAACAGCATTTTTTGCATCACACTTGACGTGTAGGTCGGGATGCTTGATACGAGTGAGACTGTAATAAGCAAACCAAGGAATAAGCTACCTGTAAGCCATCGATTATTTAGCATTTTGCGAAATATTAATTGTAAGATTGCCACACACTTATTCCCCCTCTACTTCAAAATGATGATGTCCCCTTCATTTAGTCCTTTGAGAACCTCAGCCTCTGTAGCGGATATAATTCCAGCTTCAATATCAACTTCTCGTTTCGTATTATCGGCCATGACTTGTACATAATTTCGGCCATTTGTTGTTCTCAAGCCATTTTTAGGAATAATCAACGTATCGGCATTTTTGGCAGTAATAATTTCAATACCTGCGATCTCACCAACTTTCACATCTTTTGGCCAGGAGTCAATACTAACAACAATCGTTTTGCTATAATGGTCAGGATCTTTTTGATAAATATCTTGTGGTACATCCTTAGGCGTTTGAATGACCTTCCCTTTTAAGTCTTTGCCTTTTAAGTCAACTATAGCTTCCATACCTCCGGTAACTTCAGCAATATCGGCAGCATTTATCGCTGTATACTCCACATGGAAGTCAGAGGTTTCTGCTACTTGAAAAATAGATTCATAGGCAGGTACAGTCTCCCCTTGGCGAATCTCACTTACGAAGGTAACTACCCCATTCATCGGGGCGGTGATTTTAGCCTCAGCAAGTTGAGAGTTCATTTGATAAAGTCGATTATTTAAGCTTTGTACATCTAACTTGCCAATTTCAATCGAGTATTTATCTGCATTTTCCGCCCTCAATTGCTCCAGTCTAATTTCAGCTTTTTTCAATTCAATACGCGCTTGATCAATATCAAAAATTAAGCTTCCAGTTTCAATTTCCGCTAATGTATCCCCTTTTTCTACTAAATCTCCTTTTACTACAAACACCTTCTGGAGTCTACCACCATCTTTCGTATAAAATAAATCATGCTGACTTTTAGGCACAAGTACGCCTGAGCCTTTTACTCGCTTCACTATCTCGCCGTTAGTTACTTCTGCAGTATCATAGTCCATTTGAGCGGGTTCCACTAGTGGAGGAGCAAGCACTGGTTCTTCCTTAGGTAAAAAAGAGCAGCCGCCCATAATTGCACCCATCAGCGCCACTGCGCCGACACTTCCCCACGATAGCGATTTAAACGGTAACTTCGTTTTTTCGGTATGCAATGGTCTGATCCTCCAATGTATAGACGTGTTCTAATATTTCAAGAATGCCTGGGTCATGGGTAGTCATAATAATCGTTGTCGTACGGCTTTTTACGAGTTCCTGAAAAGCATGAATGATGCGAAACGCCATTTTACTGTCTAACTCCGCCGTTGGTTCATCAGCTAAAATAATAGGAGGTTTGGCAGAAATCGCTCTAGCAATTGCTACTCTTTGTTGTTCACCACCTGATAACTCAAAAGGACGATGCTTCGCCCTTTTGGTCAATCCTACAAGATCGATCGATTCTCCAATCATCCTTGCCCATTCTTTTCTAGGAACACCTGCAATTCTAAGCCCAAATTCAATATTTTCCTCCACCGTCATCAACGGAACTAGACCATAGGATTGAAAAACAAAGCCCATCTGCGTCCTACGCATTTCAGATCGTTGTTTTTCATTATATTGATCTATCGGTTTTCCCGCGATATAAATTTCGCCACTTGTAGGTCGATCAAGTGCACCAATTAAATTAAGCAAAGTCGTCTTTCCAGACCCTGATCTTCCTCTTAGAGCAACGAGTTCATTCGGTTCTATCGTTAAATTGATTCCATCTAATACATTAACTTTTTTGTTACCGCTTCCAAAAGACTTAACGATATTATCGACTCTTACAAGAGCTTCCATATTCCACCACGTTTCCAGCCTCTGATCGTAGTCAAGGCTTCTATAAGTAAAAAGTAGATTCTTACTTCAATAAAATATAATGTCAATTAATACCTAATTTTCTAAATTATAACACAATAAATCAAACCTGCGTAAAGCAGGTCGCATTGTTATAAAACGTTTGGTTCTTAGTCAGGATTCCCTCTACTGGGTTACGATAAGTCGAGAACAAAAGGTCATTAGCCAAGACTTATTAGAAGGTCAAGACCAACCTTCTAGAAGTCTTGGCTTATGCTTGTCGCCCTATACAAGCTTCTGGCGCCTTTCGCTTTCTTATTCCCCTGCTATTCCTGAATGTTCGATGCTTTCAACGAAAGAACGTTGGACGAATAGGTATAGTATAATAATTGGCAGGATTGTCAGAATAACGGCAGCCATAATTTGGTTTAATAATGTTGGTGCCATACCTATTGCATCTCTTGCAGCTACAGCTTGTGTCATTTGATTTACTCCTTGGGCATTTGCGTTTCCGTTAAAGGTCGTTAAGTTTTGTGCTAAGTTAAAATATTCAGGTACAAGCAAATACATATTTGGTTGAAACACATCATTCCAATTCCACACAACAGAAAATAGAAACACAACTAGCATCGCTGGCTTTGCAAGTGGAAACATGATTGTCCAGTAAGTACGGAAGGGACCTGCTCCATCAATCCTTGCCGCTTCCTCAAATACTTTTGGTAGACCTCGATAAAACTGGATAAAAATTAAGACAAACAAGGCCCCTTTTAAACCAAAGCCAAAAAACGCCGGAATAATAAATGGAAATAACGTATTAATCCAACCTAGATCACTAAAAAAGATATAAAGCGGGACTACAATTGTTTGCGGTGGCACTAAAAAAGTAAAGAGTAGTAATCCAAGCCACAAACCTTTACCTGGAAATTTATAGCGAGCAAATCCATAGCCAATAAAGGAACAACTAAGAATTTGCAAAACAGCACTTCCAAATGAAATCCAAATACTATTGAGGAATCCATTCCAATAATTGATTGATTTAAAGGCCTCTGCAAAGTTTTCTAACGTAAATACTTTAGGGAGCCATTGAACAGTCGCATCTGCAACGTCTTGAGGACGCATGAATGATTGTGAAACCATGTAAAGCAGTGGATAAATAAATACAAAAGATAAGCTTAATAATAACAAATAATAAAACGTATTTCCTAAAAGCGATTTTGAACGCCTCAACAGTAAAGACCTTTTATCATCGTCCAACTTTTGCGTTAGCAGTCGAACGGAACGAACTACTCTTAGTTCCATCGAATTTCTCCCCCCTCTCTAATCGGCCATTCCTCTACGGAAAATGAGGAAAACTAAGCCCAAAACAATGAAGATAAAAATAAAGTACAGCCAACCAATCGCGGATCCATAAGCGTAATCATTTGAAACAAATACTACATTTAATAAGTGATCCATGACACCGTTATCCGGTTTCGTAAATGAATTAACAATACTATACAATGTATTAACAAAAATCATTGGCATTAGCATCGGAAATGTAATTTTCCAAAACACTTCCCATCCCGTTGCGCCATCAATTTTTGCTGCTTCATACAATGATGGTGAAATGGTCTGCAACCCTGCCAAAAATATTAAAATTTGTACACCTGAATCCCACATAACAAGTGTGAGCGAGTCCGCATATTCGAGGAGCGGATCAAGAATTTCACTCGGTATAATACTATTCAATGTGCGATACAAATCATACTGATAAAAAATTGGTAATGATGCCGCCCCTTGCTCCATTAACTTTCGCAGTGCTGCCCCAGAGGCAATAATCACCGGCAGGAAAAACACACCTCTGAAAAATGTTCTGCCAAATGCTTTTCTATTAAGCAAAATAGCGCTGAACATGGCAAATAATAAAATAAGTGGTACTTGAGTCAGCATAGATGTCATCGTATCTATTAATAGCGGCATGAAATCTATGTCTGTCGTAAATGCTTCACGGTAATTCTTCAAACCAACGTATGTCGCCTGTAGCCCTACTTTAGTTGGTTTTAAGTCGTTTAGAGAGTAATAAAACGATCTTCCGAGCGGAACAGCCATGAACAGAAAGAAACCAATAATCCATAAAGATATGAATGAATATCCTTCCATGATGTGACGGGCCTTCATTGATAGTCTCATGATTATTTCCTCTCCCCTTCACTGACCAAAAAATTAAGTCCTTCTATCGTGTGACCATCCACTGTTCTTTTCTTTCTATTATAATTAACAAGTATTTGTGTACCATTTTCATACGTAGTTTTATACACATTTCGTTCAATCTGTTCATGGTTCACAATCAATTGCCCAGCAGTTTGTGCCTGTACTTCTTGAAACTTCTTATATTCCTCAATAGAACGGTCAAACCAATACGCATAATCCGAACTGAATAGACGGTCTTCCATTGTCCGCTTCATATTTTCCGTTGATTTATACGTCAGTTCAAAGCTTGGTGAAGCACCGTACTCAATAGCACGTAAAAACTCAACATTTTCATCATCTCTTAAATTCGCTGGTTTCCCAGTATATGGAACAAGTCCGTGAATCACAATTTGATAAAACGGTATGGTTTCATCCAAATAAACAAATCCGCTTGAATCCATTGGAATTTGATTAATTTCATCCACATGTCCAAGTGTATAACTAAATCCATAATCAACTGAAATCTTGTCCACAGATTTGTGGAAATCCGTTACCATTTGCTTCCATGTTTCCTTCGCTTCTGCGCGACTAAAAAAGTGATTTGGATCTTGATCTGAATATAGCATGTCCCCAACATAGCTGAAATGCACGCCAGTGACTCCGAGATCCTTATACTTTGCTGCTTCTTTTAAAGCGAGCTCCGAGGCTCTCTCTGGCTTTAGCAAGTAAAAGCGCTGTTCATTATGACTTAATCTGCTTGAAACGCGATAATTAGGACTTTCCATTACTTCGCGATCAATTCCCCTGACAGCATCTTTCCTAGGTGTCACACTATTGCTATCTTGGAATGGTCTAACATAATTAGCATCCAAATAAAGCACTACACCCATTTTTTGTGCATGCTGTGCAAGATCTTTAAGCTTTTTCTTACCACCAAGCTTTCTTTCTACGGGAAAATGTTCCGGCTGATTTCCATAGAGACCATCCTTCGACCATCCTTTAAACGTTATCTTCAATGAATCTATTCCTTTTTCCACATAATCATTAATGATCGTTTTAGCCTGTTCAAAAGTAGTCATATCAATAAATGTTGTACCGATAATTTCATCCCGCTCAATCCCACCAATAAGCTCAATATGCAAAGGTGCTGCTTCTACTTCTCCCATCTTTTGCAAACCCGCATGCTCCAGTAAATAATCTCGATAAGCATGAGCCATTCCAACATAATTAGCTGCTTCATCTTCGAGTAATACATATTTCACTTTCCTGTCGCCCGTAATGATTTGCCCTTGGAAGAGTGGGATTTTCCCGGAAGCCCCAATAAACATTACGTCTTGTTTACGGTAAAAGAATTTAGCACCCGCCCTGTAAAGTGGAATATTTCTAATTCCAGACGGCGTCGCAGTAATATGAGCCGTTTCTTCCCCTTCGGTGATAAATGCTGTATACCCAGTTCCTTCGTGGTAAATACCAAAAACCGGTAAAGCAATTTGTTCCTTAGGAGCTGAAGCTTGTGTAAAATCAGCAGCCATTACATTACCAAGTTCACTAGCAAACGTATAATCCGGGCCGTAGACAGGTTCAGAATAGCCTTTAAAATATTGCGGATGCTTTTCTCTAATTTTCATTAGTGCCCCGGATCCATCTGGAACAAAGACAGCGCCTCCATCTTTCCGGTGAGCTGCGTGAAAAAATGGTACTACTTCAAGGCTTGTAATTCGGACTGAGCCGTTTTCCTTTATAGAATCATTGGGAATAACAATTTCGATCCCATTATCTGTCAGTGTATATTCCACTGCAAATGATACATTTAACTCTCCAACCGTAAAGTCTGCCCGTACGCCATTTTCAATATTAGTCATTGTTGGTTGGTCCGTTTTATCTTTCATTGTATATGTTTGAGAAACACTCGCTCCATCTGTATATTCAATATGAACTGGAGAATCGATGAATGCTTTATTATTCGGAAGTGTCGCTTTGTCTACCTGAGGAGCCCCCAACCATTCATTTTTAGATTTTTTATCAACTATTCGAATGTTCCCTGACATTTCATCCAAGTATAATTCGAGAAATGAATTTTCCGTTATTTTTTGTGTTGCTGTAATAGGATTTAGTTCTCCAGATTCCACAATTACCACTTCTTGTGGAGGGGCCACATCTTCAGAATCTTCTTCTGGATTTTCCTCATCTGTTTCACCAACAGTAGTTGTAACTCCAGCATTGCTTTGTTTATCTTTATCCTCTTCCGCATAGCTACTACTATACGGAAATAAACTCAATATCAGCATGGCACAAATGAAAAAGATTGATATATTCTTATATTGGTAGTTGAACAATTTATCCACCTCCTACAACCTAAACCGTAATTCCTTAAATATATCTAGGAAAAAACTAATAAACTGGTTGACCAAACCATATAGTAAAATCCCGATAAACCAAATGATAGCCATACCCAATACAGTTAAAAACGTAATCATAATCAGTTTTCCAAGCTCAAAATCATGCAGCACTCTTACTTTGATTAACATTAGTAGCGCTACCCACCCTAAGACAATCACAATCGATGCACTGTAATATATTCCCTCGCTTAGAGCCAGTATATTTGTTAATACTGTGACCGGGATCGTGAAAACAATATATGGAACAAGACAAAATGCACTTCCCACAAATAACTCTTTAAACTTCCCCTCTCCATCCAAAATCGTACTGACACTCCAATTTGCAAGACACCAAGTAATCCATGGGATAAATATCCATATAAACTCATGAAAATATGAAATCTCATATGGTTCTCGTGTTTCAAAATGATAACCGAGCATTAACAGCGAACCCATTCTTACGAGATAAGCAAGCAAAATAAGCAGGATTGCCTGAGACCATTTCAAGCGATTTGGTTCTTTAAGGTCATAAAAGAAATCCAATGGCTTGGCTAATACTTGACGCATCATATGGACTGTACTCACCTTACTTCCCCCTTCCCTTGAAGAACCGTCTGCTGCTCTTTTCTTCGTTTAAACAGTTTTCTTACTAACGGAATCCCATAGCGCAGGAAGAGAAATAAGAAGATAGCCCCACCGAAAAACCAAGCAAAATTATTTCTCACAAATTCAACCCGATATTCACGGAATGACGTTGAATAATCTCCTCGCGAATTCGACAGCTTAAAATAATCCATCGCTTCCGAATACTTTTCCGATTTGTACAAGGCCTTTCCTATCGCGTGATAAGCAATATCAAAATTCCCATTTAAATAAATAACTTCTTCCCATATATCTTTCGCTTCATCATACTTTCCTTCTACATAAAGGCTTGACGCTTGATGAACGAGGTCAGCAAAAGGTGTTGTTCTAAATAAATCAATTCGATTTCTTCCCTTGTCGACGACATATAAGATCCCCTCTGAATCTTGATCGATACTAGCAGGTGTTGTAAACACTCCGTTTTGTTCGCCATTGCCCCCAAAAACAAACAACAGATTTCCAAGTTTATCGTACTGATATACACGGCTCGTCTGTAAGTTCAATGCGGTGATCAGTCCGTCTTCATTAATTGTAATATCGATAAAAGCGGAAGTTTCTATATTATTACCATAGCTGAGTAAATCACCGTATTTTTTACCGCCTTGATTCAATGTATCTACTCCAACCGGAGACAATCTTTTAATTTGGTTTTCATCTGTTCCAAGTGTTGTTGTATAAATGAAGCCATCTTTATCTTGGGCCAAATTAGAAAAAGCCAATGGCTGCACCGATTCTAGTTTTGCCTTTTGTTCATCCGTTGCGATCAGACGCGTAATAAGACGCCACAAACTAAAATCAACTTCATTCGTTCCGAAAAAACCTTTAAATTCGCCCTTGCTATCAATTTGCATAAGCCCTTTCGTATTGCCTTCGCTGACTACATATAAATAATCGCGCTTGTCAACGATCAACTTAGACGGTGAATAAGAAAACTTTTTTCCTAGTAACGGACTATCAGGAGCAGCTAGCTCTTGTATATATTTCCCTTCTTTATCAAACAAAGCTATCCGTTGATTTTTTGTATCAGCAACATAAACGCTTCCATCATCTTTTACAAACACACCTTTTGGCCCATTTAATTTACCCTCTCCGTCCAAATCACCGATTACTTTCAGCACTTCATGATTTTGATCCAAATGAACGATTCGGTTATTCCCTGTATCAGTTACATAAATGGAGTCATCTGCTGCGATGAAAATATCTTCCGGACTATTAAAAACGCCTGTTTCTAAAAAAGCTCCATCTATCGAGCTATCATGTACATATCCATTGATAGAATGTACATCTCTTCCTTCTGTGTTCCAGATATAACCTTCGTATGGCGTTTCTGCTAAACTTTGGAGCGGCATGATGAACATCATCATCAAAGCTGCCATAATTATACAAACTCGTCTAGGCAATAATGTCTTCAATGTTCCCCCTCCTACTCCTTCAGACCCGAGTGAGCCATTGTTTGCAATACCATCCGCTGAGTGATCGTAAAGACGATAATCGTCGGCACAATCATTAAGAAACTTGCAGCCGCAAACGTTCCTACACGAGCTACAACTCCAGCACCTCCACTAATAGACTGAATCGCCAGTGGAAGGGATTTTAACTCTTCCTTTGTCGTATACATCATGGATGGATATGGATCATTCCATGCTTGAACAAAGCTGAACAGCGCAAATGTTGCAATCGCTGGTTTTAAAAGTGGTAAAACAATTTTCCACAAAATCTGCCATTCAGTGGCACCCTCAATCCGAGCTGATTCTAGCAATGCATCAGGCAATTGCTTCAGAAATTGAATCATTAGAAAAATACCAATTGGGGCGGCCAAATAAGGTAGAATCATTGCAAAATAAGTATTCATCATACCAGTTTTACTAATAAGTAAATATTGTGGTATTTGCAATACCATCGGCGAGAACATTAACGCTGTAACGATTAAGCTAAAAATAGTACTTTTAAATGGCATATCGTGCTTTGCAAGCGGGTATGCTGCCATCGCTGAAATGATCACGCCAAAAAATACAATTCCTGTAGTAATCAACACACTGTTGAAAATATACCGAGAAAATGGAACAAAGGATGTGCCTGTTATCAGCAACAAATCCCTAAAATTCAACAAGGTAGGATTAATCGGGAAAAACCGCGGTGGGAATAGGAATAACTCACTAATCGGCTTAACGGATGTAGACGCCATATAGATAAGTGGCGCAAGCATTAATAATCCGAAAACAGTCAAAAATACATAGAGAAAAACTCCTCCCCAGTCTATCCTTTTTCCGGTCACTCCAGTTTTCATTTATTAATCCCTCCCCAGCACTCTAAATATAAATCTATTTAAACCAAGCATCATTAGAAATAGGATAACAGCAATGGCTGAAGCATAGCCCATTTCAAAGCGGATAAAGGCATAGTCGTATAAATGTGCAAGGATTGTGTGTCCGGCATATAACGGACTCGGCATCCCTACAAGCTGCATACTCACATCAAACACTTGCAGTGAGAAAACGACTTGCATAACAGCTCCAAACAATAGTTGTGGTTTTACAGATGGTAGCGTAATATACCAAAGCTCTTGCCAGCGGTACCTAATTCCATCAATTTCCCCTGCCTCATAAAGCTCATTTGGCACACTTTGCAAACCAGCAAGGAAAGCTAGGAAACCAATCCCCATACTCATCCATAAGGAAACAACAATGATTACAGGAACTATTGATTCAACATTTTGTAAAAATAAATACGGTTCATTTAAGATACCTAATTGCATTAAGTAATGGTTTAACAAACCTTTTCTATCTCCGGCAAAGAAATACAACCAAACAACAGACATCGCTACAGCACTTGTAATTGAAGGTGTGTAAAAGCAAAGTGTATAGAAAAAACGGTATTTCTGCGGTATTTGACTAATCAGCCAAGCGAGAAGAAACGCTAAAATATAGCCAACAGGACCTGTTACGAACGCAAACTTGAGCGTGATCCCCACGGATTGCAAAAAGATATCATCGTCAACAAAGAGCAGCTTATAATTAGAAAGACCAACAAATGTCGGTTTTTCTATAATGTTGTAATATGTAAAACTTAGATATACCGAAGTAACAATCGGAATAATTGTAAACATCGTAAATAAAATCAGAAATGGCGCCATTAAAAAGTAGGACATTTTATGTCTTTTTATATCATTCCAAAGTTTTTTCCATCTCCCAATAGAGAGTCGGTGTCCCGGGTACTCAGTAGCAACCGGGACCTCATTTGTAGTAGTTGAAGCCGAATTTGCATCCATATTACTGAGCCCCCTTATTTATCAAGGCCATCGGAATTGGATGTTTCCAATCCGAATTCCTCACGTTTCTTACGGAGTTCTTTATCAATTTCCCGCACTCCTTCTTCAACAGCTTCACGGGTTAATTTTCCATTTAGAACAATTTCATTCCACATATTCGCAATGTGTCGCGATGTATAATATCCACCAATAACCACTTCTCTTTCTCTAAACCATTCCCATTGTTCTAAAATTCCATCTAAATCATCTTGGTCCCATGGAAGCCTCGTTAATGCCTCTACATTGGCAGTATTCCAACGCGCTTCCACACCGAGTAATGCTTCCAGTTCTGATCCAAATCTTTCTTGAGCATCAGCACTTGTCCACCATTTTAAAAACTCCCATGCATCATCTTTCATCTCAGAGTCTTTAAACATAACACCCGTTTGTCCAAGACCTCCGGTAGATCGGTTAATTCGTCCATCTTCTTGTTTCAGACCCGGCATCGGTTTCATTTCCCACCAACCTGTCAATTCAGGTGCAGCTGTAGAAAGCAATATATATGTTGAATAGTCAGCAACTCCAATTGGCATTTCACCAGAACGGAACCGATTATAAAAGTCGGCTTGTTTTTCAATTTTGTAATTCGTGAACAATTCTGTCCACATTTCCATCGCCTTCAAGCCTTCAGGAGAATCAAGCGCTGATGTTATACCTTTTTCATCATACAAATCCCCGCCATGCTGAAATAAAAATGGAGCAAACTCATTCACAGCTAACTTTGTATCATTTGGGGCATGTGGATAAAAGAAATCCATTCCATTTTGCTGAAGAGTAGGAATCAATTCCATCACTTCTTCCCACGTCTCTGGAATGTCATCTTCTTTTATTCCGAGCTCGTCCATAATGTCTTTACGATAGAAAAGCATATAGAAGTTCTGATTTTCTGGAAGCGCATAGTCCCCATTATTGTATTTATATGGTATGAGCGCTCCTGGTCTAAATCGATCTGCCACTTCTGGGTAGTCAGGAAAATCATTTAAATTTACTAATGCATTCCTTACTGCAAAATCAATAGGCGTTTCACCTTCTACACCTAGTGCAACATCGGGAGCTAATCCTGACGTATTTGCCAATAATAATACTTGCATTTGGCCAGCAGGAACAACGTTTACATTTACCTTAATACCTGTTTCAGTTGTAAAATCCTCATCAATCATTTGTTTAATAATTTGGACCCAATCACGCCCACGCGCAACCCATACATCAAGCACTTGTTCATCCTCATACAGATTTCCAACACCACTGTAATCCTTAGTAAAGGAATACGATAAATCTCTCATACTAGTCCCCGCCCTTGTATACCAAGGTGCTGCAGGTTTCGGCCATGCTTGATCAGGTGACTGTATCAAAATATAGTCAAGCAAAAGATTTTGACTACTCATACTGTTTACCCAAGTTCCAAGCGATGCTTGAAGATTATTAATTGACTCAAGCCTTGCTGGGATCGTCCTCGTATCCTCAGCCATACTCAGCAATGTATCACGCACTTCCAGTAAAGTGCTTATATCTGAGCTACCTTTCAGAACGCCTAGATCATAAAGTGATTCAACAACGTCATCTACATTTCTTGCCAAAATATGCAAGCGCGGCACCAGATTTGTAATATTATTTTCAAGATTCCAATCCGCATTTGGATCCGGGCTTGTGCCTGTCACACGAATTACTTCTCTATACAGAAGAGATAGTGTATTCGTTGTCACGCGAATGGATTCAAGCATTTCACCAAGACTTCCAATTTGAACTTCCATACGAATCGTATGCTTACCCTTTTCTAAATAATATAAAAATTCTTCCCTTTCTGTGCCTAGCTTTTTTATTTGAAATTCAGCTTTAAACGGAAATAAGATTCCGTTCATTTCTTGAAACGGCAACTCACCATCGATGGTTATTTTCCGTTGTGTCGGAATACCATTTAAATACCATTGGCCATATCGCATCCCAATATTGTAAAGTCCACTTTCAGGGACTTCAAACTCCCATTCAGCCCACTGTTCCCCGTTTCTCCAACCCTCTCCTCCAAATGTATTTAAAGTAATCGCCTTCGGGTCGAATGGTTCAGTTATCGGTTCCCTATCCTCCACTCGCTTTAAGGTCGGATCAGACCGTAACAATGCATGTTCCGCTTGGATCTTTACTTGAACGTCTTTTACCTCTTTATAACCTTTATCTTGATATGATTGCAGCACTTCTTCATAAGTGGGGTTTTGAATAGGTGAAAAGATGCGGATCTCACCAATGGCAGCCGGTTCACGTACAGCCTGAATACGAAGGGTGTGTTCTCCTTTCGTCAAATGGAAACGGAGCGGTTCAGCTATTTTCGCCTCTGAATCTCTTAATTCCTTATACTGCCACCCAAACACTTCTTCCCTTCCTGGGTTAAATTCATTTCCCTGATTATCAAACCATGGTTCACCTTTTTCCTGCCAAGTTCGCTGAAACGTCAGTTTTTTCGCCTGAAAAAATGGATATTCCCCATCAATCTGCAAACTTCTTACAACTGCCGCACGCTTACCTGGAAGTGCATAATAATCCATTCCCATTTGATAGTAGCCATCCTCAGGAACACTAAAGGAATATTCTACCCATCCTTTTTGATCCAAAAGTGCAACTGCCGTATCATACGGTTTACCTAAACCCGTTTTAACTTCAACATCCTCCTTGCTGATCGCAGTGTAATCCTCTGATGCAATTTTAGTTTCAAACCCTTCTACGTCAGCAGCTCCTGCAAGATTATGATTATCATAGTATTCGAAAAATGAAGGTTCCAACAAGCTTTGAATATCTTCATCTGCTAATATTGACTTTTCTTCCACATCATCGTATTCAGGTATTTTTGCCATCGCTGCATCGTCAAAGCCGCGTGTTTGATTCCAGATAAATAAGGATGCAATAAGTAAAATAATAACTGTTAAGCTAACTGCGTATTTACGAAGCAAACGTTTCACGGAAGCCTCCCCCTGTTCCATTTCTAATTCTAATCAAAGGCTGTCCAAATGTGATAATCACTTATTTGGACAGCCTCCAACATTTAGTTGGCGAGTTCAGCTTTCAGCTTCTCGATTTCAGGGCCGAGCTGCTTCTCAACATTATCTTCAATTTGTTGCAATGTTGTTTTGGAGTCGATATTATTATCCATGGATTCCGCTACTTTTTCGATGTATAGCGGCCATGCAGCACCATCAAGCGGCGTCAAACGGCGTACTGGGATATTATCATCAATAGAATCGTATAATTTATAATCTTGTTGTCCACCAAGATATTCATTTGTATGCTCTTGATACCAAGGCAGAGCGGTAATATGTTTCCAAGCTGGCTGGATGGAGTGCTCAGTAAATACCTTCCAAGCTTCTTCAGCCTGGTTCATCCATTCAACAAATGCCCAGGCAGCATCTTTATTTTCACCTTGGGATGGCATCACGAATGTTGATCCACCAAGCCCAACATTTAATCCTAGTGGCATGGTTGTTGCTCTCCATTTTCCTGATTGCTCTGGGAAGATAGTTTTTAATTCACGCGCACCAAAGCTTCCGATTGGGAAAGATGCCACCTTACCTTGGTTCACTAATTGCTTTCCTTCATCATCATAAAGCACGGAAATTTGAGGCGCCCACCCTAGTTGATTTCCTCTTTTCACAAAATCAAGTAGTTCAGCCATTTCCTCTGTATTTCTAAGCCAATTGTATTCGCTATCAAAGTAACCTACCGCATCCCCGTATTGAACTGCAGGAGAGTCTCGCCATTCAAACATATATATTCCATTAGCTGCAAACGTCTGTGCTGCGGCTAACACATTATCCTTCTCTTTTAAAAATTCACCAAGCTCTTCTGGTTCACTCGGAAGTCCCATTTGATCATATAAATCTGCACGGTAGTAGAATACACCTGGTGTTACATCCCAAGGTATACCAAGTAATTCTTTTCCATCAACCGATTTCCAACGCTCCCAATTATACTCGGAAACCATCTCCTGATATCTCCCTGCATCATATGGAGGCTGAAGTAAGTCTTCCAACAAATCCCCGGTAACATATCTGGAAAATTGTCCTTGCTCAACTTGGGCTACATCAGGTGCACCGCTCCCAGCTGCCAGAGTTGTTTGTAGCTTGTCATGCATGTCGGCAAACTCCATACCAACAAGATTCACTTTAACATTTGGATATTCTTTGTTGAATCCAGTTACAATTTCCTTATATACGTCTGGAGTAAACGTCCAAAAGGTTACTTCCCCTTCAGTACTAGAGTCGAAGACAAGCTCCGCTCCTTCTTCTTCTACCTGCTCGCTGTCACCTTTGTCATTCCCCTTTGTATCTCCGCCACTATCATCGCTACCGGCAAGATTGCCCCCGCTTTTACATCCTGCCAAGACTAAAATAAGCATGAACATAATAATTAATGCGCTAAACTTCTTATTCAATAATCTCTCCCCCTTATACTTTATTGAATCAAGTGTAAAAGTTAATCCCCCCTTTCAAGACCATGCACGATTAACTTAGTGCTTTAAAAATGTGCGTACATGTTGTATCATCACATATTTCCGTAGCATTAATAATGCAATTAAAGCGCTTACGTTTTTAATATATTTGAATAGTATGAACTTATACCTATAATAAATCTTCCTGTTCGTACATGTCAACACCATTTTTTTAAAATTGCAAATACGCTTTATAAAAAAAGGGAGGAGTTATACCTATCTACTCCCTCTAGATTTAGTTGTACGGATAATATAGATTCACTCACAACTCTTGATTAGGTTTATTTATGTTTCAATAATATCCAAATGCCACAACTGATTAATTTCTTTTATTTTCTTCATCTCACATTTAGGTTCTCTATTGTATGTTAGTAAACCATTAATCTCCTGTTCCACATCTGTTAGCTGTGTATAGCAATAACCATGCAAAATGTTAGATGCATAGACTGCTTCCATGATCCGCCGATAATCATTGATGAAATCTTCGACATTATCAACAGACGAATAACCCCAGCCGGTGTCCTCTCCGACTTTAAAACCAATCCCACCGAATTCTGTCAACAATATCGGTTCACCGTGATGCTCATGCCCCTCTACATAAATATTCCGGTGTGCGGGCTGTGATTTAAGAATGCTTTCCTTCGTGGACAATGAGAACTTGTAATAATCATATTTCTCTTTTTCATATTTATTGCCATGATTATAATTATGAACAGCACATATATCGGTTTTTGTTAATTCCCAACCATCATTCGATATGACAAGTCGTGTTGGATCAAGTGAGTGAACAAGATGATACATTGCAAGTGAGTGGTTCTGTTGTTGTTTATCTGATCGAATACTAGGAACTCCCCAACTCTCATTTAAAGGAACCCAAGCAACAAGCGATGGATGGTTATAATCACGCTCAATTATTTCAATCCATTCTTTCGTTAACCTAGAAACAGCCGTTTCGCTAAAGGACGGTGATGCACCACATTCCCCCCACACAAGAAAACCTAATTGATCTGCCCAATATAAAAAGCGCGGGTCCTCTACTTTTTGATGTTTCCTACAACCATTGAAGCCAAGTTCAAGTGCAAGCTCTATATCTTTTTTCAAGTCAGCATCGTCTGGGGCTGTGAGCAGCCCATCTGGCCAGTAGCCTTGATCAAGTACAAGTTTTTGATAATAAGGACGATTATTTAAATAGACCATGCCGTTTTCACGATGAATTTTTCTCATCCCGAAGTATGAATCAATGTCGTCCAGTACTTCATTTTCATCTACATCAACCAGCTTCATACGAATATCAAATAAATTTGGATGCTCAGGTGTCCACCCCCAGCTTTCATAGTGAAAACCTGTCCTAAAAATATAGTGATTGTACAAATTGATCGTTCGCTTATTATAACGCTCGTAAATACGGATCGTATCAGTTGCCACTTTTTTATTATTAAAAAAGATTTCAATCTCAACCTCTGTATTAGAAAAATTGCCTGTTACATCGAACTCAACTTTAATATTGCCTCCATCTACATCAGGGGTCAGCCGTAGTTTGCTAATACTCGTCTCATTCACCGGTTCCAACCATACTGTTTGCCAAATCCCTGTTGTCCTTGTATACCAAATGCCCTCGGACTTTTCCTGCCAAAATTGCTTTCCTCTAGGTATTGTTTCATCTGTTGATGGATCTTCTACCCTCACAACAATTTCTTCCTTTTCCCATGTTAAACAATCAGTAATATCGAAAGAGAACGAAGTATGACCACCTTCATGAAAACCTACCAAGTGTTCATTCACATAAATCCACGCTCGATAATCAACTGCACCAAAATGAATGATGACACGCTCTTCTTGCCATTCTTTCGGTGTTGTAAAACTTCTGCGATACCAGACATGGTCGCAAAAAGACGGATCATGAATACCGCTCAACTTTGCCTGATAAGCAAATGGAACATTAATTTTCCGATCAAAATCTGTTCCTTTTTTGAACCATTTTTCCTTCATGCCAACCTGATCTTGATCAAATGCAAAGTCCCATTCTCCATTTAAATTAAACCAATCTTTTCTCACAAACTGCGGTCTTGGATACTCTTGTCTAAATGTCATTGGATTGCTCCTTTTTAAGTTATATTCATTTTCTTGCTGTTAAATATGCGCACATCCCCTATAATCAATATATCTTCGCTTGCTAAATTCAATCTATTTTATCTTTATCGTCTGTTCATTTACTATAGGTCCATCAACAATTAATTTGCCTTCTTCAAAATACAATCTATCTATATTCATTTGACGGTTTCCACTCGGTGCATCAGGGTTTGTATGTGTATGGTAAACGATATAAAGTGTTTTATCATCGGGACCGATCGTTACACTGTTATGACCTGGTCCAGATATATTAATAGATAGATTTTTTGCCAAAATGGGATTTTCAGTAGCTTTTTTAAAAGGACCTAACGGTTGATCTGATGTTGCATAGCCCACACTATAATCAGAACTGGCGAAACAATTCGCCGAATACATCAGATAATATGTTTGCCCATCTTTCATAACGAAAGGCCCTTCATTCCATTGATAGTCACCTTCGATCCCCTCCCAAGGCTGGTCAGGCTCCAATAAAAGTCGTGGTTCCCCAAGTACATCCGTTATCTCCTTGTTCATTTCCTGTACTAAGATCTGACTGACATGATTACCATTTATTTTATTTTCGGAGCAATCCTTTACGTAATATAAATAAGGAGTACCATCATCTCCTATAAATATATGGCCATCAATATATGAGCCTTCCTGTTTAATTATTTCAGTGCTAATATCCGTAAATGGACCGAGTGGGTCACTGCTTGCTGCAACTGATATTTGCAAATGCCCATCCTTGTTACGTGCACTGTATGTCATATAATACCGATTGTTACGGTGAATCACTTCTGGAGCCCAAAAGTCACCAGTTGCCCATTTATTTGGTTGTTCGTGGTGAACATACGCCAATCCTTTTTCTTCCCAGTTAACGAGATTGTCAGATTTCCAAACTTTAAAACCAAAATTGGGTTCAGATGTAGCATACATATAATATGAATTCTCTTTTTTTAAAACAAATGGATCACCAATCTTGTTCATTCCACCTACTGGATTCGAATAAGTGACCATCTTCTGATTTTCTTTATGAGAATTAACCAAAATTAAACCTCCTAATATTAAAATAGACTCTCGGCATTCACCAAGCCGGATGGTACAAGTTTTTCTTGTGCCATTTTTTCATGTCTCCTCCTACTTTTAATAGGGGGATAATTCACTTTTTATTAGTAGAATTACCCATTATGTATTGAATGAGATAAGTAATCTACATACAACGTGTCTTCCTACCACCGTTGATTTCCGTTCCAGGCGGGTATGCTCATCAAAAAGATGAACTATCGTTTCTTAACGGTCATATTTTCTCTTCAATGGCTAAATCTTTTTAAAGGCTCTTTTCTAAGGGGTTGTTGCTTTTAAAACAAAATCTGTTGAAGGTTAGAGCGAAAGTGTGAGACTCCTGGTCGGATAAAGACGGCCACGTCCTGTGGCCAACACCGACACTAGGACGTCCTGTCCGTCGCGGGATCAGCGGGACAGGTGAGAGACCCCACGGGCGTTTATGCCGAGGAGGCTCACTGCCCACCCCGCGGAAAGCGAGCAACTGTAGCGGAAATCACCACGCACTGCCTTGGTAAAGCAACAATGTTTTCAAAAACAGTCTTTTTAAAAAATAATATGTGTCGCTTCTGTGGCATGTCTCTTTATGAAAAATTTTGAAAACGAATCCCAAATATTAATAAAGCTTAATTCCCAGTAGGTTTTTGGAAATTCGGCAATTTACGCCTCGAAATTCCGAGAGTCTATTAAAGTTAAAAATTATACTAATTACTATCAATCTTTTATGATCACCGCAGTATTCTCTTTAGATGAAAGCTAATAAAGTGTTATTTACTATATGATTAACTGTAGTACTCTCAGTATCATTGTAATAAAGGATAGAATTCTATATACGAAAGTGTTTAGAAAGAATTGCATCCTTTATCCTGTTTCTGTAGCATATGAACTAAACAAATGGTATAAAGCGCTTTCATTTTTATATATTACATGTTGAATTGTAACACTTCAAGTATTATTGTAATAAAAATAACAAAAATGTTCCTATTAAAATTGGCGTTATAATATAACGCTTTTTAATTTTGGCTCATTTCAACTCCATCTCCATAAAACAATAGTAGAAATTGAGGCTTCCTCTAGTTTTATGGAGCCTTTCATATTAGTTCATTTCATGGGCCTAAGATCCGTTTGATCATTTTATTTATCTTTAATGTGACCCTTTTCCACACTTTGACCTTATTTTATTTGTGAGTAATTAATTTTCATAATAATTCCTTGCTCATAATTACCGAATTTAGATCCAAATAAGTTTATTCCACCTTGGTTTTTTGACTCTTTTTTCACACCCAACATTAAAGAAATATAAGGCTTTTCCTGTAATCTTAAATCATCTATTGTAATGGATGAAATTTTTACTCCATCAATAAAACTACCTTTTTTGTTTATTTTCCAATATTTTAAAACCCCAAATTGTGTATTATGTGTCTCCCACCAGCTTGGAGTTAAAAAACCTCTTTCTCCCCCAAAGTCCCCTGAACTTGTCCAATATCCAATTTCAGAGTCATTGATCCAACACGTGATATCAGAAGGCCAATCCTCATTATGGTAAGGTGCCTCTGAACATAGCTCAACAGAGAAACTTAGCTCATCCACCAGTGTCCCATAAGGGATTCTGTTCGGAAAATGATATTCAATAAAACCGGAGCGGAACCAAACAAGCTGTGCGCTTTTTCTGTCCGGTTCAAAAAATGAACGTGGCTCATCAAGTATATGAATGATTCCCTTTTCGCTTAATAATCCACATGTTGGCTCAATTTTACAATTTACATAATCTCCGATCTCTAGCTCATGTGTAATAATATCTTCAATATTAGGAATCTTTTTTTCCAAATCGATAATAATACGATCAAATCGTTTGGAATTCACTTTTTGATTTCCACGCCCTGGAACAATTTCTGTTGTAATCAACCCTGCATTTTCAAGTATCTTCACATTAGCTGCTGCCGTAGAAAAAGGCACATTCAACAGCTCCGAGATTTCATTCACATTTCTTGGTCCCTTTGTTAGCTGTCGAATAATTTCCATCCGGGTTTCATTTGCCAATGCTTTAGAAACCTCAATTGCTTCATCTAACGTTAATTGTAATGTTCTCAATTAATTACCTCTCTTAATTACATCTTTTATTGTAATAATATCATTAATTATTACAGATATCCCCACTTTCCTTCAATTTTTTAACACTAACTATGTAGCTATTACAAGAGGAGCCAGAATATTACACTACAGTAGCATTCCGCCAATCCTTCCATACATCAACCACTGGCATACAAAATCGGTGTACCATTTCCATTCCATGTAAACACCTAGCATCGGCGTACCGGTTTGGATAGTATAAAGCTGCCTGCGCTTGTACACCCAAGGATCTGCTCGATTAAAGGTTTTTTTAAGGTTGTTGTTCGATGAGCCATACATAATCAACCTTTCTAATTAAACTTATTTTACACCAAAGTAAAATTTCGTAATTGAAGAAAATGGCTTATTTTTTTCAAGCACCCATGATGGGAAATCCTTTTTATTAACTGCATCAGGTAATCCTTGTGTCTCTAGGCAAATTCCAAGATATTTGCGCGAAGGCACGCCATAAATCTCACCTTCCTCAGGGAGTTGGCTGGCCGTATAAACGACGACACCGACTTCATTCGTTTCTATCGTCAACGTCCGTCCACTTTCCGAATCTTCGAGCATAATTTCCTGATTGTGATTATCATTCAAAACAAACGGATGATCATATCCCCCACCAGCTAGGCGATTTTGAACATCATTAGATTCTATTCCGGTTCTAATTTTTCGGCCATTACGGAAATCAAAGGTTGTACCTTCCACTGGAATAATTTTTCCAGTTGGCATTAGGTCTTCCTGCAAATCTAGAAATCTATCACTTTTTAACATTAAAGTATGATCTTGTATGTCACGTTTTAAATCTCCACTTAGGTTAAAATAAGAATGGTTGCTTACATTCAATATGGTTGTTCGATCAGATATTCCTTCATAGTGAATAGTGAATTCGTTATTATTATTAAGCGTGTATATAACCTTCATTTTCAAATTACCGGGGTAACCTTCTTCTCCGTCTGGACTTGTATAGCTGAACTCCACCTGGGCCAACTTTTCACTTTCCAATATAGCAGCATCCCAAATAACTTTATCAAAGCCTTTTACCCCACCATGAAGATGGTTACAGTTTTCATTTTTTGCTAATATATACTTTTCTCCATCTAATTCAAACTCAGCATTACCTATCCGGCCTGCTATCCTTCCTACAACACATCCCAAAAATGATGAACCATTAACATATTCTTCTAGTGAATCATAACCAAGGACAATATTTTCTTTCGTACCGTTTTTATCAGGCGTTATTATTTTCGTGATAGCGCATCCATAGTTGATGCAACTAACCTCTAAACCATTGTCGTTTGTTAGCGTAAATGAATGTACTAGTGAGTTATCAATTTCTCCTAACAATTCCTCTATAACTTTCACTTCTTCCCCACCCCTCTTTTACTATACAATTATCATAGTATCCGTGTACGTACATGTCAATTGGTATTACAAAATGATATATATCGTAAGGATTGCTTTAACCAAATTTTAGTGATTAGAAGATGGGGTGCATATATTACTCAAAACACCTACACCTTAATTCGAGATAAATAAAATCCATTCAAATGAAACTGTTTATACTTGCCTTTGACGCAATCTCAATTTATATGATGAGAGTTTTCTATATTATTAAAAGGGATGCCTTATTTTAACCATATTATCTATCCAACTTTTCTTTGTACGTATCCTAACTAACTTGATGAGATAACGTTCGAAAATCCGTTTGACATGTACGGACACCGAGTATTATACTTAACTGCAATCAATTCTACTGAAATCGAACAATTTTGTCCCACTATTTAATGCTATTGTGCACATGTTTTAAATAAATTTTTATTTTTGCAGTTATTTAAGGAGGCGATGTTATCTACAATTGAATGCAATAATATATCTAGCTATATAATAATTTGCTAGATAGATTTATTAATACTACTTTTTTTATTATGGAGGGGCTAATTCTTAATAATTCTGATGTACATGCAAATGTAAACGCGATTACTACTTTAAAAAGGATTCAAGAATCCTATTTACATACTTACTATTTAATAATCTACCTCTCCATTTGATAAAAATAATTATTTTCTCACATGCCCTATTTAATACTAAGTTATCAAAGGCCGACCAAGTAATTTATAATACGTTCATTTGATAACGCTTACTTGTTAGGGAATGTAGAAGTAATAAACTCAAGATGATGGATTACCATCACTTTACAATTATCAGAAGTTTCACTCAAAAGTTCAATTAGTATAAGGAGGGTGTTTTAATGAAAAAGAAATGGATCGTTATTACAATTACATCAGTTCTTATGGCTTTGCTAGTGATTACCGGTTGCACTTCCAATAATAGTAGTACTTCTACCGGTGCCAATGGTGAAAAAAAGATACAACTGACTATGTCAGCTTGGGGAAATCCCGCGGAAATAAAAGTGTATCAAAGGGCATTAGATGAGTATGAAAAACAATATCCAAATGTAAAGGTAAAATTGATTCCTGTTCCTGGGGACAATTATGAACAAAAATTAATGACTGAACTATCAGGAAACAAGGGGAACGATATTTTTTACGTTGGCAACGAGACGATCTCAAAGCTGATTGATACAGATACAATCGCTGATCTAAGTGAATTCCTAAGTAGCTCAGATAGCCATGTAAAAACCGATGATTTTGCAGATGGTTTGTGGGGAGCAGCAAGACAAGACGGTAAATATTATGGTGTAAGTGTTGATGCAAATCCATTTTTAATGTACTACAACAAGAATGTTCTTAAAGAATCGGGTGTTAAGAAAACTCCTCAAGATTACTATGATGCAGGCGAGTGGAATTGGGACGCATTTGCTGAAATTACTGGAAAAATTAGAGATGCCGGTAAAAAAGGATTTGTCGTAGACAATAACAATGAACCTTTTTTCTCTTGGATTTGGTCTAATGGAGGAAAATTATATGATGAAGAAGGAAATTATATTTTAGAAGAAAATGAAAAATCACAAGAAACATTTAAATATCTTGCAAAGCTAGTAAAGGATGGAAATGCCACATATGGTGGTTCCCTACCAAAAGGACAAGGTGCCGATGCGATGTTCATGTCCAACCAAGTTGGATTTGTAGCAGCTGGTCGCTGGTTAACTCCAATGTTTAGTGAAAATAAATCATTAGAATTTGATTATATTCCTTGGCCAACCAACACAGGTAACAAGATGGAACCCACTTCTATTGGAGTTGCTTTTATGGCAGTCAACAAAGAAT
The DNA here is from genome assembly GCF_038002605.1 of Bacillus sp. FSL K6-3431. Taxonomy (NCBI): domain Bacteria; kingdom Bacillati; phylum Bacillota; class Bacilli; order Caryophanales; family Bacillaceae; genus Bacillus; species Bacillus sp. FSL K6-3431. Next base: position 2,494,155 of record NZ_JBBOCT010000001.1, read on the forward strand.
CAAAACATCTTGATGAAGCAATGAAATTTATGTCCTTCTACACCTCAGCTAAAGGTCAAAAGGCTCGTCTAACGGATAACGGGAATGCCATTCCTTCTGTAGCGGGAATTGATGAACTCATTAATGAAGCAAAAGTGCCAGACCATCCAGGCTATTTGATCCAAGCACGCGATATTGGCATTATTGAAGACCAACAATCACTTATTCCAGGTTTAGGTAAAGAAGTTACCGACATAATGGACCTGATGTACCTCGGAAAACAGGATGCAGAGAAAACAATAACTGATGTTTCAAAGAAAGTAAAAGAAATGATAGAGGAACATAGACAGCAATAATAGCAATCTACTGATAAAAGAATTAGAAGGAGGAATTCACTAGAAGGTGTAGTATCAACTGAAATTAACTTCTAAATATCACTTACAAGAATCCTGGTATGGGTTACCAGGATTCTTGTATTTTTTGAAAATAACTAAATCTACCTTTTCGCGTTAAATATATCTCACCTTAAGATAGTTACATTTTCAGTTGAAGACGTCTTTATATATTGTTATTTTCGCCATATACATTTTATGAGACTTATCCCTTTTTTATTATCCTATTTCAGGATAGTATTTAATTGTACGTATGTATTAGTTTTAGATAATATATACACCTAATCAAATCTATCTATAAGTAAAACATATAATTTCATTTGTGGATCATGTATAATGGAAATAATTGTACAAACAACTGAATGGATAAACGAACAACTTGAAGGCGGGGATTTTATGGTAAAGCCCACAAAATATATGATAGTGATCGACAAAATAAAGGAATGGATTGCAAACGGTGACGTAAAGCCGGGCGAGAAAATTCATTCTGAAAATGAGTTAGCAAAGATGTTTAATGTTAGTAGGCATACGATCCGCCAAGCAGTAGGACAACTTGTACATGAAGGACTGCTATATAGAGAGCAGGGTGCTGGTACGTTTTGTTCCACTCCACCAGCTCCCCAAAAGGAAGTAAGACAAAATCCGCATCAGGTTGCACAAATGCCTGGTAAAAATATTGGGGTTATTACAACTTATATTTCCGATTACATTTTTCCGTCTATCATTAGAGGAATGGAGTCCTATTTAACTTCGAAAGGATACTCACTCATCATCTCTTCCACTGATAATGATTTGGATAAAGAAAAGCAGTGCCTCGAGGCCATGCTTAGTAGAAATATTGATGGACTTATTATCGAACCGACAAAAAGTAGTGGATATAATCCAAACATTCATTATTACTTAGAACTGGAACAAAAGAATATCCCCTATTTAATGATCAATCAATATTACTCACAATTAAACCCTGCATATATCATGCTTGATGATGAAAAAGGCGGCTTCATCGCCACGACTCATTTAATCAACTTGGGACATGAGAAAATCATTGGAGTTTTTAAAACAGATGATATGCAAGGGGTATATCGGATGAAAGGCTTTATCCGTGCATTCCGCGAAAATAAAGTTCCTTTTTTAAACGATACGATTATTTCTTATACAACAGAAGATCTGGACACAGCATTAGAAGATAAATTAAAGGAGCTTCTTGCTAATCCAGCGGACATTCCAACTGGTATTGTCTGCTATAACGATGCGAGCGCATTAGCCGTTATCACAATATTGCGAGACAATGGGTACAGCGTGCCAAATGATATTTCCGTTGTAGGCTATGATGACTCTACCTTAGCTGAAGCATCGGAAATAAAACTTACATCTGTGATACATCCAAAAGTTCAAATGGGTATGGATGCTGCAAAATGGATTATCGATGCAGTGGAGCAAAACGATCCAACGCAACAAAAGTCAATCATATATGAGCCCGAGCTTGTGATTCGAAATTCCACAAGAAGTTTATTAGCAGAAAAGAAAGCAAACTAAGAATAAGCTAACCATTTATATCATCAGGGAATTGACCTAATACATAAAAGGAAACTGGCACCTGTAATATTAGGGCCGGTTTCCTTTTTATTTGCCATTTCTTTAATATGTTCGATATGTACTAACGCGATTTCTGCACGCCAAATCGGTACTTCGTTGCACTCGAAAACGTTTTGTCTTTTTCAAGTATCCAAGACGGAAACTGCTGATGGTGGACTGCATCAGGTAAACCTTGTGTTTCAAGGCATATACCTAGGTATTTTCTCGATGGAACACCATACACTTTCCCCTCATTACTTAGTTGATTGCTCGTATAAACGACAACACCAACTTCATCTGTCTCAACAGTCATTGTTCGTCCACTTTCAAGGTCTTCTAATACTATTTCTTTGTTGTTATTTTCCTTCAATACAAACGGATGATCATACCCTCCGCCAACTAGTTGATTTTGTGGATGATTTGATTCTATACCGGTCTTGATCATTCTTCTCGCTCGAAAGTCAAAAGTTGTTTCTTCTACATCAACGAATTCCCCAGTTGGAAGTAATTCATCATTAAGTTCAAGAAACTGATCACTTTTTATCGTCAACGAGTGATTCATTACATCTCGCTTTAAATCACCACTCAAATTAAAATATGAGTGATTTGTCATATTTAACAGCGTTGTTTCATCTGATACACCATTATATTGAATCGTAAATTCATTTTCATTATTTAGCGTATATGTAACCTTCATATCTACATTCCCTGGATAGCCTTCTTCTCCATCCGGACTAGTATATGAAAATTGAACTTGGACCAATTCTTCCTTTTCCATAATAGCTGCATCCCAAATTACCTTATCAAATCCCTTTACGCCACCGTGGATATGGTTACCGTTTTCATTTTTCGCCAAATGATACGTTTTACCGTTCAACGTAAATTCCGCTCCACCAATCCTACCAGCTACACGGCCGACCACACAACCAAAAAATGGAGAATCACTAATATACTCGTCCAGATTATCAAAGCCAAGCACGATATTTTCATAATTATCATACTGATCTGGAGTAATAATTTTTGTGATAATACATCCATAATTAATACATTGAATGCTAATTCCTTGATCATTCACAAGTGTAAATGAGTATACCGGAGTATCCTCTATATGCCCAAACAATTTCTTTTTAACGTACAACATAACCCCACCTCTCCTTCCTATATCATACACGAAAAAGCGGAAAAGTTAATTAATTATATATGTAATACAGTTATAAGTAGATAAGAATTAGAAAGAAAAACGGACTCTACAAAAATGAGAGCCCGCTTCTTTCTTATTTTTTAATAATCTTATCGACAATATCCATTACTTCTGTTTCGAGTCCCGCAAGTTTTTCTTTACTGTTAGCAAGTGTTTTATCTTTTACAGCAAAGTAAAATTTCGCTTTTGGTTCTGTACCAGATGGACGGACGCAAAACCAAGACCCGTCAGCAAGCTTGTACTTCAATACATTTGATTTTGGCAAATTAATTATTGACCTAGTGCCGTGCTGCACATCGAAATGTTCGCTAGTAGCATAATCTTCAATCGTAACAACAGCTTGATCATTAATTTGCAAAGGAGGCTCCGCTCGGAATTTCTCTAAAATCCCAGCAATCTGCTCCGCTCCATCTTTTCCTTTCAGAGTAAGCGAGCGTAACGATTCTTGATAATAACCATATTTCTCGAATAGCTCTTCCAAACCATCATATAGCGATTTTCCTTGGTTTTTATAAAATGCAGCAACCTCTGCAGCAAATACCGCTGCTTGAACCGCATCTTTATCACGCACAAAGTCACCAATCAAATAACCATAACTTTCTTCAAAGCCGAATAAAAAGGTATGCTCATTTGTTTGTTCAAATTCTAGGATCTTTTCGCCGATAAATTTAAAGCCAGTCAATGTATCCAATGCTTTTATATCATAGCTTTCCGCAATTGCACGTCCCATTTCAGACGTTACTATTGTCTTAATAACAACCCCATTTTCAGGAAGTGAGCCATTTTGCTTATTTTGTTCCAGTATATAATGCATCATGAGCGCACCAACTTGATTCCCGCTAAGCACAGTATATTCACCTTCATGATTTTTTACTGCTACACCAAGACGGTCTGCATCCGGGTCTGTTCCCAATAATATATCCGCATCTATTTCCTTACCATAACGGATCGCAATCTCAAACGCCGCGTGTTCTTCAGGATTCGGTGATTCAACGGTAGAGAAATCTGGGTCTGGTAGCTCCTGCTCTTTTACGACAGTCACATTCTCAAAACCGAAAGCCTGTAAACCCGCTCGAACCGAATGATTGGCGGTTCCATGGAGCGGTGTGAACACGATCTTCAGATCTTTACCAGCTTGTTCAACTGCATCATGATTTAAGTGAATGGATTTCATTGCTTCTATGTATGCATGATCTATTCTTTCGCCAATATAAGTAAGTAGCCCCTTCTCTATAAGCTCCTCCTTCATACCTGATTCAATCTCCAATTCACTTCCAGCATTTTGCACATAATTGATTATGACATCTGCTGCTGCAGGCGGGAGCTGGCCACCGTCTTCCCCGTACATTTTCATACCATTATATTCAGGTGGATTATGGCTTGCAGTAATTACCACTCCAGTAAAAGCATGCAAATAACGAACAGCGAATGACAGCACTGGCGTTGGACGTAGTTCTTCGAAAAGATAAGCTTGCACTCCATGCTTTCCTACCGTTTTTGCCACTTCAAGTGCAAATTCGGGTGACATGTGACGGCAGTCATAAGCAATAACCACTCCACGCGCCATCGCTTCTTTTCCTTGCTGCACGATGTAAAGAGCTAGTCCTTCCGCCGCTTTTCTTACCGTATAAATATTCATTCTATTAGTTCCTGGGCCAAGTTCACCGCGCATACCGCCCGTTCCAAATTCAAGATCCTTATAAAAACTATCCTCAAGGAGCTTTTCATTGTCCTGAATAGAGTTCAATTTTGCTTTTAACGACTTATCCAATAGATCATAATCCAACCATTGATCCACTTTTGTTTTCCAAGACATATGTATCCCTCTTTTCCTATCAATACCATTCATTATAGCAGATGGCTAGTTACCTAACATCAATTAAAACGCCTAGATGCCACGACAGATTCTGCACTACAAAAATGTCTTTTTCCAACTTGTCTAATAATTATTTACACTCTTTTTGTCATAGCTTCATATATTTTGTCGAGTGATACTGTGTTAATTTTTTTCAAAAGCAGCATTTACATAATAAAAGACGCTTTTATACAAATTAAGACATTTAATAGCTTAAAAATTATTTTTAATATTGCTTATTTATCGATAGTCTTTTATAGTTAATAAAACAAATCAATTTACTATGAATTGAAAGGGATGAATGAGATGTCAAAAAGTCAATTAATGAATGTAGAAACAAGTGGTGTATGGGAAAGTGGACTAAAAACATCTATATCCATTAGAAACTTCGAGCCGTTTATTGTGGATGAGCCGAAAAGCCTTGGTGGAACTGATGAAGGGGCAAACCCTGTTGAATTTGTCTTGGCAGGATTATCTAGCTGTACTTCGATCATGATTGCATTAATTGCGAAAGAGCAAAAATTCACTTATGAAGCTGCTGAATTTAAAAATGCCGGTGAGATAGATCTACAAGGATTAATGGGTGTTGCAGGTGTATCACCACATTTTCAATCTGTTAACTTCGATGTTTTATTGAAAACCGATGAAAGTGAAGCACGAATACAAGAATTAAAAACGGCAGTAGAGAAGAGATGCCCTGTTATGAATCTATTATTAGATGCTGGAGTACCAGTCACATCTAATTGGATCAAAGTCTCATAAAAAACGATCATGAGTACTTAATCTCAACCTTCGCATGGAAATAGAATGAAGTATAAGCAGGTACAAACACAATCAAAGCGGTGTGAGAAAAGTGAAACGATTCATATAACCACTTCTATGTTTAAATAAAATTTAATTGGATGCCGATTAAACTTTGACGTAGCTCCGTCCTTTTTCTACAGAAAATAAAAATAGCATGGGCGCAATTTTAAGCGTCCATGCTTGATTTGTCTATTTTTTCCACCCAATACTAAAACAGCGGAGTTCTACTGGCAGCGATAGTTTTACTTAGGATGATTTAAGATACTGAGCAAATACACTTTTCAACATTCGCTGGCCAAGGCAAGCTTTGCACCATTGACATCCACACCTTCAAGCTCGGTAAGATCACAATCGCCCACTTCCATTCACTCATTCCAATTGTCGAATGTAACTTTTATACTTCTTCTCTCTTTTCATGTGCTTTTCTAAATGGAGATACTTTCCGTAAACCTTATTATACATCACGCAAAAGGCTTCCAATTTATCCAAGGCTACTGAAAACAACTGTCGATTTCCTTTTAGTTCTAACGATAAAACGAAACTGGATAAGATTATTTTCGCCATCTTCAAACGTCCCGCAAATCTTGATTTTATAAAGCTCCGTATCTGACCTTACATGTTTGGAAAATCTGTAAAGTCATATCTGTAATACTTCATTCAGCGGGGGGCTCTACCTCCCCTTCGAATGGAAGGTGCACAAAGCTTAAAATCGCAACACCATGTTGCAATACCTTTATGACCTGCATCTCGCAGATCCTAACGATTTGGACTCCTCCACCTATAGTTCTTTGGTTTCCTTAAAATCTCGAAATAGAGCTCCTCCTCCCAGAGGGACAAATATCAAACTTTATATCAGTAGATATCAACGGACTAAAATATTCCATTGACATGAACTGACATTGGTATTAAAGTTAGCTTTAGCTCCATCTTTTCTGCATTTGAGAGACGAGGGAGCAATACAAAATAAATGGGGGATCGAGAAGATGATTGGAGAACATTGTCGCAAGCAACAAAATACATTACTGGTAAAAACTCAGTATCAACTGCCTATTGATCTAAACATGGATCAATACATGCAGGATTGGAGGTCAGAGTAATGAAAGCGATTACCAAGTTTACTTTTCTGTTTGTGTTGATCAGTTGTTTGGGGATGTTATTAATATCATGTTCTAGTAGCGATGCGGATTCATCAGCAGGGACAGTTGATAAGGACACTACTGATAAAGCACAGGAACCTGTTACAGTATCAGTACTAGTCAATTGGGATGAGAATATGTTTAATGAGCGTTTTAAAAAACCCGTTGAGAAAAAATTCCCACATATCACGTTAGAACAAGTAAAAGCTGGATCTGGTAGAGAGGATTTAGAAGAATTGTTTACTAAAGGCATTTCTCCGGATATTTTCTTTGAAATCTCGCAACAAAATATGGAGTATCTTGAACTAGATTATGATTTAGATGAATTAGTAGAAAAGAAGAATTATGATTTAAGTCATATAAATCCAGTATTTCTGGACTCACTACGGGCGAGAGATAAAGATCATCGGCTTTTATCCTTACCATACGAGGTCATTTATTATGTTCTATTTTATAACAAAGATATCTTTGATTTATTCGGTCAACCATATCCAAGCGATAACATGACTTGGGATGAAGCAATTGAATTGGGAAAAAAGGTAACGGGCGAACGGAATGGCGTCCAGTATCGCGGACTAGATTTAGCAAACCCGACTGTTCCACTCATGCAGCTTGCTGTTAACAAAACCGATCCAGAAACAGGCGAGATATTATTGGATCAACCTGAATTCACTCGGTATTTAGAATTACTAGATCAAATTACAAGCATACCAGGAAATGATGACGGGCCATTTTTCGATGGTGGTCGATTTCCTTCAGAGCAAACAACGGCTATGATTGTTGAATTTGTACAGGGATTAAATTGGTGGCAGGATAATGAAGGACTTAATGATGCCGTAGCTCCGCTTCCTGTATGGAAAGACGGTCCGGCAGTGAGCCATCGCCCCGATGGTGGTCTTATTCCGTTAAGCATTAATCCCAATAGCGAGAATAAAGAAGCAGCGTTTGATGTTATTACGTATTTTACAGAAAACGAGTATCAGCTATGGGCATCACGTAATGGCATTGGACCTTCCAGCAATGATACTGGGGTTCTAGATCAATTCTTCCAGGATTATGAATCGACACATGATAAAAATGTAGCTTCCATTTTTGCTCATCCCCTTGCTATACCGCCAAAACGGATTAGTACTTGGGATAACTATGTCAATCTTGACGCCAGAAGATACGTGGAGTCAGGGTTGGATCGCAACGAATTCCTTCGCGTTATAACTGAAGAAGGGGAAGCAGCTATTACAGAAGCAATGAATACTGAAAACTAATGTGGATAATAAGAAAGTTAACGAGAGGCTTGCAAACGAGTCCTGAAGCTTGAAACCAGAGCAGCTACGGGACTGCGTTCAATACAGTATATGATCAGGCACCCCCGCTTTAAGCGTTGGGAAATTTCTAATACGAGAAAGAGAGCTAGGTCCCTTTTACGCTTGAGGTTGTAGTTCGCAAAAGATATCGGAGAAGTGGGAGCTGTCTTTCAAGCTCCCACTTCTCTTACGATGGGAGTTTTATATGATACATGGTGGACACATCAACTGAGCATTCACGCAGCAAATGAAATGCATATGGTAAGCGAAGCAATAATCATTCAGTAGTTCTAAATTATCATTAGAAAGGTGGTTGTATAAACGGAGGACCACAGGTCTCAGCCGCCCGTCCTCAACATATACAACGACGACGCACATGGTGATATTTGCATCAGGTATAAACCAGTGATATGCTCTAAATTAATAACATTGATGGATGGGTGCTATTAATATGAAGAATAACAAACTTGCCACAAAAAACACTTTGTACATGGAAGTAAAAGGAAAAATCCTACAATTCATTAAAGAGAATAATTTTCAAGCACATGATGTACTTCCGTCTGAAGCGGAATTGGCGGAGAAATATGGCGTAAGTAGAATGACATGTAAACTAGCCCTACAACAACTGGTAGATGAAGGAGTAGTATACCGCCTCCCCAGAAGAGGAACATTTGTTGCTGAATATGCCGATACGAAATTTGACATAACACAGCAAAAGAAACGCAGTCAAAGACTCGGATTAGTTGTTCCGCACATTGATGAATATGTCAGTCAAATCATCACCTCCATCGTTCACGAGGCAGAGAAAAATGGATACGAAGTACTATTGAAAATATCAGATAACCAAGAGAATAAAGAAAATCTTATTCTATCCGAACTATCCCACGAGTATCATGTTGATGGGATTATCCTTTTCCCGTCGGATCGCAAGGAATGCGGAGACGGTTTATTAAGGTTAAAATTGGATAAATTCCCAGTAGTCATATTGGATCGTGAATTTCGGGAGATTCAGATTGACTCTGTTTACCATGATCATTTTCAAGGAACCTATAATATTACCAAATACCTGATTGAGCAAGGTCATCGACAAATTGGATATATTTCACATAATATCGAGATTGCGACGAGTCGTGAGGAACGATTTCGGGGATTCATTCAGTGCATGTTGGATCATAATATCTCATTCCAATACCAACGTAAATTAACCAATGTAGAATGGGCGCATGGAAATGATTCTGGATCAGTTAAAGTGCTATTACCGAACATCGAGCAATATTTGAAAAACAATCGACAGCTAACCGCCGTTCTTTGTATGGATGATTATTTGGCGGCATACGTCGTTCATGCAGCAAGACGTATCGGTTTACAGGTCCCAGACGATTTGTCTATTACAGGTTTTTTAGATATCAATGTCACACAATTTTTGCCGGTGTCCTTAACGACAATGCGACAGCCTACGAATGAATTGGGTGAGGAAGCAGTCCGTTTGTTGTTGCGCCGGATGGATAATACCGATATTGACATACAACATATTCAAATCCCAACGGAACTAGTGATCCGGGATAGTGTTAGGAATATTTCTAATACCACCACTAATATTTAATGTATAAAAGCGTAGTTACTTGGTGCCCATGCCGATGAAAAGTATGGACACCAAATGATACAGCCCATATACACTAAGGTTCCAGGAAGAACCACTCCTTACTACTAAAAGCGGATTATTTGAAACGAAGGTAAGCATGAAGGTAGTTGCTATTTTATTTGTCGGCTTTTTCCTATTATCTCTCCCGTATTTTATCAAATACTTGGAAGTTTTATTATATCTATAGCTATATCCACAGGTGCCTTTTCCTTAGTATCATATAGGTAAGGTTTATTAAACGGCGTCTCATTCTCAAGTTGATTTAGTAAAAATAATGAGCGTTCAATCATATAGACATCGCCGCGCTTGTTAATTCTCTCCATTAATACTTCTTCATCTGCCCGCAAAACAACATATTTAATTGCCACATCCATATGTTTAAAATGCCTACAAAACCACTCTAATTCATCCTCCACAACAATATCTATAATGACGTTGAAATCATGTTGAATAAGATTGTTTGTGACAGCAAGTATATTCTTCCACATAATTGCTAACTTTTCCTCCCATGGAGGTGAAGAATGATCATCGAACATATGTAAAAGATCATCACCATGAATAAGAGCGCTTTTCGGAACTTGTTTAGCGACTTCTTTAGCTGCTGTAGACTTGCCGACTCCGCATGGTCCTGAAATGATATAAATTATTTTCACTTCTTGCCACCCCCTTATTTTGCTAGTTTTTCTTTACAAAAATGCGGGGCGTGTTTGTCATCCAGTCACGGCCCCCGCATTCTATTTTAGTGAATTCAATATATCGGTAAGGCTAAATTCTGCACATGCCATAGATGTGTCTGCTACACCATAGTACATCTTTATTGTGTCATCCTCAACTATTGTCCCACATGAAAATACGACGTCGCCAAAGAATCCTTCCACTTCATAATTTGCTTTAGGCTCCAAAATTGGCTTTTCGGATCGAGATAAGACCTTCGATGGATCTTTGAGATCCAATAAAACGGCCCCCATACAGTAGCGATGATCTTTAGAGGCACCATGATATAATTCAAGCCAGCCTTTTTCGGTTTTGATCGGTACAGCACCACCGCCAATCCTTGCTTCATCCCACATACCATCTCTTAATCCGATTAAGTGGCGATGATTTCCCCAGTATAGGAGATTATTAGATTCAGCAATCCATATTTCTGGCGAGCCAGTCGATTTTGGAACGGGTCGATGCAAAGCATAATACTTTCCATCAATTTTCTCTGGGAAAATTAATACATCTTTATTTTCCGGAGAAAAAATCATCCCATGATGTTCCACAGTTTCAAAATTCTTCGTAGAGACCATCGATTCTCCGACACCCAATTGTGAAACAGCACTAAAATAAATATAATATGTATCTCCTATTTGGGTTATCCGCGGATCTTCAATTCCTAATGCTTCATGTTTATTCGAAGGATATACAAATGGCTTATCATCAATAATAAAATTCCTGCCATCCTTGCTCCGTGCCAATCGAATATAAGAAATAGATGTCAAATAAGTGAATTGACCGGTATCACAATCCGCGATAACCCTAGGATCTGAAAAGTCATAGCGAGAATCCTCTTTATTAAATTCAATTATTTCAACACTATTCATTTCAGGTCGATAAACAGGAGCTTTCACAACGTTAGGAGCTTCGCTAATCGGCCGTTCTGCCACTCGAAGCGCTAAAATTACTTCATCTTTATATCTTGCCACCCCTGCATTAAATGCTCCAATAACTTCAAACCCATCATGGTAAGGTGTGATATCACTTGGTGTAATGATCGGATTTTCTTCATATCTATAGATATTCATTTACTTATCCCCTTGTTTCTCATACTTAGAAAACGGATCTTGCATGGAAATCATCTGTGCGCTTGCGTCACTTAGACCTGCATATAAATCGGCTGTACCGTCAGACTGACGAATCAGTCCTCCACTAAAAACGACATCAACTAAATCAGGCCGCTTGGCCGGTCCTTCTAAAAAATTCGACCGTTGTGCAATGAGTTCAATCTTGGAATGCTCCCCTGTAACTGGGTCTAGTGTGAAAACCATTGGGTAGTAGTGACGATCTCCACTGGAGTCAAAACTAGCAATATGTCCTAGCACTCCTATAAGGTCATTAGATAATAAATGAGCTTCGTTAGCCCCACCCCACTCGTCATCCGTAAACTGACCATCTAACAGTGGCACCTCATCTACGATTGAAATAGTTAAATCATCAAGAGTTGGAATAATTGTAAAACCAATTTTTCCTCGACCACCCTTTTCACCCTGTGGTCTAGTGAGAACACCAATTGATTTATCTTCTAATTCAACTAATCTCAGATCCTTCATACCATCTGGTCCTTGAAAGAACTGCGTAAGGCTTGAAATATTTTTACCTTTATAAAAAATGGTACGCCATGATAATGCTTCTTTCATTGTCGGATGTGGATATATTTCCACCCCACCTACAATAAGTTCTCCATTTATTTTTGTATAAAAAGGGTCCTGCAATTGTAAGACAGGCGCTTCATTTCTTGGCTGCCACTTTCCATCTTTCTCTACGAAAAAATACACATCAGAGTACTCACTATCACGAGACTCTACTCGCCCAGCAATGACCAGTTCACCATCATCCTCAAAGGGTGCCGAGATGTTATATACATCTTTCCCAGATACACCTGTAAACCGAAGTTCCTTAGCAAAGTATGGCTGTTCTTTTTGTAGAAATTCATCTAATAAAACCGCACACGTATTCATTCTGATAACCTCCTCTGAAGCATTCTTCGGATTTTGTCCATTGTTTATTTAAGCGTAAATTGCATACCCTCTTGGAATTTTTTTGCAAAAAATAGAAAGAGGACAATAATAGGTAGTGTTAATAGTACAGATGCTGCATACATTGGTCCTGGATAACCCCCATAAGGTCCAAACATTTGTGATAGCAACACGTTCAATGTTAGTAAACTATCACTGCGGACAACAATCATGTCCCATAGTAGCTCGGTCCAACGTTCCATAAACAAGAAAAGGAAAATCACGATTGTAATTGACTTTGACATCGGCAATACAATCCTATACAAAATCTGCCAATCATTTGCTCCATCTAATCTAGCGGCTTCTATGAAAGTATCTGGGATTGCCCTGAAAAAGTTCGTATACATGAAAATGGCCCATAAACTTAATGCCTTAGGAACAATCATTCCAGCGTATGTATCATATAGACCGATTTTTTCGATGACTAAAAATGTGGGTACCAACAATATAATTGCTGGAAAGAACATATGAAATAATACGAAGTTATTAACCGTATCTCTCCCTTTAAAATGCAATTTAGCCAACGCATACCCCACCGTAATACCTGCAGCCATCATCAAAAAGGTGGAACCAGTCGAAACAATAAAGCTATTTAGAAAAGCTTTTAGCCATGGACGCGAAACACCAGTTTCTCCTCCAGTCAGTAACCATTTATAAGAGTCGGCGCTGAATTTTGTTGGAATTAATTTTCGATCAACTTGATTCCAATCTGCCAATGAATTTAGCACCATATAAATATATGGAAAAATCATCACTAACAACAACGCGAATGCTATCATATAACGAACTAAATAAGTTTTTCTTTTATGCCCAGCCATTGCGTTTACCCCACAATTCCAATAGTTTTCTAATGATGAATATAGAAACGAACGTAACAATGGACGCAATGATTGCTACTGCAGAAGCGTACCCAGCCTGTAGATTTGTAAAGGCCTGGTTGAATATTTCCATTTGCCACGTATTTGTTGCAAAATTCGGACCGCCACCAGTTAGTTGATAAACCTCTGTAAAAATACCAAACGTGACCCCGATAGAAAGAATTAATACAGTGTAAAGCGCAGGATAAAGAAGTGGGAGCGTAATTTTCCAAAATACTTGTGAACGGCTTGCCCCGTCAATCTCTGCAGCTTCATAAATTTCATTGTTAATACTTCCTAAACCAGAGGTCAAAATTAACGCGTAATAACCAGTAAATTTCCATGCAATAATGATAGAAACAACGAACAATGCAGCAAAGGATGATCCAAGCCAATCAATATCTAACCTAAACACAGATCGTAGAAATTCATTTAAAGGGCTGTTATAAGACAAAAACCCTTTTACAATCAAAGAGGAAACAACTCCTGATGCCAAGTACGGTAGAAAAAAACCGATTAAAAATAGGCCCTTGAACCTAGGTAGTCCATTAATGATCATCGCCACAAGAAGCGAAGAAGCTATCACCATTGGCACAAACAAGGCCATAAACTTAAATGTGACAAAAAAGGCAGCTTGAACTCCTGGTTGTTTCATTGCTTTAATAAAATTGCCAAAGCCTTCAAAGTTGTATTCTGGCGAAATAAGGTTCCAATCGGTAAACGCCAAGTACATGGACCAACCTAGTGGTATTAGAAAAAAGGCAAGACCGAATATTAGGTAAGGGCCGGTAAATAACCAGCCCAACCCATTTGTTGCTTTTCGCATTATTTAAGGTCCCCCTCGATAGCCTTCTTCATGTCTCCCCATCCTTTTTCGGGTGAGATTTCTCCATTTACTATTTTATTAAATGCGTCCTGTCCAATATAAGTTTGTAGCTCGTTAAATTTTGAATTATCCATTGGCGGTACCCCTAATGGAACTGCTTCAGCATACGGCTTTAATACTGGATTATCCTTAAAGTATTGGATAAATTCCTCATTATCCGCCAAATCGTCACGCGCTGGTGGTAGATTTGTTTTCTCCAACCATTTCATATCATTTTCAGGATTGGCATAGACCCAATGAATAAATGTCATTGCTGCCTTTTGTTGTTCCTTTGTTGCATTAGCATAGACGACTAAGCCTTTCGTATCTGCAAAAGTTTTTGCTTTCTCTGGATCCACTCCATCCGGAACAGGTGGTAGGGAGAGGGTGAAGTTTTCACCATATTTTAGTTCAGGGAATTTTTCTTCCCAATAGCTAAATGTCCAAGGACCTAAATCAGTAAAAATTCCAACACCTGTTTCAAACGGATCTGACACTTGCTTAGCAAGAATACCTTTTTCTTTTCTTATTTCATCCACGAACGTTAATACTTTCACACCTGCATCTTCATCACCAATGAAGGTATCTCCTTCTATAAAAGCATTTCCGTCGGAAGCTGCATTATATAGCATGAAGAAATCAAACCATCTTTTCCATGCAGTAGGATCAGCAAGATCCGTTTTCGCCCACAGATATTTATCGGGATACTTTTCCTTTAGTTTTCTTGTTACATCCAATACTTCATTGTACGTTTTTGGCGCCTCATCATATCCAAGCTCTTTTAGAATATCGAGCCTCCAACCAAATAACATAGAATTCGAATAAATAGGAAGCACATATTGATTGCCGTCCGAAAACTTCCAACTTTTAATCGTTTCTGTCATGTTACGTGAAGAAATAATCTCATCCCAACCATTTAATTCATTTAGAGGAATGAGCGCTTTACTTTCCGCAAGTTGTGCAGCAAAACCACGGTTGATATTTTCAGATATAGTTGGTGCCTGTTTTGCAGCAAGTGCAGACTGGATACCAGCTTCAGACGTTGGACTTTCTTTCATCGGACTAACATTCACCTTAATATCTGGATTTTCCGCTTCAAAGTTCTTCGCTATTTCCTTCCAATATGCTTCTTGAGCGGGGTTTGGAGCTGCCCAGAATTCGATGGTCGTTTTTCCATCTTTTGTTTCACCCTTCTTCTCCTTTGATGAGCACGCTGCTAAAGCTGAAACTACCAATCCTACCGCTAATATAAATGAAAGAACCTTTTTCATTTCCACTTTCCTCAACCTCCTATGTATATTCATTTTTAAACTTATAGCCATCTCTAGACCAACATAACTACCCTAAACATTGATAGCGTTGACATTTTGCTCCCAATTGTTATTTCATTTTAAGACTTGCTTAACGACACATAATTACAGATAATTACTAAATCGATTAATAACGTTACACATTAGGATTACATATACATTATGCTACGTTACAACCCCAACGTCAAGTCCATTTTAACAATTCTATTATAAATATATATAATGGACATTATTTACTTTATATCAATAATGTTGTATATTAAATTTGTAACGTGACAAACGATTGATGCGTTTTTGCTATACAAGGGAAGTTTCTTAAGAAGGGAAGTACAGACAATGTCTAAAAAAATTACGATGCAACAGATAGCCGATCGTTTAAATATATCAAAAAACTCCGTTTCTCAAGCGTTAGGAGGAAAAGACGGGGTTAGTGAAGAAACGAGAAAACTTATTGAAGCTACTGCGAAGGAAATGGGATATACATATTCAAACACTCGAAGAACAATACAGAGAAGTGAGATAACGGGAAATATTGGATTAATTGCTTCTGATTTTGCATTTTCAATGAAAGGTTTCTTTGGCGAAATATATTTAAGGATCCAACAAGAAGCGAATTTAATGGGGATGAATCTACTTATTTACTCCATTTCTCCATCAGATGAACAAAACTTAACACTCCCTCACTTCATCCAAAATAAAGAGGTCGAGGGCATTCTGATTCTTTCCCATACTAGTCATGCCTACGCAAATAAAGTAATAGCCACCGGCATACCGACAATATTAGTTGACCACCACCATCCTCATATACAAGCTGATGCTATATTAACCAATAACCGGTTTGGAGCATATATTGCTATCCAACACTTAATAGATTTAAAGCATCGGAATATCGCATTTATCGGAAATACCAATTTTTCACCAAGCTATTATGAACGAATGGAGGGTTATCTACTTGCGCTGAAAGAAAACGAAATTGACATGAACCCGAATTTTTTAATTGAAAATATCTTAGAGGATGAGCAAATGATTGACGATCTCATCCTATCTATGCCCAATCCCCCAACAGCATGGTTTTGTGTTAATGATGCAATTGGCTTTTTAGTGAGTTCATCCCTTATTAAACACGGTATGCGCATCCCAAAGGATGTATCTGTATGTAGTTTTGATAATGGACAACTTTCTCAAATTGCTGTCCCAAAAATTTCTACTATGCATATTGATTTAAAACTATTTGCGAGAAAATCAGTTAAAAAGCTGATTTGGAGAATCAATCATCCAGATGAGCCATATGAGGAAATCCTTCTTCCAGCAACACTCATCCATAGAGAATCAACAAACGAGGCACCAAGATACATCTAAATTCTAAAAGTCAACAAAAAAATGTAAATCCCTGCAGTGAAAATCTTTGCAGGGATTTACATTTTTATCATAATAGAGCTTACCTAATGCCAAACATCGACATTCAACTCACACTTCCGGAATAAATATTTCCACTTCACGTCCTAGTTCAGACGATCTTAAAATACCATCAATAATAGCCTGGTTGATAAGAATTTCTTCCCCTGGAATTGGAGCAGGGCTGTCGGTTTGTATCGCATCCACAAAAGCATGGACTTTTTCATAAAAAATGTCTCGGTTATGCTGCTGCACAGGAATCGCACTTTCCGTATGATGACCTTGTATATCGTGGAAAAGTGTAATTGAACCAATGCCGCCGTCCCATACACCACTCCATGGTCCACTTCCAGCTGGTGTCAGTTTTAATCCTGCATCCGTTCCTAGAAATAGTGTTGGTCCTAATGAATCCATATGCATGGCCCATGAGATTTTAAAGTTCAGTACTTTTCCACCTTCAAGTCGCACCATTGCTACACCGAAATCTTCCACTTGAAATTTTTCCGCTTCTGGATGATATGTAGGATTTGTGCCAAAATGATTTGATGTATACGCAGATACACTAAGTGGTTTTGGATAACCTAGCGCGTTTAAAGCAAGATCGAGTGAATAACAGCCAATATCAGCCATTGCTCCTGCGCCTGCTAACTCTTGATTAATAAATGTACCTCCAGGCATGCCTCTTCTCCGGCCTCCGCCTACTTCTATATAATACACATTACCCAATTCGCCAGACTGCACGATCTTTTTTACCGCTTCCATATTTGGATCATATCTAGGTTGGAATCCAACAGACAAAATCTTATCGGCTTTCTTACCTTCCTTTACCATTTCAACACCTTGTTCAAGCGTCACAGCAAGTGGTTTTTCCACTAATACATGCTTCCCGGCCCGAAGTGCATCGATACTTGTTTTGTGGTGTGCAACGTTCGGAGTACAAATACTTACACCATCAATATCTAATTCTAATAAATCCAAATGATTATTAAATCCTTTTGCTCCCGTTAACTCTAACTTTTGCACAAATTCTTCCGCTCTACCCGGCACAACATCAGCTACTGCAACAATTTCCACATCTGCCATTCGTTTGTATGCTCTAGCATGAGCTTGCGCAATACCTCCACTACCAATAATTCCTATTTTTATCTTCTTTGCCATATTCATCTCCTGCTTTCCATTGGGAATCCGTCTCGCCCCATTATTTGCCGAATATTTACAGCATCATTTTTCGACTTTCTACTTGAAAATTTTTGCTAGATTTTCTTTTGCTTTAATAATCCCTTGTTGTTCCTTTTCCAACGTTCCCCAATATCGATGATCTTCCAACTCAATACTAATGGGACCATTGTATCCGATTCCATCTAAGCGCACTGCAATTTTATCCCATTCAATTTCACCATGTCCAGGGATGGTGTATCTCCAAGATCCTTCGGAAAAATCATATTTGGCTCCAAATGTGGCAGGTAGAGTGCCAACTTCATAGAGTTCATCTGTTAAAATTTCTGTATCCTTTCCATGACAGTAATTAACTTTTTCGCCAAACTCCGTTAGAAACCTTAGATAGTCTATACCTAAACGCACGAGATGGGATGGATCATAATTTAAACCAAAATGTTTCGAAGGAATCACATCAAACATAGCACGCAGCATCTCAGGTGTACAGCCAAGCGTCGGATAGTTTGGAGCTGGGCCTGGCCAGCCTTCCATTGCAAAATACACATCTTCTTGTTCCGCATGCTTCACGATTTCAGGAAACGTTTCTTTCCATATTCCAAAGCCTTTATCACGTGATAAAGTGATATCTTCCGGTACAAGACAAACAAAAACCAACTTTCCACCTAATTTGGAAATACTACTAATCTGTTCTTTCAACACCTTAACCGCTTCCACACGTTTTGACTCATCTTCACTCAAGACACTACTCAAGCCAACTCCATCAATCGTACCCACTTCCAGACCATTAGCTGTTAAAATCCGTTTTACATCTTCATTATAATACGGCACATCCACTACGTCTATGCCAACATCTTTTGCCCAAGTTGCCACTTTTTCCATACCTTGAGATCCCAGCTTTGGCGGGATGCGCATACCGATTTTAAATGTCATTATTTTGTCCTCCTACGTATATAATGGGTACTTTCATTATAAATTTGTCTATTCTAAAATTAAACTAAGGCTAGTTTATCAGATATACCAGTCTATTCCTACTATTTTAATAACTTAATAAATATGCCGCCTACTACAGATCTATTCTGAAAACCTATCTGTTTACCTGTAACCGTGTCATACCAATCAGTAAAAGGTACTCTACTCGGGGATTCATTCAAAAAGTTCCATAACGGCGTGATCATTTGCTCAAAATCATCTTTCGATTTAGCCATGGACGCACACCAAACGAGCCAATCCGATTTCGTATATGTGTTCCTATTGTCGAGTGGGATTCCGAACTTATTTTGCCTGCCAATATAATAGCGAATTTCTTTTTCTATTATATCTTCCGGAAATAGATGGAGTTTGAAAAGGCGATCCCACACTAAGTTATATTTCAGGCTCCAGGAATCTGGCTCACTATCAAAGGTAAGTTTATAGTGATCATTAGCATCTGCCATTAATACCCACTTACTAGCCATCTCTTTTGCTGCTTGATAATATACTCCATCTTCTTCTCCGAGCATTTTGCACATAATGGAATAGGCACCTATACCAAGGATTGCTTTAATAGAAAGATTAGCATTATGCGCCAAATGCCCAGCAAAATCATCCGTGCACAATTGGTTTTCCGGATCAAGCCCATTTTCTTTTAAATAATTGGCCCATTTGGTCAGAAGTTTCCAATGTTTTTTTGCAAAATCAGCGTTATTTTCATATACACTTACTGCCCCGGCCATGATGAGCATATTGCCACATTCTTCGATTGGCATCTGATTTTCCAATCTGTTTTCACCATAAACTTGACCGTTTGCTTTGGGATAACAGCCCATATCATGAGGAGCAAAGTTAAATGTCCAATCCTCACTGGCTGCATAATGAAATATCGGTCTCATCATCCCTTTAACAAATTCCGGATTATAATGTAAAAAAAGCGGGATGGATGGATAACTGACATCGACAGTGGCAATACATCCATTACTAAAGTTTTCTTTGGAAAAGAATAATATATCTCCATTTTCATCACTTACCAATTTATGTGCTGCAATAGCCTGTCTATAAGCAAGTGATAGTAAGTCCTTATATTTCTCCCCACCAACACTCTTGCTATCATTGATCAATTTGCGGTTAAAGGCTGCGCATTTATTTTGAATTTCCTCATATTGACCGATTGCGGAGACGAGCATTTCATCGAACGTTATCCCATCCCTACGCCAATAGGCATCCAATGGCTTTTCAAAATACTCAATGGAATGAATATCATCATATGCTATCACCAAATATTGCGAAGAATAACGTTCTGTCACCTGACCACATTCTAATACCATCGCCATTACTAGCGGACTTGCTCCAGCAGATCGTGGCTGATCTTCATCATCCATTTTCGGCAATTGTCCGGTTTCCACAAACTGTTTTCTTAAATCATAAGAATGAATAACCGTTTTAATATTACTTCTTTGACGTGCTGCTAAATAAATATATCCCCAATCAATCCTCGTATCATCCCCAACTCGTTTCAAAATCTGCTGATCTTCTGTTCCCATATACATTGCAGTAATATTGTCATTTATATTTTTGCGTGACCAGACAATACTTTGATCCGATGTATTTACACAAAAGTCACTAGATACATCAAAATAAATATCCACATCATGTGGTTGACCATCTATGGAACGAACCTGAAAGGATACGTACGTAGTCGGCCTTGACAACAAGTCCATATCATCAAGAAGTAGCGGTGAGGTAAAACTAACTTCTAATTCTATACCGTCCCCTTCAAACATGTATGTACTTGATAATGGTTCGACTTTCAAACTTTTTTGAATCAAAGCATTAGGTTCTTCGTACTTTGTATCATCATTTATTTCAACTTTCCCCAAAAATCTTTTAGGCTTACCATCTATCCTAATAATTCCGACCATGCTATTACGTTTATTTGTCCAATGCTTGGTATGATCGTCGTAAAGATGATCCGCATCTGACCACACGCTAAAATAAGGATCTATCGTAGCAAGCGGAACCGATGGGGGTCTAAATTGATTTGACATTTGTAAACAGCTCCTTTTACTTTAGGCTATGTTAAACAACATTGTAGATAGAACGATTTTGGTCAATATTAGCTCTTGTTCCATGAAACGAAAGCTTATGAACCAATAAATGAACTTAAGTAGCGGGGAGCGGACTCACTCCCCCATGATCCATATATATGCTCCATATTTGCAACGATAATTAATTAGATGTCCTATACCGCATGAACTCTGTTCCCTCTTTCGCTTGCTTAGATATCTCTGCAGCAACATCATCAATTCCTGATTTTTTTAATGCTTCTTGCGATCCATTAATTAGTTTCAATGCATCTTTATCAGATTTCGCATGGATTGCTTGTAGTACAACGTCACCTAAGGTATCAAAAATCGGTTTAATCTGTTCATAATATTCATGATCCTTGAAAACAATATTTGGATCTGTACCTTCTGTTGGCTTAATCCCTTCAGGTGTCATCATTTTAGCGAATTCTTCCTCCACTTTATACCTTTCATCATATTGATATCCGAAAGGCCCACCTGCTAAGGATACTTGGCGATTTAAGCCTGCTAAACTACCAAACATTATTCCCTCGTTTGCTAATGCATTAGAATCGGCTTGCACTTTATCTACCCACTCCTTGTTCGCTTGCACTTTTCCATCCTTCATCTCATAGTGGACTCCCTCAATACCATAGTTAGCTAGAAGGAAACCTTCATCAGATGATAGATAGTCTAACACACGCATAGCGGCATCTAATTTTTCTTTGGAAGCTGTTTTCGGAATTGCAATGAGGTTGGATCCAGTTACATTCACCTCTGTTCGGTTAGGATCCCCACTAAAGTCATTTAATGGCCCTAAAGGAACATATTTATCTTGAAGACCTGCCTTTACTAATTCGGTCCAAAGTCCAGGAAATTGATTTGGAATTACTGCAAGGCGACCTTGTGCCAACTTTTCTTTTGCTATAACATCCGTTTGCGTATACGCCTCCGGGTCAAGTAATCCTTCATTAAGTAACTTACGCATGTATAAAATATAATCCTCGTAATCTTTAGTCATAAAATTTAATTCTGTTGCTCCATTATCTTCAATCATCCAGCTAGCAGACCCAGCAACTGGTACAAACATCTCTGACATGATGTCCAGTGGCCACCCGCCGCCCATCGCACCTAAAGGAAAAACAGGGTTGCCATTTTCCTCAAATCTTCCATCTTTTACCGCTTTCAGAAAATGATAAAGATCATCTGGGGTATGAACAGATTGAGGATCTATTCCTACCTTTTCAGCAATATCTTTATCCACATATAACCCATATAACCAGTTGATTACATCATCAGAAGCGGCTGGATAACCAGTGTGTAGCATATATTGGCCACCTTGCTGTTTATTAATAATATTATCGTACAAGGAAGTCGACATATTCTCCTTTTTCACTAAGTTGCCTAGATTTGGATACTTATCTATATACTCTGTCAAATCGTAAAGTTGGTCCTCATTTGCCGCTTTTAGTAATGTTTCACTTTCACCACCCCAAGCAGGACCGATATACATATCGGGGAGCTCTCCAGTAGCAAAAATTTGCGTGATTTTTTCTACTTCACTTCCCGCGGTATATTCAAATTCTAAGTTAACTCCTGTTTCTTCTAATATTTTTTTAGCAACAGGATTATCAGTATCTTCTGCGCCACTTGATCCATTCCAGTTATGCAACACTTTTAATGTAATAGGTTCATCTTTACCTTTTTCTTTATTAGCATTTGACTCCTTACTCGTACTTTTACAAGCAGATAACGTTATAAGCATGGTGATTATTAAGAAAACAAATGCCATCTTAACTGTCTTTTTCATCTTTCTCCCCCTAGAAAATGGATTTGCCCTTCTATGATAAACTTCTTATAAAAAGAAGATTTATCCCTTAATCGAACCAATCATGACACCTTTGACAAAGTACTTTTGCAGGAATGGATAAACACATAATATTGGTAAAGTCGCAATCATTAAAGTGGCCATACGTAGAGATTCAGGTGTTGTTTGCGACGCTGTTTGTAATCCTACAGACGTACCTGACTCAGATGCTCGCTGTGCTGCATTAGCAAGTGCTTGCGATTGGGTTAAAAGTTCGTTCAACAAAGTTTGCACGGGCAGCAAGTCTTTACTAGTAACAAAATAAGTTCCCGTAAACCAATCATTCCAATGAAACACTCCAATAAAAAGGCCAATCGTGGCTAGAACGGGTGTAGACAATGGTAAAACAATTTTTGTAAAAAAGCGGAAATCGCCACATCCATCTATTTTGGCAGACTCTTCTAACGAACTAGGAAGTTGCTGAAAAAAGGTTCTTAGCACAATGATATTAAAAAAGTTATATAAGAATGGGATGACATAAACCCCAAACGAGTTGATTAGGCCTAAATCTCTATATAAAACAAAAGTTGGTATCATTCCACCACCAAAGAGAGTAGGTATAAATATGAAGAAGGTAAAAAAGGTTTTCCCAGGTAATGCTTTCTTCGTTAGCGCATAAGCAAACAATGCACTTAAAAACACATGTAGAGCAGTACCGATCATCGTCCGTAAAATAGTTATTTGATAAGCATCAAGAAACTTAGTATCTTTAAATATTTGAATATAGTTTTCAATTGTAAACCCCTTGGGGAAAAAGTAAATTGGGTTTTTCATCGCTTCCACC
This sequence comes from Bacillus sp. FSL K6-3431, assembly GCF_038002605.1. NCBI lineage: Bacteria > Bacillati > Bacillota > Bacilli > Caryophanales > Bacillaceae > Bacillus > Bacillus sp. FSL K6-3431. The sequence continues at coordinate 2,518,109 of NZ_JBBOCT010000001.1, forward strand.
CCATCACTTAGCGAATAGGCTAAAATATATATGAAAGGGTATAAGGTAATGAATGCAAATAGCGCTAATACTGAATAGTTCATGATGGAAAAAAGTGACCATTTTCTTGTGTTCATTTCACAGGACTCTCCTTTACCATAAGGATGTTTCATTTACCTTTTTGCTAATTTGATTGGCTGTAATGATAAGAATCAATCCTATGATTCCTTGGAATAACCCCACCGCGGTTGCATAACTAAAACGCCCTTGTTCTAGACCAGCCTTTATTACATAAACATCTAACACAGTTCCTATCGAGGCGGTTGCAGGAGTGTTCAGAAGTAATAATTGCTCATATCCCGCTGACATAATGCCGCCACAAGCAAGAATAAACAAGATAACCATGACGCCTCTAATTGACGGTATTGTTACATGCCACATTTGCCTGAATCTGTTAGCACCGTCAATTTTTGCTGCCTCGTACAACTGCGGATCCACACCCGCAATGGCCGCTAAATAGATAATAGCTCCCCATCCAACACCCTTCCAAACATCGGAAAGAATAATAACTTGATAGAAGTATTTCACGTTTCCTAATATTGAAACTTTGTCAAAGCCAAACGTTGCAATCAATTCATTAATAGGCCCACCATAAGGCGTAAACATCCTTTGCATTAATGTAACAACTACAACCCATGAGATAAAGTGTGGTAAATAAGAGATGGTTTGTACTGTTCTCTTAAACTTTGTAACCCTTACCTCATTTAACATAAGAGCTAATATAATAGGCATCGGAAAGCCAATAAGTAATTTCAGTAAACTGATAATTAATGTATTCCGAATGATTTCCCCAGATTGATAGTACTGGAAAAACTGCTTAAAATACTTCAAGCCTGCCCATGGACTCCCCAGTATTCCTTGAGTAAAATTAAAATCCTTGAATGCAATTGTTATTCCATACATCGGAATATAAGAAAAGATAATAAACCAAATAATTCCTGGTAGTAAAAAGAGGTAGAAAACCCGATGTTCCCATATCCTAAACCAGATGTTTTTTTTCTTATTTTGGAGTACGTATGCATGTTGGGATGACGCTTTTATTTCCACGTTCCTCTTCATTTTTCCTCCTCTCCCTAGGGTTGTCATCGGAAAACCTAGGTTCTATGAATTGACACGGATGCCACTTCTTACCACTCTATTTGCACCTTCGTTACCTCTTTGGAGCTATGGATATAGTTAAGTAGGATTGTTTTCGATCTTTCATGCCATTCCCAATGTATAGATTCACTTTTGTTTCCTATTATTAAATTGATTTTTATTGGCTTTTCAGGAGAAAATAGACGTGCTACTGCATTTAGTTTTTCAGGCCCTCGAACAATCATTTCTAAACTATTTTTCGTTTGTTTCCATTCCTCTATTCTTGACGACGCAGCAATTAAACTCACTTCCTCCTCCCGTCGATCATAGTCCAAGTCATATAAAAGAATATTCTCACCCAGATTTATGGACATTTGATTAACAACGCTTAATTGCGGATCAAATAAATCGACATAATTCCCTTCCAATTTCAGTGGCTCTGAACTAACGGATTCATCCAAAACAGCAGCTATTAAATAAGGGCCACGTTGCAACATAAAATAATTCTTTTCTTCCAAAGTGATTTCCTTATCAAAAACCTCGATACTTTTCTGGAGAATTTCTCTTAATAAATCAGCATTCTTTGTACTTTCCGTACATTTATCAGGTGAAAGATGTAAATAACCAAGTACTCCATTACCCACTTTGTATATCCCTTGTGTATGCTGGCCCGTTAGCCCTAAGCATTCAAAAAGATGTTCTCTTGGCGAATTATATGAATGTTTCCCTGTATTCCACCACTCTCTTACTTTATGGTAAGGGTCACTATCATCGCCAACATAGATAAGTACTCCACCTTCTTTTACCCATTGTGCAAGTGCATTATGAATATCAGGGTATTGTGGTTTTAGAAACTCATAACTTAAAATTAACAGTCGATATTTATTTAAATAATTTGCAAATCGGCGGATATTATCTAATTGTATCGGTCTGACCCATAGTCCTCTTTTTAAAAGAGGTAATGCCAGCCCATAAAAAGAAGAGAAGTTTAATAGTTCAATATCTTGTAATTCTGTTACTGAATTCGTTTCGGTACCATCATACCTTCCATTACTCTCCTTTTTTTCACTTGAAATATCCATCCTTTGATACATCATCGAATCAGATACAAGGACACCAATTTTTTCAGACGCACCCTCAATACGAACTTCTTTTTGATCCATATTCCCTAATGTGTGCATAATTGTTAAAAGTGTTGTCGCATAATCTTTAGGGATAGTCTCAAGACCAGTTCCTTCTTCATTAGGATATTTGCCTTCAAAGATCCGCCTCGGCCATGGAGAAACTTCATAATGGAAGACATCAGGATGTAATAATGAAGCCACGACTGTTTTAAAATAATTTTGTCGGTAGTCCGACCATGTATATCTTGGATTATCTTCTATTGGATCATGTAAAAACCACATTCTTCGATCGGTACCACTCACCAATTCCTGCATCATACCGTACTCTAAAAAGGCGGTTTCAAAGGTTCGTTCCTTACGAATTCCTTCATATACATTTGGAGTTCGGGAAGTTCCCGTCCATATTTGCGCAATATAACCGTCCACCGCTGGCAAATCAATTAGCATAGACTCAGGACTAATAATTTTCCATTGCGTATAATTGATAAGGCTATGAGTTGGAACATAGAAACGAAGGAAACGATTATATTCTACTAATGCATACTCTTTCAATTCACTACATAACCGATCCAAGCTGCGAGCATATAAATAAGCTTTAAGATGTGATGCTCGATATTGGGCATCTACGGATTCATGTGGTGGAATCCATGGTTCTTTATAATAGATTCTCCATTCCCTTTTAAATGCTTCAGAGTAACCTCCTTCCACCCAAAATTCAGGTTCTTCGAGATGGATAGCCTCTACTCCCGCGTCCACTGCTAATCTAATTCGGTTCGTTAAAAAATTCGTATAGGCAATAGTCGGTACCATATAAGGAACATCTACCCCGTGACTAATATTTGATCCACTTTTATTTTTTTGAGCTTCATCCCAATGGTTCTTACCGTCGATTTCTCCATACAAATATTCCTTATATTCCCCCCACGCTACTCCGGTCATTAAGTGGACAATATATCCCTTTTCCCTCCACTTTTGAATACGTTGCGGCATCGACTTATCGATTCCATAAACCATGACAAAATCTGTTTGTAAATCATAGGATGAATTGAAAACAGCCGATTCTTGAAAACCTGTTTTTTCTTCCGTTCGATTTCGGTTTAACATCATTAATCTCTCCTATTTTTCAAATAGACCTCATTATTTTTGTATAAGTGCGTATCCAAAAAGGTTCCAAATTAGAAACAAGAAGTTCGAGGCGCGAAGGTTTTGAGGATCTGACGTGCACAGGATGTGCTGACTTCTGTGTTGCTCACAGGACGTGAGCGAACTTAACAGAAGATCATTCCTAATATACGTGAGAACCGAAAAACCAAGCAACGAAGAAATTCGCCGTTTATCATTTGGTGACTTTTTGAACATCCTCTATAAGTTTCTCTTTCACTTATGATAAAACAGGTGAACCTCTGAAATAGTATAAATCCGAGCTATCCCTATGGAGGTTCACCCATTTCATTTTTTAATTATTTTCAAATTGATTATTGGAATTGATTTTATTTTTTTGGTAATCCTTTGGTTTTTCGAAAAAGGTCGAAGTACTGATCTCCACGTACAACCTCATATTCCGGCCCTAATGAATCTGCAATTTCCTCAATGTCCGATGGAGTGATAGACCAAGCTAACATTCCCATTGAAATAAATAACGGTGTCTCTCCATCCCAATTGACAGATGCTTTTGCAATACCTTCCTTCGCTTCTCTTACACTGCCGGCAGCGAGTAATATCGCCTGTGGGAGTTTGCCATTTAGCACTGTTGTTTCACTGTAATTATCCCAGCCAAGGAAAATCCCTTTTGGATTTACATAATCGATATAACTTTGTACCTTAGATTCCGATAATGGCACATCATGACCGTCAACGCGGTTAAGCGCATACAAAATATCCATACCGGTTTGTTTCATATACTTACTCGTTTGTTTTGTAAAGACGTTGAATGTTTCATCAGGCCAAGGTTCAGGATAGATGTAACCAGCGCCTGATGGGCCTGCAACCAAAAGGTCGTTATCGGTTGCTGTATGTTGGTAATAACCTAAAATCGAAGGTGCCACATCATAGAGAAGTGGGCTGGTCGTCCAGTTAATAGGTACATTCCCTCTTCTCTCATCATCCCAAAGTAGTCTAAATCGATGTTGGTTATATTGCAGATTGTCACCTTCTCCTAGTGTAAAAGTTAGATAAATTTTGTTATCTAATATTGGAGTAGATAAAGGCTTTTGCTTTTTGATTTTCCCCTTCGCTCCTGAGAAAACTGTCATATTATTAAACCAATCGGCCGCAAGTACGTAGACACTATGCTTAGAAGCAAGTTCTGTCCCACTAAATTCTCCGGCTACATCATTACCGAACCATCCTAAATAAGGTGTATTAGGTTCAACATCCGACAGAATACTTTCAAACAATTTCTTTTCTTCCGGTACATTTGATTCAAGCCAGAACACCATTGCACGGTTCGCTACTGCATAATCTCTTAAATATCCATATGGTTCAGTCAACTCAGATGATTCAGGTTGAACATTTGATGCAGTTACTTTAAACTGATTCCACATATCAACGGAAACAACAAGTTCCTCAGCATCCTCTGGAGGGGTAAACTTGTACACAAAGTATCTACCATTATCCGCCCAGCGATGTCCGCCGAATCTCTCATCCGCGTTTGATTCGTTTCGGTCAAATAAATAGGACTCTTCTTCTGATGTACCAGGTATAAACTGGGTAACGATTTGCCCGTCTACTTTCACAGTTACCTCATGTACAGCAGGACCCCAACCGTCTGATGGAAAGGCATCTTGAAAACGGAGATAAACGGCATCCTTTCCAAGTAACTCTGATAAATCTAGATCGTATACTTGACGGTTAGAACTATCTCTAACTTCTTCCTCGTCTTGAATAATCGTCTGAAAAGCATCCCAATTACCATCGGGAAGCGCTACACTCTTGCTCGGATTCAAACCAATTAGCATGCGATGAGTTGTCTCTGGCCAGAGGTGCTCAAATTGCCATGTATATGCATCCAACCCGTCTGTGAAGCGTCCACGTAAATCCTCAATCACAGTAAAATTATAAGGTGCTTCTGTCAGTTTCTTAGCAATTTCAGGGCCTGCTACTATGGCATTTTCCAATCCTGCCATCGTCGTCGCAACATTGATTGAATCCTCCACTTTTGGATCATAGATGATAATCCCTGATACCTCTTTCTTATATTTCAATAGGAGTTCCCACGGACTTTCAATCTTTGTATAAGGTACGTCCAAATCGTTTAACCAAGTATCATTCCCTTCTTCAAAGTCTGTTTCGATAATATACATTCTTGGCTTTTCACGGTTCACGTTTCCTTGAAGCGTAGTAAATAGCAACTTCTCATCACCTGTATTTTTCCTTATATCAACGACATCAAGATGCTTTGCTTTTGCAAATGAAGGCAAAGCTTGGCTTTTAGGCCATTTAATTTTTCCATTATTAGCAGATTCTAAGTTAGGGCTTACTGCAGAGACGGCAGTACCTGAAAGTACTATCACCAGTGTCAAACTTAGCAACAGAAGTCTTCGAAGCATTTTTCTTCTCCTCCATTCTTCTAACAGATAATAATTTCGAAACTTTTTCAAAAAGAACCCACATACCTATAACTCGCTCTTTAAATCTATTAAACAATAAAGCGAGCTACGGATTAAACCTAAGTAAATCACCTCCTTTATTACAACAATCTATTTCATGATTTACACCGAATCAGCTTTTAACTAATCTATGTGGAGATATAATGAAAGCGCTATAATTTAAGGTTATGTACAATATAAAGTTGATAAAGGAGGCTGGGTTTCTTTCACCCTTTCAACAACAGGGGTAAGGATTCTACTATTTGGGAAATCACTCGTTTCGATAATTAAACACTTTCTGAATTCTCTATAAACATCATTTGTTATAAATACTATAACTAATAACGCATTTATGTCAATGAAATTTTTCCCAAAATAAAAAGCATCCAAATTTATATCAGTATTTGGATACTTTAAAGTTTTATATAATCTCCTACGATTTACGCGTGATGGGGGGGCCTGTTGTTTCCTTAACCACTAACTTTGGAGGAATGTTCTTCTTTTTATAATCAAATGGTCTATTATTTTTTCGACTATCAAGTAGTTGGATCAATATCTGTGCAGCTTCTTGACCTATTTTTTTCTCGGATTGGGAAATATGAGTGTATATCCCCAATTCATCATATTCATATGAGGGATTGTCGAAGGTAATAATGGATATATCCTCAGGTACTTTCAAGCCAATACGTTTCGCCAATCTCGAAATATAAATCCCAAGATTTGCATTCAAAGTAATATAAGCAGATGCATTGCGCCCGCTCACATATCGATACAATGGATGATCACTATTTATATTGCTATAATCCACTCTAAAATCAGTTAGGATTAGGGATGGATCAATCATAGCCTTTTTCTCTTTAAGCGCATCCATATATCCTTTAATACGATCTTCTACTGTAATGGTCGGAAGTGCCGAATCAGAACAGATGGCAATCTCTCGATGGCCCAAATCCCACAAATGTGAAACAGCCAGTTTTGCCCCATCAACATTGTCAGAACTAACATAATTTGTTTCTACTCCTGGCAAATAACGATCAATAAGCACAAATGGAAAATCACGAACCTTCAGCTCAAGAATATCGTCATTATAGGTTTCAGCATCTACTGGAAAGATAAGCAAACCCTCCACGCCCATTCGTAGCAGTTCCGTTATCGCCTCCCGTTCCATATCTTTTGAGTTATGACTAAGCATGATCACGATATAATAATTCGTTTGTTTTAAAACCTCATTAATGCCATTTATTAATCGTATGGCAAAAAAGTCTTCAATCGAAGGCATAATAAGCCCAATCTTTTTTCGGTTCTGGGCAGAGGAATCTGAAACCTTCAGTAAGTCCTCACTCCCTTGATTATTAATCATGCTTTTATTCATTAAGTCATGTATTCCCTCTTTTACAAAACTTCCTTTTCCAGGAATCCGATAAATCCACCCCTCCTTCGCCAATTCGGCTAAGGCATTCGCAACAGTAATCCTACTAACTTTATACTTCTCCATGATTTCTCGTTCAGTTGGAATTTTTTCATGCACAGACAGCCTTTTTGAATAAATTTCTTTTTTATAATATTCTTTAATTTGTAAGTAGAGTGGCATTCTTGTTTGATTTGTCATTAATAATTACCCCTAATTCCGTCTGCAATTTTATATCATTATAGCAATTATATCATTTGAAAGAAAGAAGGAATTTTATCTCTATCTCTCTCTTTAGGGTTTTAGACCCCCACCTCTAGGCGAAGCGTAGGTGGGATTTACCACTCCACTTCGTTCTTTAACTGTAAAAAAGAACCTTTAAAATCTATACCCCTAAGCAAAAAAGCTATTTTAAGGAAATTCCCCTAAAATAGCTCCATATACAAACCATGTCTGTTAAGATTTCTTTTTATTGATAATATCAAAAGCAACAGCAACGAGTAAAACCAACCCTTTAATTGCTTGTTGCCAGTCAATGCCAAGTCCTTTAATCGACATTCCATTGTTCATTACACCCATAACAAGACCACCAACAACTGCCCCAATTACAGTTCCAACCCCGCCATATGCAGAGGCACCACCGATAAATACAGCTGCAATTGCGTCTAATTCAAATAAGTTTCCTGCTCGAGGTGTAGCTGCATTTAAACGCGCAGCAAAAATTAATCCAGATAACGCTGCTAGTACTCCCATGTTTACAAATACACCAAATGTCACACGCTTCGTTTTCACTCCTGATAACGATGCCGCTTTTAAGTTTCCACCTACTGCATAAATATGTCGTCCGACAATTGTTTTTTTCATTACGAACGTATAAAAAGCAATGAGAACGAATAAGATCACTAAAATATTGGGAATTCCACGATACAATGCAAGCACAAAAGTGAAGATATTAACTACCGCAAGAATACCGATAATTTTCGCATAAAATAATCCGGCTGGTAATGTACTAAACTGATATTTCACTTGATTTTTTCGATTTTTAATTTCCATGCCGACTAACACGAATGAAATTAGAAGCCCGATGATGATCGATAAAACATGTATACCATCACCGTTAAATGGATCAGGTAAAAATCCTGTACTAATTTTTTGGAAAGCCTCTGGATAAGGCGCAATTGATTGACCTTGCATCACGACTAAAGTTAGTCCCCTAAATAACAACATCCCTGCTAGCGTAACGATAAATGCAGGTATGCCGACATACGCAACCCAAAATCCTTGCCATGCACCAATTACAGCACCTAGTAATAAGCAAACAATCACAGAAAGTACCGGGTTTAATTGCATGTTAACCATCATAATTGCTGAAATTGCCCCTACAAATGCAGCAATTGAGCCGACGGATAAATCAATATGACCTGTGATAATAACAAGCACCATGCCCACAGCGAGCACTAAAATATAACTATTTTGGAGGATAAGATTGGTAATATTAAGTGGTTTTAATAATGTTCCACCTGTAATCACTTGAAAGAAAACCACAATGATAACTAATGCGATGATCATACTATACTGTCTCATATTATTTTTCATTAAAGAATTAATTGATTTCATGCCTGATTACCCCTTACTATTTGTCATATACTTCATCAGCGTTTCTTGAGTCGCATTTTCCTGACTTACTTCACCTGTGATTTCGCCTTCACTCATGACGTAAATTCTGTCACACATGCCAATAATCTCAGGAAGTTCAGAAGAAATGATTAACATTCCCTTTCCTTGATCAGCTAATTGGTTAATAATCGTGTAAATTTCATATTTTGCACCGACATCTATCCCGCGAGTTGGTTCATCCAATATTAGTAGATCAGGTTCCGTAAACATCCATTTACTTAGAACAACCTTTTGCTGATTTCCTCCACTTAAGTTTCCTACTGTCTGTGTTACTGTCGGTGTTTTTATATTCATCCTTTTTCGGTAATTTTCAGCTTCCACATATTCCTCGTACTCATTGATCACTTGCTTCTTTGCAATCTTCTTTAGCTTAGCAAGTGTAATATTTTGTTTAATATCATCCATCAAAATCAATCCGTATTCTTTACGATCCTCACTTACGTAAGCAATGCCTTGATTAATTGCTTTCGAAACATCGGTTAATTGCACTTGTTTACCATCTTTAATGATTTCTCCACTAATCTTTTTCCCATATGACTTTCCAAAAATGCTCATGGCAAGTTCTGTTCGTCCCGCGCCCATTAATCCAGCAATACCAACGATCTCCCCTTGTTTTACATGGAAATTTATATCTTTAGCAATTTGCCGGTCACCGTGAAGAGGATGGTACGTATTCCATTTCCTCACTTCAAAAAATGTTTCACCAATTTTTGGCTCTCTGTCCGGGTAACGATTAGATAAACTTCTACCTACCATCCCTCTAATAATCCGGTCTTCTGTTATGTCAGCTGTATCAATGGTTTCAATTGATTGTCCATCACGAATAATGGTTACTGCACTTGCGACTTTTTTAATTTCATTTAATTTATGAGAGATGATGATTGCTGTAATTCCCTGCTTCCTAAGTTCGAGCAAAAGATCTAATAGGTTTTCACTATCATTTTCATTCAATGCTGCAGTAGGTTCATCTAAAATTAATAGTTTTACATCTTTCGATAAGGCTTTAGCAATTTCAACAAGTTGTTGCATACCAACGCCGATATCACTAATCAATGTATCAGGTGATTCATTAAGCCCCACTTTTTTTAAAAGTTCAATTGTTTTTCGTTTCGTTTCATTCCAGTCAATAACACCTTTATTCGCTTGTTCATTTCCTAGAAATATATTCTCTGCAATCGATAATTCAGGAATTAGCGCAAGTTCTTGATGGATAATAACAATACCTAATTGTTCGCTTTGACGAATATCTTTAAATTCACATCGTTCATTTTGAAAAAGAATATCGCCCTCATATGTCCCAAATGGATATACACCACTCAGCACTTTCATTAAAGTCGATTTCCCTGCGCCATTTTCTCCACAAAGTGCATGAATCTCCCCTTGCTTCACTTTTAAACTGACATCATCAAGAGCTTTCACTCCTGGAAACTCTTTCGTGATACTTTTCATTTCTAAAATGATTGGCTGCATAATCTTTTCACCACACCTTTTTAATAAAAGATTTAGCAGCAGAGTTCTACCGCTAAATCTATCTAAGCCCTACATGATGTAAGTTCACCACCCTGTGAGCCAGTCCGTACGTCGCTGAATGGTCGCTAGGGCTTAGGCCCGCACAATGCGCCGGGTCATAACGGCGTTGCCACACGACGTGGCGATCTTAGGCCCACACGATGTGGGTCACAACGGCGTTGCCACACGACGTGGCGATCTTAGCCGTTGTTCCTTATCACTTCACTTCGTCAGCTGTATAATAACCGCCGTCAATAATGATCTCTTCATAGTTATTGATATCTACTGAAATAGGTTCTAATAGAAAGGAAGGGACAACTTTTTTCCCATTATCATATGTTTCGGTATCATTTACCTCCGCTTCTTCACCTTTTAATACTGCGTTAACCATTTCTACAGCTTTTTTTGCTAGTTCTCTCGTATCTTTAAATACAGTTGCTGTTTGTTCGCCTGCAACAATTGATTTAATCGAAGCTAGTTCGGCATCTTGTCCTGTGACGATTGGCAACTCTTTATAGCCAATATTTTTTAATGCAGAGATTACGCCAATACTGATTCCATCAAATGGAGATAAAATCGCATCTACCTCTTCATCTGTGTAATAAGTACTTAATAAATTATCCATTCTTGATTGGGCAAGTGCTGCATCCCAACGCATTGTCGAGACCTTATCCATGCCCATCTGTCCACTTTTAACTATTAGTTTTCCTTCATCGATATATGGTTGTAAGACAGATAGTGCGCCGTCATAAAAGAAGTATGCGTTATTATCATCTGGAGACCCACCAAATAATTCAATATTAAAAGGACCTGATTCGTTTTCTAAATCTAGAGCATCAACAATATATGAGCCTTGTAAAATACCTACTTGGAAATTATCAAATGTTGCATAATAAGTAACATGCTCACTACCCTTAATTAAACGATCATAAGCGATCACTTGAATGCCTTCAGCATTCGCTTTATCAAGCACGTTTGTTAATGCCTCGCCATCAATTGAAGCGATTACAAGTACATCAACGCCCTGAGTTATCATATTTTCAATTTGTGAAACCTGATTTTCTACAATATCTTCCGCATATTGCAAAACAGTTTTATACCCTAAGCTTTTGAATTCTTTTACCATATTCTCTCCATCATGTACCCATCTCTCGGATGATTTCGTCGGCATCGCTATTCCGACAAATCCAGCTTCCCCGCTACCACCGCCCGAAGATTCTTTATCTCCACAAGCCACCATCACAGCTAAAAATAATACAGATATAATGATCATTAGTCCCTTTTTCATCTTTGCTTCCCCCTATTTACTATATGTAATTCTAAGTATAATAGAGTTGAAAGCGGTTTATATCTGTATATTTTTACGATATCCTTCATTTCCTAGCCTCTACATTTTATTAAACAGGACTTTCAGATTAGACTAGTATTATTTCGATCTTATTAGGATTATTTTACTTATTGAACTGCAAAAACAAAAAAAACAGCCATCGATAAGATAACTGTTAAGGTTTATGTTATTCAGTTAGTGGATCAAACTTCCTGACGATATTCACTCGGGGAAAATCCGGTCATTTTTTTAAATACGCGACTAAAGTAATTCGGATCATTATATCCTACCGCATAACAAACTTCTTTAATACTTTTGTCATGTGTACGCATTAACTCCTTCGCATGTTCAACTCTAATTTCGGTTAAATAATCAATAAACGTACTACCAGTTCTTACTTTAAACATTTTACTGAAATAATGCGGACTAAGTTGTACCATTTCTCCTACTTCTTCCAGCGTAATTGGTTTCTGATAATTTTTTTCCATATACTCTTTGGCAGTCATGATCACATCTTTTTTCAACGTAAAGTACATTGAATGAATCGTTTGCGTAACTTCAAGCAATTCATCTCTTGCTTCTCTTTGCAGTTCTCTCAAGCTATTTGTTTGAAGATAATTATTAGTAGAATGAAAGTCTTGTTCTGTATTAATCATTTGCCTATTCAATACAATATAAAATTCGGCTAACTTTTGTTTAATATTTTCAATGGACCGGTGGCAATAGTTCGTAATTGCATGAAAGTAATCATTAAAAGAATCAATTAGCGCTTCTTGTGATCCTGTTGTTATCACTTCAAGTAAACTATTTTCTAGTTTGTATGGATAGCCACTTGATTCAATTTCTTCTCTAGCTATTTGACTATAGTACACAATGGAAAAAGGACGGGAACTAGTAGTCAATGCATAGATCGCTTCATGATAGGAATGTACATATAATTCAAGGCCGTGATACTCCGTACCAATTCCGATCTTAACCTCGTCCTCCGGGAAGCGCCTTCTAAAAGCTGTAATTATTTCTTTTCCACAAAGCAAAGCGTCTCTTCGAATAGAATGTGTATCTACCTTTTCATCTCCCTTTAGCTGGATTAGGACTGGCAAGCGGTTGTGCTTGAAGGTTCCAACAAAATTCCTCCAAAAGGAATGCTCCAACTCTCTTTGAATAAATGAACTAAACTCCTTGAGGATGACCGGATTCCGTAGATTTTCTTCCTCCCTATTAAAATCAAACACCATTACAAAACTTGTTTTCACAAAATCCTCTTCCCACCCATCCTGAAGTTCTAACAATGCCCCTTTATCTGTATCTCCCATTAATAATGAGGTAATTACTTTCGATTGAACAACAGACAACGCTCTTCGATAATTATCAATCAACGTTATTTCTTCACGCCTCTTCTTGCGAGCAAATGTAACTTCACTCATAACTTGTTCAAGAGCAGCTAACACTTCCTCCTTAGTAGTTGGTTTTAACAAATATTCTTTCACGCCAATTTTCATTACCTGTCGTGCATACTCAAAGGTATCAAAAGCGGTAACCATAATAAATTGTGTATTATTATTCCTACTTTTTATTTTTTCCGCAGCCTCCACTCCATTTATTCCTGGCATTTTGATGTCCATAAAAATAATATCTGGCCAAAACTCCTCTGCGATCATGATTGCAGTACGGCCATTCTCGGCTTCTTCAATCTCGACTGTTTCTTTGTACTTATCACTAATCGTTTTCCTCAACGACTTTCGCTCGATTCTTTCATCATCGACAATCAATATTTTAAACATGGTTTGCCTCCTTAACTGGATGAACAGATAATTTAATTTTGATTGTTGTCCCTTTGTCTTTTTCAGAAAAAATAGAAACAGCTTGGCCACTTTGATAATACATTTCCAATCTTCTAATCACATTATTTAAACCGATTCCCGTTGAATGACCCTCAAACTTTGGCATTCGATCTAAAGAACGATCCTTCAATAGATTCATTGTCTGTTCATCAATACCAATACCATTATCACGAATAAGCACAAAAACATCCTCATCTTCCTTATATGCGTTAATTTCAATTTTCCCCTGTTTTTCAAATGGTTCAATTCCATGAATAAATGCGTTCTCCACTAGTGGTTGTAAAGTAAGTATTGGCATTTGTACGGACAAACAATCTTCTGGGATATCGATTGAAAATTGCACCCTTTCTTCAAATCTTGCTTTTTGAATAAAAAAGTATTCCTTTACAATATTAATTTCATCGAGAAGGGTTACCGGTTTTTCAATATGACTTAAATTGTAGCGTAATAATTTAGATAGAGATGTAATTAAATTTGATATATGATCCGAGCCATCAAGATATGCCGTCTTCGAAATTGTATTAAGTGTATTAAATAAGAAATGAGGATTAATTTGACTTTGTAAACTCTTTAATTCCATTTCTTTCAATAGCTTTTCTTGCTCTGATTTACTTTTTATTTGCCGTACATGATAATCAAGTTCTCCCCGCATTTGGTTAAATGTTTGCGTCAAAAAACCAAGCTCATCTTTTCTTGAAGATCTTATATCCTTCCCATCTAGCTTGCCTTTCGCTATTTCTCGAGCAGTGGTGGTTAGCTGATGTATAGGTTTTGTAATACTATTACTAAATAAAAAAGCGAATAAAAAACCAGTCAAGAAAGTACCACTAAACATGGCGATCCCCATGGAATTCATAAAACTATTTCGCTTACTCATTGCTCCATAAAAAGAATGAAAATCCGTTAATTCATTATTTAACAATAATAATGTTTCCTCTTGAATAAATCCTAATAATTTTAATGCCTCTCTTTGCTGCATGGAATACGACTCAATATCACCGATTGAAAAGTTATCTATCGCGAGATCACTTTCCTGCACAAGACTATTCACCATATTTTGGTAGTTATCAACAGATACTTTATTTTGATTGTTCTTTATTTCAGCTTCCATTTTTTTATTAAATAAAATTAATTTAGAACGCTGATCACGATAATCATCTAAATCGTTACTTCTATTGGAATTCAGGTATAAGTTCATAGATTCATATGCATCGTTAGTAGATTTTGATACATTATTTAATAGAAAAAAACGATTAAGAATGTGATCATATTGTTTGATCGTTTGTTTATGAGAATAAAATAAAAAGATCGATAAACTATTTAAAACAATGAATAATAAGATAAAAAACAGCATTAATTTGGTTTTTATTTTATACATTTTAACATCCGCCTAATCTATTGATCTATTACATCTTCTTTCCGTAAAATGTGCACGTCTGTATAATATGCAGATTTAATTTTCTTTCCCTTCATTAAATCCAGTAAAAGTAATATACTCTGATGACCCATATCATATGGTTGCTGTTGAAAAATAGCATGAATACGATCTTTTTTCATTAACTCAACCGTCTCTTCTAAGTCATCGAATGTATACACTCGAATCGATGACTTGGGTTTGACAATATCTAATCCACCGACAATTCCAATTCCATCCCGTGCACTTGTGCCATACAAAACATTGATCATTGGATAATCTCTTAACATTTGATAGGTCTTTTCTATGCCCTGAATACTAGTTAAATTTGAGCTTTCAATCGCTAAGACTTTAATTTTAGGATCTTCTTCAACTGCATCCAAAAATCCCCGAACCCTCATTTGGTGTTGATTCGAATGAAAGCTACCCGTAATAATCCCAACATTCGCTTTTTCTACCGTTTCTTTCATTAACGTAAGGCCAGCTGTATATCCTGCTTGATAATTATCCGTTCCAACATATGAAACACGTTTACTATTTTCTAAATCAGTATCGATTGTAATAACGGGAATCCCTTTATCCAATGCTTTTTGAATGACAGGTTCAAAATCTGCGTTAGATAGCCCTTGTGTTAATATTCCATCTACCTTAGAAGCAATTGCCTTCTCAATCAGCTTAATATGTTCATGAATATCCGTTTGTTGTGTCCCTATATACTCAAGAGAGACATTATTTTGCTTAGCCACGGACTCGGCTCCCTCAATTAAGTCCGAAAAATAAGGATTATCCATCTCCTGTACGATAAGTACAAAACGATAGTCCGATTCATTTAGCTCTTCATTCAAATCTGTCGAAACATCGTATTGAAGCGCATTCATAAAGTAAAAACAGGTAAAGCCAATTGATATAAAAATGCCAAATACTAGAATAATTGGTATGACACTTATTTTTTTCAGCATATGATCACCACTAGTCCCTAAAATTGTAAGCTTATTCTATCACAATTTAGGACAGTGACAGCATCACTGAAATAAAAAAATGTTTGTCGAATATTCATTTAAACTTGCCTAGCACGCAACTTAAGACTTCTGGAAATGTTCATTCTCTGAGAAATATAAAGTATTTTGCTTGTCGATTTCCCGGGAAATATAGAATTATACAGGATAGCACTAGAATAACTTCATTTGATCGGTTGAATCAGTACCTTTCTTTTTTTCACTTTTATACCCCATTGATTTATAACCGATTAACCGCCTGTCAAACATGCTTTTTAATATTGGCACATATTCATCAACATAATCATAAACTTGGACTTCTTCTTTTCCATCATAATTACGTAGCGGATCTTTTCAAACAAAGTAAAGATGTACAAACGTATTAAGCAGTAACATTCATTGGTAAAGAAGCAGTTGAAGAATTACTTTTACAAAATCAGAAAATAATTACGCATGAATTTTTTCCTGATAAAGGACATGGAAAGTTACGTTTAGGTGTTGCCAAGAAGGCAATCACTGATTTCAAAAAATAACAGGAAATAAATTAAAATCAATTGATTTAATGCTTCACTACGTGGAAATGGGCGTTGAATTTACGAATACTTATGGTGATATTGATGAAAATTTTTATTATGGTATGGAAAACATGTATGAGAAAGTAATAGATTTATGCAATGAAGATGATGAGTATATCATTGCTTTTGCAGATAGATTAGAAGACGTTGTTGATAATACAGATGGGATTGGCTGGGGGGTTCACGACCAGTTAGGTTATGTATTTAGTATGTTAAGGAGTGTTGATGAGGATTGATGTAGCAATAAATCCCAACCGGCAACTTGCAATTGGCGAAGTGATCGGTGTGCAATTACTAATATTCTTAGCAAAACCTAAACATATTAAAGCATTTTTCTTATGTTTTCAATTTCATCTTGATCTAGATTCGTCATCCTTACGATAAACTCGATCGTTAATCCTTCTTTTAACATTTTTATAGCGATACTTTTCTTCTCTTCTTGAATACCTTCTCTTCTACCTTCTTTTTTGCTTCTTTCAAACCGTTTTCTTTCCAAGAATTTGGTAGTTTCGATAGAAAGTCAGCTTCATCCGGAGTTAATTGTTTCATTTCTTCCATGAGAGCTTGCTCCTCTCTCTCGTTTAATGATAAATAAGACTCAAAGAAGCCATTAATAAGTTCCGCTTTTGCCGGATCTAATTCCATTTTGATTAACATTCGCAAAAAGTCCAATTTTAATTGGACTTTTTCTTTTTCTGTATACCTCATTTTACTCATTAATACAGCGGCAACTGGATTATTTGAATGAATATAATCGCGCCAATTCATTTTTCTTAACTCAAGCAAAAGAAACTGGAAAGATAAAACATGGAAAAAAGGAAATGAGATCGTAAATTCATTACATTCATACCGATTTTCATCATAACTAAAAATGGCGATTGGCAATATTGGTTTACGATACCTATTATAAAGCAGACTAAAATAATGATACATACGTTTATTGAAATCCTTTTGACCATAACTTTGAGGTTCTACATGAATGATGATTAGCGTGTCATGCCCTTTTAACTTTGTTTCGATGACAATATCTGCTTTGCGGCTTTCACCATCAATAAGATCAGTATACATTTCCTCAGATAATGGCTTAATCAAAGAAAAATCAACTTGGTCATGAACTTCTGGAAAGAACACTTCTAAAAACTCGGCAAAATATGTGTGAATTAATTGCTTGAATAACTGGTCATGATAAATATACTGAGTGGAGTCTTCACGTGCTAACATTGTTAATGACAATTTTAACACATCCTTTATGGATATATGAAGTAATATACGAGGATGAAATTCTATATTCATCAAATCAAAACCCAATAAAACAAACGAGTGTTCCTGTTCGTTAAATTAAACATTATAAAGGCGAATTACAACTGACTTGCAGAGATGAGGTATAATGGAAGATAAAGTCGAGTAATTCGACAAAAACCTACAATTTTCTATGGTGCACTGATAAGGAGGTGTTATATATGAATGTACGGCAAGCTGAGTTGTTGCGGGTGTTATTAAGTAACGACGCAGAGTACTTTTTGGTCGATCAGTTGGCGAAGAGGGTACATTGTTCAGAGAAGACTATTCGCAATGACTTAAAGATAATTAGCGATTTTTTAGCGGGTCATTCAACCCTAAGTCTTCACCGGAAGCCAGGCTACGGCATCTATTTGGAAGGATCGGATCAAGAACGAAAAGAGTTGCTTCTTCTCATGGAGAAAAGTCAGGAAAAGCCTAGCGAGGAACGACTATTTGATACAGCATATGAACTTCTTACAGCTGATCGCCCACTTACACTCCAGTATTTTGCCGATCAACATTTTACAAATAGGACTACAGTCAAAAAAGATTTAGATGAACTCGCCAAATGGCTGGAAACATTTAATATTAACCTCGTATCCAAACAAAAAATTGGCGTATATCTTGAAGGGGATGAGGTAAAAAAGCGAAGTGCTTTCGCTCAGCTACCACAACTTGCATCATTTCATGAACACGGAAAAGATTCAATTACCAAATTATTTCCTGACTCCGAAGTAAACATTGTTAAGTCAGCTTTGAAAAGAGGCAATTTTTACTTCACAGATGAAACATTTGATCGCTTAGTAATTCACATATTAATCATGATTAAACGAATAAAGCAGAAGAAACCCATCCAAATCCCAGTAGAAAAAGCGGTAATTAACGAAAAAGAAACATTTTCGCAGGTTCTAGCATTAATAAAGGAAATTGAGCCTATTTTTGCTATGAGTGTACCAGAAAGTGAAGTTATTTATTTAGCACGGCATTTTATGAGTGGAAAAAAAAGGACAGCTGACGAAACTGATAGCCCTCATCTCAATCGCTTAGTTCAAGGATTGATAACTCATATGACAGATATGACAAAGATAGACTTTGCTAGTGATCTTACATTGATTCAAGGGCTGACTATCCATCTGCAACCTGTTTTACACCGAATCACATATCAGTTGCCAATCTCGAACCCGCTGTTAGCGGAAATCAAAAGAATGTATCCATACCTGTTTAGCATGGTGATGTTAGCATTGGATGATTTGCAAAAGTCGAGCTCGATTATACTCCCTGAAGACGAAGCTGCATATATCGTGCTACACTTCCAAGCCTCCATTGAGCGACGTAAACGAATGGCGTCGCAACGAAAGCGTGCAATCATCGTTTGTCATCACGGTATCGGTATGTCACATTTACTTAGATCGCGAATCGAGCGCCATATCCCTGATCTACAAATTGAACACTGTATTAGTCGAGCTGAAATTCCGGATTATATGGACCATGAATTCATCATTTCCACGATCGAACTTCCTGACGTCAAAATCCCACATATCGTTGTATCTCCTCTATTTGACTTGGCAGATCAAGATCGTTTACAGTCCTTTTTAAAACATACGGAAACAGATGGTCCTAAAACAGAACAATATGCTACCTTGCTCCGCTTTATTGATGAGGACTTGATCATTTTGCAAGTTGATCTCGAACATCGTTACGAGGTTGTTGAGATGCTAGCAAATTCTTTATATGCTCGCGGTTTTGTCAAAAAGGAATATATCCATAGTGCACTTTTACGAGAAAGAATGTCAGCTACTTCGATTGGATCAGGAATTGCGATGCCGCACGGAAGTCCTTCAGATATCATTCAGTCCGGGATTGCTGTCGCTGTTTTAAAAGAACCACTTGAATGGGGGTCGGAACGAGTGTCACTGGTATTTTTACTTGCAGTCGTTCATGAAGACCCTCAGGTGATTAAAAAACTTTTTAACGAAATATCATTCTTAAGCGAACAAGATAAACTTGTAAACGAACTGTCGAAACAAAGTGAGAAAGCGGCATTTATCAAATATTTAAAGCAATAACTGCTTTTTACCGGAACTTGCGGTAAAAACAAAAATATATACGTACTTCTTTGGGTATATGATTAATATAGTCGATTTATACTATAACGAAGGAGGACGTATGTATATGAAGATTTTAGCTGTAACCGCTTGCCCAGTTGGCATTGCCCACACGTATATGGCTGCCGAAAATTTACAAAAAGCTGGTAAAGAGCTTGATGTCGATATAAAGGTTGAGACACAAGGATCCACAGGCGTTGAAAATGCACTGACGGATCGTGATATTGAAGAGGCAGATGGGATTATCATTGCCGCTGATAAAACAGTGGACAAGGAACGCTTTGCAGGAAAGAAAATCATCGTAACAGGTGTTCAAGATGGTATTCGCCGTCCACAAGAGTTGATAAACAAATTTAAAACTGGTGATGTGCCCATTTATAAACCTGGTCAGCGTTCCATTTCTGATACAAAAAAAGACCGCGCTTCGAAACAAAACCCGATTTACCGACATTTAATGAATGGTGTATCATATATGATTCCATTTATTGTAATCGGTGGTCTATTAATTGCAATCGCCTTAACTTTAGGTGGAGAAAAAACACCTGGTGGGATTGTTATTCCTGAGGATTCTATTTGGAAAACGATTGAAAGCCTTGGAGGCGCAGCCTTCACATTTATGATTCCAATTTTGGCCGGTTTTATCGCTGTTAGTATTGCAGATAGACCTGGGTTAGCACCTGGGATGATCGGCGGATTTATTGCAGCAAACGGTAGTTTTTACGGAAGTGAAGCAGGCGCGGGATTCATTGGTGGAATTATCGCAGGTTTTCTTGCAGG
The DNA here is from genome assembly GCF_038002605.1 of Bacillus sp. FSL K6-3431. NCBI lineage: Bacteria > Bacillati > Bacillota > Bacilli > Caryophanales > Bacillaceae > Bacillus > Bacillus sp. FSL K6-3431. The sequence goes on from NZ_JBBOCT010000001.1 coordinate 2,538,845, forward strand.
TTATGTTGCACTTGGAATAAAAAAACTCAAAGTACCAAAAGCACTGCAACCAATTATGCCAATTATTATTATTCCAATTTTCGCCACGCTGATTGTTGGATTAGCATTTATTTATATCATCGGCGCACCAGTTGCAGGGGTATTTGAAGCTTTAACTACTTGGCTGGCAGGTATGCAAGGAACAAGTTCCATTTTACTAGCAATTATACTTGGCGCGATGATTTCATTTGATATGGGCGGTCCATTTAACAAAGTTGCATTCTTATTTGGGTCAGCAATGATTGTCGAAGGTAACTATGGAATAATGGGACCAATCGCCGTTGCCATTTGTGTTCCTCCAATTGGAATGGGAGTCGCAACATTTTTAAACAAGAGGAAATATCGTGAAACAGAACAAGAAGCTGGAAAAGCATCATTTACAATGGGGTTATTCGGTATAACAGAAGGCGCAATTCCGTTTGCAGCTCAGGATCCACTTCGGGTCATTCCAAGTATTATGGTCGGTTCGATCGTTGGATCCGTTATTGCAATGATTGGAAACGTCGGCGATAGAGTGGCACATGGAGGTCCAATTGTTGCAGCCCTTGGCGCTGTTGATAATGTACTTATGTTCTTTATTGCAGCAATTGTTGGTGTATTCGTGACAGCATTTATGGTTAATTTCTTAAAGAAGGATGTTTATCTTGAACCAGCCGTAGCGGTAGCAGGCGATGCACCGGCTCCTGAGCAAGTTGAAGTGGAGGAGAAAGCTACATCTGAGAAAGTAATTAGTAAATTAACAGACATAACGAATGAAAAATTGATCGACGTTAACTTGCATGGTACTACTCGCGATGATGTAATCGATGAAATGATCGACAAATTGTATGCCGAAAATGTAATTGACTCAAAAATAGCATTCAAAGAAGCAATCTTAAATCGTGAAGCGCAAAGCACAACAGGAATCGGTACTAACATCGCCATTCCACATGGTAAATCGAATGCCGTGAAGCAACCTGCAGTCGTTTTCGGACTCCAACGTGATGGTGTTGATTGGAGTAGCTTCGACGGCACAGATGCCAAAATCATCTTCATGATCGCTGTCCCAGAGCAAAATGCCGGTGACGAACATTTAAAAATCTTACAAATGCTCTCTCGGAAATTGATGGATGATACATTTAGAAACGACCTTTTGGCAGTAACTACGACTGAAGAAGCATATCGACTGTTGGATACGATACAATAATAAAATGCGTGTGGCGCTTAATCAGCACCGCACGCATTTTTTTAGATTATTAACGACCTATTCTATTAACTATACTCCCGCCCAATTCAATACATCAGCCACACAAGAAAAAACTGCATTTTTTTCGATAAACTAAGAATTTTGATGTAAATGGCGAATTCATTGCATATTTGTTAGTGTTTTTTCACCGCTCATTTTTTTTATTGACTCCTCGCGATCCTTTATAAGCCGCTCGACATTTTTACTGGCCACTCACATTACTTTATAAGCCGCTCACCTTTTTTACTGGCCACTCACGTTACCTTACGAGCCGCTCACCTTTTTTACTGGCCACTCACGTTATTTATAAGCCGCTCACCATTCTTTACTGGCCACTCACGTTATTTACGAGCCACTCGCCTTTTTTACTGGCCACTCACGTTACTTTATAAGCCGCTCACCATTTTTACTGGCCACTCACGTTATTTATAAGCCAGCCGCCATTTTTATTGGCCACTCACGTTATTTATGAGCCGCTCACCATTTTTACTGGCCACTCACGAGCCGCTCACTTTTTTACAAGTAATTCGCACTGATTTGGACTACTCACTTTCTAGCTGGACAAATTCACTTGAAATTTAATATACGTTCGATCATCAAAGGACAGGTTCCCTTTTTGTAGCCCTTTAGATGATTTAAATTGGCGGAAGCAGAGTGGATCAGTTTGAAGTAGATGTTGCAATTTAGTCTCCGTTTCGGTCAATGTTGTTTTTAACTCTGGATAGCCGTCTGATGCAAGGATGATTGTCTTAGCATTTTCAGGAACTTGGATCTTTTTCACCCTTGAAAAGTCTACGTCAAAACCATTGATTACCTCATAGCCAAACTGATTGTCTTTGTCATTTTGCAAATAATACTGCAGTTGGATTAAGGTCTTAATATATTCCCACCCTGTATCATGCTCTAGCAGGTCTTCGATCATCTTCCCTTTTTTAAGTTCTGCTTCTAAAAAAAGCGCTCTCGCATTTGCAGTTATATCATCAATTTTCTTTTCATTAGTGTAGAGTTGTCCATCAATCATACATTGGCAATCACCTATTTGCCAGATTTCCTGATAGTAATGACTATAGCAAATCAAGCAAGCAGTCGGTGCCATCCAAGCTTGTTCTACGATTTCATCCAAAATATCATATTCCTCATAAAGCAACCTAAGTTTCGAATTAATTAACGCAATTAAATCTTCAAGTTTAATATCAGCTTCAGCCGAGATGATTGTGTGTTGGATAACCTCAGCAGCAATTCTTCCAGGTGCTTTCCCACGAAGTAAACTCCCAGTAATATTCGTTGCCCCATCAATAACAGCTACAAAGTTTTCATTTACCACATACAAATCTTCACATTTTTCTGGGGCACCGATCTTCCCTTGATTAAACAACTCTTTCACCGAAATGGTCATGGACTTTATCAACACCTATTCTCTAGTTTCATTCACATACATGATCGTATTACTTCATCATTAGTACAATAATTACCTTTCAATCATTCCCATCACCACTTCATCTATCATGGATTTTATTAATCCAAAATCGTTTCTTTATGAGGGTCTTTTAAAAATGGGAATAGCAGTTTAATTTGCGATTCCGTATTTCGATTTTCGGAGAGTGGTGGTAACTGATCTTCCGCGAAAAAGTCAATATCATTTGTTTCTACACCAATATTTGCCGCACCACCAATTTTCTCACATAAAATGAATATTTTATAATAGTGATATGCTTGAGGTGGATGTGGATGTTTGTATGAATCTAAAAGTGCGATAATCCTTGTTGGGACAACATCATAACCTGATTCTTCTTTAATTTCTTTGACCACATTTTCAGATGGTGATAAACCAATATCACAAAATCCACCAGGTAATGCCCAATGTTGATCATAATTTTCACGAACCATAAGAATTTTTTCATCTTGAAAAACAACCCCTCGGACATCGACTTTAGGCGTTTGATAGCCTGTTTCATTAGCAAATAACTCAGTAAGCTTGTTCATTTCAACATCTGTATGCTCCATCATAATTTCCAAGCTAATTTCTCTTAATTCTTCAAAGCGTTCAATATCATATACATCTTTTGAAAACGCAATTCCCGCCTGGGCAATAGACTGAATTCTCTTCGACCAATCTAACCATTTTTGCATTTTGCTCACACTCCATTTCACCTAATAAACCGTTCTCAATAATCGTATTTACTTAAGAGTCTATCATTTTAATCGATAAGTGACTAAAAAAACTTCATACAGGATTACTTTAAAACTAAAATACTACTTCTCTTCCAACAGATATCTAAGAACAAATATGGTAGACTAAAGTCATCATATGTAAAAAAGGAGTAATATTTTGATTAAAGCAGTTATTTTTGATTTCGATGGTACGATTATTGATACAGAATCCGCATGGTTTGATATCTATCGAACAGTTTTAATGAGAGACCACCACTTTGAGCTTCCTCTCAATGAATTTGTAAAAATTGTTGGCACTACGGACGGAGACTTATTTGACTTTATCGATCAATCAGTCACTCACCCACTTGACCGGAATCTTTTCAAGGAAAAGGTAAAAGCTGAATTTTTAAAAATAAAAAATGACCTTCTTCCTAGAGCAGGATTTTTGGATATACTGCAATGTCTCCATAACAGTGATATCCAACTTGCTTTAGCTAGTAGTTCCACACGCGATTGGGTTGTCGGATTCCTTGATCAGCATAGCCTCACAGAATATTTCCCGATCATTTTCACCGCCGAAGATGTCGATGAAGTCAAACCAAATCCTGCACTCTACATAAAAACATTGGATGCACTTGGCGTCGAACCTGATGAGGCAATTGCAGTAGAGGATTCCGCTAATGGATCATTAGCCGCAATTCGGGCTGGAATCAATTGCCTGATTATCCCGAATGATATTACTAAATCCCTATCATTCCATAAAAAATCCAAATTAATTGAATCCTATGCAGATTTTAATCTCGTACAATACTTAAAAAAAGCAACATGGAAACAAATTTAAAAAGAGAGCAGGCCGAACAATGAACGGTCTGTTTTTTGATAGATTTTTGTGTCATGCCCAATAAACTAGAATACATCTGGATTACCAATTATTTATTTTGCGTGAATAATATCAAGTGAAAACATAAATATCCCATATAAATAGCAAATAAACACAACCAAGGAACCAGATATGAACCATTGACAGAAAAGTGCAAATTAACTATACTTATGCACAAGTCGATAGATGACTTTTAATTGTGTAACATTATTCAGTTTTAAACCAAAACATGATAGCGATTACATTCACGATGGGAGGGAAATCATTAAATGAAATTTAGTTTTAACATGTTGAATGCCGCAATTATTGCCTGTCTTTTGGTAGTTAGCACTTTTTTACTTCATACAGAGACAGCATCCGCAAAAGTCGATAAAAGATTTAGTAAGCCTATTAATCTAGGCTCGCCAATCGAGAGTGTGGCTATTTATGATTTTACCTATGGAAAAGAAGATGGCAGAGATGTGATGTATACGACGGTAACTGGGAATCCTGCTATTTTCCAAGTAATTGACCTTGTCAGCCATGAAGTACTAAAAACTTTTCCACTGGATGGATCGGAAAGCTCTTGGACACATATTACAACTCCAGATGGCTCTGTCTATATTGGTGGAAACGGAACATTGTACGAATACTCACCTAAAACGAAACAGGTAAAAAACCTCGGTGGAATTGGCGAAAGTGTCGTATATGGATTATCATATGATGAAGAAGGAAGAGTTTATTTCGGATCATATCCACATGCTAAGGCTGGACGTTACGACCCTAACAGTGGAGAAATGAAAGATTATGGTAGTGTTGCACCTGATCAAAGCTACTCCCGTTCTACAGCTTACCATAATGGATTTTTGTATTTGGGTATTGGCGTTGATGGGTATTTAGTAAAATTGAATGTTGAAACTGGTGAGTCAGAGAAAATTGAATTACCAATTGACGCCATCCAAGGAAGCGGTAATGTTTGGCAACTCGATACGACTGGAAAGTATATCGTCGCTGGAATTGGTGGCGGCAATAACGCACTGTTATTTTACGATACAGAAACAGGTAAATGGAATGATAAATACTATTTAAATAATAAAGGCTTGAGATTGGTGCAAGGTAAGCCTAACAGCGATAACGCATATTTTTTACAAAATAATCGCCTGCAAGAAATCGATCTGGAAACCTTGGAAGCTACTGATACAGGTGTCGTGTTCGGTACTTTCCTACGCAATACATCATGGATCGAAGTGCCGAATGACCCAGAACTGCCAGGATTATCTTTGGTCACGGTACAATTTGGTGGTGGCGTTACCTTTATGAATCTGGATACAAAAAAAGTGAAAACTACTCAATATCCCGTAGTTGGAAACCCAATTCCAATTCAAACGCTGGAAAAAGGTCCGGGTGGCAAGCTTTATGTAAGTGGGTACCCTGGCGGAAAGGCAGCGGTTTACGACCCTAACACAGGTGAGTCTGAGTCATTTGCATTAGGACAAGCAGAAGGTATGGCCACATTAGGGGATAAAATGTATTTTGGAGTTTATCCCGGTGCTACCATCTTTGAATTTGATGTGGCGAAACCGCTTGTAGACAAAAATAATCCAAAACAAATTTTTGATATACCAAATCAAGATCGGCCATTTGTTATCACCCCAGTAAATGAGAAACTATTTATCGGTACTATCCCTGACTATGGTAAACTGGGTGGCTCTTTAACAGTGCTTGATCCTGCTTCAGTAGATGAAACAGTAATTTACGAGAATATCATCCACAACCAATCGATAGCGGGGCTTGCAGCGAAAGATGGTAAACTTTATGGATCGACAACTGTTGCCGGCGGATTAGGTATTGCCCCAACAGAATCGGAAGCAAAAATATTTGTTTTGGATCTGGCTAATGGGAAAAAAGCAGATGAATTTGTTCCGAAAATCCCAGGTGTAACTGTCCAGCCAAAAATGATCAGCGGAATGAGCCTTGGTCCCGATGGGCTACTCTGGTCTGCAGCTGATGGAACAATCTTTGCAATGGATCCAGAAACATTAGAAATCATAAAAAGCGCGAACATCTATCCAGATGTAAAAAACTATGGTACGTGGCGTCCTGTTCATATTCGCTGGAGTGAAGATGGTCTAATGTATACAACTTTGGCAGGAAAACTAACCGTCATTAACCCTGAATCATTTGAATTTGAGACATTGGCTTCAACTCAGCTCATGACTCTTGGTGATAATGGAAATATTTACTATACTGCAGGGCCATATGTGACAAAAATTGAAGTAGCTGAAAACATAACACTTGAAACTATACTTGACGTAACCCAACAGCAAACGGAAGATGGAAACATCAAACATCCTTTAAGCAAAAGACTAATCAATTCTATCAATCAAGCTATTCACCATCGTGAGATAGGCAACTCTAAACAAGCGGAAAAACATCTTCAAGATGCATTAAAACACTTAAAGAAGGCCAAATCATCTGAGATTACACCAGATGCCTACTCTGCATTAGAAAAGTTACTTACATCCGTTGATTATTAAATAGAATCGGATGGTGCTTTAGCGCCACCCTTGTAAAAAGGCTTAGTTACATTTCTAAATTTTAGCGTCCCATGGTCCCCTTCCTTCCCACATAAGAGAGAACTGTAGCCATGCTGGCCTCTAGGCTTAGTTGAGTAATCATAATCAACATTTACGACGCTAACGGCTCAATTTTTTAATACCCTCCAGCAACAAAAAAAACGGTACCATTTAGGCACCGTTTTGTAATGTTTGCTCGTCTTTCTTCCAAAACTGTTCAATTTCTTCAAGTGATTTATTTTTTGTTTCAGGTACAATCTTCATGACGAATATAAAGCAGACAACAATGATTCCAGCAAATAACCAGAACGTATAAGCGCCTCCGAGACCATGTAATAACATAGGAGTGAACTGTCCTATTGCCCAGTTAGCCCCCCATAAAAACATCGTTGTGAATCCGACCGCTCGCGCTCTAATGATTCGGAAAAATTTCCGGAATCATAATCCAAGGAATTGGCCCCATGGATACACAGAATGCAGCAGTGAAACCCATGATTAACACGATTAGCAAAGGCCCACTTGTAATGTCAAAGAAGAAAACTCCACCAATTAATAGCATAAATAGGGCCATTAAACTAGAACCAATTGCGATTAACTTTTTTCGTCCTGCTCTATTAATTAAAAATACAGCTACAATTGTAAATACTACTTGAACAACACCAACAAGGCTTGGTAATTCTTCTATCGAAGTCGGAACTCAGACTTGACTCAAAATCTTTGTACCGTTGTCTTTTTGTTTTTCCACTTTATCTACCTTCTCTTTTTCCACTGGCTTTGGTGTGGACTCTTGCGACCAACCAGCCACCATCAGTGCTAAAAAGATCACACTAAACACTTTTTTCACACGATCTCCCCCCTATGCTACCTTTAATATTGTGTCCGTCAGAGGTTTCATAGAGAACGTCGCTTTTTTATTTGTATATCTTGTCTCACTATTTAGCTATTCTTTCGCGCAAAAAATGTCACGAAATCAACACATGCATTTCATTCGTATAATTACGACCTAAATTCCTCATTTTCGCTTACGCTTTTGTTTTTAAGAAAAGGACTGCAGTTTTAACAATTCTTCTGGTCGCATTGCTTTAAATTGTTTTTCGTAGAGATTTCGGTATAACCCGTTTTGTGTTAATAGTTCGTCATGTGAACCGTGTTCAACAATTCGCCCATTGTCCATTACCAATATTTGATCAGCGCGGACAACTGTTGCTAACCGATGGGCGATAATAAATGTTGTACGGTTTTTCATAAGCTCATCCAAAGCGGCAGTTACATAATCTTCTGAGTCTGCATCCAAAGCAGACGTCGCCTCGTCCAGGATGAGAATTCGCGGGTCTTTTAATAATGCCCTAGCAATAGAAATACGCTGTTTTTGTCCACCTGAGAGTCGTACGCCGCGCTCGCCAAGCAGGGTCTCATATCCTTTCGGCCACCCCGTAACAAAGTCGTGGGCATAGGCTGCTTTGGCAGCAGCTATTACTTGTTCATGTGTTGCATCCGGCTGTGCGTATGCGATATTATCAAATACTGTACCTGAGAACAGAATATTATCTTGCAAAACGAGTGCAATTTGCTTTCGTAATGTTGCTACATCATACTCTTTGAGATCGACGTTATCTAAGAGAACACGACCTTCATCTGGATCATAAAAGCGTGGAATCAAATTAATCATTGTTGATTTTCCCGAACCACTTGGACCTACAAGTGCAATTATATCTCCTGCCTTAGCGTGAAAGGAGATATCATGCAATGCCGCCGTTTCCTCAACTTTAACAGGTGGAAGTGGTGGTTTTGTCCGCGGTGGAATCCAATAAAATCTTTTCTCAGGCTTGAATTTTTCAATTACATCTGGATCTCCATCTTTGTCTCGGCTTATCGGGAGCTCCTCCCGTTCGATCACATAAGTAAATGACACAGATTCGAACTCAATTTCCCCTTTAGATTGTTTAGGAGAAATGGCATCCTTTTTGCTTTTAATCTCCGGTTCAATATCGAATACTTCGAAGATTCGCTCAATATTAGCCATTGAGTTTTGAATCGTGACATTCACATTAGCAAATTGTTGAATTGGGCCATAAAGTTGCATCAAATATTGCTGAAATGCAATAAGGGCACCGATCGTGAAGTTACCATTGATAACGAACATTCCTCCGACAAACCAGCTTATTAGATTACCAGTGTGATTAAATGTCTGTGTAATGCTCCCCAATGTATTTGATAAAATATGAGCGGACATCGCATAGTCATAATGATGCTTTATTTGTTTTTGAAAACGTGACATTTCTTCTGGTTCACGATTGAATGATTGGACAATTTTCATACCAGAAATTCGCTCGAACAGTACGCCTGATATCCGAGCCATCTGTCTGTGGACAGAACGCCAGGCAAACCGAATACGCACGTTTAAGTTAGCAAATGTCAAATAATATAACGGTAAAATCCAAAGTGATAATAGAGCAAGTTTCCAATTCAAGCTAAACAACATAATACTAGCAAAAATGATCATGAACATGTCAATAATGAGATTGATCACACCACTTCTTACCAAGTTTTGTGCCCCATTTACATCATTTTGAACTCGAGAGACAATTGTTCCAATTTGGCGATTATCATAATACTGCGGTGACAATTTTTGCAAATGTTCATACAATTGCTGTTTAAGATCAAGTGCCATTTTATTACCTAAACGAGCAGTAATATAATCGCGAATAAAATTGATGATCACACCAAAAACAAATACGCCCCCCATAACAGCAACCACTTTACGTAAGCTCCAAAATCCCTCTTTTCCTGGTAAGACATCGTCAATCAAGATCTTGGTCATCCATGGGATTGCTAGTGGAACAACAAAACTCATGATTCCCAATACAATAATAAGTAAAATGACAAATTTATACGGCTTTACAAATTCCCAATATCGTTGCGCCAATTCCTTATTTTGATTTTTTTTGTCCTTTTCCATATACCCCACCATTCCATTATCAAAATTTTTTAAATAATAGTTTTCATACAAAGAATAGCGTATCGAAATATAAAAAACAGTAATATGCACTTATTTAAGTTAATCTTCATATCAAATTCACATGAGAAGCGAAAGATACTTTTATGATAAATTAACCGATTCACTCCCTAGTCTCCGACTAACCCAATAAGATAAAGTGAAATTCAATCAGTGGGGGTTTTCTATCATCCCCCACTTACTCTTCATTGTTTTTGAATCCTTGAAGCGGGGTTTTACTGCCCGTTAATCTGCGATAAAGCCGCATCTTACTTGACTAGATGTAATTTCACACCATTTTCACACAAATTTGTGTAAATTAATAATAACGATTGTTTTATAGTTAGATAGGAGTAGAGTAATGACTAAACAGGATAAAGCACATCAACCGTTTATGCATGGATATAATGCAAATGATATGAAGAACTGGAGTCCGGAAACTGATAAGTATGCGAAATACTTCCGGTCCAGAGTTCCATTAGCAGAGCGAATTCCACCGTTTTCAGCAACTCAAGCAAACCCGAATTTAAACGCTGGGCCACAGGTGATGAATCTATCTGCCGATTATGATAAGAAGGACACCGTTTTCAAATATAACGATACTTTTTGTTGCAACCTACTTAAGTTTTGGCAGTACACCGATCTATATGGATCTTGGCATGGTTTACCCCTTGAAGGATCTCGAACAGACGAGCCTATATATGGCGTCATTAATTTGCCAAACCCTGCCTACACCGATGCGGCCCATCGAAATGGAGTGCTAAGTCTAGGGTGTTGGTTCTGGCCAAGAGAAGAAGAAACTTTCGCTGATTTGCTGGTGCAGAAATTAGATGGCTCATTCCCTGTAGCCGACAAAATGATTGAGATGGCATTATATTTTGGATTTGATGGTTACTTTATTAACCAGGAAGCTACTATTTCAGCAGAAGATTCTCAAAAGCTATTAGAAATGATGAAATACTTCAGTAAAAAGGCACCCGCATATTTTCATTTACAATGGTATGATACTTTAATTCTTAACGGGGAATTACGATATCAAAATCAATTTAATGACAAAAATGCTCCTTGGCTCATAGATGATAACAAGGAACCGATTATTGACAGCATGTTTATTAATTATGCTTTTAACGAGGACAGAATGGTTCATTCGCATCAATTTGCTAAAGAAATCGGTTTGGATCCGTACAAATCACTATTCCCAGGTACTGAGAACGATAAATATGGGTATAATCCACCCTATGACACTCGGTTGATCTTCCCAGAAAACAAGTCTCCGCGAGCTGGATGGGGCTTATTTGGAACTGATTTCGTATGGAACAGGTACGAGAACAAATTTGACCCTGATGATCAAGAGGAAGTATATAAAAGGGAAAGACGTTACTGGTCTGGTCCTATAGAAGATCCGACTGACCGAGTTGGACGCACATTGTACAAACCATATAAAGATCCTTTCCATGAAGTTGATCGTGAAAATTATAAAAAATGGGATGGTGTCGCACACTATATCCCTGAAAGATCAGTCATCGGCTCATACCCATTTGTCACCCGCTTTAATACAGGACATGGTAAAGCTTTCTTCTTAAATGGAGAAATGGTAAGTAATAAAGAATGGAATAATGCGAGCATTCAAGATATTTTACCAAGTTGGCAATGGTGGACACAACGGTTCGATGCAATGAACAATCCCGTAAGTGAGACAAAATCAGTTTCTGAACGTCCTCTCAAGCCAAGTTATGATTACAGCACCGCATATGATGGTGGATCATCACTTAAAGTTTCGGGAAAGCTTGAACCGGCAGTAAAGACTGAGTTGAGATTGTTTAAAACAAAGCTTCCAATTACCAATGACGTAAGATTGTCACTCACTTATAAAATAGCTTATGCAAATGCTCCGAACAATATGGAATTAGGTCTCATTTTCGAAGATGCCCCAGATCAATTTGTTTGGTTAGATATGGAGAATAGTGTGGACAACAACTGGAACACGCAAACCTTCGCCCTCGAAGCATACGCAAACAGAACAATTGCGACAATTGGATTAAGATTTTCGTCTGCTACTGAATCAGAGTATGAAGTCTATATCGGGGAACTAGCATTAACGAATGAATTGGAAAAAATACCGCCTGTACCGACAGGATTTACAATTGATAAGGAATATTTTGAATCAGATACAGCTGAGTTATTTCTTTCATGGGATTTTAACAAAGATGACGTTTGGTATTATGATATGTATCAAATCAAATCTAACAGAGAAAAAGAAATGCTTGGACGAATATACGATGAGGTATATTATATAAAATCACTCCACCGTCTGAATAACGAGACTACCTCTACACTTGAACTCGTAGCGGTTGGTTTTGATGGTGCCACCAGCACTCCAACCAAGACAAATCTAACTTGGCCAATCTAAACATTTAAAATGCTCCCGGCATCTCTTTGATGTCAGGAGCATTTTAGTCATTTCTTATTCATTATTCTAATTCGCCATATAAGCGTCATTTATCTACTAGATAGGCAGTAGATCGAACCTTGTGAGTATCGCCCACTAATTATAAAAGAATCTTGTTGTATCCCTACCAAAATTTCACGCGTTTATCTAATTAGAAACAACTTTTCATCCCACTCCCCATATAATTTTATTTATTCCGACATGAATTCATCGTAATTTCTTTGATATATCTCAACGAATTCATCCAATTTCATATCATCTAATTTTTTCAAGTATTCATCCCACTCTGCATCAATATTTCCATTGATGATCCATTGGGCCTGTTTTTTATCAACAAATTCTATGATATCCGTTGTCAATGTGTTTAATTTCTGAGTATCTTCCAATGTGAAGAATACATCAGGAAAAACAGTTTTTTTCATGTAGGGTTCGTAAATTTTAAAATATTCCAATCTAGTAGAATCCTTTTCATTCGGATGTATTTTCTGCATCGTTTCTGGTAAAAGAGATCTGGCCGAGGAGTAGCACGGCGATTCAGTACATCTGAATTCATCAAAAGATAATCCATCTGTCGGTTCAATATAGTCATAAGTTCCATCATCATTTTTATTCATATTCGTGCCAATAGGCCCAAATGTCCATTGAATTGAATTTTCTTCAGTATATAATTCATCAATCCACCGCATCGTAATTGTAGGATTCTCATTTGCCGAAGTAATCGAGAAACTTCCCTTTGCCATCGCTATTTCTTCATCTTCTCTCCATTGCTTAACACCATCAGGTCCTTCTAATGGTGGGATCGGAATGTATTGATCAGCAAATTCCGGTCCAATAACATTACTTGCAATAAATCCTGAGAAAGCCCCATATAAAGGGGTATCTGCCCCTCGGCCTTTTGCAAAATATACTGTTCTATCATGAGTGAATGCCTCTGGATCAATTAATCCTTGGCTATTTAGGCGATTAAAGTAGGCAGTTGCTTCTTTAAACTCAGGGGTGATAGCTGTAAATGAAACTTCTTCATCTTCAACACTAATGTGATTTGGCTGATCTAACACCCCAAAAGCTCCATAGAAGGAAAAAATGCCATTGAGGCTATTACCATAAAGGAAACTGAATGGAATTTCATCACTTTTACCATTACCATTCGGATCCTTTTCTTTAAATGCTTGCAAAACTTTTTCAAATTCATCCGTTGTTTTAGGAACTTCAAGTCCAAGCTCATCCAACCAAACCTTATTAATGAATATGACTTCAGGCAGTGCATTACCAGGTTCAGCATGCACCATTGGAATGGAATAAATATTCCCATCTGGTGCGGTAATTTTCTTTTTTATGTCAGGATTACTATCCAAGATGTTTTTGATATTTGGTGCATATTTATTAATCAAGTCTTGAAGCGGGATTAACATTCCCTGGTTTCCGTATTCAATCAAATCTGAGGAACTTAAACTGCCGCTCCCGAAAAATGCATCTGGCAAATCACCGCTGGCAAACATTAAATTTTTCTTTTCGGCGTATCCTTGTGAAGAAGCATCCCAATTAATATGGATATTCGTTTTTTTCTCCAAGTTTTTCACAACTTGTAAATCTTCTGTTGATTTCTGCTGTTGCGGTGGTTTTGACGTGACAAAGTTTAACGTGATTTTATCATTCACTATAGGCAAACCTGTTTTGTTAAAATTGTCTGTAGTTGCATCAGCATCATTACCAACTTCATTATTCTTACAACCCGCTATCATTAAAATAACAATCATTGCAAAAATCAAAGATATCTTTTTCATTTCCTGACCCCCTTTTTTACTCTTTGATCGAACCAATCATAACTCCTTTCACAAAGTATTTTTGTACGAAAGGATATAAGATTAATACTGGTAAACTAGTAATAATAATCGCACCGTATTTCATAATCTCTGAGACATCCTGTAGTTCAGAATCAGGAGAAATAACCATTGTATCTCCTTGCGATTCATTCACTATCAATATTTCCCTCAAAATAATTTGTAATGGATATAAACTTTCATTCCTCAAATAAATAAGCGCCTGGAAATAGGAATTCCAATGAGCGACAGCACTAAATAATGCAATGACTGCGATAATAGGCACCGATAAAGGAAGAACGATTTTAAAGAAAAACTTCGTAGTTGAACATCCATCCACCTGGGCTGCTTCTAGCAGGCCTTTCGGAATAGTCGTTTGAAAAAATGTTCTGGCAATAATAATGTTAAACGCGGAAACCGCATTTGGAATTACTTGTGACCAAATTGTATTAACCATTCCCAATTCCTTAACCAGTAAATATGTTGGTATAATTCCACCGCCAAAAAACATTGTAAATGCAATAACAAACATAAAGAAATTTCGTCCGACCAGATCATGTCTAGAAAGTGCATAACCCGCTGTAAGGGTTAAACTTAGATTAAGGACTGTACCAAGCGCAGCATAGAATAAAGAATTCCGATACCCTAGCCAAACCTTTCCAAATTCAAATAATTTTTTATATCCTTCCATTGTAAAGCCTTCGGGAATAAGCCAAACCGTGCCGCTATTTACTGCATAAGGATTACTGACAGATGAAATAACGATTAAATAAAGTGGGTAGAGAACTATCAAGATCAAGATCGTCATAAAGGTATAATTAAAAGTATCAAATATTCGATCCGCTTTGTTTTTATTAATTACATTCAAGTGCTCACCCTCTTTAAAATAAGCTTGTTTGTTTCATTTTCTTGGCAAATTGATTCATTGCGATTAAAAGCGCAAAGTTAATTAGTGCATTAAACAGCCCCACTGCAGTTGCATAACTAAATTGGGCACTTAGAAGACCCGTTTTGTACACATATGTTTGGATAACCTCCGATGAATCAATATTTAATGCATTTTGCATCAAATAGACTTTTTCAAACCCCACAGCCATAAAGTTCCCGACATCTAAGATTAGTAGGATCATGATGGTAGGCATGATTGAAGGAAAATCTATATGCAAAATTCGCTGAAATTTTGTTGCCCCATCCATGATCGCAGCTTCATGAAGTTCTACACTGACAGATGCCAAGGCTGCCAAATAAATAATCATCGACCAGCCAGCGTTTTGCCAAATCCCCGAAAATACAAAAATAGACTTAAACCAACTTGCTTCTCCCATGAAGTAGATGGGTTCCATTCCTAATAAAGTCAAAAAGTTATTAAATAAACCATTGACCGGTGATAAAAATAAGTACATCATACCAACGATAATCACAACAGAAATAAAATGAGGGGCATAAGTGATGGTTTGTACCAATCTTCGAAAACGCATGCTACCAATTTGATTTAATAAAAGCGCCAAAATGATTGGAATCGGAAACGCTAGCAACAACTGGTACAAACTAATAAATAATGTATTTTTAAGGACCGTAAGAAATTGATATGATGAAAAAAAACGTTCAAAATGTTCGAAGGCAACCCATGGGCTCCCATGAATGCCTTTTATTGCAATATAATTTTTAAATGCAATTTGCATTCCATACATAGGCACATAATGGAAAAGAATAAAATATAACAAGGTTGGAAGCAAAAATATGTATAGCTCATAGTTTTTTCGGATCTTTTTCCACATTGTCAGAGAGCTATTCATTTTTGTAGTTTGCTTCAAATTTGGAAGCGTTGTCATTTTATTCGCTTTTTCTATCGCCAATTGCTCACCTCCTTATCAGTTTGAATACATTTACTATAGCCATTGGGGGTACTTTCAGTAAATATGCTATATGTGCAGCAACTATGCGAAAAATCCATACTTCTCAAAAGCCAGTAATAGTGCAGTTTCTTCACTATAACGAAAGCATAAAGGATACAATTAGCATACTCCAACATTCCTAAAATCCGGATATTACAAAAATCACAAAAAGCAAAGCATCACCTCCACGACTTTGGAAATGCCTTGCATTAGGAAATCATTAAACTAATATACTAATTAACCTTTTTTCGGTCTATATTAATCTTTCGGTATTCTCCCGGTGTAATCTTCATTTCATTTTTAAATTTACGGATAAAACTGGAGACATCATGATAGCCGATTTCCTTAACTAATTCTTTCAGAGAGATATTACTATTCTTCAGCAATTGCTTAGCATGTTCTATCCGGTAAAAGCTCAAATAATCAGTGATAGTCTGACCTGTCTGTTGTTTAAAGTATCGTTTTAAATATGTTTGTGCTACAGATAAAGAATCTGCCATTTTCTGAACTGAAAATTGATTATCCCGATAATTTTCACGTATGAATGCGATGGCCCGTTCCCGTAAATCAGATTCTACATTTTGTTCTTGAACCACCTCTTGTAACCGCATACAAATTTCATTAGCTAATTGTTCAAAATCCTGCAATGTTTCAAAATTGGATAGCTTTTCAATATCAAGATACGTTATATCTTCAAGATAGCTATTTTCTTTGTTATAGGAATTTTTAATAATACAATTAATGATGTCATAGCAGATACAACGTACCATATGCAATGGTGGTTTGTTCTTTTCTACATCCCGATGAATATTCTTTATCATCTCAATAATTTTAGCGGTATCCCTTTCATTCACTAATAATTGAAGCGTTTCAATTTCTTGTTTAGGATACCAATAATCTAGCTGATTTTCAGAATTAATTTCATCAAAGAATATCACCTGATTCTGACCTTTAATTAGTTTATAGTCAAGTGCCGTTGACGCTTCCATATAAGATTTTCCGATCTTATTCATATCTTCATAGATGCAACCAACACCAATCGTGATACTTCCCTGACATTGTTCCTTAAGGATTTTATGAAGAAAGAGAATAAATTCTTTCAGTTGTTGATCTTCTTTTCCAAGGGTACATATATAGGTAATCACATTTTGATTAGCCCATTTCACTTCATAACCTTCATATCTTGTGTAGATTTCGTTATTAATTCTTTCCGATATTATTGCTTTATTGTCAATATCTTCATCTTTAATCTCACAACGAAGGACAAACATTCGCTTTTTTCTAAAGTTTAATCCAACTTCTTCCCCTCGATCATAAAATTCTTTCATGTCCGTTATTTGTCCGTGCAATAATTCAATTAACAAATACTTTCTAATAGCATACTGATTATCTTTCCATTTATTTTCTATGTCTTTACTTTTTTTACTCATATTAGAAAGCATATTCAATACATCATTGGAATTTTGAACAGATTTACCTAGTTGAAGCGTTGTATATGAAAATATTTTTTGTAATGGACTGTAATTGATTCTCATTAAAAAATATATAACGATACTTCCCATAAATAAATTGGCAATTAGAACAATCATTGCACGATATTGTACTTGGCCAACTTTTTTCAATAAATGTTCCTGTGGCATCATAGTTAAATAAGTCCAACCAGTATATTTAGATTTAGCGGTTGAAAGGATGTATTGTTCCTTTTTTATTTTAATCGACTTAGAACCTGGTGATAATGCTTTAATAGACTGTAAAAATGACTGATCCTGAAGATAATCAGTATCATATAACGAAGTAATTACTTCTCCTTTTTCATTTAAAATTAATGTATTTCCTACTCTTTCTTCAATGCCTCCCCTTTGTAATCCTTTCACCGTATCTTCATCAATAATAAAGATTGCTGCTCCATATGGTTCAACTCCACTTGGCGGAAGTGGCACTATATATGTTATTGCACGGTTACTCTTTAATAAGGATGAATCAACCTCTTCGGCAGGACGAAATACAGGAGTCTCTAAACGGTTAAGATCATTACGGAATTGTGAAGGACTCCAATTTCTATATTGATAAATTTTATCCGTAAATAACGGGATTGAATAAGTACTTTCGGCAGAATAAATATAATCTCCCTCTTTAATATATAGAAAAACATTTTGAAAAAAGTTATTTGCAACAGTAAAATTCAATAGTCTCTTTGCAGCATAAGCATGATACATATTTTGTTCCAAATAATAGGGAGTCAATTCCGGGTTAGAAGATATTTCATAAGAAATTGTGTTCATTTCCCTAATTTTTGTATCAAATGTATCTCTCATTTGTTCTAGCATTTGTTCATGACCAAGCATAATTTCTTCTTTTAAAATAGATACATAATGTTTATACGAAAACAAAGATGTAACAATGAGCGGAATGATTAACAGTATAGAATAGGAAAGCAGATACTTATAAAATAATGGAATTCTCTTTAACATCGAACTAACTCCCCCCCTGGCAAGTTCAAATCGAAAATTCAGTACTAATCGAATTTTTTAGTGATCTACTACACGATCATTATCAAAAGAGACAACTCCCACCGTAGAGTTGTCCCTTAAAAAGTCATTAGTACTGATCTGCTACTTTTTCCTTCAATCTATTTATTTCCTTTTTTCATGCAACAACAGTTGAAATTACAGTTCCATATCACATCTGTTATTTCTATGCATCTATCGTTTTAATACTTCCTCTCTAGGTATCACTCCACAGCGTTCTGCCCATTCATCATATTGTTTAGACATATCCACTACTTTTTCCGAATATTGTTGTGCAATATTATTAATCTCCGTTCTGTCGTTTTGCACATCATAGAGCTCCCAATCGTCTGGGTATTTTTTAACAAGTTTCCATTTTCCAATTCGTATAGCTGAATTTCCTTCGTGTTCCCAATACAATGGCCTCTCTTCATCTGTATCTTCCTCAAAAATAGGGACTAAACTTTGGCCTTCTAAAGGTAATATATTATTGCCATTGTATAATGCTGGATAAGAGGCTCCAGTCACATCTAAAACTGTAGCCATTATATCTGTTAGCTGGGCAGGTGTATGTCTAATGGCACCCTTTGTTTCTATCCCCTTGGGCCAATGGACGATAAGTGGTGTCGCTATTCCTCCCTCATGAACCCAATGCTTGTATAATTTAAAAGGTGTGTTTGATAAGTTAGCCCATGCTGTTCCATAACTTTGATACGTATTTTCCGGTCCAGGCATATATTCAGGCCGATTTCCAAAAATCACTTCATCATCAGATCTAGTTTTCTCACGAGCACTATTTTTTACAAGGTTTGGTCCCCAGTCAGGTCCTATTTCTTCTGCACAACCTCCGTTGTCAGATAGAAATATAATAATTGTATTTTCTAATTGATTTGTTTCTTTTAATACGTCTATTATTCTTCCGATTCCTTGGTCCATTCTATCAATTTGTGCCGCATATACTTCCATACTCCGTTGTCGCCACTCTTTATCTTCTACGTCTCCCCATAATGGTTGAGAAGCATCACGTTCAGACAAGTACCAATGTGGTTTTATGATGCCCATTTCAACCATACGTTTTAGACGTTGCTCCCTTAATTCATCCCACCCAGAACTAAATCGGCCTTTATATTTATCTACCTCTTCTTTTGGAGCATGTAAGGGCCAATGAGGTGCTGTATATGCAACGTATTGGAAAAATGGTTGCTCCTTGCCATTGTTAACATGTTCTCTAATAAACTGGACAGCGTTGTCACTGATAGCATCTGTATAATAAAAGTTTTCATTTGTTTGCGCTTCATGTTCAATATTTTCATTGTCTCTAGTAAGTGTTTTAGGGTCGTAATAACTAGCAGCACCCGCGATAGAACCATAGAAACGATCAAATCCCCGCTGCCTAGGCCAAGTGTCCGATACATTTATAAAGTCATTTGCCACATGCCATTTGCCACTCATGAATGTACTGTAACTGCATCCTTTTAAAACTTCAGGAATGGTTACACACTGCTTGTTTAAATTGCCAGCATATCCTTCGGGACCGTCATCATCCGTTAAAATACCAATTCCTGTTTGATGTGGATGGAGACCTGTTAGTAATGATGCTCTTGACGGACTACATCTTGCAGTATTATAAAATTGCGTAAAGCGAATCCCTTGTTCAGCAAGTGCATCTAAGTTTGGCGTATCTACTTCTCCCCCATAACACCCAATATCTGAAAAACCCATATCATCATTCAAAATTAACAATATATTTGGCGATTTACCCATCATTTATGCTCCTCGATATTTAATAAATTCAAGCACTCGCTACAGTGAACGAGACAAATATTTGTCTCGTTTATCTTTTAAATCTTCAGTTTAATTTGAGGAAGATTTTTTAATGTATAAAAAAGGCAACTCCATAACGAAGCTGCCTCTTTATCCATTACGCCTCTGCGGAATGGCGTCCAGATTTTATCGAGCTTGCTCGATAAACTTCCTCTGAAGATCTGTGACATCCGCCGGAGGCTTTAACTTCATTCAGTCGGAGTGTGAGACCTCCCACTGAATTGGGTCAATCAGCGTTCATCATCCCACATATAGAAGTGGGAGACTTCTGCTGAATGAAGTTAAAAATCATCAATCATGATCTCCTACTTGTTCTTTCAATCTATATAATTCTTTTTTCAATTCTGCAACTACATCCTGATAATCGACATGCCCATATACATTATTCATTTCATATGGATCCTTTTCTAAATCGAATAATTCCCATTGTGGTTCAAATGAAACATCACGGGCGCCCGGCACTCCCAATCCTTCCCCATAATAATAAATCAATTTATATTGATGTGTCCGTACTCCATAATGTGCAGCGACATTGTGCTCGCTCATATGCTCCCAATAGCGATAGTACATGGAATCCTGCCAATTATCAGGTGTTTCCACTTTTAAAATTGGTCGTAAGCTTGTTCCTTGCATATCTTCAGGAGCTTGAATGCCGGCATAGTCAAGGAATGTTTGAGCAAAGTCAACATTCAATCCGAAAGCATTCGTTGCATTTCCGGGTGGAATTTCCCGCGGATAACGGACAAGAAACGGCATTCTCAATGATTCTTCATACATAAATCGTTTATCGTACCAACCATGGTCACCAAGGAAAAACCCTTGGTCGGAGGTATACATGATGATTGTGTCATCTGTCAGACCTTTTTCATCCAGATAATCGAGCAAACGCCCTACATTATCATCAATCGAGGCGATACACCGAAGATAATCTTTAATATATCTTTGATAATACCAACTTTTCAATTCAGATGACGAAAGGTCAGCTGGCGGGTCTTCCTTCACATCTCTCTTTCTTAAATCTCGATCTATTCGCATTTCTGCCTCTGCAGCTGCATATGTACGATTTTCATAATTGTCATGGAAAGTCTCTGGTTCCGGAATATCAATATCTTCATATAAATGCATATGTTTTTCATCAGGATCCCACGGGCGATGTGGCGCTTTATGATGACACATCATAAAGAATGGCTGATCTTCCTTTCTTTTTTCCATCCAGTCAATACATAAATCTGTCGTAATATCTGTGGCATACCCAGGAAACTTTTTCTTCTCACCCATTTCAAACATGTCAGGATCATGGTATTCTCCTTGTCCAGGGAAAATATTCCAATAATCAAATCCAGTCGGATTGCTATTTTCACCATGGCCAAGATGCCATTTGCCAATCATGGCCGTTTGATATCCATTAGCCTGCAATATTTTCGCGACATTCTGTTGGCTTGAATCAATATCCTCATAAAGCGTTCTCACGCCATTTACATGATTGTATTTCCCAGTTAAAATTGCCGCCCGACTTGGGGCACAAATTGAATTTGTGCAGAAACAATTATCCAACCGAATCCCTTCATTGGAGATGCGATCAAGATTCGGTGTTTCATTAATCTTGCTACCATAAGCACTAATTGCATGTGCCGCATGATCATCACTCATAATAAAAATAATATTCGGCTGCTTCTGGTTCTTTTTTATGCTCATTTCCAACATCCTTTCTTTTCAATATTAGTAACTTTATTCTAAAACAATGACAAACTTCGATCAGTGCACGTGGTCAAGCTCCAGATATGCGTGGCATTGGCATTGGTTCTTTCCCTAATTCTGCCCAGATATATTTTAAAAGCAAGTCTGCCTTCAACTGGCGAGACGCTGGATCATCCCATAAATTATTTATTTCCTCTGGGTCTACCTGCAAATCAAATATCTCTCCATAAGATCGGTTATAATAGATTGTTATTTTGTACCGTTCATCGACAAATGTTTTCTGATGGACTGCCGTCGGTTGTGTTCGATATTCACAAATGATGTGATCCCTTGCCCGCTCTGCTTCCCCTAACCAGACTGCTTTTTGGTCACACCCAGTCATCGTCGTTGGAATAGGGATCCCTGCAAAACTTAAAAAAGTTGGGGCTAAATCAACGAGAGACTGCATGGCTGGTGACACTTTCCCTGCCTGTACATTCGCTGGATATCGAACAATAAAAGGTAATTTCATCACATCTTCATAATGGAACCCGCCTTTATCATGAAGTCCATGTTGACCGAAAAAGTGACCATGATCCGTTGTAAAGACCACAATTGTTTCCTCTGCTAGTCCAAGTTCATCCAATTGGTCTAAAATTCTACCAATATATTTATCCATCATGGAAATCATGCCATAATACACTGCCATATTTTTTCTTGCTTCAGACTCTGTTATATCAGCATAGGAACGAAAACCAATATTACCAATACTCGTCTCTTGATAAGGAGAAAAGTCTGGATGCTCTATTTGTGTTAATTGAAAATGTGGCGGATTTTTTTCATGCTCTCCTTGAACGACCTTCGGCAATGTAAGCTGTTCTGGATCATACATCGTATCCCAAGGTTCCGGCACGATATATGGTGGATGTGGATCAAAAAAGCTCGCCCATAAGAAAAATGATTCATCATCTTTTTTATATTTTGTTAATTTTTCATTTGTTTTTTCCGCAATCCAATTATTATAATGATATTTTTCAGGTATTTCCCATTTGTATTTTTCTGATGGATCCATCTTACCTGTCGGAGAACGGAAATAATCGCGCCAATTTTGGCAGCCATTTTCTTCTAGCCAAATCGCATAATGCTGCCCAACATGTGCTTCATTCGTATGATTACGAGCTAAATCGACATCTTCAAAACCATAAAAGTCCTCGTCAAAACGCTTCCAAAATTCAAGATCTTGTAAAAGCGGATAAGCTTCCAGTGATGGATACTCTTCCGTTGATGTGAGCGGTTGAAAATGCGCTTTTCCAACTAAAGCCGTTCGATAATCATCCTTTTGAAGAACGTCCCCGATTGTCAGCTTCTCTTCAGACAATTTCGTCCCAATACTCCAAGCTCCATGCTGGCTCGGATATTGTCCAGTAATAATCGAAGCGCGCGTTGGTGTGCATGTTGGGTTAGGACAATAAGCACGGCTAAAAGTAGTCCCCTCCCTTACCAATCTATCTAAATTTGGCGTAGAGATTTCACTATTAAAAGCCCCAATCGTATCCCAATGTTGCTGATCACTTGTAATCAGAAGAATGTTTGGTTTTTTCATAGACACTTTCCTTCCGTATATGATGATTGCGCTTTCGCAAACAACAAGATTTTTATTATGTAATATTAGCTATCTTCCTATCGATGATAAGCTTCAACACCACCCTTCTACCTAAGTATTCGATAGATTACTCGACATTTCCTCCCACAATCCAATCTTGTACACCATGTTGAGTAGGAATAATAAAGAAACGCGAGCAGGGAACAAACAAGTGAAGGTGGCGTACAGAAAAATTCATTAAATCGCATTCCCGTTTTTGATAGACGATCGAGGTTTGGTGTCCTATTTCTTTATTTCCATAGCGGCATAAAGTGGGTGTCCAAAAAGTCATATAATTGGATTTTTAGGAGCCCCTCTCCATTTTATCCTCATCGCGAAAAAGACACGTCTTGGTCATTGGACGCACTTCGATATCCCCTCCCTACGAAAAAAGCAGGACTAAGGTAAATCGAACGTTTACCGATTACCCCTCACTGCGAGAAAAGCAGGACTATGGTAAATCGAACGTCTACCGATTGCCCCTCCCTGCGAAAAAAGCAGGACTATGGTAAATCGAACGTCTACCGATTGCCCCTCCCTGCGAAAAAATCAGGACTAAGGTAAATCGAACGCCTACCGATATCCCCTCACTGCGAAAAGAGCAGGACTATGGTAAATCGAACGCCTACCGATTGCCCCTTCCTGCGAAAAAAGCAGGACTATGGTAAATCGAACGCCTACCGATATCCCCTCACTGCGAAAAGAGCAGGACTATGGTAAATCGAACGCCTACCGATTGCCCCTCACTGCGAAAAAAGCAGGACTATGGTAAATCGAACGCCTACCGATTGCCCCCTCACTGCGAAAAAAGCAGGACTATGGTAAATCGAACGCCTACCGATTGCCCCTCACTGCGAAAAAATCAGGACTAAGGTAAATCGAACGCCTACAGATATCCCCTCACTGCGAAAAGAGCAGGACTATGGTCAATTGAATGCCCCCACTCCAATCAACAATCAACTTACATATTAAAAAATCAGCAAAAAACCGTTTTAACGATTTTCCTACTTATCGGACAGCTCCATCAGATATTTGTTTGCTTTTGATGTGATTTCTATGAGTATGCTCTCCTATCTCTTAAAAATCACAGTGTTACAATAGAAACAGAGTGCGGATAACCGTACCCTGTTTCTATTTTCATTTAAATATGAGACTTTAATAATCATTTCAGCCTTTGGCATTGTATGTTTAGTTTCACCATACCAAGTTACCAAAACTACAGGATGCTACGCATTTGTGATTCCATTTTTCTTATTTGAATTCATCATAGTACTTCTGATAGATTTCCAATAATTCAGCTAAACCCATTTTTTCCAATTGCTTGACGTACCCATCCCATTGCGCATCTATATCCCCATTAATTATAAACTTAGGAATTGTTTCATTCATATAATTGTTGATATCTGTTGACAGGATTGACAAACGATCCCCGTCTTCCACACTGTATAATACATTTGGATAGATTTCCTCCGGTTGGAAAGGAGCATACATTTCAGCATATTCTTCTTTCTCAATTTGGCCGGGGCTTTTATTCACTTTATCATTCGTTTCCTCTAGATTAGCATACACACCATATGAACCAGGAGTTGTTTTATGTCTAAATTCTTCATAACTCATGCCTTCAGGTGCTTCAAGAATAGTGATTGTTCCATCGTCTTCCTTTTTAATATTTTCGCCAAGTGGTCCTAATGATACTTGTATACCTATTTCTTCATCAAACATTTGGTCGACCCATTGAATGGAACGGACTGGATTTTTATTAGCTGAAGTTATCGAAAAGCCTGACATACTTAACCCTCCAGCGTTAGCATTCCACATTTGATCCCCTTCTGGTCCTTTTAGCGGAGGAATCGCCACATAATCTGTCTCTACCTTCCCAAAAGATGAAAAGTTGGACCAACTAAAAAGCGCACCTAAGATTGGTGTACTGCTTTTAATCTTAGAATCATACACTTGAACATCATGTGTAAAAGACTCTGGATCAATTAAGCCATCTTTATACAATTCATTCATATACTTCACATATTCACGATATTCTGGTTGCGTTGGCGCATAATAAACCTTACTATCTTTTACGCCTATATGACGACCAACCACGCCAAATGCACCACTCATAGAGTGTGGCCCTCGTATTTGATTTTCAAATGTAAAGCTAAATGGAATTTCATCTTTTTTACCGTTTTCATTCAAATCATTTTCCTTAAAAGCTTTTAGTGTTTCATGAAATTCTTCTGTCGTTGTTGGTATTGGTAGATCTAATTGGTCCAACCACTTTTTATTTATAAAGAAAGCATCGTTGGACTTACTGGCTTTCGATTCATCATACTGAGGTAAAGCATAGATATGTCCATCAGGCGCAGTGATCATTTTTTTCAGTTCAGGTCGCTTTTCAAATAATTTTTTTATATTAGGAGCATGTTCTTCAATCAAATCATCGAGTGCAACTAATTGACCTGTTGATCCGTATTTAACAATATCACTACCTCCTAAGGACCATGCCGAATAGAAGACATCCGGTAAATCATCACTGGCGAACATTAAATTGATTTGTTCCGTAGACGTTTGCGTTGTAGCTGTAGTCCACTTTATATCGGCATTGACATTATCGGCCAATTCCTTTAAAAAAGGCATATCATCGTAATCAGTCGTCGCGGCTGGCGCTTTTATCCCGAATGCATTGATTGTTACTTTCTCATCTGAATTTACATCCTCTTTTGCCCCTGCCTCCTCCTTTTTAGAGCTACAAGCGCCAAGCACAAGTAATAAAACAGCAAATAAAGCAATAATTCTTTTTTTCATTTTCTCTTCCCCCTTCTAATGCTTTTTATAATAAACAGATCGATCAACCTTTAATCGATCCGATCATCACACCTTTTACAAAATGCCTTTGTACAAATGGATAAAGAATCAGCACCGGCAGGCTTGCAATAATGACAACGCCGTACTTAATCAATTCCGAAATATTTTGTAATTCGGCATTACTATCCATCAAAGCTCCTGAGTCCACGACTTCCTGTGCTTGAGTTAGTATCAAAACCTCTCTAAGCACCAGTTGGAGCGGAAATAAATCAGCATCCCGTAAATAAATCAACGCTGAAAAATAAGTATTCCAATGTCCGACGGCACTGAAAAGCACCATAACGGCAATAATTGGTGTGGAGATTGGAAGAA
This sequence comes from Bacillus sp. FSL K6-3431, assembly GCF_038002605.1. Classification (NCBI taxonomy): domain Bacteria; kingdom Bacillati; phylum Bacillota; class Bacilli; order Caryophanales; family Bacillaceae; genus Bacillus; species Bacillus sp. FSL K6-3431. The sequence goes on from NZ_JBBOCT010000001.1 coordinate 2,565,678, forward strand.
CAATTTTTAAAAAGAACTTCCAATCACTACATCCATCAACCTTTGCGGCCTCTAACAATTCATCAGGAATCGTACTTTGGAAAAACGTGCGGACGATGATTAAATTAAATACAGAAATAGCATTAGGAATAACCATTGCCCATAGCGTATTAACCATTCCTAAGTCTTTTACGAGTAAATAGTTGGGAATCATCCCACCGCTGAAAAACATCGTAAATACGATAAAAAACATAAACACATTCCGTCCAATTAAATCTTTTCGCGATAAAGCGTAACCACCTGTAATCGTTAAAACAACATTTACTAACGTACCAATAATCGTATAAATTATTGAATTTTTATACCCTGTCCAGATTTTCTCATGTTCAAATATCATCTTGTATCCTTCAAACGTAATTTCTTTCGGCCAAAACCAAATCTCTCCATTATTCACACTTTCAGGACTGCTGAATGAAGCAATAAACATGAAGTAAAGTGGATATATCGTTACAAACAGAATAACGAGAAAAAACATTACATTCGCATAGTCAAAAATTTTATCTCCTCTAGTGCGACTTCCAATATTCAATAGACTTCTCCCTCCTTTACCATAGACTCGACTGACCAGCTTTTTTAGCTGTCTGATTGATGACAATTAGCAAAATAAAGTTAATAACTGAATTGAATAACCCCACAGCGGAAGCGTAGCTATATTGCGCTCCTAGCAACCCCGTTTTGTACACATGAGTTTGAATGACTTCTGATGAGGACATATTCAGTGAATTTTGCATCAAATAAACTTTTTCAAAGCCAATACTTAGCAGACTTCCTACATTTAGAATGAGCAATATAATTACAGTTGGCATAATACCAGGAACATCAATATGCCAAATTCTGCGTAATTTACTTGCTCCATCCATCACAGCTGCTTCGTGTAAATCAGGACTAATAGCAGTTAAAGCCGCTAAGTAAATAATCATTCCCCAGCCAAGATTTTGCCAGACGCCAGAAAAGACAAATAGTGGCTTAAACCATTCAGCAATCCCAAAAAAGAAGATAGGATCACCACCAACCAACACAATTAGTTGGTTAATAATTCCGCTTCGTGGAGATAAGAATAAATACAACATTCCAACCAAAACTACTACTGAAATAAAATGCGGTGCGTAGGTAACCGTTTGGACAACTCGCTTAAAACGTGAGCTTACCAATTGGTTTAATAAAAGTGCCATAATAATGGGTATTGGAAACATTGCTAATTCAAATACCGCTAAGCCCATCGTATTTTTTAAGACAGTCCAAAACTGATAAGAATTAAAAAAGCGTTCGAAATGTTCTAAACCAATCCATGGGCTACCATTGATCCCGAGGACTGGGTTGAAGTTCTTAAAAGCAATTTGTACCCCATACATAGGAAAATAGTGAAATACTAAAAAATAAATCAATGTTGGTAGAAGTAAAAGATATAATTGGTAACTTCTCACTATTTTTTTCATTGTACTTGAACGTTTCTTCTGCCTAAGGATCACAGCTTGTTCTTTTTGAAGTGCCATACTTCCTTGTTCATCCATATCGTCTCCCCCATTCCTCATCTGAAAACGGATACATTATATCCATGTAGCTAACGCCGCCCTCTCATTGCTAGTATCATAAAGGAGTTTTTTGAGGCAACGCAACCGGTAAATTCCACATACATATGCGAGAACAAACTTTATTTGAAAAACGCTTCGTTTCACACAATCGGCTAAAAGCAAACCAATATGCCAAATACGCACACATACTAAATCATTGATATACTGCATTCTTTCGAGATATTTCAATATTATCCATGAAATGTCACTGCTGCTAGACAATGAAAAAAAAGCCTAGCTAAGCTAAGCTTCCCATTACTTGTTATTTGCATATTTTTTTCTGTATTCGCCTGGTGTTAGTTGTGTCGATTGCTTAAACCTTCTAATAAAACTAGAAACATCACTATAACCTACCTGCGTAACAATTTCTTTTATTGGGATATCCGTTGTTTCTAGCAGATGTTTCGTCTGATCCATCCGTAAACGATTCAAATGTTGCAAAATAGTATCCCCTGTTTGCTTTTTAAAATAACGCATAATATATGTTTCAGATAAGGAAAAGTGGCTCGCAAGCGATTGGATAGAAAATGTATAATCTCGATAGTTCTCTTTCATATATACCAAAATGTCATCCAACAATTTTTGATTGGAGGTAGTCCTGTCATCATGTCGAAAGGCAGCCTGGATCATCTTTGTTACTGTATCTTCTATTTCTTCCACAGAATGAAAATCATTAATAAGAAAAACATCTGGCAAAGTACCACCGACCTCTTTTTGAAAACGTCGCATATCATGAACTATTCTCATGATAGTGCTCGATACATCGAAACTGAGGCATTTCGCCATAAATAAATTCGTATCTTCTGCCTTAATAATACGCACAATCTGATCAATGATCTTATCTACCTGTTCCTTATCTTTTTGCCTTAAAAACAATTCCAACTGTTCTACAATTCGCTTATCATACCATTGAACGCTTGGATTTTGCGCAGAAGTTTCTGTAAAAAAAATGATTTGATCCACACCTTTAATTAATTTATAATGAAGCGCTGTAGATGCCTCTAAATGGGACTTTCCTATTTGCGTGATATCATGATAACTCTGTCCAACACCAATCGTTATCGTAGAAGATTGACTCCTGATATAGTCCTGATACCAGCTCATCAATAAGGATACATCCACCTCACCAGACAAAATAATTGCTATTTTAGATGTTTCGAATAAATCAATTTGATACTTTTCTTTATTCGGTAAGTGGGATAACGACTCTTCAACTATATTATTTTTCATTTTAAATGGAGGGAAATCTTGTTTATGGAAGTCTACTAACATGACGAAGTATGACGAGTCTTTTAAAATCAAATCAACTTCCTTCCCCAATGCATTAAAGTCTGTATAATCGGTCATTTCTCCTCTTAATAAACGAGTCAACAGATGCTGTTGGAGAACAGGACGACTGCTCTCCACACGCTTACTTAACATTTGATTCACCGAATCCGTATAATCTATTGCTCCCCATACTTTATCTAGCTCGTGACGATGATCCCCAGCAAGTGCCCACTTTTCGTCCGCACGCCGGATTAACCTGCGCAATGGTCTATAGTTCATGTACATACCTAAATAAATGAGCAATCCCCCCGTACCGAATATGACGATATAAGAGAATAATACCTTATTTCTAACACTATGGATTTCCTTCATCAGTTCTTTTTCTGGCGTTATCGTAATGTATGTCCAATCAAGAAATTCAGAATTCACGTAGGAAATAAAATATGTTTGATCCCCTAATGTCAGATTTCGAACCCCTTGAACTCCCTCTTTTTTTATCTCTTTGTTAATAAGGGATAAATCGGTATCCTTATGATAAAGACTTGCCACTATCTGCTCATTTTCATCTAATATAAAAGCATTTCCTTCCTCCGTATGGACAACATTTTTCAACATATCCTTCATCACTTTTTCCTTAATTAAAAAAAGTAGTGTCCCATAGGGCTTGTTATTATTTAAAGGTATAGGCACCCCATAAGTAATCATCCGGGATTGAACCCCATTGAATAACTTAATATCTTCAGCGTTCCGCAAAAACTGGTCTTCACTTTCATTGATATCTTGATAGAACTCATCATATGGCCAATGCATGTACTGATAGTGCGACTGGAGGAAAAGTGGAACAGAATAACTAGAATCTCCAGAATATATATAATCTCCATCTCTAATATAATAAAAAAGATCATAAATAAAATCATTTCCCACTTTATAGTTTAATAACTTCTTTGCCTTAAACACATCATAGAAGTTATTAATACTATATGGCGTTAACTCAGGTTGAGTCGAGATCTGCATAGAAATATTATGCAATTCAAGTAACTTCGTATCCATAATATCTTTCATCTGTGTCAACTTTTGCTTATTTGATGCAGTTACCTGTTCTTTTAAACTCGTCATTAACTGGAAATGAATAATATACCCCATGATAAAGATAGGGATAATGAGTAGAATAATATAAAATAATAAATGCTGATAAATGAGTGGAATTCTTAAGTTCTTCACCAATGGCCCCCTCGTTTATTTAAAAACAGCAGATGCATAAAACCATTATTTTCATTGAATTTCCTTATCTAAAAGTAAGCGATACCATATTTATTGTCAATCAGTCTATAGAAATTACGCTAAAATTCAATAGTTACAAATTGTTAGACATAGATTGTCTAATTAACAATATATCTCAGCTCTTCAGTCAAATGTAGATATTTCTACAAACCAAGTTTTCACCAACAAAAAAAGCTATCGCCCCCCTCCACATAGAGAGGGATCGATAGCTTTTTTGTTTACTTTAATAATAACTTACTTCTGAAGCGAATTATTATCGACGGTCATATTAATTTTCTTCATTACCATACGTGTATGTTACGGGCTCTGACATATTACCACTGTAGTCTTCCATAACGATTGTGACTACACCGCTCTCTGACGGAACTTTAATATTCCTTGAGGCTGTGCTTGAATTTAAATAGCTTTTCCCTCTTGTTCCGTATGGGGTAGAAGTTGTATATTCATTCTGGAAAGTTAATGGCTTTCCATCCACATAAGCATACATTCTCCACCAATCTTCTTGTCTTGGAGCGTCAAGACTAATGTAGGAAGATGCACCACTCTTAGCAACTTTAATCTCGCCGCTGTATGGTTCAATGTTTACATCCTTTAGTTTACCTGTATAGAGAATAGGTTCACCTTGTTTGTTATTAGGTCCTACTACGGACAGAGCTAATGAATATTCCGAGCCATCTGCTATAGGGATAGCGATCTGAGTTGAGGTAGTTCGCATATCTACAGTCTTTTTAAAAGTCTCCTTTTTGGTACTGTTAATAAATGAAACTTCCAGGTTGATGCTAGAATATTTCATTTTTGGTTTTTTCCAACTTATATCTAAAGTTTCTACATTTGCAGATTGCATAAGGTTTCCACTTGGAGTCAAAGCTTCCTCTACAGTTATATCTCTTACCTTTGTCGAAAAATCATAACTAGTTGTTGCAGGTGTGCTCTCCGTTTTGTCTGCACCAACTGCTCTTAGCTCTAAGCTTACTATTTTCTTTTCACCATATAACGATTTGATATAGAATGTATCCCCATATGTTCCACCTAAGTATACTCTTTTACCGTTAGACAGGTTTGCATATAAGTTATATTGTTTTACTTTGCTATAATCTTCTATATCCCAGGCTACTATCATTTCATTTGTATCGTGAGCTTTTTTCACTGTAAATCCTGTTGGTGTATCAGGGGTTACATCTGAGCCATTAGTAATTTTGATTTCCCCTATGTTCATTTGGTATTTTTCAATTACAGAACCTTCCTGTAGTCCAAATGATAATCCTATTGCTGAAATTTCTTTACCTGTAAACTTGCTTAAATCAAGCTCTTTAGTAACCCATTTTTTAGACTTTTTATTAGCCTCAGGAACGTTAATATATTCAATCTTATTGGGCTCATCTTTGAATATTAAACCGACTTTCATATTAGATTTATCTGTTTTCGATGATTTGTTGTACGCAATTGATAACTTGCTGTTTGCCTCTACGTCTAAATTAGTTTTATATAGGCGCAAGAAGTTTTCAGCATTAAGCTTACCTGTTACTACAAGTGAACTTCCACCATCATAAGCGCCAATTTTTTTATAGTCGTATGCTTCTGTATTATATTTTTTACCATAATCAAAGTCTACCGCAAGCTTGTTTTCACTTGTTGTGTCAATCCACCATTGCCATGTTGGAAGAATATCTTGAAGGTTAATATTTGACCATTGATTATCATTAATAACTTTACCCTTCTGATAATACTCCATACCGTGTCCTGTGTTAAAGTTTGTCGCAAATGTTGAGTCGCTAATTACTGAACGCTCGCTTGCAAAATGTGCAACTCCGGCCCATCCACCAGCATTATCCGCGTCAACATCGGGTCTAGAATGCCCTGGTTTTTTCCCTGTATTAGTCGGATCCATTAAAACGCCTGAATAATACATTCTTTCCCGTTCTGCTACCATCCATTGATTTTCAGCCTCTTCTGCTTTCCGTTCTAAATTAAGTTGAATAAAATCACTAGGAGTGAACAACGCTACACTACCCATTAGATTACCAGTTTCATCAAGTAAGTTTTCAACATCACTCGCGGAACCATGTGAACCGCTTAACTTTCCTTGGGCTGCTTCAACTCCGAAAAAAACTTGTTTAAAAGGGTCTATTCCTCTATCAGCAGCATGCTGTAAAGAAGTCTCAATCCTGTTAGATCTAAACCAGTCATAATTTATAAAGAGGGAATCATTTACATTTCCATATTTATCATCTTTAATCCAGTGGCTGTTTTTTTCATTCAGCTGATTTTGATATTGTAATCTACCGTCTGGAAGAATTGAGTCGTACGATTGAATATAAAGACCATTTTCCATTAGATATTTTGTAAACTGCTTATAGATAGGAACATCAGCAGCAGGGACAGTTTCTTCTAAATTAATGAAAAAACCATCAAAACCATAATAATTTGCAAATTCAATTAGTTTTTTTCCAATTGGAAATTCGCCATTCTCATCTTGTGCAATCATCTGTTTAGGAGCTTGACCTGCACGTGGTAAAAATATAGCCCCTAGAGATTTAACCCCATTTTTATGTGCTGCATTGGTATATGCAGGGTTAGGTACATTTATAATACCAAATTCGAAGAATCTATTTTGCCAAGGGCCTTCTGGTTCATAAAGACTCATGGGTACTCCTTTAGTTACTACCCCATGCCATGAAGCATAGTAGTCTGTGTATTGCCAAAAGTTATATTGGTATTGGCTAAAATCATTATTATACGGCAGTCCTTCAAAAAAAGAGTTCCCGTAGTCACCTCCCATAACTAAAATTTCCGCTTCTGATTTAAGGTTTTGATTTGCCTGTGTTGCTGCTAATGGTTCTATACGCTCCTGAATAGGAACATTTGCACGCATTAATTCTGCATATGGGTCTGTTTCAGGTGACCACTTTTCGATATCATATATACGATGCCCAACCATACGGGGTTGATTGTCGCCTGTTGCAGCATCTCCTGTATATGGCCAAGTATCGGCTAACACAGCTCCTACACCTAGAATTCCAGCACTACTTAAAACTTGTACCAACATGAGGACTGCTACAAACAATACTGTTATTCTTTTCATCTTGCTATTTTTATATAGTTTGTGACCTTTATACACCTTTTCCACTTTCCTTCCTCATATATATTTTTAAATGAAGATACAATTACAAACGTTAGTATCAAGACATGAGTGAGTCCCTTTAATGGTTTTTCATAAGATACTCCTCCATTTCATAAAAATATACCACCGGTATAAGACACTCATTTTGCCAATTTCTCCAAAAAACTTAGCCCTCACCTCCTTTGTTTCATTTCATAAGTCTTTCGAAAATAATCTCCGCTTCACATGTATTAGGTAGTAATAGTTTATTGCGAAGGGAAAATATTTAAATATCACCAAACTCCAAACCCGTCATGAAACTCTTCGTTTAAAATCGACACCAAGTTATCTCTTCATTCTAAAAGTTTACAATTTTGTAAATTTATATTTCTTATACTATCAGCTGCATTGTAAGCGCTATACTTGATAAATCATATTTTAATTGGACTAATCATAGCAAACTTCCATCTTCTTGCTATACTGCAATATTCATTATCTGTAACTCCCTCTCAAATCCACTTATTATTAACGATAGCCGGGAACACTTCCCCATCGGCATAACTGTAAAAAAATCCATTAGTGCCTAGCACCGCAAAACATGTTATACTATGTTACATGTCCGCGTTGATACATTAAAGTAATATGTTGTTCCCTCTATTCTGATGGGAATTTTTATTACAAAGGGAGTTTACATAAATGAAAAAAGAAATGTCAATATGGTTGGCATTAATTCCGATAGTTGGATTAATTGGTTCTGCCACTGCTTCCATTTTCATATGGAAAGCTGGGATGCACGTCCCTTTATTGATCGGTGTTATCGCCGCGGCAATTGTTGCAGTTGTATGTGGATGGAGTTGGATGGATGTTGAAAAAATGATGGTGAACGGTGTTGCTAGAGCATTACCCGCCGTTTTCATCTTACTCATCATTGGTATTATTGTAGGAACTTGGATCGCAAGTGGTGTCATCCCAACGATGATTTATTATGGGCTTTCCATTATTCACCCTGCATTTTTCGTTCCAATCGTCGCACTTGTGACAGGCATTGTTTCTATTACATTAGGAAGCTCTTTCACTTCGATTGCCACAATTGGACTTGCCTTTATGGTCATCGGAGAAGGGCTGGGCTTTTCTGCTGGACTCGTTGCAGGTGCAGTAATTTCTGGTGCTTATTTCGGTGATAAATTATCGCCATTATCCGACACAACTAACATTGCCCCTGTAATGGCCGATACAGACTTATTTAGCCACATAAAACATATGCTTTGGGACACCATTCCTGCATTTGTAATCGCCATTATCATGTATGGGATTGTTGGTTTTACTGTAGCGTCTAATAATACAGTAAATACAAGTACTATTGACATTATTAATGGTGGTTTAAAAGACGTGTTTGTCATTCACCCACTATTATTACTTATGCCATTGCTCACAATCTTTTTAATGATGAAAAGAATTCCAGCCATTCCCGCTTTGATTGGAGTAGGTTTCCTTGGCGGGGTACTTGCGATCATTATTCAAGGAATACCAATATCAGAAGTAATTCAAATCATGACAAATGGATTTTCAGTTACAACTGATGTTGATGCCGTTGACTCCTTATTAAATCGCGGTGGCTTAATGTCCATGTTAGGGACTGTCGCATTATTAACCATTGCGACCGCTTATGGAGGAATTTTAGAAGAAACCGGAGCTTTTGATGTGTTGACTGGAAAGATAATGGACAAGGTGCACTCCACTGGAATGCTTATTAGCTCAACGATTCTGTCCACATTCATTGTTGCCTTCGCTAGCGGCGCTCAATTTCTAGCAATTATTTTACCTGCAAGAACATTTGCGAAAAAGTATAAAGAAATGGGTATCGATACGAAGAACCTGTCACGCAGTGTAGAAGCTGCAGGCACAGTCGGAATAAACCTCGTTCCCTGGGGTGTCCCTGCCGTATTTGCCATGGGTATCCTCGGTGCCAGTCCAGGAGAATTCATTCCTTATAGCTTCTTTGTATTCCTTGTACCATTGATCAATATTATTTTCGGCTTCACTGGTTGGACAATTACAAAAAAGCAATATGCTGAAACGAAAGGAAATACATCACTATGAGTGAAGTTATTGTAAATGTTTTAGGGACAGCGCAAGATGCTGGCGTACCACATCCAAACTGTTTTTGTGAAAATTGCAGCCGTGCGCTCGAAGACCCAAGTTTTAAACGATTAGCCGCCTCTTTAGCTATTATTCTACCAGCTGAACGAAAATGGCATTTGCTAGATGCTACACCTGATTTAAAAGAACAAATGGCTAGATTACAATTAAAATATCAGCTACAAACACAGTTAATGGATAGTATCTTTCTATCCCACGCACATATGGGGCATTATCCAGGATTATTATTTCTAGGTCGTGAAGCAATTGGAGCGAAAGAAGTCCCAGTAATGGCAGGAAAACAGATGAAACGGCTATTAGAAAGTCACGCACCATGGAGTCAATTAACAAAACTTAGAAATATCGATGTGAATGGAATGGAAAATGGCCAAGTCGTACGGATTGATCCGCAAGTAACTGTCACATTTATAGAGGTTCCACATAGAAACGAATTCTCTGAGACTTTTGCCTTTTTGATCGAAGGACCGAAAAAGAAATTACTCTACGTTCCAGATATTGACCGCTGGGAACAATGGGATCAAGACCTCGACAAGATTTGCGAAGAGGTGGATATTTGCTTACTTGACGGCACCTTTTACTCCTCTAAAGACCTTGAGAAAATAGGCCGCGATTATCGAGAGATACCACATCCCGTGATGACAGAAACAATGGACAGACTTCAAGATTTAGCTGAACAAAAGGAAATATATTTTACCCATGTCAACCATTCCAATCCAGCTATTCATAGAAATAATGAAGTGAGAAACATAATTGAATCAAGGGGCTTTCACATCGCTGAAGAAGATATGGAGTTCAAGTTGTCTTAATGCATTGGATTCACTAGATGGGGGTGTCGGCTTTTTAGGAGCCCCTCCCGATTTTATCATATCATCCTCATCGCGAAAAAGGCACGACCTGGTCATCGGACGCACTTCGATTTCCCTCCCTGCAAAAAAGCAGGACTATGGTAAATCGAACGTCTATCGATTGCCCCTCCCTGCGAAAAAAGCAGGACTATGGTAAATCGAACGTCTACCGATATCCCCTCACTGCAAAAAAGTAGAACTAAGGTAAATCGAACGCCTACCGATATCCCCTCCCTGCGAAAAAAGCAGGAACAAGGTAAATCGAACGTCTACCGATATCCCCTCACTGCAAAAAAAGTAGAACTAAGGTAAATCGAACGTCTGCCGATATCCCCTCCCTGCGAAAAAAGCAGGAATAAGGTAAATCGAACGCCTACCGATTGCCCCTCCCTGCGAAAAAGTCAGGAATAAGGTAAATCGAACGCCTACCGATTGCCCCTCCCTCCGAAAAAAACAGGACTAAGGTAAATCGAACGTCTACCGATATCCCCTCACTGCAAAAAAGTAGAACTAAGGTAAATCGAACGCCTACCGATATCCCCTCCCTGCGAAAAAAGCAGGAATAAGGTAAATCGAGCGCCTACCGATTGCCCCTCCCTCCGAAAAAAGCAGGAACAAGGTAAATCGAACGTCTGCCGATATCCCCTCCCTGCGAAAAAAGCAGGAATAAGGTAAATCGAACGCCTACCGATTGCCCCTCCCTGCGAAAAAAGCAAGAACAAGATAAATCGAACGTCTATCGATTGCCCCTCCCTCCGAAAAAAGCAGGAATAAGGTAAATCGAACGCCTATCGATTGCCCCTCCCTGCGAAAAAAGCAGGACTATGGTAAATCGAACGTCTATCGATTGCCCCTCCCTGCGAAAAAAGCAGGACTATGGTAAATCGAACGTCTATTGATTGCCCCTCCCTGCGAAAAAAGCAGGAATAAGGTAAATCGAACGCCTACCGATTGCCCCTCCCTGCGAAAAAGACACTCCCAAGGTCAATTGAGCGCACCCCACTCCAATCAATTGACATTTTTTTTAAATGAGAGCAAGATGAAAAATCAGCTAAAAGCCGTTTTACCAATTTTCCCTGCTTATCGGACAGCTCCATCTTTTTGTGATTCATGAGCATGTACTTGATAAATTAGAATCTTGTTTGAAGCACTTTTTTAATAAAAGCGGTACTATTAAAGCACCAAATCATCATTAAATACGAGATAATATGTATAAACATCCCATTAGGTTAATTCCCTTTCTAGTATGAATAGTATGCAAATTAATCCTATTAGTGCCTACCAGATCGAAACATGTTATACTATGTTACATGTCCGCGTTGATACATTAAAGCGCGCAGTTATTACGCATGCCATTCCCTCCTTTCGGATGGGGGTTTTTATTTTTTTATAAAGGGAGTTTATATAAATGAAAAAAGAAATATCAATCGGGATAGCACTAATTCCGATACTTGGATTAATTGGTTCTGCCATCGCTTCTATTTTCATCTGGAATGCTGGCATGCATATCCCATTATTGATCGGCGTTATAGCAGCAGCTATAGTTGCTGTGATATGTGGATGGAGCTGGATTGACGTAGAGAAAATGATGGTGAATGGTGTTGCTCGAGCTTTACCTGCTGTGTTCATCTTATTTATAATCGGCATCATTGTAGGTACTTGGATTGCTAGTGGTGTTATCCCAACGATGATTTATTATGGTCTTTCGATCATTCACCCAGCGTTTTTCGTCCCAATCGTTGCACTTGTTACTGGCATTGTTTCCATTACACTAGGTAGCTCTTTTATTTCCATTGCTACAATTGGCATTGCCTTCATGGTCATTGGAGATGGATTAGGTTTCTCCGCGGGTCTTGTTGCCGGAGCGGTGATTTCAGGTGCTTACTTCGGAGATAAATTATCGCCATTGTCCGATACAACCAATATCGCACCTGTCATGGCAGACACAGACTTATTTAGCCATATAAAGCATATGCTTTGGGATACGATCCCAGCATTTGTCATTGCCATTATCATGTACTGGGGTGTTGGATCTTTTGTAGCATCTAATAATACGGTAAATACTGATGCAATTGACATCATTAAAACTGGCTTACAGGATCTATTTATTATTCATCCATTGTTATTACTTATGCCGCTATTTACAATCTTTTTAATGATCAAGCGCATTCCCGCCATCCCTGCATTAATTAGTGTAGGTTTTCTTGGCGGTATCATTGCGATCATTGTTCAAGGTATATCTGTGTCGGAAGTCATTCAAACGATGACAAGTGGATTTTCTGTTTCTACCGGTGTCGATGCAGTTGATTCCTTATTAAATCGAGGTGGCTTAATGTCTATGCTAGGCACTGTTGCAATACTAATTATTGCGACTGCTTTTGGAGGCATATTAGAAGAGACGGGCGTTTTTGTTACATTGACAGGAAAAATAATGGACAAGGTGCGTTCCACCGGATCACTTATTAGCTCAACAATTTTGTCCACATTCGTTATTGCTTTTGCAAGCGGCGAACAATTTTTATCGATTATTCTACCAGCAAGAACATTTACAGAAAAGTATAAAGAGATGGGGATCGATACGAAAAACCTATCACGAAGTGTAGAGGCCGCTGGAACAGTCGGAATCAACCTTGTTCCATGGGGGGTAACTGCTGTATTTGCCACAAATATGCTTGGTGCTAGTCCAGGCGAATTTATCCCATTTAGCTTCTTTGTTTTTCTTGTGCCACTTCTTAATGTGATCTTTGGCTTTACAGGTTGGACCATTGCCAAAAAAGAATATGATGAAACCAAGGAGATATATCGCTAGGAATATATTTGATTACTGAAGTACCACGCCAAACGCGTGGCTGTTTAGCAAAAGGAATTTTGACACATACTACAACTGATTAAAAAAACACGATGCGAATGAAATGCATCGTGTTTCTATTTAATTATTCTTTTACAATTTAAATTGCTGAACTAGACCTTGTAGCTCCTCTGCGATTTCTGATAATGACATCGCTGAACTGCGGATCTCTTCCATCGAAGCTAATTGCTCCTGTGTCGATGCTGAAACATTTTGTGCCCCGCCTGATGTAGAATCTGCTACTTTAGCTACTTCCTCGAAAGTTTGAACAAACTGTTCTGTTCCAGAAGAAATTCCTTCGATTTCTGATGTAACTTGTTCAATCTGTTCCGTTATCGTATTAACAAAACCTGTAATAGCCGTAAATGACTCACCTGCATGGCTTACTACCTCTATACCTCTGTCTACTTCTGTTGTTCCTGACTCCATTGATTTCACTGCAATGGAAGTCTCTTTCTGGATAGCCCCAATCATTTGTCTAATCTGTTCAGTCGATTGTGCCGATTGCTCTGCAAGCTTGCGCACTTCATCAGCCACAACAGCAAAACCTTTTCCAGACTCTCCCGCCCTGGCTGCTTCAATAGCCGCATTAAGTGCAAGTAAATTTGTTTGATCGGCTATGCCTGTAATGACATCAACTATTTTACTAATTTCCTGTGATTGACTGTCTAAAACCTGGATACTACCTGATAGTTCATGGACAGTATCCTTAATGTATTCCATTTGTCCAACCGTTGTTTCAATTGCTTTGTTTCCTTCTTCTACAGCGGATGTTGCATTTACTGCCGTTTGTGAAACTTCATTTGAACTTGAAACAATATATTGGATTGATTTTGACATTTCTTCTGCCATTATCGTGCTTTGTTCAATCCGATTCGATTGAATCTCCATTCCAGCAGCAACTTCCTGAATCGATGAAGAAATTTGTTCTGTTGCAGATGTGTTTTCCTCTGTGCTCGCGTTTAATTGCTCCGAAGATGCTGCAAGGGTACTAGACTTTTCACGAACATTCAAAATGACCTCGCTGAGACTTGTTCGCATATGGTTAAACGCCTGGGCCAACCGACCCAACTCATCCTTATTTTTTAGATTAATATGAACACCTAGATCACCTTGACTCATCTTATCCGCAGCACCTACCAACTCATTTATTGGTTTAATGATGGAACGAATAATGAACAGGATTAAAAGTCCTCCTATAATCAATGAAACAATGATAACGATTAAAGTTGTGTTCAAAATTGGTTTAACTGCTTTGTCTATTTCATCTTGAAACATCGTTCCAACAATCTTCCAGCCAGTAAGTTCATTTGTCGTAAAGGCTAATTTTTTCTGTTCTCCATCTAATGTATAATCGATCTTGCCAGAAATTGATTCTTTTATTTTTTCAAAAAAGCCTTCTGTTGCTTCTTCACCAGCTTTGTTGGTTGGATGGCTAATATAATTATTATTTTTATCTAATAAAAACAAATAACCTTCTTTACCGATACTTACTTTACTAATCATGTCCGTAAGACTTTCTAGCTTAAGATTTACAGCCACGACACCCTTACCATCAGCAGTTGCTTTAGCAAGTGTTACTACTACTTTCTGAGAAGATTGCGATACATATGGATCCGTAATAATTACATTTTTACTATTTTTCATTGCTTCTTGGTACCATGGCCGTTGACGTGGATCGTACTCTGGTGGGTTTTTAAAAGATGTCGGCGAATTCATAAATTGACCTGTCTCTGTTCCGATATAGGTCTGTTCAACAGTCGCTTTAGAATCTTGAATGGCATCTAATAGTTTTCTTGTTTCGGTATCGGTATTCTTAGTAATAGCACCAGCACCAATCGTACTAGATAGATAATCAATATTCTCCATTTGTGCGGCAATAAATTGATCCACTGTTTGACTAACGATTTCTACATCTTTCTGGGCAGCGCCAAGCATCTGACTATCTATATTCTTTTCCGAGCTCATATACGAAGTAATAGCAATCGTAATGCTTGGAATTAACAAGATAATTAAAAAAGAAAGAATTAGTTTATTCCTTAAGCTTAACTTAAATGTATAACCTCTACTTTTTCCCATATATATTCCTCCCGCTTTCATTGTTGCAATTTTAAACACATAAAAACCCGAATAATGTCGACTATTTATATATCGTCTAAATCGGCAATACCTTTAGGAAAAATTAACAATAAAACAGGAATGTTATACTACGTCTAAAATAGCAATTTAATTTTAATCTTCATTAGGAATTCATGATTTAACGCACTTAATATAGACAATCAAACATTTGATTAGTCGTATGTTCGTGAATAATCATCATAATCAGGCATATAAACAAAAAAAAACAGTGAGCAAAAAGACTCACTGTCCCACCATTTTCTTCTTCACTTCACTTCTTAATTACTATAGAAATTCTCTGTATAATATGGCTGTGATTCAGCGTTAAAAGCAACGCCAACACCTAAATATCTATAGTCTGCTTTTAATATATTTTCCCTATGTCCCATTGAATTCATTAAACCTTCGTGAGCAAAAATGCTACTAAATTGACCATAAGCCAAATTTTCCCCCGCAACAATAAAGGCAATATTATCTTCATGCATCCTATCAAAGGGAGACTGCCCTTGTAAATTCTCATGATTAAAATACTCATTTTCTGCCATATCCACGCTATGTTTACGAGCTGTCTCTTTTACATGATCATCCCAGGTTAATACGCCTAAATTATGATTCACTCTCGTTGCATTCGTTAAATCAAACAGCTGATACTCAAAACCTTCCATAAGCTTATCAGTTGGCTTCGTGTACATATCCTTTCTATTTCCTTCTAGATCTGAATTGATTATTTGAATCGCTGTGACAGTATTATTTTCATGTTTATCATAAAAAATAGTAATATAACTATTGTCTACCTGAAAAATTTGATATTCTCCATTATCTTGAACTTGATAAAATACCAGACCTTTGCGAATTTTTGTTAACGGCTCACCTAGATACCCTTCGATCGATTCCTTGGTGCCTCCTAGCGCAATCCCATCAGTGGATGAGATTAAATCTTGATTTGTATAAAGTCCACTAACTATATTATTTTCGTCATACGAAACCATCATAAAATTTTGGTAGTTTTCATGATAACTGTACCAGTCGACTCCATATTCATTTTTTGACATGCGTTTCGGAGTACCAACCATTTGTTCAACCTCATCCTTTGAATCTCCTAGTTCGATATTATGAACGGAAAACTTTTGATGGGCTGGAGTAGTTAAAGTTGGATTTTCCACCTTAGAAGAATCCGATTTCTTATCATCAATAGAATCCTCTAACCGTCCAACTAGCCCTTGGAACGTGTCCGTTATTGTATTGATCCCTGAAGCTATATCAGGATTATTTTTAACGGACTCTATTTTTGCGCTAATGGAATCTATCGCGGACTGGCTTGTCTCCCGATTTACATATTCCGTCCAAGCCGGTTTTGAAATATAGGCAATACATATAATTAATATTAAAAATAGAAATCGTTTCAAAATATAACACCTAACCTTGTTATTTGAGTGCAGGCACAAGCCTGATCCTTATATTATATCACGTAATGGTATGCAGACTTGGGGACCAAATAGTTCCAATTTGTAGTTTCTCCCTCTTATTTATCTTGCACAATCGGACGTAGCATTCACAATATACTCTTAATAGATTTTCATGGACATTTCCTTAAACAGATTATTCCCATAAAAAAACAAGCCTAATATAACATTGGGCTTGCTCGTTTAAGTTAGCTTGAAGTATAATCTTATTTCTTTCATTAATATAGCTTACATTAAAGTAAGATGGTTCCTTCAAATAAGAGCGAATAAAGTTTTCATCGATACCTAATATGTTTGCAATTAACACTTCATTATAGTGAGTTATATCCATAAGTTGTTCCAATGAGATAATACCTTTTTCAAATAAAAATTGTAAAGAACTCTTAACCTTCCCGGGTCTAATAATTTTTATTTTTTCATCTAGCGGTTCAATTTCAGTATACTTTTTGCGATTTAACGAGGCATAAAAATATCTTTGCTGCTCATATGTTATATATTCCAATTTACGTGCATAGTAAACCATTGCAGCTATAGAAACAGACCATTTTTCTTTTAAATCGATATATGAGTTTGGATTCGAAAGTCTTTTTATTTGTTTAATATCTTCCGTAAACTCTTTCATAGGCATTAGAAAAATAGGATGCATAGTGTGCGCCTCTGCTTCAACTTCTTTATATTTTGCTTTAAGAGTTATTGTTGATAAATGCAATTTTCTTGATTAGGAAAACTAACTCAAAATAAAACAACGCCCAGAACCAATTTATGGCTCAGAGCGTTGTTTTTCTTCATTACATTTGTAGCGAAAGATATTGTAGTATTCTTTTACCAGCTTAAACAACCGTTTTATTTCTTTTTATTTAATTGACGCAAATGCCTCTACTAGCATTATTCCACTTAGGTACGTTGCTAGTTGCGAATGCTCTTGGGGCATTTCCCATGATGTTCCAATGATCTTATTTGGTTGATCATCCAAGTGTTTTTTCATCACTTCTGCATTTTTTATCAGCGTATCTTTTATTTTTTCATCGCCATAACGGCTATAGTATAAGGCTAAATAACGTACTAAAATCCCTTTGAATAATCCGCAGTCATCTCCACCTTCATCTGGTAACATTCCTGTTTTACCATCCACAAGTTGATCAAACGTTGCATTAATTGTCTTTTGGGCATCCAATAAGTATATATCCTCATTCGTAATTTCATAAAGCTCCGTTGCCGCTCCAATAAAAACTCCTTGGCAATATGTGAACTTCCAATCCGAATCAATTTTCCCATCACCCAATCTATTTATTCCATCTTCCACAAATCCTGTTTCGTTAACTAATACCGCCTTATTAAATTCATATATTTTTTTGGACCATTGTAAGTCCTCTACATTTCCAAAACTTTTATACATGCGTGCTCCCAGTATGGATGCCGGCGCATTAGCGGGTGTATTTTTATAATCTAATTGATCTTTTTTCCAGGCCATTCCACCGCCCATATGATCATTCCAAGCAGTTTTAATATCTTCCCATAACTCTATTACATAGTTTTTGTAATAATCATCTTTTGTTATTTCATACATGCGTAACTGTGCTAAAGCCATCCATTCCATATCATCATAATAATTGTTTATTAATGTTTGACCGTTATATTTTTTTGTACTTTCTATTAATGTAGTTAACCGCTCTTTGTATTCCTCTTTACCTGTTCTGTCAAAAGCATCAACCCAATTATCAACAGCATGTGCGTACCACCAGTACATGAGTGTTTGTGATTCCTCGTAGGGTTTATTATCCCAAGCGTTCAATATAGCTTTTTCATCATTCCAAAACTTAAATATTAATTCTTTCTGTAACTCATCAGCATACTTTTCCCAATATTCTTTAGTCACTTTCTCAACCCCTCTATTCATTTTAAATATGATACATTCTAGCTATTAAAAAAAGTTAAGCGCATTCATTTATTATATCATTAAGTATTATATATCAATCAATATACTATTCATATATATATTAATCTAAAAAACGCAAAAAGGTCTCATCACTTCTTTGCGTTTTTAGTAGATTCACCGATAATAAGTTCAGCATCTAAAAGTTGTCTATTTGAAATATCCAAACCCTCTTTGAGTTTTAATATATTCTCTATCGCCATTCTCCCCATCTCTTTTTCCTTTTGTTTTAGATGAGTAAACTTAAATACATTTTCAAAATCTAACTCAGGGCTATCGAAACTAATAATAGAAATATCCTCTGGTACTTTCAGTTGCAGTTCTTGAACTGCTCTTTTTGCCAGTAAAGCAATATTGTATTCGACCGCAAATAACGCAGTAATCTCTGGATATTTCACTATATGTTTTTTTATCCTATCCACATCTGCCTCTATATTTTCTTTCCTAAATGCATTCGGTAGAGTGCTAGTAATATCTGTAATCCAAAAATCTCTGTTAACTACGACCCCTTGTGCCGCATGTGCTTCTATGAACCCCTCAATTCTTCCTTCTATCGCCGTTGTGTCCCTCGGGGGAGGAGTTAATATACCAATATTTCGATGTTCTAGCTCAAATAGATGTTGTGTTCCTTGCAGTGCCGCTTTTACATTATCAGTACTAATTGAGGCTGCTGCTACCCCTTTTAAATGGCGGTCAATTAATACAAGTGGAAATTTATCAATAATTAATTTTAATAATTCTTCGTTAAAAAATTCACCATGGGCGGGAAAAACTATTAGGCCGTCCACCCCGAGTTCCTGTAATTCTTTGATGGCATCTACTTCATTTTCAAAAACACCTAAGGTTCTTCTTAAAACAAGAAAGCAATTATTTTCACGCGAGGCTTCTTCCGCACCATGGACGATACGAGTACCATAGCTATAATCAAAATCTGTTATTACTAGACCCAGTAAAGATGGAGCGCCCTTCTGTTGACGCGATTGTTCTAAGGCTTCCTTTTCTGCAGTATCTTCTTTCCCTTTTACAAACGAGCCTTTTCCCGGCAACCTAATGATAAGACCAGCGGCCGCAAGCAGTTCCAATGCTTTCTTACTAGTTATTCGGCTTACATTATATGACTCGGCCAACTCTTTTTCAGAAGGAACCCTATCTCCCTCACCGTAATGACCAGAAATAATTTGGTTATTCAATACATCATATATTTGTTCATACATCGGTTTCGATGTTTTTTTGTCTTCTTCTCCCACTATGCAACCTCCTTATTTGATTCATTAAAAACCTAATTTACATATTAATATACCATTACCCGACAATAAAATATACTTCACATATACTTCATCATGCGTTATTTGAGATCATTCCTACTAGTAAAGTGCTATTGAATGGGCATGAAGCAATAAAGTGCTCATGAAACCAAGGTTTATACTCTATCAGCTACCATTATCAATCGAACCAACTGATGGTTCAAACAGAAGTCATAAAATCACTATTTACCAGCATCTCTGATACAAAAATCACTTTAATAGCTATCGTTTCTTTAACGAATAAAGCCCTCCCTTGGATGTTTCAAGGGAGACGGCTTTTTTCTTGTATTCCTCGTTCACTTCGATCCTTTTGCTTCTTGGATCTCGGTCTCTGCTTCTTCCATGATTACACGAAGGAATTCATTTGGATCCATATTCGATTCATAATACTTTTGAAAATCAATGTTTACATACTTATCCCATAAACTAATTCTTTCCGGGGGTGAAGCAGCTTCATTCTTAAAGATTGCTGCAATATTTTTATCATGCGTACTTTCATATTCTTGGAAAAATTCATCCTGTGATTCCTTTTGATTAGAGACAATCCCAATTCCATTACGTGACATCCAGTTTTGATAATCCTCTGAGGCAAAGTAGTTGAAAATATTGAGAATATCTTCTTGATTTTCACTCAATGGGTTCATTGTCAATGTGTGCAAAAATCCTCTTGGAGCTACACCAGGGTGATCTGACCACGTAGGAACAGTAGCAATGTCGTAATTGATTCCATTATCTTGCCACCAATTTAATGCCTGTGCATTGGTTATCAACATCGCGGTTGTCTGCTCTGTACTAAACCGAGCCTCATCGCGCAATTCCCCTTCGTAACTGTCAGGAATTGTATCATAATAATGACTAAACAAACCTAGTAGATTTGAAAACTCATCCTTTTGAAGGATTTCAACCTCTCCTGTTTCAGGATTAGTAGCATTCACGGAAAGCTGTGACAACATTACTTCTGTATCTCTAAATTCCAATCCCCTGTATTGCACGCCGTCCCTCTCTTGTGTTAGCTTTCTGGCTAAATCAAAGGTTTCCTCCCAAGTCAGTTCATCGGATGGATATGCTATACCAAATTTATCAAATATATCTTTGTTATAAAGCATTGCATAGTAGGTATTTTCGTAAGGCCAGGCAACAAGTCGCCCTTCCGCATCTCTTCCCCTGATCGTATCAACCAGACTTTGATTTAAATGGCTTGTATCCATCTCCATTTTGTTCGCTTCAAATAATTCTCCTAAATCCTGATCTAGTTCAAAGTACTCCATATCTTCTTGGTTCATTGTAAAAAATAAATCTGGAACTTCCCCACTGGCAAATAATTCTTCAAGACTTTCTCTATTCCCAGTATCAATATGAATATGTTCCATCGTAATATGCGGAAATTTCGTTTCAATAGGCTCCTTGAATCGCTCATTAAACATGGTTTCATCCCATATAACGGCGGCCTTTATTGTGATCGGCTCGCGCTCTCCAGATTCAACTTCCTCTTTATTAGCTTTCTCCGGACTTTTCGAATCACTCGATCCTCCAGATTCTTGATTGGTACAAGAAATAAGTAGTAATGCTAAGCACGCCATAAGTGTCATAAAAATAATTTTCTTCATTTCTTTCATCTTCTCTTCTCCCCCCTGGGTTAAATTAGTTGATTACAAAAAAGCGGAAGATAACATCTCTAGATTCTTCCGATGACTTTATGGTTATTTTACTGCGACACCTCCCACTTTCACCTTTTTTGGTTGAAACTTATACAAAATGAGCCAATAATGCTAAAGTTCTAATGTTGGAGCATGATCATCTGCATTTTAATCTTCCTTTCTTCCGCCAAAAATCAGGCAGAAGAAATTTTCCCCTCTTCTCTCGGAAGCGTTTACAGGTACACTATTAATATATTACACGCTAAATGATATGTCAATTGAATTTACAATTATATTAATGATATATCAGTATGCATATCCATTTATTAAAAATATTTGCTGCTGGAGTTGAATAAATCAGAATTTCTTTAAGTAAAGATTAAATCACTATCATCTAAGCATTATCCGTTTTAAAATAGCTATATGAACAGCAACTAGGAAATTACACAGCGACCCAAATAATAGATTATAGGTATTTACTCAACATTGAGGAGGAAATTGATTATGAGTGACACACGGACTTTACGAGGATTATCCACCATCAGTTACTGGGCAGATGATCTTCAGGCAGCAAAGGAATGGTATATTGAGTTGTTAGGTATTGAGCCTTATTTTGAGCGCTCGGGACCGGACGGACGACTCGCTTATGTCGAGTTTCGCATTGGGGACTATCAGCATGAGTTTGGCTTGATCGATCGCAGCTTCGAGCCCGATGGTGCAACGCTTAGTCCGGGAGGTGTCATCATGTACTGGCATGTCGACGATGTGACATCAACTCTCGAAAAACTACTGTCTATGGGTGCGAAAGAGTATGAGGAAATCACACACCGTGGTGACGAGGGGTTCATAACCGCTTCTGTGGTCGACCCCTTTGGAAACATTCTAGGCATCATGTACAACCCGCACTATCTGAAAATTTTGAGCTCAACCAAAAAGACATAAACAGCATATTGACGAGGTCATTATAATGCTTGTAACGTCCCACATGGGCTTTAATTAGAAAAATGTTAACAAGCAAAAATAGTGAGATAATGCACATAATATTTGGGATATGAGCCATAAACCGTTTGTATCCCGATAATAATAAAACAACGCTCAGAACCTCTTACGGCTCTAAGCGTTGTTTTATTCATTAAAATACTAAATTAGAAAGATAGTATAGTTACTCTATTTTTGCGTAATATTCTTTTACCAACTCATCCATTACCCAATTCGTTCGTGCTGCAGTTTTACCTACACTCTGACATTCTCCAGTTCCAAGTAGGTCGCCAACAATTGTTTCTATCAATGGCTGTTGAATATGAACTGGATTCTCAATTGCCCATTGTTCATTACCTTGGGCGGATATCATTTGAATAGGCCCATCACCAAAAGTAGAAAAGGTGACTTTTCCTTTACTTCCCACGATTTCATTTACATCCACATTTTCGCAGGCTGAAAAGCACCATGTTCCGGTACCATGCGCGCCTGATTCAAATAGATACGTTGCCGTGACAATATCCTCCACCTTGTAATTTCCACTGTGATTAGATGCAAAACCTTTTGCTTCCTTGATTGGTCCAAGTAGAAAATCAAGAATATCGAGTGTATGGCTAGCAACATCAAAAAATAATCCTCCACCTGATAGATCAGGCTGAAATCTCCACGGAATATTAAATGGGTCTACATCCTCTCCCGATGCCCTAAAGTGCCTAGTAGTTACGAAGCGGATATCGCCTAATACCCCACTATCAATAATTTCCTTCAATTTTAAAAACCTTGGTAATGCACGACGATAATAAGCGACATAAAGTGGCACTTCTGCCATTTCACATGCTTGGATCATTTCACGGCATTCTTCATGGTTTAATGCCATCGGTTTCTCCACATAGACTGGTTTTCCCGCTGCTGCAGCTTTTATTGTATATTCCTTATGAAAGGCAGGCGGAGTTGCAATGTATATCGCATCCACCTCAGAATCACGAATTAGCTTTTCCGCGTCATCATACCATTTCGGTACATCATGGCGCTCGGCATAATCTCGCGCAAGCTCTCCATTCCTCCGCATGACAGCAACTAACTCTGAATTGGCTATCTTGTTAAAAGCAGGTCCACTTTTCACTTCTGTGACATTACCACAGCCAATAATTCCCCATCTAACTTTTTTTAATAACGACTTCATTTGATCACCTCTGTCATTATTATATAGTATTAGCTTTTCATTTGAGGTGAATCAGGGTGCATTTGCATGAATTCAATTCGATTACCGTCAGGGTCTTTTACCCAGCATTGATGGTTAAAGTCCAACCCTTGCTTTGGTTCAACATCTAAAATTAACCCATGACTTTTAATATGATTAGCAATCTCATTAATATCAATAACTTCTAAACATAAATGTGAATATCCTATAGTAGTATCATCCATCGTTACGTTCTCACTTCCACCATAAAATAATTCAATAAATTGGCCTTCGCACACTTTCAGATAAACAATCCAAGGTTCATTATCCGCAGTGTTTAATTCGAATAACTTTTTAAAACCAAGAATTTCGCAATAGAAATGTAATGATTTATCCATGTCATCCACGGTAAAGGCCAAATGTCCAATTCCTTTAATCATAGTAAAACCCCATTTCATAATATATAACATACCGCTTTGCTACAAGGTGACGCTTACATATTAAATTATTACTTTTTGTATATATAGATTCACTAATAATTAGTTCAGTATCTCATAGTTGTCTATTTAGAATCTTTATACCTTTTATACCCTATTTTATTTAGTCCAATCTTCTATTAGAAGATCCGCACCTTTTATTAACTTTTCCTTCGCTTGATCAGAGATGTGTTTATCGTGTGCATCATTAGCCAAATGTTTACGGAATTTTTCTAAGTGTTTTTTTGCTTGATTTACTTTTCCTTTGTTTAGATGATGTTCAACCTGCTTAAGACTATTATTTAATATGGACACGAGCGGCCCTTTAACATCACCCACATTTACGTATTCATTCAATTGCTGATGTAATAATGAAAAAGATGGTACCGCAATATTATTCTCTACTTTCGCTGCTTGCTCCATTAACATAACACCACTTAAATTAGTACTCAAATCATTGTTAAGCGTCGGAGTCCTTTCCCATGAAGAACCAAACAGAATCTCATCCTCGGACTTTGTATGTTCCCAAGCACTATCCGCATTATTCAAAATAAAGTTTACTAACTTCTCTTGTGTTGGATCTTCTTCAACCAATCCCCCAAGATAGCGAATAAATACACCTTTAAAGAGTCCGCCATCTCCGCTGCCTTCATCTTTTAAAATATTGGTAGTGTGATTTCCTACTAATCTATTAACCCCGGTATCCGCTGTCTGTAACGCAGCTTCGAAATACTCCGGCTTTTTTGTAGCCCGGTATAATTCTATGGATGCACCAATATACACCCCTTGGTTATAGGTAAATTCCCAATTTTTATCTATACTTCCATCGCCGGTTCGATTAATGCCATCCCATACAAAACCGGTTTGTGAATCAACGAGTGTAGATTTTTGCCATTCATAGATTTTTTTAGCCCATTCCAAATCATTTGAATTTCCAAATTGTTGATATAAACGTGCAGCAAGAATCACAGCTGGAGCATTGGACGGTGTGTTCTTGTAATCCAACTGGGATTTATTCCAAGCTATACCCCCACCAAATTCTTCACTCCAACCATGTTTAATATCTTCCCATAATGTAAATACCGCATTGGCGTGTTCTTGGTCATTTGTGTGCTCATAAAGACGAAGCAAAGCCATTCCCATCCATAACATATCATCATAAAAGTTATTCGTTATACCATTATTTTTTTGTATTATACTGTCATACAACGCTGTTGCCCTGTTGATGTGCACATCCTCTCCAGTACGCTCGTAGGCATCGATGAGTGTATCGATCGCATGCGCTTGCCACCAATAATGGAATTGACCATTACAGTTAACACATTTGTAAGCATTGTTGAACATGTTTGTTTCTTCATTCCAATAATTATCGTACAAGGAAGCTTGTGCTTGCTCAGCTTTCGCTCCCCACTCCGTAGAATTGGAATTTAATACACTCTCCTCTGTATCAGAATGTTGCCCATTTATCGCTCCTTCTGCAAACGTAGAGCCTCCAAGCAGGAATAAAATAATGATTGAAAATGAAATTACCTTTTTCTTCATTTTTAATAACCTCCTAATTTTTTTTAAAAATTACCTTCTTCACAGGGAACCAAAACGCTACCACCCCACCTCCCTATAGTAAGCGCATACATAATAGAGTAACCTTTATGAGCTGAGCCATACAATATCTCTACTACTACATATAGAAGAGCTGTAAACCCCTCAATGATCGATTACCCCATTCGTTAGTGCTTCTACTACATTGATATAAGCGTACAATACGCCATCGGATATATCCGATATAGCATAATGGTATATTAATAGATATCAATATGTCAATAATATTCAGAATGTTTCTTATTCCTGATATTCATATATTTTTTCGAACGAAAAGAGTACCCAAAAATATGTTTTAGGGTACTCACATTCCAATTCTATTAAATACTATTCTCTTTTACTGTATAATCAGTAAATTTTTCTGCGAGCAGCTTGCTAACTTACTTGAGTGGACAGTATTTTCTGTGAGCGGCTTGTAAAC
Organism: Bacillus sp. FSL K6-3431; assembly: GCF_038002605.1. NCBI lineage: Bacteria > Bacillati > Bacillota > Bacilli > Caryophanales > Bacillaceae > Bacillus > Bacillus sp. FSL K6-3431. Next base: position 2,591,900 of record NZ_JBBOCT010000001.1, read on the forward strand.
TCTCTTGAGTGGACAGTATTTCCGTGAGTGGCTTGCAAACTCACTCGAGTGGACAGTATTTTCTGTGAGTGGCTCGTAAACTTACTTGAGTGGACAGCAAACAATATCGAACAGTAAATTTCTGTTCATCGCTTAGGGTGATGGGCTATAAAACCTGCCTTTTTTGCGGAAACATCAATCCACAATGCCATTCCTTCATTACATCAGATACTAGGTTTCCTCAAAAGACTAATTTGGAAGTTTAACGAGACTCCAAAACTATCCTCACTACTTGTGATTTTTATGAAATGAACAGATCACTATGGGACTTGCAAAACTATACTCAAAAACAGGCATAAAACTTGTTATAAGTTTCATGCCTAATTACTGCCATTCCAAACACCTAATAAATGAAGGTACTTATTAAATAAGATTAAAAATCATACTCATCTATATTATCTTTTGTAAATACGACTCGTTCTGGTAAAAGGATGATTCCGCTATCTTCGGCTTCATATTCATATCCTTGGATGGAGTTTGGTTCAATTTTGACTTTCCCAATATCTGGCACATCAAATTCATCTCCGACTTTTAATTCTTTTCCTTCCACTGTCATGAGATAAGCTACATATGCAGCAAGGGCTCCTTGTTTTTTTACATCCCATAATCCAAATTGTTCAACAGTATCACGTTTGACATAATCTCTCATAACGTTTGGAGTTGAGAATCCAGTAATCACCACATCGCCGGCTTTGTCTAGATTTTCCGTAGCTTGAGCCATTGCAGGTAAGGCTGTTGCATCTGGACAAATAATCGCATCGATATCAGGATATGTTTTCAATATACTTTCACCAACAGAAAGGGATTTTTGCGCATCATTTTCGCCATATTGCGTTGTAACAATTTCCCATCCTGGATATTTTTCAGCAATGATTTCTTTTGCTACTGTTACCCATTGATTTTGATCTGTTACGGTAGGGCTTGAGTAGAAAAAGGCAATCTTACCAGTATCACCGATTTGATCAGAAGTCATCTTTATTAATAGTTCCGCTAATTGTTCTGGTGTTCCTTGATTGATATAAAATGAACGGTCTTCAGGATTCACATCTGAGTCCCATGTCAAAATTTTAACACCACGGTCTTTCGCTCTTTTCAAAGATTGACTTAAACCATCAACAGATACAGAGGAAATCATCAAGGCATCGTAGCCTTGGTTAACGAAATTATTGATAAATTGAACTTGCCCTGCAACAGAAGCTTCTGTTGGACCATCATATTTAAATTCAACATCAAGCGAGTCAGCCATTTCTTTCGCGCCTTGACCACCAGAGGTAAAGAATCCTACACCAACTAGTTTTGGAATAAATGCTAATTTAGCATTCTCTTTTTTGGCATCTGCACTAGAACCCTTCTCTTTAGAACCTGCTTTCTCCGACTTTTCCCCATTTGTACAACCTAGCATCGCACCCGCCATGACGACAACTAACAAAAATAGAAAAACGAGTCTTATCTTACTCATGATTGGCTCCCCCTTTATTTTCTAAAAGTAGACGGACTAGCGCTTTTCTTCTTTAGGTAGACACTTAGGTGATGAGATAACTTAGTCCAATTGGTACTTCTCAATAAAACAGCCACAATTAGCAAGGCCCCAATAACTACACTTGTTTGTTGACTCGACATGCCAGCCATTTGTAAACCATACTGCATCATGCCAATGACAATACTCGCAATCGCGGTTCCTACTACACTTCCTTTACCTCCAAATATACTCGTTCCTCCAAGTACAACTGCTGTAATTACTGGCAATACAGCCTCTGTCCCTAAATCAGAACGTGCGGAACTGAAGTAGGAAGTAAGTATTACACCACTCAAACCACCTCCAAATCCCGATAACATATACGTACTCATAACCGTCCATTTAGTACGGACTCCTGTGTAACGGGCAGCTTTTATATTAATCCCCACTAAGAACACGTTACGACCATAACGGGTCAAGTGAAGTAAACCCCCAAACAACAAAATACAACCTACTAATATCCAAATCGGATTTGGAATCCCAAGTAATTGTCCGTTTGCTAGTTCTACGAACGAAGCAGGAAAGCCACTTATCCCTTCATACCCAGATGAACCACCAGATATAACTAAAGCAATCCCGGAAAATAAAAACATTCCCCCTAAAGTTACAACTAACGGTTGAACATTCGTTAGCGCGATCAATAATCCATTTACCATTCCAGCTAAAGCAGCAACCATCAGGGTAATGACTAGCGCCAACCAAATATTCATTCCATTCATCCAGAGTACGCCAATAGTAATAGAAGAAAGCCCCATGACCGATCCAGTCGAAACATCAATGCCTCCGGTTATAATTACAAAAGTCATCGGAATAGCAGCTAGTGCGATATAGATAAAATCATTCATACTATATAGAAGATTATTGACGTCAAGGAAACTAGGAGAAATTTGACCAAACAAAATGATTTGAATGAATAGAAACACGAATAGCGCAAACTCCCATTTAAGTAGCAGCTTTATTTTGTTGGTCATTATCTACATCTCCTTTCACGCCCACATCCAAGACCTCCACTTTGGTAGATTTCTTTTTACGAAATGAATGATTGAGTAAATAATATTGAAACTTTGAATCGCCCACTACAATCAAAAGTAACAATAAGCCTGAAATAGCATTATTCCAATAGGCAGGAATCTTCAGGTAAACTAAGGAATTATTTATTACTGTAAAGAAAACAGCCCCCACCCCTGCACCTAAAACACTTCCAAGTCCACCGGTTAAACTAACACCACCAAGGACCGCTGCAGCAATTACTTGTAATTCAAGACCACTCCCTGTTTGATTTGGTACAAACCCTATATTCATCACAAAGACAAGTCCGGCGATAGATGCTGAAACACCTGAAAATATAAACGCTAACACTTTTACTTTTTCTACCGGTAAACCTACTAATCTAGCTCCATCTTCATTGTCCCCAACAGCATAAAAGTATCTCCCAAATTTTGTTCTTGTTAAATAAAGGTGCGCACTGATGAGAATAACAACTGTCACCCATACTGTTAAAGAAACGCCCATTAATTTAAATGTAGATAGTTTCTTATAATAGTTCGGAATATCCTCAATCCACATTCCTTCCGTATAAATCAACATAACTCCCCGAATGATGCCCAACATCCCAAGCGTCATAATAATGGAAGGCACCTTTAAATAGGAAACACCAATTCCATTTACCAAACCTACAATCGCACCAACGAGCAAGACGGCAATAATAACGAAACCTACATGTATATTGCTTGTAAGCAGTACGCCACAAACAGCTGCTGATAAACCCATGATCGATCCTACAGAAACATCTATATTCGATGTAAAAAGTACAAACGATTGTCCAACCGCCATAATAAGCAGAATGACACTGGCCTTTACTAATAATGAAATAGTATCGCCTGCGATAAATTCGTGGTTAATGGAACCTACGAAAAAGAAAAATAAGATCATAAAAATGAGAATAGAAAGCTCACGAACTTTGAGAAGGCGGATAAATAATGGCATTACACGCTCACCTCTTCTTTCACTCCAAAAGCAAATGTAGTGATTTCATCTATCGTGATCTCACTTTTCTCTAATGTCTTCACAACGTTTCCTTCATGCATAACAATGACTTTATCACTAAGTTGTTGTATTTCTTCAATATCGGAAGAAATAAGTAATACAGCGATTCCCTTTGACTTTAACCTTTGGATGATTTTGTATATATCTTTACGTGCATTCGCATCAATACCACGAGTAGGTTCATCTAACATAATCACGTTTGGCCTGGCTGCTAAACATTTGGATAAGACAACCTTTTGTTGATTTCCACCTGATAAATTTTTTAATTCTTGATCGATACTTGTTGTTTTTATTTTCAAATCTGCAACATACTGTAATGAAATTTCTTTTTCTTCTCGGAAAGGTAAAAATAGACCTTGAAGCCTGTGCAGGATGGTTGAAGTGATATTCTTTTTAATAGAAGTAATGGAAAAAATCCCATGTGTGTGACGGTCTTCAGGAACATATACAAGTCCATTGGCAATACGCTCTCGAACAGAAAGTTTATTTATCTTTTTTTCTCCTAAATATACTGCCCCTTCTTCAATAGACGCTAATCCAAAAACTGTTTCTGCTAATTCGGTCCTTCCCGCACCTACCACTCCAGCAATGCCAAGGATTTCACCAGGGTAGATCTGAAAGGATATATTGGTAAAGCGCCTTCCACTTAATTTTGAAACTTCCAGTGCAGGACGAATGGAATCATTACGTATAAAAGCTGATTTCTCTTCCTCTATGAATGAATGATCTACAGAACTATTTTCAGGAACCAGTCCTTCAATTAACCTTTCATATGAAAATTCCGCAATCGGGCCTTGCGCTGAAATGACACCATCTCTTAAAACAGCAACATGATCTGCTAACGTAAAAATTTCCGGGAAACGATGGGTTATATAAAATACACCAATCCCTTCTGAGGTTAACTGCCTAATGGTTTTAAACAAAGATTCAATTTCCCCAAAAGTCAAGGTAGATGTTGGTTCATCGAGAATGAGTATACCTGCCTCTCTCACCAATCCTCTAATAATTTCAACAAGTTGTTGTTCAGCAATCGCGAGGGAATGTGCATTTTTTTGAAGATTTAACTTCCAGCCTAATCGTTTTATAATGGCGTCCATTTTCTTTCGTAATGTTGCACTGTCTTCTAAAAGTCCAATTGTAATATTTTCTTCTACTGTCATATTGGGAAAGATGAGCGGTTCCTGTGGAACAAGATAAATCCCGTGAATATGCGCGTCGTTTGTATTTGAGAAAGAAGCTTGTTGTCCCCTAATTTTCATTACACCACTATCAGGTTTATATAAACCGGTAATAATCTTCATTAAAGTTGATTTACCTGCTCCATTCCCCCCAACAACTGCATATACCTCCCCTGCCTTAAGACTGATATCTACCCCTTTTAAAACTGGATTTCCCGAAAACTGTTTATACATCTGCTGAATTTCCAATAAATAAATATCTGCCGCACTGCTCAATTATTTCACCACCTAATATAAATGAGTTTAAATTAAAACGCTTACATTGGTAAATAGGTGAACATTTGACCACTAGTTATTTTTTTGTTCGTTTCCTTTTTTTATCTGTAATTGAATTACATAAAGCATAAAACATATGCAATCAATAGTCAATAACCTATTTATCAGAATGTTTATTGTTTTAAAAAAATAGTTGATTTGTAAAAAAACGGGTGCTATAATCGCCTTAGGTTAAACAAATGTTTGCAACGTAGATAAATGTCGAAAGGTGGCCCGTTATGAGCGAGGATATTTTTACAGAAAATTTGTTAATAAAAGTAGCTTGGTATTACTATAAAGAAAATTTAACTCAAAATGAAATAACTGAAATTTTGGGCTTGTCCCGAAACAAAGTTGTTCGCCTCTTAGAAAAAGCTCGTGCAGAAGGTATTGTTCAATTTCATATAAAAGGTCATGGAGCAAATTGTTTAGGTATTGAAAAAGATCTAAAATCCACTTTCTCACTTCCTAATGCATTTGTTGTACCATCCCCTGTAAACAAGAATGCGATAAGCGTCACTTTAGCAAAGGCGGCAGCACAATACTTACAAAATAATCTACAAAAATTCGATCTAGTCGGTTTCGGATGGGGAAAAGCAGTTTCAGATACGATTGAACATCTTTCTATAGAAACTGATAGCGATTTATCGGCAGTTACGTTGACCGGAGGTGTAAATTACTATTTTCCCAATAGCAATTCAGGTAACAGTGGAATTGGGAAATTTCAAAAAATCCATGTCATTCCCACTCCTTTTTTAGCATCAACCGAGGAAATGGCAAATAAGTTTTTAAATGAACCTTCCGTTAGAGAAATTCTGGATCTTGCAATGCTATCTAAATTTATCGTAATAGGAATCGGTGGAATAACTCCAGATGCAACGATCGTTCTTGAAGAAAAGATGACTATAAACGAACTTACTTCTATTAAACAAAAAAACGCAGTCGGAGATATTTTAGGGCAGTTCTTTAATAAGGATGGAGAAATACTGAATTTACCTCACCACTCAAGATTAATAGGTACAAAGCTCTCTACTTTAAAGCATTTGGAGAATGTAATTGCTGTAGCCGGAGGTGAAAAAAAGATAGAAGCTATTTATGGAGCATTAAAAGGAAACTATTTACACACATTGATAACAGACGAACTGACAGCTGCTTCATTACTAAAAATGGAGGTGGGACATAATAATGAATTATATCCTAGCATTTGATGCAGGTACCGGTAGTGTTAGAGCAGTACTTTTTGACACCACCGGTAACCAAGTTGGCGTCAAACAAGTTGAATGGAGTCATTTGGCGGATAAAAATTACGCAGGATCCATGGATTTTGACTACAATAAAAACTGGGATATCATCGTAAACTGCATAACATCCCTTTTATTTGAAACCAAAGTCGATCCTAATAATATTAAAGCAGTTAGTGCTACAAGCATGCGCGAAGGATTCGTTTTATATGATACAGATGGAAATGAGATATGGGCATGTGCAAATGTGGATGCCAGGGCTTCTGCTGAAGTCAAATATCTTAAATCTTTAAATGCAGATCTCGAACAACAAATATATAATATCTCTGGGCAAACATTCGCACTTGGCGCTCTGCCTCGACTTTTATGGTTAAAAAATTTTAAACCAGACTTGTATAAAAAAGCAGCATCAATATCGATGATTAACGATTGGATTTTGTATAAATTATCAGGTCAACTAAAGGTTGATCCATCAAACGGATGTACGACTGGTATTTTTGATTTAAAGAAAAGAAACTGGACTTCAGCTACAACGGACTTATGCGGAATTAAGAGTGGTCTTTTTCCTAAAGTACAGGAAGCTGGAACAATCATTGGCTCCATCACAATTGACAGCGCTATCATAACTGGACTTTCACCGAATACAGTTGTTGTTTCTGGAGGTGGAGATGCTCAAATGGCTTCCGTTGGAGTCGGAGCTGTGGAAAATCATCAAACTGTTATTTCAGGTGGTTCATTCTGGCAACAGGAAGTAAATATCAACTCACCCATCACAGACCCAAAGGGCCGGATTCGTGTTAACTGCCATGCTGTCCCAAATCTTTGGCAAATAGAAACGATTGCCTTTTTCCCTGGTCTTGTCATGAGATGGTTTCGCGATGCTTTCTGCGAAAGCGAAAAAGAAGAAGCCATTTTAACCGGACGAGATGCCTATGAAATTCTAGAAGAAAAAGCTGTAGATGTCCCTATTGGTTCCAACGGAATTATGCCTATATTTTCAGACGTTATGAATTATATTTCATGGCGACACGCTTCCCCATCCTTTATCAACCTTAGTCTAGACCCTCAGCTATCAGGCAAGAAGCAAATGTTCAAATCACTCCAAGAAAATGCAGCATTGATCACCTTAGGTAATTTACAACTCATTCAAGAAGCCATAGACTTTTTTCCAACAGAGGTCATTTTTGCGGGCGGCGCCTCTAAAGGAAAACTTTGGTGTCAGACATTGGCAGATGTGCTCGGCGTACCTGTGAAAGTACCCGTGGTGAAAGAGGCTGCCGCCTTAGGCACAGCATTATTCGCTGGAATCGGGGCAGGTTTGTATTCCAATATACATGAGGCCGTACATTCAGTCGTTCAATGGGAGCACACTTATTTCCCAAACATAGCCAATCACGAGCAGTACCTTCATATTTATAAGAACTGGCGAAAATTATACAACGAGCAATTGCGCTTAGCGGATAATGGCATGACAACCCATATGTGGAAGGCTCCAGGCTTATAAAAAATTTGAAGGGAGGTGAATGTATGAAGAAAGTGAATGAACTGGACTTCGAATATCGTTTTGGTGATAACGGACCTAAATATTTAACAAAAGGACCAAATGTCGATATTGGTGTTGTTGTGCTAAAGCCTGGTCAAGACTTCCCAAACCACTATCATACAACATGCGAAGAAGCTTTTTATATTTTAGAAGGTTCGATAGATTTCTATATTAATAAGAAGAGATATCCCGCTAAACAAGGTGATATGATTCAATGCAGTCCTGGTGATACGCACTATCTTATCAATAATTCGACCGAGAACTTTAAAGCTGTTTTCATTAAATCACCACATATCTCTGAAAATGACTCTGTTGTTATTGATAAACCTATTATTGAAAAAGGGGTGGACGCACAATGAGTTGGGGATTTAAAAATCGTCTGAATAAAATTTTGCCAAACGGCAGAGCCGTCATGCTAGCTATTGATCATGGTTACTTCTTAGGACCTATTACTGGACTAGAAAAACCAGGTGAAACAGTAAAAGAATTATTGCCATATACGGATTCACTCTATTTAACAAGAGGAACATTGGCTGCTGCTATTCCTGAAGACACTGAACTTCCAATGGTACTTCGCGTATCAGGAGGACCCACAGTTGTCGGAAACGATTTAGCGAATGAGACAATTGTAACTTCCGTTAAAGAGGCCATCAAACATAATGTCGTAGGTGTAGGTGTTTCAGTTTTCGTTGGCTCTGCATATGAAACCCAAACGATCACAAATTTAGCCCATGTTGTCACTGAAGCACACGACTATGGCCTTCCTGTTTTAGGTATTACAGCCGTTGGTAAGGAACTCGATAAACGAGATGCACGTTTTTTGGCTCTCGCTTCACGAGTGGTCGCTGAAATGGGGGCAGATATCGTCAAAACTTATTATTGCGATGACTTTGAAAAAGTAACGAGTACATGTCCAGTTCCTATTGTCATTGCAGGCGGGCCAAAATTTGATACCATTCGCGAAGCATTGGAAATCACTCATCATGCGATGGAACAAGGCGCAGCAGGCGTTGACATGGGACGAAATATTTGGCAATCTTCCCAACCTACAGCAATGATTAAAGCCATACATTCCATCGTTAAAAAAAATTACTCAGTAAATGAAGCAGTTGAATTATACGAATCTACGGCACAGGTGAAAGCTTAAATCAACAAATTAGGGAGGTAATAAATGGGCAAAAGTAGCATTTCTATTAGCTAATGTCTTTGAAGACTCTGAAATGAAAAACCCTTATGTAGAAATAAAAAAAGCAGGACATGAAACCTTTATTATCGGTGTTGAAAAAGGCATGCAATGCACAGGGAAACAAGAAACCGTCTCCTATCAAACCGACATTTCCGCATCAGAAGCGAATGCTAATGATTTTGACGCCATCATTATTCCAGGTGGTAGCGCTCCAGAAACATTACGCGTTAACGAAGAGATAATTAGATTAGTAAAGGATATTCATAATCAATCTAAGCTCATTGCAGGAATATGCCATGGACCTCAAGTCATGATTAGCGCGGACATTCTAAAAGAACAAACCGTTACTAGCTATATCGGTATCCGTGATGATGTTAAAAATGCAGGTGCCACATTTGTTGATGAAGAAGTAGTCGTTAGCAACAATATCATTACATCAAGAACGCCAAAAGATGAACCAGTATTTATTAGAGAAATACTAGCAAATTTAAAATAAACTTTTAAATCTAAATAGAAAAAGCCGTGTAGAAGTCAATCCGCATTGAATTCTACACGGCTTTTTTCAGTTATCCATACATTACCTTTTTTTACTCACTTCTCAGTATAACTCAATTCCTTCGAAACGCTTTGAATCGTAGCCAAAAGAGCTTTTTCATTATATTGGTACAGGGATACCGACAAAAAAGTAATTGAGAAAAGTCGAACCTTTCTATGAACAATTAAAAAGCTCAGTAATATCAAGGGGAATCCTGATATTACTAAGCCTTTTGCAGTCTTAATAAAAAGTGACGAAAAATGAAATTAAACTGGACTAGCTGGATTCGAACCAACGATAAAGGAGTCAAAGTCCATTGCCTTACCACTTGGCTATAGTCCAATAAAGATCCCCTTTAACAGGGGAAATATATTACTGTAAACGATTCTGTTGATTTTGTTGTTGGTTTGAAGCCTGTTGGCTTTGCTGTAAAGATTGTTGTGCTTGTTGTAATTGCTGTTGGGCTTGTTGTAACTCTTGATTCTGTTGAGCTGTAGCTTGTCCTTGACCTTGAATTGCTTGTAGTTGTTGTTGGGCTTGTTGTAATTGTTGTTGTGCTTGTTGCAGTTGTTGTGGATTAGCATTTGATTGGGCCTGCTGTACAGCCTGTTGTGCAGCGGCAATTGCTTGCTGATATTGTTGTTGATTCTGATTACCTTGTGTCATTATAAATCACCCCTGAACGAATTTTTGTCGAATGTAAATATCAACACAGCTTATTATGTATGAAACTTTCAATAATATTCATATCCTAATACAAATTTTTAAAAGGGGCATTTCAAGGATCAAAGACAAAAAAACGGTTCAGCAATAAGAATACGACCGATTGAATAGATAAACTCTAGAATCGCAAATTAAGAATAAGTATTTAACAATAACCAAGTTATTCTTATTAAAAACCTTTGAATCTAACCAAAGAATTTACCGCTCTACTTGCGATAAATTTTTATCCTTTCTCACTGAACATTTATAGACAGCAAGTGCTGCTACTTCTAAGTTAATTTTAAATATTAATGTCAATATACTTTTTATACATACAAATAAACAATGGATCATCTTTTATCCGATCCATTCTATGATCTACAGTTTCGTTGGGATATAATAAAATGTATGATTTTCAGGATATCAATTACTGGGTTCTTTAGAATAATCCCCCTTCCTCCTAGATTTTTTCGCCACACAAAATGAATGCCCAAAAACTTAGCTATTGGTCACCCTCATTCTCAATTTGATTATCTTTAAATATCCTACCTATTAGCCCCTCAATCCTCAACCATTAATTGTGATACTTAATCTATATTCTAATGTTTTTTAAAAAACTATAATTTACTCATTAAAAAAATAGCTAACAATCAATATCTATGTCATAATCTTTGTTAACATCAGGTATTTTATTTTTCTCAAGCAATCTTCCCATGCTCGCTGTAAATAAAGATACTATGACAGCGCATGCAACTATAGCGTAAAATCCTGCTCCAATACCTATTCCTACCCCTCCCGCAAATAAAATCATTGCAGCTGATGTAAGTCCTTTTACTTTCAACCCGTCTTTTAAGATCATACCCGCTCCCAAAAAGCCTAAGCCAGAAACTATTTGTGCAGCCAATCTCATTGGATCCATCATTTTACCACTGTTAGCTGCACTAAATACTTCTGCACTTTCTATAGAGATTAGCGTGATAAGTGTACAAGCAACGCAAACATACGTATACGTTTTTATTCCCGCGGGTTTACTTTTAAATGACCTATCCATTCCTATTAAAAAACCAAGTAGTGCACTAATTGAAATACGTAAAAACATTTCACCGTAACCAGCAATATGATTTTCATATAGTGATAAAAAGATTTGCAAATTAAAGACTCCTTTCCTCGCTTTCAAAACCTAGCTTTTTTCTAACTAATAATTGTGATAAAATGTTAATTATAGTTTTATGAATCATCTGAATAATGATATTAAAAATAACTTATAGCTAACGAGGGAGTACAAACAATGGTAAATATTGTAGATATGGTAGATTCTCTTATTATCCCTTCTGTACAAAATGAAACTGATCTTGAAAAAGCTATTCAAAGTAAAAGTAGTATTGTTTTTATTCTGACTGGAAATTTAATTAATATGGAAAGTTATTTAAATCAACTCAAAAAGGCGAATAAATATACATACATTCATATGGATTTCATTGAGGGTCTGTCCAATACGAAAAGTGCTATTAAATATATTGCTAATGTCTGGAAACCTACTGGTATTATTACTACCAAAGCATCTATGATTAAGTATGCTAAAGCAGAAAAACTGAAAACAATCCAAAGGATCTTTCTAATCGATCATAGTGCTGTGTTAAAAGGTATTGAGTCCTCAAAAGCATGCAGCCCAGATGCTGTCGAAGTTCTCCCAGGATTAATGCCTACTGTCATTGATCAACTATCTCAAAAATTGGAGTTACCAATTATTGTAGGCGGTCTCATTAGTAATAAACAAGATATATTATCTGCAATCCAGGCAGGTGCTTTAGCAGTTTCCTCAGGAAGTCCTGAATTGTGGAGTTTAGAACTATGACTAATCCCTATTAAACCTATTTTTCCACTATCGATATTTCAAATAACGATGAGGATTAGTTTTGGAGTAATTAATATGTCTTGTCCATTAATTGCTCTTTCTACATTTCGTTATAATAGACTCTCAAAACCCTTTATTCTATATTATATTAGTGTTATTCCTCTCTTATGTTCCAGTTATTAACTCTTTCTCGAGATTGATGTGCATCCTCTATCGAATTCATTTCATAATTAATATAATAAGAGTTTTCCTTCCATTTCGAAATAACAAAGTCTAAGGGTATGGTGCCCCTACAACCTTATTTCCCGTCTCTCTTAATCGTTTATTGTTTCAACTGCCCCTTCAATTAGTTCATCATCTAATAACCGTACCATCTAGATAAAATATGAGTCTTATCGTTCTCTGTACTCCTCTTCGAAAATATAGCGGCAAATTGCTTTTGCTACACCATCTTGCTCGTTCGTATCTGTCATACAATTCGCTCTTCCTTTAAGCTCTACTTCCGCGTTTCCCATTGCCACGCCAAGTCCAACCGCTTCAATTAACTTTAAATCATTGTAACTATCTCCAATAGCAATCACTTGATCCATATCAATTCCTAGGAAGTCACATATTTGTCTAACTCCGTAAGCTTTGGTCATTCCTTCAAATGTAATCTCTACGTTTGAAGGACTAGATTGAGTTACTTCGATCTTTTCCCACTTTTCTATTATTCCTTTTATATCAGAAATGACGGCTATACTATCATTTCTGATACCAAACTTGATCCACTTTTTTTCAAACATTTCCTCTGTCCAATCAGATTTCCTTATTAAAGATTCGATATTATAACCCCAAAACCACGAGTTTGTTTCGTACGCGATTTGATGTAATAGCTCAATACTTTTACGATCCATTATATGTCTTTCCATTAATAATCCAGGTGATTGCCAAATTTCTGCACCATTAAGCAATACAAGCGGAGTTGTTAAACCTAATTCCAAACGAAAATTCTCTATATTTTGATGTCCTCTTCCTGTCGCAAAAGTTACAATAATACCTTTTTGCATGGCTCTTTTTATCCAAAGTTTTGTCGCTTCTGATATTTTCTTATTATCCAACAGAGTTGTACCATCTAAATCAAGTGCCAATAAACGATATTTAGACAAACAATCCACCCCTTAATAAATATTACCTTACATAATATTAAAAATCCCAGCTATGAATAAACCTTTAAAGGTTACTCTTAGCTGGGATTTCTCTTCTTCTCTTTCCCTTGCCTAGTTTACTTTTATTTAAATATTGATGGCATATCGGTAATAATGCCATCAGCCATCATCTTTTCAAATTTTTCTCCCTCAGCTAAGCTATTAATCGTATATGGATATACTTTCATTCCCTTCAGATGTATTTCCTTTATTAATTCCTCTGATAAATGCAGAAAATCCGGGTGTATGCTATAAGGATTGATGGAATTACTTTCAATAAAGGAATATACATTTATTACATTGGTGTTTGTGATAAACCCGATTTTAATTGTACTATCTAGATTACTTAATCTTTGTAAAACAATATGATCAAACGATGATACTAATACCTTATCCGCAAATTTATATTTATATATTAGCTGGAGGATTTCCTCCTCTATATTTTTTATCATGTCCGGACCCTTTTTTATTTCTATATTTAACATTATTTCGGAATCCTGTAATAATTTCAGAACCTCCTCAAGTGTTGGAATTTGCTCATTTTTAAATTTTGGTGAGTACCATGAGCCAAAGTCATACGCTTGCATTTCCGCTAATGTTAACTCATGAACATATCCTTTCCCATCACCGGTTCTATTAATAGACCCATCATGAATGACTACTGGAATACCATCTTTGGTTAAGCGAACGTCTAATTCGATCCCATCTGCTCCTTGTTCGATAGCTAATTTAAAAGCTGCCATGGTATTTTCAGGTGCATAACCTGATGCCCCTCTATGTGCGATGATTAGCATAACAAACCTTCTTTCTAAATAATAAAATAAAATATTAATAGCTTTACTGCCCTTTACTTACTGTTAAAAAATCATTTTTTTGTAAACTTTACTATGACTATTCACCGATTAAAACACCTTGTACGAAAAATCTTTGTAGGAATGGATAAACAATAAGCAAGGGCAATGATGACACGATAATGACTGCATATTTAACAAGACTGGCTGTTTTTACTTGTTCTACAAGTGATTCCATTACACCAGGTCCTCAACACCCTCTACTCCAATTTCATGAATAACAAGGATCTCTCTAAGAATAATTCGCAGTGGAAATAGTTCCTGATTTGATAAATATCGCAGGAAAAGATTGATTCCATAGACTAACTCCATGAGATAGCGCCATTACAGCTATAATTGGTAAAGATATTTGTAAGACAATCTTTAAAAAGATATGAAAATCTGAGGCATTGTCTATTTTTGCAGCTTCAACTAATTGGTCTAGGATACTTTATTTAAAAAAAGCACGAGCTACTAGAATTGACCATGCACTAACTACATTACAAGTACAGATTGCATATTTTCACTCCTTCTATAAATAATGAAGTATCATCATCTCCTAACTCCAAGGACATATCAGCTCATTCTGTTGCTAAATTATTATTTTCAATGAGTAATTCCGCTACAATTGGAAGGTGGTCAGAACCAGCATGCTGGAGTACCTTCTGATTGGAATGCTTTATTTCTGACGAGGTGAAAATATAATCAATTCTTTGCACCGGATCTACTGCAGGAAATGTGTAGGCGTTTTTTATTTGTTGAAAACTATCTACTAGATCCGTTTGGTTCAGTAGGTATTGCAATTCTTCACTATTAGGGTCTGCGTTGAAATCTCCTAACAGCACCTTTGGACCACGATAATTTGATGTTATATTAATTAATTCTTTTACTTGTGTCATTCTACTGGTGCCATCTAGACCAAGATGGGTATTAAAAATATTTAGGGATACACCATTCACATGGATAGTTACGCTAAGTACCCCTCGTTGTTCCTGCCCATAGCTACTAAGCTCGATATTTTTGGATCCCGCAATTGGATGCTTGCTAAGAGTAGCAAGTCCATACTGTCTTTTCTCTACCTGTCCATCCAGCGGTTCTAACTGAATATTAGGACCATACGCATAATGATAATCCAATAATTTCGCTAATCTTTTAGCCTGATCTTCAAAATTGCTTCTTTCTCCATAAAATCTGTCCACTTCTTGGATACCAATAATTTCCGCCTCTGAATCTCTCATTGTTTTAGCTATTCGTTCGAGACTTAAAATATTATCCAAGCCAACCCCATGTTGGATATTATATGACATTATTTTCATAGTTAAATTCTCCCCTAGAAATACTAATATTTAGGCAAATACTTCATTACTACTATCTCCTTTTAAGCAATCCCCCTTGAATCTACTTAGTACATTCATGTAATCATATGAAGCACATCTTAAATGGAAAATAAAAAACCCAAAAAATTCATAGATATAGCAAATAACCGCCTATAACTAAAAACTTTTGGGGTTCTCTTTATTCAATACCCTGTAAAGATAATATTTGATTATTAATTTCTAGGTTATATATTTTTTCACCAATTGTCAAGAGTTGGAATATTTTCAACTAAAGTAAAATTTATTTAATTAGGTCATGGTATTAACTAGATGACTTCGAAAATAAATATTATTTATTTTGGACTTATGCTTCTTATCCACCTTTTTTTGAAATACGAACGTAAAAAGAATTTATAATAATAAAATCAGGGACTACTATTAATTCCTCTAAATTGTATAGTGACCTACTTCTACAATCCTATCACCCATTTGATAATGTAATCGGAGTGTTAAAGTGCAGTTTTACATACAATAAAATAAGGGTCACATTCTTTTTCTGTCAAACGGCGATGTATCATCTCAACTTACATACCAGCATTTCCGGTAATCGTTATCATTCCAATCAATGAATCACAACTCCCGTCCCAACTGAAACCTTAGCGGAAAGTTCAAGAACATCGTGATTGTGCATTCTAATACATCCATGTGAAACACTTTTCCCTATCGAAGCAGGATTATTTGTACCGTGAATGCCATAGTGTGGTTTTGACAATCCCATCCACAATACGCCGAATGGCCCTCCAGGATTAGTTTGTTTATTAATAATTGTATATGACCCGTATGGTGTCGGCGTTAACATCTTTCCAATCGCCACTGGATAGGTTTTTATTAATTTACTGCCATCGAAAAGTTTTAGCTGGTGCTTTTTAGTGGAAACATCGATCCACATAACCATATAATCATCCCCGATATCATTTTGGATATTGTATGAGTCAACCTAGGTTATCTGTGAATAAAGGTTAATCGTATTATAGGAAAACTGAAGTATTTCTGCATTTTTTTAAAGTCAAGAAAGAATCCATATTGACCTACCTTCCTAGGGCTTCCCAAGTGGTAAACTGCGACAAAACAAAGTATGATAGGAAGTGTAATTGAAAGACTAATCAAACTCTTTTAAAATTTCATTTTACGGAGGGGTATGTATGAAAGCTTTATTTATTGGTGGAACAGGAACGATTAGTTCCTCCATCACGAAACAGTTGTTGGAAAAAGGATGCGAACTCTATCTTCTTAATCGGGGTTCAAGAAATGATGCTCTGCCCGCTGGTGTGAATGTTATTACAGCTGATATTAATGATGAGGATAATGTTGCTAAACTTATTGAGCACCTGGAGTTTGATGTTGTTGCTGATTTTATCGCATTTGAGCCTACCCAGTTGGAAAGAGATTATCGATTATTTAATGGGAAAACGAAACAATTTATATTTATTAGTTCTGCCTCCGCTTATCAAAGCCCTCTTGCAGATTATAGAATTACGGAGGGAACTCCTTTATCCAATCCATATTGGGAGTATTCCAGAAACAAGATTGCCTGTGAAGATTATTTGATGAATCAGTATCGTGAAAATGGCTTTCCAATTACAATTATTAGACCAAGTCACACCTATGACGAACGTTCCATCCCACTTGGTGTACATGGCAGCAACGGAAGCTGGCAAGTTGCTAAACGGATGCTGGAGAACAAACCGGTAATCATCCATGGAGATGGTACTTCCTTGTGGACAATGACACATAATAGTGATTTTGCTAAAGGCTTCATCGGCTTAATGGGTAATATTCATGCTATTGGCGAGTCGGTACATATCACTTCTGATGAGACCGTTACTTGGAATCAAATATACGAGATCATTGCAGATGCATTAGGAGTGAGACTCAACGCTGTTCATGTATCATCGGAATTCCTGGCTGCATGCAGTCAAGAGGATCTTACAGGCGGACTTTTAGGAGATAAATCTAACGCAGTTGTGTTCGATAATTCAAAGTTGAAAAGACTTGTTCCAGAATTTGTTGCAACAACCCGACTTGACCAAGGCATGAAACAAACGATTCAATATATTTTAGATCATCCTGAACATCAGATAGAAGATCAGGAATTTGATGCTTGGTGTGATAAGGTTATCGATGCATTAAGTACGGCGCTAGTGAAAATAAACGCATAATAAGAAGTTAACAAGCTATCGGATAAAAATACCCGATAGCTTGTTTATCGTTTTGTACACTAAGAGCAAAGTTTCACTCCATATCGCCAACGACGATATCAGTCTTTATATCCATTTAAATTTTAATTTACTGACAATCTCAATTCATGTACCATAAATTATTGGCTTTCAGTTATCTTCACATAAACATCATGAAGAAATTCACATACCTAATGAAAATAACCCCAACTCTTATCCATTCGATCAAACAACCCAGAAAAAGAAAAAACCACATATGATATGGAAAAGACGATGATTTGATTTGTTTAGTCATCGTCCTTTCGCACCGTTTTAAGGTTGAATCAATTGAGCCAACAGCGCTAAATAATGTTCCTTTATCTGGTTCGAATCATTGCTGTGCATCCCAAAGGGCGATCATACCTATTGAAAATACTCATCGATATTTTTATAAATATGCAGGTATTTAATAATATGGTAACTCATTGGTCGAAATTCTTCGACAAGATCCTCAAACCTTTCCATTTATATTCTTCCTGGAAATCGCTCTTTTCAATTGTATTCCCGGGTACCCATACAATAATAAAAAATGTTTGACTAAGCGAGTCAAGATTATAATGAAATTATTTAATAAATCGAATAAACGGGCGAAGTTGGATCGATATCATTTTTCCTTTAGAGGATAAATGACATATTGATCCATCTTCTAATTTCTAGGTATTTTTTAAAACGTCAATATACATCGTTAGGTATTTAGTACTGTATACATTGTAATTACTAAGATTCTCTCGTGCAAAGTATGATTTTCTGATAGAATTTAGGAATATATACTCAATAATAGATTCTAGGTAAATAACACCATGAATGGAGAAGAAATATGAAGAAAAAAATTAGAATATTTGGGATTATCGCAGCATTATTTTTATCATTATTATTTGTACCCACTGGGACAAACGCTGCTTCAAAGGAGTTAATTGTCCACTATATTGATATTGGACAAGGTGATGCCATTTATATTAAAACACCGACCGGGGAAAATATCCTCATCGATGCTGGTAATCGAGCGAAAGGACATGAGGTAGTCGCTTATTTGAACAAGCAAAAGGTGAAAACAATTGATTTCATGATTGCGACTCATCCAGATGCAGATCATATCGGTGGACTCGATGAGGTGCTGAATGCTTTTAAAGTGAAGAATATATATGCACCTAAAGTATCACATACAACCAAAGCATATAAAGATTTCTTGCAGGCTGTAAAAAGAAAAAAGCTAACAATTAAAACAGCTAAATCTGGCATAACGCTACCTATAAAAGATAAATCCGTTAAAGCTACATTTATTGGACCTGTTAAAAATTATGCTAACAGTGATCTGAACAATTGGAGTGCTGTTTTACATATAAAGCATAATACCAACACATTCCTATTTACTGGTGATGCTGAGACAAAAGCAGAAAAAGATATGATTTCAAAAAGGGTATTGTCTAAAGTAGACGTGTTAAAAGTAAGTCACCATGGTGCAAAAAGCGCAACATCTAAAGCATTATTGGACATAGTAAAACCGAGATATGCTGTCATTAGTGTTGGTAAAGGGAATACATATAAGCACCCTACTTCCGAAACACTTCAACGCTTAAAAGCTGCTAAAGCGACGATTTACAGAACAGACAAAGATGGGACGATTAAGGCTACATCTAATGGGAAGACGATAAAATTTAATATTACAGCTACGCAAAAGAAACCTGTTCCAACCGCTAGTAAACCAGCAGCGACTACTAAGTTTACGGCAAGTTTAGATAATAATAAGCCAAAACAAAATGGAACAGTTAACCTAACTGTTAAAGGTCTCCCGAAAGGCACTAAATACAAGGCTGTATTCCGCTATAAAAGTACAACTACAACTTACAATGGCGTAATAGACAAAAAACTACCTGTTAAAATAGGTAGAGCAGCAAAAGGATTTAAAGTTAATATTGATATTACCGCAACAGATAAAGGAAAATCCTATAAAACAAAAACTTCCTTTACTCCGAAATAAGGACGGTGCTCTTTATGAAAGGAATTATTGATCGATTTGAAGAAGATTGGGTAGTTGTTGAAGTGAACGGTGTAACAAAAGACTTCAAAAGGACCATTTTCCCCAAGGAAGCTGTTACAGGAGATATGGTGAAAATCGAAGGGAATAAAGTTACTGTTTTAAAAAGTGAAACGGAAAAACGAAGAAAAGAAATAGAAGACTTAATGGATGATGTTTGGGAGGACTAGATTTAGTACTGTCTTTTCATCAACATACAAAATAGATAATAAATAAGAGGATATATAACACTTCCTCTTATTTAGGCCTATTATTATTGCAGTCACAGGATACTCTCATTTCTATTCAAAAGATCATCTAACTTAATTAACTTATCCTCGCTTACTACCTTTATGACTAATTAAATAAATCGGAACATAGATTGCTAGTGCCACTACAGCTCCAGCCATATCTAAAAACACATCAACAACCAAAGGCGTCCTTCCACCAGTTAACAGTTGATGATATTCATCCACTGCAGCATAAATACCCGTTCCAATGAGTGCAACCAACATCGCTCGCCATACTTTCATCTTTTTCATTAACATCAGCACACTAAAGATCGCCAAGGACAACATACCAAACAAAAATAAATGGGCGAATTTCCGAATTAAAAATTCGAGAAAGTAATAATAGCCACGTGTCTCCACCGATATAGTCGAGCCCCAGTACGGGATTTGAAAGCGGGATAGAAAGCCTCCTAATGGCTCTCCTGGCAAAAGTTTTTGTAAAAATGGAACAAGTGATTGCTGTTCATATGTCTGTGAAGAAAAGGTAAATATCAAGATTGCAATCACTAGCAATAAAATAACTTTTAAAAATTTTTTCAATCAAAACACCTTCATTTTAATTTGGCTTTACTCGTCTATTATACGCACTATATTTCTAACAAGATAAATATGAATAAAATTGAAGAATCGTTCGCTACTACAGTCCTAAAAATCAAAATCGCCCAGAGCCAAATCTAGCCCCGAGCGACTTTTCAATTATTGTAATTTCAAGTGTTCTTTTAAGCGAGCTTGTACTTTATCACGTTCATCTTGCGAAACAATATAGTACCAGACACCACCAATTGTCGAGCCATTACCCGCAATTTCCATTTGCTCTATATTATGGCGGGCAGAACTATAATTTTTTTGGATGTCTTTCATTTCATCAAAAGAAATATTCGTTTCTACGTTATTACTTAACGCTTTAAGAATATCATCATATTTCCAAAGCGCAGAGACGTTGGCGCCTTTATTCATTACGCCTTGAATCACTTGGCGTTGGCGCATTTGCCTGCCGAAGTCTCCTCGTGAATCATTCTTACGCATACGTGCATAGCTTAATGCTTCCTTACCATTTAAGTTTAACTGGCCTTTTGCAAAATGATGACCACCTTCAGAAAAATCAAAATCATTATTCACTGTAATGCCACCCACAGAGTCAACAATATCCTTGAAACCTTCCATATTCATCTTCACATAATAATCAATTGGAATATCTAGGAATTTCTCGACAGTATTCATCGACATCTCGACTCCACCAAATGCATAAGAATGGTTAATTTTATCATCTATGCCTTTTCCAACTATTT
Organism: Bacillus sp. FSL K6-3431; assembly: GCF_038002605.1. Taxonomy (NCBI): domain Bacteria; kingdom Bacillati; phylum Bacillota; class Bacilli; order Caryophanales; family Bacillaceae; genus Bacillus; species Bacillus sp. FSL K6-3431. The sequence continues at coordinate 2,613,258 of NZ_JBBOCT010000001.1, forward strand.
CTACACGTGTATCACGTGGGATGCTCAGCATCTCCATCGATTGCTTCTCAGGATTTACTGTCATTACGATCATCGTATCAGACCGTCCTTTATCCCCTTCACGCTGATCTACCCCGAGCATAAGCACGGAAAAAGGTTCTTTTTTATTTAGTGCTAGGTCAGTCGGCCTCTTAACTGCAGGTGTCCGATCTATCGGACTATGAACCGTATTAGCTGCGTTATTCAAATTGCTATATATTGAATAACCATAAGCGACAATACCCGCTACAAAAACAAGTAGGATAATTAAGAATATTTTTAGCGCTTTTTTCTTCTTTTTTGGTTTATATCGTTCCATTTCATAATTCTCCTTTTCTAAGAGTCTAGCTTTTTATTAACGGGCTTGGACATTCACATATGGCTCCAGCAATTCCGTCATTTCATGTAATAATTCATTCAATGAAATATTCTCATCGTTACCTTTATCATAAGCAATATGTAAAATCTGCTTTAACTGTTCCTGATTTAAGTTTATATTTTTAATCTGATCCATCTCCTTAGTCACCAACGACGTAATCATAGAATAATATCCCAATAGCAAACTCATACAACCTATTATAACCTATAATCTAGAAAAATCGATACTTTTTTACAAGAGCCGACTTTTCTTTCAAAAAACTTGGTGCCAGGCACCCAAACAATTTGATTCACTACATTCTCTGTGTAGATTGCCATTTTCACTATGCCTTAGGGTTAGCTTTTATGTTTTTACCAATTTGCGGATGAAGATTGAATTTATTATAATGTGGAAAAGTGTTTGAGTGCCTGGCACTGATGAGAAAAAGAGGGAGTGAAGATAAAGCAAAATGGCTAGACCGAAACGAACATGGCATTCTGCTGGCTATTACCACATCACTATTCGCGGAAACAACCGCCAAAACATCTTTCATGGAACACCGATATTAATGAATATTATCGTATCCTCATGTATGCATATGGAAAATATCGTTTTGAAATTTATGCGTTTTGTATCATGAACAACCATAACCATCTTCTGCTCCGCTCCTATGAAGTCCCCCTTGGAAAACTCATGGCGATCATCAACAAAAGATACAGTGATTACTTCCGAAAAAAGTACAACTATACCGGACAAATCTATGAAAACAGATACTACTCCAAAGAAATTAGCTCCCCTACAGGACTATTAAACATTAGCGCCTATATTCACCGCAATCCGCTCGAAACAAAAATACCAATCGTACAAGCCATGGAGCATTACCTTTATAGTTCATATAAATACTATTACCACAACTTGCAATCCCACCATCCATTTCTCAACCTTCGTCTACTCCCTGACCTAATGCCAGTTGAAAAACAGAAAAGACTTAAAGCCTACACCCAATATTGCGTTCAATACAAATCAAAGAAAAACACAACTACGGAACAGTAATAGTGCATTTACCATGTGCTAATTATGAGAATAATGTGAATCATTTGGGTGCCTGGCACAGAACTACTTTCCTAGTCAATAAAAAGTTTTTGCTCGCCATATGAGAGACGTTTATTTTGTTTCCTAAATTGTATTGGTGCGACACCTGTCACTTTTTTGAATGATTTATTGAAATGGGCAATGGTGTGGAAACCTACATCCTCTGCAATGGTCAAAACCTTTTTATCCGATTCAATCAATTGGCGACGAGCTTCGCGCATTCGTACGGCTTGAACATATTCACTAAAATAAAAACCCGTTATTCTCTTAAAAGTGCGGCTTAAATAAGAGGGACTAATATAGTATTTATCTGCAATCTGTTTCAACGTTAATTCATCACTATAGTGTTGATCTAAATAGGTAGCAATTTCAGATACTTTTTCATGCATGGGATGAGTATATTCTGGCGGTGGTTGAAAGGATTGACGATAGATTTGAATTAACAGTTTGATTAGTAATGCCTTAACATAAAATATATGTCCTACTTTTTCTTTCTTACATTCTGTCAACATTTCAAAAATAAGTTGTTCGGTATTGGGTTGCTCATTTACAGGGAAACGGATAAGTCGAGAACCGTGTTGAAAAGGAAGTAATGGTAAACCTGGTGCCGTAACGTCGGGTTGGATAAAATCGTGAGTAAAGTTAATTAAAATTCGTTCAAATTCAGGGACAGTTGAGCTTGTTGTACGGTGTACATCATGTGGATTAATGATCATAATATCACCACTCTTTGCTGTATATACCTTTCCGTTGATGAAATAAACTCGCTCACCTTTACGTAAATAATACAATTCATAAAATGCATGAGCGTGTGGCGTAGACATAGATGAAAATCCTTTTCTACGCATAAATTGCATTGAAAACGATTCATAATCTAAATAATACTTCGGACCGAAAATATCTGTCATCTGACCATCTCCTCAAAAAAGGTACTAAAGACAAAAAAAGCAAAGATACAGATAAAAAGAGCATGTTTATGTATAGAGTATAGCACTATGGTGCGATATCATGAAAGCGTTATCTAATTTGTGGCAATTTTAAAAATAATAGAAGAAGGGGTGGTATTGATGAAGCGAAGAATATGGAGTCTTCTCTTTATAATCGGAGTAATGGCATTAATCATTGGATGTAGTAGTGAAACAAAAGGAAATAATGCTGAAGAATCCCCTAAAAGTGGTGTAGCTGAAAAAAATCCTAAGACTGATGAACCTGAAGAAGCAACTGTCGCTTTGATGATTCACTGGGGGGAGAAAGATTTTGAGAAGACCTTCAATCAACATGTAAAAAAAGCTCTACCACACATAACACTAACTTATATTCAAGCTAGTGGAAAAGAGGAAATCGAAGAAAACTTTGCCAAAGGATTCGTACCTGATATTGTCATGGGAAGTGATTTTCGAATGTTTAAAGAACTTGATTTACTTCGAGATCAGATGCCGCTAGTAGAAAAACACGGTCTTGATCTCGGTCTATACGATCCGGGTATTATAGAATCTTTAAAAAACGCTTCCCTTGAAGGAGAGTTGAACGCCCTACCTGTTTTTCGACCTGGTTATATAATGGCTTATAATAAAGATATTTTTGATGCTTTCGGTGTCCCATACCCGACAGATAATATGACTTGGGATGAAGTCATTGAACTAGGTAGACAATTATCTGGTGAAAGAGATGGTCAAAAATACCACGGTCTCTGGCCTGGTAGAGATCAGCTGGCACAAGTAAGTGCCACCATAATAGACCCAGAAACAAATGAGCCGAATATTCTAGATAATAAAGAATTGCGTATCTTTCTAGAACGTCAACAAACAATCTTTAATATCCCAGAGAACCTTCCAGAGATGGATTCAATGGAAGATTTAGCAGATTTTATGTATAACGGAAATAATGCTGATCCGATATTTGATTATGCACTTTTCCCTGGACGTGATCAAACCAACGGCTTTACATATCGTGAAGCAGAAGCTGGTTTGAACTTTGATTGGGTTACATACCCTACTTGGGGTGGAGATTATCCTGATTATCTCCCTAATGAGCTATATAACAATTTGTTTGTAACAAGTCAAAGTGAAAATCCAGATGCTGCCTTCGAAGTTCTTGCATATCTAATGTCAGAGGAATATCAAAAATGGTCGGTGACAACAGGTGGATCAACTGCTTTGCTTAATAAAGAAATATATGATGAATTTGGAAAAGAACTAGACCACGCAGAAGTTTTGGATGATAAAAATACGCAAGCACTATTTCAATTACAAGGCGCTCCAATACCAAAGAAATCACATTATGAAGGACCTCTTTATAAAACTTTGGTGATCAATGCTTATCAACGACTCCTTGAAGGTGAAGATATTAACACAGTCATTAGAGTGATGGATGAGGAAGCACGGAATATGATTAAGGATCTAGCAGGAAAAGAATAATAATCAATTTGTTTTAAGAACGTCAACAAGAAATATTTAATATTCCCGGAAATTTACCAAAGATGGATTCAGTCGTGGAATTAGAGGAATTTATGTATAACGGGACAGGGAATGCAGACGAAATATTTGATTATGCTCTTGTACCAGGGCATGCCTTTACAAAAGGGTATTTACAGCGCGAACAAGATGCTGCTGGTTTGAATTTTGTTTGGGTCACCTACCCAACTTGGGGCGGGAATTATCCGGAAGAAGAACCGAAAGGACTTTACCATAACATTTTCGTCACAAGCCAAAGTGAAAATCCAGATACCGCCTTTGGAGTAAATGAGTATTTGTTATCAGATGAATATCAAACATGGTGGACAAGTACAGAATATAGGGTAAGCCCATTAGTGAATATGCGTAACAATCAGAACCCCAGGAGGTCCTAGAAGACAAAAATTGGCGCGCCTTTCTCGAAATACCAGGGGCCCCTATTCACGATACTCTTGGCCTTCAATGGCAATGGGAAGCTAATTATGATCTGAAGTGGTATGAGTTAAGAAAGGCAAGTGGGTTACGCCTATTTGCCCAATCTTTTCCTCACCTTTCACAAAAAATCGTAGCTGAATTACCAAACGTCCATTGTCGAAGTTCCCAGCACCGACTTTTACGGTGACGACTAAATTGCTCTTTCATCCTTCCTCTATCGCAGATCAAGCTGGCCTTATTATTTTAGGAAAGGAATATGAATATATGGCATTGAATGCAACTGGGCTTGTTCATGTTGCTGGAACAAGAAACGAAGCGATCCCCTTGGAAAAGGTGAAAAATTAGTTGACAGTCGATGCATCGACCGTTTATTTACGGGTCATTGTTCAAGAAGAAGCCATTTGTCAGTTCCATTACAGCCTTGACGGAGAAGACTTTAATGAATGGGGTGCACCTTTTTAGGCAAAAAAGGGACATTGGGACGGAGCAAAAATAGGCTTATTCTGTTTCACAGAAGAAGCAAAACCTAGTGGCGGGTTGTGGATGCAATTGGATAAGAATTGATTAATGAAGTTCGATTTACCGAGGATTAGGCGAAAATGTATAGAATTAGGGAGTGTAATGATGAAAAGATATGCTATTTGTGGAGTGAGTAACCGCGCGATTGGGATGTATATCCGTCCGATTGTACAACAATTTTCATTAGAACATAAGGTCGTTGCTTTATTAGATGCCGATCCACGGCGTTTTGAAGTATGTAAGCAGGCTCATTCAGAAATTAGCCATGTACCAGAGTATCTTCCGAAACAATTTGATCAGATGGTAAAAGAAACAAATCCGGATGTTATCATTGTGGCTAGTAGAGATGATACACATGTTGATTATATCCTACAAGGTCTAAATAAAAACTTAGATATTATTGTTGAAAAACCAATGGCCACAACAGCAGAAGATTGTAAAAGAATTATCGAAGCCGAGGCTGCAAGCAACGGAAAAGTAACGGTAACATTTAATTATCGCTATAGTCCTATTCATATGAAAATTAAGGAATTAATAATATCAAACAAAATCGGAAAAATAACATCAATTGATCTTAATTGGTATATTGACACATATCATGGTTCAAGCTATTTTCAACGCTGGAATCGAATGAGGGAATTTTCTGGTGGACTATCCGTTCATAAAAGCTCCCATCATTTTGATTTAGTTAATTGGTGGACGAATCAAAAACCTGTAGAGGTATTTGCTTTCGGAGATCTCAATTATTACGGAGAAAACGGTCCCTTAAACCCATTAAAAGAAGATGGGAGACATTGCGATACCTGCACTGTTAAACAAAATTGTCTCTATCATACAAGATGGACAACAAGAACAAAATCAGAAAAAGTAAAGGACGATCATTTAGGTAGCGTGGATGTCAAAATATCGCAAGGAAATTATACCAGTTACCGTCCCGACCAATGTATTTTTGACTCTAACATTGAAATTGAAGACACCTATACAGCAACGGTTCGTTATGACAAAGGAGCTTTATTAAGTTATTCTGTTAATTTTTCTCTCCCATATGAAGGCTACCGTTTAGCGATTAATGGCACTAAAGGAAGGATTGAAACAACAGAATATCACGCACCAAAAAGAACTCCATTTCCTACACCACAGCAGACGATTGACTATTATCCGTTATTTGGTTCAAAGGAAACGATTCATGTCGTCCATAAAGAAGGAGGACATGGTGGAGGAGATCCGGTTCTTTTAGAAGATGTGTTTCTTGGCGTCGATCCGCTTCGACCGTATCCGATATTATCCGGATCAATCGATGGTGCATATGCCGTATCCACAGGGGAAGCAGTTTGGCGTTCCGTTAAAGAAAAGCGCCCTATCCAAATCAATGACTTGTTAAATGTTCATGCAACCCTATAATTTTGAAACAGAATAATTCATGAAATGCGCAGGCTTCTGTTGTTCATAGGAATTCTAAAAGCTAAAAACCTATGGTAAATAGTCTTAAAAGATTGAATACAATTTCGCGACTCTGTTGTTAGCAGCTATATTTCTTCACCTGCAGCAGCTGAACATCATCTTAGTTGCTCTTTTAGCTGTTGAAACCCGAGACTCATGAAAAGGTACTAATTTATTGAGCATTGTAGATCAGGCAATAAATGCCCACAATGGTTAAATTAAACTATTGATAAATCGATGAAAAAGCTTTATGATGGTTATAGAAGCTGCGATGTCCGTATGGCATTAAGTTTTAACTCTAACCTTATAATAGGGAGTTTTAATTGAAACGATAATGTCAGGCCTTCTTCGAAAGGAAGACAGGATAGTTTCTGCGAACACCCACTTGGAGAAGTGGTGGTTTAAAACTTTTTATAACGAGTACGGCATATGTGGCTCTTAACACTAAATTAACCAAGACCAGTCTTTTATTATTAGACTGGTCTTTTTATTATGTAAGAAATAAACTGAATCAGATTTCTGGAGTAGGAATTGTATGGATGCCGAGCACAGATACCTTCTTATTCAGACAGCGAAATATGATTATCAACACTAAAACATAAGCTTTTTAATCTGTTCCCAAGGAACTTTTGTAACCAAATGTGCCGTGTTTCTAATCCTCAATTCCACACCAAGTTCCTTTTGATCCTAGATATTGCTTGGTAAAAAAACAAAAAATCCAAATCGAAGCTTTTTTAGGTTAGCTCTAAGCCCTTTTCATTGGTTTCCCGATTCTTCTTGAACTTCCGGGATTACTATATCCCCTATTTCCTTTTCATCTTCAGCTATTTAGGGTTCTTTAGGTTCTTCCAGATCAGGTGCAGGTTGTATAGGAATTGCTGGACTCTTTGATGTATCCTCGAGTTCTTTCGAATCAGTAACAGATTTTTCAATATCATCGGGTTGTTTTGGTGTATTCGACTCCTGCGGAGGCTCTATAGGTTTGTTAGCTTTATCAGGATTATCGGGGTTATTAGCTTCATTATTACTTTCGTCTGATTTATCTTTTGGTTTATAATCTGTTTTATCTTTTTCATTATTCTTTGATACTTGTCCCCTCTTCTTAACAGGGCTGTAAGTGGAGTGATTATTAAATCGCGATACCGAATTATCACTGTAAACTTCAGTTGTTACTGATTGGTCCGTAAATGGATCAGTTACGGACTCCTCTATATCTTCACTTATTTCCTCTTCCTTACTGTCCTTAGCTTCCTCTTCATCATCGTCGTTTATTTCAGGGATTTGTTTATTTGATAATAGTGCTACAGATAAGGTTTTTCCTTTATGATTTTCTACCTTCCAACTAGTAGTACCTACTTTATCCAGTAAATGTTTTTCCCAATAAATATAACCACCTATGATAAAAGCACTAACTAAAACAATTGTGAGTAAAATTGCTACATTCCCTTTTTTCTCATGCAATAATTTCACCTCCAGCTTTTTATATTCCTGTAATGCCCGCTATCTCATAAAAATAATATTACTATATAGGAAGGAAAACAACCACAATACAAAATCACAAATGGTAAAATGATATAACTTTTCACCCATTTTAAAACATTTTTCAGTATGCCTAATTTCTCCGCCTTACTTTTCTCTAATCTGAATGAAGAAATTGTTGGTAATGTAATTATTTCAGCCACTTTATGTCCTTAAGACGGGCAAAAACTGATGGTTTTTTAAAAAAATCACTGAATATATATCAGGGAGGTAGAAATCTGAAATTGCATTCACTTCATATGAAAAAGTTGCGTAGACACATTGCTACAAAAGTGTTGTTTCCGATTTGATAATCTTTTTAGTGAGCTACTAAATTTTCAATTTTAACTATCTCTTTTGATTAGGAAGGAACTAAGCTATCTATATATGGGAAGGAAATAAACCTGATAGAATTATGCCTGTACTAATGCAACGAGAATGGCCAATGATCAACTATAAAAAGTAATGCTATTTTGTGGTACACCTTGAATAACTTTTGAAATCTGAAAAGCTATCCCTCGTTTGACAAGGGATAGCCTTTATAGAATTGCCAGTACTGGATAACCACCTTCGTGTATTTTAAATACTGATATAATACTCCATTCATTTTGATTAAATTAGTAAACCCTTATTGCTACTATCTCTGCGCTGGATGCTCCATTTGTATTTTCTACGACTATTCTTAATGTATTCGATTCGATATCATTACTAAAGAGATGGTGTTGCTTTCGTTTCCGATTACCTTTTTCTTCATGGATCACCACCCGTTTTCCATCCCTTTTTATTTCCAATCTATAGTCTTTTACAAGTTCAGGGATAATATCAAATGGTGTCTTGTGATGGTGTAAGTTTATTAGATCCTCATTAACATCATCATTAAAAATTACTTGCACTTCTTTAATGGTTATAGGTTGATTCCATCCCAACTCTGCCCATTCTTCCGTCCCATCCGTCATTTCACCAGATACCCACATATGTGGTCCCCCATATGGACGGTTATATCCATCAATTAATTTTCCTGCTGAAAATGCATTCGTTTCTGGGTATACTTTTATACAAAAAGCTTTTCGGACAAACGGGCTCATATTCCAACGAGTAACCTCTTGTTTCGGCAGTTGATGTGACTCTTTTTCATTATTCTTGTCCTTCAAATAGGCTAATATCCCAGTTGTTGATTGATTAGAAACATGTAATCTTATATCTTTATTTTCTTTTATAATAATAAAAGCGTTTTGAGCATCTGCCGGGTGCCAAGGAAGATTAACTGAAACCCATTGGTGGGCACCTTTTTCGATTGATACTCTTTCACTCAATTGTTTCACCGCCGGTATATAATTCTCCATTTTCCCAGTATCCCATAGCTCTACTTCAAGAATTGTATCCGCTTCTGCGTCTAACAATAACTCAATTTGATCCAAAGTTGGTTCGATTGGAATATGCAAACCAACATCAGCTGTTAATGCATATGTCTGACTGGAATCAGCAACGATCAATTGCTTTCTTTCGCTTGAAGAACGTAATATAGCCTTTTGAGCAAGATCATTCTCATCTGTATTACTAATTCCAATTAAGGAAGCATCTTGCTTTAATAACACTTGCTGCAGCTCCTTTAAATGGTTTTCGTATAACCCTCTCGGAGATGTTCCTTTTTGAAAAGAAAGAGCTGCACCTGTTCCTGCCGCTTCACCAATGACCGCACAAGTTGCCATTACTCGCGTTGTCCCAAAAGCGACATGGGAGGCGCTAATATTCCTTCCAGCAAATAAGAGATTAGATACATTTTGTGAATATAACGAACGAAATGGAATATGATAAACTCCGTCCATGTGTAAATGTTTCGCTCCGCCCTCTTCCGCGTACATCCCTTGAGGTGGATGAAGGTCTATGGACCAGCCTCCAAATGCGACATCATCTTCATATCGTCTTTGATTCAATATATCATTTTGATTGATAATATAATCGCCTATGAATCTTCTATATTCCCTTTTCCCTGGTAATGCCCCAATCCACTCTAAAGTGAGATGATCGGCATCAAACTTTCCGGAGTTTTTAATATAATCCCACACACCGTATATGGCAGACCATAATTCGTCTCTGATTTTCTCATTATCATAAACAGTATCAACCTCTCCTCCCCACTCAATCCACCAATATGCACATCCATTATCGCCACTACGTATAACTCTTTTAAGCGGTATAGATGTTTTCGTGATGTCCTTTGCAAAACTCGGAGGAACGTATTTAACTGGATAACCAATATCCTTTGTGTAAAATAATATGGAGCTTCCTAACGTGATATCATCCGCCTCTTCTGGAGCCCAGTCCTCGTTGAATTCACTTTTGGCCTCTCTACCAATACGATACTTTGCCCCAGCCAAAAATCCGACTAATCCATCTCCAGTGCAATCTAAGAAAACATTACTTTCAAAGCGAATGTGACGCTCTGATCCCATCATCCAACCCGTGACAGCTGTAATTTTGCGGTTATCTTCCTTTCCTTCTGAATCCACTTCACGCACATCCGTATTCAGGAATAATTGAATGTTTTTTTCTGCCTTCACCTTTTCTAATATAGCTAAATCCCAGTAATAAGGATTGCCTTCTGGATTCATATACTGATTTTCAACAAATAATTCTCCCATAATACCAGTTTCTCTCGCATACCGATGAACACCATGTGCTGTTGCTCCACATACCCATACCCTTACTTCACTACTTGAGTTGCCACCGAGTACAGGTCGATTTTGAATCAGTGATACAGTTTGGCCCATTCTTGCAGCAGCAATTGCTGCACATACACCTGCTAAACCACCACCAACAACTGTAATATCAGTTTGCACCGTTTCTTTTCTCATTATTTATAAACTCCTTCACCGACACTTCCGTTAAACAAAGATTTTAGTGGTACCATACTATCGTCCGGTACGTAATATTTAAACGGATTATCGTCAATTCCTCCGAGTAATTGCTTTCGAATGGGTGAAGCGTCTTTCAATAAATGATCAGGTGCGACATGATAATCAATTGGACGCATCCAAATAGGACTGTAACCCATAAATACTTGCCTCCTTATGAATTCCGAATTATTTGGAGCGCCAGCATGCCAAATGTTTTGTGGAAAAATGAAAACATCACCCGGGTATCCACACACTTGTACTTCCTCTTCTATCATTTCATTCACATTCGTATTATTCGGATTGTATGGCCGGTTATGGCTCTTTGGTATAATTTTTGTATTTCCACGATCTGGTTCAGACATATCGCTAAGAATATAGCAAGCCTTTATATAGTAGGTAGAGGTCAATCCGTTTATTTTTGGAAATGAAGGATGCGGCCCATCTTGATGCCAGTCAATAAAACTATTTGTTTTTGTTTTCTCGTTGTTCGGGTTTGGTTTACGAACGGTTAAATGAGAAATGTGTAATTGTATATTATGTCCTAGTAAATTCACAATTAGTGGAAGAATCGTTGGTTCATCGATTAAATTAGCAATTTCTGGATGCCTTGCTACACTATTGTAAACATTGTAGGCTAATGATTCCTCCTCTTCTAATAGAATCTCATCTATACCACCATTCAATCGCTTCACTTTTTCTTGTGATAAAACATTCCTTAACAATAAATATCCTTGTTCCTGAAATTTGGAAATAAGTGACTGATAGTCGACCATATTTTTGCTCATTTAATTATTCCTCCTAGCATTTAAGTTGATTATAAAATAGGGTGCGAAGGAAGCTATTTTTTCCTTCTTCGCATCTTTGGTTTATTTGACTAAGCCGAGAGCCTTCAACTGTTCTTCTGCAGAATTTGTATATGTTTCATAATTAAAGGTTGTATTCAACGTTTCTAGGAAATCATCATACTCATCCAATGAACGATTACCATACAAGAATTTAACAGTTTCCTCTTCTGTATACCTATCAGCATCCCCTGGATTATAACTATCTGGAATATTAATGAAACCGTTTAATGTTTCTATTCTCGGTTGATTTGCTGCAAAACCCATCTCGTCTATGGCATATTTAAAACGCCCTTCTAGGTATTCTATTTCTGGACGACCTGTAAATTGGTAGAGCCAAACATATCCCAGTTCTTGTGTTCCTAATTCTGTTAATACCGGCTTTCCATCCTCCATATTAAAATGTTCCCCCTCGATCCCATATTGAACAAGATTTGCTCCTTCATCATGAGATACATAATTAAACAGTTCAATTATTCTCTTCAATTTCTCTGGATCTTTTTCGAGTGCTTTTGGTACTCCATACATGCCCGGAGTTGCACCAATATCCCATGACCCTGTAAATTCTCCTCCTGGACCATTGAAAGCCTTAACCTGCACCCACTTTGCATCCGAATTAACTGCATACATTTGTTCAACAAACTCCGGCTTTGTCATATTGGGCCAATCAATATAGATAATACCCGCTTGTCCCTGGAACGCCTTTTGTTGATGCTGCAAACCGGTATTTGTAATGATCTCAGGCTCCACAACACCTGCTTCAATCATTTCATTGATTAAGCTTAGTGCCTCTTTCATTCTAGGTGCAAAATAGGAATTCATTAGTTTTTCATCTTCTATATAAAAACTCCCTGGGCTACCCATTCCATATGCTCCAAATATCGGTTCAAATGTACTTATTCCATTCCCCGTAAATCCATACGTATCAGCCTTGCCATTACCATCCGGATCCTTTTTAGTAAATGCTTTCGCCAACTCAAATAGCTCATCTAAAGTAGCAGGAACTTCCATATTTAAAGCATCCAACCAATCTTGTCTGACCCAATATGTGCTATAAGGAATTTGCGGCGCTTTCGCAATCGCATATAGCCCCTCATCAACGGTCGCTTTCAAAATACTATCCTCACCAACAAAATCGATTGTAGGCTTCAATTCTTCTAAGTAAGGCGTCAAATCAAGTAACAAACCTTTTTTTGCGTATTCTTTCAATAAAGTACGATCCAATTGCATGAGATCTGGGTAGTCGCCTCCAGCCATCCGGATATTCAATTGGCTTTTGTAATCATCAAAGGATCCAAACAGATTCAAGTTAATATCTGTATTTAAGGCCTCATCAATTCCTGCTTTAATGAAATCACTTGCTGCATCAGGTGGTGTCGCACCTCCACCAGAACCTACTACCTCAATTTTCATTACATGAGTATTCTTATCGGTACCTGCCTCCTTTTTACTCGCACCTGTTTTTGTACTTTCTTCTCCTGTACAAGCAGACAATAAACCTAGTATTAAAAGCATAATGAAAACTATTGGAACTAAGAATTTTCTCCCCATCGCCATTCCCCTTTTCATATATAGTTGCTAAATCAGATCTCATAATATATATATGAGTCATCCTTTAACCGAGCCTAACAGCATTCCTTTCGTGAAATGCTTTTGAATAAATGGGTAAACAACAATAATAGGTATACTTGCTAATATCACTGCAGCCATCTGCATCGTAACCGTTGGCAGAGTTACATCTGGGTTATCCAATGTATTTTGCGTTTGTAGCAATATATCACGTACAACAACTTGAAGCGGGAAGAGACTAGTATCGGTTATATACATGATTGCTTGAAAAAATTCATTCCAGTGCCCAACAGCATAGAATAAACCTATGGTCATCATCACAGGTACAGACAACGGCAAAACAATTTTAAATAAGATCCTAAGTTCACCTGCTCCATCTATCCGCGCAGATTCAAAAAGGTCCTCCGGCAAATTCTCATAAAAGCTTTTCATAATCAATATATTAAATGTCCATATTGCATTTGGTATGATCATTGCCCAGACAGAATTTATCAGCCCAGTTGCCTTTACAATTAAATAAGTTGGGACAATCCCCCCGCTGAAAAGCATAGTAAAAACGACTAAAAGGAGGAAAAATGATCTACCAGGTAACTTTTTTCTACTTAATGGATATGCCATTAATACAGTTAAGATAAGGTTTACTATTGTCCCCACAACAGTAATAAAAATTGTCACTCCGAAGGCATGGATAATATTAGAATGAAAGAGTAAATGTTTGTAAGCTTCCAATGTAATAATCTTTGGAAAAAGAACAAATCCCCCATTTTTTAATACCTCACTATAAGGTGTCAGTGATACTGCCAAAACGAACATTAATGGGAAGAAGCAAATGATGGCAACACTAGTTAAAATAATAAAAGTAACTGTATCAAATATTTTGTCATCTGTAGATTTCACCAAATACCCCCTCCCCATTTTTTTGCTGTATTATTTGCTCCAAGGATTAGCACAAATCCAATCATAGATTTGAATAAGCCAACAGCCGCCGCAATACTGAAGTCCATTCTTTCTAATCCCGTTCTAAACACCCAAGTATCTAAAATATCAGCAACTGGATATACATGAATATTGTACAAAATATAAATTTGATCAAATCCAGCATCTAATATACTACCAATCCGTAATATCAATAATAGAAAGATTACATTCCTTATCCCGGGAAGTGTGATATGCCATATCATTTTCATCCTACTCGCGCCATCTATTTTCGCTGCTTCGTATAAGGAGGGATCTATCCCTGCAATGGCCGCAAGATAAATAATCGCCCCCCATCCAAGGTTTTGCCATCCATCTGATAATACTAATACCGACCGAAACCAATCTGTTGAAGTTAAAAATGGCAGAGCAGATCCGCCCAGTTCAGTAATCCAACGATTAATAAGACCTGTACTTTGTGAAAGAAAAGCATTAAGAATTCCGTAAATGATTACCCAAGATAGAAAGTGAGGCATATAGCTTAATGTTTGAACCCACCTTTTAAACCATATAACCCTACATTCATTTAATAAAATCGCTAAGATGATGGAGGGAATCATACCAACCAATAATTTATAAAAACTGATTAAAAAGGTATTAGTTAATAGTTGAGTAAAATAAGGTGACTCATAAAACGTTTGAAAATGCTTATACCAAGGATCTGCCCAAGGGCTCTTCAAAATACCTTCAACTAAGTTGTAATCTTTAAAGGCAATAATAACCCCATACATCGGCAAATATTTATAGACAAAAAACCAAATAACTCCAGGTAGCAACATCACATAAAACGCTCTAAAACTCCATGCATAGGATAATTTCTTTTGAAATGGGGTCTTGCCTTTGTAAACACTTTCATTTTGTAACACCAGCTTTTCCTTCATTATCATTCCCCCTTCCCTTTTACCATCTCTCACTATGTATTGTATAAAGCGAGTGAAGAAAAAAATATACATAAAAAAGACAAAACTGTTTCAAATTTTGTCTTTTTTATGTATATTCAAAATATTACAGATAAGGAAACTCTTACAACCGTTCCTACCTGACTTTTGGAAGCAATCTTTATCCCATATTCTGTACCGAAGTGAATTTGAATTCTATCATGGACATTTTTTAACCCTACATTATTAAATCCTACATATTTTTCCGTGGTTCTCTCAGTCTTTAATAATCCTTCTAATACAGATTTTTCCATTCCGATTCCATCATCTCGGATATATAGAATTAAATCTTTTCCGGATATCCTTCCTTTGATTGATATTAACCTTTTGTCTTTACACGGTGCAACCCCATGAATAATCGCATTTTCAATGATTGGTTGGAGTGTCAAACTCATTATTTTACACTGAAGAGCAGATGCATCTATTTGTATGTTTAAATCAAATTTATCACCAAAACGGATATGTTGAATGTATGCATATTGCTTAATTCCTTCGATTTCTTCAGCTAATGTGATAAATTCAGAACTTTTATTAAAACTAAAAGATAATAAACTGACTAAGGCTCTTATTGTTTCCCGTACTTCTGTTATTTTATGCTGTTTTGCCAAACTACCGATGCACGCTAGTGTATTATACAAAAAATGAGGGCTTATCTGGCTTTGTAGCATCTTTAATTCATAATCTTTCTTCTTCGCTTCCATTTCTTTCAAATCTCTTACTAACCTTTTAATCCGATCCATCATCGCATTATAACTATTCGCTAAGTGGCCAAATTCATCCTCACGATTTAATGAAATACTGGGGATGTTTTCTATATCTTTCACTTTATCCATCTTAGATACTAACTGCCGAATCGGATGAGTAATAAAATATGTCATCATAATGGAGAATAGCAATATGGTCAAAACCCATAGACCAACTGTGTTACGGAAACTTTGATAAAGCGCTTGAATATTTTTGTAAAAATACTGCTTATCAATTAAAGTGATTAAATTCCAACGCAAACGATTGCTATTTGATTTAATGGATACTAGCGCATTAGTCGTTCCTTCAACCTCATCGATGCCAGTCTCCAATGTATATAATTCATCAACAAATGGTGCTTTCAGTTCTTTCAAATAATTATGTTCATATGGCAAAAGTGGATGGCGTGGTTCAACAGAAATGATATTTCCTTGTTCAGATAAGATAGTAAATGTTCTACTTTCACCTCCTAGCAGAGGGGATAACTTCCGCTCCATGGAATCTAAATTCATTTCTACTATGGCAACCCCTACCGATTCGTACTTGTTATTAGTGATTGGAATAACAAATGCAATCGTTTCTCCTGAAATAGGTGAATGGTATGGCTCACTCCAGTTTAATCCTCCATAGTTTTCCTTTGATAGTTCAACCATTGCTTTCAGATTGGGATTTCCAAGAATGTCGTAATAAACTTGTTTGCTTGAGTAAATCTTTCCATCTTCTCTTATCATATAAAATGCACTTATTAAAGAACGATTATTATCTCCATATTCCCTTAGAAAAATTTCTGCCTCTTCTTCATTGTTTATTTCTAAAAGATAATCTTGTGACGAAAGATAAATCAGTATATTTTGAATACTCTCCAAATAGGTATCTATTAAATGATTAGCTTGTTCTATTAATAAATTCGAATCATTTATTAATTGCATTTTATACAGTCTCTCTGTTTCTGTTAAGTTTCTCCAACCTAAAGATGTAAATAAAGTGGCTGTCAAAATAAATAACGTACAAAAAACTTTAGTTGCGATGCTCCAACTTTTTATTCTCCATAGTTTACTTCTCATTTTCTTCTAAACCTTTTTATATTCGATTGGCGTCTTACCAGTCTTTTTCTTAAATACAACGGAAAAATAACGGTAGTTTGGTATTCCTACACAATTAGCCACTTCATATACTTTCATATTTGTTGTTTGCAGCAAGTAGATTGCTTTATCCATACGGCAACGCGTAATGTATTCATTAAACGATTCACCCATTTCCTCCCGAAATAACCGACTTAAATAGTGCGAGCTTAAGTCAACTTTATCAGCAATAAATGTTAAGGAAAGTGGAGCCGCAATATTTTCCTTAATAAGAGATTGCGCTTGGGCGATTTCCCACCGCGTTTTTTTTACTGTCTGACCTTTATTAATTTCATGAAGCATCAATCCAATTAGTTCACTAATAGTATATGTATTCCATAGTCTCTCAACTATATCGTTACTTTCCTCTTGAATGTTGAATTTTTTATACCAGTGAAATAACCATTTGATAGCCATTGCCTTCAATTCATCTGGCTGAATACGTGTAGTATTAGCCCATTGAAACAAGTGACCTTGAATAAATCTCTGTGTATCATCTACACTTACTTCAGAATCACTTCTTCTTAATTCGATCGTTTCAATATCCTCTTCACTGATAGAGTCATTAGGTAATCCATCTAAATAATACACATTGTCTGGTCTTTCGTAAAAACCAAAATGATCTCCCGTTTCCATTTTTTTAAATTCAGTCAAAAGGTCTTGTGGATTCAAAATTAACTTACTCACGACAGCAAAAACATGAGTCTCCCTTTCAATATAAAACAAGTCTTCCTCTAAACAATGTTTTATTTTGTTGATTATTTCACGTATCCACTCTTCAGGTGGTTTGCTCTTTATGATCATGATATTTTCCCCTGCACTTAGTGGAAGCCATTTTATTTTCAATATACATTTTTGTTCATATTGATTAAAGACATCATGTATCTCCTGCTCTACTAAGCTTTCAATATCTTTTATATTTGTTACAAAAAATTTTACAATAAAAAATGGAAATGGTAGCAATACTTGCTCATAATAACTGCTTTCCTCTCGTACCTTCGATTTCAATTTACTATAAAATAGCGTAGCTTTCTCTTTTCTCTTTCTTTCAAAAAATGACTTTTCCCTTTCAAACGCATCTTTTGCCTTTGTTAATGCTCTCTCTAGCTCATGATCATCCACAGCTACTTTTAACAAATAATCAACTGCTCCTAATTTCAATGCATCTTGGACTAAGTGGAACTCACTATACGTTGTTAAAATAATGACCTGTGCATAGGGATGTATGTTTTTAAATCTTTGAATGAACTGTAATCCATTCATCTTAGGCATATAAATATCTGTAATAACAATATCTGGCTTATATTTAGTGCAGTATTCCAATGCCTCTTCTCCATTTTCTGCCTCATCCATCAACCTTACTCCATAAGAACTCCAATCATACATTCTCAATTCTTCTCTAATAGGTAGCTCGTCATCTACGATTAGTATCGAATATTCCTTTTCTATCAATTCTAGTCCCCCTCCAGATAGAGATGCAATTTACCTGCATTTTATAAAACGCTTACATGAATTAAATTTTCTATTATCTAGCTTTCTTTCAGAATTCAAAGTTTTAGTTGTATGCCATTCTTGTTTACGAACTTCTATTGTTTGACCAACAATAGAATAATGCTTAATACAGTTAATGATACCTCATATATTAAATGCAAGGTTTGTTTATTTTTTATAAATAGAAAATAGTAGAAGAAGAGAAAGTTATTCTCCATGTACGATTCACCTGAGAATAACCACCGTAACCAAAGTAAGCCCTGAATCCAATATGAAATCAGGGCTTACTTTCATTTAATTTAAAGCTAAAACAATAGCGTGTTCATTCAGTTTCAAATATAAGAAAGAATAAAATTTGGCATGTGTTAATCTTGCCCCAGCGACTAGCAAACTTTCTAATGTGAAATTTGTTTGTAGACGTCTACTACTTCTCTAGATATTCCAAGTTTATAACCTTCTGAAATGTGGCGGATGCGCTTCTTTTCATCGAGAACATAAACGACGGGAAATTCTTTTCCTAATACTTTAGAAGAAGGTATATCTTTACCAATTACTAAAAGTGCGTCATAAGTAGCCTTTTCCTTAAAGAAAGTAAGGTTGTTTGGAAGGTCGCCAGCTGAATAGATGGAATGAGCAGCATCCCACTTTTCCTCACTAATAAAGCAGTTAATGCTTACATCAAGCGACTCCCATTCTTCCTTCATTTCTCGGAACTCACGTAGTAAATGTTTGGAAGGCTCTCGATCTGGCTCCATCCAGACAAAGATTGTTCCGTTTGTACCAGTATGGTTTGTGACCATCTGGCTTTGTCCTTCAATGGATTCAACTTTGCATTCAAGATTTGCTTTCGCAATAACAGGGACATCAGATTCATATTTTGGAAATTCCAGAGGTACAGTCACTTCTTCCTCAGCCTTCACTTCAAAAAATCGAAGTAAAATAAGAGCTGTTCCATCCTTTAATCGAGTGCTAGTTGTTATACGGTAATGGCCTTTAGGTAATTCCATTTTTTTATAATCTGTTTCGTCAAATTTGTAAAATAGGTTTTGATAAGAGCCTTTTGTAAAGCGGGCAATCGTAAAATTTCTGAAATAGCTGATTGCTTCATCTTGCGTGTCATCTTTTTCCCATAAAACGGTGCCAATTTGATCCGATATTTCAGAAGTATTTATTTCCACTTTTGTTGTACTATCGCTAAACTGTACGTTTTGCCATGTTCCGTCACTGAAATACTGTGGACGTCTATCACTTGGCTCAAGGCGTGCTGGAATACCTATACTTCTTGCTAATGCCACAAATAAAATGTCTCGAGATAGTGGGTCACCCTTTTTCAATTTGAAGCTTCCCGCTGGTGTAGCTGAGCCTCGATAATAATTAATATCTTGAATGACTTCAATTTCATTCTCTATGGTTTCTGCCAACGAAATAGGATTAGTTAGGAACATTTGAATGTTCTCTTCCCCTAACTCTTCATGGAAATAGGCGCGATAGGCTGTAATCATTTCAGTATCAACACGAGGCCGTAAAATATATTTTACAAATATATCATCTTCAAGTACCTTTAGGGTGCTTTCTTTCACTTTCATCGCATATTTCAGATGATCTGCTAAAGTGGGGCAAAACGTGTCAGTAAGGTCTTTATCATTTAACACTTCAAGAAGTCGTAAGCTCCACTCTCCATATACTTTGGAATATCCTTGTAAAAAAGTGGCAATCTCGTGGCTGTTTCCGCGGGCTTTCCTTAATACTTCCCATACTCTTGAAGCGGGTAATAAACATTCACGGGACAATTCTTCTGCATCATGTTCATTTAGGAATGATGCTTCATAATTTGCACGAATAGTTGCCCCTTTCTTTACACGTTTGGTATGAAGTGCTTTTTCCTCCTCCGTAACTTTTATACTTGTATCATCAGGTATGTCTGAAGGTGGAATCATCTTGAACTCTACTTCGGTATCAGAAGGAATTTCCGTAGTTAAAGCGATCGTTATTTCATCGGTTTCCTTTACATTACATTTAGCGAAGCCCCATCCGAGAGAACCAGAAGCGGAAATATAAATATCTCCTAATCCAAGGGTTATATTGACTGTTCCGAGTTCATCTGTTTCCATCATTATAATGGTCCCGAGTGCTCCAAAGTTAAATAATTGGAATTGCAACTTAGCATTAGTCGGTTTTCCTTCACCATCAGTAATCAGGACCTTGATCGTTTTCGTGTCGGCATAGAGGCTCGTTAAGTTAAGCTCTGAATACCAAGGATGTGAAAGTGTTACTTCTTCTGGACCGTTATAATTGGCGTTAATTCGTGTATGAATAAGCATGGCGCGTTTAGCGGGTTTTTGGAACCATCCTTGATTTAATTTTGGCTCAGGCTCACATGCTCCAAAAAAGTGCCATTTGCCATCAGCCCATGCTTCTACCCATGCATGGTTTGAATCGGAATGGGCCCAAAGTGGAGTATATACCTGTCTAGCTGGAATACCGATACTTCTTAAAGCAGTAACAGCAAGGGTTGATTGTTCACCACATCTTCCAAGTGCTGTTCTAATTAGTGTTAGTGGGGAAACAGTTCGGCGGTCGTTTCCAATATAATTCGCTTTCTCATGACACCAGTGATTGGTCTCCAAGATAGCACCTTCCATTGACATATCTTTTACACGCGGATAAATTTCTTCGAAAAGTAGGCCACGAACATCCTCTATATTTTCGTTATTCACTCTGTAAGGAAGAACAAAATCAAGAAAAATGGAAGAAGGAACACGTGCCCCCCATAATACAACGCTTTGAATATGTAAGGATTTTCTTACATGTTCTAAAAACAAAGTACCGTCATAGTCAGCCAAATCATTTAGTGACATATAGGCATATACATATTTTAGTGCTAGTTCTTCGTCTTCTGTTAGTGTTTCATCGAAAATACCAAATAACTCCTTTTCCTTCGCCTTTGCAAGTTCTCTTTTGTATTGAAATTTCTCTTCAACTAGTAATCTTGTATTTTCATCAAGCGAAATGAATTGAGTATTGTTGACCATTTTATGACTCCTCCCATACCTTTCCATCTTCACGAATATAAATTCTCCGATTTCCTTCAGAACTTTGTAGAGATGCAAGGAACGTGCGTGATGTCGTTTCTATCTTAAATTCTTCAGGTAGCTCTCTTTTTAGTTCCTCTCCAACATCAGTGGTAAAAGATCCATGCTCTGAAAAATGTCTTCTTTCCAAATAATAGACTTTACGAAGTTGCCACTTTTTAGATTCGTCCTCTGGTATGGCTAGAAGTTCTTTATCAGGTTTGTCAGTAAAAAATACATAGCCCCATAATTCTGGGTAGTGCATGTTAATAATCCCCATTGGGGACCAAACCCAATTATCTTCAGGAAACGGCTTACCTGTTAATGGATTAATTTTTTTAACATACTTACCATCTTTTACTTCGACCTGCCACTGTACACGTGAGAAGTTTACACGCCAAAATTCTCCTGATTTCGGTGGACGTCCTTCTTTGGCACATTCTTTCAGTATGTTCCACGGCATCGCCACTTCAATACTCCATTTACGGTTATTTTTTTTATTAGAGGGATCATTCAGTTTCCCATCTAGGTATACGGCTGTTTTCATACCATTAATATCCCAGCCATTGACACTTGGTCCACCATCGCGATACGGTTTTACTAATAATAAATCCCAAACTGTGTTAAGAGCATTTATTTCAAATTCATAATAATTGTGAGTGTCACCATCAGGATCAATAAAGATTTCAAAGTCATTATCATGGAAGATAACAGCGTCTCTTTCTGTGAGTGTCGCCCATATTTCATCTTCTATTAACTCAGCACCGAAATAAAAGTACTCATCGTCCCATAACATTTTTACCCTAGTTTGTTTAGTAGGTATCGGCTTAGCATTGCCTTCAATATCGACGAAATTTTCACTCCAAGGGGCTTTTTCCCAAAATAGTTTGTCAAGCCTTCCATTTAGGTTTGGCTTATCGTTTGTTTTTTGGCAAAGATAACGGTTCGGTGAATATGTAGAAATAGTTGGTTCAGGTATCGCATTTTTCATTTTCATCACTTCCTTTAAATTAAATGTTTTAGGAATTACATAAGTTACATATATCATAACGGATATAGAAAATAATGACTTTGATGGAAAATTTCTTTTGAAACCGCTTCCTATATGGTATAACATAGTTTAGGATAAATGAAGACAATATGCAAAAGGGAGAGTTCAAATGGAGAAAAAATATAAAGTAGTGGGGTATGCTGGAGACGGCTCTTTGCCTAGTATACGTACGGAAGATGCTTTGAAATTAACTCATTTAAATGTAGCATTTGGCCATGTAAGAAATGATGAAATTCGAATAGATCATTTGAAGAATTTAGATAGACTAGAAGAATTAAAGAAAGTAAATCCTCAGCTCTCTATATTACTTTCTATTGGTGGATGGAGTGCTGGAGGTTTCTCAGAAGCGGCTTCCACTCCAGAAGGAAGAAAGCTGATGGCAGAGAGTGCTGTCAAAATATTAAAGGATCACCCCTTTGATGGAATTGATCTCGATTGGGAATATCCTTGCTATGGTGAAGCAGGCATTCATTCCTCACCATCTGATAAAGAAAACTTTACATACCTTTTGAAAGAAATTAGAGTGGCATTGGATGGCCTTGGTAAGGAAACAGGTAAATATTATCTTCTAACGATAGCAGCAGGTGCAGATCAGTATTATATTGATGGAACCGAGATGAATGAGGTTCAAAAGTATTTAGATTATGTTCAGCTGATGACATACGATATGCGTGGGGGATTCCAAACATTAACAGGACATCATACTAATCTATATACGCCAACGGGAGACCTTTTCAGAATTAGTGTAAATCAATCTGTTAACTTATTCATTCAGGCTGGTGTTCCACGTGAGAAGCTCGTGATAGGGGCTGCATTTTATTCTCGGATGTGGAAGGATGTTCCTGATAAAAATAACGGAGTACATCAAATGACTGCAGGATCAGGAGGATATGGACCAGATTATTCTCAACTCGCAGCTAATTATATCAACGTTAATGGATTTACCCGTTTTTGGGATGACGAAGCGAAAGCACCTTATCTTTTTGATGGTAGTACTTTCATTACCTATGATGACGAAGAATCGATCCAACATAAATGTGAATATGTAAGTAAAGAAGAACTTGGCGGAATTATGTTCTGGGAATATAAATGCGACAATACTTACAGTCTCTTAGATGCCATGCATAAGTCACTAAACTAAATTCAAATACTGAGCTATTTTTGAATAAGTACAAAAAAGTTTCAACATTCCTTGATCTTCAACAATCGACTGTTTTAATTGAACAAACAGCAAAAAGGATCTTCAATCGAGGATCCTTTTTCTTTGCCTATAATATAGCACTCTTCGAATGTTAGAGAGCGTTAACTCACAAGTTATAATAAAGGAGTCAACAAAATGAGGTGTTAGACCTTTGTGGTGGGTAATTTCATTACTGATTTTCCGAACGACAAAGCCCATTACAGTGCACAGCACCCCCTTCATAACCCATTAGTTAGATTGGTTGATAAATGAAAGGAGTTCAGTTCATTTTGGCTTCGTGAAGGCATAGATAAATCAAGGAGTTAGCTACCACTCCATATTTCACCATATGAACGTCTCGGGCGCATGAGTTCCCAAGCCTGTAACCATTTCTATACGGGTGGTGTTATTGCGGTTAGTAACAGAAAAAGCTAATCCATTGTTCTTTAAAGCCACATTGTTTGTCATTTTAACTATGAGTGTTAACATTTAAGAGATCCTATTAAACTGAAAGGACTGAAAATAATGAATGTATTTGTAGTTGGAGCAAATGGTCAAATAGGCAAACACGTTATAAGATTGATTCAAGATAAAAATAAGCATACCGCTGTGGCCATGGTTCGAAAAGAGGAACAAATGGCGCAGTTTAAAGAGCAGGGGGCAAAGACAGTGCTCCTTGACCTAGAAAGTAGCATTGATGATATCGCCGACGCAATGAAAGGTGCAGATGCTGTTGTATTTACAGCAGGTTCTGGTGGACATACTGGTGCCGATAAAACAATGATGATTGATTTGGACGGAGCTATTAAAACGATGGAAGCAGCCAAGCAAGCTCATGTGAAGCGTTTCGTCATTATTAGTGCAATTGGTGTTCATCAACGTGACAAATGGATGAGCAGTGCTCCGTACTACAGTGCAGCTAAGCATTACGCAGATGTTTGGCTAGAAAATAGCGGTCTTGATTATACGATTATCCGTCCAGGAGGACTTACCAACAATAAGGGAACCGGGAAAGTAAAAGTAGCAATTAACCTTGAGCGCGGGGAAATTTCTCGTGAAGATGTCGCTTCAGCTATTGTCGCTGCATTGGACAATGATCATACGATCGGCAAAGCCTTTGATATGATTGGTGGGGTAATACCAATCGAAGAAGCGCTAAAAACAATATAAGAAAAACCCGCAGGAATACCAGATCTCCATCCCTTGGGTCCCTATAGTGTACACCCAGCACGGGCGAACACTATAGGGTGGTTATCATAACAACACCAAACATTTCAATTAACCCTGTAAAAATCAAAGAAACCCATGCCATTAGGACTCAGCTCCTTCCTCACTTTCCTCTTGATAAGGTCAGCAAGACAGAAAGGAGCATACTACATGTGGCTTCCTTTTTGTTAATACGTGAATGCGCTTCACAAATAGTGATGCGATAAAAATCTATTAATAGCAAATGCTCTAATGAAGAACAAAACGTTTTTTATACCAACTGCCAATAATTCAGCTAATGTAGATCCTAGGATGTTTTCCAGAAACCTATTTTGTCTACTGACCATATATCCCACCGGAAATTTCAGATAATGTCTTTGTCTTTATAAATTATTTATAAACCTTGAGAGGTAGATGTGTTAATGATTGACCGGGGGCTGAATCTGTTAAATTACTTTCTAATTCGAATGACTCCATTGATTCAATTCTAGAATACCTTTGTAGAAAGTTTGTAAGAATGACTTTTAATTCTAAACGCGCAAGTGGAGCACCCAGGCAAAAGTGAGGTCCGTTACCGAAAGTCAAATGCTTTTTATTATTTGGTCGATGAATATTATGGACAAACGGATCACTGAACATATTTTCATCCATATTTGCTGCACTCATCCAAGCTACAATAACGTCTCCTTTTTTTAAATTTACTCCTAATAAATTATTATCTTTCTTAACGGTACGATCTCTCCTGCTCATATGGAAACGATAACGTAACATTTCTTCAACAGCAGTAGGAATGAGATCTGGATTAGTACGTAAATCTGAATACAAATCTACGTCATCGTATAAAAGAGAATAAAAAGTAGTAGAAATCATATGACTAGTAGTTTCTATACCAGCTCCTAAGATCGCCATAGTCATTTCCACAATCTCCTGATCGGTAAGCTTTTCTCCATCAACTTCAGCATTAATCAGATCTGATATAATATCTTCTCCTGGATTTGTACGCTTTTGCATAATGATCGGAAGTAAATACGAAAAAAATTCCTGAATAGCGATGTTTTTTCTTTGATCAATTTTTTCTTGAATTTCCTTTTTATATGGTAAGAATAATATATCTACCCAGTTTTTAAATAATCCTATATCAGGTGAAGGGATTCCTAGTAAATCTGACATTACTATTGTAGGCAGAGGATTGGCTATACCACCAACAACATCAATCATTTCTTCGTCTCCCAATTGGTCTAATAGAACTTTAGCAGTTTGGTGAATGCGAGGTTCCCAATTTGCTAGACTTCGAGGTGTAAAGGCAGCTGCCAGTAACCCCCGTCCTTTTCTGTTTTTAGGTGGATCAAGTGCAAAGGAATTTACTTTACTGTCTTTCAAGTTGTCTTCACTAAATTTTACTGAGATCGTTGTACGATATCCTTCACTTGAAAAGTATTCATAATCGCTTAATACTCTTTTGACATCATCATATCTGAATACATTCCATGTTTTCGAAGATTCGTTATAGCTCACAGGTTCATTTAATAACATATGCTTATACCAATTGAGTGGATGGAATTGTTCTGATCGCGTCGTAAATACTTTAATATCTTCAAATGATATTATTTCTTTCTTCAAAATACAATCCTCCTCATACTTTTGTTAAATTTTTTAACTTTCATTAAAATTAAAGTACTTTGATTAAAGTACATTTTCATACTAACCCGAAAATTCACTTAAGTCAACGTGCGATAAGTATGAGCCTAAACATGAGTACTTAGGTCCATGGATTGATTGGTGAGTTAAATTAAATATATATCAGAGTCATTAAAGACTATGCACAAACGTACAAAATGATTGTCCATGGAACTTCTAGGATCAAAGCTTTGTTAACAGCTTGTTGAATTCTTCTTCTAATAAGAAGAGATTATTATTCTCTTTGGTTTTACTAAATGCTGGGTATTAAAGCTATGGTTAGATAGTTAGTTGAAATGCAACTTTTCGCATTCTTAGAGATATAAACTTTAAAACTCCTATCCTTTTACGAAAGGGAGTTTTCTCCTTCTTATTGAAAATTTCCTTCAAAATTGATTCATAGTCTAGCCTCTGATGATTGCTCACCAAGTTTAAAAATCTCCTAAGGACCTCTAAATCACGCATTAAACATCTTTGGGGCAACTTACAACCCCTTTATATTTCCCGACGTTGAATCTGTTGAATTAACTCTCCAAGCCAATAAATTGTGTGCTCAGATTTAGTTGAAAAATAACCAGCAAAAAATTTTCTAAGCCTCTCATTATCTTGGTCGATCTGAACAAACTCTTCAAAAGACTTAACTTCCTCCCAACGAGCCTTTAAATTGTTTAATTTATATTCTAGTATTTCTACTACTTTTTCACGAACTACAAACTTAATATTTGATATAGCTACTACCATATCATTAATATCATTCCCGTTTTCAAACAACTTATAGATCTTTTTCGGCAGTTCTTCACGACCTTTAGCCGTAATCCCAAAAACTTGCTTATCAGGTCGATTTTCTTCTTTTATGATTTCTACTGTCTCAATTAAACCTTGTTTTGTTAATGAATCAAAATGGTAGTACAGTTTACTTTCTGTTAACCCACTTAATCGATCCAACGGAATGGGCTCTGAAAGCTGCTTTTTTAATTTATAAGGATAAGTGTTATCCTCCATCAGGTTACTCAATATAAAAATCTGAATGGACATTCTCTATGCTCCTTTATCTCTTTATTTTAGCAAAGCTATCCTGTGACGTCAGCTTCATTTCTTACATGTTCTTTATCAGCCCTGGTTTCCAGAACTTCTACTGGCATTGGTTTGTGGATAATTAACATCGCAACAGCACCAACCGCAATCTTTGACCAAATGTATGGAATTGGACTAATACTGCCATACAGTTTTGTGTAGTACGTCCGTACCGAATAATACATTGGAGAAATGTCGCTCATCCATTCATATGGTTAGTACATCATTTCACGTGTAATTGTGGCACCTTTTGCTAATGTTTATAATAAAATTGGCAAGTTTATAATCATACTGCCTTCAACAAGTAAGAAAATTACTACTGCCGTAAAGTTAAAACATACCATATACCTGAAATATTCATAGTATTTCTTTGATTATCCACCAAGCATTCATTTGATCTCGATTGTTCATCAGAAAATATATGATTTTGGTTTCATTTATGATCTAACTAGAAAGTATGAATAATTCAGGTCAATTGAATCATTCTTTTATAAAAAAGTTTGATCATTTCTGTGATCCTTCCTCCATTAAGCAGCTTTTTATGAACAAAAAAAGCGTAGTTCTTTTCCCTTATCAAATATAATTCAGGGTCTATTTCCAGTGCAAAAATGTGAATTTTGTACGCTTAGTTTGTTTAATTGTCATATAAACCAGATCTAAATATAAAACAGAGCGTTTGGAGAATCAACGCTCTGTTTTATTCAGAATTATTTTTTGAAAATGACCTTTTGGGATAATCCATCTTCTAAATTCATTTCACCTTTATGACGCACGAATACATTTTGGTTTCCTTCGAATTTTGGAGGGTTCATTTGATCATAGTCAACCCAGTGACTTTTCCCATTAACGGAGTATTCCATGTAATCGGTAGCGCCGATTAATTCATTTTTTTCATCATCAGCTTTAACATTAGGTGGTAATTGAGCAACAGTACCATTATGCACACCAAGCTCTTTAATGACTTTATCTTTTTTATAGTCATATGCTTTTATCTTTACATCTTTTCCGTTCACTTCAACCTGAAGTCCCTGTTTAAAATCAGAACCTGTCGCCACTTCTCCACCATTGGACCCAGCCGATGCCCAGCCCATTTGAATACCAGCTGTGTTCACTACAGTAAAACCACGCTTATCTCCACCTTCTACTACTTTTTTACCCGCCCAATCAGGAAGATTAAGATCCCAGTGACTGTGACTTGTGAAGAGAATGACTTGAGGATAATCCTTTAAGATTGCTTCTAATTTTTCTTGGTCTAAGTAATCACCTGTATACGGTGATTGAGTGGAGCCTGAAATACTATCCTTGAGGATATGATGACTAAAGAGAAAGATTGGTTTATTTGCATCTTTCTTTGAATATTCCTCAAGATTCTGTTTTAACCAATCAAGCTGTACATCACTAAGATAAACCTCATCCCATAAAGATTTATCATGGTAGTGCATATATTTTTCTGTTCCTAGGAAAAGGAACGGATATCCGTCTAATTCTTTTTTATGGTAGACTTTCTCTTCGCCAGTAAAATCATAGAAATTTTGGAACATTTCTGATTCCAGCGTATTATTTGGCCATGTACTTTGTGCTAATTTATTCGGTGTAGCCCATTTCGGTTTATAAAATTCATGATTTCCTATGCTGTACCATACGTTTTCTGGATGAGGATTACTATCTAACACCTGTTGTACGGCTAGATATTCAAAGTCCCATCCCCTGTCTGTAATATCGCCATTAACAATTAATGCTTTCGAAGCAGGGTTTACCTGTTTCATATCGTTAAGTACATGCCTAAAGTCATTATAATCTCCTTGAATGTCACTAATGACATCAAAAGTAAGGTTCGGATCTTTTGAAAATAGATGCTCATCCAATTTTTCTTGAGCTGATCCTGAAAAAGTACCTACATTGAAAAGAATAGATGTTGCCATAATACCTGTTACTAGCTTTTTCACAATTATTCCTCCTCATTTAAAAATCTACAAAACTTTACTTGATAAACTATACAAGTTCATTATAAATAGAATATGTTAATGAAGTATGAATCTTAAGTAAATTCCACATTAAGAAAAGTAAATCAAATTAATAACACGCTTCTTTTTGTTTCTTTAATTGGTTTCAAGACACCCCATAAATTTAGAAACGAAATAAGGTGATGTCCGATTATGAAGACCAGATTCAAAACCTATACGCTGGGAATTGGACCAAACCCTTTCAGCACATTCTCTCCATAAAACTCCCCCTTTATGATTCCATGTTTCTTGAGCACTTCAACGCTCACATAGACACATGATTAAAAGATGAATGCACCATAATTTTAAAAAATACGTATTTTGATAATGGGGTCCACTTTAGGATTTACAAATTCTTTATGGTAAAACTTGTAACTATAACACATACACTTAGTTTTTTTACAAAACCAGTTTATTAGTTGAAAAAATGAAATGCAATCTTGAAAACAACATAAAACAAATTAATTTTAAAGATTGTAATGACTGTTCATATTGTTTGTTGTGTTTTTTACCAAAGTTTAAAGAAAATTTACAAAAATCTACTCATATATTTACAATCCTCAACTACAATTTAAATGTCGGACTATTTTAAATTGGAGGGAAAATGAATGAAATCTAACTTGTTTAAAAAAGTAATAGTGGGTACAACATTAACCATGGCGATGTCGTTTGCTGCAACAAACACAAATATTCCATATAATGTATTATCCAACAGTATGACTACCGTTGCATTCGCTAATGAAGAAACCGTTCTCGACTTGAAGTTTGATAACAATACAAACGATAGCTCTTCAAGTGTCGTAACTCCTTCAGTCTTAGGCAATCCCGAATTTGTTAAAGGACGCATCGGACAAGCCATCAAATTTAAATCCCCAGGACAATATGTAGACCTGGGGAATCGCGACGAGTTCCGTTTCGGTGAAAGCACGGATTTTTCTGTTGCCTTCTGGATCAAATCGGATGGAATCAAGGGCGATCCTTCCATCATTTCGAATAAGAGCTGGAATTCCGGAAGCAACACCGGGTGGATTTTAGCCGCAAACGGTTCGGGTGAACTCATTTGGAACTACAAAACATCCGGGAGCGAGCGATTGGATTACCACATGCCTAATGTTGCGGACAATTTATGGCATCATATCGTTGTCACGCATGACCGAAAAAACGGAAGTGCACGCTTTTATAAAGACGGAAGCTTGATTAAAACAGTGGATATCTCTGGAATGAAAGGAACGCTTGACTCCTCCTTTACAACTAAAATTGGTCAAGATGGTACAGGAAAATACAGTTCTACTCTGAATGCACAGGTGGATGAGCTTCAGATGTATCGAAATGTCTTGAGCGAATCGGAAGTCCGCGCAATGTACGATAGCGCTCCTCCGCTTCCACCCACTTTAGTAGAATCCGTCTCACTGGACCAGACTAATGTCAACCTGAAAGCTGGTGCACCTATGCCGCTAGCAGCGACTATCTCTCCAAAAGATGCAACGGTAAAAGAGGTTGTCTGGACCTCCAGTGATGAAACAGTAGCGAAGGTAGAAATAATCAACGAACGTCCGACTATTATTGCTGGAAAGCCTGGAGACGCAACGATCACGGTCAAAACCGTCGATGGTGAAAAAACAGCCATGGCCAAGGTCCATGTATCTAACTCCATCGATGTGTCGGGAGATGGGCTGTTAACTAAAGATGATCTAAAAATCATCCTGAAAAACCAAAATAGTCGTGAAGGTGACAAGCGTTGGAAGCAAGCTCAAAAAGCGGATATTAACGATGATAAAAAAGTGGATCGATCTGATGTGCAAATGATGAAAGATAAGTTAGCTCCTTACAAGGATGATTTTCTTTACAAGCGAGTAGTATTTGTCGGGATCGATGGAGCTGGGAACGCAGTAAAAAACCCACAAGCTAATGCAAAAAATATCCAGAAACTAATAAGCGAAGGCGCTGGAACATATGAAGCGAAAGCAATGCTACCGACGATAAGTGCAGAAAACTGGGGTGCTATGTTTCATGGAGTCGTTCCTTTAAAACATCAACTCACCAACGCTATCGTAGGTGAAAATCCTTATCCTGAGAATAATCCTTATCCGTCTTTTATGAAAATGCTGAAACAAGAGCGTCCTATGCTCCAACAAGCTTCATTCACCACATGGTCACCGATCAACAAAGGAATCATTGAAGATTCTGCAGGTGCTTATAAAGTAAATGGTGGGAAAGATGAAACTACGACACAAAAAACTGTGGATTATATTAAAACAGAAGGTCAAAACACCCGCAACATTTTTGTTCATTTAGATGAGGTGGATGGTGCCGGTCATGGCAATGGCTATTACACCCCAAAATTTTATGAGCAATTACAAAAAGCGGATCAGTATATTGGTCAAATTGTCCAAGCATTAGAAGAAGAAGGACTAATGGATGATACGCTAATCGTCGTTACTGCTGATCATGGTGGGACACGTAGTGGTAGTCATGGTGGAAACTCTCCTGAGGAACAGACTGTTTTTTGGGCAGCAAAAGGAAAATCAATTAAGTCTGGTACTACGTTATCCGATGTAGAAGTGGTAGACACTGCCGCTGTCGTAGCCCATGCGCTTCGTCTGGATATCCCAGAAAATTGGGATGCACAACTCCCGGCAGGACTATTTCAAGACAAAAAATAAGAACCGTTAAAAACAGGTACCATTTTCTTCAAAAAGAAAAATGGTACCTGCTTTTCATTAATCTTCAGGCATGTATGATGCTTTATCAAAATGCACACCATGACAAGCAAGTGCATCTCCATGGTCACTAGCTTAAATGACTAACGTGCGTTTATCAAGCCCCAATTCTTTAAGTATTTCCTGCAAAATCTATGTTTCAACCCTAAACAAGAAAATTCGGGGAGTGCCATTCCCCTACGAAGTCTTCTCTTTTTTTTGCAAAAGTACTGCGCCGATTACAATAAATCCTTTAAATGCTTCTCTTAAAAAAGGTGGCACGCCAAATAGATTTAATAGATTGTTCATGACGGCGATGATTAACATGCCATACACGGTTCCAAGGATGAATCCTCTTCCGCCCATCATACTAGTTCCACCCACTACTGCCGCTGCAATTGCATCCATTTCCATTCCTCTTCCTGCATTGGAAAAATCCATCGAACCAATACGAGAAACTTGAATAATAGCAGCGATCGAAACGAGAAGTCCCATCAAAGCATACACGCGCATTTTGACTTTATCCACATGGACACCTGAAAACTTTGCTGCTCTTTCATTGGATCCTACAGCAATGATCTGCCTGCCAAAGATGGTTCTCTTAGAAACATAGTAAAGTATATACGCAATGACGGCCCAGTAAATAATTGGCATGATCATATAATTGCCAATTTTAAAACTAGCAATCTGTAAAAATTCCATAGGTATTTTTGTATTATAACCCTGCATGAAATGCTGTGTAACACTTCTAAATATCATCATCGCACCTAGGGTTGCAATGAATGGAGGTACTTTCCCCCTAGTAACTGTTGCGCCTATTAGTAATCCTAGTAAATATCCAAATATTAGCACTAAAATGATTGTGATAATAAATGCCGGAATTCCTACTATTCCTAACATACCCAAAATCCCCTTGTTTCCAGTGTCAAGTAGAATCATGGCAAAAGCACCTGTGGCAACCAATGTCGAACCTACTGCTAAATCAATTCCTCCCGTCATAATAACTAAAGTCATCCCCAAAGCAATAATTCCTATACCCGCATTATTCCTTAGAATGTTAATCCAGTTATTGATCCAGGATTGTAACCAACTGCCGAATGAATCATATTCAAATCCCAAAACCAAAGTCTGTAATATAATCATGATTACGAGTGCAACAGCTATGCTAAACAATGGTTCGCTCGTCCACTTATGTTTGAACCACACAATAACGTTTTTATTACTTTTTACAGTGGCTGTTTCCATCTTGGCATTCCTCTCCCTTGCTTAAGTCAGTTGCCCACCCGTAGCAAGATTCATGATATTATGCTCATTCATTGCCTCTCCAGAAACTTCTCCTTGAATCACACCATGGTACATGACAAGCGTCCGATCACATATGCGTATGATTTCATGCGCTTCACTGGAAAGGACGACTATGGCAATATTTTCATCAGCAAGTTTCAAAATGATATCATAGATATCTTCTTTTGCTCCGACATCGACACCTTGCGTAGGGTTATCTAAAATAAGCAATTTAGGACCAGCCGCTAACCATTTAGCTAGAACTACTTTTTGTTGGTTTCCACCTGAAAGACTATTAATGCTGTCTGTAAGCTTTCCCATTTTTAAACTTAATGTTTCGCGCTGTACCGCAAAAGTTTTCTGATGTTTTCGCATGTTAATGATGCCTCGTTTTGAAAATTCTGGCCACGTAACAATCGATGCATTCTCAATGATATCCAGATCCTTAATAATTGCATTTTCTTTCCTATTCCTTGGAAGATATGCAATTCCTTTTTTGATTGCCTGTGTCGTACTATTTATTATCACTTCTTTTCCGCTCAAATATATTTTCCCTGAGGAAACCTTATCCGCTCCAAAAATAGATTGAAAGAGTTCACTACGACCATCACCAAGAAGCCCGGTGACCCCGACGATTTCGCCCGCTTTTATAGAAAAACTAATATCTCTAAAGGCATGGTTATATGTAAGGTGTTCTACACGCAAAATCTCTCTCCCTAGACTTTTATTCCTTAATAACGGTTCCGTTCTCACATCATAACCAACCATAAAACGCGCAAGATCGTTAGTAGTTACCTCTTTGACATTTCCTTCTGCCACCAAGTTTCCGTCTCGAAGCACGAGATATCGATTGCAAACCTGCATGACCTCATTTAATTTATGAGAGATAAAAATGATACCAACATGATGATCTTTCAACGAATTCATCATTGTGAATACGCGTTTAATTTCCCGATCCGTTAATGAAGTCGTAGGCTCATCCATGATGATAATCGATGCATTCGTCATCATTGCTCGGCATATTTCAAAGATTTGTTTATACGAAGCATCAAGGTCGCCAACCATCATTGCAGGATCCATATCCACGTTCATTTGCTTAAAAATC
Organism: Bacillus sp. FSL K6-3431; assembly: GCF_038002605.1. Lineage (NCBI taxonomy): Bacteria > Bacillati > Bacillota > Bacilli > Caryophanales > Bacillaceae > Bacillus > Bacillus sp. FSL K6-3431. The sequence continues at coordinate 2,648,018 of NZ_JBBOCT010000001.1, forward strand.
CTTTCAGTTTCCCGAAACATTCTATCTAGATCAAGACTTCCACTTTTGGTTTTAACCTCCCTACCTAGGAACATATTTTCATAGATAGGCAAATCGTTGATTAAATTCAGTTCCTGATGGATAAACGCTATTCCCGCTTCCTGCGATTGTGCTGGAATACTGAATTCCACTTGCTCCCCATCTACGGTTATCGCCCCTGAATCCATTTGATGGACGCCACCCAGTATATTCATTAATGTTGATTTCCCTGCCCCATTTTCACCTAGTAATGCGCAAATTTCACCACCTTTTAGTGTGAACGACACATCTTTAAGTACATCATTGCTGCCAAAGGACTTTCTGATATTTTTCATCTCAATTATCATGTAGTCACCTCCACTCTTTTGAAAGAAGAGGCTATAGCTGTGCCATAACCCCTCTTTTATCTGTTCTATGGTGGAACTGAATTTAAGATCCAGTTTTGGTTTTCCTAATACGGGGAATTTCCGTCTAGGAACTCTTCATGATTCTCTCTATCTACAACCGTTGTCGGAATAATCGTCACCTGTTCCACTTCTTCTCCATTTAAAAGCTTAAGCGCCACATCTACGGCATCTTTCACCATAGCTGGGCTGTAAAGTGCTGACTGTATCCAGATATCTTCATTTTCTGGCATCATTTTAAAGTATTCCTGCATACCGCCACCAGTTACCACTTGAACATCCGTTCTTCCAGCTTCACTAATAGCCTGTAGTACACCAATAGAAGTTTCATCATCCATGGAGAAAACCGCGTCAATCTTATCATTGCTTGTTAAAATATCAGCAAAATCCTTCAATCCATCTTCTCGTGTAAACTTCGTAGCATAGGTAAGAAGATTCATATCAGGTGCAATCTTTTCCATGGTCTCAACAAAACCTTTCTTTCTTAACCCCGAAACAGAACCGGAAGAAGGAACTTCCAGCACAACAACATTTCCTTCATTACCAATTTTTTCTACAATATAGTTGGCTCCTTGAATACCCATGTCCTCGTTGTTTCCGGAAACGCGATAAACACCTTCCGTACCGATTTCAATATCAAAATTTACAACCTTGATACCAGCATCAAGCGCTGTCTGTATAGGAACCTCCATACCTTCCCACTGTGGAAATGCTACAATGGATTCTGCTCCCCATGTCATCAAATCATCTAATTGTGAAGTCATTTCTTCCGCATTCGTACTCGTTTGAACTTGATATTCAATCTCATCAGATAGTTCTTTTGCATGTGCTTCTGCATGATAAGCAACTGCCGCAACCCAACCATGTGTCACGGCCGGTGCAAGAATACCAATCTTGTGCTTTTTAGTACCTGAATCCTTTTCCGAATCGTTACCTACACTATTATCCTTTATTTCTCCACCACCGCATGCACTAAGAAGTGGGACCATAAACAACGCGAGCAACATCAATAAATTCAAAGCTTTTCTCATTAGACTTACCTCCCCCTAATTGTGTGGGTGCCTGGTTGTGTGGGTGCCTGGCACTCACAAACTTCTATTTACAAATATTGTGTGAGTGCCAGGCACCCACAAACTTCTGAAGGAAAACTGAAGTGAAATTTGAGAGAAAATCGAATAAATTCAGTACATAATACAAGCCTTATAATAATTTATGTAGGCCCATACACACATATTCTAATAAAAAGTAATATTTCTTTTTGCGTTGATTTACACAATACTGATGTATATCAACCTCTATCAATAGAAGAACAAGCATTAACACGTCAAAAAGCAAAAGGTGCAAATCATAAAACTTCACGAGGAACCTGAAAAAAAGAAGGAATGACTTTACAGATTGCTGCAGTTGCCACGCCTGTAGAAAAGAAAACTGCCTTTGGGCCAAATTATTTAATACAGGAAACCGAATCTTATTATAAAACAAACTTAGATTTACAAAAAAAATTGCCGCCATTAGATTTTACTCACTCTTTTGAAAGATTTAACCGAGAAAATGAGAATCTTGAGATCGAATATTTAAGTGAGGAAAAACCATTTTAATTACATTATAAATGTCATTCCTGCTAGAATAATTTATGTACTATTAAATAAGTAAAAGAAATAACGAATAGGGAAAAGGGGGATTGAAAATGGATGTAAGATATCCAATTGGGAAATTACAAGTTCCTGAAAAAGTAACATTAGAAAATATTCAAGAATGGCTAAAGGAAATCGAAACTTACACGATTCGATTAAGAGAAACTGTTGACTCATTAAGTGATGAGGAATTAAGCAAAACATATCGTGATGGTAGCTGGACAGTTCGTCAACTTGTTCATCACATTGCAGATTCTCAGTTGAACATGTATCAACGTTTGAAGCTGACTTTAACAGATGAGAATCCAACAGTACCAGCTTTTGACGAAGAAAAGTGGGCTATTCAACCGGATACAAAGCTTCCTGTAGAAAGTTCTATTAGAATGCTAGAAGGTTTAAATGAGCGCATCGTATCTTTAGGATATAATTTAACTGAAGAGCAATTAGATCGAGCTTTTACTCACCAGAAAAATGGTAAAATAACAGTTGCAACAAAAGTTGCAAAATTAGCTTGGCACGAAGAGCACCACTTAGCCCATATAAAAATCGCATTATCAAAATAATACAATATGTATGGAATTGGCTTATCGAACTTCGATAAGCCAATTTTTTAAAAAAGAAGGAATAATTACAGAAATTTTATTCTACTAAAGGGCGCTTTAATTAAACAAGCAGCTAAAAGGATCTTTCAAAAGTTAAATGGGGTAGGGAAAAAAGAAGCTTTTAACTCTTTGAGTATACAATTCGTGGTGCCTTTCAAAAATTCTAGGTATTACACCTCAAATGGTACGCAGACATTGCGCTGATACTAGCTTTGGGAAGTATTCTACACTGAAGAAAAAGATAAGAAAAATCCTCCCTTATGCGGAACATAAGGGAGGATTTTTTGACCAAATGACAGGATTGCTACGAGTAAAACAAGAAAGGAAGTAACAGGTACTAGAATTAACGCTAAATAGTACTTGTTTACTGGTATAGTTTACAGTATTCCTCTTCAACTTAGATCAAGATTACGAATTAGATCAGAATAGTTTATGCTGATATTCTTGATTTCTTAACTACTCTCACTTCATATTTTTCCAATGTAAGATCTCCTATTAACTCTTCTCCAGTGACCATATCTATAACTGGCGAATGGAAGGTAATAGGTTGGCTTTCTTCCGTAAAATTCATCACAAAAACATAATCATTATGATCATCCTGCCTAGCTTGTACGGAGACGCCTTTTCCATGCTTTACTGGAAGTACGGGTTCTAGCGATAACTCTTTAATCAAATCTTGATAGAAGTGGCGATGAAACACTTCATCTAGTCGTGCCCCAATATAATAGGCTTTCCCTTTTTTATACGGATGGCTCGTAACTGCAGGTGTATTCGCATAAAAGTCCTGCTGGTAAACGCCTTCTGCGGTTGCCGTATTCATCTCAATAACTGTTGCATAATCATGCAGCGGATAAGTTTCATTTCGATAAGTGACATAGTTTACATCTTTTGGATATAATGTATCTGTTTCAATTGGTTTCATTCCAAAAACCTCTTGCAAATCTTGATGCCATCCACCTAAATACGTTAAATCCTGTTCATTCACTATACCGCTAATATAAGTCGTCACTAGTCTTCCACCATTGGCAACAAACGTTTTTAACCGTGAGATCGTTTCTTCACTCATTAAATAAAGCATAGGAACAATCAATAATTTATAGCCAGAAAAGTCATGTTCCTTCGTGATGACATCTACTGGAATATCATTCTCCCAAAAAGTCCGATAATGCTGCTGTAAAGTTTGTGGGTATCTCTTCGTTTCCATTCCAAAGCCTTGTGCGTCATTTAAAGCCCAATTATTTTCCCAATCATAAAGAATACCCACATCAGCTGGTCGACTTGTCCCAACTACATCAGATAACTGCTCTAATGTTTTACCAACATCGGCCACATCTTGAAGCACACGATTATTTGAACTATTATCGTGATCGACAACTGCGCCATGAAATTTTTCCGATGAGCCCCGTGATTTTCGCCATTGGAAATACATGACACTATCAGATCCATGTGCAACCATTTGCATTGCGGAAAGCAAATGCATACCTGGTCGTTTCGCTTTATTAATATTATGCCAGTTTACAGCACTTGGAGTGGACTCCAATAATAGAAATGGTTGTTGTTTTAAGCTGCGATATAAGTCATTGATAAAGCCAACTTTTATTGCCAAATCCTCCGTCGTTTCCCAATCATTATGCCAAGCTGGATACGCATCCCAACTAATTACATCTAAATGTTTAGCAAATTTACTATAATCTAGTGACTGGAATGGTATTAAATCAAGTGTATCCGCCATGAAATTTGTTGTGATCGGAATATTGGGTGTTACTTCTCTTAAGGGCACAACTTCATTTTCATAGAAAGAAATGGTTTGATCCGTAACAAAACGGCGCCAGTCTAAATTTAGGCCATGGACTGCATTTTCACCTATTGGCGATGGAGACTCAATTTGTGACCAATCACTATACGTGTGACTCCAAAAAGCCGTCCACCATGAATCATTTAATGACTTGAGATCGTGATTATATTTATCTTTAAGCCACTCTCTAAATGCATCTTGGCAGTGGTCACAATGACATTCTCCACTATATTCATTGGAAACATGCCACATGATTAATGCAGGATGGTTACCATATCTTTCAGCTAGTAAGCAATTAATATGTTGTGTTTTTTCACGGTAAACAATCGAACTAAAACAATGATTATGTCTTCCACCATGCAATTCTTTCGTTCTGCTCCCATTTACACGGAGAACCTCAGGATATTTCTCGGATAACCATGCAGGACGCGCCCCACTTGGAGTAGCTAATACTACACGACCACCGCTTTTATAAATATTTTCGATAATCTCATCCAGCCACTCAAAGTTAAATACTCCTTCTTCTGGTTCAAGCGCACTCCATGCAAATATTCCTACCGAAAACGCATTTGTATGCGAATGCTTCATCAATTTAATATCATCCGCTAAAATATCAGGACGATCCAACCATTGATCTGGATTATAATCTCCCCCATGAAGCATAAAGTTAGCTGATGTCACACTTTTTTTCTGATATTTTGACATAATACTCTCCTCCTACTATTGTTGTTGTTTGGGTGCCAGTTGTTTGGGTGCCAGGCACTCAAACAACTCAAACAACTCTAAAACAATTCTGAATTGTGTCGGTGCCAGGCACTGCTAATACCGCTAGCCTTTCGTTCCACCAGATGTTAATCCGGAAACAAAGTTCTTTTGCAGCATAATAAAGATAATGGCAATTGGGATACTTATTAAAATTGCGCCAGCTGCAAATGTCGTATAGCTAGCCCCCATTGCTTGATTCACTAGATTGTATAATCCAATTGGCAATGTATAAGATTCAGGTGATCTTAGAATAGTAGATGCCAAAATGAAATCTCCTAGTGGACCTGTAAATCCATTCATCGCCACTACTGCAATCATTGGCCTAGATAAAGGCATAATAATTTGCCAAAATATTCTTGTGTTACTTGCCCCATCTATTTTCGCACTTTCATCTAAATCCATCGGAATCGAATCCATATAGCCTTTCATTAAGTACGTATTCATCGGAATTTGCCCGCCGATATATAGCACTATTAAAAGCCAATGACTATTCATCAAGCCAAGGATTTGAGCTAGTACAAATAATGCGATTAAGGCGGAAAACTGTGGAATCATTTGTAGTAGCAAGAAAATCGTTAGAGCATTCTTCCTCCCCTTAAAACGAAACCGTGAAAAAGCATAAGCTGTAAAAGAAACACTTAATATTGTTCCAATCATCGTAAATACACTAATCTTAAGTGAGTTTACATACCATTTACCGTATTGCAGACTTTCCTTTCCCGCAAATAACTCTTTATAATGCTCAAAGGTTGGGTTTTTCGGAATAATCGATGTGCTAACCAGACTATTTCCTGGGTTAAAGCTTGCCCCAACCGTCCATAGCAAGGGATAAATAATAATGACCATCATAAACAGCAAAATCGCATAAGAGCCAAGGAGTCGAATGAATTTCTTTCCCTTCATATCTGTCAGCATCCTTAAGCCCCCTCTTTAAATGAGTTTGTACGTCTGAATTGCCATAGTGCAATCGCAATGACAAAGACAGATAACAAAATAGTTAATGCAGCTGCTAGAGAATATTGACTTGATTGCATCGTCAATTTATAAATCCAAGATACTAATATATCTGTACCCCCAGCTGTTGATCCAGGCATTGCAGGACCACCGCCATTGAATAGGTAAATAATATTAAAATTATTAAAGTTAAATGTAAACTGAGTAATAATAATTGGAGCCATTGCTATTAAAATCATCGGCATTGTTATATGCTTGAATTTCGCAAAAATAGACGCGCCATCAATGGTTGCCGCTTCATACAGATCATCAGGAATAGATTGCAAAACACCTGTCGTTACGATGAATATGTATGGAAATCCTAGCCAGCCTTGCATGAGAATCAGTGCCAATCTTGACCAATTTGCATTTGTCAGCCACAGTATAGCGTCTATTCCAAAAGCTGCTAAAATATCATTATTGATTGCTCCAAAACTATCATTAAAAAGACCAGCAAAAATCAAGATTGTGACAAAACCTGGTACAGCCCATGGTAAAACAAGAACTGTCCGGATAAGTTTCTTAAATTTAATGTCTTTTTGGTTTACGACTGTAGCCAAGAAAATCCCTAGAGAAACCTGAAGTGTAGTAGCCACAAGCGTCCATATTACAGTCCATCCTAAAACGTCAAAAAAGGTAGAACGCCAAATATCGACTGTAAATATTTGTGCAAAGGTCTTTAATCCAACCCAATCTGCCAAATTAGCAGGTGGAGAATGATATAAATCATAATTAGTAAAGGCTAACGCAAAACTAAATAAAATCGGGAAAATCACCGCAAAAATCAAGATAAATAGCGATGGACCACTAACAACATAAGGATAACCTTGTGATATTAAGTTTTGATATTGCTCCTTCAGAGAGCTTAGTTCTCTATTGTCATCTCGTAATTCCCCATTCTTATAGGCGTCTCGTAAATTAAAATAATACAGACCTAAGCCGAAACAAAGCACAATAATAGCTATTATCCCTTCTGCTAGAAGGAAAATTGAATTATCACGTGGTACTTCCGTTCCTAGTGTGAAGAGTCCCCAAAAACCCATATTAAACAGATCTCCAAATACAGCAAAAAACGATCCACCAATAATAAGGAGTATTAGGCCTTTTACCCATTGTTTATTATATAACTGGCCAAGACCAGGAATGATCGATAATAATAAGGCTAACTTTCGATGTTGCATCTTTTTCACCTCTTTTGATAACATCATTGAAAAAACTCACCAGATAATAAATGGAGTCAAACACATAAAGCGTTTGACACCAATTTGCAAACTAATTATTTCCCACTATGTTTTGCTGCAATTTGCCCCTTAATCGTTTCAGCAGCTTGGTCTAATGCTTCTTCAGGCTTTGCTTTTCCTGTTGCGATTGTTTGTAACGCCGCATCTACAGGTGTCCATACTTCATTCATTTCAGGAATATTAGGTGTTAACTCTGAAAAAATAGATTGTTCAGCAACAGCCTGAGCAGCTGCACTTTCTGTAACGACAGGATCATTTGCCAAAGCTTCTACAGCAGGAACTTCCTGTGTGATTTCATATCTTGTTTTAGAATTTTCTTCATTAGAGAGGAAAGCAACTAACTCTTGCGCCAACTCAGCGTTTTTGGAATAAGAGCTAACATTGTAACTTTTCACTCCAACAAATGCACTCATATTTTCTCCATTAGATAATGCTGGTAGCTTCGTTACTCCAAAATCAATACCAGCTTTTGTAAATGGCTCTAAGTTCCACGGACCGGAGATGATCGCAGCAGCCTTACCTTCTGTAAATAATGATTCTAGTACATTAATGCCTTGTTCCCCGACTATACCAGCTGGGAATAAACCATCCTGGTAAAACTTCTCTATCATTTTTGCGCCTTCTTTAGCACCGTCGCTGTTAATACCGATATCAGTAGGATCAAAATTCCCACTTTCATCTGTACCAAAAATATATCCGCCATAGCCACCCATTACACTTTGGGCATAATAAATCTGATCAAATAAAGCGAGAAAACCGAATTTTTTCCCATCTGATACTTCTTTAGAGTATTCGTACCACTCTTCCAAAGTTTCTGGTAATTCTTCCTCTGAAATTAGGTCTTTATTATAATAAAGAATAGTTGTTTCTACTGCTTTTGGTAAACCATATATTTTTCCATCAATCGATTGTGATTGCATTGCTGCATCTGTATAAATTGATTTAACATCATCTGCTATATTTAAATCCTTAATCAGCCCCTCCGTTACCGCTGTACCAATTTGATCTCCTGCCATTGTTAGCACATCAGGTCCAGTTCCAGCAGGTCCATCGAGACGCAAATCTTCAATTTGCTTCGCATAAGGCTTTTCAACAATCTTGACTGTTACATCATGCTCTTCTTCAAACTTTGCGATGGCATCTTTGATACCATCAGATTTCTCGATGTCTTCCCAAACGACTAATTCTTTAGATTTAGGTGCATCCTTCGCCCCTTTATCATCCCCGCTACTCTCCTTTGGACCACATGCGACTAGTGCTAAAGTCAGTGCAACACCAGTGAAAATACCTAAATATCTTTTATAACTTTTCATTTAATAACTTCCTTTCATTAATATTTCTAATCATTAGACCCATTAATAAAGCGCTTTACAAAAATAATATACCACTTATAAGAAAATATGTAAACAACTATTTTACTGAATAAGGTAAAATAGTTTACGAAAAAGACAAGAAATAATTACTTCTTGTCTTCTTTTTGTTCTAATATGTTGTTTTCATTTGCACTCTTTCTAATGATAAGTTCTGAACCTAGATACAATGTTTTGACATACTTGCGTTTTTCCTGAACTTGCTCAAGCAATAACGCTAGACCATTACTGCATATTTCCTGCGTATCAATATGAAAAGTCGTGAGCGGTGGCGATACATATTTAGCTACACTAATATTGTTAATGCTAATAACACTTACTCTATTTGGAATGGTAATCCCTTTTTCATTCAATGCTTGAAGGCAACCAACAGCAATTGGATCAGAAGCGATAAAGAAGGCAGTAGGTAGCTGATCGCCTAGCTTTTCAATGGCATTAGCCATAATGCGATAACCATTATCTACCGAGAATCCTCTGTGGGTAAAAACATATTCATCATCCAGTAAACCCTTCTCATGCATATAACTACGAAAAGTCTCTTCACGCAAATCCATATCTTCTTCATCCGTGTTGGGATTATGATATGTCCCGCCTATAAAACCAATACTCTGATGCCCTCTTTCCATATGATAATCAATCGCTCTTTTTGTTATTTGCACCAAATCTGGTCTAACTGAATCATAATGATATGGATCAGGTGTCGAATCCAGAAAAACTCCGTTAGAAGTAATACTTCTCAAGTGAGCCAATTCTTTATCTGAAAATGTACCTACCGCTAGAAACCCCTCAATATTATCAGGAATGGCATCCATTCCGTTAGAAATTTTGTATGTTGTTAATTCAACATTAAACGCTTCTGCAAGCTTCTCTATCTCTAATCTCATTGACTTAAAATACACATCTTCTAATTCCTCTTTATCCGTTAACCAGTATAAAAAAGCAATGTTTTTAACCAATTGCTTCACTGTTTTCTTCCGATAATTCAATCTCTCGGCAACCTCGTAAATCTTTTCTCGCGTTTCCTGTGGAACAGTAAGATTTGGATCATTATTTAACACACGGGAAACAGTAGAAATTGAGTACCCAGCTACTTCTGCTACATCCTTTATTTTAGTCATTTCAATTACCTCCATCAAAAATCATAACTAACAAGTAAAATACTTTACCTTTATTTTACCATAGTTTTTACTAGCGTCAATCCTTCCTTCGTACTGTCTTATTTAGACGTGACTCACAACCTTTTTTTCAAGCCTAATTCATTTGAGGAGTATCTTTTTTCATGACGGGATGAATGTTATAAGGAAGGAGCAAAAACTAAAACATACTCGGTTACGATTAAATCGACAGAGCATCTGGAACAAGAAGCCTTTCAAGAGACCGAAGCGTTTAAACTACTAGCGAAATATTGATACATGATTGAAGCTAAAAATAGCGAAATAAAAAACAAACACGGGTATGATTAGGGATGCAAATCCAAGAAGCTACCACCATATTTGTGGCAAATATGAAAAGAATAATATAGTTAAAAAGCGAAAAAGAGTACGGAATAGAAGAAAAAAAGGAGGTTTTCAAAAAAGAGACTTTTGAAAAATCCTCCTTTTTAATACTACGGTTTTTCAGTGGCCTCTGAGGTACAAACAAGGAGGCTCAACGATCACCTCTAAGGTGCCGTATAGTGGTGGAAACTCACCAAATTCTATCTCAAGTTACGTCAGATTTTATAGGTTTTTTGTGTCAAAGAAACCGATCTTTTTAGAAACACTCAATTTTTAGGCACTAATTTCTAGTAACTCGTATAAGGCATTTCTTTCTCATGGTCCTTTTTTACAGGATATTTCCCTGTCATACATGCCGTACATAATCCTTGATTAATAGAACGGTCCTTTAGAATAGCTCTTTCTAATCCTTCTTCCGATAAATAGGCAATGCTTTCCGCACCAATTATTTCAGCTATTTCATTACTTGTATGATTGCAAGCAATGAGTTCATCTCTTGTTGAAATGTCAATTCCGTAATAGCAAGGATTCTGGATAGCTGGGGATGCAATTCGAACATGGACTTCTTTAGCACCCGCATTTTTTAACATTTGTACGATTCGCTTGCTTGTTGTCCCCCGTACAATGGAATCATCAATCATAATCACGCTTTTTCCTTCAATAATTCCGCGAACGGGGGAGAGTTTCATCTTCACACCTTGTTCACGAAGTTCCTGGGATGGTTGAATAAACGTTCTGCCAACATAGCGATTCTTAATGATTCCGATCTCATATGGAAGACCAATTTCCTCCGCAAAACCAATTGCTGCAGAAATGCTGGAATCAGGAACCCCTATGACAATATCCGCATCGACTTTAGCTTCTTTGGCTAATTCCTTGCCCATTTGTTTGCGGGATGCATGAACATTCACATAATTAAGGTTACTATCTGGTCTAGATAAGTACACGTATTCCATTGCACACAATTTTCGTTGCCTTCGTTGTGCAAAAGTCATTGATCGCACCCCATCATCATCGATGGTTATTAATTCACCAGGCAGTACTTCACGTAAAAAGGTTGCACCGATTTGATCAAATGCGCATGTTTCCGATGCAATAACATAGGCATCCTCAAGCAAACCAATGGATAATGGACGAATTCCAGTTGGATCAAGGGCGGCATACATTTTATTTTCTGTTAAAATTAAATAAGCATAAGCACCACCCAATTGATTCAATGCATCACCAATTGTTTTCTCATTGACACCTTGCCCATTTCGTTTGATTAGATGTGCCAACACTTCGGTATCAGAAGAAGTTTGCAGGATGCTGCCCTGTCCTTCTAACTGCCCTCGTAATTCATAGGCATTCATTATGTTTCCGTTATGTGCGAATGCCATACTGCCTGATTGTTGCTGGAACAATAATGGCTGTACATTTTCAAGTCCCTTCCCACCCTGTGTTGAGTAACGGACATGACCGATGGCAATCCGTCCTTGCAATTGGTCCATTTTTTTATTTTTAAATACATCATCTACTAAGCCTAAACCTTTATGAGCTTTTAATTCCACACCATCACTTACTGCAACACCCGCACCTTCTTGCCCGCGATGTTGCATGGAATGGAGACCATAGTACGTTAATTCAGCCGCTTTATCATGACCCCAAATTCCAAATACACCACACTCTTCATTTATGCCTTTGATTTCAGCAAGCATGGAATAGCTCCCTTCCAAAGACTTTCAAGCTCTTTCACGTTCTCGCAAATAACTTCCTCTTCATTCACTAGAACCTCGAGTATCCCACTATCCGTAACCGTACCAATTGCTTTGGCATCTTCCACGACGTTTTCAAACTGTTCTTTGTTCCCCGCTTTTATAGTCACGATGAATCTAGATTGTGTTTCACTAAATAATTCAACGGTCGTATCACCAGTAACGTTCATTTTTACTCCTAATCCCTTGTCGCCAAAGACACTTTCCGCTAATGCCACTGCAAAGCCACCTTCAGCTATATCATGGGCAGATACTACCAAACCAGATTGAATCGCTTCTAGCAATTCCTTTTGTCTTTTTGCCTCGATATCTAAATTAATCATAGGTGCTTTGCCTTCATATTTGCCTTGAATGACATTTTGCAATTCGCTTCCGCCAAATTCGGGATCTGCTTCTCCAATAATATAAACGATGTCTCCTGCATTTTGGAAAAAGCTTGGTGTTATATGTTCTAACGATTCATGTAAACCAACCATTCCAATAACTGTAGTTGGAAAAATCGATTTCCCCTTCGATTGATTATACAGAGAAACATTTCCACTAATGACAGGTGTTTGAAGTGTATGACATGCCGCACTCATACCTTCCACACTTTTCTCCATTTGCCAGAAAATTTCTGGATTCTTTGGATTACCAAAGTTTAGGCCATCTGTTAGTCCGAGTGGTTTTGCACCGGAGCAGACAATATTTCTCGCTGCTTCAGCTACAGCAATTTTCCCACCTGTTTCCGGGTCTAAATAAATGTAGCGTGAATTACAATCCGTTGTTATCGCAAGTGCCTTGTCATGACCTTTGACACGAATAACCGCCGCATCCGAACCAGGAGCAACTACGGTATTGGTCTGTACCATGGAATCATAATGATCATAGACCCATTCTTTACTTGCAATCGTTGGTTGTTGTAATAATTTCTTTAGCATCTGTGCATGATTTTGAATTTCTGGAATCTCATTTTCCATACTTTGAAAATATTTAAAATAATCTGCTTCCACTGATGGCATATGATAAACTGGTGCATCATCTGCGAGAGGATCAACTGGGATATCAGCCACCACTTCACCACGATGTTTAATCCGAAATACTTTTTCTTCAATTACTTTACCAACAGGAACAGCATGTAATGCATATTTTTCAAATACTTCGATAATTTCTTGTTCACGCCCTTGTTTTACACATAACAGCATCCGCTCTTGTGACTCAGAAAGCATCATTTCATATGCGGTCATATCTAATTCCCGTTGCGGGACAAGATCGAGGTTCATTTCCAATCCTGTACCTGCCTTACTCGCCATTTCAGATGCGGATGAAGTTAATCCCGCTGCACCCATATCCTGCATTCCAACTAGTGCATCTGAATGGATGACTTCTAAACATGCTTCAATCATGAGTTTTTCCATGAATGGATCCCCAACTTGAACAGATGGACGGTCTTTGAATGCATCATCTCCTAAATCATCGGATGCGAATGTTGCTCCGTGAATCCCGTCACGCCCTGTTGGTGGGCCGGCATAAAGAATGGTATTTCCTATCCCTTTCGCAAGACCTTTTTGGATGTCATCATGATGAATTAATCCGATACACATCGCATTAACGAGTGGGTTCTCTTCATAACTATCATCAAATTGAACCTCACCACCAACTGTTGGAACACCGACACAGTTCCCATAGCCCGCAATCCCATTTACTACTTCGGTAAAAAGATATTTCGTACGTTCGTTTTTTAAATTTCCGAAACGAAGCGAATTCATTGAAGCTACAGGTCGTGCCCCCATGGAAAAAATATCGCGTATTATTCCACCAACACCTGTTGCAGCTCCTTGATACGGTTCTACTGCAGAAGGGTGGTTATGACTTTCCACTTTAAAAACAACTGCTTGATTGTCGCCAATGTCAATAATCCCTGCGCCTTCCCCGGGACCTTGAAGAACATTTGGTGATTTAGTTGGGAACTTTTTTAACAAGACTTTAGACGTCTTATAACTACAATGTTCCGACCACATAACAGAGAAAATTCCCGTTTCAGTAAAATTCGGAAGACGTTTCAAGATTTTTTTAATCAGATCATATTCTCCGTCACCTAAACCCATCTCTTGATAGACTTTCTTTTCCTCGATTTGCTCTGGGCTCCATTCACGCGTTTGCAACATAGGTTTTCCTCCAATTCTTGATGATGGACTCGAATAATTTTACACCATCATCACTACCTAAAAGTACCTCCACTGCACGTTCTGGATGTGGCATCATTCCGAGAACATTTCCCTGTTTATTGATAATTCCTGCAATATCTGCTACAGAGCCATTTGGATTATTTTTATATGTGAAAACAATTTGATTGTTTGCTCGTAAATTTGCTAATGTTTCCGCATCACAGAAATAGTTTCCTTCCCCATGGGCGATTGGAAAACAAACGACTTCCTCTTTTGCATAGCCCATTGTAAATATTGTTTCATTATTTTCTACAACTAAGCTTTCCTGATGGCACATAAATGATAGATTTTTATTCCGCATTAAGGCACCTGGAAGTAGTCCGGATTCTGTTAACACTTGGAATCCGTTACAAACGCCTAAAACGGCTTTTCCTTGTCTTGCATGCTCCTGAACCTGTTTCATCACGTCCGATGTTGCAGCAACAGCACCAGATCGTAAGTAATCCCCATAGGAGAATCCACCTGGGAGTATAATTGCATCATAGTTTTCTAAATTACTATTCTGATACCAGACTAAATCCACTTCCTCACCAAGTATTTCATTGACTGCATGGTACATATCTCTGTCACAGTTTGAACCCGGAAAAACAATTACAGCAAATTTCACGAGCGAACAGCCTCCTCCACCTCAAAACGATACTCTTCCATTACTGGATTCGCAAGCAGTTTATTACACATTTCCGTTACACGCGCTTCCAAGTCAGGACTATCCTCCACATGTAATTCAATGACCTTTCCAACTCGAGTTTCCTTTACCATTTCAAAACCTAATGAATTCAGTGACTCCCCAATCGTTTTCCCTTGTGGATCTAATACACCTGCTTTTAATGTGATATAAACGGTAACCTTCTTCATACTTTTGCCTCCAGTCGTTGTAAAATTTCCTCATATACCTCAATTAAATCCCCTATACCTTGACGAAAAACATCTTTATCCAATTTATCTTCTGTTTCTTTATCCCACAGGCGACATGTGTCTGGTGATATTTCATCAGAAAGGACAATGTGATCTTTTATTTTTCCAAATTCCAATTTAAAATCTACTAATATCACATTTACTTCTGAAAATAATTCCATTAACAAGTTATTAATTTGAAGTGCTTTGGATTTCATTTCCTGTAATTCTCTTGGATTAATCTTCGTTAACAATAGGGCATGGTCATCATTTATCAATGGATCACCCAGGTCATCATTTTTGTAATATAATTCCACGAGTGGTGGATAAAATGGTGTCCTATCTTTTTTCCCCAATCGTTTGGTAATGCTTCCTGCCGCTATATTACGAACGATAACTTCTATTGGGATCATTTCCGATTTTTTAACAAGCTGTTCGGTCTCATTTAATTGCTTAATAAAATGAGAGTCCATTCCTTTTTGGCGAAGGTATTCAAAAATCCGTGATGAGATTTCATTATTTAAACGACCTTTTCCAATGAATGTAGCTTTCTTTTCCCCATTAAATGCAGTTGCATCATTTTTATAGGATAAAACTAGTTTCCCTGGTTGTTCAGCTGCTTTAAAAACTTTCTTTGCTTTCCCTTCATATAGGAGTTCAGCTTTCATGTTATTCTCCTTCCGTTAGTCCGATTCTTTCAAAAATAACATCAACATTTTTCAAATGCCATGTATAGTCAAAGCAATCATCAATCTCTTCCTGGGTAAGAGTCTGACTAATTTGTTCATCTTGTTCCAAAAGTTGTTTGAAGTGGGTTTCTGTTTCCCATGCCTCCATCGCTTTTGGCTGAACAATGTCATATGCCGTTTCCCTTGCCATTCCTTTATCAATAAATTTAAGCAATACACGTTGGGAGAAAATAACCCCATGCGTTTTATCAATGTTGCGCTTCATGTTTTCTGGGAACACAGTCAAGTTCTTCACAATATTACCGAAGCGATTCAGCATATAGTTGAGTGCAATCGTAGCGTCTGGTAAAATCACACGTTCCGCTGATGAATGGGAAATGTCACGTTCATGCCATAAGCTAACATTTTCATAAGAAGTCACCATGTATCCACGCAGGACACGCGCCATGCCTGTCATATTCTCTGAAACAATTGGATTACGTTTATGAGGCATTGCGGAAGATCCTTTTTGTCCTTTAGCAAAACGTTCTTCCACTTCCCAAGTTTCTGTCTTTTGCAACCCACGAATTTCAGTTGCAAACTTTTCAATAGATGTTGCTATTAATGCAAGTGTCGATATATATGCAGCATGACGGTCACGCTGTAAGGTTTGTGTTGAGACAGGTGCAGGTGAAATCCCGAGCTTATCACAAACATATTTTTCCACAAATGGATCAATGTTTGCATAGGTACCAACGGCTCCAGATAATTTACCAAATGCCATATTTTTAGCTGCCAATTCAAAACGCTCTAAATTACGTTTCATTTCTTCATACCAAAGTGCAAGTTTGAGGCCAAATGTGGTTGGTTCCGCGTGCACACCATGTGTCCGCCCCATCATAACTGTATGTTTATGTTCGATAGCTTTATTTTTCAAAATTTCGATGAAGTTGTGTAAGTCTTTACGAATAATTTCATTTGCTTGTTTGATAAGGTAAGAAAGGGCCGTGTCGACCACATCTGTAGAAGTTAACCCATAGTGAATCCATTTCCTTTCCTCCCCTAACGTTTCTGATACTGCACGAGTAAAAGCAACAACATCATGACGGGTTTCTTGTTCAATTTCATATATTCGATCGATATCAAAGGATGCATTTCTACGAAGTTCTTTGATATCTTCTTTGGGAATGACTCCAAGTTCACTCCATGCTTCACATGCTAAGATTTCAACTTCTAACCATGCTTTGAACTTATTTTCTTCTGTCCAAATCTTTCCCATTTCCTCTCTAGTGTAGCGTTCAATCAATGTTTTGCCTCCTCTAATATTTCAATTTCCGTTAACACTTGGTCCTTTGAATCACTATAATCCTGAAGAGCATTACATGTATATTGCTTAATCTTGTAATCTGATATCCTCCCCCATTATGACAACGGCACTGCCCATAAAATCCTTCTTTCTTTATGTAAATCTATATTGAATAATGAAAAAGGTCTATTCCTCTTGCTCATATGAGGAAAGATGAATAGACTTCCTGAACAATTTGTTGTAGTAACACGAGTTTCCGAACATTGTTGACATCCTTTTAGGCTTTGATGATTAAATAAGTCGAAAAATAATCAAAAGTAAATAATGTTTATATATACATGCATCCGAAACACCATATTTTGATATAGTTCTTCTTTTAGGGATAGTCTTTACTTTTATATGCCATTACACTTCATGCTTAAACTGACAAAAATTTAAATTTAATGGACATAAAATTGCTTAAATTAACTTCTTATTTTTCTTATGAATTATAAACACTTCTTACCACATTTGTTTGTGTACGATCTGGGCCGACGGAGAAGATAGATAATTGGATTTCCGTTAATTGAGAAATACGCTCTAAATAATGACGAGCATTTGCAGGTAATTCATCTAAACTTCTCACACCAGTAATATCTTCTGCCCAACCAGGTATCTCTTCATAAACTGGTTCACATTCTGCTAGCACTTTAAGACTAGCTGGGAATTCTTTCATGATTTCCCCTTTGTAGCGATACGCTACACAAATTTTCAGTGTTTCAATACCTGTCAAAACATCTATAGAATTGAGTGAAAGATCCGTAATTCCGCTCACACGACGGGCATGTCTTACTACAACACTATCAAACCAGCCGATACGGCGCGCCCTACCTGTTGTTGTTCCATATTCACGACCAACTTCACGAATTCGATTCCCAATTTCATCATGTAACTCAGTAGGAAATGGGCCATCACCAACACGGGTTGTATAAGCTTTAGATACACCAACTACATGATTAATCTTTGAAGGACCGACACCTGAACCAATGGTTACTCCACCAGCTATTGGATTTGATGACGTTACAAACGGGTACGTACCTTGGTCGATATCAAGCATAACTCCTTGTGCTCCTTCAAATAATACACGACGACCTTCATCCAATGCATCATTTAAAACAACCGATGTATCACAAACATAGGCCGCCATCTTTTGGCCATACTCATAATACTCATCGAAAATATCTTTCACTTTCATTTGTTCTACTTCATATACTTTTTCAAATAACCGATTCTTCTCTTTTAAATTCTGCTTAACTTTTTCACAGAATACTTCTTTGTCTAATAAATCTGCAATACGAATACCCATACGGGCCGCTTTATCCATATAGGCGGGGCCAATACCTTTTATCGTTGTACCGATTTTTTGTTCACCTTTTGCTTCTTCTTGTAGGATGTCTAGCTGAATATGATAAGGTAAAATCACATGTGCACGATTACTAATACGAAGATTATCCGTTGATATATTGCGCTCATGTAGATAAGCCACTTCATTCACAAACGCTTTTGGATCAATGACCATTCCGTTTCCCAATACACAAATCCTTCCTTTGAAAAAAATACCAGATGGAATTAAATGTAATTTAAATGTTTCGTTATCAAATTTGATTGTATGTCCAGCGTTATTCCCGCCTTGATAGCGAGCAACAACTTCGGCATTTTGCGATAAAAAGTCCGTGATTTTCCCTTTTCCTTCATCGCCCCACTGTGTTCCAACTATTACTACTGAGGACATACCACACCTCCACTGATTTATCTAATATATGCTTTTAATACGTTAACTCATTCATTTTATCAACAAAATAAAGCGTAGTCAATTCAAAACACGTACATTACATCGCATTTTATTATTATTGTTCGGTAAATAAAATTTATGAAAACACCTAAAAAAAAGAAATTAATCTAAAACCTAAAGAGATTAACAAACATAATAGATGTATGGTAGGAATTAAATAGAGGTGGAGAAAGATGACATATTAATGAATAAAAGAGATTTTCCAATACCTGAAACAGATATTAATTGTGTTGGAAAAGTTTTATTGGGTGGTGTGAATTAGTAAATTCTTATTCAGGCGGAAAAACCCAACAATCCAGTGTTGTCATTTATTCGAAGGCACTTTCACACCCTTGAACAACTGGCTCTTGAACTTTTCGATTATGTTCATTGGTACAACAATATCCGGATGCATAGTTCAATCGATTATTTAAGTCCAATAGAATATAGAAACCTATCTTTTAAAAAAACTGCTTGATTTAGTGTTGACATACCACCTTTTAAATTAGGAATTAGGTAAAATCACCTTCATGTTGACCACCTAACTTCATTTAGGATACAATATAAATTGTCAGAAGATTAGAAGAGTTGAGGCTAGGTATTCCTAGATTGAGAAGAGTTTAGTTGAGCTGAGTTTGAGATTCCCCAATTTAATACACTCTAACTTTTTTTCCTCATCTCCTTTATTAATTAAGGAGGAAATTAATTTGAGTATCTTATCGAGCCAAATCCCTGTTCAAGATGAAATTCATTATTTTACCAATGAAGGAATTGGAATAACACGAAGAAAGTGCCTTCTTGATGTAGAGACAGCAACTGATACGATCCTTAAAGAGGTCGATAGTAGAAAAGGAGCTTTATTTTCTAGTCGTTACGATTATCCAGGGCGATATTCGCGTTGGGATGTTGGCTTTTATAACCCCCTAATAGAAATTCGTGCAAATGGAAAAGAGTTTAGTATAGATGCTCAAAATCAAAGGGGAGAAATATTACTAACGCCAATCTCTAAAAAGTTAAAAATGGTATCCGAGATAAGCTCACTGGTTATTAACCAGACATCTTTAACCGGAACTATTCAGGACGGAAAAGATGTTTATGATGAAGAAAAGCGAAGTCATCAACCATCTATTTTTACAGTTATAAGAGCAATTAAATGTCTTTTCGGATCCAATGAAGATTCATTTCTTGGTCTTTATGGTGCATTTGGATATGACTTAGTTTTCCAATTTGAACCGATGGAATTTAAACATGATCGTGACGTTGGTGATTCGGACATTGTACTGTATATACCCGACGAATTGATCGTTGTAGATCATCAATTAAATATTTCCTACCAATTATCATACGAATTTACCTTTGAAGGAAAAAATACAACAGGAATTCCAAGGGATGGGAGACTGTCAGAATATATCTATTGTTCAAATAGTAAATCGAAAGGTTATCAACCTGGGTATTACACTGAAATGGTTCGAGAGGCAAAAAAATCCTTTAAAAAGGGAGATCTATTTGAGGTCGTACCATCACATACATTTTATGAGAAATGTGAAAGTGCTCCTTCAGAGGTGTTCAAACGTTTGCAGAGTATAAATCCTAGTCCTTATGGATTCATAATAAATCTAGGAAACGAATTTTTGGTTGGATCATCACCTGAGATGTATGTACGAGTAGAGAATAATAGGGTTGAAACATGTCCTATTTCAGGAACAATTAAACGTGGGAAAAATGCAACAGAAGATGCAGATCGAATTCTAGAATTATTGAACTCTTCTAAAGATGAAGCAGAGTTGACGATGTGTACAGACGTTGACCGTAATGACAAATCCAGGGTATGTGAACCTGGTTCTGTAAATGTCATTGGAAGAAGACAAATTGAAATGTATTCGCATTTAATTCATACAGTCGATCATGTTGAAGGTAAACTGCGTCCTGAGTTCGACGCTTTAGATGCTTTTCTTACACATATGTGGGCAGTAACTATAACTGGAGCTCCGAAACGAGCTGCTATTCGCTGGATAGAAGATCATGAACGTTCTCCAAGAGGCTGGTATGGCGGTGCTGTAGGATGGTTTAATTTCAATGGGAATATGAATACGGGGTTAACATTAAGAACAATGAAAATTAAATATGGCGTAGCTGAAATCAGAGTTGGTGCAACCCTTTTATATGATTCCGTCCCTGAGGATGAAGAACAAGAAACGCTAACTAAGGCAGCAGGGCTTGTTCAGGCAATTCGAGAAACTCAAAAGATTGATAACAATATACCTAATAAGATTTATCAATCAGGTAAAGGAAAGAGAGTTTTGCTTGTTGACCATGAAGATTCGTTTGTTCATACACTAGCAAATTACATGAAACAAACTGGAGCTGAAGTGTTAACTTTACGATCACAATTAGCACGAGAAGAAATAAAAAGGAATCCTTCTTACGATTTAGTCGTACTATCCCCTGGTCCTGGAAAACCAGCACAGTTTCATTTAGCAGATACGATTAATATATGTTTAGAAAAGGATTTGCCGATATTTGGTGTATGTTTAGGGCTTCAGGGGATTGTGGAGTATTTTGGTGGATCTCTTAATATATTAGAATACCCCCAACACGGTAAACCTTCCATTGTCAGACAAACTCAGGACAGTTATTTATGGAGTGGCCTTTCCGAAAAGTTTAAAGTCAGTCGGTATCATTCTTTGTATGCAGAAAAGGTACCAAAAGATATTGAAATAATAGCATTATCTGATGATGATGTCGTCATGGCAATTCAGCACAAGGAGCTTCCTATTTCGGCTGTTCAATTTCATCCAGAATCCATTCTGACAACGAATAACGATGTTGGATTTAAAATAATTGATAATGTTATAAAACAATTAAACAATAAATAATAGAAGAGCAAAGTAGATGAGTACAAGGTTAGATATTAATCGTATAGTATTTTTAGGTAGTACTTATGATATATATTAATATGTTTAACCTCTCAGAAAAAGATTTATAGGAAAAAAGATACTGGATTGTCCAGCAGGAGGATGCTCCTTTCCAGCTTTAGTGTGAAGTAAAGATTGCCAAAATAGAAGCGGGGCACCACCGTTCAAGTTATCCAGACTTTTGTAAACTTGCATTTAACATTCAGGTATTGCCTCATGAATCAGATGATAATGGTTAAGGAACAGGTACGAGAAAAGTAATGTTCCAGAGGGATATGTTAATAAATAAAACGAAGGTAATAGTCTGTAATAACTTTTCTAATCTTTTATTTACATTTAAAACTACATCTATTAATTGAGAGGATTATTCAACCAGTGGTATTATTACCACTGGTTGAATGAAAATGGCTTTACTTCTAACGAAATATCAATAATTAATTCTCAAAATTCAAATGCTACTTTTGCATTATTTTCAAATTCAACCCAAGGATTCATGATTTCATCTCCAAATTTATCCGGCTTTCTTTCAATAGCAAAGAAATAAAGTGTATCTTCAGTTGCCGGATAAGCTGGACTATGCCACACCCCTTTTTTTATAATAATTCCTTGGCCTTGTTTTAAATGAAGGCATTTTACAAGGCTAGGATCGGGCTTTTCATCTGGGTTTTCTAGATCTTTGGATAATGCTAATGGTTGAATAATATCCCCTTGGAGGGCAATTAATAGTTCTTCTCTGCTATCATGTCTTTCCATGGATTCAATAATAAATGGTCGTCGTTTAGTATTAACCAACCCCATCCCAACTTCAGTGTCCACTTCCATCATCTGTATATAATTCCAACACTCCCATCCATCGCCAACTTTCGTGGGTGAACTTGCGGGTACTTCTACAATTTTTCCAAACGGTTCAAAGTTTGCAACAGTTAAAGCCTCAATTTTTATTGTCACTTTTCTCATCCTTTATATTAGAAGTCAAAATCTTCTACATTGTCTTTCGTAATTATTTCAGTCCCAATTAGTATAAATTTATCCTGAACCTTCACTTTTCCAACAGTCGGAATATCCATCCCATCCTTGATTTCCTCTCCATTAGAGAGCGCATTAAGAACATATACAGTTGCATATCCTAGTTTAGTAGGATCCCATGTTACAAGTTGTTCGATAGTCCCACTTTTTACGTATTTCTCAACCAGACTAGGCACAGCAAAACCAGTAATTGTTATTTGTCCTTTTTTAATCTTACCTTCTTCTACCGCTCTTTCCACCGCTTGAGCCGCAGCTGGGGCTTCTGCTCCGGCAAAACCAACAATTCCATTTAAATCTGGATACGTACTAATTAAATTTTGAGCATTTTCAAATGCCTTTTGTTGGTCATCATTACTGGAGACAGTTGCTACAACTTCAATATCAGGGTATTCTGCTTTTAGTAACTCCTTAGCTGCTTCCACTTTATCAGTTTGGTTCTGTGCAGCCAAACTAGCTACCATAAAAGCAAGCTTACCTTTTCCACCAATTTTTTCTGCTGTCATTTTTATAAATTGCTCACCTAACTCCCCATCAGTTGCAGGCCCAATATAATAGTCCCGACTAGTTGTCGGAGCGTCACTATCCCAAGTGACCACATTTACATTTTTACTTTTGGCAGTATCAAAAATAGAAGCCACCGCTGTTGGATCATTAGGTGCTATTCCAATACCTTTCACTTGTCTTGTCAACATATCTTGGATCATATTAATTTGTTGTGATGAATCTGTAGTAGATGGCGCGTTAAAAATTACATCTACTTCTAAATCCTTGCCAGCTTGCTTTGCCCCTTTCTCAGCAGCGGAATAATAAGCTGGTCCTATTGATTTAGGATTTATGAAGAAACTTTTATCAGAACTTGAAGAATTACTCTCTTTTTTAGTATCACCTTCCGTTTGTCCTTGCGTTGAACATCCAGCTATTAAAATAACAATTAAAACGACTGATAGAATTTTGCTTATATACTTCACTTAAATCATCCTCTCTTTTTACTTATTTTGTCTACCTACAGCTATTAAAATTAATACACCCAAAATCATTGTTTGGAACAATACAGATACACCCATAAGGTTTAAACCATTTCTCAGTGTTCCAATTAGCAAGATACCTAAGAAGGTACCTAATAAACTACCTCTCCCACCAAATATATGGGTCCCTCCAATTAAGACAGCGGTAATTACATCGAGTTCAATTCCATCTCCAGCATCAGCCTGTGCACTTGCATATCTTGATACATAGAAAACTCCGGATATAGCTGCAAAGACACCACTCATTAAAAAGGTCATAAATCTTAATCTTACAACGTTAATACCCGAATATCGAACTGTCTCTTCATTATTACCGAGCGCATAAACATATCTCCCAACTCTTGTTTTTTTTATGATTAAATAAGCGATTGTAAATAGTAATACCATGACAATTACGTTAAAAGGGAGTCCAAATACCGTACCTTGTCCTAGAAAATAAAACGATTCTGGATATCCACTAATTGGTTTTCCCTCCGTGATGATATAAACTAACCCACGTAAGGTAACAAGCGTTCCAATAGTTACAACAATCGCCTGCATTTTAAATTTCGCTATCAAAAGTCCATTTAAAGATCCAGCCAATGCTCCTGCCAGAATTGCCAATATTACACAAATCCAAATATTCAGTCCGCTTTGAAAAGAAAAACCTAGGGTGACAGCCGAAATCCCTAATATAGACCCTACTGATAAATCCATTGCACCTGAAATAATAATAAACGTCATCGGTATTGCTATAAATCCAATTGTTGTTACCTGTATTAATATATTGGAGATATTAGATTTAGAGAGAAAAAAGGCTGATTGTGAACTAAAAAATATGAAAAAACCAAGTAATAAAATTGTTAAAATCACATTATTATTTATTCTAAACGGGAGGACAAACGTTCTTTTTTGTTTTATTTGCTCTATTAAATTCATATTAATTCTCCCCCCTTACTTGAGACACTTCTGCTTCTCTGAATGGTATTCATAATTATTGCAAGTATAAGAATAAAACCAGTCGCAGCATCAATCCAATATACCGAGGCTTGACTTAAGACAAGACCATTTTTAATAATCCCCATTAATAAAACACCAATTATCGTTCCTGGAAGTGTACCTACACCTCCAAAGATACTAGCGCCACCGATTAATACTGCTGCAATCACAGTAAATTCGATGCCCTTTCCTGCGGTAGAGGCTTGTACATTTCCAATATTCGAAGCGAATATAACTGCGGCTACCGATGTAAGCATTCCACTAAAAATATAGACGTATAACTTTGTTGTTTTTATTTTCATTCCAGCTAATTTAGCCGCTTCTGGATTCCCACCAATTGCGTAAATTCTTCGTCCAAATGATGTCTGGCTAAGAATATACCAAAAAATGATTGCCGCTATAATTAGTAGTACAACTGAAACTGGGACCCCTAGAATAGAACCTTGTCCAAAGTAGTTAAATGCTTCTGGAAAGTTTGTTACCCATTGACCATTACTAATGGCAACTGCTAAACCTCGAAAGATAAACATTGTTGCTAGAGTTGTAATAATGTCTGGTATATTAAATCTAGTAATGAAGAAACCGTTAATCGCCCCGCATATTGCACCAACAATAATGCCTATTAAAGCAGCTAAGACTGGATTTACACCTGCGTTAACTAACATTCCTACAATTGTAGCGACAACCGCTAATACAGAACCAACAGAGAGATCAATTCCACCAAATAAAATGACCATTAACATACCGATTGCTATTAATCCGATCGTAGTAATTTGCGTTAAAATTAATGATATATTTTCAAAGGTAGAAAAGTTAGACGATAGAGTTGAAAAAATCACAAAAATCGATACGGAGAAAATAAGAATCGGAATTTCTTTAGCTTTTATAATGTTATTCATTGTTTATACCTCCGAAACCATATCTGAATCTGATGCCACTTTTAAGAGATTATGTTGATTAGCTTCTCTTCTTCCATATTCCTTTGTTATCTTCCCATTATTCATTACTAAAATCCGATCACTTAAACCTATTAATTCAGGCATTTCTGTAGAGATTAATATAAAACTTAGTCCTTCGGAAGCTAAACGATTAATTAATTTGTAGATTTCCGCTTTTGCACCTACATCAACACCTCTAGTAGGTTCTTCCATTATTAATATCTCTGGTTTTGTAGCTAACCATTTGGCTAATGTTATTTTTTGTTGATTTCCGCCACTCAAAAAATTGACTGTCTGGTTCTGATTTGGTGTCTTGATCCGAAGTTGTTCAATATAAGTTTGTGTAAGCTCCTTCTCTTTTTGATTGTTAATCATAAAGGCTTGGGATAACTCTTTCAAAACTGTTAAACTTATATTGTCTTTTACACTAAGCTCTTTGACTAAACCTTGTCGATGTCGATCAGGCGGTAAATACGCTATACCATGATTCATTGCATCTTTCGGAGTCTTTATAACTACATCCTTTGAATGCACTTTTACAACTCCAATGCCTTTCCTTAATCCAAATAATCTTTCGGCCAAGGTGTGGGTACCTGAACCCACTAAACCATAGAAACCCAATATTTCTCCTTTATGCAAATCAAAAGATACCCTGTCTTTATTAGTAATATAAAAGTCTCTAGTTGACAGCACAATATCTTTAGCAATTTCATGATTAGTATTCGGATAAAGATTTCCAACTTCTTGACCAACCATTGAATTGATTAGTTCTTCTTCAGTAGTTTCATTAATTAATTTAGTTGAGACTCTTTTTCCATCTCTTAAAACGGTCACTTTATCAGCAATCTCAAAGATCTCTTTCATTCGATGAGATACATAAACAATCGCTACACCATTTCTCTTCAACTGATTTACAACATTAAACATATTTTGCACTTCATCTTCTGGAAGCGCAGCAGAGGGTTCATCCATAATTAATATCTTTGCATTAAGTGAAAGTGCCTTTGCAATTTCAATTACTTGCTGACTATGAACGCCTAAGTATTGAACTTCTTTCTTCACATCGATATTTGCACCAATAGATTTTATTAACTCATCTGCTTTTCTATAGATTGACTTCCAAGCTATTTTACCGAGTTTTCCCTTTGAGTCTTTTCGGTCTATAAAAATATTTTCTGCAGCGGAAAGATTTGGGAAGAGATTGAATTCTTGATGTATAATAGAAATTCCCAATGCTTGTGCATCAACCGGATTTTTCAAAGTGATTTTTTTTCCCTCTAAATACATGTTTCCAGATGTCTCAGAATACACTCCAGAAAGTATTTTCATTAAAGTTGATTTTCCAGCCCCATTTTCACCCATTAGAGCATGGACTTCTCCAGGATATATCTCAAAATCTACTCCATTTAATGCTTTAACTCCTGGAAACTCTTTAGTGATAGCCTCCATTTTAAGAATAGGCTTAGACATTCAATCACCTTCCTTGCATAAAGTTTTCATATTCTTGAATCGTTGGCAAAGAAGACTGTGCTCCTTTTTTAGTAACTGACAACGCTGCGATTTTTACAGCATGTTCGACAGCGTCATATAAATTACCATTCCTGACCCAAAAGGCTGAAACCGCTGCAACAAAACAGTCGCCTGCAGCAGTAGAATCCACAACATCCACACGTGGCGGCTGAAAATGCTGAGCAGTAGATGACGTGCTTAATAGAGCCCCACTTGCGCCTAATGTAATTACAACGCTTTCAATTCCTCTATTGTTCAATATTTTGGCTGCTTCTATTGTAGATTCAATTGTATTTATATCCATACCTGTTAATTCAAATGCTTCCGTTTCGTTAACAATAAGTAAGTTAACCATTGATAAAACTTGTGGATCAATTGGAACAATAGGTGCTAAATTTAAAATGATATATTTATCATGTTGTTTAGCCTTCCTTATAATATGTTCTGCTACAACTTGCTCCATCTCTAGTTGCAAAATAACTGCCTTAGAATGAATAAGACTCTCTTCTGCTTCGTCAATATCAGAAATAGTTAAACTTTCATTTGCCCCTTTGTTCGTAATGATCATATTATCTCCATTTTGATCAACACCAATCATGGCAATACCTGTACTACTTCCAACATCCTTTTTTATCGTTTCCGTTACAACACCTTCTTGATTAATATTGTTAATTAACTCTTCTCCCAAATAATCATCGCCTACTTTTCCTACCATCCCTACCTTAATACCTAGGCGTGAAGCTGCAACAGCTTGATTCGCAGCTTTTCCACCAGGAACCATCATAAAATCCTTTGCACTTAACGTCTCGCCAATTTTAGGCAGCTTATTTAAAAAAGCTACAAAATCCATATTTAAACTTCCATAGACCAATATTTCTACATGATTTTTCAAGAGTAACCCCAACCTTTTTGTAATATTTACAAACACTCCTACTCTTCCTCATATTCTAATAATTAAAGCTATAAAAAATTAAGAATTAATAGGTTGCTTCTTCATTTTTCTCGCTCTTTTCACTTCATGCATAAATATCTCTGCTCTCTCTGGATTTATCGGATTTTTCATATCACCGTTTTTAATCCACGTAGCAACACAAACACCGTCATAATCTTGTAGTAGCTCACAAACATTTTCGCCCGTAGCTCCTCCACCTAAGAAAATAGGCGTACTATTTACTTTGGAACGTGCTTTTTTTACTAATTCTCTACTTTCCTCGGCATTTTTTCCAGCTATAAATAGACCATCGGCAAAGGCTTCATGAACTGATTCCCATGCTGCATCCTCTATTGGTTTTCTTCCTAACGGCACTCCATGTACTTCATATACATCGGCATAGATTGGAACACTACTTTTGATCCTCTTCCTCAATTCAGCGATTTCCACACATTGTGCTTGTAACAGGCCTGCACTTGTTACCTCAACTCCTGTAAATAAATGTTCAACCCTTACGAAATCAGCACCGATTGCATCAGCAACTGATAGTCCAGCTACTCCATCCCAATTCATCAAAACACCTAAAATTAAATCAGGA
The DNA here is from genome assembly GCF_038002605.1 of Bacillus sp. FSL K6-3431. Lineage (NCBI taxonomy): Bacteria > Bacillati > Bacillota > Bacilli > Caryophanales > Bacillaceae > Bacillus > Bacillus sp. FSL K6-3431. Next base: position 2,676,895 of record NZ_JBBOCT010000001.1, read on the forward strand.
AATCGCTTTCTTATTTCATAACCGATTTTTGTCATATAGGCGATAGCCTCTGGTGAAGAATATTGTTTTATCGGCATATCATTCATATTTTGAAGTATCACACCATCAAAACCATTAACAGCCACCATTTCTGTTTCTTTTAATGATTGATACAAAATATCATCAATTTTTTTATCTGTATGTCTATAACTGCCTGGCAAGGGATCAGGTTGTATCATCGATATTGCTAAACAGTTTGGATGTAAAAGATCAGCCATATTTACCTTTCTCCTTTTAATTCGTTATAGTATTCAAGGCTAACATTAAAGATTTGATGGCTTGGAATGATTCCACGCTCTGTAATATAAGCAGTAATATATTTAGCATCTACACCTAATAACTCTGGGCATATAAAATCTGTTTTTTCCTGTTCGTCCATATGCCAATGGGCAGCTAATTTATGAGTTAAATCATTCTCTACTAACACTTTTTGATAACCATATATGGAGCGTATATCCACCTTTATTAAAGGGGTAAGAACATAAAGTGGAACATTAAATTCCTTACAAACTAATCCAACAATATCTGAACCAGTAGTATTAAACATTGTCCCATCTGGGAAAAATGTTTCAGCCCCCATGAAAGCGGCCTCACATTCTTTCAGAAAATACATGATTGCTGCATCTGGTATAAACTTAACTTGATGGCCTATTTGCAGGCAGGTCCTTACAAATGCATGACCTCCGTCAATTGATCTACTCTCAGGAATATAAACAGTTAACCCGTTTTGCCCTTCCAAGTTTTCCAAAAAACGATCCACGGTGCTGGAATAATCAAATACCATTATTCTTTTCATGTTTTTTGCTACTTCAACACTATATTCAACAACTTGATCAAGGGCTTGTGATGCCCCTTTCAAATAATTGTCCTTTCCACGTAGAATGAATTCCACTGCATCCTTTGTTTCTAGGTTTCTTGCATACTCTAGATCCTTTATCATGATGTTGATTGCGTTACTTATCGCTTGACTCGCTTGACCCCTAGTCTCTTTAAAAAAATGTGACACGGTTAAGATATCATCGACAATTGCATTTACTGGGATATTGTTTTCCCCCCCATCTAAGACGATGGATTCTATCATTTCACCAATCATATTAATATGCTTACTTGCGCCTAATACTCTGTGATAAACAATATTGTCGAACATTTCTTGATATTCCGCTGATAAAACCTGCCTCGCACAATTTAATTCAATCATTGATTAATCCTCTCTAATGGGTATTTTTCGTTTATTCTTAATCACTCTTTATACTCATGGATACTTTGTAACGATAAGCATCAGCATTATAATAAATCTCTACATACTCTATTGGCTCATCATCATGATTAAATGTAATTCTCTCTTTATAAAAAACAGCTTGGTCATCCGATAGTTTAAGTAGCTTCTTCAATTTCTCATTAGGTATCCTTGCTTCTAAAATTTCATCCGCTGACTTCAGCCTTATTCCTTTATCAGTCAATAATTTGTAAAGCGATGTTTCACTATTAATTTCTTCCGGCGAAATTAAAACAGGACTGTTTTTCTTTATATAAGCTTTATGAAGACCAACAATTTTATTCTCCATCATCCTTAAGCGTTCAAGATAATACACTGTTTCTCCTAAACCAATTTTTAGAAAATCAGCAACCTTCACATCGGCCTCTACTTCCTTAAAGTCTAAAATCTGCGAATTTGAAATACCTCCTGCTTGCTGCACATCAGAACTAAAGCTCGTTAATTCTTGTAGATTATAATTGTGTTTAGTTGGCATAACAATGGTGCCTTTTCCTTGGTATTTTTTTACAAATCCATCTCTTTCCAAGTCCTCCATTGCTTTCCTGACAGTGATTCTACTTACACCAAATATTGTTTGGAGCTCTTTCTCAGAAGGTATTTTCTCACCCTCTTTAATTTGATTACTTTCTATTGCCTCTTTTAATTTCAAATAAATTTGATAATGAAATGGAAGCATTGAATCTTTATCAATTGTAAAATCTATATTGATTTTAATCGCCCTCCCCATCATAACGTTATAACGTTATCTCGTTAGCATGTTTCCATCATATATTCATTTTTTTTATCCGTCAAGTAATAATTTTCATTTTTCGACTTACTTCTTACTATTCGAAAATAAAAAAAGCCGCTAACAATTGTTAGCAAGCCAAGAAATACTTTATTCACGTTTTATACTCTAATAATTTCATTTGAAAGGGATTGTAGAGGACGGGCTCCATCTTTCGTAACTTGGAAGCCATCTTCAAGTCTTAGTCCCCCCCCAAGAAGTTAACGCCACCCTTCATATCCACTGCTCCGCGACAATCTTACCTCCAAAAGGATCTTGGGTCCAAAAGGATCTTGGGTCCAATTAGTTCCGGCCATAACAGTATCTCATTCCCCTTCCCCTTTAGCGTCGCAGCCATCCTTTGAAAGACTTAATTAAGTCTGTTAACTATAAACTGGGATCTTGGATTAAAATCTATTTTTCCTTATATCCTCTAAGCCAAATATGAGCATTTATTCAAGTTCTTCGTCACCCGATAATTGTTGCGATATTCGTATTTTTACTAAAAATACGATATCAATCACTATTTGCAAGTTTTATCTAGAATCAAATAAGGTTAAACTCATAGCTCCTTCATGATGTTAAAAATTTGCAAATATTCACCATCATATTATTAATTATAGAAATATTATCATAGATAATATAAACATAAAGACCACGCCAGAAACCATCGGTACGGTTGTTCTTTTAACAATTTCTATTGGGTCTACTTTTACTGTTCCTGCTACAATTAATACAACTGCTGCTACAGGAGAAACCGCTCTAAATAGGTTGCCAGCTAGTCCCATTGGAACAGAGATAGCTATTGGGCTAATCCCCGCTGCTTCAGCTAATGGAACAATTAATGGAATCATAGCGAAAAACAAGGCGATACCACTACCACTTAACAAAACAATGAGAGCTGTAAAAGCTACTAGTATCAACGGTAATGCAAAGTCAAATCCTTGACCTTGGATGTGTTGCATAGACTGTTGTAGCTCGTCAATTAGCCCTATTGATTTCAAACCAGTGACAAATACTGATGCTGCCACTAACAGTGCTACAATCGACATTGCTCCGCCCATTCCTTTAAAGAATGTTTCGGTATTTTCCAAGACTTTCTTATCACCTTTAAATCTAATGAGTTCACAAATAATGGCAAGTATGAGGGAGACTATAGTAGCAACCTCAACACTAATATCAATTGTTATACCAGTAGATAATTGAACTCCATACGCCGCCAATAATAGAATAATTGGAAATACAGGAAGGATCGCATACACTGTTTTATATAGCTTACCTCCACCAATTTCAGCATACTCTTTTACTTCAAGTTTATCTTCATTTGCAGATGTAGCTCCAAGTTGAGCTTTTTTATCCATTCTTCTTTGCCAAAAGAAATGAACGATAGCGATAAAGATTAATGTAGGTATGGACACTAATGCATGATAGTTAAATACGTAATCAGCTACATTTATATTGGCAAAAGCAGTGTGTTTTGCCAATTCTTCAGCAATAGCAACATTGTCGCTTCCCAATGGTGTCGGAACGATCGTAGCCGATGTGGCGATTACTGCTCCGGCAGTTAATGCTGACATCCCAGCTCTTCTTAACACAGGGTAAAGAGTAGCAAGTAGGATAATCGCTAAATTGGAGGCACTAGGTACAACAAGAGAAAGTAAATTCCCTATTAAGAATACGACTGGGACCAAAACATAAACTGATTTAAACTTCGATATTGGTTTAGTTAATACATCGACTGTAACATCATTTGCTCCTATAGCGGACATATATGCTGTATATCCACCCAACATCAGGATGACTAATCCAGCCGCGCTAAAAGTATCTTTAAATTGTTGGACAATTACTAGGAGTGGATCTAGCAATAAAGATCCTGTTGAAACAAAATCTTTAATAGCAACTTCTTTTCCCATCGCAAGACTGATCCAAACGAGTACGATACCCATCAAGAAGAGGGAAATTTTAATATCCATTTTTTTAATTAGCATATATACTACGATTGCTATAGATAGAATAGCTGAGACATACATTATAATATCAAGAGTCATAATTATCTTCTCCCCTTATGTTGAATAACTTCGATGAATTGTGTGAGTGTTGTGTGAGTGCCAGGCACTCACACAAATCGGACCAATACCTTAAGATTCATCATATCAATTACATCTTGATAAACTTTCCATGAACCAATCTTTAAATATTACCGGATCAATATCTATACAAACCTTTGCATTATTAGGCTGTTTTAAATATCCTTTGATATCTACTACTGTACAGCCTGACGTCATAGTTCCATTGACTTCTACATCTACAAAAGTGTCGATTACTTCAAACATCTCGGGTTTTAGTAAATAAGCAACAGCACAGCTATCGTACATTTTCAACCCTGTTTTTAAGCTGCCACCTCGATATTTTTTGAATAAATGATAGATCATGTTTCCTGTTTCATTTAACTCTTTTAATCTTTCACTATCTTCTGGATAAACTAACGCTTTTAATCCAACATCTAGCCCAACCATCACCTTTGGAATATTACTTTGGAATACAATTTTAGCTGCTTCTGGGTCCGCAAATATGTTATATTCCGCCATTACGCCTGCATTGCCTCTTCCGGTAGATCCTCCCATTAATACAATTTCAGCAATGTGATCAGTCACCTCTGGGTACATCTTTAGTAATAAAGCGATATTTGTTAACGGGCCAATGGGAACAAGCGTTATTGGTTGTTCACTTGACATGATCACTCTATACATGGCATTGACAGCATTCTCTTTCAGCACCAACTCATGTGTTGGCTCTTCAAAATCAAACCCATCCATTCCACTCTCTCCGTGTACATTACTGGCATCAATTGGCGCCTTCATAAGTGGACGATCAGCACCAATAGCTACAGGTATATCCTTCTTAAAAAACTTGAGTAATCGCAATGCGTTATATGTCACCTTATCAAGGCCAACATTTCCAGCAACCGTTGTTATTAATTTAACATCTAATTCCTCACTGAAAAGAGCGATTGCAATAGCTACAGCATCATCAATTCCTGGGTCCGTATCAATAATAATTGGTCGTTTTGTCATGTTATTTCCCCTCCATATTTTAGTAAGCGATAACAATAATTGGTATTGCTTTTCTATTCATAGGACAGATAATGAGTTACGTTATTATCGGCCTCATTATCTGTACAGATTTTCTACTTTTAGAAATTACTTATTTGCGAAGAAATGCTTTAACTTCTTCACTTGTTGGCATTCCTGTCTGCGCACCAAGCTTCGTTGTTGCTAATGCACCTACTGCATTTCCGTAAGCACAAGCCTCTTCTAAAGGAAGACTTTTACCTAAAGCAAATGCAAAACCTCCGTTAAAAGCATCTCCGGCACCAGTAGTATCAACAACACTTACTTCATATGCAGAGATATTTTTATCCTCCCCATGATCACGGAAGGAAACACCTTCGCTTCCTTTTGTTAAGATTATCTTCTCTAACAAGTCTGTACGGTTTTCTTTTATATTTAAATGTATATACTCATGTTCATTGGGTGTTAAATAATCAACTTGTTCAAGTAATTCATCTGGAAGATCACAAATAGGAGCTGGATTTAATATCACAGTTACTCCATTTTCTTTTGCAATTTCAATTGCTTTTCGTACTGCCTCTAGCGGAATTTCTAACTGTAGGATTAGAATATCGCTATTTGCAATTACATCCCGCTTCGATTCCACGTAGGTGGATGTTACATAATTATTGGCACCAGGTACAACAATAATATTATTATCATTATTTGAAACAATAATTGTAGCTGTTGCAGTTGAATAGGTAACCGGTTCCACATTGCTTACATCAACACCTTCAGTATGAAGATGCTGCAGTAAATCCTTACCAAAAGTATCATTGCCGACACAGCCAATCATACGAACTTGCGCTCCCAGACGTGCAGCTGCTACAGCCTGATTGGCACCTTTTCCCCCAGGATTCATTTGAAACTGTTGCCCTATGATTGTTTCACCCATCTTCGGGAGCTGGTTCGTAATCGTTACCATGTCCATATTGATGCTTCCCACGACAGTTATTTTAGGGGTATGACTCATACTTACTTCCCCTCCTTATGTTGAATGTCTCTCTATTAATTTAATGTCAAGCTGATAGAAGTTCTTTTCCAATTGATCTCCTTCAATTAACCTAACTAGCATTGTGGCTGCTTTTTCCCCTAAATCATACATCGGTTGTGCGATTGTTGTTAGTTCTGGGGTTGTTGCTTTAGACAATGTGATACCATCAAAGCCAATGATAGATATGTCTTCAGGTACTTTTAGTCCAAGCTGATGAGCTGCTTTAATCGTACCAATTGCCATCGTATCATTCGCAGCAAAAATCCCATCAATCTCAGGATGTAATTGTAAAAGCTGTAATGTTACCTCAGTTGATGTTTCCATATGATAGTTTCCGTTTACAATATAACTTTCTTTAAACCACGGTTCCTTAGATACTACATCTTTATACCCTTCGCATCGTTCTGCAGCGTTTACCACATGATTAGGACCTCTAATATGGGCGATTTTCTGGCGACCTATTTTTTTCAGAAAGCTGGTAGCCATTCGTGCTCCCTTTTTATTATCCACTACAATAGTTGGTATATCCTTACTAATCTCCCTATCGATGCTGACTACAGGTATATTCAATTCATGTATCGTTTTTGCCTTTAAGGTATTTGAAGAGACAATGATTCCATCTACATATTTTTGTAGCAAAACATCCAAATAACGTTGTTCTTTTTCCTCATCTTCATCGGAATTACATAAAATCACATTATATCCAAGTCCAGCAGCTGTATCTTCAACCGCCCGAGCTAATTCAGGAAAATACGGATTCATGATATCCGGTACGATTAAACCAATTGTTTTCGATTGTTTTTTAAAAAGGCTTCTAGCAACTTCATTTGGTTTATATTTCAATTCTTCAATGGACTCTTCTACTTTCTTCCTTGTATCTACACTCACATATCCTTTGTCATTTAACACTCGGGACACCGTTGCAACTGATACGCCTGCATGTTTTGCTACGTCTTTAATCGAAACCACTTTTCTCACTCCATCGCAAATAGGTAACCGGTTACACATAGTGTATCGTTTTTTATTTTAATAGTCAAGATAAAATATTTAGTCTCATTGAAATAGATATTTTCAGTAGCATTAATTGTGTTTTGGTGCCAGGCACCCAAACAACTCCGGGCAAAATCTAAATCTAATCAAGAAAAATTCATGAAAAGATTCCAAAAAACTTACTCAGCAAATCAGTTTAACTCCCAAAACCCAAAAGGTTTTGGGAGTTAAACTGATTTGTTTGGGTGCCAGGCACCCAAACAACTAACAACTAATCTATCTTTGCTTTCCTTCTGTTTGTTGGGCGTTAAATGTCCAGGTAAGATCCATTGAATCTCCTTGAAATTGATTTTGGTCTTCACCGTTATCGATAAAATTGAATTTTACGACGAGATCGTTCATTTTACCTGTTGGCAAACCTTTTTCATCGAAGATTGGTTCGAAAACCTTTTCATTTACAACTTCTGGATTCATATCTTTTAGTTTAGCTAAAGTTGTTTTGTAAATGACTTCGTCGAGCTTGTCCATATTGTAAAGAAATTCTACTTCAATATGCTCACCAAAGTCTTCTGCGTTATCTCCCTTTGCATCTGTCACTGTATAAGCAGTTGTTAATAATACTTTTCCAATATCCAATGAACCATTATTCTGAAGTTCAAAATCACGTATAAAGGAGTCACCTGGTTTCATGTTGCTGACATCAATAATCTGAGTAGGGTTCACAGCGAGATCCAACGTCCCTGCTGCAAATGTATTATTCGTTTCCGCACTATCACTAAAATACGCGTAGGTTCCGCCCCCAATTAATGTAATGCCGATGACAGCTGATAGTAATCCCATACTTAATTGCTTTTTGATATTCATCCGTTTTCTCCCCCATTTTTTATATTGTAAAAATCTATCAATCTATTGTTCCTTTAGGATTGGACCTTTTAGGTACTTCAATTAGACGCAGCGTACGCCAAATGGTAAATATAGCATGTCCAAGAAACAACAGACCAGGTATGAACAACAACAGGATGGCTCCTTGCTTCGTATTCGCATAATGGAAGGCATAGCCCAAATACGGGACCGTCCACCCCGAATATTTCCCAACAATATTTTGGGCTAAGACCGGTTCTACATCAGGTCCATTATTATTATCGCCTTGGGTAATAAAGCGCTGACCATCATTTTCTACCCCGATGATTCGATGTGTGACAAGAATTGCGTCCTTGGTCTGAAATGTAATGACATCACCGCTTTTAAACCTATCATTTTCATCTGCTAACTGGACCAAAATAACCGAACCAACTTGCATTTCTGGCTCCATGGAACCAGATAATACTGTTTTTAATTGGTAACCAAATAGGCTTGCTTCTCCTCCTGCTGCTCGAGATGAAATGACGATAAATACAACACAGACTAACAGGACGATGAACAGGGTTGAGATGCAATTGCTAATCCATTTTAGAATGATTTTCCCTTTCATATTCGCCTCACTCCGGTGGATCTGATTTTTGTACATCTGATTCTATTATTGCCTTGTCGGAATCCAGTTTAGCGTCATCTTGTCCTTCGCTTTTCAAAGCTTGTTCGGCTTCTGGTTTGATATCCTTCTTTTCCTGACTACCTGTGATATCAGTAGATAAATTAGGCGGCTCCTTTGAGTTAACTTGATCTTGTTCTTTTCCTTCGGGGCTTTCCTCTTCTTCTATTGTACTTTGTTTTTCCTCTTGATGAACTTGCAAATCACTCTTAAGATCCTGTTCCCCTTTTTCGGGAACTTCTCCAAAGTTCTTCTCTTCTTGTTCATGGTTTTCATCTTTTACAACCTCGTCATCAACCGCCTCTGCTGCTTTTAATTGATTTTCACTTTGAAAAGGTAATTCCTTCTCTCCCTGTTGATGTTCAAAATCATCATGTACAGATAGTGTCCCCATAATCGTTGTAACATCCTGGAAAGAGGCACTAGTTGGTGTTGTTAGCTGCGAGCCGATTAAAAATAACAAGTATAATAGAATTAGCAGCTGCATTGGTTTCATTATTCCACCTTTATGGGCACTGCACTGCTTTTTTTTAGTTCTGCGGTATCGCTTCATTTCCATCTCCCTTCCAAGAGGCTTATAATCCGATCATCTACCATTTCAATAAAATCTAATTGAATATCTAGCAGATAGTAGGATGAACAGAATAGAATGTGTAAATAAGGAACCTCATTATGCTCATGTAACTGATTCCTATCATTCGGAATTCCCCATGCTAGCTCATGGGGAATTCCCTTTAGATACTCCTATTATTTAGCTTCCCATTTTTGAATAAGCGAATTGGTATCTGTCTTGAGAATTTCGTATAGTTCTTGAGAAATCAAATTGTTTTCCAACTGATGATCAAGTAATTTCTTAAAGTTTTCCATATGTTTGATTATTTTCTCAGCCGCTCCCTTTTGCTCAAATTGGCCCACTGCTGTCAAATGAGTATGGAGAGCACGATAATCTTTTTCAGCTACATCTCCTTGATGCGCTTCAAGGATGGAAAGCATATAAGATGTATTGAATGCTTCTAGTGTTACCAGCCCATCCACCGCTGATTGTAAAGCTGCAATCGCAGCGTTCAATTCATCTACCGTTTTCACCTCTCCAAGAGCCTTTTCTGCTATCAATATCGCATTTTGCAAGGCCGTAAACGTGAATTCCGTATACTTCCCTTCATTCTTAATTGATTTTGCTTCTTCCAATAAGGATTCTAGTTCTGAAACATCTAGTTCCGGATCTGGATCCTCCTTATCTACTTTTATAACCTCAATATTCGGAATTGAAGGTTCTTCCATTCCCGCTCCAATAAAGAAGCTCGGATGTGGCGGCTGGTTATAGGCGACATTTTGCCAAGCAATCGCCACACGATATTGTGGATCATGCATTAAGGTGAAAATTTTATGGTCTGTTACATCTGTTGTTGTAAATACACGAAGTGCACTACTATCCTCTGTTCTCCAGATCACTTCTTCACGCCAATCACCAAATAAATCGGCTTGTAACGCTGGTGTTCCCTTCGTGTGATTGTTCGATAATGTTCCTTCAGCCGTTAATAAATTGACAAGTTTTTTATTTTCATAATCCCATTTATCAATTTTACCCACTCCTGCACCAAGTTCCTCATCGAAATCATGATCAAGGAGTTCACGCAACAAGTCACCATCCCACCAAATAGCAAAGTTAGATGTAGGGATATTATCTGATATCTGTTTCCCATCTGCTGCATGCAAGCCACCAGCTTGACTATTCCATGCTCCATTAATAGCCCAAGCTTCAGCACCTTCATGAGTAGGATCAATATCAGCAACTAATCCACGCCCTGTGTCTTGTCCTGTGTGTTCCCCCCATAATACCTTGCCAGTTCCTGCATCTCGCATCACATAGCCATATTCCGCACTTTTATTTTCTTGCACCGAGTATACTTCCAGTCCTTCGCGGTCCGGGATAAAGTCACCCACATGCAGTGCATCTCCATGTCCTAAACCTGTACTGTATAATCCTGTACCATCATCGTCAATCACCATTTGCCCGAAAACAACTTCATCCTTTTGGTCGCCATCCACATCTGCCACACTTAATGAATGGTAGCCTTGTCCAGCATATTGACTATTGCCTTTATCGTTGGAATCAAATTTCCACCGCTTTTCCAATTTCCCATCAATAAAATCATAAGCGACTAATACGGAACGAGTATAGTAGCCTCTCGTCATGACAATACTTGGTGTTTCCCCATCTAGATATGCTACACCTGCTAAGAAACGGTCTACGCGATTTCCGTAACCATCTCCCCAATCATCGACCTTTCCTCGTGGTGGATCATAGTCAACCGTATCGATTGCAGCTCCCGTCTTCCCATCGAAAATCGTTAAATATTCATCTCCTTGGAGAACATAACCACTGCTATTGCGATGATCGGCGTCTGCTCGTCCAATCACTTTCCCTTGTCCATCCTTTGTGCCATCAGCAGTTTTCATGACAATCTCTGAATGACCATTACCATCAAAATCATATGTCAAAAATTGAGTATAATGAGCACCGGCACGAATATTCACACCGAGATCAATTCTCCAAAGAAGTGTTCCATCCATTTTATAACCATCTACATAGACATTGCCTGTATAACCAGATTGTGAATTATCTTTTGCATTAGATGGATCCCACTTGACAACCAAATCATAATTTCCGTCACCGTCTAAATCACCCACACTTACATCATTCGCACGGTAAGTGTACGGATCACCAAGTGGGGTCACACCATCAGCTGGCTTTTGCAACGGAATGTCGAAAAAGTTATTTTCCATTATCGTTATTTTGTCCTTTTGTTTTTGCTCTTTTCCATCTATGATCTTTCTAATTTCATAGACGGAATCTTTTTTTCCATCCTTGTCCAAATAATTTGTGCTTGCTGTAATTTCCTTTTCGGAAATCCTTTTACCATCTCGATAAACATGGAATGCTATATTCTTAGGATCCGTTCCTAGCATTCTCCAACTTAAGTAAACTCCCTCATTTGTTTTCACCGCTACTGGCGCGCGATCAAGATCTTCCATTTGTTTCTTTAAAATAGTTGGCACAGATGTTTTCAAAGCTTTAGACTGTTTTGATACTCCCCCGGCATTCACTGCAGCTACTTTATAATAATAAGGAGTGGTTGTTAAAACAGATGTATCTGTGTATTCTTTCTTATCTGTCTGACCAATTAATTGAAATTCCCCATCTGGTTTTGTTGCACGGTATACATTGTAAGAAAGAGCGTCTTCAACAGCATCCCACGATATCGTTACGTCATTTTTATTAATGGAAAGCTCTTTAAGATTTTGTGGAACATCAGGAATTGCTTGTGATGAATCGACCATTTCTACCTGCAAAGGTAAAGAAGGAACCGTTTCCTTTCCGTTATGCCCCACCATTGTAACGGTGTATTCATACACATCTCCAACTCCAACCTTTGTATCTGTAAAAGTTGGGTCACTCGTTTCAGCAATTTGTTCCGCTTCATTCGATCCAATTACTTTACGATACACACGATAATGCTTAGCATCATCTGCTGCATCCCATGATATTTTTACAGAGGGGGATTGTGGATCAAAGTTTTTCTCGTCCAATTTCAATCCACCTGGCGCCTGAAAAATAGGTGTAATTTCTAGACCATTTGCGATTCCCGTGGACCCTCCAAAATGAATATTCATTTGTCCATCTGTAATCGAAATGTCTGAAATCACTCGTTCGATTGAGCCATTTTTCGGGGCATTAACTGCTCCATAATCTTGCCCTTCAATCGCTACATTCGTACGTGCACTACCAAGAAAATCTGCAACATGAATTTTTGCCGCATAAAGGCCGTTCGGCAAATCAACTTGAAAGTCCCAGCCAATATCAAAATACCCAAGCCAATCACGAAGCAAATCTCCGCCATCACCGCGATCACGTGCAATCATTCCCTTATTATCGACAATGCCGTATCCTAATTCCTTTGTATAAAGGGTCGATAAATTTACTTCCTTATATCCTTTCGCAACTGGAGATCGACCTCCATTTTGCGTTTGTCCAAAATCAAATTTCCAAACAGCCGTTTTTGTAAAAATTTGTACGGCTTCAGACTGTTCAGACTCGCCTTTTCCATTCAGTGCAGTAATCACAATATCGTATGTCTTCCCTTCCTCCATACCAGTCAAGCTTAACTGTGGCACTGTCGAGGTATTTACTAACTGATATTCCTTTTCTTCCGTAAGCTTACGATAAATACGGTAAATATCCGCACCCTCTGAAGGCTCCCATGATAATAATGCGCCTGCATTACTTATATTCGATACAACGATATTTTTCGGAGTAGCTGGAACTTCACCTGCTTGTCCACCATCCACAACATAATTCGCCAATGGCGTATTAAGCTTTGCGATGGCTGAAGCGAGAATGCCAGCGACTTGAATAGCTCCATATTCTTGGAAATGAGTATTATCTTCTACACCATTTGGAAAAGCCTCATAAATTCCTGGGTCAGCATGTAAAAAGACAGAGCGTGTTCCCTCAGGACCAATTTGGTCAAAATACCCGCGACTTAATGTGTTGAAATCAACTAATAACACATCCAAATCTTCGGCAACCTCTTCCGCTGCTTGTTTGTATTCTGGAAAACTTACATTGAATTTACCAGTATCTTTATTAAAATCCCTTCGATTTACGGGTGTAATCAAAACTGGTATCGCGCCGCGTTGACGTGTCCCATTTACATAGGTTTTTAAATACTCTTTATAATCCTCCACTGGGGTATAACGATCCGGCACACTGACGGTTGCATCGTTATGACCAAATTGAATAAGCAAATAATCTTTTGGTTTTATTTCTCGTAATACCGCATCTAAACGTCCTTCATTATAGAAGGTTTTCGTACTTCTACCACCAATGGCATGATTGTTTACTTTGACCTTTTCATCGAAAAACTTCGGAAGCATCTGCCCCCACCCTGCTTCTGGCTTCCAATATGGATCGAATGTTTGAGCAGTTGAATCACTGACGATGTAAACCGCCGGATCATCTGAGGCAGCTCGTTCAGGCAATGCTTTAATTTCTAAAGCATTGATTTTCGGATGATCGCCAGTCAATTGTATTGCTATTTGATCATTAATTACGGCAATGTCAAATTCGCGTTCAACAAATTCTCCCTTTGACACAGACGTATTTTGGATCTTTTGGATGGAATTCGCCTTCACACCAAACTCGGTTGTTTCAGCAGAATCCCCGGCAATAACCTTAACCGCATAATCACCATTTGGGAGATCTACTTGAAAAGTAGTTTCCGTAAAAACGATAAAATCCCCATTTAATTTATCTTGCCCCTCCCGTGCAACTGCTGTTACCTTTGAAGGATCTTCAAATCCATATCCTTGTTTTTCCTTATACTCGGTATTAGGATGTACCTGCGTATAATCTTCCTTAACCGGGCTATCCTCTGTCCCAAAGTCAAATCGCCACATTTCAGAAGCGGCCTCTGCTTTCCCCATGAAAGGAAAACTTGAAATCATCAATAATAAAACGAGAAAAGATGAAAAATACTTTTTCCCCCATAATTCTCTTTTCGACATCCGACCCACCTGACCTTTCTATTTTTTCTGTGAAAATGTAAGAAGACTCATGGTGTTGGTTCATTTTCCGTACAAAATAAAAAACTCTCCCCCTCTTTCTAACATCTCTTTAATAGAAAACGCTTACATTTATATCTTATATAATTATTCACAATAATTTGAATTGAGAAAACAGTTAAAAATGTTTAAAAAACAGTTTTTAACTGTTTACAATGTTTATCGCGCTTTATCTGTTTTAATCATAAGCGAAGTCGTTATCTATTATGTTCTGAATTTGGAAACTGAAATTTGGGAATTAAAATGACCCACCGGGGTAGGGATTATTAAGAGGCGCGGTGGGTACTGTTAAATTAACGGTATTTCTATGATCAGAATTTGTCAAAATAAACATGTTAAAGTGCATTTTTCGCATAACCAGCTACCAACCCATTATCCTGTGAAACAAATTATGGAACAAGAAAATTCGAGGAGTAACAGGCACTGTATAGGCATCGAAATTATCTGGATTGCTTCGCCTTTTTGTAGGACTTTTTATACAATTCGCTATAATTTTTAAAAGCTTTAGGGACCCTGCTTGTTGAGAAGAACTTCTTTCCTTTTGCATATCCAGCTTTTCTGACTTCTATAGCTTTTTTATTGGATTTAAACCCCTTAATATACCATTCTGTATATTCCTCATTACTTTTATAATTCTTAGGCACTTTAAAACTGTAGTTCGTATTTGCAGATACTTTTCCTTCTTTCTTAATCGCCTTTTTAAGTCCTGCCTTGTATCCTTCTTCATAAGATGTAACATATTCATTTCTATCCGTATTCCCTGGTTCTTTTGTTTCCTTTTTAAGCCCATGTTTTTTCCCTAGTTTATTTTGCTCTTTCTTTATTTGTTCCACTCTTTCGGGATGACCAATATTAAATCCTTCTTCAAAATAATGTTTTCGCTCTTCTGGAATTCCATCCAAATCAATTTCTTCTTGATTTTTCCCCTGGTCGTAACCTTTCTGGTAAAAGTCCCTTTTATTCTGCTCTTCTTTCCATGCATTAGCGTAGCCCTTTTTAAACCCACTAGAATATGCATCTGACTTTCCTTCTAAATATTTCCCCGGGTTATTTTCTTCTGTCCCGAAATCTTCCGTTCCTTTAATAACACCTTCTTGTGAACCTAGTTGCCTTTCTTCTTCAGACTTTTTTAGTCTTTCTTCTTCCTCTTTTTTTAATCGTTCAGCTTCAATTGCTTTTTGTCGAGCTAGTTCTTTTTGTTTACGCTGTTCTTCTAATTGTTGATTACTTTTTTGTGTAGATTTTACGTGATTCGTATTTTGGCCTCCTGAACTACTTCCACCTGAACCGCCTCCGTTGTGATAATGGTATTCATCATATTCTAATCCCCATTTTTCACAATTAGTTCTACAGGTATGGCCCCCGTTACTATCGGTTCTTCCCGGGTGTGCATAAGATAAGCTTGGTATAAGCAAAGTCATTAGTATAACGCTAACCAGTAGTATATAGTCTTTTCTATTCATATTCCTTCTCCTCTTTCTAGCCACCGTATTCGACTATTGGGTATATTATCCTATTTTTGAGTGCTATTCCTATATCTTAATATATAGGAGCGAGAAAGACTAGAGTAATAGGGCGATTATGGTGTTTTCAATTACTTTGAGGCGTAAAAAAGTATTACGGAATATCAGAGATGTTCATTTGGGAGCTTTTTATCTTAATAGATACTTATCTTCTGCTTACACTTGCAGACATGCAGCAGCCGCAAATATGCTATAATAACCGGTGTAAATCGTTCTAAAAGATCCTCAAACCTTTCCATGCAAGTCCTAAGCCCCAATTAATACACACAGCGAAAAGCGCCCGGAGCTAATTTTGGCCCCGGGCGCTCAATTACATGCTACGTCAACTGCAAATGTTTCGTTAATCTGGCTCGGACTTTCTTCCACTCCTCTTGTGAAACATCGAGATACCAAATACTAGCAATCTCAATTTGCTCAACCTAATGCCGGGCATCATCATAATTCTCCTGTACGTCTTTCGTCTCATCAAAGGTTAGGTTCGTTTCGACATTATTGCTTAATACTTTAAGAACATCATCATATTTTCATAGGCTGAGCTGAGATGCTAGAACTTCAACTATTTCTATTTCACTATTATGTTTAAATTTATTTACTACATTATCTCCAAATCCAATTACCTTCATGAAACCCCACCTCTACCATAATCATACAATTTTTAATAAACCTTTTCTCATATACTAGCGACAATTTGGCTCCTAGCTCGCTCAATATCGTTATTGCTACTTCAAAACTAAATATGCTTCGAATAACTAAACTTTAAAATAAGGAAGCTTGAACCGCCATTAATACAGTGTTTATCTTTAATTATAGATACTAATCAAACGTTTGATTAGTGAAACGCAACTATCACAAAAACAGTTGGGTATATATAACGCACTTCTTCCAATTTCAATTTCCTTTTAAAATAGAGAGTTTCGAAGAAACGCGTTTTTGATTAGGCAGCTGAATCTGTTGTGTTGCTGAACTTGTCAGATTCGTTTACGTGTTCATGTAGCGATTGTTTTAACAATTTAATAATTGATATGTAGCTAGATGATGTCTTAGTACATAATGATTTAATGTCAATCATTATTTTTATTGAATATTAAATATGAGTGATATAAATGCAAACTAAACATCAAAAAATTCATGGTGACACTGGAATTAAACAAGGATTTTTTGGAAACAAGTCCGGGCTGTCCACGGGAGCATACAGTCTTATAGTTGGAGGAATACCGATGCCTGAATTATCATCAGCAATAAGGATAACGAGGTTTATGGAAAAATAGTTATATGATAGAGATTTGGTAAAAATACTCATCTACTTTTTAAATGAGTTTGCGGGAATCCTGAAGCCACATAAATTTAATTATATGCGAAAGTTCGTTTGATTACAGTTGGAAATATGTGTTTGAGAAAACAAAAAAGCCTTCCTCAATTGAAAATGGCGTTATATGAAAAAATCATCCTTACTCATGTTTTTTTCTTGATCACTTTCTAATTTAATCATAGCACCCACGTAAAATTATACATGCCAAACTTTTCTAAAGGTGTTCAGAGCACCTTTGTACTTTTAATAGTGGGATACGTTTTTTAAACTGCTAATCTGATAAACTACGGATGGTGGTGGGCATTAGCCAGCTACTATCATGGGTTGGAAAAAAAATCAAAAGCAGGAAGAGAACCCGTGTTTCTCTCCCTGCTTTATTTTAGAAATTTTTTAGATAGCCCGCATTTCTAAAATTTAAATTCAAATATTACCCTGAATCGTATTTTTAGGATCAGATCCCATTTAATTTCAGAACGCTTTTTCTTCAATCTCTAATCCATCAACCATCTCCGACACCCTTAAAAATAGTGGATGTTCTTTGCCATGTGGAGTATCAGGATAATGAGTTGCTAAATAGAGTTGTCCATCTAATGTATGGAAGAGACTGGAGTGCCCAGCATTCCGATCCATTAGTAAGGTGGGATCATGCTCCCAAGGGCCTTCGATTTTTCCAGAACGTGAGCGAGCGACAGCAACGGTATAACCACCCAAACCTTGATCTCCATAATCCGGAATGGAATAGCTTGACCATAGTAATAGTAGATCACCATTTCTTGCCTCGTACATAAAAGGTGCATCTGTGAGATATCCTTCTTTTTCAATGCGTGGATCGCCGAATGGGCGAATCCAAGGCATGTCGATGGCATTTAAAATCTCGATCGGTTCACCGAATGAACTTTTTAAGTCGGACGTCAGGCGAATCGCTTTTATTTTCCCTTCATATTCTTGGGTCCATTCATGGCAAAAAATCATCCACCGTTGACCATCTCGATCTTCATAATAAGTTCCATCTAGACATTCCCAGTTCTCTGGAGTAACAGCTTTTTCGCTATGGGGGGTATAAGGGCCAGCAGGATGATCAGCGACTAAAATCCCTGTTCCCCGGTGTTCACCGATTCCACCCTTACTCGATGCGAACATATAAAATTTCTCATCGATTTTAAATACTTCCGGAGCCCAATAATGGCGGACACCCCAAAATCCTTTCGGTGGTTGGAAGGCGACATATGGGCCTTCCCAATGTCGTAAATCGCTCCCCACATATACTTCAAAAGTTGGGTCTTCGTCTCCACATCCATCTGCAAAACTTGTCCCAAATAAGTAATAATTTTTCTCTTGGTGATCAGTATAGACAAAGGGATCTCTCATATGAATTTCTTCTGTTGTCACCTTTTTAATCGTCCGAAACCCTTTGATCATTCGTTATTCCCCCTTTTTAATGATGTCATTATGCCACTGATCATTGATTTTTTTAATTTCTCTAAGGTCGCATTTTGGCTTTCTATCATACGTGACAAGCCCGTTTATTTCTTGCTCGACATCGGTTAATTGCGTATAGCAATAGCCATGCAATACCTCTGATTGATACACATGTTCCATAATACGTGTATAATCTGCGAGGAATTCTTCAGTGCCTGATACGGATGTATAGCCCCAACCACTTTCTTCGCCAACTTTGTAGCCAATGCCACCAAATTCAGTCAAGAGAATTGGTTCGTCATTATATTGAAATCCTTGCGCATAGATGGTACGTTTCGCAGGCATGGATTGTAAAATATCTTCTTTTGTGAATAAGGATTGTTTAAATGCTTCTTGTTTCGCCAGTTCGTCTTTTCCTCCATGGTTGTAATTATGAACAGCACAAATATCGGTTCTTGTTAGCTCCCACCCATCATTAGAAATGACGAGCCTTGTTGTATCCAATGATTTGATTAAATGATACATCGCCAATGAATGATTTTGCTGTTGTTTATCACTTCTCACATTCGGAATGCCCCAGCTCTCATTTAAAGGAACCCACGTAATAATCGAGGGATGGTTGTAATCTCTTTCCACTGCTTCTAGCCATTCTTTAGTTAAACGCGACGCCGCTTTTTCACTATAAGAAGCAGAAGCAGCACATTCACTCCATACGAGGAAGCCTAAACGATCTGCCCAATAAAAGAAGCGAGGATCTTCTATTTTTTGATGTTTACGACAGCCATTGAAGCCCATATCTTTCGCAAGCTCAATGTCTTTCACAAATGCCTTATCTGTTGGTGCGGTAAGCAATCCTTCTGGCCAATATCCTTGGTCTAATACAAGCTTTTGGTAGTACGGTTTATTATTAAGATAAACCATCCCGTTTTCTGTATGGACTTTGCGCATACCAAAATAGGAATCAATTTTATCTAATACTTGATCATCTTCTTTTAATGTAATCACACAATCGAATAGATTCGGATTTTCTGGTGTCCAGCACCAACCATCATGATGGTAACCTGTTCGAAAGATTTTATGATTAAATACATTTAAAGAACGTTTCGTATAATCTTCCTGCAATGTAATTGTATCTTTTGTCACGATTTTATTTTTAAAAGAAATTTCAATTTCCACTTGCTTGCCGATATAATCTCCAGTTACTTCCCATTCAAGTTGCACATCACCAGCATCAATATCCGGCGTGAATTTTATAGACGAGAGATGTGTCGGGTGAACAGCTTCCAACCAAACGGTTTGCCAAATGCCGGTTGTCCGTGTGTACCAAATCGATGCTGGCTTCTCTTCCCAAAATTGTTTTCCACGTGGTATCGTTTCATCTTTGGATGGATCATGTACCCGTACCGTAACAGTTTCCTCTTTACCTGTTAGACAATGGGTAACATCAAAGGAAAAAGATGTTCCGCCACCTTCATGAAATCCGACATATTCACCATTCACATATATCCACGCTCGGTAATCTACCGCTCCAAAATGAAGTTTGATCTGTTTTTCTTTCCAATCGACGGGTACGGTAAATTGGCGGCTATACCAAACCCAATCATGAAAAGAAGGATCATGGATCCCGCTTAATTCTGTCTGGTATGCGAAAGGAACTTCGATTGTCTCATTCAATGCTGAAGGATCCTGATGCCATCCCTGTTCCAAACCAATATTTTTATCATCATAAGAAAATTTCCATGCACCATTTAAATTAACCCACTCATCTCTTACAAGTTGTGGCCTAGGATATTCTGGACGTCTCACGTTATCTGTCTCCTTTATTTAATGCCTGAATTCGTAATGCTTTGGACAAAATATTTATTTGCAAACAAGAACACAATGATAGCAGGGATAGTCGCAATGACTGTCGAAGCCATCATTTTTGCTGGATTGACAAAATTGGCTCCTTGAATAAGTGTGGCAATCCCTAAACTAATCGTCTTCATTTCATTCGTATTTACGACAAGGGATGGCCATAAATAATCATTGTATATCGCCATAAAGGTAATAATCCCTAAAGTAGTAGCAACCGGTTTAATAGATGGAAAAATGACATGGCGTAAAATTTGCCATTGTGTCGCCCCATCTATATAAGCTGCTTCTTCCAAATCTCTTGGAAAAGAAAGTAGAAAGTTATAGACGAGAAAAACACCCATCGTACTTGCTGTATAAGGCAATATCAACGGAAAAAAGGTATCGAGCAAATTCATGCTTTTAAATAAATAAAAAGCAGGGAATAATGTGACAATTCCTGGGATCGTCAAAGCAGCAACAATCATCCCCATAATGATTTTTTTGCCAGGTACACGCAATCTAGCGAGAGCATAGGCAGCCAAAATATCAATAGCTACAACTAAAATGGTCCCAACCGCTGTGATAAGTGCCGTATTAAAAATCCAGCGAATTATCGGCGCATCACTCGTCGAAGAGAAAATATCTATATAATTTTGGATTGTCCATGTTTTCGGTAAAATCGCTGCACTAGACATCGACTCACTTAATGTTTTAAAAGATGTAAAAACCATCCAAACAAGTGGGAGAAGAAATAATATCGCAATTAGACTAGCAAGAGTAACAACAAAGAAATTTTTTCTTTTTGTCCGGTGCATCATTATGCCCCTCCCTTTTCTTTCGTTCGTCCCATGAAATACTGTGCCGCTGTAATAAACAACATAATAAAGCCCATCAGCATTGCCATCGCCGATCCAGCTCCAAGCTGGTTCATATTCATCACTGTGTTCTGAATATTCATCGTCAAAGATGTCGTCGATTGCTCAGGCCCACCTGCTGTAATAAGCTTCGATTGACCATACAGATTGAAGGAGGCAATGACCGTCATAATGACAATGAAAAGAGCGACATTGCGAATTTGCGGCAAAATAATATAGAAGAATTTCGCGAAGAAATTAGCCCCATCTAGATCTGCCGCTTCATATAAGCTAGGGTCCACTTCATCAATCGCATTAATAAACAACATCATATTAAAACCAATTGTCCACCAAACTGTTGCGATCAATACCGATACCCACGCATATGGCTGTTGGCTTAACCAGCTAATTGGCTCTTTCAAAATGCCAGTCGAAACTAGTAAATTATTAAAAAAACCACCATTTTCATTGAACAACCACAAGAAGATCGCAGATACAGCCGTAACTGAAATGGAATACGAGACAAAATAAATTGTTCGAAACAAAGGCTTCAACCTCATTGGCAATTGATCAATAATCAAAGCCAAAATCAAAGCAATAATCACCAATGGCGGAACACTGATAACGACAAATAGTAGCGTATTTTTCAATGCCACGATAAAATATTCATTGTAAAGTGACCCTGGTGTCAAAATATCAATGTAATTTTGCAAGCCTACAAATCCATTATTTCCGGAAGATAAATTCCAGTTATGCAAGCTGGCATATATACCTACAACCACCGGTATTGCCCAAAATAAGAGAAAGCATAAAACAAAGGGGAATACCATCATAAATGCCGAGGTTTTGGATGCGACTCCTTTATTCATATTTTTCCAACCTCCATAAACCTTTTTTGGTAAGGTAATTTCCAAAACTTATAAAGAAGAGTGACGACAAGATAAACCGTCACTCTCTATCTATTATTCAGGTTTTGTTTGAACAATTTGTTTCGCTTGTTTAGTAGCTGTTTCTAATTCTTTCATTAATTGCTCTTTCGTTAAATCCTTTTTCGTCACTAATTGGCTAAATACTTTTTCGTTCATATAACGTATTTGTTCTCCGTATTGATATACTTGTGGAGGTTTCACATAATCATCGAATTGCTTTTCGTTTTGAAAAGCAATTTCATACTTTTCTGGTTCGCTTTTGATTTTCTCAATCGTCGATAAATGAACTGGTGCTTGTCCACCTTCTGCCCAATGGATAAGATTATCAGGTGTAAACATATACTTCATAAACTCGGCAATACCTGCTAACTTCTCTTCATCTTTTACTTTCTCTGACAGAGAAATCAAATGGGCATTCCCATATGCCGCTTGTTGTTTTCCAATTTGAGGAATCGGTGCAATTCCTAATTGATCACCGTATTTTTCTTTCGCAGCTCCGTAATACCATGGACCGGTCAAGGCAACCGCTGTTTGTACTGACGTTCCTGACTCCGCTTCTTTCATAAATGCTTTAAATTCTCCATCCAATCCTAAGTTAGCTGGCGAAATTTTATCCTCCCAAACCATATCATGGAATGTCATTAGAGCATCTGCGAATTCCGGTTGAGCAAAATTCAAGCTATCTCCGTCTTTTAAATCGATTCCATTTTGTGATGCAATCATCAACATATAAAATTCAACCAATCCTGAAGAAGGTATCCCAAGTGAATATAAGTCCTTACTTTCCGCTTGTAAATTAGTATTCAATTGTTTTAAATCTTCATATGTCTGTGGTGCCTCTGCAACTAATTCCTTATTATAGAACATAGTAAGCGGATGGATATCTAGTGGAAATCCATATAATTTTCCATCTAACTTAGCTAAATCAATACCCGCTTGATGAAAATCAGATTCGTTTATTCCAGCTTTTTCATAGAGGGATTCCACATCAGTGATCAATCCATCCAGTCGATAGGTTTCAAGATTATTCCCATGAATAACAACTAAATCATAATTACCCGATTTAAACTTTGTATAATGTTCTTTTTCCTGACTTTCGACAATGCTGTATTTGTCTTGTGATTCGTTAAAGCCATTAGTGATTTTCTTCATATAGGCGCCATCGCCACCTGTAAATCCATTAATAAATGAAATTTCAATACGACCATCCTTAGATGTAGTATCTTTGTTCCCACATGCACTAAGAATTAGGATAAGTGAGAAAACTAAAAGTAACCATTTACTAGATTTCACGGTAATTCCCCCTTTTTAATAAACGCTTTCATTTCCTTGAGATTATTATTACACAAATACATGTAATAGATCAAGTGTTTATGTAATAAAAAAAACAACCAGATAGAAAACTAGTAGTTTTTTTCTCAGAAATATATTTTATTATAGAGGTGTTACTTCAATTTTCTCCTATATAAAAATAAGAAACTCCTTATTTTATATGGGCATATTTAACTTTCATAATTAATCCCTGTTCATAGTTTCCGAACTTGGAACCGAATATATTAATCCCACCAAGATTATTCGCATCTTTCTTTATTCCAAGTTTCAATGAAATATAAGGATGTTCCTGAAGCTGTAGATCGTCAATGGTAACAGATGAAATCTTCACACCATCAATAAAACTTCCTTCTTTATTAATATTCCAATATTTCAAGAGACCATATTGAGTATTATGGGTTTCCCACCAACTCGGTGTTAAAAACCCTCTTTCTCCACCGAAATCACCAGGACTTGTCCAATCACCGATCTCATGATCATTGATGAAACAAGTAATGTCCGAAGGCCAATCCAGATTATGATAAGGAGCCTCTGAGCAAAGTTCAATAGAAAAACTTAATTCCTCTACTTCCGTCCCATATGGTATGCGATTAGGAAAATGATATTCAATATGACCAGCACGAAACCAGATAAGCTGAGCATTTTTCCGTTCCGGTTCAAAGAAAGAGCGAGGGTCATCAAGAATATGGATAATTCCTTTATCACTAAGAAGTCCACAAGTAGGTTCCACCTGACAGTGAACATATTCCCCAATATTCAATTCAAAAGTAATTTCATCTTCCATAATTGGCTTTTTTTCCTCTAAATCAATAATAATTCGATCATAACGTTTGGAACTAACCTTTTGATTCCCTCGTCCAGGAACAATTTCTGTTTTAATCATCTTGGTTTCTTCTAATTTTTTAATATGGGCAGCAGCCGTGGAAAATGGAATAGCTAATAACTCAGAAAGATCATTCACATTTTTTGGACCACCTGTTAACTGGTTTAAAATCTCCATCCGATGCTCATTCGATAGTGCTTTCGTAATTTCAATTGCCTCATGTAAAGTTAATTGTAAGGTTCTCACTATGGTCGCCTCTTTATTCTATATTTTGTTGTAATAATACCTTTATATGGGGATATAATGCAAGGGGAAGTAAATAAGTTTGTAGTATTGCACTCTTTCTAGAAAAACTTATTTGTTTACTAATCGATTCATGTATATGATTGAGGAAAAAATTGAGGTTTCAAAATATGTATAGTAGTATCTGATATTTTAATTATGCTTAAATAAGCGATGAGTAAAGCCAACCTTTAATTGGATATATGAAAAATAAAAAATCAACTGGTGAAATTCCTCTCTACCAGTTGTTTTTCTTTTCAAACTATTTCCCTATTAACTTTTCACCTTAATGTTTTCGATCGGCTCTACATTTCCATAGGTCGGGCGTTTACGATTAACAGGAGCCGCCCATTTCACCGCATTAATAATGACCTTTTGAATTTCTTTATTGTGGTAAGTTGGATATGTTTCATGTCCTGGTCTGAAGTAGAAGATCTTTCCGTTTCCTCGAGAGTATGTACAACCACTACGGAACACTTCCCCGCCTTCAAACCAACTTGTGAAAATCAACTCATCAGGAGCGGGAATATCAAAATGTTCACCATACATTTCTTCTTTCTCTAGTTGGATACTTTCCCCAATCCCTTCTACAATTGGATGGTGAGGTGCAACGACCCAAAGGATTTCTTTGTCATCTGCTTCCCGCCACTTCAAGTCACAGCTTGTTCCCATAAGCGTTTTAAAAACTTTTGAAAAGTGGCCAGAATGAAGAACAATTAAGCCCATTCCATCTAATACTCTTTGTTGGACTTTCTGAACAATTTCATCCTTCACCTCATGATGTGCAAGATGTCCCCACCAAATCAATACATCTGTACTATCTAATACATCATCTGTCAAACCATGCTCCGGCTCATCTAATGTCGCTGTTTCAGCATCAATACCTTCATCATTTAGAAATGCTGCAATTGCACCATGAATACCATTGGGATAGATTTCTCCCACTACAGGATTTTTTTGCTCATGTCGATTTTCATTCCATACTGTTACCTTCATCATTATATTTCCTCCCTATCGAGTTTTACTAACTGCCCTTTTTCCACAGATCGAATCACACTTTCAATGACAAGCTGACTATTATACCCGTCAACAAAAGTTGGGACATTTGAATTTTCTCCATCCATTATTAGACTTGCAAAATCGCGTAATAGGGACTTGTTTCGATGTTTTTCCGGTACTTCCTCCGTTTTCCACACAGGCTCTTCATCCGAATATTTTATACACATTCTAACTTCATCTGGTCGTTCAATATTCATATTTAACGTTCCAGCATCACCGTATATCATTACCTCCAGCTGATTCGCTGATCCGACCGCATTCCTTGTAGTTACAAAATTACCAACTACATGATTTTCAAGTTCAGCCTGAATGCTTGTAAAATCATCTACCGAAACTTCTCTTTCTTCATCTGTTGTTGGATCAATTCTATTTTCAATAAAGGTCTTCATTAAAGCGGTGACTGACTCAAATTCCCCAACGAAAAAGCGCGCACTATCAATTATATGGGCTCCT
This sequence comes from Bacillus sp. FSL K6-3431, assembly GCF_038002605.1. Taxonomy (NCBI): domain Bacteria; kingdom Bacillati; phylum Bacillota; class Bacilli; order Caryophanales; family Bacillaceae; genus Bacillus; species Bacillus sp. FSL K6-3431. Next base: position 2,703,042 of record NZ_JBBOCT010000001.1, read on the forward strand.
AAATCTCCTAAAGCACCTGTACCAGAAATCTTTTGATCATAACGCCATAAATAAGGAGTTTCATAGAATGGTGCTCCGAATGATTGCTGGTATTTCACATCAATATACCGAATCTTACCAATCGCATTTTCATCTATCAGCTGCTTGGCATATTGAAAAGATGGTGTATAGCGATGAATAAAGCCGATTGCAAAAGGAACAGGACTTTCTTGGTATAATTTTCTTAAATGATCCGCCTCTTCCATATTCAATGTAAAAGGTTTTTCCGACATGACAGGCATCTTATTTTTAATACATAATTCTACAATTTTGGCATGCACGTTATTTGGCACGACCGCAACGATTGCATCAATATCAGAAGATGCAATGATATCTTCAATCTGAATGAAACGTTTCTCTTGCCCAATTCCTTCCTCTTCACCTACTTTGTCAACCAACTCTTGATGGACATCGCAAATTGCTCCCAGGCGAATGGTTTCGATAGTGGAAATGAGATTTCGATAATAATTAGACATCCCACCGAGTCCAATTAACCCGATATTCAGTATCTTATTTGTTTCCATTTTGCTACTCCCTTCAGCATCGATTAAAAACTTCATATTTACTAAAAACCTTGCTAATTATAAGGGCATTTAAATAGGCAAGGAATGCAAATCCTCCAAATGTTACAAAATATAGCCCTGTTAGAAACCCTAAGTTTGAAGATAAGACAATAAAAACGAAAATGCTATTCATCAATAATATCGCTAAAAGATTAGGAAAATTAGAAGTCCCAATTAGCAATGAATTTAAGATTGATTTTTTTATCGTATCCTCATATCTTGCTGTATAAGGAAAAATAAATGCCGAGATACACAAAAACACAAATCCAAATATAATAGCCATGCCCGTAAATAGAAACCGAACAAGTCCTGAAAGATTACCCAAAAATAAAAAATCCAGTAGAATAATTGCCCCAATAAAGACCGTAATCATCCATAATATTGTACTTTTGAAAAAGTTATCCTTAAAAGAAATGAAAAAGCTTTTTACAATACTCTTCTCTTCATTTTTGATCATTTTCATTAAAACTGAATAAAGGGCTGTCGTCGATGCCCCAATTGTAATGATAGGAAGACACAAAATAATAAATACTAGATTTAAAATAAAGATATCTACTATTCTGGCCAATACGTGAGAAATGGGACTTCCTAGACTAAAAAGTTGCCCCATTATAATCCCCCCTCATTTTAAAAGGACAGTCGGCTTTCTATTATATAACCGACTGTCTTAACATTTTATTTAAGTGAATTTTGATATCTTTCAAATGCTTGTTTTTGAATATCCATAAATTCTTCAAAGCCCATTTTTTCCAGCTGATCAATATAGGTATCCCACTCTTCTTTAGCGCCACCATCGACAACCCATTTCGATTGCATTGATCCTATATACGAATCAATATCGGTAGTTAAGGCACTTAAACGATTCATTTCTTCTTCTGAGTAAACAACATTCGGGAATTGCTCTTTTATATATTTATTTATTTCTTTATCTAATTCAAGCTTTAAGCCGTCCCCACCAGTAGTTGGTAATTTTACTTTGTCATTAAATCCTTCACCGATATATTTTGGTCCGAAATCTCGGAATGAATGTACCCAAGCAAAAATATCAGCTGATTCACCTTTAGGAGCATCTAATACGGTGTATGTTCCATCATCATTTTTCGCCACTCCTACATCGAAGGAACCGTAAAATGTTTGAATACTTGCATCTTCTGTATAGAACTGATCAATCCATTGCAATAACTTTTCAGGATTCTTTGCTTTTGTTGTGATCAGAAACTCACGTCTTTCATAAGTAGGTGCATCTGTCATAACATAGCGCTCACCATCCGGCCCTTCTAGCGCTGATAATGGAGCATATTGATCAGAATTTGGTCCAAATACAGCATCTGGTGTCCAACCATGAGATACTCCAACTAAAGCTTGGTCTGGATTTTTCCTTTTTGCTTCAGCCATTGATTCATCTTGTGTAAATAATTCTTGATCAATTAAGCCTTCTGCATATGCTTTATGCATCCATTCAATTCCTTCACGATACTCATCAGTTGCAGGCATGAAAACTGGCTCTCCATTTTTGACAGTCATTGTTGTTGAGTATGCGCCAAGAGGTAAACCAAACGGTAAAATAAAGTTCATGGCTGAACCTTGGTAGGGAATTTCATCATTTGGGTCACCATTTCCATTTGCATCTTGTTCTTTGAAAGCTTTTAATACATCATAGAAATCTTCATATGTTTCAGGCATGGATAAATTTAAATTATCCAACCATTCTTTGTTAATGAATAAAGCATTTCCTGCTAATGGGCGAAGCGGTAATTTTTTTGGCAAACTATAAATATGGCCATCTGGCGAAGTAACCATTGCTCGTAAAGCAGGGTCATCTGCAAATGCATTTACTAAGTTTGGCATATGTTCTTCAATCATATCTTCTAGCGGAATAAATACACCAGGGTTTTTAGCAATATCTGAATCAGATAGAGCAAGTGAGCCAAAAAATGCATCTGGCCACTCTCCGCCTGATAAAAGAATTGATTTTTTATCTCCCCACTCAGAATTCAAGTAAATATCCCAATCAACCTTAATACCTGCTTCCTTCTCCGTATCTTCTAAAAACCCTTTTGTAAACTCGTCTCCCCAATCTGACCAACGAACGGTTGCAATCTTATATGAGCCATCTGTTGAAGATTTTGTTTCGGAAGAAGAACCACTGCTACACCCAACTATTAAACTTGAAGCTAATGCTAAACTTGCGAACGCTTTGATTTTATTTTTTAACATTCCAATCCCCCTATTCCTTAACGGATCCAATCATAACCCCTTGATTAAAATATTTTTGTAAAAATGGATATAACATCATAATTGGCAGTGTTGACACAACGATTGCTGCATACTTCATCATATCTGATAATTGTCTCAACTCCGACGCTAGATCCCCCGATGCCATTTCAAAGAGTGACTCATTCATAATTAAAAGCCTTCGAAGAATCAGCTGTAGTGGTTGCAAATTTTCATTTGAAATATAAATCATAGCATCAAACCAAGAATTCCAAATTCCTACTGCAGTCCATAGACCAATGACCGCAAGAATGGCTTTAGACAACGGCAAGACCATTGTAAAAAAGTAACGAATAGTGCCGCAACCGTCCATTTGTGCTGCTTCCCATAGCTCTTCCGGAATACTATTTTTAAAAAATGTTCGAGCAATAATAATATTAAAAGCAGAAACAGAAAAAGGTAAAACTAATACCCAGAATGTATCAAGCATCCCAAAATTCTTCACAACCAAATAGGTTGGAATTAAGCCCCCAGTAAAAAACATTGGAATAATATAAAATGTAGTAATCCAGTTCCTTCCAGGCAAATTAGGTCTCGATAGAGCAAAACCAGCAGGAATGTTCACACATAAACCAATCACGGTCCCTACGAGAGTATAAATAATTGTATTTAAATAACCTCGCCAAATTGATTCATTCTTCAACAATTCGATATATCCAGCTAATTTCCACTCCTTCGGCCAAAACCAGACATTTCCACTTGCTACATCACCCGGATTACTGAAAGAAGCAATGATAATGAACCAAAGGGGATACACAATCATAATAATCATCATAATAGCGACGCCGTATATAGAAAAATCAAATAATCGGTCTTTCCAGTCTCTCTGAATTCTTGCGTGTTTTCGCCCCTTATTTTTGATTGCAGCCTCCAATTTGCACCCTCCCTTCTATAATAAACTCGTTTTCGTCAATCTCTTAGACAACCAATTCACAAAGAGTAAGACAATAACATTCACAACGGTATTAAATAAACCAATTGCGGTTGATAGGCTGAACTGGAAGTTTTGCAGTCCCATTTTATATACATACGTGGAAATGACTTCACTTCCAGGTAAGTTCAAAGAATTTTGCAATAATAGAACTTTTTCAAAACCTACACTTAAAATACCGCCTGCTCGTAATATCAATAAAATCATCGCCGTAGGTAAAAGCAAAGGAATATCGATATTCCAAATCTTTTGCATTTTACTCGCGCCATCCATCGTTGCAGCTTCATAAAAGGTTGGATTTATTGCTGATAAAGCGGCTAAATAGATAATACTATCCCAACCAACATGTTGCCACACATCACTCCAAACATATATACTGCTAAAGAATAATGGCTTTGCTAAAACATTAGGCATTTCAATCCCAATTAATTCTAATAAATTTGCGATCATTCCACTACTAGGTGATAAGAATATTAAAATCATCCCACACATGACCATCGTTGAAATAAAATGCGGTAAATATGTTGTCACTTGAAATGTCTTTTTAAACATCCCATCACGCATTTGATTACAAAGGATGGCAAGTGATATTGGTAATGGAAACCCTATCAAAATACTATATACACTAATGCTCAACGTATTTTTGATTGTTAGTTCAAATTGATAGGAATTAAAAAATTGAATAAAATGTTTGAATCCTACCCAAGGACTACCCCATATCCCTAATACCGGGGAGTAGTCTTTAAAAGATATAATTACTCCATACATTGGTATATATGTAAAACAGATCAATAAAACAATAGATGGAAGTAATAATATATACAATGGAACACTTTTCTTAAATTGTTTCATTGCCTTCTTTTTCTTTTGTTCCCTCGGTATAATAGCCCGATTTGCGATCATTGGTGAACTTACTTTACTTTCCAATCTTCCTCCCCCTATATTCATGCTCGATAGAGAGTTTCCCGCATTTCTGCATACTCTCACTTAAAAGAGCCCTTACATATTTCTATTAACCTATCAAAATAGTAAAACCGTAAGAACTGTCTTTATTGTATGATAGCGCATCCATCGTTTAATATAAGTAAACCGTCAACTATTAATATGATTCCGACTTAAATGGAGGAGAATCTAAATATCTAACTGAACAAATAGTACTATTCAGTCCTGACTGATACTTTTTACTCATTTCACACAATTTTGTGCTATAAAATGAAATCAGAGTCTTTATAATTATTAATAAGGAGTCGATAAAGGGGAGAAATCATATTGAAGTTGCATTTTGGGAAAAATACCTCGCGATCGGTAAACTATTATTCTAAAGTGTTATTTATCATATTAATCTCAATCCTATTAATAAATATGATTGTAACTTTTTTTACTATCACCATTACAAGACAACAAAGTATCGAATATGTTACAAATACAATTAATCTTTATTTAGAAGATACCATGTTAAGGCTTAATGCTGTTGAACACTTTATGATCTGGACAGTAAAAAACGAGCCCTTGATCAAAGATATGGAAAAGGCAAAGGATATGTCAGAATTACCTAAAAGTATTCACGACTTCAGAACTAGAGTGAACGACTTTCAATACTCGACAGGTAAAGAATATCAGTTCTTTTTAGCATTAAAAAAAGAGAACTATTTCTTCAGTAGTTCTCCCATTCAAATGAACTATTCCGAATACTTAAAGATAAAGGATTACTTTCTATCCAAAAAACGATCCGTTAATAAGTATGAAGATATCTATACATGGCAATCTTTGAAAATGGATGAAAAGTACTATTTATATCATTTACTAGAATACGAAAATCGCATGTTTATTTCCGTGATTGCAGTTGATGATATCCTTTTACCACTAAATGAAATTAATCTTGGCGATAAAGGAACACTCATGATTGAAAATGATGAAAACGGTTTTTTATCCGGATCAAAAGAAAACATAAGTAATAGAAAGCTAAAGTTTATCTTTACTAGTTATCTTACCTTTCATCAAGATGATACTGGACTGCCATTCTCCCTACATGTATCAGTAGATCATTATAGTGCATATAAAAAAGTAGCGATTGCTCAATTTGTTCTTGTGCTAGCAACCATAATTATTGGTTTAATCTTATTCTTCGTTTTAGGTTATTTTAGGAATAAAATTTTAGCACCCATTCAAAACTTCTCTCAAACTCTCTCAGATATTAATAAAAATAGTGAGAAAGTTGACTTTAGCAGTAGTATTATTGAACTTGAGCAAGCGAATGAACAATTCGAAGGTTTAATGAGCGAAATTAAAAAATTGAAAATCGATTATTATGAACAGGAATTTGAAAAGAAACAAATACAGATGGATTTTATGAGATTACAAATAAAACCTCATTTTTATTTAAGCTGTTTAACCACCATTCACAGTATGGCTGAGATGGGGATGTATAAAGAAATTAAAAAAATGACTATATCGACATCTAACTATTTTAGGTACTTATTTCAAACAAACCAAAACTATGTAAAGCTTGAAAAAGAATTAATTCATATTCAAGATTATCTGGCAATCCAAAAATTATTGCATGCCCATTCATTTAAGTTTGACATTCAAACAGAACCTTCGATTGAGGAGGCAATGGTTCCTCCACTAATGATTCAAACGTTTATTGAAAATATTGTAAAGCATGCTGTTTCATTAGATGAGCAAATTAACATTCAGTTAAATATTCATTCAAAAATAATTGAGAACAGAAAATCAATCATCATAACTTTACTTGATAATGGACCAGGATTTCCAGCTGATATTTTGGAAAGTCTCCAAAGCGATATGCTTATAACCACGATAAACGGAAATCATATTGGCATTAACAATGTGATCCAAAGATTACGTTTATTATTTGAAGAAGATTTTAGTATTGAATTTTCAAATATTGCAGATGGGGGTGCGAAGATTCAAATCATGATTCCTTATCTGGCCAAGGAGGAGAGAGTAGAAAGATGAATGTATTAATCGCGGATGATGACCGCTTTGTTGTTTCTGCACTTGAACAAAAAATCGATTGGACTTCCCTAGGTGTTAAAAGTATATATTGCGCTTATAATATTCGGCAGGCAAAGAAACTCTTTATGGAACATCCAATCGATATTCTTATTTCTGATATTGAAATGCCCCAAGGAAATGGCCTGGAATTATTAGCTTGGATCAGGTCAGAAGGATATAAAGTTCAAACGATATTTTTAACCAATTACGCTGATTTTCACTATGCCCAGAAAGCAATTGAACTACAAAGTTTTGAATATTATTTAAAACCGATTGAGTTTGAGAAACTAGAATTAATCATCAAAAAGGCGATCAAAAATGTAAAAGCAGGTCAAGAAAATGAGAATGCATTAAAGGTTGGACAATACTGGCAAGAAAATAATGATGAACTTAAAGAACACTTTTGGAGTTCACATATTAAAAGAAATGATTTTCGATTTACAGTGGAGGAGTTACAAGAAGAGTTAGAAACCAAACATATTGATTATTCCGTTGACGATCATTTCTTACCATTATTAATAGAATTTTTTCCATATGAATTGGTAGACAATAAAGAAATACTATCTTTATTCAACCACGAAGGCAACCTTAGAAATAAATTAAATTCTATCATTGAAACGGTTTTTCAAAATCATACGATTCAATTGGATGGATTACTACCCTTGCGTATGAATAACGAAGAATATTTAGCTATCTTTAAAGTGATGAAAACTCCTGATTTGGCATCATTGTCAGCTGCTTGTAATGAGCTAATTGAAAGCGTTAACCATCAATTACACTGTGATATCCAATGTTATTTAGGAACAATGGAATCATTAGCTCAATTTAAATCCAGAGTAACGTATCTCCAGGCTGCTAGAGACGAAAATATTAACTACAGAAACAGAACGATTTTGCTCCGTAATCATCAAACCAAAACAGCTAAGTATGTAGAACCTAATTTAAGATTGTTAGAGGAGTATCTACTAACAGAAAATCGTAATAGTTTCATAAATCGATGTCAACGATACCTACATAATTTAGTAAACAAAAGCGAGGCAAACCAACACGTAATTAGTAATTTTAAAATTGATATTACCCAATTGATTTATACTCATTTAAAAAAGAAAGAAATCCTTGCACATCACTTGTTTCAAGGGAAAATATTTAATTTCTTACAAGAACAATCGATGAGATCGATAGAAGATTTAATGAACTACCTGTCTTACTTAGTTGACGTTTCTTTAGATTTTATGAAATTTATCAATTCACAAAAGTCAGTTGTTCATAAGATTTGTGACTACATTGATCAGAATTATCATGAAAATGTTACTAGAAGCAACTTAGCAAGTACCTTATACTTAAGCCCTGATTATATCGCGCGAATCTTTAAAAAGGAAATGGGAATCTCACTGATCAATTACTTAATCAAGAAAAGGATTGAAGTCGCGAAAGATTTACTAAGCAATACAGACCACCCTGTTCATCTGATTTCAGACAAAGTAGGTTACGGAAATTACTCTTATTTCACAAGAATTTTCAAGAAAGAAACTAATTATACTCCAATGGATTATCGAAAAGTGACAAATAATAAATAAGCTTAAAACCTTTTCCTACCAATATTGTTAATTGATCATTAAGTAACTAAAATATGCATATGAGGAAAAAGGTATATAAGTCGATGAGCCAATTTAAATTAATATATTATTCACAGCAATGTTTTTAAAATCCATAGTTAAAATCACAAAGATGACTTTGAACAAGAGTTTAAAGTCAATAAATTTGAAGTTTAAAGGAAAAATCTAATGAAAGTATTGAGTGCTAAATATGAATCAAAATAGATCTATTTGATATCAAAGTTTTAAAGTGAGGTGTTGTATATATTCCACGCCTCTCTTTACATTTTCTGGATAGGAAACACTTAGTTAGACTAAAGATAAGGGCGAGTAGAATAATATACAACTATTGAGGAGAATCTACCGTGCCTAAAACAAAAATCGCCAAGTATATGGCACTCGCAAAATAAAAAAAGTCCTTGATAAAGAAAGTTATACTGTCTCCAGACGTCGCATAGGACGATTAGGAGGAGCTTGGAATTCGGTCCAAATATACACAAGCATCGTTATAAACCGATGACTTCTCGACCAAATGAAGAACCCGTTCGAAATGTGCTGAATCGAGAATTTCAAGTGGTTAAAGAGATGTCTGTTTTGGTTAGTGATTTAACAAGCAAACTATTTCACACTGACGAGGATCTGAATTTAAGAACGTTGGAACGAATGAGTTATTAAGTAACTATCAGATTAAAAGATCTCTAAGCCGTAAAGGAAATCCCTATGACAGTGACGGAAACAACATTTAAGATTTTAAAAACAGAATGTTAAATGGAAAGCACTTTCACACCCTTGAACAACTGGCTCATGAACTTTTGGTTTAACAATATCCGAACGCATAGTTCAATTGACTATTTAAGGCCAATAGAATATTGAAACCTGTCCCTTAAAAAAGATGTTTGATTTAGTGTTGAAATACCAATGAACTGGAATCAAAATACGGTAATTCCTCTACACCTTACGATCCAATAACAAATAACTGTTCTTTCTAGTTGCACAACATTCGTGGCAAGATTTTTTTGATTAAAAATTACTCTACCATTTTTTTTGCAGGCGAATCCTTTTTCAACCTAAAATCATATTTGTTTGCATTTTTATATTTTGGATCTAAATAACTGGATTTCGCGCTGCTTTTTGAAACTTTTTTGAATTCTGGAAAAGACGTATATTCTTCCTCTTTCCATATCCATATACCCGTTTTTCCTTTTTCTTTATGAAAAACATTCCTTTTTAGTTTATTTTCTTGATTGGAAGTAAAATAGTTTGCAATAAAGATGCGAGATGGTCCGGCGCTCAAAATGTTTTTTTCTATCACATTGTTTTTTGTATCATGTTGCAATAAAAGCTGTCCCCCATCTAGTCCCTTCGTGTCATTTCGATAAATAATATTTTGAGAGATTGTAGAATTTATTGTTCCTCCCTTATTTTCATTATACCCGCCAATCGATATCCCAGTATAAAAGTTATCATAAATAATATTGCTGATAATCTTAATATTATCAGCATATTTTTTTGCATGCTCAGAGGTTGCTTCAATTCCGATATCGCTTTTATAAATGGTGTTTTTTTCAATAGTTATATTTTTCCCACCATCTACATAAATTCCGCCAGCAGAATAATCTTCTCCATAAGCAGGATTTCCGTACGAGGATATTTCATAAACTTTATTATTTTTTACTACACCATTTCGTACATAGTCAGCTTTATTATCATTAGAGGTACCTTCGTAACCAATCAGATCAATCCCGATATTATCACTACGGCGAACTAGATTATTTTCCACCTTAAAACCGTCAATATTTCCATTAAGAACAAGTGATTCACTTAATCCGAGTTTTAAATCTTCCACCGTATTATTCACAATACTTATGTCTTTCATTTGGCCAGTTCCGTATATAGCTATCCCATGGCCATTCCCATCGTCGGCATAGGTTTCTATACGCTGCACATGGTTATTTTCTAATATAATATGACTGCTAGAGCCTATTACATAAATACCCATTACTGTTTCATCCGTTAAATCAGTAGTTAAATCCTGTATAATTATTCCACTAATCGTAAGATAGTTTTTATTGTTTATCGTAACTAAAGCTGTATCTCCTTCCACATCCATTAAGCCCTTTCCACTAAGAACAACCTTATCTTTTTTGTAGGCTTTAAAAATTATTGGTTTTGATTTTGTACCACTATGTTTAACGACAAGCTTTTCATTATAGATTCCTTTTCGTATGAAGACAGTAGCCCCAGCTTTAGCTTCTAAAGCAGCCTTTTTTAGTGTGCGAAATGGCTTTGATTTTGTACCATCATTTTGATCATTTCCATTTATGGCCACATATATAGCCATATCATGTTTTGCATATGCATTAATTAAAACAAAAACAATCATGATGACAGCTACAGCCAAGATGATAAAGTATATTTTTTTCATTCAATCATTCCTTATTAAAAATAATTCATAACGCGATCAATCAAGTATAGCAAAGAATTAGACGGCAGGGAGGATCTCGAGATGCTAATCCAGGAAAGGCATAAACCAATCATGGTGGAGTTGGAGTCCAAAGGTAATGTTTCCATTCATCTCCATCCTTATATTCGAGCTCGAAGCTTTCAATCCTTTGCCCCATCCGGGCTCTTTCAACACGATATGATCAAACGTCTTTTTCTCTTGCAAATCGACTTCGATGGTCGCTCGCTCCGTGCCTTCCTCCGGGGCCCAATAAGTATCTTGAACAGTTAACAATTTGTTCAAAGCCGTCAAATCTTATTCTAATCCTAAATATGTATATCAAAATGCTTCTTGAATACAAAAAACATCTATCTAGGCTTGAAGATGGGATAGATGCTTTAGCAAAAAGTATGGAAGAATATAAAATTATCCAATCTATCCCCGGTATCAGAGTTATAATTGCGGCAACGAATATTTCTGAAATTGGGGAAATTAATCTTAATCAACCTAAGAAACTAGTGGCATTTGCCGGAATTGATCCAAGTGTCTTCAAATCTGATACATTCAAAGGTACTTTAAATCGAATTACTAAAAGAGGATAAAGTATACTACGGCACGCCTTGTATATGCCGTTAAATGTGCAATTTATGATTGTCGGGATAAGAAAACGACAGATGAAATCATTCCTCGTAACAAGCGAATGCGAGAGTATTATGATAAGAAACGTGAAGAAAAATAACCTTTTAAAGTAGCTGTGATAGCCTGTGCCAATAAACTCTTACATTGGATAAAGAAAGCTGACCACCAATATACACAAATCCCATATAAAACCAATAATCATTATATTAGTTTTTGGGAATAGATATATCAAAATACTCAAAATTACCAAATAAATCAGTTATTGATTATATACAAAACTCTAAACGGACGTTTATAGTAGAGGATACATAAAAATTACAACGTTGTTATTATTAAAGGGGTGGTCGATAAAAAACGTAATTTGCTTTCATTGTGTTTTTGATAATGACAAATTTTCGTTACCATTATTAAAAAATGTATAGGTGATAAAAGATGAAGAATTCCAAGTATAAGAGGGTAGAGTCTCAATTTTTGTTAGTAAATACCAAAGAAAAACATATGGGGGTAATCGGAGAACCAGCAACGAACGGATCTTACGAAGGCTATTATAGCTATGAATCGCAAACAAAAGCGGAGGTGCTTTACAAGGACAATGAAAATTACTTAGTAAAAGATCCGACAATTGGTTTAGATTCGAATACGTATTTACTTAAATTGGAAAGTTTAAAAATGATGCCAAGAATAAATATATTCTTGGTCTATTGGATAAAGCCGGCTTTGATGCAGCAGTAAAAAAATGGAAAAGGAAGGCGGTAATGCAGTTATTAAGGTATTTAATGAACAATATTAGATACAGGTTTATATGATTCTATCCTAGGGGGAGTATTATGAAATTTAACAAGGCAATAATCTGGTTATTGGTTCTAACATTTCTTACTTCACCGTTATTATTAGGTGAAAGTAAAGTAACAAAGGCGGCAACTATTGATTCTATACCAAACACAACAAGAGATATTAGGGACTACGACAATAGTTTTCTGTCAGTAACCGGTTTTGCGTCATTAGGAGTTAATGATCGAAGCAGTTACATAGGAACCTCTTATTATAGTAAGGTTAAAACTGGAAGAGAGTTTTTACAGGCCATTTTGGATGCTAGAAATGGTAGTGTGAAAGTAATTGAAATAGCGAAAGATATAAACTTAGGGTGGACAGAATTAAATCTAAGTTCAGAAGAAGCTAAAAAGTATAGTTTTATAACAAAATATCGAGATCCTATGAACGGATTTACAAATCCAACGTTAGCTTCCTCCGGTGTTTCACAATTAAGTATAGCTGATGTCGATGGGTTAACTATTTTTTCAAAAAAAGGGAAAACAATTAGGCATGTAGAAATAAAATTACAAAGATCAAGTAACGATATTGTCATTAGGAATCTGAATTTTGATGGAATGTGGCAATGGGATGATACTGGTAAACATAAGGAAGTAGGCTGGACTTTTATTAAGGTAAATGGTGCAAATAATGTATGGATAGACCATTGTAAATTTTCGATTGCAGCGGATGGATTAATTGATACTGAGAATGGTGGCTCCAATATTACCATTTCCTGGTCTGAATTCGGATTACCTGCAAATGAGAATCCGACAGAAGATAGTGATATTTATCAATCGATTCAGTATATGGAAGAAAAATTTGCTTCAAATAAACTTAATTCCGAGAGTGTGTACTATAACATGCGCAATGGCGGTGCGACCAAAGAGCAGATAATGGCATATGCAGCATATCATAGCAAGGTGCATTTAACTGGTTCCGGAGATAAGGACTATGTGAATTATGTGTCTAGTAACGGAAATGAGATAAAAGATGGCAATCAACGAATCCGGTTAACTCTTGCCTATAACCGTTATACCAATGTTGGGCAGAGAATTCCGATGATACGTCAAGGTAGTGGTCATTTATACAACTGTTATCTTGACAACTCAACTCATTATGATGTTTTGGAGAATGTAGGCGCTATTTCTGAATATGGAACCGATCAACTGTCACGAGCACTGAATGCAAGGAATGGGGCTTCTATTGCAGCAGATTCCTGTGTCTTCCATGATATTAACGAGCCAATCACAGGTGCTGAGATTCAAGGAGAAGATATAAAAAACATGGATAAACCTTGGGATGAACTATTCCAAAGCGCTTATAACAATAATTTAATTGTAAACTCCCAAATAACAAATAAATATGGAACTTATACAGGAAGTAGTTGGGACAATAATGGTGAAAATCTATTTACAAAAGGATTTGTATGGTATGACAAATCAACCATTGGAAATTGGGCATGGTCTTCTCATATTGTGGGAAATGAAGATATGAGTAAAACAAATCCACCGACTGATCCATTTACCTTCAAATATAATGATAATGAGGAGCTACCTTATACTTATAATGTACTTCCTTTAAATAGTGTTGTGGCAACACTTACAAAATATGCAGGGGCAAACAAAGTTAATATCGGTTTAGTAGATTGGTTAAAAACAGAATATAGTAGATAGAGAAATCGCAAATGACCGTGCGGCACATGATTTAATATTTCATTTGACCGCAGTGAGTCAATTTGAACAGAAACAGGCAAGTGATAAGGCAGTCGAACATATGTAGGCTTTAAATTATTGCTGGATCAACAAAGAAGATAAATGAACTTCAGATAGCGCGTATGATCCCCTTTATAAAAGTACCAATTCAATTATTTCAAAATGACAATAAAATCAGTCTAGATTAATCGTGTAACTTCCTCTGTGACCATAATGTGTCACAGAGGTTTGTTAATATCAACTGGCAATAAATTAGAAACCTATAAATGATTCTAATGATCAGCTTCATATTGATATTCAATTAAGTAATCTCTGAAAGCTAAATGTTTAACCATTTCTTTTGTTCCAGTTTGATAAATATGTATATGATGTGTTCTTTTATTATCCTTCTCTTTTATAAAATACATTCTACCTTTAATCCCGTTTTCTCCTCTTGGTTTGAACCCTGTTTGTAGTCCCCCCAATCTCTCTAAACATGATCCTATACTCTTGTCCAATCAAAGTTAAAGGATAAAACATAGTATAACAAGGGAAAATCAATCCCTTTTAATGAAAAATAAGAAAGGAGGTTATATGATGAGCTGGAACAAGTCAAAAACACTTTGTCAAGAGTTTGCTAGGATACTAGATGGAATTGGAAGCCTAGATGAAAATGGAGTTTGTCTAGTGCAAAAGTTTCGTAATATTAATTTTACTATTCTTGGACGTGAAACAAACTCGCCACTAGTTGTTCCTCAATTTTTCACTTTTGAAAATTTGGATAGGAAAGGTAATTCACTGAATTTAGGCGAAACGGTTTTATTACAAGAAGAAGTTAACCCCTTATTAACAGAACTTCGAAAAAGAGATATTATCGTTACTGCTGTTCATAATCACTGGTTATTTGAAGAACCAAGGGCAATGTACATGCACTTTGAATCAATTGAACCCCCACTACAATTTGCTCGAAAAGTAAGAGAAGCATTTAAAGTATTAAAAGGATAAGAAAGTTATTCCCTATAAAGCTATTGCATTGAACACACCATTCATTTTCATTTAAATAAACATAACTTTAGAAAGTATAAAAATGCGAATACCTTGCACTCAAGGTGTTCGCATTTTTTATAAATATTAATAGAGGGGTTTATCAAACTATCTCAATGCCTTTATGGAAATTACTAAAAAATCATAAAAGTAATAGGATAATGATATAAGAGAATACTTTAGTATAATAGCTGTAACTCTCGGTATCATTGCTCATAAGATTTTTTAGGTGTTAAGATATCAATACACTTAAAAATTGATAAATCAAAAACCGTACCTAAAAAGATACGGTCAAAATTCTAAACTTTTCAGTTTATTTTTTAACTAAAAAAACTGGCAGGAAGTTTCATTTTTCGTTCCATTTTGATCTGTAAGATGTTTTAAAGATAAATTGTTAAATACAATGCAAGTTACTGACAGAGTTGTTGACCATCTGTTTGATTGTTATAACCGTTAATTTGCAATTTTACTGACATGATCATCAGTTTTTTCCAATTCATCACTCATTTGCTGCTGCTCTACCGGAGTTAATTTCGCAATACCAAAACCAGTAAAGCCCCATAATGTAGCGAATATAATACCTGTCCAACATAATACAGCCCAAGGTAAATAATCTACCGTAGCTACCCCAAGCGTACCCGCCATATACGCACCTGCTGCAGTCCAAGGCAAGATCGGCTCAATGATCGTAGCGGAATCTTCTATTGTTCGACCAAGGGTTTTCGGATGCACACCTCTCTTAATATAGCTTTCTCTCAACATTTCACCCGGCATAAGGATTGAAATTTGACCATTACTTGTTACACCAATCATCGTTAACCCTGTTACAATCGTTGTGACAATTAAACTGCCTGTTGAGCGTGCAAACTTTAACATTTTATTGATAATTAAATCCAGTGATTTAGTCACAGAAATCGTTCCCGCAAACGTAATCGCACAAAAGCAAATTAATAGTGTACCCATCATTGAGTTCATACCACCACGATTTAATAATTTGGGAATATCCTCAATCACGGTATTTGGATCAAAACCTGGGACAGTTATCATAGATAAATTAAAACCGTTTACAACTGATGTAACAACATCATTTAAAGAAAATCCTTGGAAAACTAGTGCGTTACCCATCGCAAAGATGGCGGATAAAAGCATCACCGGTATCGTCGGTTTCTTCCAAATAGAGCCAATCAATACAATAAGGATTGGAACAACCAATAGTATATTCCATTGAAAAACGGAATGTAACGTATCCGTAATCTCCCCTACCTTCTCTGGAATTTCAACATTGGCCCCACTTGAATTTAAACCTGCGATCACATATACAATTGCCGCCACAATGAAGGAAGGAAGCGTTGTATAAAGTAGATGAGCAATATGTTCATATAAGTTTACACCTGTTGCCAGAGCCGCAATATTCGTCGTATCTGATAAGGGAGATAACTTATCGCCAAAATATGCACCAGCAACAACTGCACCGGCTACAGCTGCTAAATTAGCATCCATACCTGCACCTACTCCCATAAAAGCAACTCCAATTGTTCCAGCTGATCCCCAGGAAGTTCCTGTACATACTGAAACAATAGCAGTAACAATGAAAGCAGTTATCAATAAAAATTGAGGATTAATGATTTTTAAACCGTAATAGATCATCATCGGAATCGTACCGCCAACCATCCAAGCACCAATCATAAGTCCTACGATAATTAAAATCATAATCGCCGGCATCGTTTTTGCAATTTTCCCAGAAACAGAATCTAATATCTCTTGATAAGAATAGCCCAAGTAAATCGCGACTATCCCGGCAACAATGGTTGATAAAATGATTAATGGTTCCGGAGGCAATTCAAAAAATACATAACCAAAGGATAAAGATAAAACCATTGTAAGAATAGGCAATAATGCTAAAAACATCGTTGGTTGCTTTACTTTTTTTGTCTTTGTCATCTGTTTTCACCCCGTTGAATGTGTAAAAATCTAGTTGTTAAGCTTATAAATGCGCAATTCGACGTAAGCCTTCCTCTAAATGCTTCCGAGATGTAGCAACATTCACTCGTATAAAACCTTCATACGCTAAACCAAAAGAAGTACCAAAGCTAACACTTACCTTTGCCTCTTCTAAAATTAAACGCTTTAATTCAGTTTCTCTAGCACTCCAATTTCTACAATCCATCCACAATAAAAAGGTACCTTCTGGTTCAATGATCTGGATTTCAGGCAAATGTGCACTGCAAAATACCTTTGTAAAAGTAATATTATCTTGTATATAAGCTTTTACATCTAATAACCAATCATCGCATGCTGTGTAAGCGACTTCCAAAGCAGGTACAGCGAAAAAAGTTGGATTATGAATACCTGCTTGAATCATAGTTTCTTTAAACTTTGTTCGTAGTTTTTCATTTGGAATAATTATGTTTGCGATCTCTAAGCTTGCTAAGTTAAACGTCTTCGCCGGAGATGTGCAAATCATACTTATCTCTTTCAATTGCTCTGATAGACTAGCTATAAACGTATGAGTATGGTCCCCATGGATGAAATCGGCATGTATGTCATCCGAAACTAAAAGGACATGATATTTCACGCATAATTCTCCCAATCTTAGAAGTTCTTCCTTTGTCCATACACGGCCAGTTGGGTTGTGCGGAGAACATAATAATAGTATTTTTACGCCCTCTTGCATCTTTTTTTCTGTATCCTCAAAATCTATTTCATATCGTCCATTTTTTAGTAATAGCGGACTTTCCACCAAGGTCCTTTTATTCACCGTTACTGCATTTGTAATCGGCATATAAGAAGGAGTATGGACGAGTACTTTTTCTCCTTCTTGAATAAAATTCTGTATTATGAGAGAAACTGCCTGTACAATACGCGGACAAAATACGACCCACTCGCGCTGAATCTCCCAATTATACATACGCTTAAACCAATTTAGGATCGCTTCATAATAAGGAGGAAACGGATCTGTATATCCATAAATACCGTGCTCAGCCATCTCAACCATCTTATTGATTAGAACCCGCGGTGCTTGTAAATCCATATCTGCAACCGATAGAGCGATTACATCCTTTCCATGATCAATCGCGATTCCATCCCATTTGGCAGAGTTCGTATTGAAACGATCCACTATTTTATCAAAATTTGTTTTCATTATTCTTCACCTCTTTGAGGACACTCTAACTTAGGATTGTATAGCGCTTTCTATTCCCGTAAAAATATTAATAGATGGAGATGTTCAGCCCATCGTGTAAAAAAAGTTTAACACCTAAATCGAACTTTGTCTACTGGTTAAACAAAGTTCAGAAATTACAGGCTTTTATTTAAATACTAGCTTAAAACAAGAACTTATTACGTTTTTTAGGTAACTACTCTTTGGTCTTCAATGGATAATACAGACAATATCCTATAATAGAAAGGGATTGTAAAAAGTTCGATATAAACTTGGATAGTAGGTGATTACCATATAAAATTTATATTATATTCATGAAGAATGCTAAACTCACCTTGCAAACCCAGCTTACACCCAGTGTCGTTTATCATCTAAGATCGACATCTTCAGACCAAAACTACTTGTAATCAATGTATTTGATAGAAGGAAATATGGGGATAAACGATAATAGCAATATAAAAGGGAGATTAAAATACTTGACGGATATTCCGCATTTTGATGGATGACTAATATTGTGCCACTCGACGCAGCTTTTCCCAAAAAACATGGCCTCATAATTCAGCCATAGCCGGAGTGGTCCGATAAAAACGATAAAAAAAATGACTGGCCTCAGACTTTAAGAGTTGGAACTGTCTGGGTGCCAAGCACTGAATTGGTAATCACTCTCCAAAAACCTTTTTCAAAGATTTGGTGGAGTAGTAAAATTCACTTTTGACGATGGAAGTATTTTATTTAATGTAGGCGTTGCAGTTCGTTTTTTCAATTGCCAGTTTGATTGTTTTCCGAATTCTCGCCCCAAAAGCTTGCTACTATTTGAAGTGTTTTCAACAATTAATAATAAGTACTCCCAGAGTAATCGTTGCGTCATTTGTACCTAATGCGGAGTAAAGAATTACATTTTCACCTTTATGAATAAAATGAATGATATCTAGTAGCACTTTTGAAAATATTCTTCCTTTGTATCTGGATTAATTAAATCAACTACTGAAACTCGATAATCTATCAAATTTTCTGTTTCTCAGTAACTGCGGAACAGCTTCCAGAAACAACTAAGACTTGTTTGGATGAAGTCTTGACCTGTACCAATCCGCTTTTATTAATAGGCACTTTCTATAGTGTGTCATTTTTCATGTAGTTCCAATAGTTTGTTAGTGTATCCTCTACTCCTGACGACCCAATAACAATAACTGTTCGTTCTCCTCTCTCCGAATCAACTGATCAATGTTTCTTAAATGATCATCATGTATTACATCAAACAAGACGGATTCTGTTTGCCCATCTAGAAATTTATCTAATCTGGTCTGGATTTCTTCATCTTTCCTCTAGATTCACTACATTTAATAATAATGAGTTATTACTTTTAGTCCGATTGTTTTTGCATTCGTTTGAGCTTATATTGTTCAAAGTCCCACTTTGACAAAAATTTTTTTGCAGAGGTATAGCCTGAATTATATAAAAAGTCAATTTGATCTTCATTTAGATCAAAATCAGTAGAATTGATGCCATTAGTCGGAATTTGGATTGTGCGTTCAATCGTTTCATCGTTCATATGTCGTAAATCATGGGCTTGAAGCATCGTTTTAAATATATTTTTGAAAAGGTGAATCGGAGTTGGTATAACCGCATTTATGTTAACTTTATCTTTCACAAAATGGAAGCCGAATGTAGGAAAACGAGGGTTATTAGAATCAAATATCCATACTGGGAAGTTACTAAGTAAACCACCATCTAAAATATAGGATTTGTTACGATCCTTTGATTTCAAAATAACTGGACGGAAGAAAAATGGCAAAGAGGCGCTCATCATAACAGCAGTTGAAACTTTTAAATCAGAAGGAGTCATCCCATAGCGATCCAAATCGTCTGGAAAAATAAGCATTTTCCCATTCGTAATATCAGAAGCAATAACCTTTAACTTTCCATCTGGAAGATCCGCAAATGTCTTAATGCCTTTTACTGATAGAAGTGAATCCAACCATGTTTCCAAATAATCGTTTTTATAAATTCCAAGATGAACCATCAGTTCTAAAAAGCTCCCGAAAATAGGAATTCGATTTAGGATCGTCCTACCTCGAAGCTTTGAGAAGTCGATTTCACTAAGCGGCCCCCTAATTTCATGGCTTTTATAGCCGCTTGCCAACAGTGCAGCTATTACAGATCCAGCTGATGTTCCAGCAAGTCTTTCCCATTCTACATTTTCTTCTTCCATTGCTTGAATCGCTCCAATAAAAGCAATTCCTCTGACCCCACCACCTTCAAAAACAGCATCTGCCTTCAATTTTTTTCACCTCTCGGTAAATAAATTTTAAACTGCCATCATTGGTCGCTAACATTTATTGTGAGTAAAGTCTCCAGTGTTTGTTGAATAATGCCAAAAACCTCTTTATATTACCTTCCTTGAAGAAGATGATAAACAAAAATCCCGTATTAAATTACAGGATTTTTGATCAAACTTTTATAAATATAATTAATCATTTTTAAACAATCTAAATCTTATGTGAATAATTTTAACATTTATATTATTTTTTTAAATTTTCACTAAAATGTAACATTTTTAATGGTAACCTTACATAATTTGGGGTATTATATAAGTAAATATTAGCGTATTTTAACAAAAGACCGCTGGTGTTGGAACACTGCGCTTACGCTGGAACACTACGCGGTCCATACAATAGACGGTTCCCTCCTTGGGCGATCTGCTATGAGAAAGAAATTAACTCCCCCTATGCTTGGAGGCTCAAGGGTGGGTTATTTTTTTTGACCAAATGACAGCATTGCCACGAGTAAACCTGCAAAGGTACACGAGAACATCAACGCTTCAAAGACCGACACAGGCACTCCCCCTTTCAACCGAGGTATGCTGACCACCCTTGAGAAACCCTATTCTATTGATTTTTTTATTATATCATAGTTCAATTGATTTTATGGTATTATATTCCAAAAGGGTAAATTTGTCCTATATGAATTTTTTTACCGTCTAGAGTAAATAGACTAGGACCTAATGCTCTTCTATTGAAGTAACCTTTGCCTCAAACATATATTACTTTCACCTTTAGGATTGAATTATATGCTATAAAGACGGCCCCTTCTTATGAAGGAATTTTAAACTCTTTATACTTAAGCCTGGAACTGTTCGAAGACATTTGTATTTGATAGACGCGTGAACGAGGACCGTCTGCTGTTTCTAATCATTTGTTCCAATTGGCGGAAACACGTACATATGTGGCGATTTTCATACGGGCAATCTGTTGTCCTTCTGTGATGCAAACGGACGTGTTGGCATACTTTATCAGCCGAGTAGCTTTCGGCTATGATTTTGTTCGAAGTGCATAATAAATCCTTATTGGTATCTAAATCAAGGGGCAATTCGCACAGATTTGACACCCCGCATCATACCAAGAGAGCTATTTTGTTCAAATCTCCAAAAAATCTTCTAACAGGAACGCTTCTTCTATCCCTTTTATCACCGAAATAGATGGTACAAGGATTTTCTTGTACCTCAATGAAAAACAAGGCTGCCCAAATAGGGCAGCCACTTTAATCAATTAAACCCTTCTCCCACCAAATGTTGCAAATTAATTGGTAAATCGTTTAATATCCTAACCTCATCACCATATTTTCCTAAGGTTTTTTCTATTACAATATAGTCAAGGTCAGGAATAATAACCTCATCCCATGTCTCCCCGTAACCTTTTATTCCTGTATCCATCATCATGACCATCTGATTTGCCAGTGGTTTATTGAAATCAAGAGAAAGAGCACCATAAAATTCTTGGCATTCTGTATATCCAGAGTTATGCGTCGTAACATAACCCTTTTGTTTCGCAAAATTTGTTAATGTAATTCCAGTTATCGCACTTAACTCATCAGCTTTACTATGATAATAATCAATCATAGCCTGCTCATGGTAACATCCTGGAAGTTTCTGCTTTACAACTTTATTAAACTCCGCAACTCCTGCCTCAAATGCTCCCTCGAGAAATTCAATCCATAATTTATATTTATCAGGGACTAAATCAGGATGCTTCACACAAACAACAGATCCTCTTTGGGCAGCGGATAACCCATCGCGCTTTGGTGATACACCTATATGGACAATATCTCCTTCTTTTATGATATTATTTGATGCACGGCCTACCATTGTTTTGTTTGAATCTCCTGCTGTTACCATTACCATAAATCCCATTTCTTCCACACCAAGTTCATGTGCGATAGCGTATCCCCATTGCGCTAATTGTGTCTCATACATTCCTGGTCGTAGAACTCGAAGCATTCCCTCCATCATAATATCGCTAATCTTACTGCCTTCCTCAATTAGACGCATCTCATTATCTGATTTTTCATATTTAATTTCATAATATTTTTCCGATAGATCCTCAATATTTTCTTCACCTATATATTTCCTTAATACATTAAATAATCCTAGAGGAAAAACATATCTAGTTGTAAGCAATGCGATTCTTTTCGGTTTCCTCCCACATGCTTCCTCAATAATATCCGCAGGACGCAAGAGATCTTCGGGATATTCTTTATCATCAATCTTCATGATTTCCACACTTCTAATCTGGGCTTGGGAACGTTGAGAAAATTGTGGTGCTATAATGCCACTCTCCAGACCTGCAATAAAGTAAAAGCCATTTTCCGTGATAACGCCTGCTATTGGCTCCACTGCTATATTGTTATTACCTGCTAAATATGGAACATCCCCACAGTAATGTTCATCTGAATATACAATCCCACAATCATATCCAGCCTTGTTTACCATATCCCAAACCTTTTTTTGTCGAATAGCAAATTCTTCAGATGGAATATTTCATTAAGAGAACTATCTAGATTAACAGACATACGACACGCAGCATTGAGTGAACTAGCCAACCAAAAGCGTGAAAATATTAATTTTAATCATATCGAAAAAATAGCAGAAGCCCTTCACATTAGCGATATACGAGACATTATTGAGTTAAAATAGCGCGAAAGAATGAAAAAACTAGGCATACTCCAAGTAATATTAATTCGGAAAAAGACGATAGATTCCTCTCTTCGTCTTTTTTTCGTCTTTGAAAAATTTACTTGTATTTTTAGTAAACAGCTAATACTGACGGATAATAACAAAATATTCCCTTTTATCTGAAGTTTATTCTAAATACGACAGGAAAATTGAACTACGTATAGAATAGTATATAAGTATGAGGGTGATTTTAAGGTTGGCCACTAGGTAGAAATAAATATTAAGATAAGCAAACCATAAGATGACTATCATCAAGAAAAATAGGAGGAGATATTACGATGTATAATCATAATGATGTGCCTATTGGTGGTCACATATATTGGACAACACATAATGAACTTGATATTGAGATCTTTTTCAATGTATATCAAACCTATACATGGGTTTCTGCTAGTTACTATTATCGGTTTGATGAAAGTATTGTAGGAGTAGGCACGCAAGAAATAGGACGTGCAGGTGTAAAGGCATCATTAAAAATAGCCAAAGAAGTGGCTCTTGATGAATTATTTCAAGAGCTTGCTAAGCAAAGGTTAACCGTTTGGCACACAAAAAGACCCGACACAAATGAAACAGCAACGATCACGTTCCTTGCACCTGAAAGGAAAAGAAAGAACTGATAGTGGATTAGGACCGCCTCTGGGCAAATTTGAGCTTTTCTGTCATCAATAGTCCTATTAACAGCTTAACAGCAATTTAATTTTAGGAAGAGCAAAAGAGATGAAATAATGTCTGTAATATCCCTCTATTAAAATTCAGCCATCCCCCAAATAAAGCCTCCACAGTGGAGGCTTTATTTTTTGCATTTCTACCATCTTATTCAACGAATAACACCTCAGTGTCAATTGGAACTTTTGACGAAAGTTAATTGAAAGTGTAGATTTGTTATAAACTAACACACATCCTCTAACACATGTCCTTTGATTCATTTGAATGTAATATATTGCTATTTTGGAAAAAATAACCTATAAATCATTGGATTTTTAGCTCTCATATGAGACAATAGACCCGAAGACATCCAAGTATTATACATCTAGAGCAAAATTATGTTATAAAATTAGATGGTAAGAAAGGAAGATGAGAAGATTGAAGACAACGAAGCATTATGTTATCAACCGAAAGACATTCTCTTTTATACCAACGTTCGATTCATATGGGCATCTATTTACACGGGTGATTGAAAGTGATACTTCTTTTCTTGTCAGTAGGAGTCCATTACAAATAATCGAGCAAAGTATTATCTATTATGGGCACGATTATAATGGAGCGAAAGTGGCGGCAAAACAGGCATTAGGGAATATTGATATGCCCCCTATAAAAATAAGCGGGCATTTAGGAATCTACTGGTTTCCGAGCATGTCACCATCAAGGGATGAATGCATTTGGTTTTGCGAGGATCATATTGATGATAGTATATATCTTTCTCGTAAAAAAACAAAAATTATATTACCGCTTGGTCATGAAATTATAATTGAAGGTTCTAAAAAACACTTTGACCTTAAATTGCATCGTGCTCGAGACTATCGGAAAAAGATAGAAACTAGAACGACAGAAACATCATATCTTTTACATAAACCTCATGAAGAAATACACATACTTAAAGAACATAACCCAAACTCCTACCAATTCGATCAAACAACCCAGAAGAAGAAAAAATAACATATGATAAAAAAGGACGATGATTTGCTAGTCATCGTCTTTTCTCGTTTTAAGATTGCATCAACATTGAGCCAAAACTACATTTTTCTTTAATTTAGGAATGGCACCAATACGCCATTTTTTGACGGCAGAGGGTGATACCTTTTCATGCCCAGCAATTTCTTGGATTGTCATCCCATAATAAAAGGTATATACGACCCATTGCTTCTGTTTCTCTGTCAGGTCAGTGCAATAAGAAAGTAGGATGGCAAGCTGCAATGGCTGCTCCCCATTATCGACTGCCGTTTCCCAAAAGGATTCCTCAGGATAAACGTTTCTCTCTTCCATCTTCGTTCTGTTCGATAAATCCGTCATGATCCGCCCTTTTATGTAAGAGAAGGCATACGTGCTAAATAACGTTCCTTTATCTGGCTCAAATCGCCGCTGAGCATCCCAAAGAGCAATCATACCTGTTTGAAAATACTCCTCCACATCTTTATAAATATGAAGGTATTTAATAATATGGTAAATCATTGGTCGAAACTCTTCCACAACATCCTCAAACCTTGCCATTCTGATTCCTTCCTGGAAAGCGCGCTATTCAATTGTATTCCCGGGTACCCATACAATAATAAAAAGCGTGTATGTATACGAACGAACAAAATATTAAAAATGAGTCGATAAATTTGGGATTAGACCAAAATAAATGTCAATAAGTCACTTTTCTCCTAGGGGATAAGTGACTTATTGAAACAATTTCACAACGGATCATTGTGGACAGATGTTTTTATCCATGCAAATATGCCTGGTTAAATAAAATTATCTACCAAACTAGTTAGGAGAATATCATGCGTCTTGACTTAAGATGAGATTTTCATTGAGATCATTCTGTCCTTTTGATGTAGGTGTCCAATATTCCTCATTATATATATCAAAGGTGGAAGTAATGAGTGAATCGAGCAAGACAATTGCGTGGATTCGATTACTTTTGCATAAAAAATAATTGGAGGAATGAAAATGAGTAAATTATTGATGAAGGAATGTCCAGTCGTGTTTCAGCCGTCTTTTGCACAAGAATTGGGAGTAAACGCAGCCATTTTATTGCAACAAATTCATTATTGGCTCATTACTTGCTCGACGAAGAAGGACGGGTCGCAAATGGGTGTATAACACGTATAAGGATTGGCAAGAGCAGCTGCCGTTTTGGTCGGAGGTGACGATCAAAAGGGCCCTCAAATTACTGGAAAGGGAAGGCTTTATTTTCACCGCCAATTTTAATAAGTATCGTATGGATCAGACGAAATGGTATACGATTAATTATCCAAAAATACTCGAGTCGGAAAAAGCGTCTCATTTAGATCAGGACGATAGTCATTCTATTCTATTGGATGGTACAGAATGCCCTATTCAAGGGGGCAATGTGAGCGGAGCAATACCAGAGATTACTACAGAGAATACAAAATAAATATATAATAACCCCTATTCCGAGGTGATCGAATACTTAAATAGTATAACAAATGCTGCATATGGAAGTAATAACAATGATTCAACTTTACTAAAAAACTTTGAAAATTAATAGAAAAGTCAAATTAAATAGAATAGTATACAAGCATGTAGGTAATTCATCTTACCCTCGCTAGATAGAATTAAATGGAACGGTGAAAAAAAGTAGGAGGAGATATAGTTATGTATAATTTCAATGAAGTACCTGTTGATGGACATGACTATTGGATAAAGCACAAAGAACTGGGGATATTGAGATCTTTTTCATTGTAAATCAAACGTATACATGGGTCTCTGCAAGTTACTGCTTTTGGGATGAAGAAAGCATTGTAGGAATAGGCACACAGGACATAAAAACTGCAGGTATACAGGCCTCTTTAAGAAAGGCAACAAAAATAGCTATTAATGAATTATTTCAAGAACTTGCTGAGTGTCAGTGCCGCTGATAAAATACCCAATAACGCCGGTTTAAAATTCCCCAATAATAACAGATAATCGTCACATAGACTGAAAGATTAGGAGTGTATGTGACGGTGCTGAAGATAGGGGAATTTTTTATGATAAGAGAATTACATCAGAAAGGTTGGACAATAACTGCAATTGCCGGAGAAACTGGTTTCGATCGTAAAACAATTAATAAATATATAAATAGCGAGGAAAACCCCAAGGCGATATCAAGAAAGAAACGGCAAAGTAAACTGGACCCTTTTAAGCCATACCTGCAGCAGCGCATTCAAGAAGGAACGACAAATTGCGTTGTCCTTTTAGAAGAACTTGAGGCATTGGGATATGAAGGTAAAAGTACTATTTTAAGAGATTTTGTGCAGCCCTTTCGGGCGCAACCAAAGAAGCAGGCCACGGTTCGCTTCGAAACCCCACCCGGACGGCAAGCTCAGATGGATTGGGCAGAAGTTGGACAATATGAGGTGGATGGTCGACTACAAGAAATCTATGCATTTATTATGGTCCTCGGCTATTCAAGAATGAAATACATCGAATTCACAACAGATATGAAAATGGAAACGTTGATGAAGTGTCATATGAATGCCTTTGGTTATTTTAATGGCATTCCCGCACAGATTTTATATGACAATATGAAAACAGTTGTGACCAAGCATAGTCCAGCTGAAATTCGATTCAACAGGGTCTTTGAGGATTTTTTAGCTTATTACGGAGTTACACCGAAAGCGTGTAAACCTTACCGGCCCCAAACAAAAGGAAAGGTAGAACGCACAGTATATTATTTGAAGAATAACTTCTTTCAGAGAAAACATGGGCCAACATTAGAGGATCTTAATCAGGACATTCAAAAATGGCTTGATAAGACTGCAAATATAAAGAAAAACGAAACAACACAGGAACCTCCGGTTCAACGCTTACAAAAAGAGCAGCCATTCCTTCAGGCGTGGGGTGTGAAATCTCTTTTCCCGATAAGTCGATGGGAAATGCGCGAAGTAAGTAAAGATTGCTTTGTATCTTATCTAGGCAATAAGTATTCTGTTCCATAGACAAAAGGTCAAGATTAAAGTAACGCATGAAAAACAGCTGGAGATATACGATGAACAAGAGTGTATTGCCCAACATCCCCTTGTATCAGAAAAGGCAAAGGTATTTATGAAACCAGAACATTACGCGGGATTGCACTCCATAAAAAAAGAGCAGAAGCAGCAGAATCATAACGGTTTGGCGACCCCCGATTCTTCTATCTCTACTCAAATTCCAAATGTGGAAACTCGTTCTCTCGCTACCTATGCCGCACTGGAAGAAGGTGATTCTTAATGAATAAACTTCTTGAAGAACGACTATCTCAACTAGGCTGGCACCATACTGCCAGTCAACTGGACGATATTGTAGAGAACGCCTCTACTAATAATGTATCATATTTTGATTTTCTCGACACGGTTGTTTTACAAGAATGGGAAACTCGTGAAGCGAACTTACTGGAAAAACGAATTAAGCGATCCAAACTTCCCTATACGAAAACAATCCATGACTTTGATTTTAGCTTCCAGCCGAGTATAAGCGAACAACGTGTGAAAGAAACATTAACCTGTCGGTTTATAGCCAATGGAGAAAATCGAATTCTCCTAGGCCCTCCTGGTGTTGGGAAAACACATCTCGCGATTTCTATCGCTTTAGAAGCATTGACCCAGGGTTTTACAGCTTTATTCTTAACAGCAGAGGCAATGGTTTCAGAATGCCGGAAGGCAGAGGCAAAAGGTACACTCACACGGCTAGTAAGCAAATGGAGTCGACCGGATTTGATCATCTTGGATGAGGTAGGTTATTTCCCTTTCGATGAACTAACTGCCAATGTGTTTTTTCAAGTAGTTTCAAAGCGATATGAACATGGAGCCATGATTTTAACTTCAAATAAATCCTTTATTGAATGGGGGAAAGTATTCGGCGACGATGTGCTGGCCACAGCCGTTTTAGATCGTTTACTCCATCATTCTGTTACATTTAATATAAAAGGAGATTCTTATCGTATGAAAGAAAAGAAAAAGGCCGGGATTTTCCCGGCTACACCAATTAATTGACCGGTTAAAATGGGGAAAAATAGAACGGTATTGACACTGAGCAAGGGATCAGCGTTTGGCAGTCAAAGAAGCCACGTACGGATCAGAAAGCAGCGTTTGTATTCATTGCACCCGAAAAGAAAAAGAAGAACTGAGTAAAGTTATTAAGGTTGTATTTGTTTTTATAATCTAATATAAAATAAATTGAATTTTACACTTCAACTGCATAGCACTAATAATTACATGCAAAATAGGTCTAGAACCATTCAATAAGGGGAGTATTATATATGTTTTTTAAAAACAGTGAATCAATTGGTAGAATTAGATGTTCATATTGGAGGGAGCTTATACAATCACAGGAACCTGTGTATGTAGATTTTATTCAATTAGTCATCAAGCATGTGGTTATGTTCCTGAAGCAAAAGACTCGGGAACCTTTATAGAAATCCTACAACGATATCCTTCAGAGGAAGAAAACGGGGGAACAAGATTGCATTGAAAAACATTATATCTTGAACATCTTCATTGTGCTGCAATTGGAACAATAGACAGTCTGGATCTTCCGATTATTAATCGAGTGATACTAACCAAAATAAGCCCTGAATCCAACATGGAGTCAGGGCTTACATAGTAACTGTAGTTGAAGGCAGGGTGATTGCATCGACTGTCGAATGCGTAAGATATAAGTTTATTAGAATGAAGTATCTATTTCACTCTATAATACTCCACATACCATTCAGCAAATCTCTGCAACCCTTCTTCTATCGAAGTCTCTGGCTTAAATCCAACAGCTTCTTGAAGTAAGTCAGTAGACGCATAAGTAGCAGGCACATCTCCCGGCTTAATCGGTTCAAAGCTTTTCTCAAATATCACTTCTTTGCCTAAGGCCTTACCTAAAGCTTTTTCAAGCGTTTCAATATAAGCCATCAATTTTTCCGGGCAGTTGTTACCAATATTGTAAACCTTATGAGGAACGGACTCAGTAGAAGGTTTACCTATTAGTCTTTCAATTCCAACTACAATATCATCTACAAATGTAAAATCACGATAAAGATCGTTTTCAAAATCACCATTATTAAATATTTTAATTGGCTCACCAGCAAAATATTTATCGGTAAATCCAAAGTATGCCATATCCGGTCGTCCCATAGGTCCATAAACGGTAAAGAACCGGAGGCCTGTAGCTGGAATATTATATAAATGGCTATATGTATGAGCCATCAATTCATTCGACTTTTTAGTAGAGGCATAAAGTGAAACAGGGTTATCAACAAAATCCGTTTCCTCAAAAGGAACTTTTTTATTCGCTCCATATACAGAACTAGATGATGCATATACAAGGTGATCCACTGGATTATGTCTGCAGGCTTCAAGGATATTGTAAAAACCAATGATATTGCTTTGAATATATACATCTGGATTTTCTATTGAATAACGCACACCTGCCTGAGCAGCTAGATTTACGACAACATTAGGCTTATACTCTTCAAAGATGCTCATAATCATCGCCTTATCTGAGATATCACCTTTAATGAAGGTAAACTTCTCATAGGGCTTAAGTTGTTCTAAACGAGCATGTTTTAGATTAATATCATAGTAATCATTTAGATTATCAACACCTATGACTA
This sequence comes from Bacillus sp. FSL K6-3431, assembly GCF_038002605.1. NCBI lineage: Bacteria > Bacillati > Bacillota > Bacilli > Caryophanales > Bacillaceae > Bacillus > Bacillus sp. FSL K6-3431. The sequence continues at coordinate 2,733,545 of NZ_JBBOCT010000001.1, forward strand.
GGCATCCTTGTTCTAGTAGTTTCTTAGATAAGAAATACCCAATGAAACCAGCTGCCCCAGTGATAAGGTATGTTTTACTAGAATCAAGAGTTTTGTAATTCAAGATTCTTCGACTCCTTTAAAGTTGCCCTAGGCGCTGGTTGTCTTCCAATCGAGTGATATTCTACCCCTGCTTGTTTCATATCATTTACATCATAGACATTTCTTCCATCATATACTAAAGGAGTTTGCATCAACTGTTTATAAGTTGATGGCACAGCTGCTTTTACTTCTCCCCATTCAGTAAAGATAAAGCAGACATTCGCTCCTTCTAATGCATCTTCAACATTAGCAGCATAAGTAATGCTCCCCTTGCCATTCTCGCCTTCTGGATATACTTTAGCAAAGTTTTCCTCTCCAACAGGGTCAAAGGCAAATATATTAGCACCTTGCTCTAATAATAATGGGACATTTACAAGGGATGCGGCTTCTCTCAAATCATCTGTTCCTGGTTTAAAGGTCAACCCTAAAACAGCTACCTTAAGTCCGTTAAATGTAATTAGTCTTTTGCTTGCCTTTTTATACAACATCGTTTTTTGGTCATTATTCACATCAATGGCAGCCTTAACAGTTTTAAGCTCATAACCATTCTGTCTTGCCAGATTTTCCAACGCTTTTGTATCCTTAGGGAAACATGAACCACCGAAACCAATTCCCGCATTTAAAAACTTATTGCCGATTCGCTCATCAAAACTCATCCCTCTTGCAACATCTTGAATATCCGCACCGACCAGTTCACAAAGATTTGCAATATCATTCATATAGGAAATTTTAAGGGCAAGGAAGTCATTAGATGCATACTTAATCATTTCTGCAGATCTTCTATTTACTGAAACAATTGGTAAACGAAACGGTTCATAAACCTTCATCAAACGCTCTTCCGCCCATTTACTTTCTGTTCCAATAATAATCCTATCCGCATGTAGCGTACCTTGAACAGCAGAACCTTGTGCCAAAAACTCCGGATTTGATGCTACTTCCACTTTCACATCATGAACTAAAAAGTCATGAATAAACTGCTCAACTTTATCATTCGTTCCAACTGGGACTGTTGATTTTACAACGATAAGACAATCTTTTTCTATCGTTTCGGCAATTTGCCTTGCAACAGTTGCTATATACGAAAGATTTGCAGAACCATCTGCTTGCTCCGGAGTACCTACACCTATAAAAATTGCATCCGCATCCTTGTAAGCAGATTTATAATCTGTTGTATAATCAATTCTTCCAACTGCATAATTCTTCTGCATCAAGTCTTCCAAGCCAGCTTCATAAATTGGAGAAACCCCGGACTTCATTACGTTCACTTTATTTTCATCAATATCAACACAGGCCACTTGATGGCCCATTTCTGCAAAACATACACCTGCTACTAAGCCGACGTATCCTGTTCCTGCTACTGCTATTTTATACATATTTGCACCTCACCTAGAAAGTTAAGATTGTATAATTTAAATTAATACAACCCATTTTTTATAAAATAAATTTGCTATCTAAGAATAAATTATTTATGGTCCTACCTCTACAGTTATCTGTTATTTTTTAAAAATTTATTAGGTATTAGCTTTATACCAATTTCGAATATCTCTTTCCTCATTTTAGGAAACTTGAATAGTATAGTAAAGTAAAACACTATACATGAAACAATTGATAATATACTCCATAATAAACTATCACTTACTTCTTTTGACAAATAACCTAGTAAACCCATTGCAACTGCGGAAATCCCTGCTGGAAATACATTTTTAAACGTATTTACTATTGAAACTTTGATTATAGCTTTCATTATTAATAAATGAACCACAACGAACTGGATTCTGATCAATGATCTAGCATATACTAGAGGCCAAAATCCAGATTTTGCAGCTATTAGGCATGTTGGAACTAACACTATTAGATGCAACACTTGTGCAAAAAAGGATAACTTAGGTTTTCCTTTTGCACGATATACTTCACTACAATAATGGCCGAAAACAATCATAATCGCACTAGTTAAAGCCCATATCCCGATAACACCACTAGCTTCTCCCCATTGGCTACCTAACATTACTTGTGTCGCTAAATCACTAAATAAAAAAATACCAACGCCTAACGGAAAGACGAATACCGAAACAAGTCGTTGAAATTTAAAAAACAAACTTTTAAACTTACTTTCATCATTTTGCAATCTTGATAATGCGGAAAATAGCACTGGGACTGTAGCTCCAGTAATGAGGGCTAATAATGAATTAACCATTATTGTAGATGTTTTATATATCCCTAAGTAATATTCATTTAAATAATAACCGATGATAAATGCATCAACCCACGCAGTAAGCCAAATAGAAACTGCCTCTACTAATGACCAAATACTAAATGATAACATTTCTTTTAGTATTTTAACATTATAAAATAATTTTGGTTTCCATTTTGACTTAAGGGTAAGGATTAAAGCATTAAAAAGCTGCATGCAAATCATACCTATAATTAACGACCAATAACTGAAACCTAGTAAAGCTAAAGGAATTGTCACTAGAAAAGGAATCATTATAGAGATAACCCTAACAATAAAAAGGGTTTTAAAATCAAATTCACGTCTAAACAGTGCCATTTGAATACTAGAAAAAGAGGTTAAAGGTAATTGAATACAAGCTATAATAATAACTATTCCAAGTCCAGGGTTTCCTACCATTATAGAAATTTGTTCATTAAATAAAGCAATTATTCCCCATAGAAAAAGCGAAAGGGCAAAGTTTGTCCAGAAAGCCACATTTGCATTTAGATACTTCTCTTTATCACTTTTAAATTCATGTTGTACTAAATATTTTTGAAAGCCAGCATCTGTAAACATATCCGCGAAACTAATAATCATTGTTATTGTTGCAATAACTCCAAATGCTTCTGGCGCTAATATTCTAGCTAAAATCATATTTGTTACTGGTACAATAATTTTTGCAATAATTTCAGTAATAGAAGACCATTTAGCAGCATTTGCAATTTTCTTATTAAATTGCTTATCTTGCATTCTTATTTTCTCCTTTTAACCCTTTCAATATTAGTTCACGATGTGCCTCACATTCAATGTAATTTTGTATGGCTAAAAGATTACTCCTCTTATATAAAAAATTTATTAGTGATCCCTTAAATATCTTCCTATCTATCCTGGATAACCATTTACCTAGTCCAGAAAACTGTCTAAGATATCCGGTTATTTTTTCGTCGGCATATTCTTGATAGTTTTCTTCTATAAACCCTTCTTGGCATATTTCACTCGAACGAATTTTAAATTGACTTAATATTATCTCAGCGTCTTTACCATGCGCTAACCTTATAACGTTCTCCTTTTTTATTATCGGGATATAATCTATAATTATTTTATTTCCAAGAGTTAAATTAACTAAAATACTAGTCTTCCAAAATTCACTGTCAGATCTATCAAAGACAAAATTACCTTGTCCATAAACAATCGTAGAATCTTGAAAATTTTCAAAACAACCAACACAATGACTATGTTGACAAATTACTAGGTCAGCGCCTTTACTAGCTATTTTTCTGCATACTTTTTGAAGGTATGGGGACGGATATCGATAGTGTTCCTTTCCCCCATGGTAAAGAACAATTACATAATCAGACATCTCACTTAACCTTTGTATTTGATCTAGGCTTTCTAGTGGGTCAAACGGATTTGCGCCAGAACTATTTTCAGTTGCTATCGTAAACTCATTCTCAGCACAAGCATAAACCCCGATTTTAAATCCATTTCTATTAATTATATAGGGTTTACTAGCTTTATTTAAATCTTCTCCAGCACCAACAAATGGTATTGAATGTTCATTAAGTATGGCCTTCGTAGATTTCAAACCTAGTTCCCCTTGATCTAGTATATGATTATTAGCTAAAGTAATCAAAGACGGATTGAGTGCCTTAATACCATTAATAGTATTAACAGGAGCAATAAGATTAGGACCGCACTTTTCAATAGGACCTTCTTTATCAACAAGGGGAACTTCTAAATTAAAAAGTCGTAAATCTGCATTTTTCCAAATAGTTAATAAATCTTCACCCAATAGAGAGTTTACATCAGCCTGTTTGAATAAAGAAAAATTGGATTGCGTTGGCACTAAGTCGCCACCAATCAATATCTGCATTTAATCACCTCATTTCTTATTTAATATTCGGTAACCTTATCCAATTACCCATTTGATCTCCTAAACTATCAGGCTCAAACTTTTCAAAACCTGAGCCATGGAAAAAAGTAATTTCACCGAAGTAAATACTATTATTAATAGAATAAAAGTCCACTCTTGCGTGCGGGATGTTTGCAGATAACTTTTCTGCAAGCATTAACATATCTTCCAGCTTTTCTGGGCGTTGAATTATTTTAGACGCATCATTGGGGCGTTTAATTTTAGCATCTATATATTGCCAATCAGTGGTGTATAAATTTCTTTTATGATCTTTATAACGATTAAAATCAACTTGTATTAATTTTGCTTTACCGTTAAAACAAAATATTTTGTAGTCCTTCAATTCTGTTCCTGATTCATCAACCATATATTTCTCGCAAACAATTCTTGGTTTTATATCTTTATAAACCCATTCCCTCCCGAACCAATACCAACTTTTTTCCATCCATTTTCGCAACTTTTTTTTAGCATCTTCTATGTTGAGTGTATTTTTATCTGAACAAATAATATTTGAACTAGACCCATGAGTACATTTAAGTACAAATTGATTAGGTAAAGCATCCCAGTCGATTTCGTCAACACTATCATACAAACCAATAAAAGGAATTAAATATTGCTCTCCAATTGTTTCTTCGATATGTGCCCTAACATCATACTTATCTGCATAAATATTATATTTTGAATTTCTATCATAAAGCTTTAACCATTGCAACTTTTCATTAAAAGTCTTAGGTTTCTCTAAATTAAGGTTTTCTCCAGTTTCGCAACGATATACTAACTTTAAATATGGTTTATCAGCTAGCCAATTTAACATGTTTTTATTTCCTAGTATTCTAACGATTTTACTAGGAGTTTTAATTAAATGATATACTTTAGTTAAGATAACCATTTGACACCTCTTTCAGACTTGAAAGTCAATAATTTTTGATATACATCTTGGCATAGAGATTGCAATTTACTTTCTTACTTTTATAAGCCAACGGATAATACTCTGATAAATAAAAAATGGTATAAATGTAGTACTTTAAATTAATAAAGGACTTTTTTTAAAAGGTATATTTCAAATAAAGTATATTCTTAATATATTATCAATTAACATCTCTATTAATAAATTAAATAGTTATTTTCTTTTAATATTTTCTTTCTCCGTATAATAAAATGAAATTAAAATAGCTAGCATTATATTATCTATAATTCCATAAAAATGTATAACACCAGTCCCTAAAGCTAGCATAATGAAAAATAAAATTATATTTGAAATAGCCGTTTTTGAAGTGGTCGTCCCTTTACTTTTTATAGCAAGATTTATTAAATTATATAAAATAATCAAATAAGCTGTTAAATAAATAATTGTACCAATTAGCCCAGTGTTCGAGATTAATTCAGCATACGTAGAATGACTGTATGTTCCAAAAGAGCTTAATAAACGAAAATGGTCAAATCCAATTCCAAATAATAAATTGTCTTTAAAAAAAGTAAAAGCTTCTTGATACATAGTAGTTCTTTCCAAATCATCCGTAATTGTAATTCCCTTTGCAGACATTCTTTGAAATATCGAACTGTCTAAAAACACATCCCAAAATTTCAAAATAACAAAAGACATTATCGCTAATAGAAGAATTACGGACCCAAATTTATTCTTAAGTGAGTAGGATTTCCAATAATCTTTATAAACAAACACTAGCCATAATATCGCTAAAATTATTGCAGCATAAAAACCCTTCCTGGAACCTGTCAAAGCGATTGTATAAAGAAACATTCCTGTTAAACTTATGGTCAACAAAAAAGTGCTTAGCTTCGTTTGTTTTATATTAATTAACAAGCAAGCCATCCCATATAATAATATTCTAGCATCATTGTTTGGATTTTCTCCGAATACGAGAGTCAGCCTTCCATCAACCCGTGTATGTCCCCCAATTAACATAAATAACATATAAATAATCGAAAATAATATAAATGACTTAACAAAAAATATATTACTATTTTCTAAAGCAGACACATTAATAATAAAAAAGATGAGCGCAATCATTTGGAAGTAGGTAAACACAGAATCTACAAGGTGCAGTGTATTTGTAGCAACAAAGCTTCCGGTTAGTAAACTATAAAATGCGAATGAAATTAATAATAGCAATGCCTTAGGTATTACAATACTTTGAACCAATTCTTCACGGCTAAATTTCGAGAAAAGTAATAAAACTATCATCCCTAATCCTAAAACTAAAGTCGCCCCTGGAATAGTAAAAAATAAACTACTAAATAAACCTAAATAAAATAGGAATATTAAGTAGACAAGTTTTGAACTTCTGAACACCATTATTAGTCCACCATTCTGTTAATAAAGTCGATAATCCTGTTTGCTCTGTTACTAATTTCTAATTCTTTTGCAGCCCTTAATGAAGCATTAGCCATTTCTGTACGATTAACGGGATGATCCTTTAAATACTTAATTGCATTGGCAATTTGAGAAGTATTGCTACTATCTACTCTAATAGAATTTTGTTCATTCAAAATATCGTCGTTAAATGAGGCGTCTGATGATATTATCGGTAACCCACATGCCATTGCTTCAATAATAGCATTACAACATCCCTCAGCAAGTGTAGGCAAAACAAAAACATCCGCTGCATTCAAATAATTTACTATTTGGTCATGAGGTAATCTTCCTGAAAAGAGAACACCTTCGCAGTCAACTTTTAAATTACCAGATCCTATAAATATAGATTTTACACCTGGAACTTTTTCAATAGCTTCAGATAATCTCAAAACACCTTTTCTATGACTAAAAGCACCTATGTAAGCCACAATAAAATCTTCTTGATTGAATCCCAGTTTTTTTCTGACTGCTGTTTTATTCATTGGAAAAAACAACTTATTGTTTATCGAATTAGGTATTACTTCCACTTTTTGTTTAGATGTAAGTTTTAGATCAATACTTTCTTGCATATTTTTGGTGGATACCGAAATTACCCCTTTTGTCTGTTCCAAATTTAAATATAATTTTTTTTCTCTATAAAGGTTTTTAACCCAAATTTTACTCTCACCTGTAGCGACGAAAACAGGTAAATTATACTTTTTTCCTATAATCCCGGCAGTTACACCACTATGCCAAAAATGAGCATATAGAACATTTGGACTAATATTTATTTTGTCGAAAGTCTTAATTATTGCACGTTCACTGAAGAATCTAGTAGGACTCATTCCAAATATTCGAAAATCAGCAAATGATAAGCTAATAGGTTGATAGATATCGACTTTATTATTTCCATCGCTAATATCCTGCCAATAATATGGTCTTCTTCTCTTTCTCTTATAAATTAAATTTGTAATACTTTGAGGTGCGATAACAGTACATCTAATGCCTAAATCCGCAATTGAACATACAAGTTCTTTTACAAATGTATATACTGGATCGTTGTGGGTCGGATAATTAGGAACAATAAAACAAATATTATCTACATCCTGCATTGATGATTGACTCCTTTCTGATTTTATTAGTTTATTTTTTTAGTGTTTGGAGGGAATAGTTCCATGTGATTTTAATAAATTAATTAGCGTTTCTTCTCCTTTAAATTTTAATCTAATACCTGGTAATATAAGTTTTGATAATCTTGTGCTATTGTATCCCAATTGAATTTATCTACTCTCTCTATACAATTACGTCTGATCAATGTCACGTCGTCTAAAATCCTGATAATTTTCGTTGCAATATCTTGTTTATTTTTAGCCTCTACACTGTAACCTATTTCACCTTCATTGAATTGTCCATCAAATCCTTGTCCTCTGGAATAAATAACTGGAAGTCCTTGACTCATGGCCTCGGCATATACTAATCCAAAGGTTTCAGTTTTGGATGGCATTACAAAAACATCTGATTTTCTATAGTATGATATTAAATGTTCTTTAGGTAAATATGGGATATACTCAAACGATCCCTTTCTAGAAATTTTTTTAAAATATTTCTCATCTTTTTTCTTTCCAATCAATACTATGCTAACTTTTTTATTATACTTATCTTTTAGTAAATTAGAAGCTTCAATTATTTTCATTATATTTTTTCTCTTTATTATTTGACCTACATATATTAATCGAATGTTATTATCAACTCTTGATTTACTACTACTTTTATTATTGAGCCAATAGTTATCAATTCCATTAGGTATTATTTTTGATTTTTTCATAATTTCATTTTGGTATTTATCAGGAATGTATTTATTTAACACTTTATCTCTATATGGTTTTGATAGGAAAATCACATGACTAGCATTACGTAAAATGTTTACGGCAAATTTTCGTAAATGAATTCCTTTACGAAAATACTGATTAACATCGGTGTCTCTTATGGCTACTATATAAGGAATATTATACTTTTTAAATATTTCGTATGCCACTGCACCGTCACTAAATAGGCTATGTGAATGAATTAATGATATCTTTGATAGGTTGAAATTCGTTTCAACATCCTTAGTCATTCTACGTATTTTACTAAAGTACAAAAGTTTATCATAAGACCTAATTATTTTATTTGAATAAAATAAAAAAGGAAATTCACTTTTAGTTATATTTTGGACTGAATCACCTTTATGCTGTGGAATATAAACCTCAAAATCAATATCCTTTTGCTTTAAAGCTGAAAATAGATTGTAATATATATCTGTATAACTTACTCCACACGCAATTTGAAGTACTCTCATTCTGATACACCTCATTATCTAATATCAAAATACCTACAAAGATGCTCCCATTAATATTCAACTAATGCCCGTTAGATTCAGTTTTTGTGGAAACAAAGGCATAGATCACCTAGCTTAATATACAGCTTATGATTATCTTATTAATCTAAAATATCTGTATACATTTTTATATGCTTATCTATATTATTCTTAAGTGAATATACTCGCTTAGCTCTAATATAGTTTTTTTCCTTTTCACTCTCCATAATGTCAGTGTTTTTAAAAAAGTGTAATATTTGATTTATAAATTCATCTGCTGTTTCACAGACATTTCTATTATCCCCTACTACCTCTACTGAACCACCTGCATTAGTTGTCAATACAATAGTCCTTCTACTCATTGCTTCGACTAAAGTTCTACCAAAAGATTCAGTATTATAATTAGAGGTTAGGACAAAAACATCTAGATCATAATAAAACTTATCCATAGCTTTCATATCAATATTTATTTCTCCTTTAAAACGATTACCCAAAAATCCATCTAGTTTGACAAACATATTTTTTGTATCCCTTACGGCCTTATCGTCTAAACATCCTACAGCCATCTTTACATATAATTTCTCACCTAACAAAACATTTAAATTCTTGCATATTTCCACAGCTAACGGCCAATTCTTCCAATCACAATAACGCCCAGCAAAGCCAATTACTAAATTATCCGAACCTGATTTTTCAAGGCTTTTGTCATAAATTTCAAATAATTCTCCAGCAGTATTTTCAATTACTTTAAAATCTAAATTCACTCCTCTACTATGAATAGCATCTTTCCAATACTTCATATTAAACTCAGTAGTTGTTACTAGAACATCAAGTTCTTTTATAAAAAAGTGAAAAACTTGCTTGATCAATCTATTATACTTTGTGTATAATCCTCTTTCTGTGTGTATAATACTTGTATTTTTGGAAATTAGTCTAAACTTACTCAATAAAGCGATAATAAAAAAACTTACTTGTGCCTGAGTATGAATTACTTGTGGGGTTTTATTATTGACTACTTTTCTAACCTTCAAGATATATTTCAAAAAAGATATTGGTTGCTTTATTAAATGCTTAATTCTAGTGTGTAAGGTGAGCTGATAATATTCAGCACCAAACAAAGGCCTTTTTATCTCACCTGGTTGTATAACTCCAACTGTAAAAAGTTCCTTTATTCCTTGAATAATTATTTTAGTTGATTCCTGCTCTCCTCCTACAGTTTCCAAGCTGTTATCACTCATCAATAATATATCTATATTATTATTTTCTATAATATCTTTTTCTGTCTGCATAATTGACTCTCCCAAATCCCTAATTTGATAATTCTCCTTATAAGTGCTCATTCTCTTCTCATAAACTAAATTACCAAATACCTTATTAATTATGCCTATCTTTAAGCTCATCAATTTCAATATTGGATTGAATACCTTTACTAGTTTGATCCTCCTCCCACGCGCCTTAGCTATCAACCTTACCATTTCACTTGTCTTAACGTACTCTCTATTTTGTGGAAAGTACAACCCACTCTCTTCGTTCTCAATTATGAACCTTATGAACTCACAAAGATTATCTATATGGAGCATACTACGCTGATTATCAATGTCGGGAAAAAAAGGGAGTTTTTGAGCTACTTTTGCCAACTTTGGATAATTGCCTTTAGATCCTTTCCCGTAAATCATAGGTGGTCTGAGAATAGCTACCTTGAAGTTATCGCTACCTAAAGGCTTTAGACCTTTTTCTGCTTGTAGCTTGCTATTACCATAAAAGTTACTTGGCATAGGTATAGTATTTTCATCAATGACTATTTTCTTACCATTGCTATCTCCATAGACAATAATACTGCTCATAAAAATAAACTGCTTAACGCCATCTGCCTTTGCCTTTTTAGCAGTCTCTATTGTAAGATCACAGTTCACATTATAATATATTTCTTCCATTTTAGGATCTGATGAGACGTGCGCTATTCCAGCTGCATGAAACACAACATCATATTCCGAGAAATCCTTTTCTCTCCAAGAGTCATTTCTTAAACTAATGAAATCTATTAAATACTTTCCTGAATCATTTCCCAGCCATTTTTCTAGACTTCTACCAACATAACTATTGGAACCGGTTATCAGTATTTTTTTCATCTTGATATTGACCCCTTACTACTAGTCACTTCTTTCTTTCTACCAGTCCCGCCTTCAACGACTCCATCCCTCTTAACAACACTCACTATAGTTCCGAAGAAACACTTTATATCCATACTGAAGCTTATCTTCTCTACATACTCACCATCCAGTTTGGACTTCACTTTTATAGGTAGCTCGTCTCTGCCATTAATCTGTGCCCACCCAGTAAGCCCTGGCGGTATATCATTAGCACCATATACATCACGTTCTGCTATCAGATCGTACTGGTTCCACAATGCCGGTCTTGGACCAATAATACTCATCTGTCCAACAAATATATTCCAAATTTGAGGAAGCTCATCTAATGAAGTTTTTCTCAAAAACTTGCCCATCTTTGTGATATACTGATCGGGATTATCTAATAAATGAGTGGGAGTATCCTTTGGCGTATCTATTCTCATAGTACGAAATTTCAATATATTAAAATGTGTTTTATTAATGCCAATCCTTTTTTGTTTAAATAACACTGGACCTTTTGAATCCATTTTAATAGCCAAGATTAAAATTAATAATATAGGTGATAACACAACAAGTCCAATTAAAGAAAGAATAATATCTATTAATCTTTTCATCTTTAAATACATATTCGTCACACTCCTTGATCGTTATTTATTTTGTTAGTACTTAATTGGAATTATCTTCGTCCTGTCCAACTAACTACTAACAAACTAAATACTTACTATTTTTAAAAGATTATTTTGTCATACATTTAGCTATTAACTACAACACTGTATATTCCAATCGTAAATAACAAAATAAACCCTCTGTTCAATATTATAAGGCCAATAATATGAACAGAGGTCTAAACTATTTACAAGACTACTCCACTTTTCTCCTTAACTTCCTCAAGAAAAGTAAGTAACTCTTCTCGCAATTCATCATCCTGCAATGCCATCTCAATTGTTGTTTTTATAAACCCTAATTTCTCCCCAACATCATACCTTTTTCCTTCAAAATCATAGGCATATACCTTTTGTAACTCATTCAACTTCTGGATTGCATCTGTAAGTTGAATCTCGCCCCCCGCACCTATTTCTTGTTTATCTAAAAAGGTGAATATTTCCGGTGTTAGTATATATCGCCCCATAATTGCAAGATTAGAAGGAGCAGTTCCTTTTTGGGGCTTTTCCACAAAATTATTTACTTCATAACGGCGACCTTCAATTGTACCTGGGTCAACAATCCCGTAACGATGTGTTTCTTCTTCTGGGACTTGTTGTACTCCAACAACCGAACTTTGCGTCTCTTCATATTGTTGAATCAATTGTCTGAGACCGGGAGTTTCCGCTTGGACAATATCATCCCCTAAAAGTACAGCAAATGGTTCGTCGCCAATAAACTTACGTGCACACCACACTGCATGGCCTAGACCTTTTGGATCTTTTTGACGAATATAATGAATATCTACTTTCGAGGATTGGTTCACTTTATCAAGCAAGTCAAACTTTTCCTTTTTCACAAGATTATCTTCCAATTCAAAATTATTATCGAAATGATCTTCAATCGCACGTTTTCCTTTGCCTGTGACAATAATAATGTCTTCAATTCCAGAGGCAATTGCCTCTTCTACTATATATTGAATTGTCGGTTTATCTACTATTGGCAGCATTTCCTTCGGCATTGCCTTTGTTGCTGGCAAAAACCGAGTCCCTAGACCCGCTGCTGGGATAATTGCTTTTTTTACTGTTTTCACTATAATGACCTCCAAAAAAATGTAAAATATATTTTTAATACTATAAGGAATTCAAAGGAGTTAGCTACTTTTTGCAACTAACTCCTTTGAATTTTTGATATTGGCTGCGTTAATTAATTGTTCTTTCATCTCTTCAAGTTCAACAGATCGTAGATTTTCGACCATCTGAAACAATTCTGTCCTCTCCATCGGCTCTGCTTTTCCAATATGAATCTTCGGAAACACCTGCTCTTTCTGCACTTCATTCTCATTCAA